>NZ_CP023688.1:8125000-9361154 GCF_008704655.1 Streptomyces rimosus | reverse complement strand
ATTGCTCCGCAATTCAATGCGGGCCGCTTTTCTATGGTGCAGCGTTCGCGGCGCTTGGCTCCTGTCACTGTGGATCAGGCCAAAGATCAGCGGGCTACTTGCCGAGGGCAGACGGATACTCGATGCGGCCCGGGGTCTGCACCGGCGGCGGCGGCGCCCTGACCCCTTCCGCTGCTGAGTGCTTCGTGAACGGACCCGTTGAGGGGCCGCCAGCCTCCACGGTTCGCGCCGCATGCCCCTATGCTACGGGACACAACTCCTCGTGTCTACGTTTCTCCAAAACTGATGCAGCGTGATGCAAGGGCGGGTAGAGTCTGGAAAAACTGGTCACCCCCGGAGCGGACGGAGACGTCTGGTTCTTCGAGTCAGACAAATTATGTAACGCGCCTCAGGGAATTCATGCGCGAGAACTCGCTTGCAAAAATCGTCGGTTGGGAGTCGGTCAGTGACTAGTAGCGGTCTTTGGCGGCATCAGGCAGAAGCCGATGACGCGATTTTCCGGGGCCTTTCCGTACCTCCGGACGGGGTGGTGCCCGCCGGGGGCCTGCGGGGGACGGTGGTGATGGCGACCGGTACCGGCAAGACGCGCCTTGCAGCGGTCTCGGCCCGACGCCTGGTGCCCCGGGGGCGCGTGGGGGTAATGGTGCCGACGCTCGAACTGCTCACACAGACCGTCGAAACCTGGCGAGCCATGGGCCACCAGGAGCCGATGATCGCCGTGTGCTCCCTCGGCGCCGACCCTCTCCTGGAGACGCTCGGCGTGCGGTGCACGACCAACCCGACACAGCTGGCCCTGTGGGCGTCGGCCAGCGGACCGGTGACCATCTTCGCGACGTACGCGTCGCTGGTGCCGCAGGGACTGGAGGACGAAGGCGCCGACCTTGCGGTCGAGGCCGGCGGGCCGGGCCAGGCCGGCGACTCGGCGCCGGGGGCGCTGGAGCGGGCGATGCGCGGCTCCTACGGACAACGCCTCGGCACCTTCGACCTGCTGATCATCGACGAGGCACACCGCACGTCCGGTGACCTGGGCAAGAAGTGGGCGTCGGTGCTGGACAACGAGCGCATCCCCGCGGCGCGCAGGCTTTTCATGACGGCCACACCCCGCCTGTGGGAGGTCCAGCCCGGCCCCGGCGGCACCCGCCGGAGGAAGGGTGAGAAGGGCGCTGAGGAGCGTTCAGAGGCCGCGGAGGGCGATGCGGGTGGTGTGGGGCGGCTGGTCGCCTCGATGGATGACGAAGCGCTGTACGGGCCGGTGCTGTTCGAGTTCGGGCTGATGGAGGCCATCGAGCGCGGCGTCCTCGCCAGCTTCGAGATCGACGTGCTGGAGATCCGCGACCCAGAGATGCCCGGAGAAGGCGCTCCGGTCGAAGAGGTGCGGGGCCGGCGTCTCGCGGCACTGCAGGCCGCCCTGCTCAAGCACCTGAGCACCGAGGCCCTGGGAACGCGCTCCTTGCTGTCGTTCCACTGGCGCACCATCGAGGCGATGGCGGCCGCGCGGGCGCTGCCGGAGACGGCTGCGGAGCTGTACGCGATGGATCCCGCGGTCTACCCGAAGCGGGTGGGTTCGGAGTGGCTGTGCGGGGAGCATCCGGCCGTCTACCGGCGTCAGGTGCTGGGGCGGTTCGCCGACGGCCTGGACGCCGAGGGCTGGGTCAACGATGTGCAGATCCTGCACAGCTGTCAGGTCCTCAGCGAAGGCATCGACATCCGCGGCCGGCGGGGTGTGGACGGGGTGATCTTCGCGGACACGCGCAGCTCGCCGGTGCAGATCGTGCAGATCGCCGGACGCGGACTGCGCCAGAACCCCGGCGAAGGCAAAGTCGCCCGGCTGATCGTGCCCATCTTTCTGAAGCCGGGGGAGAATCCCGAGGACATGATGGCCTCGGCCTCCTACCGGCCCCTGGTCGCCGTCCTCCAAGGACTGCGGGCGCACGATGAGCGGATCGCGCAGCGGCTGCTGCTCACCACCCGCACCGCCCGCGGCCGCGCCACCAGCGTCGTCGGTCTTGACCCCGACGCCGACATCGATGAGGAATCCGCCGAGGCAGGCGAAGGCGGTGTCAGCGCGGACAGCGCGGGTGACGGTGCGGGCCCGGGCGCCGCGGAGTCGCAGGCCGCTGACGGTCAGGCTCCGGGGCCGGAGGAGGATGCCGATGGCGGTCTGGAGGACGGTGGGGCCGACGTCGGCGGGCGACAGGCGCGCAAGAAGACAAAGACGCCGTTGCTGCGGTTCTCGCTGCCGAAGAACCCCGACGTCATCGCCGCCTTTCTGCGTACCCGGGTGTTGCAGCCGGATTCGGAGGTGTGGCTGGCCGGCCTGAACGCCCTGCGGATCTGGGTCGAGGAGAACGGCAACGCGCAGGTACCGCTGGACGGCACCGTCACCCTTGGTGAAGACGGCGACCGTATCTACGCCCTGGGGGCGTGGATCAGCGAGCAGCGCAGGGCGTTTCGGGCCGGGACGCTCAAGGCGTGGCGCGCCGAGCTGCTGGACGAACTCGGGATGGTCTGGTCGGTCGCCGACGCGAAGTTCATGAAGAACCTGTCCGCGGCCCGCACCTATTACGCGGTGCACGGGACGCTCGCCGCCCCGAAGGACGCGGTCGCCGACGACGTGGCGGTCGGGCAGTGGCTCGCCAACCTGCGCAAGACCGGCGGCCTCGGCGCCAACGAGGAACGGGCCACCGAGCGCCGCCGGCTCCTGGAAGCCCTGGATCCGGACTGGAACCCGTCCTGGCCCGTCGACTGGCAGCGCCGCTACGTTCTTGTGCGACGGCTGCTGGAAGACGACGGTGCTACCCCGGGCGAGATCCGGCCGGGGGTCGTCGTGGACGGCGAGGACATCGGACGCTGGCTCAAGGCGCAGCGCGAGGGCTGGGAGCAGCTCCACGACGGGCAACGCGAACGCCTGGCCGCTCTCGGCATCGGGCCCGCCTCCCCGGACGAGGACCAGGACGTGGTGGAGGACGGCCCGGTTGGTACCGAGGCGTTCCCCAACGGCGTGCCCGGCCTCGCCGGCATGAACACCTTCGAGCGTGGTGTCGCCGCGCTGACCCAGTATCAGGCCCGCGAGAACACCCTCACCGTGCCCCGCAAACACACCGAAACCCTGCGGCCCGCAGAAGCCGACGGGGACGGTAAGGACGGTGGCGAGGAAGTGCTGGTGCGACTCGGCGTATGGCTATCCAACACTCGATCCAGGCGCGCCAAACTACGGCCCGAACAGCACACGGTGCTGGCCGACCTCGGACTGGAATGGGCAGCAACGTGAGTAGAGCTCAGTTACGAGAGTTGGCTGTGTGAACGACAGGGTCTGATTGTCAGTGCGCGACGCTAGCGTTGTTCCATGCCGGAAATCAGCCACCAGTCAACCGATGCTGAACGTCGCATGGCCATCGCAAGTGAGCTGGAGCGCTTGGAGGAGAGTGCGAAGTTCAGCTCGCAGTCCCAGTTCGAGCAGTCCAAGCGCTGGCGTGCCATCAATCTCTTGCTGGGTGTCCCGGCCAGTGGCCTGGCCGCCGTCGCCGGCGCCACGGCCTTGGTGACGACCACTGGGCGAGTGGTGGCTGGCCTCGTCGCCCTGGCTTCCGCCGTTTTGGGAGCCATCTTGACGACCACCAACGCCTCGCACCGGATGAACCAGGCCGCGGCAGCGGCTAACGCCTATCTGGAGATCCAGACCGCCGCCCGCCAGGCCCGCGAGATCGATCTTCCTTACTCGTCGGTGGACGAAGCGCGGACGGTCCTGGCCGAGCTCACCGCCCGGCGCGATGAGCAGAACAAGACCGCCGAGCCACCTGGCCGGCGCGCCTACCTGCGCGGCCGAAAGAACATCGAAGGCGGCGGGCAGACCTACGCCGTCGACGCATCACCAGACCAGTCCGAAATACAGTAAAGGGGCAAACATGGCACTTTCCGTGCACCAGGGGTTCGACTCCTTCTTGCAGCAGTTGGTACCTACGGCCGGCGAGCGTGACGCGAAGGCGCGCCATCGGCGCAGTGTGGAGGCTTCGCTGGAAGCCTCACCATTCGGAGTCTTCCTGTTCCGGGAGACGGGATCGTTCACCCATGGCACTGGTGTCCGGGGGCACTGCGACGTGGACCTTCTGGTCAGCATCAAAGCCAGCCGCCCCAACAGTTCGGACACCGCCCTGGGCTGGGTGAAGTCCACGCTCCAGGCAAGCTTCCCGTCTACCGAGGTCGTGGTCCGGCGCCCCACAGTCCAAGTCAGGTTCAACGGCGGGGCAGAGACCTGGGAGGTGCTTCCCGGGTTCGTCACCCTCCGGGGCGGTGACACGCCGGTCTACGACATCCCCGGAGCCGCCGGGGGATGGTTGGACTCCGCGCCTACCGCACACCTGGGCTACGTGAACGAGGTCAACCAGATCCCTGCTGTCGCCGGCGGCGCCAAAAGGCTCGCCCGGCTGGCCAAGGCATGGAAGTACTACAACAACGTACCGATCTCCTCCTTTTACCTGGAGATGCGCGCCGCCCAGTACGTGGCGGGCATATCAAACTTTATTCCGGTTTGGGATATGTGCCTGTTCTTGGAGAAGCTCAGCGGCCACCAGCTCGCTGCCATGAACGATCCGAAGAACAAGGCGGGACGGTTTACCGCCTGCTCCAGCGAGGCAACCCGCCGAGACGCACTGTCCAAGCTCAGTACGGCGGCGACCCGCGCCAGAAAGGCGCTCGATGCCTACCAGAAGAATGATCACTCCACAGCATTCGCCTACCTTGACCTTCTGTTCGGGTATCACTTCCCTATCCGGTGACCCGCCCACAAACAGCCCGATGCATCTTTCACCGAAGGTAGGCGGCCGCGCGACGCTCTCTCCAGCATCGTGATCAGTGGTATCGGTCGGAGGATGCTGAGAGCCTGTAACGTCGGCACCGCACCGTCATGAAGCGGCCTGGCAGGGGTCACTTCCGAATTTGGATGTCTGGCTGTCGTGGTCAGCGATGACGCGCAGGTCTGGGAAGCGGAACCATCCGAGGTCGCGCCATTGGCGGTGTCCGCGCTGGCCGCGTACGGGCATGAAGTTCACGGCGGCCACCAGGCGGCCCTCGGCGGCGCCGTGGCCGTCGCAGCGCAGCAGGGCCAGGGCGTCCGAACCGAACGGGGTGGCCAGCGGGGTAAGGATGGTGCCGCCGGCGCTCATCTGGTCCAGCCAGGCCGGGGGGATCCGCTGGACGGCGGCCGTGGAGATCAGCCGGTCATACGGGGCGCGGGCCCGGTGGCCCTGTTCCCCGTCGCCGACGACGACGGCCGGGGCCAGGTCCAGCGCGTTCAGCTTGTCGCGGGCCTGCTGGGCGATCGTCGCGTCGATCTCCACGGTCGTGACGTTGTCAGCGCCGATCCGCCGGGACGGTTTGGTAGGCGTCTTACACAATTTCAGTACGTTCCGTGCCGAAATGGCTTCTGATGCGTTGTTTAAGTGTCATGCGGTGAAGGGCGGAGATGTAGTGACCGAGCGTGATACCCGACGGCTTTTCAGACAAGATCAGCGGAAGGTGCTGTTCTCCCTGGCCGAGGGGCGCTGCCAGATTTGCAGCGCGGAACTGGGTGAGGACTGGAATGCCGATCACAGAATCCCATGGTCAGAGGGCGGCCCCACCACGATCGAGAACGGTCAGGCAGTATGCGGCCCCTGCAATACAAGCAAAGGAACCGGGTCGCAGTATGCGGACGAGTTCCAAGCTCGCCCCTTTCAGCGCGAAGTTTTGTTTCAGGCGCTTGAGCGCATTCAGGAAAAGCAGCGCTTTTCGGTTGTTCTAGCCTCACCTGGCTCGGGCAAGACGCTCGCATACCAGGCTCTTGCGACCCATCTGTTCCGGCTTGGGCTGATCGACTACGTAGCTGTCTTCGCGCCGCGTATTGCTCTCGCCGTGCAGTGTGAGACGACCTGGATGTGGGTGGACCTGAACAAACAGGTCCACGGCATGTGTCATCTATTCGACCCGGCGAAGCGATTCGGGAGAATCCGGCACAAGATCAAAGAGACTCCCCTCACGAAGTGGAGTGAACCGGGCACGGGGTTCGTCGCCACGTACTGCTCGCTGGTCCACAACGAAAGTGTCTTCATGGAGTGGGGGCGGGAACATCGAGGGCGCTTCCTGCTGGTCGCCGACGAGGCGCAGTTTTGCGGATCAAATTCCGATGACAGGGAAGATGGCGGCACGAAGTCGGGAGCTCTGGTCGAGCAGTTGCACGAGTATGCGCTGCACACGGTTCTGCTGACAGGGACGCCGTACCGAGCTGACGGGCAGCCGTTGATCCTTGCCGACTATGAGTCGGATCCAGACGATCCGAAGAAGCGGATTCTGGTGTCTCACGCGCAGGCGAAGTACTCGGACGGCATCGCTGAGGGGTACTTGCGCACGTTCGAGCTGCATCGTACAGATTCTCGTGTATCGAAGCGCACACTCGGGGATCCCTGCAGCGGAGCGGGAGACAGAGTGCTGGAGTACAACCTGTCCGATGATGGCAGCGAGTTGGTTCCAGTGCTGCGCGATGAGGATGTTTGGAAGCCTCTGGTGGATCGCGTCGTGGCCAAGGTGCGCGATAAGCAGAAGTTTCACGCGTCCTACCGAGGTCTCATCTCCTGCATCGAGCAGCGTGACGCGAAAAAGGTGAAGAAGTACCTTGAGGAGCGGTATCCCGCTCTACGTGTCGGCCTGGCGGTGTCGTCCGAGACCGACGCGGCGCAGACTCTCGAAGACTTCAAGCACCAACCGATGGACATCTTGGTCACCGTTCGAATGGCATTCATCGGCTACGACTGTCCGCAGATCACTGTGGTGGGGATTCTTACCAATTACCGGCACAGCGGGCACCTCAGCCAGTTGGTGGGACGGGGCCTTCGGGTGTGGAAGGAGGGACCGCCGCCACGAGAGCAGTCGTGTGTGATCGTCGCACCGGACGACCCCAAGATGGAGGAGTTCCTGCGGTACCTGCGAGAGGAGGAGCAGCAGGGGCTGGCAATCATCGAGCGACGGGAGCCCGGTGAGCCGGACGGGCCTGGAGGGACAGTCCAGGAGGAGATTTCCTACATCGACAAGGCCTACGCGACGAATACCCGGGCGTCCGACAACGAACGCAACATGGAGGCCTCCACGCTAACGATGATCGAGGGACTGAAGGTTGCGGTGGACTCCGGCGAAGATGCCACCAAACTCTTGAGGCTCCTGGACCTGGCGGGCTTGGCGGTACAAGAGCAGGTCGTACCCGACCCGCGATCGGCACCTCCAGCGCCCCCACCGCAGGTACCCAAGACGGAGCGCCAGCAGGTCGCCGAGATCAACGCCAAGGTGAAGGATGAGATCACCAGCTACCTTCACCTCCGCGGAGTGAGCGTCAAGGCACCTGGCTATGAGCAGGCGGTGACGAATGCGACCGGCCGGGTGAACTCGGTTGCTGGCTACACCTCGGCCGAGGCCGACACGGTGGACAAGGCTGACCGCAGGCTTAGAGCGGCCAAGGCTCTAAGCAGGTATCTCGGTTAGGAAGGGATCAGATGTCTGTTCGTTCTGACTCCAACAGCTACCTCACCGAAGAGCAGCAGCAGGTATACCAGCTTCGGGAGTCGTTGGAACGCAACGGCGGCAGCCCGGTCGGCTTTCTGGGGCTGCTGGCCGCAGTCGTCAAGGCCGACACGTGGCGCAAGGTACCCTCCGGAGTCAATGGGGAGAAGCCCTTCGCCGACTTCACCGACTTCCTGCAGGCCAAGCCCCCGTTCGGGCTGGGGACCAAGGTCGAGCATGTCCGCGTTCTCCTGCAGATCCCACACCCGCATGAAGGCGTCCCCCATATCCGTCAGGAGATGGACGAGATGCGGGCCGTGGTGAATAAGCTCCTCGGCCCTGATCTCTCTGCGGATCCGGTGTTCCAAGACGCGCAGCGCTTTGGCACCTACGCAACGTCGGGCGGGTGGCTCTTCGGCCTCATGGTGGCCCGCAGCGTCCACAAGAACCGTGGTCAACGACCCGGCACGGTGGTAGCTCAGGCCGGCGAACTCGCCGGACCATCCCAGAAGATCCCTCTGACCGCTTTCGCCGCGGCTGCGCGGTGTTCCACCGACCGGGTTTCCCGGTTTTACAACGCGTGGGAACGGGCTGCCACAGCCGGCCTGGTACCCGCCTGCGACGAACTGCGGCCCGGCGACACTGTCGAACTGCCCGACACGAGCCTGTGGAGCACCTACTTCACCAGTTTCGAACGATCCACAGACCGGCGCGAGGCCATCGCCGAGCAAGCTGAAGCATCCGGCACCAGCTACAGCAAGGCCCTCGACATCGCGACAAACCCCAGCGCCCTGCGCACCGCGATCCTCGCCGATCCCAAAGCCGCCACAGCAGCACACGAGGCGCTGATGGACCGTCTGGAGGACGACAGCGAACTCCAGAGGTCAATGGCCCGTGCTCTTGCCGAAGCTCCCCAACTGAAGAAAGCGTTGGCGACCGAGGCACGGCGTACGGACCAACTCGACTACGTCCGCAAGATCGCCGAAGAGGGCACCGTCAAGACCCTGGCGGGACGATGCATCGAGGCGCCCGCGCAGGTGAAGGCCGAGGCCGAACGCTACCTGACCCAGTTGGAGAACACCGCGCTAGACGGCCCGGCCGAGTCGGTCGCGCAAGCCTACGAAGCCGTCCAGCAGCTCATCACCGAGACCATCGAGGCCAACCCGGAAATCAGCCTCCAGGAACGACGCGCCCGGTTCCACAGTCAGGTGACCAAAGCCTCCAAGACGTTCCAGCAACTCGCCCTGGACGACGTCGCCGACCTCTACGAAGCAGACGTAGTCAGCGAACTCGAGGCCCTCCAGACAGCCGTCACCACCTGTCTTGAAGGCATCAAACGCGGAGCTCTGAAGCAATAACCCCACTGTTGCGCCAGCCCGGTGTGCTCAGCGGCATTCCCGGGCACTGCATAGCGGCGCAACAGATGCAGAATGCCCGAGAAGGCCGCTTCGACCGACCATGCCGCCCATGTGATGCGGGATGGCATTGTGGTCAGGCGGCCCAGCCGACGGAGGAGACGTTGCTGTACGCGTCGTAGTCGGAGCCGAGGTCGGTGATGAGGTCATCCCAGATGCGGTCCAACGCCTCGGCGTCGTCGGCCAGCCAGGCATCGACCGCCGCATCCCAGACGCGGGGGCGTACGGACAGCCGTCGGGTGGCCAGGTCCCGCTGGTGGCGGCCTTCGACCCGGGTCTGGTCGACCGGGTTGATTTCGATGCGGGTGCCGCCGCGGGACGTCAGGCGGCGTTTGAGGTCCGCGGCCACGTTGCGACGCCGCAGGTCCCAGTACGCCACGTCCAGCTTCAGGCGGTTGGCCGCGTTCGGCGAGCGCTCCTCCGCGAGCCAGGCGTACAGGGTGCGGGTGGTCACGCTGATGCCCGCGCGCTCCATGGCCGCGTAGCCGGCCTCGGAGGCGGTCAGGTAGCGCAGGCGGGCGGCGATGCCCCGCTCGGAGTGGGGCGAGGACTGCAGGCCCGTCACCATGCGCTCGATGCCGTAGCCGAGGGCGTCACCGCCACCCATACCCTGGGCGTTGTAGCGGCCCAGCTCCATCCACCGCCCCGCCATCAGCGGGCTCCGTCAGGCGCGGTGACGGTGTAGATGACGGGTTCGCCGTCGCGGTCGGTCTTGACCTTCATCTCCCCCAGGCCCCGGCCCTCGGGGAAGACCGGGCGCCAGTCGCCGGCGACGTGCAGCTCGTCGGTGCCCATGACGCTGATGACGGTCAGGCCGGCCTGGTGGGCCTTGTAGGCGCGGTTCCACAGGTTCGCGAACGCCTGGGAGCGCACGAGGTGCATCCAGTCCGGCCGCATGATCTCCCGGTTGTGGACCGACTCGCCCAGGGTGGAGACGAACTTGGCGTACATCGCTTTCACATACGCCTCGGTGACGTCATCGCCTGCCTCGATGGCCTTGGTGCGGGCGCCGGCGAGCAGGACGCGCAGGGCGTCGAGGAAGTTCTCGGTGGCGCCGGAGGTCCAGGACTCGTGGATGTGCGGCGGTTCGTCCAGGAGGCGGTACTTGGGGCCCGCGAGGCGCAGCAGGAGGCGCAGGGTGGACTCCGTCACCCACAGGGGGCCCGGTTCGTCGCGGTCGCCGAGGGGGTTGGGCAGGTCGCGGTGGTCCCACGGGGGTGGGGTGATCAGGTGGACGCCGGCGCGCTTGCGGTCATGCGTGCCGTCGGTGGAGTGCTCCAGCTTGCCGATCGGCAGCCAGGTTTTCATCGCGGAGAGGTAGGCGGCATTGACGTCCAGGGCGGTGACGTGAAGGGGGCCGTCGGGGTGGCGGCGGTGGTCGGGGTGGCGCCAGTTCGGGCGGGCCTCCCAGATCAGATCGGGATCGCCCTTCTTCGGCTTGTGCAGGATGTCCGGCAGGGCCGGGTAGGCGGTGTAGTCGTAGCGGGCGTTGACGCGGGTCTCGTCGAACAGGGCCATCACGTCGGGGATGGCCCGCTTGATCAGCGCGGCCGTCGCGGCATCCGCGTCGCCCTCGGCTTTGTCCAGTTCGGTGCGCACCGCGCGGACGATGAGCTGCTCGGTGTCGGCCTGGGCGCGGGCGGCGGAGCGGGCGCGGCGCTGGGACTGGTGACGCTGCGCGTTGCGTGCCGCCAGCGCGGCCGGGCTCGAATCCGGCCCCGGGGCGGGGGCAGAGCTTGCGGAGGTGGTCGGCGCCGGCACAGCGGCAGCCGGCGCACCCGCGGCCGGCTCCGTGGCCGGAGCAGCCGCGGGCGGCGAAGCGGAGACCGGGGTGGCGGCGGGAGCCGGGCAGAAACCGCCCGGGTGCAGGGAACGGCCGTCGGTCGCCTTGTACGGAGTGGGGGCACCACAGCGCAGACACGGGGCCATCTCGCCCTGGACGACCAGACCGTCGGGACCGAAAGCGCTGTACGCCTCGGCGAACACCGGCGCCACAGCCGCCGCTGGCACCGGCGCGGCAGGAGCCTCGGGCGCCTCGGCCGGAGCAGGGTGGAGCTGAGCCAGGCCCTCCAACAGCCGCAGGTACGCCAACCGCGCCGGAGGCGCCGGCTCGCTGGTCCCGGCCTCCCAGTTCGCCACCGTCTGACGCCCCACCCCGCACGCCTGCGCCACCTGGGTGCGCGACAGCTTCGCCGCCGTCCGCAACCGCAACCGCTCCTCCGGAGACGGCATCACAGCCGCCAACCGCGCCTCCTCCAACAATGACTCCACACTCGGACCCTTGTCGTCAGCCATACGCCCACCCTAGCGGCATTGGGCACTGATTAGGCGACCATTAGGCGGTCATTACCGACGCGGAGGTGGGATCACCATGTGACGCTGATGGAAGGGGCGTTGTGCGGAAGGGGCGTGCCCGGCTCGGTTCACCCGCGCGCCCTCCTCAGCAGCCGCCGAGCCGTAGACAGCCCCGCCGGGTACCCGGCTTCAGCCAGCTGCCGGGCGACCTCCCCGGCCGGCACTCGTGTGCCCGCACATCACTGGGTGCAGGTAGTGGTCAGGTAAGGCTGCGAGGTGGCGGGCTCGGGGGTGCGGGCGGTGACGAGCAGGCGGCGGTCCGCGGGGGTGAAGGATTCGCCCGCATCGCCGAGGAAGTGTACGTCGGTGAAACCGGCCCCGTGCAGCCACCGCTCCCACACGTGGGGGTCGAGCAGACGCATCGACCAGTGGCAGGTGCGCAGGGTGCGGTCGCGGACCACGGTGCGGCGTGAGGCGAGACGGCCGGTGGCGTCGTCGACGGTGATCTCGTCGAGCATGAAGTCCGCGCCCACCCGGCGCAGGCACAGGACCGGGCCGGCGGCGGCCTGCTCGCGCTGAGGCAGAGGGTTGAGGGCATCGATGAGCAGCCGGCCGCCCGGGCGCAGGGCGCGGTGCAACAGGCGCAGGATCAGGTGGTTGTCGGGGTCGGTGGTGTAACCCCGAAGGTGGTGAACCGCATCAGGGCGGCGTCAAAGGCGCCGCGGGCGGTCAGGTGTCGCAGGTCGGTGGCCTCGAAGCCGGCCGGCAGGTGGTGGCAGGCGGCACCGGTGCGGGCAAGCTCGATCAGGTGGCGGCTGCGGTCGACGCCGTGCACGCTCGTCCCGTAGCGGGCCATCTCCAGCGCGATACGACCGTAGCCGCACCCGGCGTCCAGCACCCGCATCCCGGGCTGCAGCCCCGCGGCACGCATCGCGATGCCGGCCTCCCGGCGGTTGAAGTCCGCGGTGTGGTCGGCACGCATGAAATACACGTAATCCGCATCGAAGACCGCCTCCAGGTCGGCCTCGCTCATCGCGCCCCACTGCGCCAACGCGACCGCCCCCGCACCACTCACCTGCCGCACCACGCCCTCACCTCCTCCCGACCGCGCCCCGGCCCCCCAAACGCACATCGTGGCAATGCGACGCCAGGCCCCCACCACAGCCTCGCCACCGCACAACCACTCCCGACAGCGCCCCGCAGCTCACCGCGCCCACCGCCCTGGGGTGAGAAGAGCTGTGCTGTATCCCCTTGAACGGTGCCTGACTGTGACAGGCGGGCAGGTCGGGGTGTGTGCGGCCGGATGCCTTCTGCCGCGCCTGCCCTGACCGGGCGATCCGGCGGTGGTCTTCGGCGCCCGGGCAAACGCTGTCGCGGTCATCGCGATACGACCGCCACCGGAGGGCCGGCCGCGTCAACGCTGACAGGACGGGGCAAGCATGGCGCAAGGACCTGTGTCCCCCATCTCGGACAAGACGGTCCACGACTGACCTCCAACTGCCTGCCGTCACGCTCACCGACGCGGAGAACACGGAGGCCGACGCCTTGTTGCGCACCGTGGCCGATGTCCCGGTCAACGCCACTTGGGGTGCTGCACCGCACCGGGCTCGCCGCGCAGGAACTGCCGTTGCGCATCCGTACCGCTCTGACCGGAATGCGGCTCTACGACAGCCCGCGCGCCCTCGTCGTCACAGGCCTCGGCATCGACGACACCCCCGTCGCACTTCGTGCCCACAGCCGCCACGGGCCGGACCACAGCATGCCCTTGCCCAAGGTGCCCTCGGCGGGTGCGGCCTGGTCGGCCTCGAACTCCACCACCGCCTCGGGCCGTACGGGAAGGCAGGAGATGGGCGGGGAGCCGGCCAGGCCTCCGACAGTGCCCGGCAGCCCGCTGCGACGTACCAGGGTGAGGGCCTGCGGATGCAGCAGTCCGGCAAACTGATGGCACAGCGCGGCCGACAGCGGCAGGCTCCCCCGACGGCCGGCAGGGCACCGCTGGTGCGGAGCAGGCCCAGCACGAGGGCCTGGGCGGCCGGGCCGGTGCCGGTGCCGGCACCGGTGCCGCCAAGGATGGCGACGTCCAGGGTGCGGCGCCGTCTCCACTTGAGTCAGCCGGAGGCCGTACGGCCCGCGGTGTACGGACGGTCCGGCTTGGACACCATGCTTTGACGCCACCGAGCGCGCCCGCTGTCAGAACGGGTCGTCCGGAGGCGGAGGCAGACCGCGCAGCACCGTCTCCGGAAGGCAGATCGCGCACATGGTGGCCGCCTCCGGGCACTTGAGCAGCGCCCGGGGGCCGTCCCCTGCAGGAGCCTGCCGCGCACGCACCGTCAGGAGACACCCGGCCGCAATCACCGGACCTCACCCAGCCGGAACAGGGCCTCCGCGTTGCCGGAAGCGATCCTGGCGCGGTCCGCGGGGCTGGGGACGGCGTCGAAGAACTGCCCGACTGCCGCCGCGCCGGGCCGGTGGAAGGGGTAGTCGGTGGAGAACAGCACGCGGTCTGCGCCGGTGAAGTCCAGGGTGTGGCGCAGCAGCCGTTCCTGCAGCATCCCGCTGCAGGTGATGTGGATGTTGGTCTGGATGTAGTCCGACACCCGGCGTTCGAGGTGTGTGGCGACATGGGAGAGGCCCTCGATGCGGTCCATCCAGAACAGCAGCATCTCGCCCCAGTGACCGAGGACGAGCTGGAGACCGGGGTGGCGGTCGAACGTGCCCCGCAGGATGAGCCGCAGCGCGGCCAGGCCCGCGTCCATGTGCCAGCCCCAGCCGAAACTCGCCAGCGCGAGACCGATCTGTGGACCCAGCCCCCGGTAGGCGGCATCGCGCAGCTCATTGGAGGCGATCTGCGGGTGGAGGAAGACCGGCTGGTGCAGGCGGGCCGCGGTGGCGAGCAGGTCGTCGTAGGCGGGATCGTCCAGCATCCGGTTGCCGGTCCGGCCGAAGACCATGGTGCCGACGTGTCCCAGCCTGGTGGCGCACCGTTCGAGTTCGGCTGCCGCGGCCTGCGGATCGCCGGTCGGCAGCGTCGCGAACGCGCGGAAGCGGTCCGGATGCGCGCGCACCGCATCAGCGGCCTCGTCGTTCGCGTCTCTGGCCAGCACGATGGCCTCGCGGGCGGGGAGGGCCTGGGTGGCAGGTGTGACGACCGACAGGACGGAGATGTCGATGCCGGCGGCGTCCATCGCCTCGATGCGGCCCTGCCCGATGTCCTCGAGCCGGGCCTGGTTGTCGCCCATGGTGTTGAAGATGACGCTGTCGTCCCGCGCCCCGTCCGGCAGGCGATCGAGCGCCTCGCGGATGGTGACGCTGTTCCAGTGTTCTTCGATTGCGATGATTTTCACGGTCATGCCCTCCGGGCCGCCAGTGGTGTGCAGACCAGGGGTTCCAGAGATGCTCTGGGTGTGGTCGGGGGTGTGGTGGGACGTATGCCGGCGGATTTCACCACGGGACGCTCTGACCGAAGCGGTCCAGGTACGCAAGGCCCGGCTTTCCCAGCCTCGACAGGAGTACGTCCACGATTTCCGGGACCGTTTCGTCGATGGTGAAGGGCGCATCCTGTCCTCCCAGGTCTGTACGGATCCAGCCTGGCGCCATGAGCAGGAGGGCGCGCCGGGTCCCGGACTGCCGCACCGCAAAACTGCGCATGAACATATTCAGGGCTGCTTTGCTGCCGCGGTAAACCTCGCGCAGCCCGGTCGTATTGTTCGTGATGCTGCCCTGCCCGGAGGACATCACCCCGATGAGCCCGGTCGGGGAAACGAGGCCCTCAAGGGCTTCGATGACACGCAGCGGGCTGAGCGCATTGGTCATCATCACCTCGGCGAATTCGGCTGCGGGAACCGCGCCGATCGGCGTCGCCTCATTGTTCGTGGTGCCCGCGTTGACAAAGAGAATGTCCAGTTCGCGCTGCGCCAGACGCTCGTGCAGCGGAGCCAGCTGTGCGGGCTCGTTGATGTCGAGATGCTCGATAAGAACACGCCCGCCGGACCGGTCCGCCAGGTCGTGCAGGAGCGTTCGGGCAGCGGTGTCGCGGACCGTGCCGATGACATTCCACCCCCGGGCGGCCAGTTCGGCCGCCATGGCATAACCGAGGCCGCGTGACGCCCCGACGATGAGAGCGGTCGGCGTGTACCGGTCCGCACCAGTTGATGACACTTCCCTTGATGACACTTCCGCGTCATCTCCTTTCTTCGCATTGCAGGCTCGAACCGATTCGCAAGCTCAGAACGAGTCGCGGGCTCAGAACGAGTGGCGGGCTCAGGCCCGGCGGTGAACCCAGGCCGAGGCCCGATGCGCTGCAAGTGTCGCCACTCCCCCGCCTCCGGCTCACGCCCGGGAGACCAATTTGTACGATTGCCCGCATGACGGGAGCCCCCATGACCGAATCCGCCGCCGTACAGCCCGACGATGTGCGAATCATCCGCGCACTCCAAGTCGCCCCGCGGGCCTCGTTCGCCTCGATCGCGGCTGTACTCGGCCTCACCGAAGGCGCCGTCAGCCGCAGATACCGACGACTGCGCGCCGAAGGCGCCATCCGCGTCGCCGGCGTCGTCGACCCCGGGGCCCTGGGACAAAGCAGATGGCTGGTACGACTGCGCTGCCGCCCCGGCAGCGTCACGGCAATCGCCCACGCACTCGCCAAACGCGACGACGTCAGCTGGGTGGCCCTCGGCGCCGCAGGCTCCGAAATCACCTGCGCAGTCCGGTCACGGACCCGCAAACAACGAGAGGACCTCCTCGGCCAGCGGCTTCCGCGCACCGCATCCGTCATCGACATCCATGCCTCCGCCGTACTGCGCCAATTCGCCGGCGGCCGCGGCCACTACTGGGCCGCACTGAACGGCACACTGACTCCGCAAGAAGAAGCGATGCTCGGCAGCGAAGGCCCCCCGTTCACGGAAATCCCGGTCGTCACCCGCGATCCAGTGCACCTCACCCCCGGGGACGAGAAAATGCTCGAAGCTCTCGCCGCAGACGGCCGCGCCAGCCTCGTCGACCTCGGCCAAGCAGCAGACCTCACCCCCGGACGCGCATCACGCCGCCTTCAGGCACTGCTCCGCCACCGCGTCGTCTACATCGATGTCGAAATCGCCCCAGCCGCACTGGGCTACCACGCTCGGGCCCACCTGTGGCTCCGCGTACACCCCTCGGCAGTCAAGAACGTGGGACGCACCCTCGCACAAGAACCCGAAATCGCCTTCGCCGCAGCCACCTCCGGACCCCACAACATCCTGGCCACCGCACACAGCCGAGATCTCGACGAACTCTTCGAATTCACATCGGACCGCATCGGACCGCTGCCCGGCGTCCAGAACATGGAAATCTCCCCCCTGCTCGAGCAGATCAAACAGGTCGGCACACTCGTATCCGGCGACCGCCTCGTCGAACAGCGAAGCACCCCAGCGCGACACTGAGCAGCACACGCCGCAGCCGCTGCCACGCCACGCCGACGCCAGCCACCACCGGACCCCGGTCACGCACCGCGGATCGCGGAGCGCGGATCGCGTACGAAAGGGACTTCCACCGCGGCCCCTTCAAGCACGAGCTCCAGCACCACCACGGTGATTCGGCGGCGGCAAACGTGACCGACCCGGGGCCAGTGGGAGGACGCGGAGCCGTACACGGCGTGGAAAGGAGAAGAGACTGCGGTGCGTCTGCCCCGCCCCTTCCACGGCAAGCGGCCCCGCTGATGCTCAGGCTAGGCCAACCGGCCCTCGAAGGACGGCTGTTCGCCGGTGTGCCGACCGTCGAGCCGAGGGTGGCCCCGACCCGATGACCGGCCGCCGGGCCGCTGCTAGCCTCGCAGCAGCGGCTCGCGGGGGACGGGGGTCCGCGATGAGGTCCGCAGCAGCGAAAGCCGGTCGTTTCACCGCGGTGGTGGCCCTGATGGTGCTCGCCGGTGTCACGGCGTGCGGGCAGCCCGGCGGTGGTACAGGGCCCGGTGGTGCGCCCACCGGTACGGCGTCGCCCGCCGGGTCACGGAACGGCGCTCCCGCGTCCGGCGGGGCAGGCGGGGGCGGAGGCGGCGGGGGCGGTCAGGCCTCGTACAGTCAGGGCGGGGACCCGGTGAAGCCGGTGTCGCAGCCTCCTACGGATACGGGGGACCCCGAGAAGACTGGCCCCGGAACCACGCCTACGTCAGGGATCACGCCCTCGCTCAACTGTACGAGGCCTTCGGATGAGGCAGCCGAGTGCCCGACGCGGACTTCACCGTCGCCCGACAGCTCGCCCAGCCCGTCGTCCGACGAACGTGACAGTTTCCGGAACCCCGGACAGTCCGAGGGCACTCAGCAGCAGCCCGGGCAGGACGAACGGTCTGCGCAGCCGGACACCACCCGTCCCGGCCCCACCCAGCCCGCCTCCAGCACCCCTTGACGGGCGATGGCCGCCCCGCCCGCCGTACCGGGTGATCCGGACGTCGCCCGCGCCCGGCGCCGTCGGCGGATCCGCCGGGCCGCCCCGCCGCCGGGCACCTCCGGCTCTGGCCCCGACTCCGGCACGCCCTCGCAGCCCGACCCACGATTCGAGTTCCTCAACTGCCGACTCGCACGAAAGTGACCTGCGACTTTGCAATCCATGTTCCGGGCATCCCGCACTCGCTGCGCCACACGGTCCGGCATCCCCACCCCGTGGGTCAGGTGCATTTTTGGGTGGTCCGGGGCGCGGGGCCCTGGCCGCGGGTGATCTGGAAGTCGATGGGAATGTCGAAGTCGGTGGATGCGGCGTCGGTGTGTGTGGTTTCCGGGAAGTCGATGATGACCAGGCGAATCCAGGTGTCGGAGGAGCGTTTGATCACGACGGACTGGCCGACGTCGCCCGCTGAGACCTGGCAGGTGGTCCACGGGGTAATGACGGAGTAGACGGCTCCCGGGATGTTGTTGCCGTCGACCGACAGCACGCTGATCGTGACCAGGCCGTCCCGGGTACGGGCCGGGCGGGAGGAATGAGCGGTCAGCATCGCTGTTCCCGGTGTCCACGCCGGCTGAGGCACGGAAGACGGGGAAAGGGAAGCTTTCGCCGTGTTCTGTCCTGCTGTGCGCGAGCGGGTTGGGGTAGCGAGGCCCGTTGCCGAGACGCCCGGGTGGGGCCGGTGTCCGTTGCCCGGCAGCAGGAACACGCACGCCAAGACCGCGGCGGCCACCACCGCCCCACCGGCCACGAAGGGCCACCGCCGGCGCCAGACCGGCACGGCCGGCTCCTTGGCGGCCCCGGCCTGCACCGCAGCGCCGCCGGTCAGTTCCGGGACGGCCGCCGGGAGCGGCTCAGTGTCCGGACAGCGGGAGGGCTCCACTATGCGGCCTGGCCGGGCTCATCGCGTTCGTATATGCCGTTGAGCCGTACCGGGGCCTTGGTCTTTGGGTCGTGCTCGACCACTTCCAGCACTCGCCCACCGCGGTCTCCCGCGCCGCGGTAGGCCGCGGTGCCGAACCCGGTGATGGCGAGCGGCTTCGGGCCTTGGGCCAGGGTGCGCACCGCGTCCCGGAACCGGTCGGCGACCTCGGCGGAGCGGATCAGCTCGAACGTCACGATGTCGAAGGGAGCCCAGTCGACCTGCTCGAACTGGATGGATGCGTAGGTGAGCCTGCCCTGGAAGCGCTCGCGGACCGTGGCCACGGCGTCGCGGAGGAATGCGTTGATGCGCACGCCGAGCTCGCGCATCGCTTCGGCCCGCCGCTCGGGTTGGCTCATCAGCTGCTCGACCCGTTCCTCGGGGCTGTCTCCGGGCAGGAACCCGCGGTTCATCACGCTCAGCTCGACCCCTGCGACGAACACGACTGTGGCCCCCTGTTGCCGGAGCCGTTCCGCTCGCTCGGCGCAGTCGCGGAAGAGTGTGAGGATCTGCTCCGGATCCAGCTCCAGCGGGTAGGGCGAGAACCAGACCTCCATGCCGAGTTCGGCGGCGGCGCCGGCGGCCAGCTCCAGTCGGTCTGGGTCGCCGCCGATGATCTGGATCGCGTTGCAGTGCAGGTCGTCGCGGATGATGGCGAGCTCGCGCCGGACCACCGCGGGGTCGAAGTGCTCGCGGGATATCTGGCCGTGTACGACGAGTCCGGTGTCGTAGGTCATTCCTCTTGCTCGCACGGTGATGTCCTCTCTGCCGGTCCCGGTCGGGGTCGAGACTGACAGGAAAAGTGCGTGCACGCAAGTTTGCGGGCACGCAGTTCTGTGTGGAATTCTGACGCCGTGACGACACCACCATCAGGGCTGCGGGAGCGGAAGAAGCAGGCCACGCGCGAGGCGCTACGCGAAGCGGCCCTGCGCTTGGCCGTGGAGCGCGGACCGGACCAGGTACGGGTCGAGGACATTGCCGAAGCGGCCGGGGTCTCGCCGCGCACCTACAACAACTACTTCGCCAGCCGCGAGCAGGCGATCGTCTCCGCCGTCACCGCGGACCGGGAGGTACGGATCGCGGCGGCGGTCGCGGCCCGTCCTGCAGGAGTGCGCCTGGCTGACGCCGTCACCGAAGCAGTGGTCGAGCAGTACACGAACACCGGAGAGCGCGAACACGAGGCGCTGCTGCTGATCGCCACCCGGACCGCGCTGCGCGACGCGTTCCTCGACACCACCGCCGGCATCGAGCACCCTCTCACCGAGGTGATCGCCGAACGCCTGGGTGACGCCGGTGCACACACAGCCCGCGTCCTCGCGGCAAGCGTGACCGCCGCAGTCCGCATCGCGTTGGAAAGCTGGCTCCGGCCGGCCAACGCGGGGGCCGCTGGGAGTTTCGCCGCCGGAGGACTGGTCCTGCCCTCCGGCTCACTGCCCGACCAGCTCCGCGCAGCGCTGGCCCCGCTCGCGCCCGCGTTCGATGCCGCAGAGCGGCATACCCGGCCGTGAAGTCGACCCAACCGGGCATCCGCTGAACAAACAGTGGATCCGGAACATGCCGATACACCCGGCCGTCATCATCCTCGTCAGCCGATTCAACTGGGCGATGCCGTGTCAGGTCGTGCCTGCGACTGGTGCACCAGCGCCGGACGGGCGTCGCACCGTGATCTACGACCGGGACTCCACTCGCCGCGCCACATAGCCCTGCAGAAATGCCGCCATCTGCTTCCGCACCTCACACGTGACGGTCGGCACGCAGTTCGGCCAGGGCCTCGCAGGGAAAGTCCGAAAGGCCCGATAGCGCCCGATCGGAAGATGCAGGCAGAGGGGTTCACGGCCGAGAACGCGGCCGCGGTGGACGTCGGCATCATCCGGTACGCGGCCGTGCACGGAGTCGTCCTGGTGCCTGTCCACCCGCTGACCGGGGAACCGTCGGCCTAGCCGGCAGCGAGCACGGCCAGGCGCTTCGTCTCGTCCATACCGTTGTTGCAGCACTGCCCGACACCAGCCGCCGTCTCTTGGCCGCCGGTGTCCTATCCCTGGCCCACGGTGCAAGGCAGTGAGGTGGCGTGACGCGCTGACCGTATCCGGCAGATACCCGCTGGCAGCGCCCCCGACCCTGCCGTCCGTGCGGAGTTCGCCTGCGCCGTCCGGCTGAAAGCGGCCCGCGCCGCGGGCGCAGCCGCACCGGCCGGTCGCAACATGCCAGGCAGCGAAGGCGAACCAGCGCAGAGCACCCGGTCGCCGCCCGGCACAGACCCACCCTTCAGCGGCGCGCGGGAGCACGGCAAGAGCGCGAGCAGCCTTCGAAAACACCCTCTTTCAGCGCGTAGTGGCCCGGACCGCCGCCTTCGGGCGGCCGCCCCGGTCAGCGGCTGAACACCTGCGGGTAGCGGGCGCGCCAGCGGTGGGAGTCGTCGACGGTGGGAGTCGTCGACGGCGAGTCGTACCACGACTCGCCGCGCTTCAGGCGCGGCAGCGTGGTGGCCAGCACCGCGATGGTGATGTCCTCGACGTCACGGGCCAGGGCCTCGAGGCGGCGTTGAAGGAGGTGTTCGGGCAGGCCAGCCAGGACGACGTGCAGGGGCGGGTGCCACGACGAGCACGCCGCCCAGCACAAGGACCGCGGTACGCCAGCGCGGCACGGCGAGCGGTACGAGCGGCGCGGATCATACGGTGCATGGTTGCCTCCAGGTCGGATGACGGCGACACCCCGAACGACATGTCGCCTCTCGAGGACCGGTGCTTTCGCGGCTTGCGGCCCGTACCCATGCTTTCCGCTGGTCACGTACCGTGAACACACCCCAGTGGCGACCACGCCAGGAACTGAAGCGCGTCGGGGCGCATGCGCACCCTGGAGCGCTGCCGAGAATCGAGAGACAGATCAGGTCATCCCCCACAGCAGTTCGGCTAGAGGCAGGGCCGAGGTTTCCCCGTCTGCCGCCAGGGGAATCAGGGCCCGCACGGTGCCGGTGTCCCGGGGCAGTCGCGGAGACGCATCTGTGACTGCCCTCCGGCCGGTGGTCTGCGGGGTCGGCCTCAAAACCCTAGGCTCACCGGGCCGAGCGTGAGTGAAGCCGAGTTCCTCACGGCGTGCTCGCCCTGGGCGGCGCCGACCGCACGGGGCGAGCGTCCTACTCGCCGCACGGCCATGGCAGCGGCATCTGGCCTGGGGCGTTGTTGCGGAGCCGGTGGCTTGCGGTCGCCGCTGACCGGTGCCCGGCGGCCTGCCGGCGAGCGGGCGGCGAACACCGGGCCGGGGCGGCATCCGCAGGAATAGAGCAGGCCCGGGGTGACCCCGCCTGGAGATGGAGGGGTCCGTGGACGAACGAAACCTGGTGCGCCAGAGGCTGCAGCGCCACAGAACCATCACGGAACCCCAGGTGTGCACCATGGCCGGCCGGAGCTGGGATCTGCTGCCTGACGTCTTCGTCCCGATGTTCACGCGCACAGCGGAGTTCTTCGCCCGCGCTGTCCCCTCCCCTGCGGCGGATCCTTCCTGGAGATCGGCTCCGGCACGGGCATCGTCGCGGTGACCGCCGCCGTGAACGGCTGCGACCGCGTCACCGCGACCGACCTCTCTCCCCAGGCCGCCGCCAATACCGCACTCAACGCCCACCGTCACGGGGTAAGGGACATCGTCAGCACCGGCTGCGGTGACATGTACGAACCGGTCGGGACCGACCGGTACGACCTGATCTTCTGGAACTCCGGCGCCCGGTACACCGAACTGGCCTGGCCGGAGACGGAGGGCCTGGGGCGTACCATCGCCGACCCCGGCTACACAGCGCACGCAACCTACCTCGCCCAGGCACGCCAGCACCTGACGCACAACGGACGTCTGATGCTCGGCTTCGCCGACAGCGGCGACCGCGCCCGGCTGAACGCGATCGCCCGGCAACACCGGTGGCACATCCTCCATCTGGAGACCATGACGTTCGCCGACTGCCAGAGAACCTCCAGCCTCCTGGAATTCCTCCCCTGCCCGCGCACACCGGACACAGACGCCTGCCCCGCCTGCCCATGATGCCCATGTGCTCGTTTGACCCCGGCACCTTCGCCGGGACCATCCGGTTGGCACTCCCGTAGCTGCCGGCTTGTCGCTGGCCTGAAGTTCCGCGAAGAACGCCCGTACAGGCCCGACCGCCAGGCCATGCTGGTCGAGGAGCTGATACGGCTCCCAGAGATTTCCGGTTTCAACAAGCTCACCGATTTCCGGCAGGACGAAACCGGCCAAGTCCCGCTCGGGACCATTGCGCCCAAGCACGGCCGCAACGCTGCCGAGCCGCTCACGGTCACCGCGCCGTTTCCCGAGGATCAGCCGAGACCAGAGGCGAAACCAGGAACACAGCGGCTCCACCGGACGCATCGCCTCATCCAGAAGCAGCGGCGTCCCGTCCGGCACCCGGCGACGCTCGAACAGCGAGCTCAGCTGGCTGTGGCCGAGACCAGCGGCTTCCCCGGCCCTCCAGATCTTCCGCTCATCAGTGAAGGGCAGCAGCACCCGGCCTCCGCGAACCTGCCCGCCATGTGGCCGGCAGCAGCTTCACCGGTACGAAGGCCACCAGCAAGGACCTCGGTGAGACACAAGCTCGTGTCTGGAGAACCGTCGACCTTAGCCTCAAGATTCCACCCCGGGCCGGTGCGGACCTCGTCGACCGGGCGGGCCAGCGCGAGGTCGGCGGGCAACGGGAACGGCGGCACCTACCAGCCGTACCCGCGGTGGCGCCAGCCCGGTCGCTGTGCCGCCTCAGACCACTCCGCCGCACCACAACGACCAGATCAACCTGGACCTTCGAGCCATGTTCGTCCCTTAGCTTGTTCTTTATGGTCCGGTCGGGATGTCAGTGCCACCGCATAGAGTCCTCGCGATGGGGTCGGTACCGGGGCCACCAGCACCGAAGAACGGCAGCCTCCCTGGTCTGCCCGGGGGTGGTTACGGCCTAACCGGCGTCCAGGCATCAGTTGAGGGCCACGAATGCAGCCCGCCAGCCCGACCCCATCACGCGGTTCGAATGGCCATCGAACTTGGTCCCACAGCTGGGCATTCACAGGACGCTGAGGCGGCCTTCGTCTGATCATGTGCTCCGACCAAGGTGCACCGATCGAGACGAAGGCCGTGAGGGTGAGTCTGCCTCCTGATCCTGGGCGCGGGGATACGTTCGCGAAGGCATCACGCTTCACGGACGACCTGTTCGACTGCCTGACTACGCGCGGGGACGAGCTGTTCGAGTTGGTGGACGCGTTGCTGTGTGCGGACGGGTCGGTGAGGGCCCCGGTGGACTTGACGCTGGTGGCTGAGCACCGGCGCGGGCACGGCGCCATGTACGACGTGCTGAACAACGGGAGCGTGGACGTGCCCCGGCTGCGGCAGGTGTTGGCCGGCCTGCCCATGCCGCAGGCCGCCGATGGCCGCCTGGTCCTGGCGGTCGACATCAGCAACTGGCTCCGCCCTGACGCGCCGACCAGCGCGGACCGCCTGTTCTGTCACGTCTACGGCCGCAGCGGACGGTCCTCGGACCAGTTCGTGCCCGGCTGGCCCTACTCCTTCGTCGCTGCCCTCGAATCGGGCCGGACGGTCTTGGTGCCAGCTCCTGGACGCCGTCCGGCTCGGCCCCGAGGACGACGTCGCCGAGGCCACCGCCGCCCAGGTCCGCCGGGTCGTTGTCGATCTGATCGAGATGGGCCGCTGGCACGTCGGCGACCGTGACATCCTCGTCGTCTTCGACGCCGGATACGACGCCCCCCGCATGGCCCGCCTCCTTGCCGGACTTCCGGTCGAGGTGCTGGGACGGATGCGCTCCGACCGCGTCATGCGACGGCCAACGCCCTCGCTCAAGGAATACGCCCTGGCCTACCCCCAGGGCGGGCGCCCGCCGAAGCACGACAAGGAGTTCCGCTTCGCCAAGCCGGCGACCTGGGGCGAGCCGGACGCGGCAACCGTGCAGGTCACCGACCGGTACGGCACCGCCCAGGCCCTGGCCGGGGACCGCCTCCACCCCCGCCTGACCACCCGCTCCGCATGGATCGGCCACACCGGCGAACTCCCGATCATCGAAGGCACGCTGATCCGCCTCCAAGTCGACCGCCTGCCCGGCGGAGGCGACCCGCTCCCGCTCTGGCTCTGGTCCTCCGCCACCGGCCTGACCAGCGAGGACGTCGACGTGCGCTGGCAGGCGTTCCTGAGGAGATTCGACATCGAACATCTCTTTAGGACGATGAAACAGACCCTCGGGTGGACCCGACCGAAGCTGCGAACCTCCGGGGCCGGCGACCGGCGGACGTGGATCGTGATCGCCGCCCACACCCATCTCCGCCTCCTCCGCCGGGCCGCCGTCGGCCTCCGGCGTCCCTGGGAGAAGCCCGCCGATCCCGGCCGGCTCACCCCGGCCCTCGTCCGCCGCGGGTTCAGGAACCTCCGCCCGCACCTGGCCTGCCCGGCCCGTGCACCGAAACCCTCAGTACCTGGCCCGGGACGGCCACCCGGCTCGAAGAACCGACGGCCCGCCACCCGCTACGACGTAGGCAAGACCGTTCATCGACCAGAAAGCATCACCGAACGAAACCGACTCGGACCATAAAAGACAAGCTAAGGCTGCCCCGGTTCCGCGCCTCCTCGGGATGCTTACGGGCTGGGGATCGATCGACCTTGGGGCGAGGCTTGATCTCAAGTGCGATTGAGGTTCCATGATGATCGGCATGGAGACGACCGTGACGGACCAGCAAACGCAGGAAGCCGAGATCGTGGCGATCAAGCAGGTGTTCGCCACGCTTGAGCATTCCCAGCAGAACGAGTTGCCCGAGGAGTTCGTCGGCCTGTTCCGGGCCGATGCGATCTGGACGACGGGCGGTGGCAAGCGCCTCACCGGTCGTGATGAGATTTCGTCCTTCACTCACCAGGTGCTGCCGGGAGCCATGAAGGACTCGACGGCCACGTACGAGGTGGTGAACGTGCTGTTCATCCGACCCGACGTCGCCGCGGTCAAGGCGCACGCGCAGTACTGGACGCTGGAGGGGAAGCCGATCGGGAACCCGGGCACCCCGCTCTACGTGATGGCCAAGGAGGGCGGGCAATGGCGCCTGGTCGCCTGCCAGAACACGGAGGTTCTCGACCAGTGACGTGAGGAGAGCCGCACAGGTTGGGTGAGTTGTGAGACACGCCTGGGCGCCGTGCGGCCTGTTCCCATCCTGCCCTGTCGGGAATCTCCCGCGCACACCTCGGCGAGCTGCTTGAAGCACGCGGCGAGGGAACAGCGTTCACCGCGTCCCGCAGCCGGTCCGCAGCCAGCGTCAGGTACCCGGCCGGCGCGGGCGGATGACTCAGTCGGTGCGCTGGGACCAGCCGGCAGGAAGGTCGCCGGGAGCGACGGAGACGACCGAGTCGTCATCGGCGCCGACGTGTTCGAACAGCGTGATCTTCGCGAACTCGGGGACCACGTAGATGGGGTAGGTCGGGCCCTGGTCGCGGTAGGCGCGCATCGCGTCCAGGTGGTCGTTCTGGTAGCAGACGGTGCGCTCGCCGTGCCGGCGGATCCAGTCCGGGAAGAAGATCACGCCGTGCAGGCGGCGCTTGCCGGGCATGACGTTGACGGAGACCGAGGTGCCGGTGGGCTCGGTCCACGACACCTTGTAGCTGTCCTCGTCGAGCCGGACGAGGTCGACCTCCTGGTCCTTGACCCACCGGCCGCCGACGTGGCCGCTGTGTATGCGGTAGTCGATGGTGTGGTCGTTCTTCACGTACATCTCGTACTGCCAGCCGTTGGCGTACGTATAGATGAAGCGGTGGCCGACGATCCCGGAGAGGTCCTGGGCGGGGATGGGGTCAGCGACAGTGGTCATGGTGTCCTCCTCGTACGGATGGGATGAGTACGGATCCGCGTCTTCATTTTGCAGCAAAACTGTTTTGGAGCAAAATGTTAGCTGGGGCACAATGGAGTCATGGACACCGCGACCGAATTCGGCCGACTCCTCGGCCCCCTGCGCCGAGCCGTACTGCGCACCCGCCGCTCCGAGGGCCTGCCCGACCTCCCCGAGGCCCAGATCGAACTCCTGCGGGTCCTGGCCGAAGCCGGCACGATCACCCCGCGCGAAGCCGCCGCCCGGCTCAAGGCGGCCCCCTCCACCGTCAGCAACCTCATCCGCACCCTGACCACAGCGGGCCTGGTCGAACGCACCCCCTCCCCCACCAACCTGCGCACAGCCCACCTCACCGCCTCCCCCAAGGCCCTCGACATGCTCGACCGCTACGACCGCACCAGCACCGCCGCCCTGCGCCGTGCCCTGGCCGGCCTGCGCCCGGAAAGCCGCGAGGCGCTGGAACGGTCGCTGCCCGCCCTCGCCGAACTGCTCACCGCCCTGGAAGCAGAGGCCCCCACTGGCCAGGCATGAGACGGTCGTGCCCTCTCATGGCGCGCTCACCAGCCCCAGTGGCGCGCACACCTGGGATCCGGCGGCCCGGATGGCGCGGGACGGGCGCAGGTCGGCGACCGCGAAGCAGCGCCGCAGCCACCGGCCCTGCCCGTCGTAGCGGGGCCGGAAGGCTGTACGGCCGTGCACGGCGGCGCGGTTGTCCACGATGATCAGGTCGCCGGCTTCGAGGGCCGTGCCGGCGAATACAGCGAGCGTGGCCTCGCGCAGCTCGTCGAATGCGCGGGCCGCGGTCTCGTCCAAGGGTTCCATGGCATGGAAGTCGGCGACGATCTCGGGGCTGTCGGCCGGCCCGCTCAGCATGGGGAGGGGCGGCGAGACGGTGCCGGGGTGCCCGTACCTGTGTTCGCGCCCGGTCCGCCGCACGTGTTCGCAGCCCAGGCAGCGGAAGCGCAGCGGGCACCGAGGCCGCCATGCAGGCTTCCGCGTCCGCTACGTGCTGGCGACCAAACTCGTCAACGAGCTGGTCGAAGCCGCCGATGGCAAGCAGCTGTCCAAGACGACCGCCCGCTACGGACGTGTCGGTCTCTTATGCATCGATGAACTCGGCTACATGGAACTCGACCGGCGCGGGCCCGAGTTGCTGTTCCAGGTCCTGACCGAACGTGAGGAGAAGAACAGCGTCGCCGTCGCCTCCAACGAGTCGTTTTCCGGCTGGACGAAGACCTTCACCGATCCCCGGCTCTGCGCGGCCATTGTCGACCGGCTCACCTTCAACGGCGCCATCATCCAGACCGGCACCGAGTCCTATCGCCTCGCCCACACCAAAGCCCTGGCCGAGCAGACCGCAGCCGGCTGAACGGTGCCGCATAGCCGCCCCGGAACCAACGGGGTCGGCAGCAGGCGAGATCAGCCGTTCACTTCCCGCGCCACGCGCTCCAGTCGGCTCCGGTGGCCCTCCCACCACGCCTGATCCCCTGGCGGCAAGCTGTCTCTGCCTTGCAAATAGCCGACGGATCCGTCGATGAGCTCTCGCACGATGTCGGCGTGACCGGCGTGCCGCTGAGTATCGGAGATCACGCGCACCAGGATGTGGTTCAGCGTCACCTCTCGGCGTTCCTCCGGCCACCACGGGACGTGACCGATCGCGTCAAGCGGCAGCGCCGCGATCGTGCTGTTGGAGTGCTCCCACGCCTGGCGATACAACCCAACGATCTGTTCCCGTGATTCGTATGCCGCGGCCCACATGTCCGAGTTGGGCTCTGACTCCTCCGTATACCACCAGGACGGTGGCTCCTCGTTGAAGAACGGCCGCCCAAACGTGTCGCCGAAGTACCCCAACTCCACGCTGGCGACGTGCTTGACCAGCCCCAACAGATTCGTGCCCGTGGGGGTCAGCGGGCGGCGGATGTCGTACTCCGAGAGCCCATCGAGCTTCCACACCAGGGCGTCACGCCCTTCTTGCAAGTACCGGAGAAGGTCCTCTTTCGGGTTCGGTTCGATCATGCCGGGCAGTTTCCCACCCGGCACTGACAGCCAGGAGTGACATCAAAAGTCACTGGCATTGGTCTTGCCTGCTGCCGCGAAACAACTCCCCAAGTCACCTCGAAATGACTCCCCTCGAAAGTGACACAGCCACACGGCCGCGCCGGACTCACGCTCCGCCTCACCGACGGTGACGGACGCTCACTTGGAGAAGGTCCCCACCACCGTCGGTGAGGTCGCTTCCTGGAGCGTCGCCACGGTGGTGCCGTCGACGGAGCGGGCCCTTTGGTCCTCGGTGAGGCGGGTCGAGCCACGACAGCGTGCGAGTGGCTCTTTGGAGTGATGAAGGCCCGCGTGCGAGGTCATAGGGTCGGGCGGATGAGAGTAATGGACGGCAGGTGGCCCGGGTGGGGCGCTGACGCCGGGCTGGTCGTACTGACATTTCTGCCGGCGCTGCTGTCGCAGCCGTACGTGGACACCTCCGGGCCGGCCTGGACGTCGCTCACCGTGTACGAAACGGTGGGCGTGGGGGTCCTGCTGCTGAGGCGGCGACTGCCGACCACCGCTTTCGTCGTGGGTTTCGGGGCCCTTTTTGCTGCGCTGGTGGGGAGTGCGGGCGCGGGAGCCAAGCTGTCGCCGCTGGTCTTTCTGCCCCTGGCGGTGCTGCTCTACAGCCTGGGCAACCACGTCGCGAGCTGGAGGCGGACCGTATCGGCGGTCCTCGGCGTCAGCGTGCTGAGCGTGGCCGGACTGTGGCTGAATCGGATGACGACCGACTCCGGTGACTTCCAGGGCGGCCTGGATGTCCTCGCCGCGCTGGCCCCGATGCCGCTGGCGTGGGCCATGGGGTTCGCCGCGCGGACCCGGCAGGAACTCCTGGCCGCGGCCGAGCGGCGGGCGGCCGACGCACGCCGGGCACAGGCCCTGGAGGCGGCGCAGGCCACGCAACGTGAGCGGGCACGGATCGCCGGAGAGATGCACGACGTGGTCGCGCACTCGCTGACCCTGCTCGTCGTGCACGCGGAGACCCTGCGGGCCCGCGGCGGCGAGCTGCCCGACTGGGCCCGCGTCCAGGCCGACGGGCTGGCGGCGGCGGGCCGGCAGAGCAGCGGCGAGCTGCGTGACCTGCTGCGGATGCTGCGCGATCCCGCGGACGCCGCCCCTCTCCAGCCCGTGCCGGGCCTCGGTGAGCTGGAGGCGTTGCTGGACAGTCACCGTGCCGCGGGAGGAACGGCCGGGCTGACGGTGGGCATCGCGCCGGAGTCCGTACCGGGGCCGGTGCAGCTGGCGACGTATCGCGTCGTGCAGGAGGCACTGGTCAACGCGCGTCGGCATGCGCCCGGGGCGCCGGTCCGGGTGAGTGTCGACGGCGTCGCGGGAGAACTGCGGTGCGAGATCGTGAACGGTCGCGCCCCGCGGCGCGGCACGGCCGGCGCGGGCATCGGGCTCGGCCTGGTCAGCATGGAGGAACGGGTGGGGGCGCTGGACGGCGGACTCACCGCGGGCCCGACCGGTGACGGCGGCTTCCGGGTCGTGGCCACGATGCCGTTGGAGCGTGTGGATGTCTGAGCAGATCAGCGTGTTCGTCGTGGACGACGAGCCGGTCATCCGCGCCGGACTGAGCGCGATCCTGGACAGCCAGGCGGACATCACCGTGGCGGGCACCGCGGACGACGGTGAGAAAGCCGTCGAGGCGTGCGCGCGGCTGCGGCCGGACGTGCTGCTGATGGACATCCGGATGCCGCGCCGCGACGGTCTGTGGGCGCTGGCCGAGCTGGGCCGCCGGAGACTGCTCGGGCCGGGGCGCAGCCGGGTGCTCATGCTGACGACGTTCGACCTGGACGAGTACGTCGACGACGCGCTGGCGGCCGGGGCCTCCGGTTTCCTGCTGAAGAACAGCTCGTACGAGGAGCTGACCGGGGCAGTCCGTGCCGCGGCGGCCGGGCACAGCGCGCTGAGCCCCGCGGTGACCCAACGGATCATCGAGGGCCATCTCAGCGGCCGACGCCGGACCAGCGACCAGGAACTGGCCCGGCTGAGGGACCTCACTGAGCGGGAGGTCGACGTACTGCGTCTGATCCGGGACGGGCTGAGCAACGCCGAGATCGCCGACCGGCTCATGGTGAGCCTGCACACGGTGAAGACGCACGTCAGCCGCATGCTCACGAAGACCGGCTGCCAGAGCAGGGCGCAGGCGGCGGTACTGGCCAGGAACACCCTGCCCTGACCCGCCCCGGTGGGCGGGCGGGGCGGCGAGATGCCGGGTACCTCGGAGTCATTCCTTGGAGTGACCACGCGTCGCCGGGAAGCCCGCCTTCGAGCGATGTAGCGGGGGCGCGCCGCTGACTGAATGGTCGGTGTGCGCGGGACCCGCCGCAAGGCCGCCCGACGGGTGGCTGCCAGGTCCCTCTGCGCGCGCAGCAACTGTCACGCCGAAGGGAACTTGTCATGTCCTCACACATGTCGTCGCGCCGTCACCGGATCCGTCGGGGGGCGCTGACCATAGCGTTGGCGACCTGCCTGGGCGCGGCGCTCGTCAGCTGCTCGGATGCTGGGTCGGACGGGGCCGGACGGAGCGCGGCCGGCACAGCGGCCGCCGCGCGGCTGGCCGGCCTGGCGCAGAAGGCGGCGGACACCGGCTCCCTGGGCGTCATCGTCCGCATCGACTCCGGCGACGGCAAGCCCGTCGAGCTCGCCCGGCAGGCCGCCTGGACGGAGGACGACCACCGCATCGCCGCCGGCGACCGGTTTCGGGTCGGCTCCAACACCAAGACGGTCACCGCCACCCTCGTCCTGCAGCAGGTCGCCGACAAGAGGATCGGCCTCGACGACACGGTGGAGCAGTGGCTGCCCGGACTGGTCAAGGGCGGCAAGGACATCACCGTACGGATGCTGCTCAACCACACCAGCGGCCTGGGCGACTTCCTGCTGACCCCGCAGTTCCTGCCCTCCCTCACCGGTCAGGACAAGCGCGCCTGGACACCGCAGCAGCTGCTCGCCGTCACGCCCGGACAGGCCCCGCCGGCCGAGCCCGGCGAGACGTACTCGTACAGCAACGCCAACTACGAGGCGCTGGGACTGATTCTCGAGAAGGCCACCGGGAGCGGCCTGGCCGAGCTGATCAAGAAGAAAATCACCGGGCCGCTCGGCATGAAGGACTCCTACCTCGCCACGAAGGCCGGCTGGAACACCGGCCAGCAGCACGTGACCGGCTACGAGCCGGACGCCGAGCGTCTGAAGGCCATCCTCTCCGGGACCGTTGACCTGCCCGAAGGCGTCGGATTCGCCGGTCCTGAGCGTTCCGGGGGCAACATCGACACCTCTGCCATCGACCCGAGCTGGTCCTGGGCGGCCGGCGGCATGGTCTCCACCGCACACGACTGGCAGCGCTTCCTGACCGCGCTGATCTCCGGCGAACTGCTGCCCAAGGCACAGCTGGAGCAGATGCGCACCACGGTCGACGCTCCCGAGGAGGGCGGCGGCTACGGACTGGGGCTGATGCGGGTGGACACCACCTGCGGCACCGTCTGGGGGCACACCGGCGGCCTGCCCGGCTACTCCAGCGAGATCTACACCGACGCGAGCGGCCGACGCAGCGTCGCCGTCCTGACGAGCACGAACTTCGGCATCAAGGAGAAAAAGGCCGCCACCAACAACAAGGCCCTCGTCGAAGCGGCCATCTGCCAGATGCTCGGCAAACCCCAGCCCTCGGACAGCCCCGCTGGATGACGGCCGCGGACACCAGTCGCCATCGCCTCCGCCGACGACCGCCTCGCTGACGACCGGTACGGGCCGGCTGACGTCACGCGCATCCGCACGAGAGGCCGAACGAACCGCTTACCGCGCCTCCTGAGCACCGCCCTGTTCACCGTGCAGAAGGCGCTGCCGCTGCTCACGACGGCGCCTCGGACATCCTGAACGCCTCCACCGCCGCCGACAACGGCGCCAAGGGGTTCGGTCTGTACGCGGCGTCCAAGGCCGCCGTACGCTCTTTCGCCCGGGTCTGGGCCAACGAGCTCAAGGGCCGCGGCATCCGGGTCAACGCCAACTCGCCGGGCCCGGTTGGCACCTCCGGGGTCACCAACCTGGTCGGGCCAGCCGTACGGCCGGCCGCGTAGGGCCGGTCCGGCTTGGACACGATGCCTTCCACACCGCCGAGCGCGCCTACCCAGCCCAGCGCCTCGCCGAGATCGGTGGTCGCCGGGACCGGGCGAATCTGCGGCGGCCCGCCCTCCAGGAGTTCGAGAAGCTGTGCGCGCCGCGCACCGGCCGCAGCCCGTCCGCCACATACGGCCGCGCCTTTGAATGAGCCCCGGTCCCACCCCTTACAGAGGCACCAAGCAGGAGGGATAACACAGCTTCTCGCCGGCACGCTTGCGTGCAGCGTTCAGCCGCTTCCACAGGGTGTTCCACTGCGATTGCGCCACCTGCGGGCCCGAGCTCGCCCAGGCGGCGCGAGCGGCTACATCACCGCGTCGGTCTGCAACGGGCCTGCGCTGACGCGCAGTTCCCGGACACGCACCGGGTCCTCGTCAGCGAGGTAGAAGATGTGCGTGAACGGGGCGCGCACCACGCGGTCCGGTTCGCTCTTCTTGGCCATGATGGCCTCTCCCCGCAGCAGGCGGACGCCGTCGCCCGCGGTCCAGAACTCCAGGACCTCGTGCGTGATGACCAGGGGCTCGTCGATCTTGACGAAAAACGCCTTGATGGCCTCGACACCGTGGACATGCGCGGTGCCGAAGAACATGTCGGTGTCCTCCGTCAGCGGCGCGAAACCCTCCTCGAACTCCAGCGTGTCGATGGCGTCCATGAACTTCACGACCCACTCGGGCACCGGTGCTGCCTGCGCCGTGTTCGCCACCGCCATCATCCTCGCCCTCACCCTCATGTCTCGAACGAGCTGCCGTCCACCGTAACCCGACGGTCCGCAGCCGGGTCCGCGGATGGCGACCGGGCTGACGGAGGAGCCGCCCCCGCCGGTGAGCGCAGCGCCGTGGCCGTGAGGAAGAAGTCCCAGTAGCCGTCGGCGCGGCAGGCCTCGGCGAGGTCATGGAGCTGCCCCATCTCACCCGGCAGCATGCCGCCCTGGCTTGAACATCGTGACCGTCCGGGTGATCGTGACGCCGTCCAGCGCCCCGCGCGCCCGGGTGCCATCGGCCCTCAGGCGGTCGACGACGAACAGCTCACGGTGGCATCGGCGCAGCGTGCGTTGGGCGGCCACGATGCCGGGGCGCTCGATCAGCGGATAGGGGCCGAGCATCTCCATGGCGCCGGCCGGGACGTAGACCAAGCGCGGGCGGCGGCCCTTCGCGCACTGCGCCGGTCGCTGCGTCATCGCAGATCGCCCCGCCGCACCACAACGACCGGTTAAGGCCCGTCCGCCAGGTACCCGCATAGGCCGGCATCCGTGCTTCAGCCTCCTCTGGGCCGCAAGGACACGGATCACCACAGTGCCTCCGCAGCCGCGGCCTCCTGGGTGTATTGGCCACGAGCGTTGTCAACGCCTGCCGTCTTCAGGTACCGAGATGGCTGCGTTCGCCGTTGTGGTCGAGGATGATCAGGATCTCGGCGGGGCCGCGGTCGCTGCGCAGGGTGTGCGGGGTCATGGTGGCGAATGATGCGGCTTGCCCCGTCTCGACGCGGATGACGCGTTCACCGAGGTAGAGGACGACGGTGCCGGACAGGACGGTGAACCAGTCGCGACCGGGGTGAACGCCGAAGTCGTCCGGGCCGACACCGCCGGCCTGCTCGGTGATGCGCATCTTGCCGACGGTCAGGCCCTGCGGTCCGTCGTCTTTGCTGAGCAGCCAGGTGGTCAGGCCGCGGCGCTCGTCGCGCTCGGGCCGGATGACGACGTCGGAGTCGTCGGGGGACTCCACGAGCTCGTCGAGGGATTTGCCCAGTGCGGCGGCGATGGCGGTGAGCTGGTCCAGGCTGAGGCGCCGGTGGCCGGTCTCGATGCGGCTGAGCTGGGAGGGGCTGATACCCGCGCGTTCGGCGAGGTTGTCCAGTGACCAGCCTCGCGCCTTGCGCAGGGACCTGATGCGCATCCTGACAGTGGCGTCCAGCGTCGATTCTTGCTCCATTGGCAAGACCCTATGCCGTCTCGGCAGTGATCGCCTTAACGTCGAGGCATGACCACACACCATGACACGAATGGGCATATAGGGCACGAGCGGGCGGGGGGCGCGGACATCGCGATGGCGCAGCTGCTGGAACTCGATGCCGAGCTCCTCGCTCCCTACCTCGCGCAATTGACCGACCTTCTGTCCCATCTCGCCGGCCCTGCCCCGGCCCGGATCCTGGATCTCGGCAGCGGCCCGGGCACCGGCAGCCTTGCCCTCATCCGGCAGTTCCCCGCCGCGCGGGTGACGGCGGTGGACATCTCTCCGCACATGCTGCACCGACTGCAGAAGCAAGCGGCTGCACGCGGCGTCGCCGACCGCATCAGCACTCTGGAGGCGAACCTCGACGAGCCCTGGACGAAGATCAAGGAAGGAGGGCCCTACGACCTGATCTGGGCCGCTGCGTTCCTGCACCACGTAGCCGATCCCGCCGGCACCTTTACCCGGGCTTTCGAGCAGCTGCGTCCCGGTGGGCTCATCGCCGTCACCGAAATGGACTTCTTCCCCCGCTTCCTGCCCGAGGACGCCGGTGTGGGCCGGCCCGGCCTGGAGGCCCGCCTGCACAACGCCACGAATACCCAGCCGCCCCACGAATGGACCGGTGCTCTGACGGGGGCCGGATTCGTCGTGGAAGAGCGCCGCCCCTTCGGGATCCGTCTCGACGGCACCCAGGCAGGGCCAGCTCTGAACACCTACGCCCAGATCTGCCTGGCCAAGCTGCGATCCCATGCCACCGACACCCTGGACGCGGACGATCTGAACGCCTTGGACGCCCTGCTGGATGAGACGCAGCCGCACAGCATCGCGCACCGAGACGACCTGAGCGTGCGCACCACCCGCACCACCTGGATCGCCCGCCGCCCCTGAGCCGGGGTGCCGTTCATGTGAGGTGGAGGGTGGCCAGGGCGGTGGTCCAGTCGGTGGCGATGGCCTGCTGGACCTGGGCGAGGGTGCCCTGCCCCGCGCACAGCGCCTGGTGCAGCTTGTTCCCCACGGCGCCCTTGGGGTTGGTGGGCCCGCTGCCGGGCGTGTGGCCAGGGGGCGGGGGGTTCGACCCACAAGTTCCTGGCGTCGTTGGGAGCGCCGCCGAGCTCCAGGGAGATCAGGTGGCCGTACTCGGCGTCGTGCAGGCTCGCGGCGTAGCCACAGGAGCGGACGTTCGCCCTCTTCTCGACGCTGGTGACGGACACCGGCGGGCGGATCGTCGAGGTGAAGCCGCTGGTGCGGCACACGGCGGTCTTCAGCGTCGCCTGGATGACGTCCGGGTTCAGTGCGCCCGGGGTGCAGGAGGCGTCCTGCAGCGGCTGGCCGTGGACGGTGCGGTAGTGGCAGGTACCGGGGGCGGGCTGAGCCTGGACCGTGTAGTGCGCCTGCGGGCCCGGCCCGTTCGCAATCAGCGACGAGGCGGCACCGCCGCTTGCGGAAGCGGCGGAGCGGGCCGGCGCCGCGCCGGACGCCCCTGCGCTCTCCCGGCGCTTGCCGCTGGCGGAACCACCACCGTTGCCGCCGGTGCAGCCGGCAAACAGCGCAGCGCCCACCAGCACGGCCACCGCAGGCCGCAGCGCAGACGAAGGCAGGAACATCGCAGCCTCCGGAGAAGCGCGGACATGACCAGATCGGCAGGCCATTGCCGTACGGGAGGCCCCTAGGTTCGGTGTCTGTCTTGACCGCTTGGCCCGTTTCCGTCCACGCATCTGCGGGGCCGGCGTCCTGGCCCCGCAGCTTGCCGCCGCGCGGGAGTACGGCTCCGGGTGTGCCGCAGCCCCTCGGTTGCGGCACACCCGGGCCCGGTGCCGGCCGACCGGCCTGTTACCGGTGGTTCCAGTGCTTGGTGTCGACGACCAGGCGGTGGTCGTTGCGCAGGGTGGCGGTGTCGCAGTGGTTGTCCCACGCGTAGGTGCGGCGGTTCTGGTAGACACCGCGCATCGTGTCGAGGCCGCGGCCGACGTGGACGCGGACCTGCCGGTGACCGCCCAGGCACAAGTGGAAACGGTAGGTGACGTGGGTACGCTGGCTGGTCAACGTCCAGCCGGTGAGGTTGACCGCGTGGCGGCCGGTGTTCTTCACCGTGACCCACTCGGCGTTCGGGGACCGGTTGGAGCCATCGTCGCGTCCGAGGCTGTCGGCCTGGGGCCCGCGCCCAGTACGCACCCCTGCCGGACAGAGACAAGGATCCAGTGCGGCATGCTGCCCGCCGCCCGGCATTACCCCCCTTCACCGACGCGACGCTGCTTTACCGTCGTTCGGGGCGCAGGACATCGTCGAAGGCGGCCCGTGCGATCTCCCGTTGCGGCATGCAGGCCAGTGTTGCGGTGCCGCGGCGGGGGCTGAGGACGAAGGAAGGGCGGCCGGGGCTGACCTTCTTGTCCTGCTGCATCAGGTCCCACATCTGCTCGAAGGAGACGGCAGCCTGCAGGCGAGTGGGCAGTCCCACCCGGTGCAGAGCGTCTTGCGTGTCGGCGGTGACGCCGCGGGCGCCGGTCAGCAGTTCGCACAGGCGGGCCGCGTACACCATGCCCAGGGCGACGGCTTCGCCGTGTCGCAGGGTGAAGCCGCTGGCGGTCTCGATGGCCTGGCCGGCGGTATGGCCGTAGTTGAGGTGTCGGCGCAGGCCACGGTCGGTGACGTCGTCGGACAGCAGTTGCGCCTTGGCCCGTACGCTCAGCTCGATCAGCCGCAGGTACCGCTGGGCCTGGGCACGCGCCGGATCCGGCAGGAGGTCGAGGATGGCGGGGTCCGCGATGAAGCCGCACTTGATGACCTCGGCCAGACCGGAGCGCAGTTCACGTACGGGCAGGCTGGTCAGGACCGTATCGTCGGCCAGGACACGTTCGGGCTGGTAGAAGGTACCGGCTAAGTTCTTGCCGGATGGCAGATTGATGCCGGTCTTCCCACCGACGGCGGCATCCACCAGGGCCAGCAGCGTCGTCGGCGCGTGCACCAGGCGGGCCCCGCGCTTCCAGGTACTGGCGACGAAACCCGCCAGATCGGTGACGGTGCCCCCGCCCAGGGCGACGACCAGGTCGCTGCGAGTGAACCGCGCCTGGGCCAGTACCTGGTAACAGCGGCCGACCACCTGGAGGGTCTTGGCGTCCTCTCCGTCAGGTACCTCAAGGACGACGCGCCGGGCTCCGGTCTCCGCGATGGTCCGCAGAGCTCCGGGAAACAGGGCCGCCACCGGCCGGCTGGTGATTACCGCGACGGTCCGGGCGTTTCCGACGGCCTCTCGCCACGTTCCGATACGGCCGAGCTGTCCGGACGCGAGCGTAAAGGGATACGTGGCGCTTCCGGCTCTGATGACGACGGTCGCGGATGCAGGCGGGACGGCTTCCTCCACCTCGGGCGCCTTTCTCGCAGCGGCACGCTGGGTCCCGGCAAGCCGTCGTACGGCGGGCTCGCAGGCGCGCTGGGCTGCGCTGCCGTGCCTGTCCCAGTGCACCCCGGCAGGCAGTACGGTGCGCGGTGCGATACGCCGTCCGGCGGCCGACGGCGCCCCTGCCCGCCGTCCGGGAGAGCAGATCGCCGGTGGTGACGACGGACAGGCGGCGTGCGCGGTGACGAAGGCACGGGGACATGCGAAGGAGGCCGGACGCGATGGCTGCCCCGCCGGAGCCGCTTCTGCCACGCTTTGAACAAGTCGTGAAACTGACCCGGCGCCATGCGCCGAAGGCTGCGATCGCGTTCAACACGAGCGGCGGCGACCGTGTCGAATCAGCCAAGCGGTGGCTGTGAGCCAAGGTTCTTCAGCCGCGGCCAAAGGCGGTGGCCGCGGTCCGCCGCGGTCTCGGGGAAGAACAACGAGTACACGACGGGCCGGGCCGACGGCGGCCAGACGCCGGTGACGAACCGGCCCGGCCCGCCGCCCTCGGGCCCTCTGTCTTCTTCCGCATCGTTCCCAGCGTCGGCCCAGAGGGCGGGGCCAGTACGGGACGCGGTGCGGTGACCAGCACCCCGCACCCCGGGCCCTGGGCCGGGGCGTTGCCCAGCTCATCCCCCAGCCCGGCGATGCCTCCTCGGTCGGCCGCGCCGCCGCCTCTCTGACCGCGCTGCGCAACGTCACCGTCCACGCCGGCGTCCTCGAAGCCGCCGTCGCCCTCCCCGAGGAGCTTCAGGATCCAGCGCGCGGCGCGGACGACGCCACGGCGGCCATCGTGGCCGCCACCGTCTCCTTGCTGCGCCAGGCCCCACACCCCGACAGCTGACGGCCACGGGAGCGCCGACGGTTACGGCTTCTTCGACCGCGCGCCGCCTCCGTCCGGTGTTCCTGCGCGGGCGCCGACTGCCGACGGGCGAGCGCCCGTGTGCCGTCCGACGTGGAAAGCGAACCCGTCGTAGATTCGGCCGGGCGACGGCTTCCATGGCCGACGGCGCCATCGGCGTCATGGTCCGTGGTTTCCAGTCCTGCGGTTACGGTCCGAAAACCTGAGGTGGTCCGCGCACGGACCGCTGTCAGAACCGGTTGCGCTTGCACCCTCGGCGGCAGTGGGCGGGGCGCTCGGCAGCCCACCGCTGCGACCGCTCGGTGACCGAACGCAGGGCCTCGCGGGCGTCGTGGCCGAGCGGGGTGAGGGTGTAGCTGCCGTTGCACAGCACCTCGGCGAGTCGAGCTCTATGAGCCTTCAGTGAGGATCCGGCTGGGCCTCGGTCAGTCGATGCCTTCGACGATGCGGAAGTCGCGCTCGACGCCGTCGGAGAGGGCGACCAGCGCCTCCTGGTAGGCCGCACTCTCGCGCGCCGCGACGGCCTGCTCGAAGCTGTCGAACTCGACCAGGACGGTGCGCTCGGCGATTCCGGCGTCATACGCCACGACCCGACCGCCACGGACGAGGGTCCGGCCGCCCCAGGACTGGACGGCCGGACGGGCCAGCTCGTTGTAAGCAGCCAGCTTCTCAGGGTCGGAAACGGTGCGGTAGACGCTGACCCAGTAGCCCTTGGGCATGGGATCTCCAGTGCTGGGATGCGTGCATGTGACTTGGATCAGTGTGCGGAGATCGGCTCGGTGCCGGGTTCAAGGGGCAGGCGGAGCGCCCTGACGGTGAACGAGATGGCGTGGTACCAACCGCAGATCAAGATCAGGTCGAGTGCGGCGTCTTCATCGGTGGCAGCGACCAGGTTCGCCCAGGTGTCGTCGGATAGGTCAAAGGTCGCATGGAGCTCGTCGACCGCTTCGAGCACGGCACGATCGGTGGTGTGCCAGCAGTCGTCCGTCGGCCTTCCCTTCGCGAGGGACGCGAGCTGCGCCGCGTCGAGTCCCACCTTCTCGGCGAAGCCCGCGACGTGCACAGCCCACTCGTAGTCGGCGCCACACAGCGCGGTGGTCCGGTCGATGACGAGCTCGCGCTGGCGCAGAGTCAGAGCGGAGCGCCGAGAGAGGTAGTAGCTGCCCCAGCCCGCGATGGAGCGGGCGAGCTCGGGCCGGCGGGCCCACACCCGGAACAGCTGGATGGGGGAATACCCGAGGAGCTCAAGGGCCTCGCCGGCTGCCTCGCCGTAGGGCGGCGAGAGCGGCTCGATGCGAGGATGCTTCGATTTCAGAGGCATGGCGGGACGCTACCATTGACGCTTCGGAAAGGGAAGCAGATGACACGACCAACACCACTGCCAGGCCGCCGGGTCCGCGGCTCGCACACGGGGCGCCCGATCATGGCGCTCCTGGACCTCTTGGGCCGGCGCTGGGCGCTGCGCGTCCTGTGGGAGCTACGGGACGGCTCATCTCCGAGCTTCCGCCAGCTCCAGCAACGATGTGGCGGCGTCTCATCAAGCGTCCTGGCAGACAGGCTTCGCGAGCTCGGACAGGCCGACCTCGTCGAGCACGCCGGCGAGGGGTACCTGCTCACCGAACAGGGCAGGACCCTTCAGGCATCTCTCGCCCCGCTCGATGCCTGGGCCTCCAGCTGGCGGCCCAAGGCGGCGGACTGACGGCCGTGACGGCAGGACGGGCCCAGCCTCTCCAGTGGTCACAGCATGTCGCGACTCCATCTTCATCGGGACCGGCGCCCGCCTTGCCGCCGAGGCCCCCCACCGCCTATGGGCGCGAGCTCCTACGGGGTGCTCTCGGACGAGCGTCGGCGGCGAGAGCGAGGCTTGTCAGCGTCGCGACCGCCGTGGCGCCGATGCCGACCAGCGCCGCGGTGGTGTAGGCGCTGCCGCCGCCGTCACCGCCAGCAGTTCGCCGTCTGTTCCCACGGAGCGGCGCAAGGTCCCGCTCGCTGCTCCGCAGGAGAACACGTTCCGCCTGTTCAAGCAGTCCCCGGGCTGGACCCGCCCCAGGCTCTACGACCCGCGGGCTGGGGACCGGTGGACCTGGTGGTTCGGGTCGGTACGACAGTTTCAGTAGAGGCGTCCTCCACCGTCTCGGCGACACGGCTGACCAGGTCCTCCCACGGACGTGGAGCGACGACCGGCACGCCGGCCGCCCGCGCCTGTGCGGCGAGCCACCGGCCGTACAGCACGCTGACGCGTGCGCGATGGCGCTGTGGTCCGGCCTCCGGCTCCCGGCGCAGGTAGTTGGCCGTCACCTGCTCCTCGTCGTCCTCGTGGAGGAAGACGGACCGGACCGCGCCTTTGGGCGTCGCCGGTCTGGGCAGGACGTAGTCCCCTTCCAGGATCACCGGGGTGTCGGTGCCCACATGGTTGGCCACCACCGCCTCGATCGCCGGCGCCAACGTCTCGGCGATCGCGATCTGCCGCTCGACCACCGACTCGGGCGTCTGGCGGGCGGCCTGCGGGTGGGTGCGCCAGAAGTGGACCTCCGGCAGGTGCTCGGGCAGTGTCACCGCAAGGAGGGCCTCCACGATGTCGTCGACCTCCACGACGGGGACCTCGTAACGCCGCGCCAAGGCCCGCCCGACACCGGTCTTCCCCATCCCCGACGCGCCCCCGACGACGAGCACCCGCCAGCCGGGACGACTCCTCAACTCATCCGTACCGTCCACGCGGGCAGAGTACGGCAGCCACCTTCTTCCCCCGAGCCACCGCAGTCGCAGCGGTTCCCGTTCGGGAAACGGCCGCGGTGACCGTTCCCCGACCACTTGGACCAAGTTCCCATTCCGGCCTGACAGCTCTTGACCTGCTGATACAAGAAAAAGGCACTCATGGCTGCCCCCGGGGCCCGTGGAGTGTCCGTCGCCGGGTCAGCTCTCGTGGTCGTCCGGGTCGGTGAGCCAGTTGACGACGTCGGCGTCGGTCATCAGGACCGCCTGCGTCTCGTGGGTACTGTTGTGCTGGACGACGTGGCAGCGGCCCGGGTGCGGATTCTGCCTTTTCGGGGTGGGGCCGGCCATCGGGGCAAGGCGCCGTCAGGTGTCGGCCGTGAACCGCGCCAAGACGACCGTGGCGAACAGCTCGTGGGCCGCAGACATCCCGCCGAGGGCGGCGGTGTGGGGCCGTCCGTCGAAGATGATGTGGACGTGGGCAACGCGTCCTACCCAGAGGGCTTCCTCGCGCACGGCGATGGCCGGGGACGTCTTCGGGTCATCCTTCTGCCAGAAGGTCTCCTAGTAGCGGGCGAGCTGACGCAGCGTGGTGTCGGCCTCGTCGATGGCGACGATCAGGCGCGGCACGCCGTCCAGGTCGCCGTCGAGGTCGAGGCGGCGTTTCGGTTCGGAGGCGAGGTGGATTAGGGCGTCGTGGATGCCGGCGATGTTGCCGCGGTGGGTCACCGTCGGCAGGGCCTTCGCCCACAGGTGGGAGATCCGCTTGGGGTCGAGGACCAGGGCGTGGGCGCCCTGGTGGAGGAACTGGGCGGTCAGGGAGCGCAGCATCGTGGTGCTGCCGCCGCCGCTGGCGGTGCAGACCAGGACGTGCGGGGATTCGGCGTCCAGGTCGACGGCGATGGTCCGCCCGGTGGTGCTGAGGCCGATGAGCGCGGTTCACTCGGGCCGCGCCTCTATCTGCTCGCGCAGGCCGGGGGGCGCAGAAGCTCAGCGTCGTCGGGAGCGCGGTCTTCTTCATCGCGGGGTGTTCTTGTTCTGTGTGGGGCCTGGCGAGCCGGTTGTTTCCAGGGCCGGGGATCGTGTCGGCGAAAGCGGACAGGTCCGGATCGGCGGCCGGCGGGTCGGAAATCCGGCCCGCCGGCCGACGAGGGCCAGTCGAGGGCGGTGGTGCCGATGGCGGCGCGGGCCCGGTTGCGGGCCCACTTCTTGAGGTCGCCGACGCGGTAGAGGAGTTCGGCGCCGCGCTTGCCGGCCGAGGCGGGGAAGGCCGGGTCGTCGGCGCGGGCGAAGCGCAGCGCGGCCAGGGTGATGCCGGGCAGGTGGTGGTCGGCGGCCTCGCGGAGGTCCACCGCCTGGTCGCCGTCGACCCGGGCCGGGGCAGGGGTCGCCGGCGGCGTCGCCGTGGCGTTGGCCGCGAGCTCGCCGGGCGCGGCGGCCGGGGCCGGGACGAGGGACCCGGCGTCGGCGGTCCGGTCTCCGCTCGCGGGTGACTCGAGGACCGGCGGGAGTACGCCGGTGCTGGTGGGCCGGGTGCCCAAGAGGGCCTCAGCGGCTGGCTTGTGCAGCTGCACCGGGGCGGGCCCGCCGGCGGCTGCGGCCTTCTTGCCGGTGGTGGCCCACTCACGGGCTTCGGCCTCGGTGAAGAACAGGATCTGCGTCTCCCGCGCGGACCCGCCACTGACCACCTGAGCGCGGCCATGGTGCTTGGTGGACTTCGGTTCCAGGTGCTGGCCGACCTCGGACTCGAATGGGCAACGACATGAGCTGAGATGCGCAGCGGGGCCGTACCGACTGTGGTCGGTACGGCCCCGGCAGAATGAGACGGCTGGTCTATGCAGCCATGACCTCTTCGCATCCTCCATTATCGAACGGCTCGGTCCGGAGGCGGGTCGGAACCGCCGCTGTCTCCTTCTGCTGCTGGCTACTTTGTATGCGGGCGAGCAGTTTCTGGTGCGCCCTGGCCCATTTGTTGTCCGTTGTTTGCTGAGCCACCTGGTATGAGCGGCGGTGGCCTACGCGATGTCCACCGCACGCTCCAGACCTCAGCGGTCCGCGGCGCCAGCGGACCGCCTGACGCAGGCTTATCAGAGCCTCCTGGCTGTCACATACGACGACCACCGGCTCCTTCCGTGCCGGTTTGCCTGGTCAGGACCGGAAGTGTGAACGTCCGCCGTGAGTCCTGCTCGTTGTGCGCCTTTCCATTTGTCTGACCCCCAAGTTGACCAAGGCGACAAGCAATGCGGCCAGCAACGCTGGGAGCCACGGGTGATGTACCCGCAGACCAGGAGTGACATATTCGGTGAACAAGACGGCGAGGAATGTCGTCGCCACAGAAAGCGCGGCCTCCGTCACCTTTTTGGTTCGCGATGCGACGCTGGTGAGCCGTAGACCCCAGCGCAGCGGGCAGGCGAACAGCGCTGCCAGAGCGTTGCACGGCAGGAACAGCGCCACACCCCAGAACAGGGTTCCGATTCCGTCGGCTTCCACCAGGCGGAGCGACGCGGCGGTGACGGCAAGGAGGCCGAGCAGCACAGCCGCGAGGACAGCGGTGATGACCCCGAGGGCCAGGCCGGTCATGCCGAAAGCGGCCAGCGCTTTCTCCCCCCCGGGAGAGGGACGTCCAGGTGCTTTCGTCGTCGGGCTGGTGGTTGTCGTCCACCGCGCACTCCTTCCTGCGCCCAGACAGCTGCGGGTGGCACCCCGCGTCAGAAGAAGGGTGCCACCGGAGAGAATCTCCTGATCACACGGCGATCAGCATGATGGCCTTGGCGAGGTCGGCGGCGAGGTCGGCCGGCGCGCCGGCGTGCACCATGGCCACGGCGAGTGCGGTCTCGCTCCAACCTTCGACATCCTCGATCGCGTTGGCGATCTTTGCGCCATTGCGGGCGAGGAAGTCACCGGCCTTCTTGCTGACCTTGCCGACGATCTTCCCGGCCCAGACGCCGCCGTGCCACAGCCCGGCGACGATCAGCTTGCGGATGACCGTTCCCGAGCCGAGGATGCGCTCCTGGGCCTTCGGGTCCTCGAGTTGCTTGACGTACTGCTCGAACTCCCGGATCTGGTTCTTGTCCGCGCCGTCAGCCCGCATGCGGGAGACGAGGTCACGTACGTCGTCAGCGGTCGGGCGCAGCGGTTCAGCGGTCTGCGAAGCGGTCTTCGCCTCACGGTGCGCTTCGACGGCACTGGCAGCCGGCGCGGCGACGCCCAAGGCGACGGCGATCACGGCAGTGGCAGCGGCTATGCGGATATGGTTCTGTTCTCGTACGTTTTCCCTTGCAGACGGGGGAAGAGGGCACACAGGACCGCCGGAAGGTGTGGAAACTCAACGGACCTGAGTCTTCTTCCCCTTGGACATTTCGAAGCCCGCGGCGTAGCTATCGCCGCACTGGCTCGAACTGACGCTAACTCAGTTTCCAGCCAAGCTCCCAGGCCCAAAGTCCCGAAAAGCGGCCCCAAGATCATGGCCCATTCAGCATGTTTCACACACCCAGCCAAGTGGTAGTTCACGGCCTCTTGGGGTGGGGTGCTCTGATCGGTCCCCGCGACTTCTGAAGGGCCTGCAGCACATTCTGCGGTTCCTCCCACAGGGCGCGGGTGGACTGGAGAGGGTGGCGTCCGGGTGGCGTCCGGCAGGTAGCCGGTCTCGGTGACCGCGCCCATGATGGTCAGCCGTACGGCCAGGCGCTGCCACCCGGCCCGGTAGGAGGCGCGGCGGACCCGGCCCTCCATCTTCGGCGGCACCCGACGGCCCGTGCAGAAGAACGTCGCGTCCGTGCAGGGGATGCCGTCCAGGTCCCGGCCGGACAGGAACAATCCGACGCCGAACGCCAGCGTGCCAGCGGTCTCGTCCACCTGCTTGTCGAAATTGCTCTACATTATGCGTGATGCCTTTCGCTGTACCTTCTGGCATCTCACCCCCGGCAGCGGACAGCGAACGTAAACCAGCCCATCTGTGCATGAGAACAGCAAATGCCGCCACCGAGGACCCGCTCAAGCAGTGAGCGATGGTGCAGGCTGAGGACGCGACACAAATCTCGCGGCGGCAGCCAGGCCCGCCAGGGTCGGGTGCCCACCGGTCTTCACCCCGTCGGAGACCGGGCAATGCGACCCGTACGCCCCGGCCGGCCTCTTCCTCCGGCCGCTCGAACCGCTCCGGATGCAGCACACGCGCGGGCCGGGACCCGGGCTTCCTGGGCGCGGACGCCGAATCGGGGCCGGGGTAAGCGGGAGCGCAGTACGGCTACGGCTCGTCCCGCAACCACAGCAGCGGACCGCCGGCCGAGCTGCCCTCCGGCCGCGGGTCACCTGCTCGGGGATGTAGCCGGCTTGCTTTTCGGCGGGAGCGATCGGCCTGAGGGAAAGACCGCCTCCACATCGCCGGGGCGCGACGGGGCGTACGAACCGTTACGGGACGCGTGGGCCGCCGTACGGGGCGCGCCGATCGCCGGCATCCGCAACACGACTCGATGACCTGGTCGTCCGTGAAGAACAGCGCTGGCGCCCGGGAAGAGCGGGCTTCCACGCGCCGGTATCCGCTCTGCGACGTGGAGTCGGCAGACCGGAGAACCGGGCGAGGGCGTCGTCGGCCTCGTACGGAGCGGGCCGGCTCTCAGCGTGCCGTGCGGCGGCGCCACAGCACGAAACCCACGCCGGCCGTTGCCGCCGCTCCCGCTCCCGCGCCGGCGAGCACGGCCGGGTGTCCGGAGTCGTCCTTGTCCGGCTTGTCCGGGGCGGCGGCGGTCTTGTTCTTGCCTGTGGTGCCGGGGGTACCAGTGGTGCTCTTGGTTCCAGTGGTGCTTCCGGTGCCTGGGCCACTGGTGCTTCCGGTGCCGGTATCTGTGCCGGTGCCCGTGACGACGACCTGGCTGGTCTTCTTCACGCGTCCGTGGTGGCTGACCACGGTGACCGGGTACGAGCCGGGAGCCAGGTCCGGGCGGATGCGCGCGGGGGCGTAGTAGCGCGGTTCATCACCGTCGGCCGCCTTGCTGTCATCGCGCTCCAGCCGCACCGGGCGCTGGAAGGCGGGAGAGGTGGCGGTCAGCGTCGTCTCCTCGCCCGCGTCGGGGAACTCGTCCTTCCACAGCACGTTGAACGTTCCGCCGGGCTGGGTGCGGTAATGATTCTTCGCCTCATCGGCGCTGCCGGAGCGGCCGAAGAAGAACGGGCCGCGCGCATTGCCGCGGTAGTCGTGGTCGCCGGGCCGCGACGCGCGCACCGTGATCCGCTTCCGTGCGAGCACGTGTCCGGAGGGAGCATGCAGCGTAACCGTATAAACGCCGTCCTTCGCCCGCCGGGAGACCGCCGGAACGGCGTCGAACAAACGCGGGTTGTTCCAGTCCGGCCCGTCGGGGTCATGGGTGAGCGTGACCGGTTTGTCGAACGCCGCGGAACGCACGGTGAAGGTGCGACCGGTCTCGCCGGGGTAGAGGTCGTCATAGGACACCCCGAGCTGTTCGCCGGGGCGCTGCGGCGAGCCGGGGGTCTGAGAGACAGAGAACTCCGGCCGCTTGGCGGGCACCACCTGGACGGTGCTCTTGGCCACCGTCCGGCCGTCCAACGCGATGCGCACCGGATAACGGCCCGGGCGCGCAGACATCGCGACGGCGGCCCTGGCCAGCAGACTGTGATCCCCCGCGACGCCCGTCGAGTACTCGGTGAGCCGGGCGGGCCCGGCGAAGGCCGGGGAGGAGGCGATGACCTTCTGCCGGGCGTTCAGACGTCCCAGACCGTCCACGGTGACCTGGAGCAGCCCGCCCGGCCGCTGGCCCATGTCGTCGACCCATACGGTCACCTGCCGCCGGCCACCGTCGGCCGCGGCGGGCGCAGCCACCGCGCCCCCGTACAGCACGGCCCCGGCCGTCACCGTCACCAGCATCCGTCTACCGTTCACGGCACCCCCTTCCAGCAGCAAGAGGGGGAAAACCGCCCTACGGTTGTCCGCACACGCGATATTCGTGCGGGCCGACCCGTGACGCCGCGCGCCGCGGTCCTGAGCGGAGGCGCGCCCCTACAGGCCCGTGATTTGGAAGAAGAGGCCGCTGAAGGACTGCTCGGCCGCCTGGAGCGGGGCGCCGGTCGGACAGCGGTCGGCTTCGGGCTCGTCCAGGAGGCTGATGTCCTGGACGCCGACATCGACCAGGGTGCCGACTCGCGGCTCAGCGTCCGTTGCCTTCTCACGCCGGTGTCCTGATGGCGGGGGCTCTGGCATGCGCTTACGTCGGGCTGTGTGGCGCAGCGGGTGCAAGGCACCCGGAACACGAACTGCAAAGGCGCAGGACCTTTCGCGTGAGTCGGCACCTTCCCCCCGGTCAGCGAACGATGGTGGACCGGCCCGTCTCCAGGTCCAGGGTCGCTACGGGCTGACGGCGATCGTGCTGACAAGCGGCGGCGCAGCCGCATCAGGTGTCTGCGCCGCAGCACCAGCGGCTCTCCCGGATACGAGGATGCCCCCGGTGGCCGCGCAGGGAGCACCACCCCGCCACTATTAGGCACACAAGTGCAGGACCTGCTCAACACCGCGGAGACAAATGTATGACGACCACCGCTTCGACCACGACGGCCGCGCGCGCCGTGACCGACACGCTTCAGCCCCGCAACGTCCTCGTGGCGGGCATGTCGGGCATCGGCTGGGCGGCCGCGGGCGACTGGACCGGCCTGCCGTGGGGCCTGCTCGGCGCGCTGTGCGCCGGTATCGTCCCGGCCGGGTACATCGAGTGGCAGCGCAAGCGCGGTACCTGGGGTGACCGGCACGTCGTCGACCGTACGAAGCGCGGCCCCATCTTCCTGGTGATCCTGACGTCCGTCGGGCTCGGGGCGCTCGTCATGGTCCTCGGCCACGCCCCAACCGGCATCCTCGTCGCCATGCTCGCCCTGTGGGCCATGACCGTGGTCCTCCTGGCCGTCAACACGGTCTGGAAGATCTCCGTGGACTCCGCCGTAGCCTCCGCGGTCCCCGCCCTGCTCGCCGTCGTGCACTCCCCCTGGTGGCTACTGGCCTACCTGCTCACCCTCGCGGTGTGCTGGTCCCGGGTCACGCTGGCCTACCACACCATCGCACAGACCGTAGCCGGCGCGTCCTGCGGCGCCATCACCGCCGCCGCGTTCCTCCTGGCCTGACCCGGCAGACAACAGCGCCCCGGACCTCCCGGCCCGGGGCGCCATGGCGTTCAGGCCGTGCCCATGTGGAACTGGGGTTCGACTACCTCCTGGCGCTGCAGACGGGTGGCGGCGCCGCGGCCGCCGGGCGGGCGGACGCGGACCCGGAGTTGGCGTTCGTCCTGCTGCGGCTGGCCGAGGACATCATCTGGGTCGCCACGGCCGTGGACCGCGGCATGCCCGCCTTCGGCGGCGCGGTGGGCGGCGCCGCGTTTGCCGGGCAGGCTGTTGCAGCCGGAGCCCGAGTAGCACGGCACACCGAACGGCTCGGCGACGGCCGCCAGCTGCGGCACCATGCCCGCGGTCTCGCAGAACAGCTCGATGCGAGCCGGCTGGCCCGCCTGACGGTCCAGCCGGTAGGCGCGGGCCGCCTCGAGCTGCGCCTGCTGGAAGTCGACGACACTGGTGAAGGCGACCGGCTCGGCGGCGGTCTCAGTGTCGTCGCGGATCGCGTTCCAAGGGATCCGGCCGGAGCGGCGAGCCATGCCGCACAGCTCGACCAGTCCGCTTGTAGGTGCGCTCCTGCTTGGCCAGGACGTCGTCCGAGACAAGCGCGTAACAGATCTGGCGGGTCGTGAGCAGCAGGTGGGCGGCGTAGCGGGCGAGCACCCGCTCCACCGCCGTCAGCAGCTGACCGGCGGGGCGCCTGGCAGGCCGCCGACGGTGCCCGGCAGCTGACCGCGGGCCCCGCCGCCTTGTGGGTGCAGCAGGCCGGTGAGCTGTGGGCACAGTGCGGCCGGCAGCGGCAGGCTCACCCCGACAGCCTGCAGGGCGCCGCGGGTGAGGGGCAGGCCGAGCGCGATGGCCTGGGTGGCCGGGCTGGTGCCGGTGACGCCGAGGACGGCGATGTCCAGGGTGTGGCGCCGTTTCCACTTGAGCCAGCCGGAGGCCGTACGGCCGGCAGCGTACGGACGCTCCGGCTTGTACACGATGCCCTCGACCCCGCCGAGCGCGCCCACTCAGCCCATCGCCTCGCCGAGGTCGGCGGTCGCCGGCACCGGGCGGCTCTGCGGCGGCCCGCCTTCCAGTAGCTCCAGCAACTTCCCGCGGCTCCCCGTACAGGCTCGGACGGCAGTCCCTATGCTCACCGCGCGCTCACAACAGCGCAGGCGACCGCTGGGGGTCCCGGACAGCGACAGGGCCCCGGGCCATGGCCGGCCCGGGGCCCTGCGGACGTGGCTTGCCGCCGTCAGCTGCCCAGTTCCTTGCGGTCACCGCCGCCGCTGATGGCGATCTTGCGCGGCTTGGCCTGCTCGGTGACCGGGACCCGCAGCTTCAGCACGCCCGCCTCGTAGGAGGCTTCGATCTTCCCGGTGTCGAGGGTCTCACCGAGGAACAGCTGCCGGCTGAACGTCCCCACGGGACGCTCGGTGATCACCGTCTCGGTGTTCTCGCCGTACGTCGGCTTGCGTTCGGCCTTCACGGTCAGGACGTTTCGCTCGACATCGAGATCGATGGACTCCGGGTCCACACCGGGCAGTTCCAGCTCCACGAAGAAGCCGTCTCCCTCGCGCCAGGCATCCAGAGGCATGCTGGCCGGGCGCGCGGCCGTACCCCAGACGCGCTCGACGAGCCGGTCGAGCTCGCGGAAGGGATCCGTACGCATCAGCATGTCTCGTCCCTCCTTCGACATCGTCCCGCATAGTGCGTTCTACTTCTTACATACCCCGCCAGAGGAAAGTTGACAAGGCCCGACTCAGCCTCGTGCCGCCCTGGTGGCCTGTCGCAGCCAGGCCGCATCACCTTCGGGGTCCGGTGTCGAAACCGCCAGACGGGCATAGGGGGCGTCGGGGCCGGAGGCCGATCCCACGAGCACCGGCCCCTGCGTGCGCAGGGCGACGAAGTCCCGGCCGTGGACCTGCTCCAGCTCGCCCACACACCAGCGTCCCGGGCGGAAGCGGTAACCGCGCCCGGGGCGCGGGCGCACCGCCCGCCACCAGTGCGGCTCCACGCGGATCTCACCCACCGAAGCCAGCGGCAGGCGCACGGTGGCGCGCCGCGCCGCGAGCGCCCACCGCCAGGGCAGGCGCACCACCAGATCGCCGTCCTTGACGTACAGCCGTGTCACGATGCTCACCCGCCTTGCGAACTTTCCCTCGGCGCACCGCAGGCGGCGGCCCGCGGTGCGCCGTGACGGGACGTACGAGGGCCGGAGTCGTCAGTGGGCCACGCGGGCCCCGGAGGCGGGCCGCCTCCACGACCGGTGCTCGCGCCCGGTGTGCGCGCGGTGCTCACGCCAGGCCGAGGCCAGCCACACACCGCCCGCGACCAGCGCGTAGACCCCCAGAACCAGAGAGATGACCACCGCGCCGGCATCCGGGCGCAGCCACAGCAGCACACCCGCCACCACCGACACCACGGCGGAGGCGAGCCACAGCCACGCGTGCCGCAGCTCCCCCCGCATCCGGAGGGCGGCCCACAGTTCGAGGCAGCCCGTGACAACGGCCCAGGCGCCTGCCATGACCACCAGCGCCAATGCCGTCAGGCCCGGCCACAGGGAAGTCACCATCGCGGTCACCACGCTCAGCGCACCGGCTGCCGCACAAGCCAGGGCGGACCAGCGCTCACCGCGATTCCGCCAGGACGCGCCCAGGAGTATCACCCCGTCCACCAGCGCGTACGCGCCGAATGCCAAGGCCAGGGCCAGCACCGTCAGCTGCGGCCAGAGCAGCGCCAGCACACCGAACACGACCGCGGCGGCCCCGCGGGCCCCCAGCAGCCAGACAGCCTTCGTTCCTTCCGCCACCAACGGCCTCCCTTCCAACTCCCTGCGTCGGCAGCCCCGAACCCGCCTGCGGAGAGGCGCGGCCGTCGACGCGACCGAGTGACACGACCGTCATACAAATTGAGTCTCCTGCTGTCAACTTGCTCCAGTCCAGCCTTGTCAAGAGATCTGCGGTGAGTTACATAGATACGTGGCTGGGCAAGTGGCTCAGGCGGCAAGCGCCGCCACTTGCGACGGCTGTGACATCTGAAGCGAAAGGAGAACAGGGGAATGCTTGCGCGCAACGGCGCCCCGGACGGTCTCGACCGGCTGGTGCACCAGCTCGCACACACCGCCACGACCTCGGCGGGCGCCGTCATCCCGGCGGATGTCTGGCGCGACGACGAGGCGCTCTACCTACAGTTCGACCTGCCGGGCATGGACCGCTCCAGCATCGAACTGGCCACGGAAGGCAACACTCTGACCCTCCGTGCTGAGCGCCCCTCGCCGGTCCCGGCCGACGCCCGGGCCGTGCTCACCGAGCGTCCCACTGGCCAGTTCGCCCGGCGCCTGCCCCTGTCCGACGCCCTGGACACCGCCGCCGCCGAAGCGGCCTACGACAACGGCGTGCTCACCTTGCGCATCCCGCTGGCCGCACACGCCAAACCCCGCAAGATCACCGTCTCCCGCAGCACGCCCAAGCAGCTCACGGCCTGAGAAGCCGCCCGTCCCGCCCCACCGAAGGAGGTTGAACCGTGAGCGCCCTGCTGTGGCTGCTCATCCCACTGACCACCGGCATCGCCGCCAGCGCCTGGGCCTGGAACGCCGGACGCAGCAACCCCGGCCCGCCCGACCGCGACATCTTCGAGGACCTCGACCACCACCAGCGGCTGCGGACCGCCCTCGGCAACCACTGACCGCCGCCGCCGTCCCTGCCCGACCATGCCGCCACAACCCACCACCACGAACAGCGGCTTGGCCTCGATGGGCGATGCGCCCACAACGCAACAAACATGCCGGCCCGACCGTCCTCGCTGGACAGGTGGGGCCGGTTTTCGCAGAGTTGAAAGGTCCAGGGCCGCACTGCGAGCCGACCTGCGTCCGATGGCGCGCTTCGACTGCTCGGGACAGGAAATTCCGCCGGAAACCCGCTGGCGGGCGGTGCGGTCTCCAGATCCTCGAACTCACCGAAGGGGGTCCAGTTTCCGAGGACGTCGCCTGGGCCGCGGCCAGGAAAATCGGCGTCCGCACAACGACAGCAGGTCTGGCCTGGACAGCCTCGGCGACGGTGGCGGGATCGACGCCGGGCAGGTCGAAGTGAACGACCGGGCTGCCGTCGTCCCGGTGCGCGTCGAGCGGCATGGCGGCCGGTCCGGCGGCTGTGCCGAGTACCTGCCGGCGAGCCGGTCGAGCCCTGGAAGGCTTCCGCGCGAAGGATCCGCACGAAGGAGGGGCATCGTCGTACATATTTCGTCCGATCGGTTCCGTCCGTCCGGGCCCGGGAGCCCGGTGCGCCTTCTCCTTGCGCCTGCTCCACAGACCGCGGCCTTGACAAGGTACCGCTCAAGTTTTATCTCTATCGATAGGCAAGTCTGTCCGAACTCGCAGCTCGCGGCTGGTGAGGAGGCGACGTGAAGTGCGGGATCAGCACCGGACGACGGACTTGTACGCGATCCTCGGAGTGCGCCCCTCGGCCACGACCGAGATGATCACCTCCGCTTTCCGTGCCCGCGTGCGGGAACTGCGTCCCGACACGCGTGTCGACACCGACACGGCGGAGCGGTACGGCCGGCTGCGCGCCGCCTACGACACCCTCCGCGACCCCGGGCTGCGCGCCGCCTACGACCGCGAGCACACCGTGCCCACCCCGAACCCGGCCCCGGCCCGCCCGGTGCACCGGGTCGCGGCAGTCCGGGTGGACGGTGGTGTACCGCCCGAGCCGCCGCTGCGAGTGGGACCGGTCCGATGGGAGCGGAGAGCCTGAAGCGGACGCCGTCCGGATCCGCGAGCCCGGCAGTTTCCGGCAACCGTGAGGAGGAGAACAAGATGGCGCGCTCGGTCGGCATCGACCTCGGCACCACCAACTCGGTCGTCTCGGTCCTCGAAGGCGGCGAGCCCACCGTGATCACCAACACGGAGGGGGCCCGGACGACACCGTCGGTCGTGGCCTTCGCCAAGAGCGGTGACGTACTGGTGGGCGAGGTCGCGAAACGGCAGGCCGTCACGAACGTCGAGCGCACCGCGCGCTCCGTGAAGCGGCACATGGGGGACCACGGCTGGCGGTTCCCGGACAGCGGCGACATCGACGGCCGGCGGTACACCGCGCAGGAGCTTTCCGCGCGCGTCCTGCAGAAGCTCAAGCGGGACGCGGAGGCGTACCTGGGCGAGGACGTCACCGACGCCGTCGTCACCGTCCCCGCCTACTTCGACGACACCCAGCGGCAGGCCACCAAGGAGGCCGGTGAGATCGCCGGCCTGAACGTCCTGCGGATCATCAACGAGCCGACGGCGGCGGCGCTGGCGTACGGGCTGGACAAGGAGAGCGATCAGACGGTGCTGGTCTTCGACCTCGGCGGCGGCACCTTCGACGTCTCGCTCCTCGAAATGGGCGAGGGCGTCATCGAGGTGAAGGCCACCAACGGTGACACCCACCTGGGCGGCGACGACTGGGACCAGCGGATCGTCGACCATCTCGTCAAGCAGTTCAAGAACGGGTACGGCGTCGACCTGTCCAAGGACAAGATGGCCGTACAACGACTGCGCGAGGCCGCGGAGAAGGCGAAGATCGAACTGTCCTCGTCCACCGAGACGACGATCAACCTCCCCTACATCACCGCATCCACCGAGGGCCCACTGCACCTGGACGAGAAGCTCACCCGCGCGCAGTTCCAGCAGCTGACGGCCGATCTGCTGGAACGCTGCAAGGGGCCCTTCCACAACGCGGTCAAGGACGCGGGCATCAAGGTGTCCGACATCAACCACGTGATTCTGGTGGGCGGTTCGACGCGGATGCCGGCCGTCACGGACCTGGTGAAGGAACTCACGGGCAAGGACCCCCATAAGGGCGTCAACCCGGACGAGGTCGTGGCAGTCGGCGCGTCGCTCCAGGCCGGCGTCCTCAGGGGTGAGGTCAAGGACGTCCTCCTGCTCGACGTCACCCCGCTGTCCCTCGGCATCGAGACCAAGGGCGGCATCATGACCAAGCTCATCGAGCGCAACACGACAATCCCGACCAAGCGCTCGGAGACCTTCACCACCGCCGAGGACAACCAGCCCTCCGTGGCCGTGCAGGTCTACCAGGGCGAACGGGAGATCGCCGCCTACAACAAGAAACTCGGCATGTTCGAGCTGACCGGCATCGCCCCGGCCCCGCGCGGCGTGCCGCAGATCGAGGTCACCTTCGACATCGACGCGAACGGCATCATGCACGTCTCGGCGAAGGACCTCGGCACCGGCAGGGAGCAGAAGATGACCGTCACCGGCGGCTCGGCGCTGCCCAAGGACGACATCGACCGCATGGTCCGGGAGGCGGAGCAGCACGCCGAGGAGGACCGCAGGCGGCGCGAGGCGGCCGAGACCCGTAACCAGGCCGAACAGCTCGTCTACCAGACCGAGAAGCTCATCGCGGACAACACCGACAAGATTCCCACGGACGCGCGGAGCGAGACCGAGACGGCCCTCGCCACCTTGAAGGAACGGCTGAAGGACGAGAAGGCGGACACGGCGTCGGTCCGGCAGGCCATGGACCGCGCCGCACAGTCGGCCCAGAAGATCGGCACGGCGCTGTACGAGCGGTCGCGCGCCGAGACCGCGGGCACGTCCGGGGCGCCCGGCGGCTCCGACGCTTCCGGCGGTTCCGGAGGGCCCGGCGGTTCCGACAACGAGGTGGTGGACGCCGAAATCGTCGACGAGGACCGGCCGGAAGCGAGGTAACCATGGGCAACGGCCGACCGCGCACGGAGAACACCGAACTGCAGCGCCTGCTGGAGGAGCGCACGGCGGATCTCCAGCGGGTGAAGGCCGAATACGACAACTACCGCAAGCGGGTGCGGCGGGACCGGCTGGCCGTGCGCGAGGCCGCCGTGGCCAATGTGCTGACCGCCTTGTTGCCGGTACTGGACGCCGTGGACCGCGCGTGCGAGCACGAGCCCGTGACGCCGGGCCTCAAGGACATCACCGGCACGCTGGAGACCCAGCTCGCGACGCTCGGAATGCAGGAAGTCGGCGAGGAGGGAGAGAAGTTCAACCCCACCCGGCACGAAGCCGTGACCCACCACCTCGACACCACGGCCAGGCACCCGACCTGTACGAAGGTGCTGCGCCCCGGCTACCGGCTCGGTGACCGTCTGCTGCGTCCGGCGTACGTGGAGGTCACCGGGCCACCCCCGCCCGACGGGCAGCCGGCCCGGAACGAACCACGGGTGGCCGACAGTCGGGCTGAGAGACGGAACATTCCACGCCTTCACCGCTGACGCCGGGTTGGTCAGCGGCGCTACGCGTCGGGTTTGTGGTGGTCGGCGCCCGGAGATCGGGCCGAAGTGCACGGTCCTCACCGGCCGCTGGTACTCGTACGACGACGTGACCGTGACGAACCCCAAGGGCCTGGACATCGATCACATGGTGCCGCTCACGGAGGCGTGGGGCTCCGGGGCCTCGCGGTGGACCGCGGCGCGCCGCGAGGCGTACGCCAACGGCCTCGGCGCCGAACGCTCCCTAGTCGCGGTCACCGCGAAGACCAAACTGGCATGAGGCGCGGCCCGAGATCGCTTACATCATCGGCGCCACCGCCGAAGCCGCCCGCTTCGGTTGGATCGAGAACCGCATCGCCCGGAGCATCGGCGCGGGCAGCGACAACGGCGGGCAGGGCTACTACGCCAACATCGGTGGGTTCGGCGTGGATCTGGAGAACAACTGGTCGCGCCTGTCGCACATCGTGCACCAGGGTATGCGCAACGAGACCGTTCCCCGCGCACAGCACGCCCTGATCAACGGACGCCGCTACGCGAACCTCCAGGAAATCCAGTACGGCACTGTGCAGGACAACCGCAACGGTCCCGGCCTCACCCCCCTCCTCGCCCTCTACGGCGCCTGACGCCGCCCGGCGGGGGCGCGGCCCGCCGCGCCCCTGACCGGCGTCGGCCCACCCGACCGCGGAGTGCGACGGCTGGGCCGGCGCCCGGCCACCTTTCGGACAAGGAGCACACCGAGACATCCATGCTCGCGCTGCACCTGCTCCAGTCCGCGCTCGTGCACGTCGACACACTGCTGCCCCAGCAGGTCCTGGTCGAAGTGGGCGAAGAAGCTCACGCCCGAGGACCGGCGCGGCCTGACCGCGCTGTTCTGGTCGAACATCAACCCGTACGGTACCTTCCGCCTCGACATGGACAAGCGCCTCGAACTCCCTCTGCCCGCCTCTGTGCCCGGTCCTCGCCGCGCGGCCGGTGACGCAGCCCGTAGGACGGGCCCGGCCTCATGACGGCTTGGGCGAGCCACGCGAGCTCGTCGAGGACGAGCTGAACGACCATCTCAGAGGGCGGTACGTGTCGTCCCGGTCGCCAGCGCGCACGCGCGCGCGTACTCCTGCACCAGCGGGCGGCGGTCGTCGGCGCGCCAGGCCAGGGCGAAGCGGCTGGGCGCGATGCCGCTCACCGCACGGGCGACGACTCCGCCGAGGGTGATCAGCGGCGTGTTCCCGGCTGCCAGCAGGACCACGCCGAGACCCGCGACGAGTGCCTCGTACGTCTCCTCGGTACTTGCCACCTCCGCGCCGATGCGCACCGGCCTCCCGCCGCGGGCGTCGGTGGCGAGCCAGTAGTCGCGCAGCGGCCCGGCGCTGCCGGGCAGGGCGAGGAACGGCTCATCCAGCAGGTCGGTGAAGTCGATGATCTCTCTGTCGGCGAGCGGGTGAGTATCGGGCATGGCGAACAGGCGCGGTTCCTCGGCGACCACCACCCACCGGTAACGCTCGGGATCGGGCAGCGGCAGCCAGACGAACGCCGCGTCGCACGTGCCGTCGGCGAGCCCGGCGGTCGAGTCGTGCCAGGGGACCTGGCGAAGTCTGAGGCGGGCGTCGGGGCGCGCGGCGGTGAAGCGGGAGCGGATCGCCGGCAGCACACCCCCGCGGCCCGGACTGGTGCTCATCCCCACGACGAGGACGGCAGCCTGGTCGGCCACGGCCCGGGCGACCGCTTCCTGGGCCGCCTCCCACTCGGCGAGTATGCGCTGAGCGTGGGGCAGCAGCGCAGCGCCGACCGTGCTCAGGCGTACCTCGCGCCGGTCACGCTCGAACAATGCCGCCCCCAACCGTTTCTCCAGCATCCTGATCTGCTTGCTCAGCGCGGGCTGCGAGACGTACAGCCGCTCGGCCGCGCGCGTGAAGTGCAGCTCCTCGGCCACTGCGGCGAAGTACCGCAGGTCCCGTCCGTGAACGTCCATAACCATCGGTTATCACAGTGAATCTTGGACGGGCAACTGGTGCGCCTTGCAGGGTGGTTCACATGAGCCGCTGAGAGCGGCGGATCACCCGGCACAAGGAGAAGATCATGAACAAGGTATGGCTGGTCACCGGGGCGAGCAGCGGGTTCGGTCGGGCGATCACCGAAGCGGCGGTGGCGGCGGGCGACATCGTGGTAGCCGCCGCCCGCCGCACCGCGCCGCTCGACGACCTGGTCGCCACGCACCCGGACCAGGTCGAGGCGCTGCCGCTGGACGTCACCGACGTCGCCGGCATGCAAGACGCGGTCGACGGCGTGGTGGCCCGGCACGGCCGCATCGACGTCCTGGTCAACAACGCCGGACGGGGCATGGTGGGGGCCGTCGAGGAGACCACCGACGCCGAACTGCGGGACCTGATGGACCTGCACTTCTTCGGCCCGGCCGCGCTCACCCGGGCCGTACTGCCGCACATGCGCCGCCGGTCTTCAGGCGCCATCGTGCAACTGACGAGCATGGGAGGGCGGTTCGCCTTCGCCGGGGTCGGTGCCTACTGCGCCACCAAGTTCGCCCTGGAGGGTCTCTCCGAGGCGCTGGCCGCCGAGGTCGCCCCGCACGGCATCCGGGTGCTGATCGTCGAGCCTGGCGCGTTCCGCACCGGCTTCGCCGGCACCGGAACCTTGCAGCAGTCCGCGGCCCTGAACGCCTACGAGGACACCGTAGGCCCCGTCCGTTCCGGCCTGCCGGGCGGAGCCGGCCAGGAGCCCGGGGACCCGGCCAAGGCCGCGGCCGCCATCCTCACCGCGCTGGACGCCGACGAACCGCCGCTGCGTCTGCCACTGGGCAACGACGCCACCGACGCGATCATCGACCACCTCGACCGTGCCCGCACCGAACTCCACTCCTGGGAAAAGCTCACCCGCTCCACCGACTTCGACAACTGACGGCCCTCCGGCCGCCCCGCCCCTCGTCCCGCCGCCGTCCCCGCGCGGACGCGGCGGCGGGGACCTGCCGCGCGCGAGGCGCGGCTTCCTGTTGCAGGGCCGGCCTGTCCGTGGTGGCCGCCATCGCCTCCCGTACCGGTCGCGCACCTCCCCGAACGTCTCAGGAATGCCCTCATGAGATCGCTGCAAGCGTCCTCCATCGCCTCCCGCACTGCAGGCCCGGCCCGGGGCGGGGTCCCCGTGGTGCTTGGCGCCGCCCTGCTGGGCTTCTTCCTCATCTCGCTGGACGCACTGATCGTCACCGTCGCCCTGCCCGACATCGGCCGCAGCCTTGGCGGCGGCATGTCCGGGCTGCAGTGGGTGGTGGACGGCTACACCCTCGTCTTCGCCGCCCTGATGCTCTCTGCCGGCGCGGTGTCCGACCGCATCGGCGCCCGGCGGGCATACGGCGGCGGGCTGGTCCTCTTCGCGCTGGCCTCGGCCGCCTGCGGGCTGGCACCCGGCCTCGGCGCGCTGGTGGCCGCCCGCCTCGTGCAGGGCGGTGCGGCCGCGCTGATGATGCCGGCATCGCTGGCCCTGGTCCGGCAGGGCTTTCCCGACCAGGCCAAGCGGGCTCGGGCGATCGCCGTATGGACCGTGGGCGGGGCGGTCGCGGTGGCGGCCGGGCCGGTCCTGGGCGGGGCGCTCACCGCCTCCGTGGGCTGGCGGTGGATCTTCTTCGTCAACCTGCCCGCGGGCCTGCTGGCGCTCGCCCTGCTCACCCGGGTGCCCACGTCCCCCCGGCTGCCCGCGCGACTGGACACGGCTGGGCAGATCACGGCCGTCGCCGCGATGGGAGCATTGACGTACGGAGTGATCGAGGGCGGTGAGAAGGGCGTCGGTCGGCCGCTCGTGGTGGTATCACTGCTGGTGGCCGTAGTCGCGGCGGGCCTCTTCCTTGCCACGCAGGCCAGGGGCGCGCATCCGATGCTTCCGCTGCCATTGTTCCGCTCCCGCGTGGTGGCGGTCTCCCTGGTAGTCGGCTTCATGCTCAACGCCACCTACTACGGCGGAGTGTTCGTCTTCAGTCTCTACCTCCAGCAGCAGCGCGGACAGTCGGCTCTGCACGCGGGCATGCTGTTCATTCCGATGACGGCCCTTGTCGCCGTGGTGAACCTGGCCTCGGCGAAGCTTGCCGCGCGGTTCGGCCCCCGGGTGCCGATGGTGGCGGGGCAACTGGTCGGCGCGGCAGGCTCGCTGGCACTGCTCACGGTCAGCCCGCACACCCATGTGGGCACGGTGGCGGCGCTCATGGTGCCGGTCGGCCTCGGCGGAGCGCTGGCCGTCCCCGCCCTGACCGCCCTGCTCCTCGACGCCGTGCCCGCGGACCGGGCGGGCACCGCCTCCGCCGTCCTCAACACCGCCCGCCAGGTCGGCGGAGCCATCGCGGTGGCCATCTTCGGCGCGCTACTTGCCGGAGCGGACACGTTCCTGTCGGGCATGCGGTGGAGCATGCTGCTCGCCGTGGCCGGGCTCCTCCTGACGGCGGGTGCGGCAGCGACACTCCCCAGGGCCGGGCTCCGGCCCACGGAGCCGTGAGGCCGGGATTGGGCCCCACCGGGCCTGACAGCATTGCCGTCCGCGTGCACCAACCGATGATCCGTTGGGGCGATTCGGGCTTGGAGAAGGTCATCGACGACGACATGGCCGCCTACGCGCACAGCCTGCGGGCCAACGGCGTGCCCGTACTACAGATCGCGAGCAAGCTCGTCATCAACTCGGGCATGGACAAGGGCGAACATCCCTTGGTCGCCACCGTCTACCACGTCCTCGCCAAGGACGACGTCACCGACCCCACGGCCTGAGCATCACAGATGGCTACTTTGCCCCTGGGGACAGACAGGAGTCCGGGGCCGACCTCAGGTGCTCTCCGCGCGTGCGGAGGTGAGCCTTACCCCTCAGTGCTCTGAGGCGGTGGTGTGTGTTCGCGAACTCGGATGGGGACTCCGTGTTCGTTTCGGGTGTAGACGCGCCCGCGGTTCTTGGTGACTTTGTGCTGGAGTTCGGCGTACAGGTCGCGGCCGTTCATCTGGGCGAGGGCCGAGGTGCGGAGGGCGATGTCGGCCAGTTCCCCGCCGAGAACGGCCCGGTTTTCGCGCCAGGCGGTGAGGGCGTCGCCGATCTTTTTGGTGAGGAGGCCGAACTCCAGAGGAACGCTGGTGGCCGCCTCGGGAGCGCTATGCCCGCCAGAGTCTTTTCGTTCGATCTCGGCCTGCAGGTCGATGCCGTTCATCTGGGCGAGGGCGGTGGTGTAGAGGGTGATGTCGGCCAGTTCTTCCCCGAAGTCGGGGAGGTTCTTGCGCCAGGCGGTGAAGGCTTCGCCGACTTCACTGATGAGCAGGGCGACCTCCAGCGGTACGTCGGTGGTGTTGAACCCCTTCTCGATCTTGTTTTCCCAGGTGTGTTTCTGTGCGGATCGGATGTCCACGGTTCCTCCGGGGCACGGTGGGGTGCTGGTGCCGCCGGAGCCTAGCGATGGCCACGGTGCGGGCGCTGGAAGTCGGGCCTCTGTCATCCGGCCGGGCCGGAGGGCCTGGTAGTGGTGTCGATGGTCAGGACGGGCGCGTAGGCGGCGAGCATCGCGAAGGTGCGGTGGTAGCCGCAGGTCAGGGCGGTGATCTGGGCCGTGGAGGGGGCGTGGCCGTCTCGGGCCATGAGTCGCGCGCGTATGGTCGGCGGGGTGGCGGTGATGTGGACGAAGAGCCCGTCGCGCTGGGTGACGTGGGCGGCGAGTACGAGGATTTGCTGCCAGGTCAGCCGTGAGCGGCCGCGGAAAAGCGGGCCGTAAACAAGTTCGCTGAGGAAGCAGCGGTCCAGGATCAGGCGTCCGGGCCGGTCCAGCAGCGTGCGGTAGTGGTGGGTCAGTTCCAGGTGGTCCGGGGTCGGCGGGCAGTGGACGAGCGTGAATCCGTGCTGGGTGGCCAGGCGTCGGGCCAGGGTGCTCTTGCCGGCTCCGTCGCATCCTTCTATGGCGAGGGTGCGATAGGAGGCGAGGTCCTGTTCGGCGTTCACCGGTGCAGCCACGACGTGAGGTCGTCGGGAGTGCTGAGGTGGTGCCCGGCCGCGTACTGGATCATCAGGTTGCGCCAGTTCGGTTCCCGGCCGGGAGCGTGGGTGAAGACGGGGTGTGGCAGGTAGACGCCGATGCGGCGGCCCTGGGCGGCGGCTGCGCCGATGAGGGCGGCGGCGCCGGGCGGTGCCTCGGGCCCGGAAACGTCAGCGATCAGTGTCTCGGCGTGCCGGGCTTCCTCCCAGTCGGTGCGGGCTGCCACAGCGGTACCAGCGGCCGCGAAGCGCCGAGCCGCCCTCAGGTCGTATCCAGCGGTTCGTACAGCTTCGGCCACCTGCTCCGGCACGGGTGTGTACGGGGAGGGCTCGAAGAAGACGCTGCCCGCACGGGCAGGTGCCGTATGAGGAACTGCCCGATCCCCGGTGGCCGCGTCGAGAAGCGCGTCGACGCTGCGCGCGACGACTTCGTCCGCCTGGCGGTGATTGCGGGAGGCAAAGGTGGCGAACCGGTCTGCGGAGTGGTCGGCCGGCGGAAGGGGACCGAGGCGAGGGACGCGCACGACGCGGCGCGTGATCGTTTCGATCAGCGGGTCGGTGAACTCCCATCGGGGGCTGTTCGGGTGATGCGAGTAGGTCTGGAAGTCGGTGGTCATGACGATGACGGGTACGCCGAGGGCAGCGGCATAGCCGATTTCCATGCAAACGCCGTCATCCAGGCTGGGCCCGTGCAGGATGGCGATCATGCCGGTGAGGGTGCGCAGGCGCCGACGGTCGAGTTCGAACAGGCGAAGGCCTTTGACGGGTGCTTGCAAGGTTTCTTCGTCGGTGTCGCAGAAGGGCAGGAAGACGGCGTCGGCGCCGGTCTTGGCCGCCAGATGGTGGGCGAGATGTGCGGCCAGGGCGCGGTCGTGGGCGGCGAAGAGACGGTGGGCGATGTAGAACACCGGGCGGCTCCCTTCGGGTGAGACGTCAGGGGCTGTGCGGGGCGGGCAGGGGCCGCGGGCGGGTGGTGGTGTGGTGCGCGGCCGCGGTGACCGCGGCTTCGAGGGCGGCTGCGGGGGTGGCGCCCGCCAAGCGACGGGCCAGGAAGGTGCCGGCGAGGGTGTCGCCCGCGCCGGTCAGTTCGACGGCCTTCGTCGTGGGTGGGCAGGCTTCCGCGACGGGCCGGGCGTGGTGCAGCAGGCGCGCCGGGCGGGGCCCGTCGGTGACGATCACCGCGTTCAGCGTGGCCGGGTCGACGGTGCGGGCCAGGAGCCGGTATTCGGCGGCGTTGACGAAAATCCAGTCGGCGGCGGGGAGCCAGGACGCGGCCGCGGCGAGCAAGGAGTGGGCGCTGGGCAGGAAGAAGTCGGCGCTGAAGCGGGCACCGACGGTGGCCAGGCGGCTGAGGACGGCCGGCACGTGCAGGGGGCGGCGGCAGCACAGGTGGCAGAAGTCGCCGGGATGCCGGGCAAGGTGGCCCAGGGCGTGTGCGGTGAGCTGGTGAGAGACGCCGTAGGTCGCGCTGGTGCAGCGCACCGCGCCCTGGGTGTCGTAGACCATCGCGAAGGCCGCGGAGTTGCCCGTGGCGTGGCGCAGGGCGGACCAGTCCAGGCAGGCGAGATCCGGTTCGCGGGTGAGGAGGGCCAAGTCGTCGCCGATCACGGCGACGGGTGCGGCGTGGGCGCCGGCACGGGCGGCGGCAAGCGCGATGTGCAGGGCAGCTCCGCCGAGGTAATGGCCGCTGTGTCCGTCGGCATAGCGGATGTGGTCGCGGGAGATGTTGCCGATGACCGATATGCGCTGCATGGCCGCTCCCGGCAGGCAGAGGTCAGGGACGCAGGTGGGTGCAGTCGAGAACTGAGGGGCACAGGGGGCGTTGGGGGCACAGGCGGGGTGAGGGTCTGTTGAGGTAGAGGCGTTTGAAGTAGATGAGCACGAGGTGGGTCCACCAGGTCGGGGCGGCGTCGGCGGGGAGGGTGAGGGCGTGGCGGGCGGCCAGGGCGCGGTAAGCCGATGGCCGGGAACGGACGGCGGCTTCGAGGTGGTGGCGCATTTGTTCGTGGGCCGCAGGGCCGGGCGGCAGGGCCAGGCCGAGGGCGGGGGCCAGTTTGCTGACCATGCCGGAGTCGACGGGGATGATGCCGCAGTGGTAGCCGCGAGCGTACAGCAGCGCGCACTGGGCGACCTTGTACGAGGCGCCGTGGACCTGCTCGGCAAAGGAACGGATCATCGCATCGGCGTCGAGGGGGCCGGTGGCCGGGTCGATGCCGTCCTTGGCCCACCCTTGGGTCACTTCGCTCAGGGAGCGCAGGTAGGCGATGCGGGCGCGGGGCAGGCCGAGCGGGGCGACCAGCGAGGCGACTTCGGCGTCGGTGCTGTCGGCCAGCGCGTCGAAGCCGAGAGCCGCGGCGTCGCGGATGACGCGCGCGTAGGTGTCGATCATGCGGTAGGAGACGCGGCTGGACCAGCCGGCCGCGAGCATCCGCACCCGGAAGTCGGTGACGGCGGTCGGCCACCACCGGTTGTCGTCATGGTTGGCCTCGACCTCCCGGCGCACGTCGGCGAGGACCGCGGCGCGTGCCACGAGCGCCAGGACTCTGTCACTTGGGCTGGTGCTCACAGGGGGCTCCCATCGCGAGGCGGGCGGCATACAGGGCCATGGCGAGGGTGGAGGAGAAGACCGGCACCCCGAGGGCCTGCTGCAGTTCGGCCAGGACGGGCAGAGTGTGCCAGCCGGTGCACGAGAGCACCACGGCATCGGCGGTGCGCAATGCCACAGAGGGGAGATGTCGCACGAGCGTGCGGATCTGGTCCGCTGTCACCGTGGGGTAGCCGTCGGCCAGGTCCAGGCTCGCGTGGGCGGTGGTCTCGATGCCGTAGGCGGCCAGGGCGGCCGCCTCGGCAGCGGTGACCTCCTGCGGATACGGCGTGGCCAGCACGATGCGCCGGACGCCGAGGTGGGTGAGCACACCGGTCAGGGCGTCGAAGGCGGTCCGAACACCCGGCGGCAGGACAGGCGGCGCGGGGCCGGTCGGGAAGCCGGCCGAGGTGCACGCCAGGAACACGGCGTCCAGCGGCACCGGGGACAGCGCATCGAGCCCGCCGGCGGCCGCCGACCGCAGCCCGTGCCAGAACGCGGCGTCGACCGCGGTGGTGCGCGAGGCCGGCACCAGACGCGTGTAGTGAAAGACGGTGTGCGACAGGCCCAGGCGCGGCAGTTCGTCTTCCACCGCCACGTTCGCCCACGGCAGCAGCATCCCGATCCGCACGGTGCGCTCGGCCTGCCCGTCCCACGAGGCGAGCAGTCCGAGCACATCGTCAGCGCGCGGCCGCACGACGCCGCCCGTAGAGCATGCGGGGGGCATGGCCGGTGACGGTCAGGTCCCCGGCCGTACCGACCGGCGTGACCACATGCTCTTCGACAACCTGGATCGAGTACGAGCCCAGGCGCCGCCACCACGTGCCGTTGCGGCCGACGAAGTAGGACTGCAGACCCGGAATCTTCAGCCCGAGCGGGTAGACCCGCTCCTTCATCGGCCGGTCCCAGCCGTGGTCGATATCGGCCTTCCAGGAGGTGAAGTGCTCCGCCGAGGGCACCTGCTCGCGCCTGGGCAGGGCGGCCAGTGGGGTACCCGGGTAGGCCCGCACCTGGCGCACATTGGTGCGGTGGCACAGATACCCCGCCTCCAGGATCCGGCCGAGCCAGGTGAGGTTGGCAATGTGCGTGCCATGACTCTCACCGGGCAACCCGTAGACCAGATTCAGGCCCGGCAGCAGTTTCGGCAGACCGCCCGGGCCCCGCCCGGCCCCCGCCTCGTTGACATGCGCGACCGCCCGCAGCAGGACCTCGGGCGTACAGGTGAGATGGTTCTGCTCGATCACATGCCGGTCAAAGGACTCAATACCCATCGGCGCACAGTTGCCCTCCGTGCACCACTCCGCGACCAGACGGGCGATGCGAGCACCGACGGGCGAAGCCACCGCCAGCGGATCGGCGTTGTCGATGTGCAGCACCACCGACTGCGGGCACCGCTCCCAGAACCCCGAAAGCAACGCCCTGATCGCCTCCTCGTCACGGTTGCGGTAGGAGAAAAAACAGGTCTGCTGCCCCAGACGGAAGTGCCGCACCCCGGCGGCATACAGCTGCTGCGCCTCCTCCAGGACGTCCTCGACGCTGCGGAAGGCGACCACCGGGGCTTTGCCCGGCTCGTTGCAGAAATCGCAGAACACCCGACGGGTACAGCCCCGGTAGAGCTCCAGCTCAGCAATCGGCCGCCAGCACATCTGCTCGACCAGCCCGGCGAAGGAACCCCGCTCGGCGCGCAGCCGGCCGTAGTCGGTCGGCACCCGGCTGCCGACCACCAGGTCACCCGAGGTCACGCTGTGCGTATGCACCGCATCGAACAGGCCCGCGAACTCGTACGGACTGATGCGCGCGTAGGTCGCCAGCGGCCCCAGCAGATACCGGCGCCCACGCACACAGGCCAGCGCCCGGCAGATCTCCTCCAGGCTCCCGTTGACGGCGTGCAGGTGCACCGACGGCACCTTGTCCCCGGCGACGACCACCACCGCCTCAGCGTCGTGCAGCAGCGCAATGGCCCGCTCGCGGTTCACGGTCGCCGAATAGGTACGCGGATCGCTCACCGGCGGCGCCACCTCCGGCTTCCCGCCCGCCAGACACCAGCGCACATCATCGATCGTCAGATAACGCACCTCCGCACCCGGACGGGCCCGCCGCAGAGCCGACCAGGCCGCCCGCACATACGTCGACACATAAGGCGGCACACCCAGACCGCTCGGCTCCACGGTGTAACAGTCCAGCAGCACACAAACGTCCGCCATGCCTGAACCCACCCCTTCACCACAGACGAACAGAGACTCAACCGGGACTCCGCCAAGCCATCCGCTGCCGGCCGCACCCAGCGCCCAAGCCTCCTCGGAAGAACGCACCATGCGGCGGACCGGACCCTGGCACTTGTCCCAGCACCAGGTGCTGAGGCAGCTGCACGCCTTGTAGCAGCGCCTTGACCTCATCGCTACAGCCGAGCTTTCGCGCAAGCGGGAACACTCGTCGACACAGGGCACTGCATTCCCCCTCACCTCGGAATCCAGCAGGACCGAAAGCCGGCAACGCGTGAGGACCGAGCCAAGGACGCCCGAATCAGGGCTGAGCCAAGTGAACCCTCGAATCGGCGAACAAGGCCCCCGTGCAACCAGACTTTCTACCCGCCCTGGAGCCGGTGCTTCCCGCGCTCATCGGCTATACCGTGCACCGCGCTCACCACAGAGAGATGTGCTCTCCGTGCAGGCGGAGGTGAGCCGACACGGAAGAGTGATGCACGCCGTCGCGCCCCCGCATGTGCGGGGAACACGATACGAACCCGCCCCGCCGACCGCGCCCCGGGAAGCATTGGCCGGCACCTGGTCGAGGTCGGGTGCTCTCCGCGCAGACGGGGGTGTACCCGGTCATGGGTTGATGCGGTGCTGGCGGGTGGCTTCTGCCTCGATGTCGTTGAGGAGGTCTGTCACGGCCTGGCGGGCGTCGGGCTCTGTGACCACGCCTTGCGCGAGGTGGCAGAACGAGCGGATGGAGTGGTGGTCGTCCAGTTCCCCGATGTGCTGCTGGATGAGACATCGCAGCCGTGCCCATCGTCTGGCCCATTCCTCGACATGCCACCGGATCATGTCGTCCAGATACCTCAGAGCAGGACCGGTGCCATTCAGGCGCCGCTGCCGCACCAGACTCTCCCGTCCCGCACGGATCCTTTCGAAGCACCACAGCAGAGCAAAGTAGTGATCAAGTACCTGCCGGGTCTGCTCCACGCTGCGCCGCTCACCACGCCAGTAGAACTCCAGAGCACTCCTGGCCGCCGACGTGCCCTCCGACGTCAGATCGCAGTACAACGACCGCGCCAGAACGAAACTCTCCTTACTGCTGGCCCCACGAGTGGCCCAGGCCGACAGGGCAGCCGCCCCCAACGCCACAGCCGCCGAAAAACCGGCGACCCACACCTCCGGCTTCACTATCCCCTCCCCTAACGCACACCCACCCTTCCACGCCGACACCACGCGAAGAGCGGGAACAGCCAGAGGCTGCCACGCCCCACCCGCCGACGGAAGATCATCACGTCACGACGCAACGCCGTACCGGGACAGCCCGGGCTCGACCAGCGCCGTCACACAGCACACTGCGCTCCGGCGCATCATCCCTCGCCCGGCAAATGACCCTCATGCAACAGGAGTTCGCACATCACGTAACGGCAAGCCCTTCTAACGTCGCGGTTCGCGAAGGGCGCTCTCCGCGCGCGGGATTGGACCCGCCGTCTGCCAGCACTGGGAGACTCCCGGGAGTGGTCCCCGCCCGCGCAGGGTTGATCCCCGGCTCACGGTGGCCTCGGGGAGACCGTCTACTGGGCCCCACCTGCGCGGGGCTGTTGCCAGGCGGTACCGCGCGAGCAGAGGTGAACCGGCGCTCTGGGATTACTTAACCCCTGGCCCAGCGCTCTTCGCGCGAGCGGAGGTGAGCCGTGGATCCCGACCCTCGGCTCTGCGCACACCACGGGCCCGCGATGAGCCCGGCAAGCTAGCGCTGGAGCCGCCGACAGCGGAAGGCCCGCACCATGAACCTCACCGTGGACACAACCCTTCGATGCGGGCGGTCAACCCCACCGCCGCTTCGGTCCGGGGTGTCTGCTCGTCAGTGGTGGCCGAGCATTCCGGACGAGTCGATGTCGACGGTGACCACGCCGGGCGGGTAGGCCTCCTCTTTGCCGGTCAGCAGGATCGACATGCCGGTGAACTCGGGGCGTGGCAGTGCGCAGTACAGCGCGTGGCAGGTGTCCGGGTCGCCGCAGCCGTCGCGGATGAGGGTGCCGACGCTGACGGCGGCCATCATGTCGAGGCTGTCGACGACGACGGAGGAGAAGGCGAGGACGCGCTGCGCGAGGTTTTCTTCACCGGCTTCGGCCTGGGTCAGGCACAGGGCGGGGATTTTCAGGCGTTCGCCGGGTGTCTTCGCCATGTTGCCGACCAGCAGGTTCAGCGTTTTGTGGCCGCCGGCGAGCGCCGTGACGGCGCTGGTGTCCAGGATGATCGCGTTGCGGTTCCCTTGGCGGCCCGGACCTTCTCGGCAGCGATCTTGTAGATGTTGCCGAGCACGTCGGGGGCCCGCTCGAACTCCTCGTCGCGGAGGTCCACGCCCATCATGCGGCGTACGGTCTCCCGGTCGGCGGCCAGTCGCTCGGCCCGCTGCGCCGCTGTCAGCTGCTCCGCGGCAAGCGCTTCGACCAGCTGGCCGATGCTCACACCGCGCTCCTTGGCCAGCTCGGCCAGGTGATCACGCGTCTCCCGCAGAACCTGAATCGTCGTCGCCATAGCGGCAGTACAGGGTTGCTAAGGTGGATTGGCTCGTTGCACGCCAGGACACTCGTGCTGGTCACCGGCCCGGGGCACTCCGACAACTGTCACGCAGCCTGGCTACATGCCACTCAGGGGAGCGCTACCTGTGACCACCCGCCGCATCCCGTACTCCCCCACCGCCGTGGTGCTCGGTGGCGGCCTCACCGGCATGCTGGCCGCCGCCGTACTGGCCGCTCACGCCGAGGTCCACATCGTCGAACGCGACGTTCTGCCGGCGTCCCCCGCCCCGCGCAAAGGCCTGCCTCAGGCCCAGCACGCCCACTTACTGTGGTCCGGCGGTGCCCGGACCATCGAAAGTCTGCTGCCCGGCGTCACGCAGCGGTGGCTGTCGGCGGGCGCCCGCCGCATCCCGCTGCCCACCGGGCTGGTGTCCCTCACCGCCCAGGGCTGGCTGCGCCGGTGGCCCGAGATGCAGTACCTCATCGCCTGCTCACGCGATCTGCTCGACTGGGGTGTACGCCAGCAGGTCCTGGACCACCCCGGCATCCGCGTTCATACCCGTACCGAGCCCGTCGGGCTGTCCGGAACCGCCGGCCACGTCACCGGTGTCGAGGTGCGCGACACGGCCACCGGGGACGTCCAGCGGCTCGACGCCGACCTCGTGATCGATGCCACCGGGCGCGGCTCCGCGGCGACCACCTGGCTGGCCGCGCTCGGCCTGCCGCCCGTAACGGAGGAGCACGTGGACTCCGGCCTGGCCTACGCCACCCGGATCTTCCGCGCCCCGGCCGGGACGGAGCACTGGCCCATCGTCAACGTGCAGTCCGACGCCTCGGCCCCGGTTCCCGGCCAGACGGCGACGCTCGTTCCCCTCGAAGAGGCGCGGTGGCTGGTCACCCTGTCCGGCACCCGCGGCGGCCAGCCGACCAGGGAAGCCGACGAGTTCCTGCCGTTCGCCCGCAACGTACGCCATCCCATCGTGGCGGAACTCATCGCCGGCGCCGAACCGCTGACCGACGTCCACCTCTCCCGCAGCACCGTCAACCGGCGCCGCCGCTTCGACCTGTTGCGGGCCTGGCCCCGCGGTTTCGCCGTGCTCGGTGACGCCGTCGCCACCTACAACCCCCTCTACGGCCAGGGCATGTCGGTCGCCGCCCAGGAAGCCGCCGCCTTGCGCGATGCGCTGGACCGGTACGGTCTCGACGATCCGGTCCTGGCCCGGCTCTTGCAGCGCACTGTGGGGCGCCTCACCCAGGCTCCTTGGGCTATGGCCACCGGCCAGGACATCCTCTACCCCGGTGCCGTGGGCCCACGGCCTCCCGCGGCCACCCGGCTCCTGCGCGGCTACACCGACCGGCTGCTCAGGACCGCCACCGGCGACCCGGTCGTCACCCGGGCCCTGCTCGACGTGATGACACTGTCCGCGCCGGTGCAACACCTGATGCGCCCGAACGTGGCGGCCAGAGTTCTGCTGGGCCCCGCACGGCCGCCCCTGACCGGGCCTCCGCTGAATCTGCCGGCCCGGCACGTGCCGTCCGGAGCCTGCTCCCGGTACTCCGCGGGGAGATGACCGCGCCGGTTCGTAACTGCTCTGAGAAAGGCCCTCGACCAGCCACCGGCGGAACGCCAGGTGACGCGGACGACCAGCCCCGGCACCCACCGCGCGCCATGTGGTGCCGACCGGCGCACTGGCCACCACGGCGTCCCGGGCCTTCGCCGCTCCTGTCGCGTACGCGGCGGACCGTCCCTGCGGACCCGGCTCCCCCACCGGGGCCAGGCTCCCTGCAACGAGCCAGGCCCTGCTGCGCGCGGCGAGCAGATGCTCGGCGGTACGCCTCACGCGCCTCCCGCGCGGCGGCGTCAGCAGCCAGCTCGACAGCGCCGGCCATGGGCGCAAGTGACCGCGGCGCCACTGCGCGGCCCAGACCTGCCTCCGCCCCGTCCTCCGGGGAACGGCCGAGCGCTCGCAGCGCCGACCGGCGACGTCCGCGCAGGAGGGATCCGGCGGCCAGCCGGCCCACGACCACGGCGAACACCTCGTTTCTGCCGTCCGTACGGATCCGGTCGCCGGCGCACTGGAGGCAGGTGCGCATCGCGGCCTCGGCGTCGGAGGCCAGCGCCGCACCGGAGTCCACCGGATGGCCGCAGCCGGCCACGACCGCGGCGACCGCCTGCCGCGCAGCCCCTTGGTCTCGTCCCGGACCAGGCACACCGCGCACAGCCCGCCCGCCTCGGGCGCCCCGCACCACTGGCACGGCCGGGCTCAGCGGCCTGCTCGGCAACCTCTGTCTCCGCCCGGGCACACTGCCCGGCCGCCGTGCGGGCGGCTTCGGCCTCGACGGCCCCGTTCGTCCCCGGTCAGGTCAGCGGTCACCGCCTCGCGCAGCCGACGCTCCACCGCCTGCCGACATGCCAGAGAATCGGCGTCGGGCAGCTCGGCCCGTCCCTGGCCTGCGACGCGGGCGCGGCGCCGACGGCGGTCGGCGCGCAGTTCGGCGCACCGCTCGCAGGCGGCGCCGGTGAGCATCAGGGTGCCTTCGTCGCGGCGGGCGTAGGGGTACGAGCTCGACCATGAGGCTGCACCATGTGGCCGTCGTCGCTGTGCGGGACGATCAGGACCGGGTGCTCATGATGTGGCGGTACCGCTTCGTACCCAAGCGGTTCGAGTGGGAGTTCCCCGGCGGGATCGCGGACGAGGGGGCAAGCCCGGCCGATACGGCGGTCCGGGAAGTCGAGGAAGAGACCGGCCGGCGTCCGAAGTCGGTGGAGCACGTCGTCAACTACCAGCCCATGGTGGGCATGGTCGACTCACCGCACGACATCTTCGTCGCGCAGGGGCCGAGCAGCTCGGCTCATCCACGGGCCTCGAAGAGGCCGGCCGTGTTGAGTGGGTTCCGCTGTCGGACATCCCCGCGTTGATGGCCCGTGGTGACCTGATGGGTTCCGGCACGCTGGTGGCCCTGCTCCACATCGTGGCGAGCCGCCGAAAGCAGGGCCCGCCAATTGCGGACTGAGAAGCTCGCGTACCTACGTGCCGACCGGAAGCGCCACCGCCCGCACCGCCCGTATAAGGCAGCGCTACGAAGCGGTTATCCGCGTGGCGACAGCGCGGTGGGCCGCCCGGATCAGCTCCTGGTGGTCGCCGTCCAAGCTCCCAGGGCGGTGAGAACGGGGGCTTACCTGGAAGAACGCGACAGGTCCGTACAGCTTGTCTCCCTGGTCGCCGAGGAGCCTGAGCATGGCGTGGGCAACGCGGTTCTCGTGCTCTGCCGTGGCTGGTACGAGCTCTCCGATGTACGCGTTGACAGTCGTGGTGCTGTCGAGCACGATGCGGTCCACGACCCCTGCACCGGCCGAGCTGGCTTCGTTCCTCATCCGTGCGGTGGTCGCCGTCTTCATCTGCATCTCCCCGTCCGGGGTGACCAGCGCGTACGTCAGCACGGGTGAGTCGTCCTCCTCGGCGCGCCCCTCGCGGAGATTCGTGAGCCACTCCAGGACCTGGGGCCCGACCTCCTTGAAGCCTCCGCCGTCATCGAGCTCGTCATGGAATTCCACGGGGCCTTCAGCCAGGGCAGTGACCCGCTGGTGGATGTTGCGAAACGCGGCCAGGGCCTGGCTCGCCCCAGCTCGTTCCGCCAGGATCCGCCGTGCGGGGGCGAGGATGGCCGGCTTCTTCAGCCAGTGCGGGAGGTCGTACTCGGGCACTCCGCGGTCTTTGGCGTAGCCGACTCCCTTGCCGAGGTTGGTGACCGTGGCGGAGGCCACCGTGCCGGGCTTGACCCACTGGGTGCGTGCTCCCCAGGCCACGGACCGGGAGGTGGCGCTCCAGGCTACGGCCAGCATCTGCCTGAGGGTGAAGCCGTCCTTGAGGGCGGCGCGGGCCGTGTCGTGGGCTTCAGGCAGCCGTGACTCGGGGATGGGGGCCTCGCCGTACTTGTGCTTCAGAAGGCCGGCCAGGTACTGGACCACCATGCCGGCCTCGATGTCGTACACCATCTCCTGGATGGCGTCGGTGTCCTCCGACGCATGGAGTTTGTGACGCAGGATGGTGCGGATGTCGCGGGAGGCATCAGCGGTGTTGTCTCCTTCCCAGTGGGCCAGTCGCCACGGCACAGGTTCCAGGTAGACACCGCTTACGGTGTCGTCGTCGTTGTAGGCGAAGTCGTCGATGGTGACCGGTGGCGTGGGAGCGATCCAGTGGCCGGCGTACAGTTCCCGCAGCACGTCGATGTCGCGGTCTCGGGACCCGGTGAACGTGTAAGAGATCTCGTCCAGGGGACCGACCGAATCGGCGCATCCTTTATCCATGATGTCCGCCATCGCCAGGAGCACGAGCGTGCCCGTCAGGCTCGGCATCTCCTGCCAGCACGCGTGGTCGCGATGCCCGGCGAGCCAAGCGCCGACGTTGGCGCGGCGCCGCTCACGCCGTTCTTCGAGCTTCGCCTTCTCTGCCGCGGCTTGCTGGGCGCGTACGACTCGCTGCGCCCGCTCACAGTCGACGCACGGCCCGGGAGCAGTCATCGGTTCCTCCGGCATGGTGCCGGCCTTCCAGAACCCGGTGGCGGCCACCTCGGAGCGGCTGGTGACGGTCACTGGGCCGGCGCAGGCGGGGCACTGGACGGTCAGGAGGTAGGCCGTGCACGCCTGCTTCACCGTCCCGTAGACGACGCTGGTGGGACCGATGGCGGACACGTTCCGTACCCAGGTGCCAGGTTCGGTGAACTCCCAGTAGGCGAGACACAGGGCGCGTACGTCCTCGGGCGTGCCGGCGGCAACGGTCACCTCCAGCAGCGGTGGTCCGTCCGCGGGGAAGTGCGCCACCACCGGTTCCGGCACCGCGGTCGGACGCCGCCCGGGCACCTGCTGGTTCGGCTTGCTGTTCCCGGTCTGCCGGCGCTTGCGCCGACGCTGCCGCTTTCCCATGGCCACCCCCAAGTGAACGGATTAGCCAGCGTAGCGGCGGGCACTGACAACCCCGGACGGAACAAGGAGGACGGGAGAGTCGTGCGAACGCCCCCGCCGGATGTGCGGGCAGGGGCGTAGCTGTAGTCGCACCACAGGTAGCGTGTCCAGGTCGCGGCGGATGTGCATCCTGGGGGGCGTACACGAACCGGGCGCGGACGCCGAGGCCGGTCGCGGACACCTTGCGGTCTTTGACGATGCTGTCGTGGCTGTCGTGGCTGTCGTGGAGCATGGTGGCTTCGGCATCGTGCACGAGGTGGTAGCGGGTCATTCATCTCTTTCAGGGAGAGATATGGTCAGCGACCGGCGCGGCGGTTCAAACAGGGCAACCTCTCTCGCAGGAGGCGGTCCTCGAGGACGCAGGCACCCTCGAAGGCAGCGTTCGTTCCCGGACAGCTGGTGGCGAGCTTGCGCAGCGCAGCGTGGTGGAGGTCCAGCGGAGGGCCGATCGACAGCACAGCCTTCAAGCCCCGCTTGCGGCTGAAGTCTTCGCTTTTTTCTGGAGGCTGCACTCCAGGTCGACCAATATCTGTACCCGCGAAGTGAGAGTTTGACGGGCCGCGTAGTTAGGGTTTGACGAGCCACCTAGTAAGAGTTCCTGCCACAGTGAGCGGAGTGGAAATATTCAAACGACAGGGCCGTTGCGGCGTGCTACTGTCGTTCCCAGTTGCAGTTGTGGTTCCCGAACTTCAAGTGCCCTCACTCGGCTCCAGCCGGTGGGAGCGTTTTTGTATTTCCGGTCATTTTCCGGGCGGGGTAATCATTACGGCGACACGGCGTCCGCGCAGTGCGGATCCCGATGTACTGCCCCAAAGGAGATATGACATGGCTGCTGGCACCGTGAAGTGGTTCAACTCGGAAAAGGGATTCGGCTTCATCGAGCAGGACGGTGGCGGCCCCGACGTGTTCGCCCACTACTCGAACATCGCCGCCCAGGGCTTCCGTGAGCTGCTCGAAGGCCAGAAGGTGAACTTCGACATCGCGCAGGGCCAGAAGGGCCCGACGGCCGAGAACATCGTTCCGGCCTGACACTGACGCACACTTCGCAGCTGGGGCCCGCATCCTTTGGGGTGCGGGCCCCAGCTGTACGCGATTTCCGCAGCGGCATCATCGGCGGGGCGACTGGCGACGCAGAGGAATCCGTAGCCCCGCCACGCGCGGATCCCCGTTCAGCGGTGCATAGGCATCGTGAAGGACGATACCGAAGTCGACGCCCGGGCTTTACGCATCCCGACGCGTCACCTGTTTCAGCACCTGCGCCCACGCGTCTCTCCATCGGACAGGTGTATTTTTACTATCGGTCCATACTTGAAATTCTCCATGCCGCTCATCGCTGCGGGGATTCCTTGATATGCGCCGTATCGAGGAAGGTTCCGCATGAACCGCACACGCACGAACGACCGTTTTGACCGCACCCACAGTGCCGCCGCTGGAAAGGGCGCCGGCCGCTCCGGCTCGACGCCGCGCCGTTCCGGCGGGCCGAACCGTTCCGGCGGTCATGGCCGCCGCCCCGCCGCGGTGCAGGGCGAGTTCGCGCTCCCCAGGACGATCACCGCCGGGCTGCCCGCCGTTGACAGCTTCGCCGATCTCGGCATGCCCGAGCAACTCCTGGCCGAACTCGGCAGGCAGGGCGTGAGCACCCCGTTTCCGATCCAGGGCGCGACGCTGCCGAACTCCCTGGCGGGCCGTGACGTCCTGGGCCGCGGGCGTACCGGTTCCGGCAAGACCCTCGCCTTCGGCCTCGCTCTGCTCGCCCGCACCGCCGGTCAGCGTGCCGAGCCTCGACAGCCGCTGGGGCTGATCCTCGTACCGACACGCGAGCTGGCGCAGCAGGTGACGGATGCGCTCACTCCGTACGCCCGCTCCGTCCATCTGCGGATGGCCACGGTGATGGGCGGCATGTCGATCGGCAGGCAGGCCGGCGTGTTGCGGGGCGGGGCCGAGATCGTCGTCGCGACCCCGGGCCGGCTCAAGGACCTCATCGACCGTGGCAACTGCCGGCTGAACCACGTGGGCATCACGGTGCTGGATGAGGCCGACCAGATGGCCGACATGGGGTTCATGCCGCAGGTCACCGCGCTGCTCGACCAGGTGCGTCCGGAGGGGCAGCGGATGCTCTTCTCCGCCACGTTGGACCGTAACGTCGACCTACTGGTGCGCCGCTATCTCACCGACCCGGTCGTGCATTCGGTCGACCCGTCGGCCGGCGCGGTAACGACGATGGAGCATCACGTCCTGCACGTCCACGGCGCCGACAAGCATGCCGCCACCACGGAGATCGCCGCCCGCGATGGCCGCGTGATCATGTTCCTGGACACCAAGCACGCCGTCGACCGGCTCACCCGGGACCTGCTCAACAGCGGGGTACGGGCGGCCGCGCTGCACGGTGGCAAGTCGCAGCCGCAGCGCACCCGCACGCTGGCGCAGTTCAAGACGGGGCATGTCAGCGTGCTGGTGGCGACCAATGTCGCGGCGCGCGGCATCCACGTCGACGACCTCGACCTCGTCGTCAATGTCGACCCGCCGACCGATCACAAGGACTACCTCCACCGCGGTGGCCGGACCGCCCGCGCCGGTGAGTCCGGCAGGGTCGTCACCCTCGTCACACCGAGCCAGCGCCGCGGCATGGTCCGTCTGATGTCGGACGCCGGGATCCGGCCGCAGACCACCCAGGTCCGCTCGGGCGAAGAGGCGTTGAGCCGGATCACCGGCGCCCAGGCCCCGTCCGGTATCCCGGTCGTCATCACCGCGCCGGTGGCCGAACGCCCGCAGCGCAGCGCTTCCTCCCGGGGCCGGCGCCGCTCCGCTTCGGCGACCCGGCGTGCACCCGTACGCAAGTCTGTCGTCGATGCGGCGGCCTAGAACCTTCACGACCAGGAAGCTGACCCATCTCCGTAGGAGGCACCTTTTGACGCTGGTTCAGATGCAGACCCGCCCGGCGGGCGCCGGCCCCACGCACAGGAAGGCGGTTGAGGCCATGGACTCGGCCGGACCGCAGGTCTGGGATGACATGAGCGTCGAGGTGGCGTTGTCCGTCATGGCCGCGGCCCGCACGGGCCGGCTGGTCGTCTGCGATCAGGACAGCCAGTGCACCGCTCTGGTCACCCAGAGGGAACTCACCGCCATCCGCAACAGCTCCGCATACACGGACCGCGTCCGCCTGCGCGACGTCCTCGGTGTCCACGCGCCGTTCGCCGCACCGTGACCACGATGGCCGAAGCCGAGCACGCGATGTGCACCGGTCGGCTCGGTGGCCTGCCGGTGGTCGATGAGCAAGGCGAAGCTCCGGGCTTCCTCGCCCCTCCCGCTGAACGGTTTCGCCCCGGCCGGGCCGTTCTTCCCCTCTCCTTGTGAGGTCTCATGCGCTGTGTCATCGCCCGCTTCCCCTTCGAGCTCACCAAGAGCGGCGTGCTGGAGTCGATGAAGGGCATCACGCCCGAAGCCGGCACCGGTGAATTCGTGGCCATCGGCCGCCGCCGCTATCCCGTCAAGCAAGTCGGCCAGGTCATCGCCGGCCAGGACCGCCGCGATTTCACCGCCGGCGAAGTCGTCCGGGCCATGACGCGGCTCGGCTTCACCTGCCACACCCTCCCCGAGGCCGCACCCGTAAGCGCCCTCAGCCCGCTCCAGCACGCTTCCGCGATGCTCGGCACCACCCTGCCTGCCTGACCGAGGAAACAGGTACGAGCCGATACCTGGACAGCGTGTGGGCCCGGCCGGAACGTGTCGGCCGGGCCCACACGGCTTGCAACGGGTTCCCGGCGCTCGCGGAACGTGGACGAACCCTCGGGAGAACGACGGGGCGTGACATCCGTGGCATGAGGCAGCTCCCGGCCCGGGCGAAAGCCCTTGAAACGCACGGCGCTGCAGGCAGCCTGCGCGGGCGGCAGTCACGAAGCTTCTGAAGGTCGCCTGGCCCCGCCCGTCTCAGGGCTCGGTCGGCGGGTTCGGCCGTTCGGCGGCGCGGCGGTATTCGGCGTTGATCCGCTGGGCTTCTTCGAGCTGGTCTTCGAGGATGATGATGCGGCAGGCGGCCTCGATGGGGGTGCCCTGGTCGACGAGCTCGCGGGCACGGGCGGCGATACGCAGCTGGTAGCGGGAGTAGCGGCGGTGGCCGCCGGCGGAGCGCAGCGGGGTGACCAGGCGCGCTTCGCCGATGGCGCGCAGGAAGCCCTGAGTGGTGCCGAGCATCTCGGCAGCCCGCCCTATGGTGTACGCGGGGTAGTCCTCGTCGTCGATCCGGCCGTACGAGTCGTCTGCTGTCATCGAACCTCTCTCATGGAACGCGTCGAGGGGCCCGGATGCCATACAGGCACCCGGGCCCCGAAGGAACTGCTACACCATCTGCCGACCGTGATACTGCGTCGGCCTTCTGTATCCGCCGACCCGGCCGAAAAGCTGCCGGGACTGCGGGGATCGCGGTTGCTTGACCGGAGACCACCTCACTATCGATGTCCTGCGGTACCCGGACCTCACACGTACGCCCGGGCGATCCTGATGGCGCTCGCTCCTCCGTCCTTCCCTCGTGATCAACTGCTCTACTGCGTACTACTGGTGATGCGAACTGCTCAGCGGCCTGTGGCAGCGCCGCTTTCCGGCAGTCGGCCCCGTTGCCTGTCCTGCGGCACGCGGGTCGCTGCCTTACGTCCGGTGCGCGCGCCTGCAGCCGACGCCTTCACCGGGGTCCTGCTCACGGCGGCCCCTGATCACTGCGGGCCACCCGGTGCGGCCGTCAGCCCCGTCGCCATCCTGCAACCGTGGCTTCGGAACTCCACCGCCGCACCGTCCTGCATGCTGCATATGCGGGTCCTGCTGCCCGGCAGTTCGTCCCTGCCGGGCCCTGCGGTCCTTCTGGGTTACGAGAGAAATCGTAACCACGCCACCGCCCGATGTCTACTCCGGCCGACATAGATTTTTGCGTGTTCGACCGAGAGATAATCGGCTTCGAACGGTGACGGGGCCGAGGCGCAGCCCGCACCGCCGGAGTAGCGGGCGGCAGGCCGGGGCACACGCAGCGGACAGGCGGGACCGGGCATGGACGAGTCAGAGACCAGGTGACCTGGTGGACACGGTGAACCTCAGCGCCGCCCCCGCCCGCTCCGGGAACTCCGCCGCCGACGCCCGCGAGCGCGCCCGGGCCTTCCTGGACGGCCTCTTGCCTCCGGTCACGTCCGAGGCCGCGGGCACCGTGCTCCTGGTCGTCTCCGAACTCGTCACGAACGCCCTGCGCCACGCGGGCGGCACCTGGTCCCTGGAGCTGACCGCGCACCCGGACGGCATCGAGGTAGCCGTGCACGACCCCAGCCCGCAGGCACCGCGCCCGCGCACCCCCGACCTGAACGGCCGCACCGGAGGATTCGGCTGGCCCCTGGTCACCCGCCTCGCCCGCACCACCGCGATCACCCCCGGGCCGTCCGGCGGCAAGAGGGTCAGCGCGCTCCTCCCCCGGTAGCGCCACCGTCGGCCCTCTTGGGGTCGCTGAGACCCGCTGCCGGAAGCCGGAATGCCAGGGCCTGCGCACCGTTGGCCTGCCCCCGCGGGCGACCGCCTGATGACCAGCCGTGTCTGCGACGCCCGTAGGACCGGCCCCAGCCTCCTCGCGGGCTACGCCGGTCAGCAGCTGCCCGTGGCTGCGGGCGTGATGGCGTACGGCGTTCAAGGCGTGGTTGAGATAGGTGTTGCGGCGAGCGGCGAAGATGCCTTGCACCGCCTCACCGAGCCATACGCGACACCTCAACATGCGCACCCACCAGTCCCGAGGCCGGATGACCTGGGAGACGGGTGGCCGTCATGACTGCGGGACGTCGATGCCGGCCGCGCGCAGATTCGCCTCGACCAGCGCGTTCAGCCGGGCGATGGACGGTGCCTCGTCCGCCCGGTGGCCGTTGATCACCGCGTACCGGGAGGCGGCGTCGGACCGCTTCCGGAACCCGGACGGCATCGACGGCAGCGCGCGATCGGCCAGCACCTTGCCGGCCAGCCCGGCCGCCAGCTCCTCGATGCGCGGGTCGTCCGGGTCCCAGGCCCTCGCCTCCCAGCCGCGCCGGGTCAGCTCGACGTGCTCGGGGTCGTCCAGGAGACGTTCCAGCCGGGTCAGGAAACTGTCGAGGATCTCCGGCATCAGCGCCCGGACCAGCACCAGAGCCTCCCGTTGGACGGCCACGTAGTCCGGGCCGAAGTCGGCACCGGCAAGCCGGTCCAGCACCGCGCAGGCCCGGTCGGGCAGCAGGGCCCGGTCGCCGTGGGTGAGCCGGTGCAGCGTGTCGCGGCGCGCGGTCAGGTCCTCGATCTGTTCGGTGAGCCGGCGACGGACGTCGTCCAGGGCGGCGGCGAACCGCTCGGGTCCGGCGTCCAGCAGGTCGGCGATCCCGACCAGCGGCACGCCGGCCCCGGCCAGGGTCCGGACCTGGATCAGCCGGTGCAGGTCGGCCGACCCGTAGCGCCGGTAGCCGGAACTGTCCCGGTCCGGCTCGGCGACCAGGCCGAGCCGGTGATAATGCCGCACGGTCTTGACCGTGACGCCCACGAACGCCGCCGCCTGGCCGATCGTGAGCCCGTTCGCCGGGTTACGGGTGATCACAGCGGTGAGGGTAGCGCGCCTCCGCGCCAGTGCGGCACCCCCCCTCGGGGACCCCGGCAGCGCAAGGTCACGGCACGAGTTGACCTTGACCTTGGGTCAGGGTGAACGCTCGTCTCATCGCCGCCTCGAAGGGGCCGGTGGCCACCTTCCGGTGCCACCGTCGCGCGGCCCGAGCGGTGCCGCGTACCTGCTGACCCGAGACAAGGAATGACCATGAGCGAGTCCCTGTACACCGCCGAGAACTCCACCGCCGGGCCGGACCGCCCGAAGCTGCGCAAGGCCCTCCAGGAGATCGTCGATTCCGGTATCACCGGAGTGCACCTGCGCGTGCACGACGAGCGGGGCGTGTGGACCGCCAGCGCCGGGGTGGCCGAGCTGGGCGCCAACGCCGAGCCGCCGGCCGACGGGCACGTGCGGATCGGCAGCAACACCAAGACCTTCACCGCGACCCTGGTGCTGCAGTTGGTGGCCGAGGGAAAGGTCGAACTGGACGTCCCGGCAGCCGTTTACCTGCCCGGGTACGGGCTGGACGAGCGCATCACGGTGCGGATGCTGTTGCAGCACACCAGCGGGGTGTTCAACTTCACCGGCGAGTACTACGAGGACGGGACGGTGGCGCCGGGGATCCCCTCCACCATCTCGGGCAAGGAGTGGGTGGACAACCGGTTCCACACCTACCGGCCCGAGGAACTGGCACGGCTGGCGCTGTCCCGGCCCGCGCGGTTCGAGCCGGGGACGGACTGGAGCTACTCCAACACGAACTACGTACTGGCCAGACTGCTGGTCGAGAAGGTCACCGGCCGCTCGTGCGCCGAAGTGACACAGGAACGAATCGTGCGGCCGCTCGGTCTGTCGGGCACCGTCGTGCCGGGCACCTCGCCGGAGATCCCCAGCCCGTACGCCCACGCGTACTACCGGTACGAGGTCGCCGGCCGCCAGGAGACGGTCGACGTCACCCGCCACAATCCCTCCTGGATCTCCGCCGGCGGCGACATGATCTCCACCCCCCAGGACCTCCACACGTTCATCTCCGCCCTGGCAGGCGGCCGGCTCCTGCCCGCCCCGCTGCTGGCCGAGATGGCAAAGCCGCACCCCAAGAGCGGTTTCGGCCTGGGGCTGCGCGTGCAGGAAACGGGCCCCGGCGGCGACACGCTGCTCTTCCACAATGGCGGCGCCGCCGGCCACGCCGCGCTGATGTACAGCACGTCCGACGGCAGCAAGACCCTGACCGCCTCCCTGAATTATGTGGACGACGCCGCGTTGTCCCTGGCCGGAGCGTTCCTGAAGGCGCAGGACAGGCTCGTGCAGGAAGTGTTCTGCGGTGAGGTGACCGGACCGGCCGGCGAGGCGGCTGAGACTGCTCAGTCGGCGGGCTGAGGACGGCGGGGCCGCCGCCTCGGGCGTGTGCGCGGAGTGCACGTGACATCCGTGGCTTCTGGGCCTCGGCCCGTCTTTCCCTGCACCCGCGCTGATCTATCCGTTCTGCATGACGCGGGTGGTCTCCCAGCGCACCGCGGTGGGCCGCTCTCCGAAGGGTGCGCTGTTCCGGCTCGCCAAAGATCGGACACACGAGGACATCTGTCCCCTCAATCCCACCGAGGTCCTGCGCCGGATTGCGCACGGTTCGCTGGGCGGGGCCCGCGGCCTTCGCCTCCACCGCGCCCAGGCGCTTCTCGTGCATCGTCAGGACCTCGGCGGAGCTGTCCTGGCAGCCCAGGAAGTCCGCTGTCTTCTCCAGGCAGGGTGCCACCTGGCGGATGTCCTCCACCCGCACCCCGGCTCCGAGCAGTTCACGTACGTTCACCACCCGGTGCACCGCGCGCGTCGTAGGTCCGCCATCCCCTGCCCGTGCGCTGCGCCGCCAGCAGCCCCTGCTGCTCGTATTAGCGAATTGAGCGCCGGCTCGCCCCCGTACGCTGCGCCAGCTCCCCGATCTGCATGGTCCCTCCGCGTTCTTCACGGCCGGGCCCGGTGTGCGGCACCGGGCGGGTGCAAATGGTCACGGCCAAAAACGATCACCGGAACCGGGGTCCGGGGGCGATGATGGGCAGATGGCTGTCAGCTCACGTGCTCATGCGTTCAATTCCGCTGCCGCCCAGTACGAGGCGAGCCGCCCTTCGTATCCTCCGGCGCTCTTCGACGCCGTCGAGGAGTTCCTGCAGTGCCCTTGGGCCGAGGTGCGTGCCGCCGATGTCGGCGCGGGCACGGGTATTGCGACCGCGCTCCTGCGCGAGCGGGGCGCCGAGGTGATCGGCGTGGAGCCCGGGGAGGCGATGGCTGCCGAGTTCCGCCGGGTCCTGCCGGACGTACCGATCGTCCGCGGTGACGGCGACCGCCTGCCCCTGGCGGGTTCCTCGCACGACCTCATCACCTACGCGCAGTCCTGGCAGTGGACCGACACCAGCCGCTCGGTCCCAGAGGCATTGCGAGTCCTGCGGCCAAGCGGTGTGCTCGCCATCTGGTGGAACACCACAGCCTTCGACGTACCGTGGATCCATGCCCAGCACCAGCGCATCGCGCAGCACTGCGGGGTGCCCCCGCGCTCTGCGGCGCGTCCTGATGACCACGAAGCCGTCCGGCTCGCCGGTCTGACCGGGCTACAGGTCACGCGCCGGCACATCCGCTGGCAGCGCACCGTCTCCCTCGACACCCACCTCGCCAACATCAGCAGCCGCTCCGCCTTCCTCATCCTCGACCAGAACGCAAACCGCGCCTTCCTCACCGAGGAGCGCGAACGACTGCGTGCGGCGTTCCCCGAGGAAGTTGTGGAAGAGACCTACGTTGTTGATCTGCTGATAGCCCGTTCGCCGATGACGCGTGCTGTGCCCTGACGCCTCGTGAGGTGAGGCACCTGCGTCTCGCGGGCCTGCGCCGGTGTCGGCTCGATCGGCGGAGTCAGCACGAGCCCAGCCTCGCCCTCGGCTGCCGTGGAACCGGCCCGCTGGGCGGGTGCGTACGGTCTTACGGCCTGCCCTTCAGGAACACGGTGGCTCGCTCATGAGCTGCGCTTTTGGACCGGGTGTTGGACGGGGCTCCGCTGCTGGTCTCCACCACCCAGCTTCCCCGCGTCGTCTGCGGGGCGCCGCGCCGAGCGACGCCCAGCGCGCTGCGGTACGCCGTGCCGTACGCCGCCTCCAGGACCAGGAGCTGATCGAGGTCCAGCGGCGGGGTGTCGGCCGGACGTACCCACCGGCATCGTGCCCATCCGCGCTACGAGCGACAGCTGGCGGTGTGCCCCGGGCCGGAGCAGGGCTGTGCGGGGTGCGCGTCGGCGACGTGGTGCGCTGCGACCTCGACGGCGAGGCCGCGGGCCACCGCCCGCGCGCGGCGCTGGTTTCCGGTCGAGCAGTCTCGATCCGAGGCGGACTACCGCACGTACGAGGTCGAGATCACCGGACTGTCCGCGCGGCGCGCGCCCTGACCGGCGATGAGCACGCGCAAAGAGACAGGTGCCCAAACCCAGACCACAACAGAGCCAACAAGCCGACTTCGGCCCCGCAGGCAGAGCCGCGGTGGGCAAACTGAAAGGAACGGACCACGAGCATCAGGAGAACGGCCGTGGATACCTCGCACACCACCAGCCCGACCACCCTGAGACTCGGGCACCGGCGCAGCGCCGGTGTCAGTAGTCCTATGGGCGCGGCCTGGTCGGCTTCGGTCTCCACCACCTGATACGTGCCGCCAGGGCCGTACGGGAAGGTAGGAGCCGACGGCCCTGGCGGCACGTATCAGGTGGTCGAGGTAATTGCCCGGGTGACGGATGTGATCGCCGGGGTGGGGCGGCCGGGGAGGCGCGCCACGAGAACCCGGCGGATCTCGGGAGGTGCGCCTTCGACATGCAGCAGGCTCACCCCGGGTGGCAGCACCGGTGAGAGCCGCGAGGGCACCGTTGTCACCCCGAAACCACCGGCGACCAGCTGAAGCTTCGTCAGCCAGTCGCGCGCACGGTGGACGATGTCCGGTCGTCCGGGCAGGCCGGGCCAGACGCCGAGCAGCGGCTCGGCGTTCGTCGCCGGGGTGGCGATCCACGGGGCGTCGACCAGTTCGTCGATGTGCACCACGGTGCGGCCGGCGAACTCTCCGGTCGAAGGCACCGCCACGACCAGTTCGGTGTCCGCAACGGTCTCGACGTGCAGGCGTGGCGACTCGCCGTCCAAGGGCCGGTGGGGCGGGCGGGAGGTCAGTACGGCGAGGTCGATCGAGCCCGCGCGCAGTGCCCGGATCAGGGAGGGTGTGGTGCCCTCGGTAGTCCTGAGCGTGATGTGCGGGTCGGTCACCGCCAGGCGGGCGAGCGCGGGAGGCAGGAGGGCCGCGCCCGCGCTCAGGAACAGTCCGAGCCGCACCGGTTCGGTCCGCGGGGCGGTGCCGACGAGGTCGCGCTCGGCCGCCGTCAGGCAGTCCAGGATCGTGCGGGCGTGACGCAGCAGGGTCAGGCCCGCGGGGGTGAGCCGCACTCCGTCGGGGCGGCGTTCGAACAGGGCGGCGCCCGCGCTGCGTTCGAGGGAGGCGGCCTGGCGTGAGACCGCCGACTGGGTGTAGCCGAGCCGGGTGGCTGCTGCGGTGAAGCTGCCGGACTCGGCGATCTGCCGCAGGACCCGCAGACCTGTGCTGGAGATGTCCATGCGGCATACGCATACCACGGATGCGTGATCGTCGCTTCCCGCATGCCTGCCGGGTTCCTAGTGTCGATCGCGACGAGCACGGACGAACACGGAGGTCATCACGTGCGAGCAGCAGTTCTGACGCAGTTCGGCGCCCCGCTCACGGTGCGGGAGGTGCCCGATCCCGAGGCCGGCGGCGGCGAGGTGGTGGTCGAGGTCCTCGCCGCCGGAGTGGCGCCCTACGCGGCCGAGGTCTTCAGCGGCGAGCGGAACTACCCCCTGGTCCCGCCCGTCGTGCCCGGGATCGGCGGCGTGGGACGGATCGTCCACGTCGGCCCGGACGCCACCCGGCTGCGCGTCGGCGACCTGGTGTGGTGCGACTCGACGGTGCGCTCGCGGGACGACGCACTGACGCCCGACATCACGCTCCAGGGCTGGAGTTCCCGCGGCGAGGGCGGCGCGCGCCTCGCCCGGTACCTGCACGACGGATCGTTCGCCGAGCTCATGCGGGTTCCGACGGAGAACGTCTTCCCGCTGCCCGCAGCGGCGGGTGACGACCCGGCCCGCTGGGCCGCCCTGACCGTGCACGTCATCCCTTACGGCGGGCTGCTGGCCGGCGGGCTCGCAGCGGGCGAGACGCTGCTCGTCAGCGGGGCCACCGGCAACCTCGGCAGCAGCGCGGTCGCGGTCGCGCTGGCGATGGGCGCGGGCCGCGTGGTCGCCCCCGGCCGCAACAAGGCCGCGCTCGACCTCCTCGCCGACCGGTTCGGACCGCGTCTGCGCCCGGTCCCGCTGACCGGGGACGAGGCCACCGACCGCACGGCGATGTCCACGGCGGCCGACGGCCCGATCGACATGGTGATCGACTTGCTCCCGCCGAGCGCACCCAGCTCGGCAGCGCGCACGGCGGCCATGACCGTACGCGAATACGGCCGCGTCGTTCTCATGGGCGGCGTCGGCATGCTCGGTGGCCATGACCTCGCACTCCCGTACCCGTGGATCATGCGCAACTCGATCACCGTGCGCGGCCAGTGGATGTACCCGCGGTCGGCCAACGTCGGCATCATCCGGCTACTCGCCTCGGGCACCCTGGACCTCGCCCCCGAAAAGGTCCGGTCGTTCGGCCTCAACGCCGTCAACGACGCCGTCACGTACGCCGCCTCACATGGCGGCCCGTTCGACCGCACCGCCCTCATCCCGTCGGCTCGCTGATACGACCGGCTGGTCCGGGGTGCCGCTCACGCGAGGTGGAGGGTGGCCAGGGCGATGGGAGACGAGGTGGTCGTACTTCGGCGTCGTGTCAGACTCGCGGTGTAGTGGTAGGAGCGGGCGTTGGCCGTCTTTTCCGGGCTGGTGACGGACACCGCGGCGGGCGGATGGCCGAGGTGTATCCGCTGGGGCGGCACCCGAGGCCTTCAGCGTCGCCGGGCTCACGTCGGGGTTCAGCGCGCCCGGCCGCTGCACGAGGCATCCTGCAGCGGCCGCGGCCTTGGACGGTGCGGCAGGGGCACGTACCGGGAACGGGAGGCCTGCACTGTGTAGCGGGGGTGCGGGCCGGGACCTTAAACGATCAGCGGCGGCGCTCCTACTGCTGCTTCCGTTCCCGGTGGCGGGCGTGCGGGCCGGTGTGGGGGCGGCTTTCTTGTCGGCCCCGCGGTTCTTGCCTCCGACGGCGCCACCGCTGCCGCCGGTGCAGTCGGCGTGTCGGCGTACACGCTGGCGTGCCCAGCGCCGTACGGATTAACAGGGGCCGTTGTTGATGCGGTGAGAGCTGTTGCTCGGCACGCTGCTGCCTGATCGTTAGGGACAGCGGAGGGCGGCTTACGGTGGTCTTGGACCCGCATCGCCGGATGAAGCTGCGGGGCCGAGCCGCTTGCCTGCGGGCGAGTCCAGTCTTGGGTGTGCCGCAGCTTACTTGGGCCAGTACCACGCCTGTTCGGGAAAGCTGTCGATGATGGTTGCGAGGGTTTCGGCGAGGGACAGAAGGTCCTCGTAGGTCTTGCGCCCATGCGTCCACCCGATCATGCGGTTTCCCTCGATGCGCCAGCCCAGTCGGGCGCTGTGCATGAGCCGTTCCATGGCGTACGTACTGATGAGCTCCGCGAAGTCGGGATCGTCGGCGCAGTAGCGGACCAGGTGGGTGCCGAGGTGGGGCAGGTCCTTGGCGCGGCCCGTGGCACGGTTGAGCGCGCGGATTCTTTCCATCCGCGATGACGCCAGTCGGCGGCTCGTCAAGGCGGTGGCCGGGAGGGCACGGGGCAGGGGAAAAACGGCCACGGAATAGGTCCATGCAACATTGGCCTTTCCGGTGCGCTGCCATGCGAGGAGGTGGAACAGGCTCACCTCCTGACCTCGGAAGCTGCCCTGGAGCAGATCGCGAAGGGCGATTCCATCGGGGCCGAAGCTGAACGGATAGCCGCGACGGTCGAACGTGTCGAGGTAGTCCCGGGCGCGCTTGCGGTACGTCCAGGCCGGGTCGTCCCGGAAGCGCTTGATGCTTTTGCGGACTTCGAACACGGTCAGTCAGAGCTGCCCAGTTCGGTGTTGGCTGCGTTGCCGGCGCCGTAGATGAGACCGTCGGCGGGTATCTGCTGCCATCCGGGGAGCCCCTCACGACCGGTCGCGCGGTGCTGGCCGCCACCGTCGTTGATCTTTTCGCCTGCGTGGTTCACGCCACCGCCGGCGGCTCCGGCAGCACCGCTGAACGCCGCGTCCCGGAGGATGTCCTTGTCCTCTCCTTCGATGATGATCTCTGCTCCGTCCGCCGCGGTCTGCCCGCCCGCGCTGCCCACCCCCTCCACGGCCATTCTGCCGGGCAGGTTCTTGCCGCCCAGTCCCTCTCCTAAAGCCTTGCCCGGAGCCCAGTCGGCTCCGTGTCCCCCGGAACTGCGCGCCCAGCCCTCGACTTTGCCCCCGAGCTTCCCCGCGCCTTCGACGATCCCCGTGCTCACCACACCGGCGACAGCGGCGTCCTGGAAGTCCTGCCCCCAAGTGATCTTCTGTCCCGTGAGCGCCTGTCCGCCGACGTTGCCGATGAAATTCGCGCCGGTGTTCTTGCCGAACTCGACGGCGAACTTGAGCAGCTTGCTGTCCTCCATCGCCTTCTTCACCGTCTCGATCGCCTTGGCGGCCCTGATCAAGAGCTGACCGAGCCGGGTGACCTCCGCCGTCGCCTCGGCGATCTCCGCCGAGGCCGCGCCCGCGGCGATGGCGTCGGAGAAACCCGCGGTCAGCACCGTCAGGCCGATGCCGATCGCCACCGTCGCGGCGATCTCCTCGACCACACGGTGCACCTCGTCATTGGCCTTCTCGATCGCATCAGCGGTGGTGTCGAGCTGATGAGCCACGGTTTCGAACTGTGGCAGCGCCTTGTCGACCTGGCTTCTGGTGTGCTCCCAGTGGGCGTGGAAGGCATCAGCCGCGGCGCCGGTCCAGTTGTCGCCGAGCCGGGTGACCTCGTGGTCCTGGGCCTCGACCGTGCTCTTCACATCGTGCGCCATGTGCCGCCACGCCTCGGCACACGCCCGCAGGACAGACGGGTCCCCACCAGGATTGAACAGATCGAAGCTTTTTTCGATCTTCGGCTGCTGCTCCTGCTCCTGACCGGGCATGTCACTTCCCCCCGAACTGCTGCGCCTGAGTGGAATCGGCCCCCTGATAGGACGCAACGGTGTACTGCAGGCCCGCGGCGTAGTGCCTCAGCCCGGCACTGAGCTGCCGCAGGGACGTCACCGTCTGGCGGGTCATCTCCACGTACTGGGACAGGACCTCGGTGGACTCGGACATCACCCCGAAGGCGTCGTTCACGTTCTCCGCACGGGTGGCGAAGGTACTGATGCGGTCGTCCAGACGTTCGGAAGAGGCCGTGAAGTCCCTGGCCAGCGCCGTAACCGGCGCGGGATGTATCGAAAAATGCTCGTGTGCCATCGCGGTCCCCCTGGCCGTGCCATGTCGTGATCAGTGCGCCCGGCCAACGTAGGCAGATGAACATCGCAAGTTGTGTTCAGCAGGCACCGATTTAACGGCTCATTGACCCGCTCCAGAGACCGGGCAGACTCGCCCATGGCGCCGGCCGGTGTCGGCGGCCGCGCGATGCCCCGGCGGCTGGAGGTGTCCATCGCTCTCCCGACGGCTGTCCTCGCGTCCGTGCACATCGAGCCGGACCGGCGGTGGCCACACCAATCCGCAACACGCTTTCGCGCGAGTCGACAGTCGCTCCCGAGGAGCGTTGGTGAAGACCTTGCAACGATAACCCAAACCCCCCTTGAGGTGCCTTCTGGCCAATGTTTCTACTGGAATCTCCGCGCCGCCACAGAGACACCCTCGAAACAGGAGGAGATTTTGCGCACAGCAATGCACAGGACTGTAGTGGCAGCCGCTGGCGCGACACTACTGGCAGGCACAGTCGGCGCCGGCCCGGCGGAAGCGAAAGGAAAGGATGTAATAGTTCAAAATTCCCGCGGCATGGCCAAGTTTGATCATCGAAGCGACAAGGTGGTCGCATGGGACAAGAAGCCCGACGGGCGCTGGATCGAGGCGGAAATCATGTGGAACCTCGGAGGCAAGCCGGGTACAGAAGGTTTCAGCGTTTACGCAAAAGGGGCCGGCACGCTGAAGACGAAACGTGCCCGTATCCCTGAGGGCAGGGCAGTAGCGATCCGGATGTGTGTATGGAAGCCTGGCCGCACGGATTGCTCGGCTTGGCATTATGGACGCGCCTGATCCTCGAATGCGAATGCCCTGCCTCCACCCTGGAGAGGCAGGGCATTCGGAAAATTGATCAAATGGAATCGCCCTATGAGGCAAGAACGCAGGCCACCTTCGCCCCATCCCGCCTCGGGTGAAGACACCCGAATTCCACGAATACGCCGGCACGAAAGCTCAAGCCCGCTGCAAGATCAGCACCGTGTTGTGCCCCCCGAATCCGCAGGAGTTGCTGGCGACCGCGTCCATGCGGTGCGAACGCGGGGCTTTGGCGACGACGTCGAGGGCGATGTCGGGGTCGAGGTGTTGGAGGTTGGCCGTGGGCGGGATGGTCTGGTGGTCGAGGGTCAGGGCGGCCAGCGCTGCTTCGATGGCGCCTGCCGCGCCGAGGGGGTGGCCGGTGACTCCCTTGGTGGAGGTGACGGGGGGCGGGTGGCCGTCGAAGACGCGGGTGAGGGCGGCACCTTCGATGCGGTCGTTCAGCGGCGTACCGGTGCCGTGGGCGTTGACGTGCCCGATGTCGGAGGTGGTCAGCCCGGCGTCGGCGAGGGCGGCCGTGAAGGCCTGCTCGATGCCCACGCCGTCGGGGTGGGGGGCCGCGTAGTGGTAGCCGTCGGTGGAGGTGCCGTATCCGCTGAAGTACGCGTAGGGCCGGGCGCCGCGGGACCGGGCGTCGGCCGCGCGTTCCAGGACCATCAGGCCGGCGCCTTCGGCGAGGACGAAGCCGTCGCGGTCCACGTCGAACGGGCGGCTGGCGCCCTCGGGGTCGTGCAGGCGGGTGGACAGGGCTCCCATCTGCGCGAAGCACGCGGAGGGCAGCGGGTGGCAGGGGGCTTCGGCGCCGCCGGCGAGGGCGATGTCGCAGCGGCCGGCCAGGAGCAGGTCGCGTGCGGTGCCAAGGGCGGTCGCGCCGGAGGCGCAGGCGGTGGTGACGGCCATGCTGGGGCCGTGGGCGCCGAGGGCGATGCAGATCTCCGCCGCGGCGGCGTTGGCGGTGGTGCGGGGGATCAACAGCGGGGAGAGCTTCTCGTAGGCGCCGTCGATGAGTTTGCGTACGGCGGGGATGACGAGGTCCTTGCTGTCGTAGCCGACTCCGACGACCACGCCGATCCGGGCGCCGTCCCAGGTGGCCGGGTCCAGGCCGGCGTCGTCGACGGCCTGCCGGGCGGCGGTCAGGGCCAGGTGCGTGAAGCGGTCCATGCGCCATACCTGCGGCCCGAGCACGGCTTGGACGTCGAACGGCGGTACACGGCAGCTGATGGGCACCGGCACCTCGCCCAGGGACGGGTCGACCGCGGCGGTGGGGGCCCCGGAGCAGACCGTGCTCCAGGTGGCTTCGGTACCGACTCCGGCGGGGGTGACCAGGCCGATGCCGGTGACGGCGATGTCGTCGCGCCTCATGCGAGCGTCTCCGACACCGGGGCGGGCTGGGCCTGGTCGAGCACGGTCGCCGCCTGGGCCAGGGTGACCTGAAGGGACTTCAGCGCGTCGTCGCCCGTGGGGACGCGCAGGCCCAGTTCGTCCTGGAGGACGCAGAGCAGTTCGACGACGGCGAGGGAGTCCAGGCCGATGTCCTCCAGGGTGGCCTCGGGCCGGATGGTGTCCTCGGGGATGTTGAAGTGGCTGATCAGTACGGACTTGACTGCTTCGTAGACAGGCGTCATCGGGCATTCCTCGGTCGTCGAGACGGGGCGGAGGGCGGCTTCACAGCCGCAGCGTCATCAGGCCGGCACTGCTGCCGGCGGCCAGACCGATGAGGGCGACGAGGTCGCCGGGGCCGGCCCGGCCGGTTTCGAGGGCGCGGGTGAGTTGCAGGGGAAGGGAGGCGGAGGCGACGTTGCCGTGCTCGGGGAGGGTGATGATCAGTTTGTCGCGGGGGACCCCGATCTCCGGCCCGCACAGTTCGTCGAGGTCGGCCAAGGCGACCTGGTGGGCGCCGATGAAGGCGAAGTCGTCGAAGGTCAGGCCGAGTTCGTCCAGTGCGCGGTTCAGGTGGGCGCGGCCGAGGGCTCGCAGGCTGTCGCGCATCCGGACGCTGTCCATGCGGAAACAAGCGGCTGCTTCCGGGCCCGAGCGGTGGCGCAGGGAGGCGATGCCGCCGTGCAGCACGGTCGCCGAGGGCCAAGCCGCGGAGTCGGCGGCGAAGCGGCAGCCGAGGATGCCCCGGGGCGGCAGTGGGCGAGGAGTCTCCTGGGCTCTCCACAGGAGGGCGGCGCCGGCGTCGGAGAAACCGTAGGCAGGCAGTGCGCGCGCGAACGCCGCCGCGTCGGGGATGCGCAACTGGGCGGCGACGGAGGGCGCCTCGCCGCAGGTGATCAGAATGGTGCGGTACCGCCCGGACGCGATCAGAGCCTGCGTGATCTCCATGGCGTTGAGCACACTGTTGCAGGCGTTCTTCACGTCGAAGACCGGGCAGGTCAGGGCGAGTTTGGCGGCCACGACGTGGGACGTCGCCGGCTCGATCATGTCCTGGCTGGCCGCCGCGAAAATCATCAGGTCGATGTCGGCGGGCCGGACGCCCTGGTCGGCCAGGAGCTTGCGGGCGGCGCCCGCCGCCAGATCGGACGCCTGCTGGTCGTCGTCGATCAGATGGACGCCCGTCACCCCGGTCAGCTGGGTGATCAGCCCGGGAGGCGGGGTGAAGCCGCCGCTGGCGGCCGCGATCTGGGCCTCCCGTTCGCCCATGCTGACCCAGCGCTCGGGCAGGTACGTGGTGGCGCCCGCCAGGCAGGCCCGAAGGTCGCTCATGGCCTCACGCTAGGGCGGCGCCGCCGGGCGCCACGGCTTCCCACGCCGTTGATGTGTTTAAGTGCCCGCGTTTGGCGCTACCGGGCGTTCGCCTGAAGAGGTGGCGATGTGTTGCCGGGCCCGCTCCCTGTCTACACATGGTGGCGACAAGGGAGTGCGGAAGCCCGTACCGCGAAGGGGTGAGTCACGACGATGCGCAGCCCCCGGTGCCGCGTTCCGTGGGTCATTCTGGTGCTGGCCGCAGGACTGGCGGCGACCTGCGCCTGGTTCGGGGCAGCGGTGGACGGGCGGCTGTCGCCGGGAGGGATCGTGCCGGCGGCGACCGAGGCAGCCCGTGCCGACCGGCTGCTGCGCGAAGGTTTCGCCTCCGCCCCGCCCCACCTCGTACTCGTCACCCGCGTGTCCGGCGCCGCCCGGTCGGTCGAAGACCGCGCCGCGGCGGCCGAGGGTGACCGGCTGGTACGGCGGCTGAGCGCCGACCGGTCCGTCGCCCAGGTGGTCTCCTACTGGCAGGCCAAGGCGCCGTCGCTGCGCTCGGCGGACCGGCGCAGCGCCCTGGTACTGGTGCGGCTGCACGGACGCGAGCAGGAGGCGACGGCGGCGGCCGGACGGCTGATGCCGCGGATGGCCGGCCGCCATGGCCCGTTGCAGGTCGAGGTCACCGGCGAGGCGGCCTCCCGCGCCGAGGCACTGCGGCTGGCCGGGCGGGACCAGATCCGCGCGGAACTGCTGGCCTTGCCGCTGACCGCGCTGCTGCTGCTCGTGGTGTTCGGCTCGGCGTTGGCCGCCCTCCTGCCCGTTGCCGTCGGTGTGCTGGCCGTACTGGGAGCCCAGGCCGTCCTGCGGCTGCTCACCTTCTGCACCGAGGTGGCGGTGAGCGCGACCAACATCTCCTCGGCGCTCGGGTTCGCCCTCGCCGTCGACTACAGCCTCTTTCTGCTCGCCCGCTACCAGGAAGAGGCCGCGGCCGGCGCCGAACCCGGCACCGCCCTGCGCACGGCACTGCGGACCGCGGGCCGGGCCGTGCTGTTCTCCGCGGGCACGGTCATCCTGTCGCTGGCCTCGCTGCTCGTCTTCCCGCACACCATCCTGCGCTCCATCGCCTACGGCGGCATCGCGGTCACCGCCTTCGCGGCCCTGGCCGGCCTGGTCGTGCTCCCGGCTCTCCTGACGGTCCTGGGGCCCCGCGTCCACCGGCCGGGCGTCCTCACGCGAGGGCGCCGCCGTATCCGTACCGGCCCTCACTCCGGGAGCCGGGCCGCCGGGCTGGGAAGGTGGGGGCGCATGGCCCGGGCCGTCCAACGACGGCCCGGACTGGTGGCTGTCAGCGTCACCGCGGTGCTGCTGGTGTTCGCCACCCCTTTCACCCGCGTGCAGATCGGTCTCTTCGACGATCGCGTCCAGCCTGCCTCCTCCACCGTCGCCAAAGCCGGTACGGTGCTGCGCCACGACTACCGACTCGGCGCCGTGATCACTCCGGCGACCGTGGTCCTGCCGCACTTCGACCCCCGGCAGCACGCCGCCGAGGTCGACGCCTACGCCCGGCGCGTCTCCCTCCAAAAAAGCGTGGACCGGGTGGAAACGGCCACCGGCTCCTATGCCCGCGGCGTCCACACGCCTCCGGCGGGCACCGCGGCATCCGCCTTCGCCTCGCCCCGCGGCGTCTGGCTGGCGGTCGCCACCTCCGGCGAGCCCTACTCCCCCGCCAACCGCGACCTCGCCCGGACCTTGCGCGAGCTGCCCGCTCCCGCGCCCGTCCTCGTCGGCGGGCCCGGCGCCGTCCTCGACGATGTCCAGCGAGCGCTCCTCTCCCGCCTGCCCTGGTGCCTGTTGCTGGCAGGGGCGACGCTCCTGTGCCTGACCCTGCTACTGACCCGACGGCCGGTCATGGCTCTCACGGCGCTGCTGCTCAACGCCCTGAGCCTGGCAGCCAGTTTCGGCGCCCTGGTCTTCGTCTTTCAGGAAGGCCATCTGGCCGGCCTCCTGGGCGGCTTTCCCGTCACCGGCACCACGGACGTGCTCATGCCGGCGCTCATCTTCGGCATCGCCTTCGGCCTGTCCATGGACTACGAGATCTTTCTGCTCGCCCGCGTCTGCGAGGAGTACGAACGGGCCCCCGACGCCGCCACCGCCGTGGTCCGGGGCCTGGACCGCACCGCGCGCCTGTTCACCTGGGCCGCGCTCACCCTGGCCGTCGTCATGGCCGCGCTGGCCACGTCGGACCTGGTGATGCTGAAGATCATCGGTGTCGGCCTCGCCCTCGCGGTCCTGCTCGACGCCACCGTCGTCCGCGGGCTGCTCGCCCCCGCCGTCCTGGCCCTGGCCGGACGCGCCGCCTGGTGGAGCCCCTGGCCCCGCCCGTCGACCCCCGTCCCGCAGCCCCTGCCGCACCGTCGGCCCCTCGCCGGGCCGGCCGGTACGAAACACCCCAGGAGTGACCCCTGATGACCGACCAGGCTCTGCGGCCCCACAGCCCCCACACCACCGCTCAGCGTCTGCTGGACGCCTCCGCGGCCCGCTCCCACGATCCCGCGACGGACATCGACTGGGACACCCCCCTGCTGGACGGTGCCTGGTTCTGGCCGCCCGAGCGGCTCGCGCTCTACGGCACCCCCCTGTGGGAGCGCATGGACCACCGGCAGCGCCTCGAACTCTCCCGCCACGAAGCAGCCCACATGGCCCAGATGGGGCACTGGTTCGAGCTGGCCATCATCCGCATGTTCACCCGCCACCTGATGAACCGTGACATCCTGGACGCGCGCGCCTTCTACGCGCTGACGGAAATGGGCGACGAGACCCGGCACATCACCATGTTCGGGCGGCTGCTGGCCACACTCGGCTGCCCGGCCCATCGCGTCCCGGCGCACGTCCGGCTCCCCTTTCCGCCGGCCGCTGCCGCGTTCCAGGACATCACCACTTTCACCAGCGCCCTGATCATCGAAGAAGTGCTCGACCGGCTCCAGCGGGAGGCCGCCCAGGACGACCGCGTCCAGCCCCTGGTGCGGTCGGTGTGCCGTCTGCACGTGGCCGAAGAAGCACGCCACGTCAGCTTCGCCCGCGCCGAACTGCGCGAAGCCGTGACGCACGCCTCCCGGAGCCGGCTGGCCCGCCACCGCCTCCTGACCGCCCTGGTCGCCTCCCACACCGTCCCGCCGCTCCTGCGCCCCGACCGGTACGGCGACCTCGGGCTCACCCCCGGCGAGGCCCGCCGCCAGGCACGCCACAACCTCCACCACCGCGCCACGATGCTCTGGTGCGGGGAAAAGCTGATCGCCTTCCTCACCGAAGTGGACCTGATCAGGCGCCCCCAGCACCACCTGTGGCGCCGCTCCGGCCTACTGGCCTGACCGTCACCACGGCGTGCACCAGCGCCGCGCCGCGTACTCGACCGCCGGGTGGGCACCGGGAGCACCCATCGCCGCCCGCTTGAAGTGGTCTTTCACACGGACCGGGACCAGCACGTCAGCGAGCAGCCCCGCCTTCGCCTGCCTGCCGACCACATACCGGTGGCGCGGCCGACGCGCGATGAGTGCCCGGCAGACAGCCGATACGACCGGCTCCGCGCTCGGCAGCCGCGTACCGGACTCCCGCAGCGCCGCCTCCGCCACCCGGTACATGTCACCGAACAACGTCGGCCGGCCCGCCAGCGCCGCCAGACCATCGGCAGCCCGGCCCTGAATGGCACTCGCGTACGCGCCCGCCTCGACGATCGCGACCCGCACCCCGCCGGGCCCGGCCTCCATCCTCAGCGCATCGTTCAAGGCCCCCAACGCCGCCTTGCCCGCGCAGTACCAGCCCATACCGGGAGCCGCGATACGGCCCGCGAGCGACGAGACGTTCACGATGCGTCCCTCCCCGCGCTCACGCATCCCCGGCAGCACCAGCCGGGCCATGCGCGCGGCTCCCACCACATTGACTTCCAGCAGCTGCCGCACCGCCGCGTCCTCAAGGTCCTCCACCGCCCCCACCAGCGGGACACCGGCGTTGTTCACCAAGGCCCACGGTCCGCCTCCGGTGGCCTCCGCGACCTCCGCACACGCTCTGCGGCAGGAATCGGCATCCGCCACATCCAGCAGCACCGTCCGCAGCCCGACAGCACACTCGGCCGCCACAGCCCGAAGCTTCTCGGCCTTCGGCTCGTCACGCGCCGTGGCGAAAACGTCGAACCCGGCCCCGGCCAGCCGCAGCGCCACCCCCAGACCCACACCACTCGTCGCACCCGTCACCAGAACACTTCGACGCACCACGCACCTCCACAGAGCGACACCCGCCCACCATGCGCACCCACACCACCGGGCAGCGGAAGGCCGCTCCGGTGTGTCGCACAACCACCCTGCGAGTTCAGCCGTTCACCTCGGTTGCCAAGGCGGCGCGGCCTGGCGGTGGGGCTGCGGCCAGTAGGTTGCCCGCCTTGTCGGAACTTGGGTGCGTCGCCTGGCCATCTGCCCCGATCAAGACGGGAGCGGCTCGTACTCCGCGAGTCCGAGGCCCGGCACCGGCGTTCTCCGCTGCGGGCGCAGATACGTTACGCGTACGGGCCCCGGTGGCCCGGCGATTGCAGTCCAGCGCCCCTCCCGGCCGGGCCCGTACCTTGGGCCCGGCCGGGCTTTTTCTCCCGCGGCGCGGGCTACCGGCGGTTCTTGGTGACGGTGCCGAGGCCACGGTCCAGGGCGGTGTCCGGCAGCAGCCGGGACAGGACGCCGGCTGTCCGGGCGTCGGGGCCGACGCTGTAGCGGGTCCGGGGGCGCGGGGTGGTCAGTACGCGGAAGACCGTGCGGGCGACGTCCTGCGGCTGTGTGCCGCTTGACTGTGCGCGTTGTTCGTTCATTTGCAGGAATTGTTCGAAGGGGGCTCGGTAGAGGTCGGCCATGGCGTCGGGGGCCTGGTTCAAGATGTCTTCGCCGGTTTCCCGGACCTTGTCCCAGATGGGGGTCGCGATCGCGCCCGGCCTGACGACGGAGACCGAGATGCCGAAGGGGCGCAGCTCGCGGCGGAGCGCGTCGCTCATGGCCTCTTTGGCGAACTGTCCCGTCGCGTAGGCGCCGAGGTAGGGAATGGCCACACTGCCCACACCGGAGGAGATGTTGACCACGCGTCCGCGGGTGCGCCGCAGCTGGGGCAGGAACGCCTGGGTGACGGCGAGCGAGCCGACGACGTTGATGTCCAGCTGCCGCCGCAGCCCTTCGGGCGGCACGCATTCCAGAGGGGCCGCGACGCAGGAACCGGCGTTGTTCACCACGGCCCATACGCCCTGCTCGTCCACGGACCGGGCGACTTCGGCCGCCGCCGCCTGGATCGACTTCTCGTCGGTCACGTCCATGAGTACCGGCTGCAGCCGTGCGGAGGATGCCTCGGCGCGCAGTTTTTCACCGTCCTGCCTCTCGCGCACCGTGGCGAAGACGCGGAAGCCGCGTTCTTCCAGCCGCAGGGCGCACTCCTTGCCGAGTCCGGTGGAGGCGCCGGTGATGACGACGGCGCGTCCGGCCGGGGGCAGGGGCTTGGGCCGGCGGTTCAACAAGAGTTTCTCCTCGGGTGGTGGGGTGTGCGGCCGGTCAGTCGCGGGGCTCGGGCGTACCGAGGCCGGTGGGCAGCGCGGACAGCAAGGTGCGTACGGAGGTGTCGGCGATGTGGTGGGCGCGCGGTGCCGGAATGATGTTCTCGACGTGGCTGAAGTTCCAGGCGAGTTGGCCGTGGGTGGTGGTGGCGGTCGCCACGATGGAGCCCGTCACCGAGATGCTTGCGATGATCTGGGTGCCGGAGACGCGCCAAGGGCCCGCCTGGTCGGGGAAGTCGTAGCGGCCGAGGTTGGACAGGCACAGGTTGATGGGGCCCTGCTCGTCCAGGTAGCGCATGAACGCACCGGCGTCGGCCGGGGCCTTGGGTCCGGCCCGGTCCAGCAGGTTGATCATGGAAAGGTGTTCCTCGCGCTTGCGGCGGTCCGCGAGGTCCTGGCTGATGGCGCGCGCCATGGGCCACAAGGGCTCGCCGGGCCGGTAGAGGACGCGGGAGGGAAGGGTGGCCGCGTAGGTGCCGGCCTCGTCGTAGGAGACGGCGGGCTCCAGTTCGGCGCGGAAGTCGAGCGGGGAGCCGATCGAGAAGTGGGCCGGCTCCCGAGTACCTGCCTCCAGGGCGACGGCGGTGACCATGGCGGCGGCCAGGGCTCCGTGCACGGTGGCGCCGTGCTGCTTGCAGGCGCTCACGAGCAGGTCGAGTTGGCCGGCGGTGAGGGATCTGTGCACCATCCGGGTGCGCCGCCGGTGGAACGGGACCGGGTGGCTGGGAGTGACGCGCCGTGGCTGTAGCCGACGGGTTTCCTCCTCGTCGCGCTCGGTCAGGGCCGTAAGGGCGGCGGCGCCTGCCTGGCCTCGGTGACGGGGCGGGAGCAGGTCTTCCGCGGAGGGCAGGGCCCGGTACGAGGTGCGTGGCGGTTCCTCGCCGGCATGCAGCTGGGCGGCGAGTTCGATCCACTGCCTAAGCAGAGCCAGCCCGGTCATGCCGTCGGCTATGCAGTGCGCCGAGGTGAGCAGCAGGTCGTGGACGTCCTCGGTGCGTTCGACGTCCTCCCGGCTGATGACGACGGCTCGCAGCAGCGGCCCCGTGCGCCAGGCGGCGCCCTCGGCGAGTTCGTGCTCGTCGATCTCGCGTTGCCAGCGCGTATCGGACTCGGGGTCGTCGGCCGGCACCTGTATGTGGCGCAGTGGGATGGGCCGTCCGCCCACGGGGCGGAACGCGGGGGCCGTGCCGTCCTCGTCGCTGGTAACCGCGACGCGCAGCAGCGGGTGCCGGGACTGGAGAAGGTCCAGGGCGCGGCGCAGCAGGGACAGCTTCAGGGTGCCGTGGATGCGGCTGCGGACGACGCTGTTGAGCGGGGAGGTCTGGTCCGCGATCCAGTACCAGCGTTCCAGGGGGCTGAGGTCTCGCCTGAGGCGTGGTTCGGGATTCGGGATGGCGGGGAAAGTGAGGGACTCCTCGTTCTGCCGGGCGAGGTCCTGGCGGGGTGTCAGGCGGAAATAGTCGTCCCGGGCCTGCCGCAGTTCGGGCGTGTCGGCCTGTTCGAGGTCGCTCATCGACCGGGAGGCGGCGGCCATGGACCGGGTACGGTCGCGGCGGCGGTCCTCGTACGTCCGCAGGGCGAGCGGCAGATCGTCGCGCGCGCCGGGCTCGGCCAGGGTGTGGGCCAGGACCACGGCGTCTTCGATGGCCATGCCGGCCCCTTGGCCGAGGGTGGTCAGCATGGGGTGCGCGGCGTCGCCGAGCAGGGTGACGGGGCCCTGCCCCCAGCGTTCGAGGAAGGTGCGGTCGCGGGAGGGTACGGCGAGGATGTCTCCCGGCGGGGTGACCTCGATGACGGCCCGTACCTCGTCGGCCCAGCCCTCGTAGGCCCGGGTGATCTCGTCCTTGGTGCCGTCCCAGGCGTGCGAGCGGGCGGTGGGCATGGTCTTGGTGCCCCACCAGTAGGCGTGGCCGTGGCCGATGTCGATGAGGCCGAAGCGCTGCCCGCTGCCCCAGTAGTGGCGCACGCTGCCCCGGGGAAAGGCGGGGTGGCGGAAGGGGACGATGCCGAGCCAGCAGACGTAGCCGCTGTCGTGGGACGCCTCCGGACCGACGAGCTGGGCGCGGATGGCCGAGTGGAATCCGTCGGCGCCGATGAGGAGGTCGCCGTGCGCCGTGCGCCCGTCCGCGAAGCGGACGGTGACGCCCGTCCCGTCGGTCTCGAACGCGGTCGCGGCGGCGCCCAGGTGCAGGGGGCAGTCGCCGGCCGCGTCCAGCAGCGCCTCCTGGAGGGCCGGACGGCCCAGGCAGACACTGGGCGCGCCGACCTTGTCGCAGATTTCCTTGAACGGCAGGTCCCTGATGGTGCGGCCGCGGTGGTCCAGGACCGTGAAGGACGCTATGGCCTGGCCGCGCTTTTCCAGGTCGAGGTCGATGTCCAGCGTGGCGAGCGCGTTGACGGCATTCGACATGACCGACAGGCCGGAACCGGCGGCACGCAGCTGGGTGGCGCGCTCGTACACCGCCACCTCGATCCCGACGCGCCGCAGGGCGACGGCGCAGGCCAGTCCGCCGATTCCGGCTCCGATGACGAGGGCTTTCACCGGTCGGCTCCTTGAGTTCGCTGGGTTTGCCCGGCTTTCGGGGCTCTGTGGTTGGTCTGAGACTGTCGGCATGCGGTCAGCGCTCCCCGTCAGATCCGGCCGGTCCGGGCCCGATCAGGTCCGCGACCGTCTTGGCCACGTGTTGCACGTACGGTTCTTCCATGATCGTGAGGTGGTCGCCGGGAACGCTGACCACCTCAAGGGGGCCGTCGGTCATATCGCTCCAGCCGTTGGTGGGGTCCTCGTGGCGGCTTCCGGCCGCGCTGTGCATCGCGGCCAGGACCTTTGGCAGCGGCTCGGCGGCACGGACCAGGGTCAGTCCCAGGTCCCCGGCTTCGGGCCGGTAGTTGAGCGTCGCCTGCCAGTTCGCCTGATAGAGACGGAAGAGCCGGCGTATGACGGCGCCCGAACTGCCGGCCGGCACAACGCCCTCCTCGGCCGCGACACGGGCGATGAAGTCGAACTTCTCCTCCGGCGAGACCAGTTCCTCCGGAAAGCGCTGCATCGAGGAATCGCCACCGCGCTCCAGCCACAGCAGCTCCCAGAAGAACCACCCCAGCAGAGCGTCGTCGTCGTGCCGGTGACGCTCTCCCTGGGTCAGCGCGGTGGTGTCCAGGAGCACCAGGCGGGCCACGTCCTCCCCGGCCGCCCGCAACTGGCGTGCGATCTCGAAGGCGACGAAACCGCCGAAGGACCACCCGCCGATGGCGTACGGGCCGTGCGGCTGCACCGTACGCAGCGCGGCGATGTAACTGGCCGCGATCTCCTCGACGGTACGCAGCGGCGTGGTACCGGGATCGGCACCGGCCGCCTGGAGCGCGTACAGCGGCTGGTCGTCGGGAAGGTGCCGGGCGAAGGGCACATAGCACAGCACGTTGCCGCCCATGGGGTGCACCATGAACAGCGGCGGGCGGGTGCCCTGCGGGCGGATCGGCACCAACGGGTCGAAGGCCGCGACCGCGCCACCCGCACGCAACCGCGCCGCAAGCCCAGCCGCGGTGGGGGTCGCGATGAACTGCGACAACGGGATATGCACGGCGTAACGCTGCTCGATCTGCACCACCAACCGCATCACGGTCAGCGAGGTGCCGCCCAGGTCGAAGAGGCTGTCGTGCACGCCGACGGCGGGCAGTTGCAGCAGGTCCGCCAGCATCTCGGCCACCGCGCGTTCGTAAGGATCCTGCGGGGCTGCGCCGTCGGTTTCGGCGGTGGGGGTGAGCGGCAGGGAGCGCAGGGCGGCGTCGTCCCGCTTGCCGCTGGGGGTCAGGGGCAGGTGGGTCACCCATCGCAGGTGGGAGGGCACCAGGTGCTCGGGCAGCGTGGTACGCAGCCGTTCGCGGATGCCGGTCAGGTCCGCGCTGGTGCCCTCGCCGACGAGGAAGGCCGTAAGGAGGCACTCGCCGTTCGCGTGGTGGCGGGCCACGACCGCGGCGTCGCGCAGGTTCGGGTACTGCCCGGCGAGAGCGGTCAGGGCCAGTTCCACCTCGGCCGGTTCGACGCGGTGGCCGCGTACCTTGACCTGGGTGTCGGCCCGCCCGGCGTACACCAGCGTCCCGTCGGGCAGCACCATCCCGAGGTCGCCGGTGTCGTAGAGCAGGTGGCCCTCGTCTGCGAAGGGGTGCCGGACGAAGCGTTCCTTGGTGAGGTCGGGGCGGCCTTCGTAGCCGTCGGCCAGGCAGGTGCCGCCGAGGTGGATGGTGCCGCGCACGCCGACGGGCACCGGGCGCATCCGCTCGTCCAGCACGTGCGCCTCGGCGCCGTCGATGGGGTGTCCGATCGGGGGCAGTGCGGGGAAGGCGGCCGGGTCGCCGGTCATGGTGAAGGCGGTGGCGACGTGGGTCTCGGTCGGCCCGTACTGGTTGTCCAGGACGGCGCCCGGCAGTGCGGAGCACAGCCTGCGGATCTCCGGGGTGACGCGCAGTTGTTCGCCGGCGGAGACCAGCACCCGCAGTGCACGGGGGGTGAGGTCGAGTGCCTGGGCGGTCTCGGCCAGGTGCTGCAGGGCCACGTAGGGCAGGAAGACCCGCTCGATGCCCTCGCGGTCGATCAGTCGCAGCAGCTGGGGCATGTCGCGCCGCTCGGCGTCGCCCACCAGGTGCAGCGTGCCGCCGGAGCACAGCGTGGAGAAGATCTCTTGGAAGGAGACGTCGAAGCTCAGCGGCGCGTACTGGAGGGTGGCGCCGCCCACCGCACCGCTGGCGGCCCGGGTCTGCCAGGCGACCAGGCCGGCCAGGGAGCGGTGCGGCATGGCCACGCCCTTGGGGCGTCCGGTGGAGCCGGAGGTGAACAGGACGTAGGCGGTGCTGTCGGCGGGGATCTCGGCTGCGGGCTCCGTGGCGGCTCCTGCGGTCGGTTCGGTGATCGACTCGGCGGGCAGCAGCAGCGACGGATCGTCGACGAGGTGGGCGTGGGCGGCATGGGCGATGACGCGGAAGGGCCGGGCCTCTTCCAGCATCATGGCCAGCCGCGGGGCGGGGTAGCCGACGTCCAGCGGCACCACGGCGCACCCGGCCCGCAGAACGCCCAGGACCACGGCGATGGTCTGCGGTGAGCGGTCCATGGCGATCCCGATCCGGGCCTGGGGCGAAGCGCCGAGCGCGCCCAGCCGCCGGGCCACCCGGCCGGCCGTCTCGGCCAGCCGCGCGTAACTCCACCGCTCCTCCCCCATCGCCAGGGCGGTCGCGTCCGGGGTGCGGGCCGCCTGGCGCAGGAAGCTGTCGACGACGGTGGGCCGGGGTGTGGCCCTGGCGCGGACCGGCCGGGGGGCGAGGAAGGCGACATCGGGCTCCGTGTGCGGTTCCTCCACCATCCGGCGCAGAATCTTCTGGTAGCCGTCGGCGAACAGACGGGCCTGCTCCGCGGTGGCCCCGTCGCTGCCGCAGTCGATCCGCAGCCACACGCTGCCGCTGTCCGGTTCGGTGAACGCGTTGACCAGGAACCGGAATTCGCTCTCCTCCCAGGTACGGAAGGTGCGCAGCCGTATCTCCGGCAGCGCGAGGACCTCGGACAGCTGGTGGAAGTGCACGTAGTTGAAGGCGGTGTCCAGAACCGGGCCGCCGTGGTCCTCCTGGACGGCGCTCAGCGGGTAGCGCCGGTGGGGGTGGCCGTCCTGTTCCTGCCGGAAAGCCTCGCGCGCCACGTCCAGCCATCGGGGCTGCGCGACGTCCAGGCGCAGGGGCACGGTGTTCAGGAAGAGTCCGGCGGTGCGTTCGGCGTGGGCGAGCTCGGGCCGTCCGTGGGTGATCAGCCCGGTGGTGACATCGTGGGTACCGGCGAACATGGCCAGCGTCAGGCAGTGCGCCGCGAAGAGCACGGACTTGACGGGCAGACCCTGCTCGGCGGCGAACGTGCGCACCTGGGCGAGAAGCTCGTCGGGCAGGTCGGCGCGGTGCGTGACCGGTCCCCGGCCGGTGCCGGGCAGGTGGGTCCCGAACGGTTCGATCTGCAGCAGCTCGCAGCCGGCCAGCTTCTCCTTCCAGTACTGCCGCGCCTGCGCGGATTCCAGGGCGGCCAGTTCCTCGCGTACGTAGGACGCCGCCGAGGGCGGGACGGTGCCGTCGACGGGGCCGATACCCAGCCCCAGCCCGTGCGCGTAGTCCTGGAGGAGTTCCTGGAGGAGGTTGGCCACGCTGCCGCCGTCGAGCAGCGCGTGGTGGAAACTGAGGACCAGCTCGACGGCCCCCGGCCGCACGTGCGCCCGGAAGAGGTACAGCGGCGCCCGGTCGACGGCGTAGGCATGGTGACGGCGCTGTTCGATGTGCGCGCGGATCTCGGCGTCGGCCGCGGCACCGTCGAGCGGACGCAGATCGACGATGTCCAGGCCGCCGGGCGCCTGCGGACGGACGACCTGCAACGGCTCGGAGAAACCCGCCAGGTCGAAGGCGGAACGCAGCACCGGATGACGCGCCACCAGCTTGTCGAACGACCGGCGGAACGCTGCCTCGTCCCAGGGGAGTTCGAGGGTGTACTGGAAGACGTCCTTGTACGTGGCGGACCTCTCGCGCCTGCGGCTGTGGTAGAGCAGGCCGAGCTGGAGCCGGGTGAGCGGCCAGGCGTCCTCGGCGCCTTCCAGACGGGCCCGGTCCACGCCGGACACGAGGGCGAACGGGGCGGGAGCGGAATCGCCGCCGGGCGCTGCCAGGCTCTCGACGCGCGGGGCCAGAGCCGCCACCGTCGGGTTGCGGATCAGGTCGGTCAGGGAGAAGCGCAGGCCCCGTGCCTCGGCCTGGGCGCGCACCTTGAGCATGAGGATCGAGTCGCCGCCGAGCGTGAAGTAGTCGTCGTGGACGCCGACGGCGTCGTGGCCGAGCACCCCGGCCCAGATCTCGGCCAGGGCGGCCTCGGTACGGTCGCGCGGCGGCAGGCCGGTGACCGGCTCCGCGGCTTCCTGGGGCGGGGGCAGCGCGCGGCGGTCGGCCTTGCCGTTCGGGGTCAGCGGAACGGCGTCGATCCGCACGAAGAAGGCTGGGACCATGAACGCCGGCAGCTGTTGTCCGAGCAGTTCGCGCAGGTGAGCGGGGTCCAGGGCGGCATCGGCGACGTAATAGCCCACGAGGTGGGTGCCGCGGGCGGCGGTGGTGCGGTCCACGACGATGGCGTCGCGGATACCGGGCAGGCCGCGCAGGGCGCCGGCCACCTCGCCCGGCTCCACCCGGTTGCCCCGGACCTTGACCTGGCCGTCGATCCGCCCGAGGTACTCCAGGGTGCCGTCGGCCAGCCACCGTGCGAGGTCGCCGGTACGGTACAGGCGCCCGCCCGGGACGAACGGGTCGCCGACGAATTTCTCGGCGGTCAGCTCCGGACGATTCAGGTAGCCCCGGGCGACCTGAACGCCGCCGATACACAGCTCACCGGCGACACCCACCGGCTGGGGCAGATCACCGGGGCCCAGGACGTACAGCCGGGTGTTGTCGATCGGCCGGCCGATGGGGACCCGTGTGACGCTTTGAGCCGGATCGTCCGGACACTCGTAATACGAGACATCGACCGTCGCCTCGGTCGGCCCGTACAGGTTGACCAGCCGTACCCGGCCCTGCGCACCGGGTATGCCGAAGACGCGGTTGAACTGCTCGACCCGCTCCGGCGGCAGGGCCTCGCCGCTGCAGAAGACGTACCGCAAGGAGCCCAGGCCCGCGCGGGCGTCTGGCTGTTCCTGGAGCAGGTCGAGGAACGGACCGAGCATCGAGGGCACGAAGTGCACGACGCTGACCCGCTGGTCACGGACCGCCCGCAGGATCTCGCGCGGATCCTGCTGGCCGCCGGGCGGCAGCAGGGCCACCGTCGCGCCCTCGACGGCCCACCAGAACAATTCCCACACCGAGACGTCGAAGGACACCGGCGTCTTCTGCAACAGGACGTCACCGTCGCCCAGCGGATAGCGGCGCTGCATCCAGGCGAGGCGGTTGACGACACTGTGGTGCTCGACCATCACACCCTTGGGCCGGCCGGTCGAGCCGGAGGTGTAGATGACATAGGCCAGATCGCGGGCGCCGGCCAGCGGCGGAAGGGGGGCACCGCCGGCCTGCAGCAGCTCATCGACATGCCGCACCTTCGCCCCGTCGGCCCCACCGGCGGCGGGGTTACGGCCGGGGCCGGGGCCGTCCACGATCACCACCTTGGCGCGGCTGTCGTCCAGCAGGAACCGCACGCGTTCGGACGGATAGCCGGGATCCACCGGTACGTAGGCGCCCCCTGACTTCAGCGTGCCCAGGAGCGCCACGAGCAGCTGGGGCCCCCGCTCCATCATCACCGCGACCCGGTCGCCGGGGCCGACGCCCTCCTCGCGCAGGGCCCGGGCGACCCGGTTGGCCCGCTCGTCCAGTTCGGCGTAGGTCAGCACTTCGCCAGTGGCACCAAGGACGGCAGTCTGCCCCGGGATGCGGGCGGCCTGCTCCTCGAACAGGCCGTGCAGCGTGGCCTGGTCCGCGTACGGCACTGTCGGACCGTGGCTGCGCACCGCGGTGAGGTCCTCGTGTTCGGCGGGTTCCAGCATCGGGACGGCCGACACGGGCTCGTCCAGCAGGTCCACGCCGCGCTCCAGGAGCGTCGCGAGGTGGCCGGCGACCGAGGCGATGGGCAGGTCCTCGTCGAAGACATCGAGGGCGTAGTCCAGCTCGATGCGCATGTCGGCCGTGCCGTCGAAGGCGAAGACCATGACGCCCAGGGCGTCCTGATCGTGCGAGGGAGCCATCAGGGTGAGCTGCCGTTCGACGCCCGGTACCAGCGCCGGACACGACCAGTGCAGGTAGGAGAGCGTCACGTCGAAGAGCCGGCGGGGGCCCTCGGCCGACGGGGGCAGTTCCCTCAGGACGTCGCCCAGCGAGAGCCGTTCATGGCGCTGCAGCGCACGGGCCGCCTTCCGGGTCTCGGCGACCAGTTCCCGTACCGTGCGCCCGCCGTGTGCCGGGACCCGCAGCGGCAGCGTGTTGGCGAACTGACCGATGATCTTCTTGTGGTGGTCTTCGGGCCGGTTGAGTAACGGGACGCCCAGCACCACTTCCTGGCCACGGTGCAGTCGCGTCAGCCAGGTACCGAACATGGCCGCGACGTACGCGAACGGCGAGCAGCCGGCGGCACGGACCCGGTCGACGATACGGCCCTCGACGACGAACCCATGACGGCCGCGCCCGCTCCCGCCGGCCGTGCCCGTGAAGAGCGCGGGCGCCACGTCGGCGAGGGTTTCCCGGTGGAAGGCACGGTCGCGATCACCTTCGGCACCGGCACGGTAGGCGGCTTCCTCCTCGACGAACGCAAGGTAGGAGGCAGGCTCGTGACACCCCGTGCGCTCCCCGTCGCCACCCGTGGCCCGCGCGTAGTCCTCGAGGATCTCGTGGCTCAGCCGGTTGAGGGCCCAGCCGTCGGCGACGATGTGGTGCGTCTTGACATGCAGATGCGTGACGTCCGGGCTCTCCACCAGCAGCGTGGCTTCGACCAGGGGGCCGCTGTCCGTGAGCGACAGCGGCATCGCCAACGAGCGCCGGATCCACTCGGCGCACGCGACGTCCGGTTCGGGCTCCTGCGCGAGGTCCACCCTGCGGACCCCGAAGCCGCCCTCCCCCGCCACCCACTGAAAGGGCGTCCCCGCCCTTTCACCGAACCGCAGCCGGAACGCCTCGTGGCGAGACAGCGCACGCACGATGCACTCGGCGAGTGCATCGAGATCGATCCCGCCCCGTAATCGTTCGTGAATGACGCAGTTGAACTGCGGCGATTGCGGAGCCTGAGAACTGGCGGCCCAGATATCGCGTTGGTACGCCGTCAGCGGGCTCTGCCCATGCAGCGGGTTCTGCGCACGGTCTTTCACCTGCGCTTGCGTCTCCGGGAGGGTCGATCCGGCAACCGCGGTCCTTTTCATGCAGCGGATCATGCCGCCTCGCGACTGGGCAAATCCCTTGATTCTGTGGCGAAAACCGCACCTGTCGTGGCGGGAATGGCATCGTTCGTTCCGGCACTGGCCGGCCGGTCCGCGGGAGAACTCCGGGGGCCGAAGAAAGCCCGGACCGCGCCGTGGGTGGTGTCGGGCACCGAGGTCGAGCGGGTCCGTACGGGCCAGGCAGGAGACCCCAGAGCCAGGAGCGAGGAGTTACTGGGGGACGCAAACCGACTCACCGGCGAGGTCGTCACACCGCTACGGCCGCCCCCCGGCATAGCCCTGACAACCCTGGGCCAGTTTTGGAAGCTCACCTATAAAGCCAATGGGCCTCTTCCGGAACACCTGAATCGAGTGTAAAACTCGCAGATCTCACCCGGCGCCATCGAACAGGTCGGGCGCCGGCCCCTACGACGGGAGACCGATCCCCCATGTTGCATCTGATACGCCGCAGAGTGCGGACGGCCGCACTCACGCTCTCGGCCATCGCGGCCCTCGCCATCGGCGCCACCGCCCCGACCGGCGCGGCAGCCGCCACCACCCCCGCTCCCCGGAAGCAGGGACCGACCTCGGTGGCCTACGTCGAGGTGAACAACCACAGCATGCTCAACGTGGGCAAATACACCCTCGCCAACGGCGGTGGCAACGTCTTCGACGTCGCCGTGATCTTCGCAGCGAACATCAACTACAACACGGACACGAAGGCGGCGTACCTGCACTTCAACGAGAACGTGCAGCGCGTCCTTGACAACGTTGCCACCGAGGTTCGGCCGTTGCAGCGGAAAGGCATAAAGGTCACTCTCTCGGTACTCGGCAACCACCAGGGCGCGGGCTTCGCCAACTTCCCGTCGCAGCAAGCGGCTTCGGCGTTCGCGAAACAGCTGTCGGACACCGTGACCAAGTACGGCCTGGACGGCATCGACTTCGACGACGAGTACGCCAAGTACGGCACCAACGGCACCGGCCAGCCCAACAACAGCTCGTTCGTGCACTTGGTGACGGCGCTGCGCGCCAACATGCCGAACAAGATCATCAGCCTCTACAACATCGGCCCGTCCGCGTCGCGCCTCTCCTACGGCGGCGTCAACATCTCCTCCAAGTTCGACTACGCCTGGAACCCGTACTACGGCACCTGGCAGGTCCCCGGCATCGCACTCCCCAAGTCGAAGCTCTCGCCGGCGGCTGTCGAGATCGGCCGGACCCCGCAGAGCACGACCACCGACCTCGCCCGCCGCACCGTCCGCGAAGGGTACGGCGTATATCTCACGTACAACCTCGACAACACCGACCGCAGCGCCGATGTCTCCGCGTTCACCAGGGAGTTGTACGGGAGCGACGCTGTGTATAAGCCCTAAGGCGACCGCACGACCCGGTGTACGGAGCCGCCGTGGGCACACCACGAGACCCTCACCGTCGCCACCGGTATCCCCCGCCCGCGTGCGGAAGGTGGCCGAGCTGGTGCGCGAGCACCAGCTCGACCATCACGTTCCTGGGAACGCCCATGCCGCCCGCAGTCCCGCTCGGCGGGTACGCCAGCACCCACCGTATGGGCGCGCCCGGCCGTCTCCCCCGCCGAAGGCGTGCCGCGGTACGTACGGCGACTGGGCAAGCATCCGCAGGCCGTACCCGAGACGTCGCAGAGCCCGGGCGACGACCCGGTAGGGGCCTGGATGACCGGCGGGCGCCCGAGGCGGGGCATGCGCCACACGGTCCGCCGGCACATCGGCCTGCGGGTGGAGCGGGCGATTTCGTTGGTCATGAGAGCGCGCAGAATCGTTCGGGACTACGAGCGACTCATCTCCCACAGCGAGGCCCACCTCACCTGGGCCTTCATCACTGTCATGGTCAGCCGCCTCACTCTGCCTCCCCGCTTGGCTGCATCCCGTCGAGCCTGTGATCGGAACCGTTTTCGTTGCCGGGGCATGGCCTCGCCGAGGGAGCCGGCGCTGACCTCGGCACACCAAGGCATGCCCCCGTACTTCACTACCGCCAGACCAGCCCGATGTCGTTCCACTCCGGGCTGCGCTCGACACGGAGGCTTCTGAGCATGGCGACCTTCCCAAGGGAGGCCCACATTCAACTTCGCCGGGCCAGGGCGGCCCTGCTTCAGTGCCTCCCGCGGCGCGCCAAGTAGCGCAGGATCGCCGCTCCGGCCAGGGCACCGCCCGCTAGCGGTACGAGTACGTTCACCCAAGGATCGCGGATGGGCTTGTACCCGGCCTTGCCCTCTTTGATCTCGATGAAGCCGAGCGGCTTTGCTTCGACCCCGCCGCCGACCACACCGTCCTCACCGGCCTGCTGACCGGTGTTACCGCCGAAGCCGAACCCGATCCGTGCCACGGGGATCACAGTGATGTCCTGGCTCGCGATGGGTTCACCGAACACGACGGTGCCCGGTGCCCGGCGGCCGAGCTTGTCAGCCAGTTGCTCCAGCAGAACGGCAGAAACGTGGTCTGCCGCCCTCGCTTCCAGCGAGGCGTTCTCGGGGGCGGTCATCGGGAGCCGCCCTCAACCGGGCTGAGGGGGTTCATGGCGGCCGGAAAGGGGATTCGGTTCTCGGCAGCAATGGCTATGCAGTCCACCACAGTGACGGTACACGCGGCTGTGATCAAAACCGAGTGAACGTCGCCCAGATCATGCCCCAGCAACGCGACCGACTCCGAGCCTTAGCGAGGAACCGCACCCAAGCCGCGTAGACAACCCGGCCGACCGGCCGCCGTCGGCGGCATTCCGTGCAGAAGCGGCCCCGTCAGCGCGAGGGGCCGGCCTGCCAGGTCGAAGCTCGTCTCGCGATCGCTGCCGGTACCAGGAGAGACCGACACGTTGACGCCTGAGCGGGTAATGGTCATCGAACAGCCGACAGTTCTCCCCGACCAGCCCACGCTTCCTCATCCGACCCCTGCCATGCCTGCATCCGACGCCCCTTTACCCTCCGGCCATTTCAGAGGGCCACGGCTCAAGGAGATACGACACAGCTCCTAAACGGTCCAGGCCGGCACCGTCTTACCGGTGCCGTCAGGAGCGGAAGGTGACGGGTACGCTCTGCATGTGTGCTGGTGCCCTGGCCGGGTGGCTCGTCAGCCTCTAACCGCACCGCGTGGTGTTGAAAGGATCATGCGTTGACAGACCACCCCAAGCGCCTATGGCCCGTATTCACAACAGGCTTAGCTCTACTGCTCCTTACCTCCCTTGTGCGCGGTGTGTGCTGGGTGCTCGCCTCTGACCACATGCAAAGCGGGCACCACGACGGCGATAACAACACGCCTGGCGAAGCCATAGGCGCCAGCCTGCGGCACAAGGCATGGAGTGTTTATCAGGGCACGGCAACGGCTGCCTTGGCCATCGTCGGTGTCACCGTTTTGTGGGCAGCCATCGTAGTGTGGGTGAATCGCCGGGCCCGTCAGTAGATTTCCACCATTCTGCGACGCCCATCAATGGCCCCGGGTCGCATGTGCACCTGTAGCTCGCCCTTCTGGGCAGGCAGCGCGCAGCGGGTGTGCGACCGTGGCTCGCCAGGCCGGGCAGAGCGGACCTCCAGCCGCGCCTGGTCCTCGGCTGGCGCGGCCAGATACAAAGCCGCCCGCTTCAGGTCGCTGCCGAGACGGCAGGTCGGCAGCAGCGCAAGATCGCTCCCCTCCTGCACGGCGGGCCGAGCGTTCAGTGCGTGCGCGGCGGGCGCATGCGGGCCTGGAGCAGGGTGCTGCGGGTGAGCTTCGTGCCCTGTTCGCGTTCCTCGTTGAGCAGCGAGACCAGTCCCTTGGAGGCATTGAAGTGTTCGCGCAGGTTGACGGTGGCGCCGAGGTCGTCCAAGAGGGTGTCGATGACCGTCGCGGCTTCGCTGGGCTGGTCGCCCAGCCGTTGCCCCACCACAGGTGTTCGGTCGGCGTGCAGGGCGCGGGCGGACGTGCCCGTCGCTGGTGGTGATCCACACGGTGTGATGCAGCACGGCTGAGGCGAGTCCGCGCCGTTGGCCGGAAAGAGCAGCGGCGCGTAGAACCGCCAAGTGGGCTTGCCGCGGTCCGGAGAAGTGCGCAGGACGGGCATGTCGGGAGCGGGTCGAGGAAGAACGCGTCCACGCGGTCGTCGTCGGCGAGCACGGCGTGAGCTGCGGTCGGATCGCACATCGCCAGACGGCGGGTCCACGCTCGATGACGGTGCCGGGCCGGTCGGGCACTTCGGTCAGCGCTCCGTACGGCAGCAGGTCCGGCTCACGGCCGACGGCGACCTCCAGCGCCGCGACGGCGTCGGGGTGGCTGCTCAGGGCGAGCTTGCGTCAGCCGGCCTGGAGAGCCTGGCAGTCGTCGACGAGGAGCAAGGGGTAGTGAATGGTGTCGAGCCAGCGCCGATGATGACGGCGTTCGGCTTCTCGCGCTATTCTCGTTCGCCGAATATCTCATTGTCGTGCACGACGCTCGTGGTGCGCCCGTTGCGGATGTCGTTGGCCATGTCCGGCAGGGCGGTCCGCGAGTCGGCATCGAAGACATCGTTGCGCGCGGCGCGCGCAGGGTCTTCTCGTCGACGCTGGGCGGGACTTCGGCGACGGTCCGCGGCGCGCCGGGCTCCCACTTCACTTGTTGATCAGTTGGGGCAGTCGCAGCAGATAGGGCCACCAGGGCCGGGCCTGGCCGGCGAGAGCAGCGACGTCGCCCCATTCGGCCTCGTACTCGATCCCTGGGTGGGCGGTGTCGGCGGCAACCAGAGCGGGTCCGGTGAAGCTCATGTCCCCGTACGGGGCGCAGACGGTGATACCCCGTCCGGATTCCCGGTCTCGACCAGGGCGGAGGCAACGTCCGAGGCGCCCCCTCGATCGTCATTGTGCACCATGCGGATGATGCCCAGGGTGGTGTGCCGGTCCAGCGCCGGCCCCTTGACCGTGTCCTGGCGTTCGGCCCACTGGCTGGGGGCCACGGAAATGGAGCAGTACGAGGGCCCGTTGGACTTCGTCGAAATCTGCTGGTTCAGCGCCGCCTGATCCAGCACGCCCCGGTGCCCTCCCGAACTCCCGGAAGGGGCGCCACCTTGCCTCGCGATGCCTCTCGGCATCGACGGTTTTCCCATATCACCAAGCCGAAAGTGTTGCTGACATGCGCCCTGCCCTCTTCACCATCGGGCTTCCCGGCCCGGGACGACTGAGCACCATGGCCAGACCCCGCGGTCATGACTGGCTCGAAGACGAGATGACCGCGCTCAAGAACTGCGGCGTCGACGTCCTGGTCTGCGCGCTCACCGAGCCCGAACGCGACGAACTCGGCCTCGCCGACGAGCCCCGGACAGCCACAGCAGCCGGGCTGCAGTTCGTCGCGATACCCATCCCCGATCGCACCGTCCCCGACCGCACCACGATCCTTCCCGCTCTGCGCAGCCTCGCCGAAGCGCTGCACGACGGCGCCCACATCGTCACCCACTGCCGAGCCGGCATCGGACGCTCGTCCCTCCTCGCAGCCTCGCTCCTCATCCTCAACGGCGTCACTCCCGATACCGCCTGGAGCCAGATCGAAAAGGCTCGCGGACTCGCCGTCCCGGACACCGCCGAACAGCGAGAATGGACGATGAAACTGCTGGCCAAGGACGGTACATGAGGCTGCTGGTGTCAAGGAGTGCTTTGCCTCGACCTGATCCCCCCCACCAGCAAGCGCAAGAGGCAGAAGGAATCGGTGGCCAGCATCTATCGGGCGCTCGCCGAGTACGCAAGCGCGAGGCGTACCCCGAAGCTGTCGAGCAGGCCCACGCAGACTTCGCGTCGCCCGCCACCAGCCTGAACCCACGGGTCCACCGGTCTGCTTCAGGTCCGTCCATCCGCAAGTTCGGCGGAAACACGAGGATGCCGTGCAAGCCGCAGAGCTTCGGCCGTGACATCGGCGTCGACCTGTGCCGGTGTTCTATCGCTGTATTCGAGAACGTCGTACTCGTCGTCCAGCTCGGCGAGTCGCTCGGCCAGAGGCAGCTCGTGCCCGAAGCACTGGTGAATCCGGAAGGCCAGCTCACGTGGCGTCAGCTCGTCGGCCAGCATCCGGGCGGCAAGCGCTCGTGCGGCGGCTTCCTGCCCGGCAACACTGCCCACTGTGTAGAAGGTGAGGCCCAGTTCGTCGAGTGCCGGGGGAAGGAGATCGGGGACGTCGTAACCCGCCTCCGCGCGTGTGCACGCCGCCAGGATCTGTAGGGCAGGACTGTCCAGGCCGGCAACGAGTGCATCACAGGCAGCCGTGACGACGTCGGCTGCGGAGATCTCACCCATGCTCCAGAGAACCGCACGGTCCTGAAACCGGCGGGCTGCTGATTCGGTCGACGGCATCTGTCCATGATCTCGCCAGGGCCTGATCATGTCGATTCGGTTTCACTACCGGCGACCGCGACGAGGCCTTGACGCTCACCGGCTTCCACTACACCTCGCGCTCCCAGCTCCCCACTCGGGCCGGCCGGAATGTTCGTGTTCCGGACCGCCTCCGGCACGGCCGTCGCCGTGTCGGGGGCTGCCCTCACACGATGTCGCCATAGCCCCGCGAAGGTGGGGTCGTAGCGGGTCCTGCCCAGTCGGCGCTGGGATGTGGGCCGCCTCGCCGACCCAGGCGCCGTTCTCGGTCGTCAGCGACACCGGCAGGACAGCGGGCGAGAGCCGGATACGGTCCTCACCCTCCGCCTCGCCCAGCGCGGACACGTCGGTCATCGGCACCCGCATCGCGGTCGGCGGCGGCCTGTCGCATCGCCGCACCGGCCGCGCGCCCCCGTGGCAGGCCCGGCCTCAACGTCCGTACGGACGTCGTCCGGACAAGCTGTGATACTGGGCGAGACCCCATGCATGCATGAGAGATCAGCGCGGCCGTACTGACTCAGCGGGCCGAGGACCGGGAACTTGGCCGGGTTGGCGCTCAGTGCTCCACTTCCTGCCGCGGTGACGGGGTTGGCGCGTGCCCCGGGGCGACTGACGCGGGATGCGCCGAAGGCCCGGTAGAGGGGAACCCTGCCGACAGCCGCCGGAGTGGCGTTGGCGAGCGCTACCGCCGTCGCTGTGGCCGTAATCGGCCCCCGCTGGGCCGCGAACAGGTCGTCCTACTTCGAGCGTGTACGCGGCGGACCTTACGTACGCCGATGGAGGCCCCCGCCCGTGCCGGCGAACAGCGCGGCGACCTACCCGCTTCACCCACTGCCCGGCAGGTCAGCGGCCTGCTCATGCGATCATACGGGCGGATTTCGATCGACCAGTGCGCAGTCAACCGATCAGGCGGGCGAGCGATCGAGTCATCGGGTGTCGGGCAGTCGAGCGAGAACGGAAGTGCGTGTGAGCGGAGCTGGGGGGCAGGACGGGTCGTCCGTGTCCGAGGAGGAGTGGGAGCGGTTCCTGCGTGAATCGGTGGCGGGTGCGGCCGGGGCGCCGGTGGAGCCGTCGGCGCGTGCCCGTGAGGTGGAGCGGCGGCTGCGGGAGCGTGCCGGGCAGCCCGAGGGCTGGCGTACGTACTCACCGGCCCGGCCCCACCGCAAGAAAGGCTGGTACGTGGTCGGGCTGGTGACGGCCCTGGCCCTGCTGGCCGTGGGGCTCTTCCCGCAGCAGGTCGTCGGCTGGTTCGGCGGCGACGGCGGGCAGGACGGGGCGCCGTTGGCCGCCGAGTCGGAGAACCCGCGGGAGGCACCCGGCGCCGAGCCGGATCTGCGTCCCACCCTCGCCGAGCCGTTCCGGGGTTCGCCTGCCGCCCGCTGGGCCGACGGGGCGGCGGGGATCACGGTGCCACCGGCCAAGGCGACCGGCTGGATGGACGCCGCCCAGGTCGAGCGGGCGCTGCGGCAGAGCCGGGACTTTCTGGTGGACGCTGGGCTCGACTCCCGTGTGCTGCGCGGCGAACGGCCCACGAAGGCGATCGCGCTGCTGAACCCGCACCAGGCGGACGTCCAGGAGTATCTGCGTACTGCCCTGTCATCGACGGCGCCCACTTCCGAGACCGACCCGCTGCTGTTGTTCAGCCGCTTCCGGCCGGAGCAGGCCCGGCTGGTCGGTGACGTGGTCAAGACGCGCGGCCGGCTCACGTACCAGGAAGGGAAGCGGGGAGCGGTCGAGGTGACGGCGGACGTCACCTTTGTGTACCCGGTCACCCCGGCGGGCGACGGCGGGCGGGACGCCGAGGTCGTCCGTACGATCGCGCGGCGCAAGGTGGTGATGAGCTGGGACAACCCGGCCAAGGTCATCACCGAGCCGGGCACGATGTCCCTCGTCTCGTACGCCCTCGACATGACCAACGGCGGCTGCTCCGCCCCGACCGGCTACTTCGTGCCGTCCTTCGGTACGGCCGCCAAGCAGCCCACCGACAAGGCCCACCAGGTCGACCCGTACGACCGCAGCAAGCCGATCGGCGCGGGCAACGGTACGACGGCCCCGAGCAACGACTGCGCGACCGCCACCCGCTCCTAGAGCCTGGCGTTTGTGGGGGATGGTGGTGCCGCGATTCTGGATGGGACGGTTGTTTTGATACGTCCCACTGAGGGACTGGCCGCCCGGCTTCTTGCCGAACGGCCAGCGCGTCCGGTCGCAGGTACGCGACACCCGCGACGGCAATGACCGCCGCGTACAACCTGGTGCGGGTTGCCTCTGTCCCCTCGCGTCAGCTGAAAATGACCGAGCGCAGCTTCAGGCGCTCGGAGGCCCCGCCGGTGCGTGGCCGGAGGCGGAAGGAGTCGCCTTCGCAGTCGGTGCCGGTGAAGACCGTCGCCCAGGCGTCGGTGCGGTTCTGTGGCGTGTGGCCGGGCTGGGGGTTGTCCTCGCCGACACCGTGGAGGTTGATGCACCGGTCGCTGGGCGGGTTGTCGAGGAAGCCGCTGGCTTCGAACCCGTCGACGGTCTCGTAGGAGTAGCGGAACTGCCCGGATGCCGCCGAAGCGGAACCGGGGACGGCGGCCAGGAGCAGGGCGGCGCCGAATACGGCGGTGAAGGCGGAGCGAAGACGCATCAACGGGTCCTCCTGCGGGTGGGAAAGATACCGCGTCCACCTCTGCCCGTCCCCGCCGGTGCGCATCCGTGCATCACTCCTACGGAGGACGGGAGAAACGATCCTGCTCGGCCCGGACGGCGTCGGCGGTTACGGGGGTGGCGGGGCGCACCGCCCGTAACCGGTAGGCGGCTGCTCCGTAGTACTCACACCTGCCACACGAGGGCGGCCGCCATGGTCGCCTATTCGATCTGCCGCTACAGCCCCTGACCGGACCAGCCTTGCCCAGGCGGGGCACGCCCACAGGCAGCACGGTTCCGTGACCGTGACGCGGTCGACCGCGGTCACCATTTTCCGTAACGCATGTTGTGAAAATTCGTCCGGCTCGATACGGTGCCGCCATCTTCTGTACGCAGAACGGGAAGCCGGGATCAACATGTACGACGTTGCAGCGAGCGGGGCCGGCTTCGCCGGCGTGACGTACTCGGCGTTCAGCGGCTGGGCCGACCGGCCCGGCGACTTCGCGCCGATGCTGGAAGGGGAGCTCACGTGCGACATCGCCGTGGTCGGGGGCGGTTACGCCGGCATAGCGGCGGCGCTGCGGCTGGCCGAGCGAGGTGCCGATGTCGTACTGCTGGAGTCCGGGTTCTGCGGATGGGGCGGCAGCTCGCGCAACGCCGGATACCTGTCGAACGCGCTGGCAGGCGACCCGCAGCTGCTGAACATGCTGTACGCCCGCCGCCTGCCGCATCTCATCCGTTACGCGGACAGCGCGGCCCGATTCACCGAAGAGCTGATCGGACGGCTCGCCATCGACTGCGATTACGAGCCGACGGGCAACGTCATCGCCGCCGTCTCCCCGGGCCAGCTCCGGCGCACCCGGCGGAACGCCGAGATCCTCCGGGGCGCGGGGGCGGACGTCGAGTTCGTCGAGGGGCGTGACTTCGGCCTGCCGCAGACGTTCCTCGGCGGCGTCTTCGAACGGGCCGGCGGGCTGTTGAACCCCGGGAAGTTCGCGCTCGGTCTGCGCGAGGTGCTCCTCGCATCGGGCGTACGGACGTACGAGCGGACCACCGTACGCGCCGTCGAGCCCCATGCCACGGGAGCCGTCGTCAGCGTGCCCGGCGGCCGCGTCCGCGCCGAGCGGGTCATTCTGGCCACCAACGCCTACTCCCGCGACCTCGCGATCGCCCCGAAGCGGATGGTTACACCTATCTGGACCAGCCTGGTCGAGACCGAACCGGTCGACCCCGAACGCCTGGCCGCGACCGGCTGGACGAGGCGCGTCGGCATCATCACCCCGCACACGATCCTGGAGAACTACCGGCCCACGCCACGCGGCACGGTCATGTTCGGAACCCGCCGGCTGCGGACCGCGCCGGGAGCGCTGGGCGTCCGCGAGCCGGACGACGCGGTCGTGGCGGACCTCGTCCGCGGCTTCCACGAGCGGTTCCCGTCGCTCAGCGACATCGCGCCGCAACGCGCCTGGGGCGGGTGGATCGCGATGACGTCGTCGCTGCTGCCGGTCGCCGGAGAGGCGGCGAAGAACGTCTTCTACGCCATCGGTTGCAACGGCCACGGCCTCGCCCAGTCCCCCTACCTCGGAACGCTGCTCGCCGACCGGCTCGCCGGCGACCGGATGCACGATGACCTCGCCGCCGTATGGCGCGCGCGGCCACGCTTCGCTCCGCCCGTCCTCAGCGCGCCGACGCTGCACGCCGCCTGGACGGTCGACCGCATCGCGGATCGCTTGCATCGGCGTAGGGCCTGAGGACCGTTCGCGGGACGGGCCTTATGCCGCATCCGGCGCCTCAGATCGATGGGGTTAGCCCGGTGAAGCCTCGGACGGGTGCGCGTTCAAGGCGGCGGCGAGCCCCGGCTCACCGCCGCCACCATCCAAGACCATCCGCCCATTGACCACCCGCACTGCGACAACAGCAGGGGCACGTCTGCTGAGCCAAGAAATCAAGCACAGGCATGCTGGCGGGTCAGCGGTGCCCCAGCGCGGACACCAGACTCGCGACCGTAACGGTGTTGAAGACAAAGGCGATGACCGTGTTCGCCGCCACGGTCCGTCGCATATCCCGAGAGGTCACATTGACGTCGGTGGTGCCGAACGTCGTCATCGCCGCCAATGCGAAATAGACGTAGTCGGCCCAGGCCGGCGAATCCTCGCCGGGAAAGTCGAGAGCCTGCTCGTTCTCTACGAGGTTGTCGGCCTGGAAGGTGACCGCGAAAGCCACCACCACGCAGACCCAGGCCACGATCACGAGAGCGAGAGCCACCAGCGTGCGCGGGAGCGCGGAGAAGGTGGTGCTGAGGTGGCCGGGAAGCCACAGCACCGCCACCACCAGCGCGGCAGCCGCGATGAAGAGGGACGCCCCGGGCCCGGGTGCGGTGCCGATGACATAGCGCTGCATGAACGTGCCACGAGCTTCACGATGTGCCCACGAGCGGACCTGTTCCGGAGTGGAACCCAAGAAGGCTGTCAGGGTGAGCGCGAGGTAGGGAAGCAGGTAGGCGAAGAATACGAGTACGCCGACATCCGCTGTCGAAATCCGCACCACGCTGTCCATGGGAAGGATTACTGCCGCGCAGGCCGCGATGGCCAGGCTTACCGCCGAGCGGCGCCCTTCGGAAAGCCAGCGATGCACGGACGAGCCTTTCTGGCCGGTCGCCGTATGACGGGGGCGCTGAATGGAAAGGTCGCAGCTGATCTTATGGGGTGACTCCGGTTCCTGGGCGGCAGCATGGAGAGCGTGTCTCGTTTATGATCCGAACAGGGGCCCAGGCACCCGGCAGATATCCCACACCGCGCCGCCCGCACCACGCGGTGGCGCGGCGCGGGCGGCATCGAACACTTGCCGAGGCCTTGCCCGAAGGAACAGCGGCGAAGCCAACGACTTCCGCAACGACCGCCCACCCACTCCTCAGCCGGCCGGTGAACGCCCGTACTAACTCCCATCGACGTGATCGCCGCAACCCACCACAGCAACAGCACGTATCTCCACCAGCAATTCGGGAAGAGCCAGCTGCTCCACTCCGACCGCGGTCCACGAGGGGTAAGGGGCGGCAATGTACTCGTCCTTGACCCGGCTGAAGGCGTCCATGTCGCCGCGCAGGTCGGTATGGAACGTGGTGAGCTCGACAATGTCCTGCAGGCCCGCTCCCCCGGCTTCCAGGGCAGCCCGTACGCCTTCGAAGGCCAGCCGGGCCTGGGCGTCCATTCCGTCGGCCGGCGTCATCGTGGAGACGTCGATCCCGACCTGGCCCGATACCCAGATCGTGTCGCCGACGCGGGTCGCCTGCGAGAAGTGCAGCCTGTCGTACAGCATTCCGGTGGGAGGCGGGTTGACCGACCGGCGTGTCATTCCGTGAGACCTCATCGCGGGCCCGGTCAGACGAGCTGACGGAATACGGGCGAGCGGAACGGGTCGCCTGCGTTCAGCTTCGCCATCTCCTCCACAAAGAGAACGCCGTTCCGCGCGAAGTGCTTGTTCTCCTCCGGGAGAGGACGGAACGTCGCGTCGTCACCGAAGAAACGCAACACCAGCGTGTGGCGCTCCGGGCACGCGGCATCGACATGCGCGCCGCCATGCAACGCGCGGGGATGCAGCACAACGACATCACCCGGTTCGGTCGCCCAGGAAAGCACGTCATAGGCGTCGGGGTCGCGCGCGAGTTCGGCGTCGATGTCCGGCAGGCGCGGCAGTTCGCCACCGCCGTGGAGGGGTTCGGTCGGGTCGTCGGGGTTGGCGAAAGTGGCCCCGTCGTACTGGGTGCCGTGGCGGGAACCGCGGATGATTTCCAGCGAGTTCGCTTTCGGGAGTGCCTGGAAGCTGATCCACGCATTCGCCCAGTGATCACCGGCCCAGGGCAGGTACGCGGTGTCCTGGTGCCACGCCGTACGGGCACCTCGTCCGCCGGCCTTGAGGAATATCTCCTCGGCGAAGTACCACACGTGCCGCGAGCCCCACAGATCGGCGAACAGCCGGCCGAACGGCAGCGCCGGGACCATCGCGTCCAGCCGGGGCTTGGCGAGCGGGTTGGCGTTGTCGACGTGCGACTGCTGCTCGGTCCCGTGGAACATGCGCGACGCGTTGGGCCCGGGGTGTTCAACGGCCCAGTCGTACGCCTCCCGGCACTGCGCCAACTGCGCTGCGTCGAGGCAGCCCTTCATGAGGACGGCGCCGTCGTTGCGAAATGCTTCCCTCACTGACTCCTGCATGGGTGTTCCTCCCGTAGGTCAGGTGGTGGCAGCACCGTAGCGAGCCCTCAGCGTTTTACACAACAGTTGTTACGTTAATTGTGTGGCAGAATCACAGGGTGTCCGACAACCCGACCCGACCAGCGAACAACGATGCCGGAACCGGGCCTGCCGCGCGGCGCGGCCGCCCGGCAGGCGACCGCGCGGCGAAACGGGCCGAGCTGCTCAAGGCGGCGGCCTCGGTGATCGCGCAGGAGGGCTACGCCAACACCTCGCTGCGCAAGGTGGCCCACCGCGCGGGGTGCACGACCGGAGCGGTGACGTACTACTTCGCGAACAAGGAGGAACTGGTCACCGCGTTGGCCGAGAGCCGGTTCGACGGCTTCGACGCCATGCTCGCGGCCGGCCGGGACCAGCCCGACATCCGGGCGATCCTTGAACGGTGGCTGCTCCGTACCACGGACGATCCCGAGTTCTGGCCCGTGATGTCCCAGCTGCTCGTCCACGCACGGTACGAACCGGCTTTCGCCGCCGTCATCGAGCGGCGCTACGCCCGGCACCGCAGCGCGCTGGCCTCGCTCCTCTCGGCCGGACAGGCCCAGGGGACCATCCGCGACGACATCCCCGCCGACCTGCTCGCCGACCAAATCGGCGCCATCGGCGACGGCTGGATGATGATGTTCCCCATCGAGCCCAAGAGGTTCACACCGGGCCGGGTCCAGGCCCTCCTCGATGCCGCCATCACCTTGATCGCCCCGCCTCCGGGCGCCCGCCGCGCGGCCGACTCGTAAGCGACGAGCTTGATGCCGGCCATCCGCCGTACGGAGGGGCGGATGGCCGGCGCCGGTCGGCCGCGGCCCACCCCTGGCCGCTCGAACGGGTACGGTCAAGCGCCGTCACCGGCCAGAGCCCGAGCAATTCCCCGGGCCGCCTGGGCTCCGGTCTCGATGGCACCGTCGATGCCGCCGACGCCGATCGCCGCGATGTCACCGCCGGCGAAGCGGATGCGTCCGTGGGACTCACGCATCAGGGGCACGGCTTGGGTCAGGTTCCCTGGCCGGTGATGCGCCCAGGCGCCCTGTGAGAACGGATCCGACACCCAGTCATGGCAGGCGGTGTCGACCACTTCGATGCCGGGGACGAAGGCCCGCAGGGCGCGTTGCACCGCCGCGCGGTCATCGCCGTCGATCGCCGAGGCGTCGGAGCAGAAGCACATGACGAGGGTGTCCCCGTCGTGGTGGTATTCCGTCCTGGCGGCGTTGACGGGGTGCTTGCCGACCGGAGCCCCGGCGGCGAAGGGCGCTATCTCGCCCCGGACCCGCACCCAGAGCTTGAGCGCCTTCACCGGGTGCTTCTGCTCGATCATGGTACGCACCGGCTGAGCCACCGCAGGGGTGATGGCCACGTCGCCCAAAGTGTTGAGCGGGAGTGCGACGACGGCATACCGCGCCCGGACGCGGTCACCCTCCCGGGTGGTCACGGTGACCCCGGCCCCGTCATCCTCGATCGCCGTCACCGGCGTGGACAGGCGAAGCTCGGCCTTCGACTCACCGGCGATGGCGTCGAGCAGCCGCTTGGTTCCGCCCGCGATGGGCCAGGCTCCGGCGGTTTCGAGGAACGCGCCCCAGTCGCCGAAGGTGGTCGCGGCCCACAGGAGGAACTGGGCGATGCCCTGCTCGCTGTAGGAGTGGACCAACGACGCCAGCATGCCGTCGAGCACGTCCCGGTCGTACGCGGACAGGTTCAGCGCGTCGAGCCGGTCCCCCAGCGTCTCCTTCTCGATCGCGCCGGTGTCGGCGGCGGCAAGGTCGAACGGCTGCGGGAACCGGGCCCGCGCGTCGTGCAGGTAACGGGCGATCAGCGGGCCGCAGAGGCTCGCGTACTCGGCCGCCGTACCCGAATGCACGGTGCCGTCGGCGAGCCAGTGCACCCTCTCGGCCTCCATCGGCGCGGACAGGCCCATCCCGTAACGCGTCAGTTCGCGCCAGATGTGCGGCTGGGTCCAGTGCGCGTACGCACCACCGAACTCCACCGAGCGACCGAACGCCTCACCCGTGTAGGTCCGGCCTCCGATCCTGTCGCGCGCTTCACACAGCACCACCGAGTAGCCCTCGGCGCTGAGATCGCGCGCTGCGACCACACCGGCGAAGCCGGCTCCGACCACTGCGACGTCGTACATGTTGATCACGGCTCTCCGTCCTGAGTACAGCGGATGGCGGCACCGTATCGAGCCGTGCGAATTCACACAACACTCGTTATGAGAAATGCTGCCATGCCGCTGGCGCCGGGCTACTTGCGGGGCGCGGTCGTGGGGGGCCGTTCGGCGTAGCGGTTGAGGTGCGAGATGCCCCATCGGTAGGCGATCGTGCCGACGGGGTCGCTGGAGGCGAGGATGTCCTTACGTATCCGGTCGACCGGCCGAGCAGGAGTCCGGAAGCCTCTCAACTGGCCCGGTTCAAGGTCACGGTGCGGGATCCGGGTACGAAGTCACCGAAGGACTGTTGCCAGGACTCACCGGGCCAGTAGTACGTCACTCGGCCCTCGACGGGGCGGTAGCGGGCCGTGTAGAGCGTTCCCACCCCCTGCTCGTCGACGGATCGATACAACGGCGGCTTCAGCATCGCCGCCACGTCCGCACCCGCGGCGCGAATGGCGCGCAACCGCTCCTGCGTCCGCGAGGCCCGCTCCTGCTCGTCGGTCACCGGCAGATGCTGGTGATTGGCGGCGCAGGCATCCGGCGCCACCGTCGGCGACATATCCGGCCCCACGAACACCGTCACCGCCTTCGCGGCATCGACAAGGGTGAGGTTCTGCGGGACGGCGACCGGCAGGGACCGCAGCCTGCCGACCGCCTCATCGACGGTGTCGCACGTCTCCAGCAGGTAGCGCACCACGATGAGAATGGCGAAGCCACGTCCGTAGACGGAACGTCCGCCGAAGGTGAGCGAGACCGCGAGACCAGCGTCGTTCATCCCGTCCAGCAACCCCCACAGCACGTCCTGCATCCCGATCACGGGGCGCAGGAAGCAGGAGGAGACGATGGTGCCCTCACACTGATCGGGCGGGAAGTCGTAGTTGCGCAGCAGAGTGCCGTTCCGGCCGATCTGGGTGCAGGCCGGGGAGAACGGCCGCAGTGCCGCATGGGTGAGAAAGGCTCGGGCCTCGGGCCGGTCGAGTTGGACGGCCAGGCGGTCCAGAACCGGCATCAGTTCCGGCATGTGCGTACGGAACAGCGCGCGAACACGGTCCGCGCCCTCCGGAGTCCGGCCCTCCTCGGTCAGCAGTCCCTCCATGTCCTGCCACAGGGTCCGGGCATGGGCGGCCCACCGCCCGTCGCCGCCGTCACCGACCTCGATCGCCTGGAAGGTCTTGTGCTGGTTCCGCATGGCTGCCACTCCCCCTGTGAGAATCGGATGAGACGAGGGCAACCTAGCTAATTGTGAAGGTAATTCACCAGGTGGTCGCGATCGGCGACGGCCAGGCGCTGAATCCGATGAAGCCGGGGGCAATTCGACCTCGCCCGCGGGGTCGCCGTTCACGTCCACGTCCCTCGGCGATCTCCACCTGCCATTCGCCGTGTGCCTGAGCCGTGGTCACTGGCGGTGAAACACGAAGATCTCCGGTGTGGTGAGCGTAAATGTCTTCACCACGGCGGAGGTCTTCGAGAACTGCCACTGTCGGGCCGTTTCCGCGGCAGCCCTCCCCGCGGGTCTCAGCCCTCGCGGGGGTAGAAGCTGCCGCCGGCATCGCTGTTGACCGTGCAGTCCGTGCCGTTGTAGCGGCTGACGAAGCTGCCGGTGATACCGGTGAACGCGTCGTACGCATGGTCCATGGGCAGGTCTTTGTGCACCCTGAACCGCAGTTTCACGTGGACGGACTCGCGGGGCTTCAGCGTCTTCGGGGCGGGTATGGTGCCGCGGGGTTTTCCGTTGGCGTCCTTCAGCGTCTTCCAGTCGTGTTGCGTGGTGTCCCAGTACTGCAGATCGCTGTACGGGCTCAGGTCGAGCTCGCCCTCGTTGTAGACATAACTGAGCACCTTGCCACTGAGTTCGAACGACTTCATTTCCTTCGCCGAGGCGTTGGTGAGTGTGGCGGTGTAGGTCGTCCAGTCCGCGCCAAGAGTGATCGAGGCGGGTACGCCGAACGAGCGGCCCTCGAAGGCGTTTCCACCGTTGGGATCCCCTACGTCGGAACACTTCGACAGGTCCGCGGCAGGGGCTGCCTGGGAGGCGGGCGCAGCGGCCATCGCCATGGGGAGCAGGGCGGCGGCCGCTGCGGCGGCCGTCAGAGCGCGGCGCATCTTCATCCAGCATTCCTTTCGAATTGCAGGTGCCCCGCAGGCACTGCCAGCCGTTACGAGAGACCGGTCAGGGGTGGTGGATCCGGACGACCTAGAAGTCGGGACGGGCCTCCGGGTACCTCTCGCCGCCGTCACCTCCTTGTTCACCCTTCAATCTCTGAGCCGGCCCCGCCCAGAGCTGTTCTCGGCTTACGCCGTCGACGTTAAATGCGAGGACGGCCTCACAGCGCTGTTCGGGCGCGATCTACGTAGCGCATTACGCAATTCCCGCCTAGAGGAGCCAGGCGCTCGCGGTGTGCGCAGGTCCTTCGCCCCGACCGTTCGGGCTCGGCAGCGCGGGCGACGCCGGGAAAGCCGCCGTACTTGCAGGTGGTTGCTCTTGTTCCTCAGCACAATGCTGGTGGTCATTCCGCCGCTGGCGTTCGGGTCGGGGACCGAGTCTTCGTCGGTAGCGTCCGAACCGGAGCAGGGGCGGGCCGTACGAACGGTGGCGCTGCAGCCCATTTCGCCCCCCGAGACAGTTGGTGCCGTTGATTCCTCGGGACGTCACCTACTCTCTCCGGGGCCACTGGCGCACAGCTACCGCTGCGCTGCTCGGGCCAGGAGCGTTACGGCCGCCTGTTGCTTGCGATGCAGCGCCTCCACCTCTGTGCGGAGTGCACGGATACGTACGGTCATGCGCCATCTGACCTGCCACGGGTGCCACAGCGCCTGGAGCAGAAGCTGGGCCGTCGCCTCCCGGTACTCGGCACATGCGGTCATCAGCTCTTCGAGCGACTCGCCCAGTATCCCGCCGACGCGCTGGTCCGCGAGCCGGATCACCTCGCACTGCAGGGCACGCTCCTCGCCGCCTCCCGCGAAGTCCAGAACCCTGCGCGGTATGCCGGCTGAGAGCGACGCCACCACGAGACCCGCGACGGCTTCGCGCAGCGTACGCTCCGCATCGCTGCCGTCCTCCAGCACTGCCGAAAACCCGAGCTCGCCTGTGGCCGACAGCTGACCGCCCCCCATGTACGCGGCGGGGCGTCCGGTGCGGCGCGGCACGATGTCACACACCCCGGCACGGACCAGCCACACGCGTTGAAGCTGGTCCATCACAGCGGAACGAAGTTGACGACGCTCGTGATTCCTGGAGATGTAGGCGGTCACCGCGGCACCTACCACACCGCCGGCCGTGGTGTACGCCAATTCCATCAGGCCTGGCAACGGTCCGCCTCCCCCTGGCGCTGGTCCTGGTCGGGGGCCGTGATACCCAGGTCGACACGCATGACGTGACGCATGGCCCATAGGGGGTCCCACAGCTTGTCCAAGCCCTCCCGGGCGGCTTCCAGGCTTTCTCCGTCGCGGGCGGTGTTCCCATGGGGGCGCATCAACAGGCCGTACAGGTCGCCGAGGTAACGATTCGCCGTACTGGCGGCTCGGGCCACGCCGTCAGGCAGGATCATCTGGGCCTCGGCGTGCCGCAAACGGTGGTCGCGGCGTGCCCGGTCCAGGTCCGACCGCAGTTCCTCGGTCAGCTCGCCTTTCTCCAAGGCGTGCAGGACTTTCGCCATCACGTTGGCCAAGTCGCGGGTACCGGCGCTGAGAGCGGCATAACAGGTGCGCCGCTGTTCCATCTGCGCCTCATGGGCGGCGTATTCGCGTTCTTCTCGCTGGAGTTGCCTCGTATGCTCCAGCTCGCGGGTCCTGGCCCGGTCGGCACCGCGCTGTGTGATCACGGCGGCTGCGAGCGTCCCACCGATGCCCAGTATCGCGATCACGACCTGACTGATTGAGCTGTTCAATCTTTCCCCCCGGCTCCGATCGGCTCGCCGGGACTGTACCGCTTGCAGGGGCTCATCGACGGGCAGTACGGCGGTGGCGGCCACGTAGGTTGAGCAGGGCCGATAGCCGGTGACGTCGATGCTCTTGTAGAAGATGACCATCAGCTGGAGTAACGCCGCCCCGAGCCAACGGACCCGATGCACCAGCACCCGCCCCCCTTCTGCTGAGACCGCACCGGCATCCACACGATCGGCGGAGCCCGTACGGGCCCAGCCTCACCCGGGACGACGGTCGCTGACCTACCCGCCTCCAGCCCGGCCCCGTACATGGGTAAGACGACCGCCTGGTGCGGCTCACAGCTACGCAGCCCCGGGCGTACCACCCGGCGTACCACCCAAAAGAGGGAACAATGCGTCAGATCGCGGGGCACTGCGCACAGATCACGTGAACGGCACGACAGAACGCGCGCCACAAGGCACCGGTGTGCGGCACGGCCGTCGAACCGAGCGAAAGGACCGTCCCCGTGAGCGCACCGCCCGCGATCGACCACCGTTCCACCAGCGGCTACAGCCTCCCGTTGGCCTACTGGCTGGCCCGGGCGTCGGACCTGGCCTACAAGGACGAAGCCACCATCGAATCGCAGGTACGCGACTGGGGCTTCGACCAGGTGCGCCACCACCAGACGCGGTTCACCCCACCGTTCCCGCTGGAGGACACCCAGGCGTACACCGCCGCCGGCGACCACATGATCATCACTGCCTTCCGCGGCACGGAACCGGCGCAGATCCGCGACTGGCTCTCGGACACCACCACTCCCCCGTGGCCCGGCCCAGCCAAGACCGGCTACGTCCACTACGGCTTCGCCGAAGCTCTCCAGGCGATCTTCCCGAGCCTCAAGGACGCCCTGGCCGAACTGCGCACCAACAACCAGACGGTGTGGTTCACCGGCCACAGCCTCGGCGGCGCCCTGGCGATGCTCGCCGGGGCGCGGATGTACCTGGAGGAGCCGAAACTGCAGGCGGACAGCATCTACACCTACGGACAGCCCCGCACCTGCGACCGCACCCTGGCCGACGCCTACAACAAGGGTTTGAAGGGCCGCGTGTTCCGCTTCGTCAACAACAACGACATCGTGCCGCAGATGCCGCCCGAGCCCGCCTTCACCCACGTCGAAAGCCTGAGGTACATCGACTCCGCCGGCAAGATCCACGAATCGATGAGCCTGATGGGCGGCCTCACGGACCGCGCCAAGGGACTGACCGCAGACCCCTTCGCCCCCGCCTCGGACGGCGTCCGCGACCACTCCGTCAAGCGCTACATCGCCGCCATCGAAGGCAACCTCACCTGACCGGCTGACCGCACGGCCACTGCATCCCTCCCATACGTGCCCTCCCGGAATCAGCGCGGAATCCACTCCGGCCGCGAACTGCCCAGGCGCGGGGTCGTCCTCGACCAGTGGGGCGGCGTCCCGGACATGCGGATGACCGGGCCGAGGCTCTTGAGGTCGCCGTACGCGGTGGCGTCGTCGGCCACCGCGTAACGTGCGAACTCCTCGGGGTCGAGTCGGCCAGCAGCGTCCTCGAAGCCGCTGATCAGGCCCTGTCGCTGGACGAGCATCGCGGACTGGCAGAGGGACACCTGGACGCGGTACGTGCCGCCTTTGCGGGCGCGGCGGGCGAGGGCGAGCATGGCGCCGAAGCTGCCCAGGTAGCCGGTGAGGAAGTCGCAGAGGAAGACCGGTGTCAGTTGTGGGCGGCCTGCTTTCGTCGCCTGGCCCTGGATGTCGCAGACGCCGGTGACCGCCTGAGCCACCTGGTCCCAGCCGGCCCGGGCCCCGAGCGGGCCGCCCGAGCCGAAGCAGTTGACGGTCACGTACACCAGCCCCGGGCGTACGGCCGCGAGGTCGCTCGGGCCGAAGCCGTGCGCCTCCATGCGGTGCGGACGGTAGCCCTCGATGAACACGTCAGCGTCGGCGACGAGTTCGCGCAGGCGCGCTGCCTGGTCCGGCTGGGTGAAGTCCAGGTAGGCGCTGCGCTTGCCATGGCTGGTGTCGCGGACGAACGGCGGTACCTGGGGAAGGTGCGGCGCGGTGACCATGAGCACATCAGCCCCGTGCTCGGCCATGCCCAGGGCGGTGGTGGGGCCGGCGAGGATACGGGTCAGGTCGAGCACGCGGATGCCCGCGAGCGGCTCGGAGCCGTCGGGCAGCGGCTCGGGGGCGCTGTCACCGATCTTGGTGATCTCGACGACCGGGCGCGCGGCGAGGTAGGCGCCCTGCGGGTGCGCCAGCCACTCCGGCGTGGTGCGGACGACGCCACCGCACGCGTCGGCGGCGGCGATCGCCTCATCGAGATCGTCCGCCTTCCACTTACGGACCGCAGCCTCGACCGAGGCGGGGGTGGCCTCGCAGTCCAACACGTCCAGCACGCGCCGTTCGAGGTGCGGAAGGTTGAAGTGGGGCACGAACCAGAGGTCGTCGGCGGTCCGCCAGGGCTGGGTGAGCGATGCCATGTGCTCGACATCCGGCGAGACCGGGATGGGCCGGTATGCCCCCGCCGCGTCGCGCGCGAGTGTCATGTCCTCGCCGCCGAGGGCCGTGGCGGCCGCGGCCCGTACATCGACCCCGATCTGCTGCCGCAGGCCCGTACGCAGTTCCCAGAGATCATTCGCCGCAACCGCGCGGGCCGCCAACGCGTCGGCGAGCGTCCGGCCGATGCGGAACGGCGATACGAACAGCGGGTCGGAACCGCTGATCGTCACCTCGCCGGGCGCCGGCCGCTCGCCGCCGCGGAGCGCCATGAGTTCGTCGAAGGCGCGCGGGTTGGTGCGCGGGGTGGTGCGTGTGTCGTTCATGGGTGTTCCTCGGATCGGATCGGATCAGTCCTGTCCGCCATGCATCGCGTGGTTATATGCGCGGCCGGCGGTGACGGCGTACGGCCTTTTTGCGCGGCCGGCGAATGACTGCGTACGGCCTCTTCGCGGCCGACAGGTGACGACGTACGGAGGGAGAGTTCGCGCGAGTGCGGTCAGCGCGCGCGGACGTCGACGACGGTACGGCCTGTCCCGTGGCCCGCGAGCACGTCCGCGGCGGCGTCCTGCGCGGCCGCGAGGGGGACGGAGCGGGTCACGGTGTCGAGCAGGCCCGGGTCGAGGTGGCGGGCGAGGAGCTGCCAGGCGGCTTCGCGGCGCTCGCGCGGCGTGCGGACGGAGTCGATGCCGAGGAGGGAGATGCCGCGGAGGATGAACGGCATGACGTTTCCGGGGAACGCGGCGCCGGCGGCGAGGCCGCAGGTGGTGGCGGTACCGGAGTGCCGCAGCCCGGCGAGGGCGCCGGCCAGGAGGGGGCCACCGACCGCGTCGACCACTCCTGCCCAGCGCTGCTTGGCGAGCGGCTTGCCCTGCGGGTCGAGCTCCGCTCGGTCGACGACGTGGGCGGCGCCGAGCCTGGTGAGCCGGTCATGGAGGGTGTCCGGACGGCCGGTCACGGCGATCACCTCGTACCCGGAGTCGGCCAGCAGCGCGATGGCGACCGAGCCGACGCCGCCGCCGGCACCGGTGACCAGGACAGGTCCGTGCGCGGGGGCCAGTCCATGCCGTTCGAGGGCGAGGAGGCTGAGCGCCGCGGTGAACCCGGCGGTACCGATGGCCGCGGCCTGGGCCGGGGTGAAGGGGGCGGGCACGGGGACGAGGTCCGCTCCGTCGACGGCCGCGAGACCGGCGAGGCCGCCATGCCGGTCCTCCCCCAGCCCGGCACCGTTCAGGGTGACGAGATCGCCCGGGCGCCAGCGGGGGTGACGGGAGGCGAGAACCTCCCCGGTGGCGTCGATACCGGTCACGAGGGGGCGGCGGCGGATCACACCGGGACGGCCGTGCAAGGCAAGGGCGTCCTTGTAGTTGATGCTGGAATAGTGCACCCGCAGGGTGGTGTCACGGTCGTCCAGAACCTCGCTGTCGAGTTCTTCGAGGGTCGTGCGATGCCCGTCGGGAGTTTCACGGGCGATCCATCCGGTGAATGTGGTCATGGCGTCGACTCCTCTGTTGCGAATGCCTGTTGCGAATGCGGCCGAAGGAAGCGAGGCGGGCCCGTCGTACATCGGTCCAACTCGTCGGGCGGCTTCTCCCTTTCGACGCTAGGCAGTTGGTCGGCCATGTGGAAATGCTTCTTGGGCTGCGTCCATGCTTTGCGGGCATAGTGGGAGGGCCGCGGGGGTTTCGGCCGTACGTCCTCGGAAGCCCCGCACATTGCATGCACGGGACTCACTCACCGAATCGCGCACGGCGCCCTCACCGGGCCGGGCACCGTCACTCAGGTGTGCTCTGCAGGGCAGCGTCCAGGAAGCGGCGGACCAGCGTCCGCTGGGTGTCGGGCAGATGCACCAGGCTGACCGGGCTGAGGGGCGCGTTGGTGAGGGGGACGAAGCGGAGGGCGGGGTGCTGGGCACGGCGTTGCGCGACCCCGGGAACGATGCCGATGCCCCGGTTGGCGGCCACCGTCTCCAGCCACTCGTCGTAGTTGGCCGTTTCGACGATCTCGTCCGGGCGTTCGCCGACGGGCCACGACGAGGGGCCGGTGGTTCCGCTGACCGTGTTGACGACCAGAGGCCAGTACCGGACATCGGCCCAGTCCAGATGCGTGAAGCGGGTCAGCTCGCTGCGCTCCGAGCAGACCGCGATGCGGGGCTCGTCGTACAGGCGCACGCTCCGCATCTCCGTCGGTACATCGGCGTCCCCCCGCACCAGGGCGATGTCGACGGTACTCCGGCGCAGCGCCTGGACAGGGTCGTCGGTGCGGGTCAGGACGACCGAGGCCCCGGTCTCCTCCTCGAAACGGCTGACGGTCCGCTGCGCCCAAGGATCGGGCAGCAGCCAGCCGAAGCCGAGCCGGAGGGTGACACGGGGCCTGACGGCGGCCAGCGCTGCGTCCAGGGCGGCGAGGACCCGCTCGGCGTGCTCCAGGAAGTGCGCACCGGTGTCGGTCAGCGCCAGGTGCCGGGAGGAGCGTTCGAGGAGCAGGACGTTCAGCCTGTTCTCCAGTTGCGCGATCGTACGGCTGAGTGCCGGCTGGGTGATCAGGAGTTCCTCGGCGGCCCGGGAGAAGGAGCGGTGGCGCGCCACGGAAGAGAAAGCCCGCAGGTGCCGCAGTTCGATGTCCGTGCTCGTCATGGCCTTCACCGGCGTCCATGCGCGTCGTGCATGACAGCAGACTAACGGGCATTTCACGGAGGGCTATGGGCTGGCTAGCGTCGATGGCGGCTTCCGGACCCCGTACGGGCCGACGGTAGCTTCCGGCTCCCATCAGGAAAGGCGACGAAAACCGTGCGTGTATCGGCTCCGCTCCGCCCAGGCGCTGCATCTCCGTGGGTGATCGTCGTACGGAGGGCGGCAGTGCTCGCGACAGGTACAGGGTCGGCATCCGCCGCCCCTGCTCTCCCGTTCATGCCGCGCTCGTACTGATCGCCGAATACGGCACAGGCCAGGTACGGGTTCTACTGCCCGCGGCCTGCCGCACCACTGCTGCCGCGTACTGCCGCTGACCAGCGTCTCGGCGCCCCTTCACCGAAGCCGCGTCCGTCACCGCCCTTCCGTGTCCCCCGTTCCTCCTTCGACCTCGCCCGCGGCCCCAGCGGCCTGGCCCCGTACCTCATGGAGCTCTCATGACCACCCTGCTGACCCATCTCGATATCGACCGTCCGATCCTGGCCGCGCCCATGGCCGGCGGAGCAAGCACACCCGCTCTGGTCACCGCGACGGCACGCGCCGGCGGACTGGGATTTCTGGCCGGCGGCTACAAGAGCGCGCAGGCACTCGCCGGGCAGATTCACACCGTCGAATCCGAGGGCGTACCGTTCGGCGTCAATCTCTTTGCGCGCAACCCCATCCCCGTGCCCCCTAAGGCATATCAGGATTACGCACGCCTTTTGCAGAACGAGGCCGACCGCTACGGGCTGACGCTGTCCGACACCGCACCGCTGGATGACGACGACCACTGGGCAGACAAGATCGCATTGCTGGTCGCCCACCCTGTCCCCTGGGTGTCCTTCACCTTCGGCATCCCCGACGCCGGGACCGTCACGAGCCTGCGCCGAGCCGGAACCACCGTCCTGCAATGCGTCACCACCCCCGCCGAGGCACGCCTGGCGGTCGATGCCGGCGTCGACGCGCTGATCGTGCAGGGGCCGGCCGCCGGCGGGCACTCGGCCACGCTGACCCCCGAACGTCCGGTCACCTCCATCGCCCTGCCCGACCTCGTCACCGCGGTACGCCACACCGTCGCCCTGCCGGTCATCGCCACCGGCGGCATCGCCACCCCCGCCGACGTGGCAGCCGTCCTCCAGGCCGGCGCGCAAGCCGCCATGGTCGGCACCGTACTGCTGCGCACCGACGAGAGCGGAGCCTCCGCACCCCACAAGGCCGCCCTGGCGGACCCGGACTTCGACACCACCGTCATCACCCGCGCCTTCACAGGACGGCCGGCCCGCGCCCTGCGCAACCACTTCACCGACCGGTACTCCGCCCACGCCCCGGCCGGCTACCCGGCCCTGCACCACCTCACGAGCCCACTCCGCAAGGCGGCCACCGCGGCCGGCGACACGGACCTGATCCACCTGTGGGCCGGCACCGGTTTCCGCCAGGCCAGAACCGAACCCGTGGCCCATACCGCCGAACGACTGACCGGCCGCCTCTGACAGCCGTGTCGCACGGCAACCCGCTGAGAGACTTCGGCGACCGGCCCCCGCTCCCCCTCCCGAAAGCCCACCATGATGATCCAACGACACCTTCACGTCCGTGGCCTCGTGCAGGGCGTGTACTACCGCGACACCTGCCGTCAACTGGCCGAGGAATCGGGCGTGACCGGTTGGGTCCGCAACCTTCACAACGGTGACGTGGAGGCCCTGTTCGAGGGCTCACCGGAAAATGTCACATGCCTGGTGCGGTGGGCGGCCAAAGGTCCGGGCGCCGCCGAAGTGACCGAGTGCACCGTGACTGCCGAAAGCCCCGAAGGACACCGAGACTTCCGCATCCTGCCCGATGCTCGGCCGGCCTAGCGCGAGCTTCCGATACGGCTCTCCTAAAACGGGCCGGGTAGCGGCGCCCCACGCCGGACCGCACCCCGGAGTTGGGGTACGCACAGTTGCTGAACGCCGCGCGGGCTCGCCTGCCTCCCGCAGCGCACTGCGTACGAGTTGCGCCAACGCAGGTCGTCGGCGGCCGACGGCCACCGACGACCACGGCTACGAGACGAGCCGGATGCGCAGCACCTCGTGCAGAAGCCGCAACAGCCGGCTGTCTCATACCGGTTTACCTGACTACGTATGGCCGGCGAGTTGCAGCATCTCGACCCTTCCGTTGCCTCCTCCGTCGTCCAGGACCAGGAAGGTGGCACGTGAGCTCTGACTCAGGCGGATCTGGAACTGATCGCCCTGCAGCCTCTTGTAGTTCGTGTCTCCGGCCCTCGCGGCTGCCTGAGCGGGGTGGAGCCCCTCACTCTGGATCGCGTTCTGGAAGATGTCGAACTTTTCCTGCTCGGAATTGGTTAGCTGACCGACGACTTCCATTCGACTCTTGTCGAACGTCCAGGGCATGGTACGCGCCTATTCCGTCGTCACGGTGATGTCTTCAAGCGTCAGGTTTTTGACAGCCAGTTCGACTCCACCGAAGGAACGCTCGAACTCATTGCGCCCCACCCTGAGCGCGTTGACTTCGGTTGAGGACCCGCCGGCCGTCATCTCGAAGTTTCCGTCGGCCTTGCAGTCGACGATCACCTTGGTCTGCCTACCGAAGGCCCAGGTACGGATGTGTGCCTGCACTTCCTGCGGGGCCAGGCGAAAAGGACCAGCCATGGGTGATACCTCCATTGATACTCGCATTTACCTATTCTCATCACCTGTTACCCCTCATGGGTGAGGAATCCACACCAAGGGCCGTGATCACTGCGGCGTATCGTTTCCTTTGCACGAACTCCATCGCATTTTCGTACAATCCGAGGCTACGGATACGGACTCACAGCAGACCTCGGCAAGCCCATGTGCGAGGGCTGACTGGCCAAAGTGGTGACGCCTCTCGGGCCGCACGTGCGCCGGGAGCTCCCCCTGCCGCTCGGCGGCGAGCAGCGGACCACCCACCGCGGTCCGCCTGACCTGCCAGTCCGGCCAGGCGATGGCCAGGCGATGGCCAGCCGACATGGCCCCCGGCCAGCGCCCGTCGGCATGCTGCTCGCACCAGCCGGCATCGAGCATGATCAGGGGTATGGACAACACGCACCTGCCGACCACCGAGGCGGCAGTCGCCGCGATACGCGGTATCGCAGAGGAATTCGAGCTGGCGATGTCCGTCACCGACGACATCGGCGCGGACCGGACATCGCGTCGCACGGCGGCCGCGCTCTTCACGGTGTTCGACCCCGACGGTTCGCTGCCGCACGAGGCGTTCGTGGAGCTGGCGGGATCACCGCCGGTGAGCGTACGGCTCTTTCCCGAAGACGACGCGCAGATCACCGTAGACGGTGTGGAATTCCACGACATTCCCCGTGACGCCGTTCCCGCATTTCTCAGATCCGTGTATGGCGGGCTTGCCTTCGTCAAGGCCCGGATGTTCCCTCCGAGCCAATGGCTCGTCGTACCGCTGCCCGGGGATGAGACGTACAAGGAACTGATCACTGGCCCTGGTCTGACGCCTTGGCTGGCCTGCAGTATCCGTTAGCGCCAGACTGCGGCCTCAGTCCCGGGCCCGACCTTTTGGCCTTCACGGTATATGACGTGTAGCGGAGGGCTACCCCTTGACCGGGTCGGCGCCCGGCCGCTTGACGATTCGATCACCGACCGCGACCGACTTCCAGAGCCGACGACTGATCCGGACCTTCATGGGATCGTCGTCGGCGATACGGATCTCGACGAAGTGGTACATGTTCGAGCCATCGAGCATGCCTCGGGACTTATTGACGATGACGCCTTCCCAGGCATCGTCTCGTCCGGCTTTGTGAGTTTTGAACATGCTACTGAGTCTACGAGGATCGGCAGTAGGACTTGCAGGGCCGCACGTCGCATTTTCGGGGATGACATATGTCATGCCAGGGTGCCGCACATCGACGCCGTCGATCCGGTCGGGCCAGGCGCGGTGGTCAGGCCGGTCTCCGTACCAGCGCCGCACGGGCGGGGAGGCAGCGTCGCGGCCATGGAGGGTGCGGGCAAAGAAGCGTCCACCCACCAGACCGTGTTCACCAAAATGGTGGGCGACGACACTCACATCGTAGGAGCATCTCCAGCATGAATGAGCAAGAGGCACCTCGTCATCTTCTGGTGTGGGCAAGAGGAGACGACTTCCCCCTGTACACCTCGACCGCGGGATTCCATGCCAGTGCCCCGGACGACTTCACGGTCGGCCTGCTGGCGGGAGATCCCGACCTGGACCTCCCCCAAAGCTTGGTGAACGGCCTCCTTTCATGGAACGCCGCTCTCCCGCCGGAAGGGCCGGCAGCCAAGGCCCGCATACGCAAACACGTCGGCACCGGCCGCGAACTTGCGCAATCCGTGGCACAGCATCTGGGGCCGACGTGGGTTGTGCGCTATTGGGACGCTCGGCATGGCACGGCGAAGTTCGTGTGCTGGGGGTGCGCACGCTTGCGCTGGACTGTGGATTCACACGGCAATCCACCGCATCCCCTCCACGTGACCATGATGGCCGAGTACCACTGGGGCCCCTTCCGTGCGGACGGGTTCGGTGACTTCATGCCGGATGACCCGGCAGCGAGCCTCAACCTGCCCGATGATCTGGTGGACGACCTGTACCCCTGGGCCGGCGACTTCGACGCCGCGATGAATCGGTACGTGGCGGATCGCGACGAAGAAAAGCATGGCGCTGAACGTGTCGAATTGGAACGCAGGGGTGAGGAATTGGCTCATCGGGTTGCCGGTGCGTTGGGCCCGGGGCGAACGGTGACATACGCGGGTCTTGCTTGAGCAAGTCGGCGACTTTTGCCCGGTGTGTCGAGGGTGACCGGCAATTCCGGGGCGGGGGCGTGCTCCTCGATGGTGGTGTGGTCGGGCAGGAGGACGGCGGTGCGGAGGCGCCGCGGCTGACGCCGTGGTCGCGGGCGGGGCGGCGGAGCGGCCTTTCACGTACACGGTGCGCACGTCGTCGGTCTTGTCAGCCGCCACGGCGGGGCGGCGACCGCCCTTGTTGCCCTTGGCCTCGGCGGCTCGGAGTCCGTCGTACGTCAGGTCACGCTGGAGTTCGCCGGCGGCGGCGAGGGTCTGCACCATGAACCTCACGGTGGACAGCAGTTCTCCGGTGCGCAGGGGGGGCGGACGGTGAGGTCCATCGCGGAGAACGCGCCGTCGTGGATGCGCAGCGCGAGGCGGTAGCGGTGGAGGACGTCGAACACGTCGAGGATGTGGCCGGTGCTGCGCACGAGGCGGAACATCCCAGGGATGCGCACTGTGTCGCCCGGCCGCGCGTACGCCAGCAGCTCGCCGAACTTCGGCCGCTGGGGGGGGAGGCGGCTGGAGGTGCCGCTGTCCTCCTCGAAGACGGCCGGGTCCTCGATTCGGCCTCGCCAGGACGAGGTCCTGGCAGGCGGTCGACTGCTGTTCCGTCGAAACCCGCTTGTGCACCAGATTCGCCACCGAGGGGCCCTTCCGTACGGAGGATCGGGCCCTATCTGTCGTCAAACGATCGCTTGACGACAGGCGGACGACGCGTCCGGTGATGTCGTCGGGACAGGCCGCTGTCTGCCATCCGTGAACACCACCCCGAGCAGGCGCAACGGTCATTACCGTCCAGTCGCATGACGACGGTAACAACCCGTACGGTCGAATACCCGGCCGACAACCTGACGATGATCGGATACCTCGCGCTCCCGGCCGGTGCAGAGCGCCGGCCCGCAGTCCTGCTCGGACCCGAGGGGACGGGGCTCAGCGACGTCGAGCGCCGCCGGGCCGATGCCCTGGCGGAGCTGGGATACGTGGCGCTGGCCTTCGACCTCCACGGCGGACGCTATTTGGAAGACCCAGAGGAAATGTTGGCCCGATGCATGCCGCTGCTCGCCGACCCCGACCGGATGCGGGGTATCGGCCACGCGGCGCTCGACGTGTTGCGCGCCGAACCGCGGGCCGACCCCGACCGGATCGCCGCCGTCGGCTACGGCACCGGGGGCGCAGTCGCGCTGGAACTCGGTCGCGATGGCGTCGACCTGCGCGCGATCGGGACAGTCAACGCACTGACCACGGGCCGACCGGGTGAGGCGGCACGCATTCGCTGCCCGGTTTGGGCCGGGGTCGGGTCGGAAGACCCGATCATGCCGCCCGCGCAACGGGAGGCGTTCACCGCAGAGATGCAGGCCGCGGGCGTCGACTGGCGCCTTGTGGTCTACGGAGGAGCCCTTCACGCCTTCCACCACCCATCGGTCGACCACACCGTGCGCCCCGGCGTCGGCTACCACCCACAGCATGCGCAGCGGGCCTGGCGCGACATCGTCGCCCTGCTCGCCGAGTGCCTGCCCGTCACGGATTGATCCGATCAGCTCCTGATGCTCACTCCTGCCCGTCGTCGTCTTCGTCCAGTTTTGGGGCGTCGGGGGCGCGCAGCGGGCGCAGGGTGATGGCGGCGTCGATGTACTTCGTGGTCCACAGCACGATGGTGTTGAGGGCCAGGCCGAGCGCGCCTAGCTGGTCCTCCGTCTCGTTCCGGTAGGCCTGGTGGAAGGTGCCGCGCTTGCCGTGGCGTACGTCCCGGGCCAGGTGTTCGGTCTTGGCGATCCGCCCGTACCCCGCGAACGCGGCGCCCAGCGGGGTCAGGCGACTGTCGCGTCCGAACATGCGCAGCAGGTCGTGGGCGCGGACCTGGTTGGTGACCAGGGAACCGGCGACCTTCAGCATGTCCGGCCAGTGCGTGATCGCCTTGTTCAAATTCACGCGGTTGCGTGCCCGGTCCGCCGGGGGGCCGTGACTGCCCTTCTCAACGCCGGGCATCGTGACCCGCCAGAACCGCTGTCGTCCAAGTCGCGGAACCTGAGGCTGAAGTTGTATCCGAGGATCTTGAACAGGCCGAACACCCTGTCGGAGTACGAGGCGTTGTCGGTGGCCACCACCTCCGACTTCGCCCCGCCGCCCAGGTTCGCAGCGCGTCCAGGATGTGCAGGAAGACGCGCGGGATGCCGGGCACGTCCATCTGCCCGATGCCCGCGACCTGGTCGTTTACGGCGTTGAGCCAGGTGATGCCGCGCTTGAACCGAAGTACTTCGGCACGGCGCCGCGCTGACGGTGCGGACGGGAACGACGAACCCCAGCCTGTCCACCGAGACGAGCAGCCCGGCGCCCCAGACGGTACGCGCCGATCTCGTCCACTCACTCCAGCGGGCGGGCGAACGACGACCCCGTCGGCGGCCGGCGCAGCCGCTCCAGCTCCGAGAACCGGGAGCTCTCCGGCGTCTTCAGCGTCGCCACCAGGTCACTGGGCAGCACCAGGCCCGCACGGCGTGCGGCCCCCGCGACGGTGGCGTACAGCCGCTTGTCCGCGACCTTCAGCACTTCCAACACCTGCCGGGCCAGCACGCTCATCCCCGGCAGCAGCACCCGGTGCGGCGCAGCCATCCCACCGCGTGATCGAACAACGCCTTCGGGCCCTCGGCGTGCGTCCACGCCCGCCCGTGCAGGAACGTACGGAACAGCCTGCCCCACTCGGCGCCCTCGGAAGGGCGGAATCGTAGGCGTCTCGGATCTCCCACGCGTGGTCGTACAGCGTCCGACGCCGTTCGGTGTACCGCCTGACCGCCGACGGGTCCTTGAGGCCAAGCTGCGCAGCCAGCTGCTTGACCACCGGCCACGGCGCCGCGAGCGGGTCCTCCAAGAAGAGGCCGACGTACCGCACCGTGCACATCTGCAGCGCGAAGCCGAGCTGGTGTCGCTTCGTCCGCCACAGAGCGGCCAAGTCCCGGCCCACGTCGTCCAGGAAAAAGAACCGCTCCAGCTCGGGCCTCGTCGGCTCCTCGGCGAACGTCCCGTGCGCCTCAGCTTGTTCATCGCTCAGAATCCCACCGGCACGAGTCGGACCGTAGCCAGCCCCGGCGCAGGCCCGGAGGCATTTCGCCGACGAGAAGCGCCGCCTCGACCACGATCTTTCATCGGAACCACGGGGTCCTGCTTTCCCTTCCAGCGCTTCTCATAGGAAGCAAGCCGCGGTACATGGCGTACGGCGAAATCGAGGATTTCGCATATCCGGTCGCTGAGGTACCTGCCGTCAGCGACGGTGCCCGCCGGCGAACCGGCGAGCACCTGACCCTGGCTGGGCAAGGTCGCTCCGCACGCTCTCCGCCACCGCGTCGGAAGCGTCCGCGGGCTGCTGCGGGTTCCCCTCGGTCACGAGACCGTACTCGTTGCAGCACAGGATGTGGAGGTTCGGGTCCTCGGGCCCGCCCGACAGAGCCGCCTCCTGCACCTCCGCCAGCTGCCCGAGGGTCACTCCTCCGTTGATGACACCCGCTTCGATGAGCCCCGAGACCATCTCGGCGACCTCGCGGTGCGTCAGGCTCTCCTTCCTGTTCCTCCTTTGTCGTCGGTGTTCCTCCTGCGTTGTTTGTTTGTTGCGGCCGACACCATCGGATAGCCCGAGCGGTGAGATCCAGGTGCTGTGACAAAGTTTGCAAACGGAATCGCGTTTTCATCTCAAGGTGGCGATCTCCGATCAGGAGAGGCTCTCCGAGCGCGGCAGTACCGCGGAGGTTTGACGCCCACCCGTTCTGCTGCCGTGGTTGACCACCAATTTCCACCCCTTGATTGACGTGCTCACCCTCCCGGCGCGAGTTGAATACCGCCATGCCGGACAGAAGTCCGCTGATCACAGCAGGGGGAAACATGCGACTGAAGATTGCCATGCCTGTCATCGCGGCGACGGCCGCACTCATCGCCGGCGGCGCCACCGCGGCTCCGGCCTCCGCCGCGCCTGCGGCCCCGACGGCGTCCTATCAGGCGAAGGCCACGTGTCAGACCTGGACGGACGGGGTCACCGCCGGAGTCTCGTGCAACACCTCGCGGAAGTATTACGCGTGGGCCAAGTGCAAGAACGGCTCCACCGTGTACGGCGCGCGGAAGAACAACCGCAAGTGGTCCTACGCGTACTGCAGCAGTGTCGCCTCCTCCGTCCGCACCTACGGTTACGCGTGGGTGTAAGCGGCTGCGCGGTGCCGGGGAGACGCCGGAGGGCTCGGGTAGGGCTTGGCGGCGGGGGCCGCAGCACTCCCGTTTGACCGCGTACGGTCATTCGCTATGGTCTGGACTAATGGCGGTTGGGAGTCCGAGTCGCCGATCCCTTCCCGAGCGCACATCGGCCTCCGCGTCCGCCCCGCACCGCGACTCGACAACGGCCGCCGCCGACCGCACCCGGCGCTTGTGGCAACCGGCTCCATCCCTACGCGGCGGCCCACCGGGAGGAGTTGGCATGCACCCGAAGAGGAAGCTGACCACCGTCATCGCCGTGGGCGTCGCGCCGCTCATCGCCGTGAGCCTGCCGGCCGACACGGCCGACGCCCACGGCTGGGTCACCTCGCCCGCCAGCCGACAGGACCAGTGCTTCGCGGGAACCGTCGCATGCGGCCCCATCAAGTGGGAACCGGATGCCGTCGAGGGGCCCAAGGGTCTGAAGAACTGCAGCGGCGGCAACGCGCAGTTCGCCGACCTCGATGACGACAGGAAGGGCTGGCAGGTGCATGACGTCAACGCATCGGAGACGTTCACCTGGCAGCTGACCGCGCAGCACAGCACGAGTACCTGGCAGTACTTCGTCGGCAACCAGAAGGTGGCCGAGTTCGACCAGGGCGGCGCGCAGCCACCCCAGTTCGTCAAGCACCGCGTGAACTTCGGCTCCGTCCGGGGCAGGCAGAAGGTTCTGGCGGTCTGGAACATCGCCGACACCGACAACGCGTTCTACGCCTGCATCGATGTGAACGTACGCGGCTGACTGGCTGACCTGTCCGGCCGGGAGGCCAGGCCGGTCCGACGGCCAGGCCGGCCCGGAGGGTCGCGCCGAGCCAGGCCGTCGCAAGGAAAAGCCGTCGGCCGGTCCCCCGGCCGACGGCTTGAGAGGGCGCGGAGGTGGTACGCCCCCGGCCCGCCCCTATTCACTACTTGAACAGACGGTCACCGCTGTTGGCCATGCGATGGGTGGTGCCGTGACGGTTCACCCAGTCGCGGATGGCGTTGATGGCGTTGGCGCACTGCCAGCTGTTGTCGTACTCGCGCTCTCCGGTGGAGTTGGCGTAACCCGCGATGATGCCGTCCACACGCGCGTCGCCCAGCAGCTTGTCGACGTACCACGGATCGTTGTAGGTGGTCGTCCAGGACAGCGTGGCCGCGAGCTGGCCGGCGGCACGGTCCGCGGCGCCCTTCTTCAGTTCCGCGCACGTGTTCCAGCTGGCTTCCGTGCAGTTGCCGAACCCGTTGGAGATCTTGTTGTCCCCGTAGTCCATCACCCGGCGGCCGTTCGGGAACCCGGAACCGAACCGGTCGTAGGCGCTGCGCACCGCGTCGCGGGAACCGGTCGTGGTGATGCCCTCCAGCTTGCCGAGCTTGCCCGCCAGGCTCTGCCAGCCCCGGCCGCCGACGTCGGGCGTGTTGCCGCCGTGGTACTCGAAGAAGCCGTAGAGGACCTGGATCCCGGCGGCCGTCAGCCGCTGCGCCTTGTCGCGCAGTCCGGCGACGCTGCACGTACGGTTCGGCGCTTCTCCGCAGTAGTTCGGGTCCTTGATGTCGAGCCAGACCAGCGACAGCCGGCGCCCCGCGTTGGCGTTGGCGAGGATGCGGTCGATCATGCTGTCGAAGCTGGGGCCCCGCCGGTTCTCACCGGCCGAGGAGCAGTCGTGATAGGCGCGCCATTCGTTCGGGTTCCACCAGGCACAGACGTCGATCTCGATGCCGTTGGCGCCGTGGTTGAGCGCGGCGTCCACGCCATCCAGGGTGTCGACCCGGTGCGCGATGGCGTAGATCGCGTGGCGCTGGTCGGCTGCTGCCGCCGGGGTGGTACCGAGCGCGGTGACACCGATGATCCCGCACAGGGCCGTCAACAGTGCCAGTACCCTCCGCGGGCCGGCGACATGGTGAAGGTGAGTGGTCAAGGAAGGTACTCCTTTATGTCGGTGTCCTGAAGCGGACAGCCGATCTCACCAACTGCATGCTGCCATGTGATAGAAGCAAACGGGCCAACTGTCGGTACGAAGGGCTACTCGCGGTGCTCTTGTGGCGATACGAGAGATGGCTGACCGTATCTGTTGAACGCTACGGGCGGCTGCGTTGCGGCGGGTGGCGGGTGGCCGCCGATGCGGGCCAGGCGCTTGCCGTACGCCGTATGAGCTGCCCAGCTGATCGATCAGCAGGCCCCACCGGTTACGGAGTGGATCAGCTCGTCAGCTGACCATGATCGGCCTCACCGATATGTCCCGTACCGTCCGCTGCGCCGGCTGCACCAGCCGTACTGGCCGTACTGATGGCCTCCAAGGCCAGTGCCAGTTGAGGGTCCCTGGGTTCCGCCGCGGACCGCGTGCGGGCGACGGATAGGCAGGCCGCGGCCAGTCCGCCCATGAGCAGCAAGCTGCCGAGGAGGGCGTTGGGAGTGAGGTGCTCGTGCAGGACGAAGACGCCGAGGATGGATGCCGCGAGAGGTTCGGCAAGGCTGAGAGTGCCCACGGTCGCCGCGCTGGTGGAGGGGACCCCGGCGGAGAACAGCCAGTACGCCAAGGCGATGGACGACGCCCGGAAACGGCCCGTCACCCACCCAGCGGACCGCTTCGCAGCGCAGCTCGGGCGCTCAGGCTCGCCTCCCGGCTCCGGGCCCCGTCGAGGTCTGCTACTCAGCGCTCTCCGGCTCCCGCACCTTCTCCACGACCGTGTCCTCCGGCTCTACGAGCCGTCCGTCCGCCGCCCGGATCTGTAGACGGCGCAGCGGGCTGTTGGTCCGGCTGTCCAGGAGGCGGGAGTGGTCCTCGTCGGGAGTGAAGCACTGGTCCTCGCCCCACTGGCGCAGGGCGACGATCACCGGGAACAAGGCGCGGCCCTTGTCGGTGAGGACGTACTCGCGATGGGACCCGCCGTCCGGTGCGGGTACGCCGCGCAGCACCCCGGCCTTCTCCAGCGCGCGCAGCCGTGCCGCCAGGATGTTCTTGGCGATGCCGAGGCTGCGCTGGAACTCGCCGAAGCGGCGGCTGCCGTCGAAGGCGTCCCGCACGATCAATAGCGACCACCAATCGCCAATGGCGTTCACCGACCGGGCGACAGGGCACGGATCGGTGTCGAAACGCGTGCGGGCGACCATGCGCGGCTCCTCCCTCTTCCCATTCTCTCTTCCAATGTCCCGGCCCTTCCCCGGCCCTCTTCGGGGATCAACTTCGCGGACCTCCAAGACTGGTTGCAACATGCTACCCCGCACGGCTACTGTCACGCCGGTAGCAAGTTGCAACCGTGCGCGTGGACGGAACGAACGGTACGAGCGAGAGGTGTGTCGATATGGCGATCCAGTGCTCCGGCGCGGGCAGCGGCCCCAGCGGAACCGATGGCAATGGGCTTAGCACGGCTGGCAGTTCCGAGGCCCAGGCCACGGCATTACCGTCGGACGCGCCTCCGCCCACCCGGCTCGTACCCCTGCTCGCCCTCGCCTGCGGCAGCTCCGTCGCCACCGTCTACTTCGCCCAGCCCCTGCTGGTGACCCTCGGCGAGCGGTTCGCGCTCGGCTCCGGGCTGCTCGGCGCGATCGTCACCGTGACGCAGCTCGGATACGCCATCGGCCTGTTGACGCTCGTACCGCTCGGCGACCTGCTCGACCACCGGCGACTGATCACCGGTCAGCTCGGGCTGCTGGCACTCGCGCTACTGGCCGCCGGGCTGGCGCCGGGCGTGGCGGCGCTGCTCGGCGCGCTCGCCGTGGTCGGTCTGCTCGCCGTGGTCGCCCAGACGATGGTCGCGGCGGCTGCGGCCCTGACCCCGCCCGCCCGCCGCGGCCGAGCCGTCGGTACGGTCACCGGCGGCATCGTCACCGGGATCTTGCTGGCCCGCGCCGCCGCCGGCGCCCTCGCCGACCTCGCCGGCTGGCGGGCGGTCTACCTGGCGGCCGCGGGCATCATCGCCGTACTGACCTTGCTGGTACGTCGTGCCCTGCCCCGAGTTCGGGTACGTCACGGTCTGCCCCCGGGCGCGCCGTCCGCCAAGGCGCCCAAGGCGTCGTACGGGCGGCTGGTGGCCTCGACGGTCACCCTGTTCGCCCGCCATCCGCTGCTACGGATCCGGGGCGCGCTTGCCCTGCTGGTGTTCGCGGCCTTCAGCACGCTGTGGAGCGGCATGGCGCAGCCCCTGAGCAATCCGCCGTGGTCGCTGTCGCACACCGCGATCGGCGCGTTCGGGCTCGCCGGGGCGGCCGGGGCCGTCGCTGCCGGAGTGGCCGGGCGCTGGAACGACCGGGGGCTCGCCCAGCGGACGACCGGCGTCGGACTCGCCGTGCTGGCGCTGTCCTGGCTCCCGATCGCTCTGACCGGGCAATCACTGTGGGCGCTGGCGATCGGCGCCGTCCTGCTGGACTTCGCCGTGCAGGCCGTCCACGTCACCAACCAGACCTTGATCCACGCTGTCCGGCCCGACGCGGGCAGCAGGATCATCGGCGGCTACATGGTCTTCTACTCGGCGGGCAGCAGCCTCGGCGCCCTCGGCTCCTCCCTCGCCTACGCGACAGCGGGCTGGCCGGCCGTGACGGTCCTCGGGGCCTCGTTCAGCCTCGCCGCCCTGCTTCTGTGGGCGACGACCCGGCGTATGGGGGCGCCTGGTGGCGGCTTGGGGAGTGAGGGGGCGGGGGCTGTACGCGCAGAGCGATGAGCTGCGCTCGGGTTGGTTCCCGTACGGCTCCAGCAACCTCGCCTCGTACCGCGGACGGCGAGCGCACCGATCCCCCGCCCCGCCCCCTCCGCCCGTTCAGGAGCTCCGCCCCTCCATTACTCTCGGCCCATGGTGTTCGATTCCGCTCATTTCGATCTCCAGCCCTACGCCGGATTCGACATGGACGCGTACGTCCGGCGGACGCATTGCAGCTGGGAGGACGCCGGCTGGCAGTCGTTGCTCGTCCAGCGGTTCCACCACGTCCCGGTGGTCGAGGACATGGAGTTGCCGGCCGCGGCGGACCTCCACCTGGTGCTGCCCGTGGGGGGCCGGGCCGAGATGGAGACGCGGGCCGGGGGTCGGTGGCACCGCCACGTATGGGCGCCGGGCCGGCTCGAACTGGGGGTTCCCGACCGGGCGGCCCTCCGCCGCTATCGCGGGGACGGGCCGTTGCGCAGCGTGCAGGTGCACATCCCGCGCGGCACCGTCGAACGGGCAGTGGAGCAATTGGGCAGCCGTACGGTGGACTACGAAGCCATGGCGGCCTCCGTGGCCGCCGGGGACCCGCTCCTGGTGGAGGCGGTTCGCGCCGTCGGATCGGCGGAGGAGACCGGGGACCTGTACGCCGAAGCCTCGGCCGCCTTCCTCGCCGTACACCTGCTCACCCGTCATTCCCGGGCGCCGGGCCGGCAGGTGCCCGCGCGGGAGGATGCACGCGTCCGCACGGCGATCGCGCTGATGCGTGACCGGCTGGCCGAACCGCTCACGCTGGCCGACATCGCGGACGAGGTGCATCTGAGCGTCTTCCATTTCGTACGCGTATTCCGCCGGGCCACGGGAGAAACGCCCCACCGATACCTCATTCACCTGCGCATCGAAGAGGCGAAACGCCTGCTGCGGGACACCGACCTCACGGTCGCCCGGATCGCGCCGCTCTGCGGATTCGCCGACCCCGGCACCTTCTCGACGGCGTTCGCGCGCCATACCGGAACTCGCCCCTCCGCGTACCGCAATTCCTGACCTCTTCGCGGCAATTCCAGCCATGGGCCCGGGCAGTAACCCGTACCTAGGGTTTCGCTCATGTCTGAAAACACGGCGACACCACCCGCAAACGTGCAGGGCAAGCAGATCGGACAGGCCGAGCCGGACGAACGAATCGAGCCCTACCCCATCCGCATCCCCGACCGCGAACTGGCGCTCCTTCGATCCCGTCTCGACGAGGTCCGGCTCCCCGAGCCCGAAACGGTTCCCGACGCGACACAGGGCCTCGAACTCGACCGGCTGAGGACATTGCTGGACACCTGGCGCCGGCACGACTGGCGGGCCACGGAAGCCCGCTGGAACGCCATTCCTCATTACCGCGCCCGCCTCGACGGCCTGGGCATCGCGTTCTGGCACGTACGCTCGCCCGAGCCCACGGCGCTCCCCTTGGTGCTGACCCACGGCTGGCCGGGCTCCGTACTCGAATTCGAGAGCGTCCTCGGGCCGCTCACCGATCCCGTCGGTTACGGCGGTTCGGCCGCCGACGCCTTCCATGTGGTCGTACCGGCGCTGCCGGGATTCGGGTTCAGCGAGCGTCCGCGCGAGCGCGGCTGGCAGCCCGCCCGTACGGCACGGGCGTGGGCCGAGTTGATGACCGCGCTGGGCTACGAGCGGTTCGGCGCGCATGGTGGGGACTGGGGCGCGTACGTCAGCACCGAACTGGCGCGCCAGGTGCCCGAGCGCGTCGCCGGACTGCACCTGACGATGCCGCTCGCCTCTCCCCTGCCGGAGGACCGCGACACGCCGACCCCGGCGGAGCAGCGCATGCTGGAGCGGCGCGACACCCACCTCGCGGACGGCTACGGCTTCGGGATGATCATGGCTACGCGTCCGCAGACGCTCGGCTACTCCCTGCTCGACTCCCCCGCCGGCCTGGCGGCGTGGCTCGGCGAGAAGTTCGCCGCCTACGCCGACACCCGGCCGGAGGCAGGTGGCGGGGTGAGCCTGACACGACAAGTCGAGAACATCGCCCTGTACTGGCTGACCGGGACCGGCGCCTCCAGCGCCCGCTGGTACTGGGAGACCATGCGCTGGGTGCCCCGCAGCGCCGAAGAGGAGAACGCGCAGCCGGTGACGACACCCACCGCCTGCTCACTGTTCCCCGCCGAGCCGTGGCCGACCGCCCGGCGCTGGGCCGAGCGCCGCTACCGCGACCTCCGCTCGTGGCACGAGATGGACCGCGGCGGCCACTTCCCCGGCCTGGAACAGCCTGACCTGCTGGTCTCCGAAATCCGGGCCGCGTTCCAGCACGCGCGACAGCGCACCGACGGTCTCGCGCGGTGACGGCTTCTACAGTCCCGGCCCGTCGGCGCATGCCCTCGGGGGGCTGTACGGGTGTCAGCCGGGCGTTGGCGGAGCGGCGTCCTCGTGCTGGCGGGCCCGGACAAAGTGAACGACATATCGAGCAGACAGCGACACCAACTGTCCTGGGGGATCCGAAATGAGCTCCAGCGCCACCGCCCGTACGGCCCTTCGCCGTACGTTCCGTATCGCGGCCGCGGTCGCGGGTCTGGCTCTGACCGCCTGCTCCGGGTCGGACGCTGCCGGTACGAGGGCTGCGGACCGGCCGGATACGGGGGTGGCCGACGCGGACCCCGGGGGCGCGGCCTCCCCCACCGCAGGGCAGGACTTCAGCGATGAGGTCGAGGCCAAGGCCGGGTCCGCGGGCGAGCCGACGGCCGGAGCGCGCGCCGGGGCCGGTGGTCCCGGCGGTCAGCGCTGCCACACCTCGGACCTCAAGGCGGCCTTCGCCACCGGCGAGGACGCGGTCCCCGACCCGAACGCGAGCGGCGGGACGACCACCAGCATCGTGCTGACCAACAAGAGCAGCCACACCTGCAAGATCGGCGGCTTTCCCGGTGTGGACCTCCGGCCGGACGCCGGCGGCCCCAGCTGGTCGCTCGCCCGCTCCTCCGCCAAGCACGGCTCGATCACCCTGGGCCCCGGCGACAGCACCGACTTCACCCTCAACCTCGGCATGGCCAAGAACAACGAAGAAGGCTCCTGGAAACCCCAAACGGTCGCCGTCACCCCGCCCAACGAGACCACCGCGCTCACCCTGAAATGGCCCTGGGGACCCCTCATTCACCAGGACGGCGCCACCCACCCCACCACGTTCGTCAACCCCATCGGCTGACCGTGACCCGGCTCCCCCTCACTGGGATTCGCCGGGCTGAAATACGAAGCGGCAGTGCTAAGCGGCGTCGGCTTCGTCGAGGAGCCGATGCAGTACGGCGGCCTCCTCGCGCAGCCGCGCCGCCCGAGCGGCATGTGCGGGAGCCGTCAATTGCGCTGCCACCGCGAGTCGTTCATCGGCCTCCGACCGCACGATGTCAACGACATGGCTTTCACTGAGCTCTCGTCGCGCCACTTCGGTGGCACCGGCCCCGACCGGCAACTGCTCAATGGCCAGGCCGCGTGTCTCGGAGGCATCCGCAGGTACCGCCTCGGCGTTGTCCAGTGCGGCAAGCGTTGAGCGCAGGGCACTCACCGCGGTCTTGTCACGGGCGCTCATGGCTTCCCGTAGGGCTTGACGCATTCGAGGACGCAAAGACATGAGGGTGACCTTATGTACGTATCGCCGGGACCACAACGGAATTACCCCGGCGCCACACCAGCCATCAGCTCCAGCCTCATCTGCATCTGCGCATCATCGACATCAACAGCCCATGGGTCTCGTCGTCGGCCGCGGCGACAAGCCCACGGCCCGCCTCACCGATCGGGGCACCGTCGATCCCGGTGACAACGCAGCCGGCAGCCCGGCACACGGCGATCCCGGCCGCGAAATGCACGCTCTCGGAGAGATTGCCGCCGTCGGTGACGTACGCGGCACGCTTGCCGGCAGCGACCCAGGCCAGCGCCAGCGTCGTGGAGACGACGCGCGGCCGGAAATAGTCGATGAACCCGGGGTGGGCCAGCAGATCCACGGCCCGGAATTCGGGCGCGCTCGGAAAAGGCGGATCCAGGTTGACATCCACCAGTCGGGAAGCGGGCGTGGGCGTAAGCAGTGCGTCGTCGGCCCCGTCATGCCGCACCCAGGCGGCCTTCCCGTCGGTGAAGAAGACCTCGCCACTGAACGGATCGGCCACCGCCGCCGCCCCATCACGCAGCGCCACGTTGACGGCCACCAGCATGTTGCCGACGGCGTAATTCAACGTGCCACACAGCGGATCCACCAACCACTGACGCACAGCCTCGGCAGCACCCTGCTGCCCGCCTTCCTCCCCGAGGATCGCGTCATCGGGCCGTGCGGCACGGATGACACCGAGAATGGCCTTCTCGGCCTCCACATCTGCGGTGGTGGCAAAGTCCCCCGCGCCCTTGTCGATACGGCTGAGCCGCCGGCCGTACATGGCGCGGACCACGTCCGCGCCGGCCCGCGCCCCGGCTATCGCGACTGCGGCATCGTCGGAATTTGCGTATGAGTCGACCATGCCGCGCAGACTATCGAGGCGCGGCTATCACCAAGCGAACTTTCCGTAGGCAGCAGTAGTTTGCCGTAGTTGGTCAGTATTGGTGCTCGGCCGGAGCAGGGGTGACTGGGTAGGCTCACGATCATGGATACCAGCGAGAGGGCCAGTGGGCCGGTCATTTTGGACGCGATGGAGCTGACGTCCGATCCCGGCCTTGCAGAGCGGTTCGCGGAGTCGGCCCATCGAATTCTGGCGGACCTGGTTCGCGGAGGCGCTGCGCTCGGCTGGGTCGAACCGCCTTCACGCCGCGAGGTGCAGGATCTCTTCCGCGATGTCTTTCGTGCGGTGCAGGACGGAGACGGGGCACTACGCGCCGCTTATGTCGACCGTCGGCTCGTCGGGCTGGGTTACTGGATGCGCTACGCCCGCCCGACCCACCGGCCGCACGCCGATCTGGAGAAGATCGCGGTGGCCGCCTCCGCGCATGGACGTGGCGTCGGCCGCGCGCTGACCGCTGCCTTGATCTGTGACGCCCGGCGGGCGGGTATCGAGGTCCTCACCCTGGACGCCCGCGGCGACAACGACAGCGCCCTGCATCTCTACCGGTCATTGGGTTTCACCGAATACGGCAGGCTGCCCGACTTCGTCGCCGTCGGCGAGCACCGCTATGACAAAGTCTTCTGCATGCTGGACTTCCGACGGCAAGGCTGACGCCGGGCACGGCGGTGAGGTGCCCCATTACGGCGACCGGCCACTCCGCATTCCCCATTCCACTACCCTTCGTCCTTGACCTCCAGCGCCTGTCTCGCCTGACCGATGAACGCGACATAGGCATCACGGAATTCCAGATACGCGGCGTCGTATGCGTTTCTCGGCTCGGGATTCTCCGCACCGATGAGTGCTTTGAGCAGCGGCTGTACGCGTCGCGCCCTCTGCCGTACCTGCTCCGCCGCTGCGGAAACCTCGGCCGGGCCGTCGAGCCGGACCTCGTGGGTCGCCTTGTTCATGTTCCCGATGGCCGGGCCGATGCGTTCGTACATCTCGGTCAGGAGCCGGTCCTTGCTTCCACGGTCACGCGCCGCGTCGACCTCGTCGATCTGCCAGGTGACCTCGGAGAAGGCGTGTGCGCAGCGCATCATTTCCCGGTACGTGGACCGCCGTCGGTCGCGCTGCTCGCGAAGGGCCTCTGCCATCGTCGTCGTCCGTGCTTGGGCCAGCGCCGCGCGCGAGGTGGCCCGCGCGGTGATGTAGCTGGCTCCGAGGGCGGTCAATGCCGTGAGGACGCCGACCCATAGTCCGCTGTTCGCCATGATCGAAGAGTCTGCCAGCTGGGGGTGCGGCCAGGAAACGGTCCGCCGCACAAGACACTTCCCCAGGCGGCGATTATGCTCGGCCGACTGTTGCTCACCGAGTCGCACGCGGCCCGCGCGGCGGGAGGGGCGACGCTTTCGCCGAGTATCGCGCGCAGTTGGGGATTGCGTATGCACAGCCGCACCGTCCGATCCGGCGCACGTCGCGTCCGCGCCCGTTTGCGTGCGTACGCAGCTATGGCGGCGTCCCTCGCCCTTGGCGTAACCGCCCTGGCGGGACCAGCGCACGCCACAGGAGTCGGCCACCACCCGCCCGTCCGGCACCAGTTGACGCAGGAGGCCCTGGACCGGCTGGTGACGAAGGCCGGTCTGCCCGGCGTGGCTGCTCTCGCCCGGGATCAGAACGGAACCTGGAGCGGTACGGCCGGGGTCGCCGACCTCGACACCGGCCGCGAGCGCGTAGCCGCCGACCACTTCCGGGCCGCCAGCGTCACCAAGACGTTCCTCGCCACCGTCATGCTGCAACTGGAGGCCGAGGGCGCGCTCCGCCTCGACGACAGCGTGGAGCGGTGGCTGCCGGGCGTGATTCGCGGCAACGGCAACGACGGCCGTCGCATTTCCGTACGTCAATTACTTCAGCAGACCAGCGGACTGTTCAATTTCGCCGAGGACCCCGAGCTGAGGAAGCTTTACGCGGGCGCGGGTTTCCTCGATCACCGTTATGACACCTTCGCTCCCGAAGATGTGCTGAAGGCCGTGCTACGGCACCGGCCACTGTTCGAACCGGGCAGCGGTTGGGCGTATTCCAACACCAATTACCTAGTCGCCGGAATGATCGTCGACAAGGTGACCGGGCACTCCTACCGTGACGAGATCGAGCGCCGCATCCTGCGCCCGCTACGATTGGGCGAGACGTATTTCCCCGGCACCGACCCCAGCCTGCCTGCCCCACACCCCATCGCGTACTCGAAGCTCTACGTGCAGGCTCCGCACGCCGAAGTTCACGACGCGACGGAATACAACACCACCATGTGGGCCGGCTCCGCAGACCTGGTATCCACCACCGGGGACCTCAAGCACTTCCTGACCGCGCTGCTGCACGGAGACCTGCTGCCGCCGACGCAGATGCGCGCCATGCTGCAGTCGGCACACGTGCCGGAAGGGGCCCTCTTCAACCGGTACGGACTCGGCCTCATGGGCCGCGACCTGTCCTGTGGGATCACGGTCTGGGGCCACGACGGGAGTCTGCACGGTTCCCTCACGCACGTTTCCGGCACCGTGGGCAGCCGGCATGTGCTCGCCTTCAACATCAATGGCGACTGGCTGACTCAGCAGACGGCACAGAATTACCAGGACGTCATGGAGGCGGAATTCTGCGGCAGGAAACCCGGCACGACTTCCCCGAGGAAGTACACCGGGCTTCCCGCCTCAGACATGACGCGGCCGCATTGATCCCCACCCGGCCCGTCACGAGCCCTGCGACGTGCGCCTTACGCCCGTTTCCCCTAAGCCCGCTTCGTCTACGCGGGAGGTGGCGGAGCGTCGTGGAGCACCACTCCGTACTGCTCCAGAATGCCGACGTGCTCCGCGTCGCTGCGCGCGTCGGCGGGGCCGATCGAATGGAAGTAGCCCTCAATGGCGCCGGGGTTGTTGATGACGAGAACCTCTGCCGTCGGCGTGACGGCCTGGAACGTGTGAGGGACCAGCCTGGGCCCGTAGACGTAGGCGCCCGGCTCGGCGTCGCGTACCTCGCACTCGGCGAGTGAGGCCGAGCCGACCCAGAACCGGACGCGGCCGGCCAGGACCACCCAGCTCTCGTCCTCCCGGCTGTGGGTGTGCAGGGGCGGTGCGTCCCCGCGCCCCACGGTGAGACGCATGACGGTGACCGCTCCGTGCGTCTCGGCACTGGTCACGACCTGCTCGATCACGCTCTTGTAGTAGCGGAAATCCGGCCCGTCCCCCGGGTTCCGCACGAGGGCAATGCTCATGTGAGGTCCTTCCGACGCGCGGCCACACGTCGGCGGCCGGCTCACCGGAGACGCATTGATTTATCGTTCAAGCGTTGCATGCGGCGAGGGCCCCGGCCATACACCGAAAGGAGTTGGCTTGTTCTCACCCACCTCCAGGCAGCGCGCCCTCTCCCAGCCACGAGAGAGACGGCCGGCCTACGCAACGCCCTCCGGCAGCCCGACGGGGTACTCCGCGCCGAAATCGGCGGAGACGGAGACGGCCTGCCAGGCTTCGGCCTCGGCGATCTGCTGCCGCGAGTGGTCGAGCGCCATCCTGGCCGCGGTCTCGCCAAGGAGCAGGTGGGTGGGGAGGTGGTCACGCTTGACCACGCGTACGAGGATTTCAGCCGCGCGGTCCGGGTCGCCGGCGGTCCGGCTGCCGCGGGCCCGGTCCGTGAAGGCGCCGACAGTCGCCTCGTACTCCGGCGGGACGTCCTGGATGTCCATGGACGCACCGGCCCAGTCGGTGGCGAAACCGCTGGGCTCGACGACCAGGTAACGGATGCCGAACGGCGCGGTCTCGGTGGTGAGTACGCGGGTGAGGCCGTCGATCGCGAACTTGGCCGCCTGATAGGAGCCCAGGCCGGCGCTGCCGCCCACCCGGCCGCCGATGGAGGAGAACTGGACGACGATGCCGCCACCCTGCGCCTTCAGCAGGGGCAGCGCCGCCTTGGAGACGTTGTACACGCCCCAGAAGTTTGTCTCGAACTGGCGGCGGAAGTCGTCCTCCGGGGCCGTTTCGACCGGGGCGACGTTCGCGTAGCCGGCGTTGTTGACGATCACATCGATGCGGCCGAAGCGGTTATGGGCGGCGTCGAGCGCGGCCGCGGCCGCCGCGGCGTCGGTCACGTCGAGCGCGACCGGGAGGACCTTGTCGCCGAACCGCTCGACCAGGTCGGCGAGTTGCTCCGGTTTGCGAGCGGTGGCGACAACCTGGTCGCCTGCCTCCAGGGCGGCGACTGCGAGGGAGCGGCCGAAGCCGCGGGACGAACCGGTGATGAACCACGTCTGGGTTGCCATGGCGATAGCAAAACACGGTTGCGTTAATAGTGCAACCTGGTTGCGTTAGGATGCCCGTATGGCCAGCCGCAGTCAGTCCACGAGAGCCCGCAGCCCCGAGGCCAAACGCGCCCGCGAGGCCACGATCCTCGCCGCGGCAACCCGTCTGGCCACCGCGAACGGCATCCGATCGGTGACCTTGACCGACATCGCCGCCGAGGTCGGCATGCACAAGTCGGCGATGCTGCGCTACTTCGAGACCCGCGAAGAGATCTTCCTGCGCCTGGCTGCCGCCGGGTGGGTGGAGTGGTCGCAGGCGGTACGCACGCAGCTCGCCGACGCGACGCCCGGCGCGGACGGCGAGGACGCGGCGAGCGCCGCCGACGCCGCGAATGACGCAAGCACCGCGAATGCCATGAACAGCGTGGGCCACGAGTCGCGCCCGCACGCGGTCGCCGCCCTGCTGGCCGAGTCGCTGGTGGCGCGGCCCCTGTTCTGCGACCTGCTCGCGCACACGCCGATGAACCTGGAGCGCAACGTCTCGCTGGAGAGCGTACGGGCCTTCAAACTGACCGCGATCGCCGAGGTCACGGCCGCGGGCGACGCACTGCGCCGAGTGGTCGCGCTGAGCCCCGCCCAGGCCGGCAACGTCGTCGCCACGGCTACGTCGATGGCCGGAGCACTGTGGCAAATGGCCGCCCCGGGCACCGAACTCCGCCGCCTGTACGAGTCGGACCCGCACCTCGCCCACGCCGTCGTCGACGTGGCCCCCCGGCTGACGGACATCTTGGGCGGGCTGCTTCGGGGCTACGGGGCCGACGGCTAGTTCGGGTGGGCGAGGACCAAGCGGGCACGGGGCGCGGGCGGGCGGCATGGGTGCGCCCGGTGGAGCCCGTATAGGGAGGTACCTCTTCGCTAGGCCCCCAGGGACCGCAACCCGCTCAGCTCAGCCCCGCACCTCCACCACCGACACCACAAGCAATGGCTCAGCGATACGGGCTCCAGCGGCCGAAGCGGGCCATCAGCCTCCGGGCCTCGTCCTTATTCAGCCCCAGTGCCGCGGCGGCCTGCTCGGGGCTCGTGTCCCGCCTGGCATCGTGGGCCGGCCAGTACCCGGCCTGTACGGCGGTCACCTCCAACAGGCGCGCTGCCCGCAGAGCCGCCAGCGGCGAGGTTTTCGCCAGCTGCTCGATCTCCTCCCCCAGTTGGGTCAGCAAAGTGGTGACCGTCTCCGGAAGCAGGATGGCCGACCATTCCACCTCTTCGGTGTGGCCGTCCCAGTCCTCCATGCAGGCGTCCGCCGCGCCCGCGCCCGCCTCGGCCAGCTTCTGTTCGCCGATCTCGTCCCAGTCCAGCGCGTGTTCTTCACCGGTCCAGCCGCAGGAACACACCGCGCGCAGCGCGGCCGCCCGTGGGACGCGCGTGAAGCGGCCGTCATAGACATTCCATTGCGAAACGCTCGGCCCGCCCGCACCGGAACCGCTGTCGAAGTAGACCGGGCCCGGTACGGTCCCGTCGGCCAGGAGCACACCGACCGCGCCTTCGTGCGAGGTCCCGAACTCCTCCGTCGTCCACGTCTCCCGCTCGCCCATGGGCAACCTTCCCGCCGTTCCGACCACGCCCGAACGCGCCCGTGCGCCAGACCCTCGCGCACAAGGCGCCGAGACGACCATGCCTCAATTCTGGAGAGCCGCACTACCGGATTCGCCAAAGCGGTGAAGATACCTCCGCCCCGGAAGCCCGTCAGCCGCTCCTGTAGAACTCCTATCGGAATTCCTTCAGGCCGGAGTCGTACAAAGGTAGGCTCCCGAAAATGCTTCTTGAACAGTACGTTTACTTCGCTCTGTCCAGTGAGCGCATGACCGCGCGGGAGATGACGGTGCTCCTGGGCGTCCAGCCCGACGAGACCTCGGTTCGCGGCAGCCGCAGCAGCCAACCTGCCATACCTGTGTGCCACAGATGGAAGATCGTGTGCCGGGAGCCGGGCTTGAGGGTCGATGAGCAGATCGCCCATGTTCTGGACCGGCTTCGACCACATACGGATCGCATTGCCGGGCTCGTGAAACAGCTGGCTGACGAGCCCGGGGCGGAGGGCACCGCGGTGTTGGAGGTGGTGCGCTATTTCAGGGATGCCCATGAGCCCGGCGATGACGGCGACAACGGCGATGACGAGCAATCAGGTACGGAGAAGCCCAACCTCCTCGGGTGGTCGTTGGACCGGAAGGTGCTGGAGTTCCTCGCCGTCACCGGGGCCGTCCTGGACGTCGATGAGTACGACATGACGGGCTGAGCGCGTTCGCTCGTACCGACCGGGGGGCCGGACAGGGGCGGCCGCCCTCCCGGACGCAGTTCAGTCGTCGGGAGCGATCTTGCGGTGGTTCCCCGACCGTCCGATGTCGAGGTTCAAGAAGGCGGTCAGGGGCGTGCCGCCGTTCCAAAAACCGAGCAGATTGACGTCGATGAGCACCAGTTGGCGCCTGGCAGCGAAGGCGCGCGCTTGTTGAGTGAAGACGCAGGAGGCGACGAAGACGGGGATATCGGCTCCGTGTTCGTCGCGGGCGGTACCATTGAAAGTCTGCAAGTCGCGGCTGCCGACCGAGCGGTGCTTGGCGTAACGCTTGCACTGGATGACGAGTTTTCGGCCGTCGGGCAGGTAGCCGATGACATCCGCACCCAGGTCACCGGCGCCGCCGACCTGCCGCACCTGCGTGCAGCCGTCCCTGCGGCACAGCTCCGCGACGTGCTCCTCGAACTGCCGGCCGTTCATCTTCCACACCGCCTCCAACGACCGGCGTGCCTCCCGGCGTTCCTCCTCCTGCCGTCGTATCCGCTCGGCACGCGCCTCACGCTGCCCCGCACGCACCAGCCCCACGACCACCACGGCCACCGCCGCAACAGCCAGCACCGATAACACCAGCGTCACCATTCCGCCCCCTCCCGAAGCCCGCGCTGCCGAACCGGCGATACGGCATGATCACCCGGGACGCGCGCGATCTCATCAACAGAACTGCACGACCTCACCGACGCACAAGGAGCCGGCCATGGTGGACTGCCTGCTTGCCCACGCTTTCGTCGACGACAACGGGGAGTTCGGGAATCCCGTACTCGTGGTGATCGAGCCGGACGGCGGCGGTCTCCCCCAGGACCGGCGGCAGGAGCTGGCCGACCGGCTCGGTATCCCCGCGGTCGCCTTCGTCCGCTCCCCGCCCGCGCGGCGTACGTCGATCGCCATCCACGGCTCGTACGGCCTGCCGATCCGGTTCGGCGGCCACCCCGTACTCGGCACGCTCGAAGTCCTCCACCACCTGGGGCACACCGTCGAGGAGATCGTCCCGGAGGCCGGACCGGTCGCCTGCCGGCGCGACGCGGAGGGAATCTGCCGGCTGACCGCGCCCGCCACCTGGTCCAAGCCGTGGCGCCATCTGCAGATGGCGTCCGCCGCGGAGATCGACGCGCTGACCGGGCTGCCGGACGGGGAGGATTTCACTCAGGTCTGGGCCTGGACGGACGAGGCCGCCGGTGAGGTCCGCGCGCGGCTGTGGGCCCCGCGGATCGGAAAGGGCGAGGACGAAGCCTGCGGCAGCGCGTCGATGCTGCTCACCCTGCAGCACGGGCGCCCGCTGCGGGTCCTGCACGGGCGGGGCTCGGTCATACACACCTCCCCCGCCGGTGACGGCCTGGTCGAACTCGGCGGCCGGTGCGCGGTACGAACGCCCGCCGAGGAGGTGACCGCCGCGGTGGACCGGGCCTACGGCCGGGGCTGAGACGCGCGTACCGGTCGGGTCGACGGCACGGCGCCCGGCCCGGTTTCGGGCCGGGCGCCGCGTGCACCGCCGGTTTTACGAGGCTGTCGGCCTTATGAGGCTGCCGGTCGTACGAGGCCGGGGCGCCGCCGCCTCGCCGAGCGACGCGCCCCTCCCCCAGTGGTACGAGTCCCCATCGACCGAATGCCGGAGCCGGCCGCCGATGGCCACCGCCCCACAGCCGTCAACCACGCACCAATCAGTCCGTCCCCGACTCCATCGCGGCCCGGTCCAGCAGCTCGTCGTCGCCCGAAACCACACCCCGGGAGGCGATGGCCTCGGCGCCGCCCTCCGGCATGCTGCCGATCAGGCCGGTCGCCGCGGCCTGGGCGGCGCCGATGGCGGGGCTCGTGGCGCCGATCAGTCCGAGGCCGGCGTACTGTTCGAGCTTGGCGCGCGAGTCGGCGATGTCGAGGTTGCGCATGGTGAGCTGGCCGATCCGGTCCACCGGGCCGAACGCCGAGTCCTCGGTACGCTCCATGGACAGCTTGTCGGGGTGGTAGCTGAACGCCGGGCCGGTGGTGTCGAGGATCGAGTAGTCCTCACCGCGCCGCAGGCGCAGCGTCACCTCGCCGGTCACGGCCGCGCCGACCCAGCGCTGCAGCGACTCGCGCACCATCAGTGCCTGCGGGTCGAGCCAGCGGCCCTCGTACATCAGCCGTCCGAGGCGCCGTCCCTCGGTGTGGTACTGGGCGAGGGTGTCCTCGTTGTGGATCGCGTTGACCAGCCGCTCGTACGCCGCGTGCAGCAGCGCCATGCCGGGCGCCTCGTAGATGCCCCGGCTCTTCGCCTCGATGATCCGGTTCTCGATCTGGTCCGACATGCCCATGCCGTGCCGACCGCCGACGGCGTTCGCCTCCATGACCAGGTCGACGGCGGTGGCGAACTCCTTGCCGTTGATCGTCACCGGGCGGCCCTGTTCGAAGCCGATCGTCACGTCCTCGGCCGGGATCTCGACCGAGGGGTCCCAGAACCGTACGCCCATGATCGGTTCCACGGTCTCCACGCCGGTGTCCAGGTGCTCCAGTGTCTTGGCCTCGTGGGTGGCGCCCCAGATGTTGGCGTCGGTGGAGTATGCCTTCTCCGTACTGTCGCGGTAGGGCAGGTCGTGGGCGAGCAGCCACTCCGACATCTCCTTGCGGCCGCCCAGCTCGGTCACGAAATCCGCGTCCAGCCAGGGCTTGTAGATCCGCAGGTTCGGGTTGGCGAGCAGCCCGTACCGGTAGAACCGCTCGATGTCGTTGCCCTTGAAGGTCGAGCCGTCGCCCCAGATCTGCACGTCGTCCTCGAGCATCGCCCGTACGAGGAGCGTGCCCGTGACGGCGCGGCCGAGCGGCGTGGTGTTGAAGTACGCGCGTCCGCCCGAGCGGATGTGGAACGCCCCGCAGGCGAGCGCGGCCAGGCCCTCCTCGACCAGCGCGGCACGGCAGTCGACCAGGCGCGCGACCTCGGCACCGTAGGTTTTCGCGCGGCCGGGCACGGAGGCGATGTCCGGCTCGTCGTACTGGCCGATGTCGGCGGTGTAGGTGCACGGGACGGCACCCTTGTCGCGCATCCACGCGACCGCGACGGAGGTGTCGAGACCACCGGAGAAGGCGATGCCGACGCGCTCGCCGGCGGGGAGGGAGGTGAGGACCTTGGACATAGGAAGAGTATGCGTCATTCCGCATGCTCATGCAACGAGGGGTGGGGGGTGAGGTTCGGATGCCCGGGTGGTCGGGGCGGCAGGAGCTCGGCGGCGGCATGGGGCATCCTGTCCGTCCGATCCGAGGGAGGTCCCCGTCCATGAGTACCGAGCAGGAGGCACACGCATTGCAGGGCACACAGGAAACTCAAGAGATACGGGAAATACTGGACACCATCGCGTCCGGCGGCGAGTACGCCAACGCGAAACTGGCGGAACTCTTCGACCGCCTCGAACCGGTCGACCTCGGCGTCCTCACCGGCACCTGGCAGGGCGGCGGCTTCGAGCGGACCAGCGAGAACGCCGTGCTGCTGGCGAAGATGCGGTGGTACGGCAAGCGGTTCATCGACGCCGATCACGTGGAGCCGCTGTTGTGCCGCGACGAGAGCGGGGCCGTGTACTCGTACGAGGAGATGGGCCTCGCGACGCTGCACGAGGTCGTCTACCGCGGTAAACAGTCCACGGCGATGGTCTATGACCAGTTGCCCGTCATCGACCACTTCCGTCGGCTCACCGACGATGTGCTGCTGGGCGTGGTGGCCAAGAAGGGCGCTCCGGCGGATTTCTACTTCCATCTCACCCGCGTATCCGCCGCCTCCACAACACCGTCGCGGCCTGCCGGGGACGGCGGGTAAGCCGGCAAGGACCGGCGACTGAATGGCGACCGGGTCGGCCCGAGGCCAGGGCTCAGTCCCAGCTTCGTACCGACCCGGCCCGGCTCCACGCTCAGTCCTGATGCACCTCATTGCGTCCGGGGCCCCCGGAGAGCTTGTCCGTACCCGGGCCGCCCCACAGGACGTCGTCACCGCTGTTGCCCCAGAGCGTGTCGTCACCGGCCTCGCCGTACAGGCGGTCGTTGCCCTTGCCGCCGTAGAGGACGTCGGCGCCGCCCCTGCCGTGCAGGACGTCGTTGCCGTCGTCGCCGTGCAGGGTGTTCCCCTCGTCCGTGCCGGTCAGGGAGTCGTTCCCGGCGCCGCCGTAGCAGTCCTGCCCGCAGTGGGTGAGGGTGTCGTTCCCCGGGCCGCCGTAGGAGCCGAAGCCGAACGGTCCACTGCCGCCGTCGATGCGGTCGTCGCCGTCGTCCCCGTGCAGCATGGCGCCCGGAGACCCGTTGAGCACGTCGTTGCCCTTGCCTCCGTGGACCCGGGCCCAGGCGCTGCTGTCCGGTTCGAGCGTCACGGTGTCGTCCTGGTCGTCGAGGTCGATGCCGTAGGTGTCCGAGTCGTCGGAGTTCTCCGGGATCTTGACCGCGCAGCGTACGGCGGTGCGGTCCCCCTGCGTGGGATACGCGCACTCGTCCGCGTCGGCCGCGCTCGCGTCGATGGCGATGTCGTACCGGTCGTGGAAGGTAAGGACGTAGTACGACTCGAACTCGCCGCGGTGCTCGATCTCCTCGTCGACCGTCAACTTGTTGTGCTGGCCGGGAGCGGCCTTGTACGAGAGTACGGTGCCGTTCTGGTGGATGACCGTGGCCCTGGTGGCCTGTGAGGCTGCCTGGGCGGCCGGTGCCGTAAGGACGGACGGGCCGAGGACGAGAGTGAGGGCGAGGGAGGCGGTAGCAGCGACGGTGCGGTGGGTGCGCATACGGAAGTGGCCCTTCGGGACGTCGGTGTGCCGTGGTGCTCGCGGTCACTCGGTTGGACCAGAGGGCCGAGAGGGGCGTTGTGGCGTCACGCGTGAACATCGGCGGGCCGGGCGGTGGCTGAGATGTGGCCGGGCCGCTGCCGTACGCGACAACGGCCACTGCCCTGCTCTCAGTTCTCCGTACTCGCCGGAACGGCGCGGCGCTCGCCGGTGACCTTCGAGGCCGGGAGGCGTCCCGCCTTGGAGGTTCCCGTCAGGGTGTCGCCGTCGACCGTCACGGCGAAGGCCAGGTTCAGCCGCATGGGCTTGGTGATGGACTGCTTCCACGTGAGCCGGTCGCCGTCGAGGACGACTTCACTGAACGGTACTTCCTCTCCCGTTCCGTGCGCGGTCCCGACGAGAACACCATCCTCGCGCCGGAATTCCGCTACAGCCTTGATTTTGCCGATCGGTGTGGACATGGACAGATCCCAGGTTCCTTCAATGGACATGGTGCTGCTCTTCCTGACGGTGTTGAGTGGTGTAAGAGGGCAAAGCGAGGAAAGAGAAAGGCGCGGGTCAAAACCCAGCGGGTTCCGGCCCCTCGTTCCGCCAGACGGTGCCGCGGCGCTCATGGGCGAAGAGCTCTTCCACGGCGTGGGCAATACGGGGGCCCGCCTCCCGCTCCAGCAGGTACAGGCCCAGGTCGAGTCCGGAGGTGACGCCGGCGCCGGTAACGAGGTCGCCGTCGTCGACGACACGGGCGCTCACCGCGTGGGCGCCGGTGGCGTCGAGCATGTCCAGGCCCATGTGGTGGGTGGTGGCACAGCGCCCCTCCAGCAGACCGGCCATGGCCAGGACGAGTGAGCCCCCGCACACGGCGCTGACCGTCACGTCGGGGTTCTCCATCGCGGCCCGCAGCAGTGCGGGCAGTTCGGTGGTCAGGGTGCGGCCCAGCAGTACGGGGATGGTGTCGCCCTGCGGCGTCTGCCCGGCCCCCGCGTCGTGGTCAGGGGTCTCGCCGGGATCTCCGATGCGGCCCGCCGCGCCGGGGATCACGATCAGGCCGGGGCGCCCGGGGTCGAGGGCGGCCGTGGCGCGGAGCGCCAGCCCACCGGTACCGCTGACCACCTCGCGCGGCCCCTCGGCGGAGACCAGCTCCACGCTCACCGCGCCCGCGGAGGCCGCGCCGCCGGCGCTCAGCACCTCGTAGGGGGCGACGACATCGAGCGGATCGAAGCCGTCGAACAAGACGAATTGGGCATGCATGGAGCGGTCCTTCGCTAGGGAGAAGTCCGGTCTGCGCCGGGTACGCCCCGAACGTAACCGGCTGCCGACCGCGCCTCCCAGTGGCTGAAGTGACACTTGTCAACGGGATCTCGCCAATGCCGCGAAGAGGCCGCTGAGCTGCGCAGCGGCGGTGATTCCGGGAGGCGGAGGCCGACGTGCCGACAGCGCCCGCCCGTCGTACGTCAGCCCAAGTGCAACAACAGGAGCAGCCCGCCCAGGGCGATCAGAGGAAGCCCCAATGCACGGAGAACGGCTGGCTGGGCGAGCGGACCCGCCACGTAAGTCGCCTGCAAGTGGCCGTAGCGCGCCATCATCTCGCGGTGACGCTCGGCCGCCTTGCTCTGTACCCGTTCACATCGCCGGGTGATGAACCCGCCGATGTCGAACAGCACGAGCACCCCGATCAGCACATACAGAATCGCAAAAACTATTCCCATTGATCGGATTCTACGGTTGCCGACCACCGGAACAGGCCATCGAGGGCACACCGCCGGGGGCTGCTGACAAGCGCACGCCCGTAAAGCCCAACACCCAACGCCCCTCGCCTCATCCAGCGTCGAGCGCCGCGAGGCCACCGCGGACAGCGGCAGCCGCCCTGTCGAGCTGCGCCCGCTCCTGCACGCGCCAATCAGCCTCCATACGGAACGGGTCGCCCGCAAAGCGGGGAAAAACATGCAGATGGACGTGGAAAACCTCCTGAAAGGCCGCTTCACCATCCGCAAGAAACAAGTTGACGCCTTCACATCGCAGACCTGACCGGCGCAGTGCGCGGCCGAGTTGATGCGCCACCTTCCAGACCGCGACGCCGACACCCTCCTGAAGGTCCTCCAGGCCCACCGCGTGCGCCTTGGGGATGACCAGCACATGGCCGGGAGTCACGGGCTGGAGATCCATGAAGGCGATCACCGAATCGTCTTCATGGACGACACTGGCGTCAGCCCGACCGTTCACGATCGCACAAAAGACGCATCCATTGTCCGTCACGGCACGCCCCCTAAGGCCACGAGAAACACCCGCCGATGCGATCATGGCGCAGATGTACGCGGACGAAGCACACGAAGGCGCGGGCGAGGGCAAGAACGCGCCCTCAGGATGGCCGGACCTACCAGGTGACACCGCATTCACCATCAAGGTCCCCGAAGCCGATCCGCTGGTCCGGGCCGGATTCCCTGCCCACGTGATCGTGCTGTACCCGTTCGTGTACGAAAGTCGGATCGATGCCGCCACCGACCGCGAATTGACCACTCTCTTCGCCGGGCATGACGCTTTCACGCTCACCTTCGACAGCTTCCGTCGCTATCCCGGCGTGCTCTACCTCGATCCGTGGCCGCACGACCCCGTGACCGCACTGACCAAAGATCTGACCCGGCGGTGGCCGGAGGCGGTCCCTTATCGGGGGATATTCGGCGCCGGACTCGCCCCGCACCTGACGGTCGCGAACAGCGAAGGTCCTGCCACCCAGGACGCCGCATACGACGCACTGCAGGCCGAACTGGAGCCCCGGCTGCCGCTGAGCTGTCGCGTCCAGGCGGTCAACCTCATCATCTGGGACGGAGCGCGCTGGCGCGATCGGGCCGCGTACCGGCTGAGGGGCTGCCATGACCCCTGCTGACACACCGCCGCCCGCGCCGCTAGCCACCCCGCGCCGCTACACCTCCGCACCCTCAACTGCCGCCCGTGCCCGGCCCGTTGACGCCTTGGTCCAGACCTTTTATCGTGCGACTGCCAAACGGCATCCGGCGCCACACCTGCCACCCTGGCGCGCGGCCGGGGATGCGCACTTCGGTTGTCACACCCTGTACCACTCACACTCACAGGGGTGCTCATGAAAGACCGGCGCAGATTCCGCAGCAGAGCCGCGGCCCTGCTCACCACGTTGATCCTGGCCGTGGCCGCCATGCTGACCGGCCCAGCGGCCCCCGCCCAGGCGGCGGGAACGCTCACCGCGGCCTTCACCGCTCAGGAGAACGGCTCCTGGTGGAAGGGCACTTACGTCGTCCGCAACGGTGGTTCCGCCGCCGTCACCGGATGGACCCTGGAATTCGACCTGCCGACCGGTGTCACCATCAGCGGGCATTACAACGGCGACGCCACCGTCAACGGCCGCCACGTAACGGTCAAGAACGCGCACTACAACGCGACCGTTCCGGCCGGCGGCAGTACCGATCCGTTCAGTTACTGGTTCATCGCGAGCGGACCCGTCGGTACGCCGACCACCTGCACCGTCAACGGGGACAAGTGCGACGGCTCACCCGACGTACCGCCGTCCGCGCCCGGTACGCCCGAGGTCACCGCCACCACCGCGCGCAGCGTCTCGCTGAGCTGGCCGGCCGCTTCCCAGGGCGATTACCCGGTCACCTCGTACGAGGTGCTCAGCGAGGGCCGTACGGTCGCCACCTCCCCCGGTACCAGTGTGACCGTCACCGGTCTGACCCCGGCCACCCGCTATACGTTCACCGTCCGGGCCAAGGACCGGCGCGGCAACGCGGGGCCGCCGAGTGCGCCGGTGACCGCGAGCACCGTGGACCCGGCGAGCGATCCCGTACCGCCGTCCGCGCCCGGTGGGCTGCGCAGCACCGCGATTACCTCCTCCAGCGTCTCCCTGGCCTGGGACAAGGCCACCGACAACGTCGGCGTGGTCGCGTACGACGTGTACCGGGGCGCCGAGCTGGCCACCACGGTCCCCGGCAGCACCACCAGTGCCACGGTCGGCGGTCTGACGCCCGCCACCGCGTACACCTTCTCCGTGAAGGCGCGCGACGCCGCCGAGAACGCCTCGCCCGCGTCCAACGCCCTGACCGTCACGACGGACGACGTGGCCGGGCCCGGCAAGTACCTGAAGGTGGGCTATTTCGCGCAGTGGGGCATCTACGGGCGCCAGTACTTCGTCAAGAATCTGGACACCTCGGGCGCAGCCTCGAAACTCGACGTCATCAACTACGCCTTCGCCAATATCGACCCCGTCAACCTCACCTGCCTGGCCGGGGTGACCAAGGGCACCTCGGGCAAGCCACAGGACCCGGACGAGGGTACGGGGGCGGGTGACGCGGACGCCGACTACGGGCGTGCCTTCCCCGCCGCGCAGTCGGTGGACGGGGTGGCGGACGACGGCTGGGGCAAGTTGCGCGGCAACTTCAACCAGCTCAAGAAGCTCAAGGCCAAGCATCCGCACCTGAAGGTGGTGATGTCGCTCGGCGGCTGGACGTACTCGAAGTTCTTCTCCGACGCGGCGGCCACCGACGCCTCCCGCAAGAAGTTCGTCGCCTCCTGCGTCGATGTGTGGATCAAGGGCAATCTGCCCGCCTACAACGGCGCGGGCGGTCCCGGAACGGGTGCGGGCGTCTTCGACGGGATCGATCTGGACTGGGAGTGGCCGGGCGCCGAGGGCCACCCGGGCAATCACTACAGCCCGAACGACAAGGCCAACCTCGCGCTGCTGATCAAGGAGTTCCGCCGGCAGCTCGACGCGCTGGGCGGCGAGCACAAGCTGCTGACCGCGTTCACCCCTGCCGACCCGGTCAAGATCCAGCAGGGCTGGGACCTGTCCACGATCTTCGAATCGCTGGACTACGCCAACGTCCAGGGCTACGACTTCCACGGCTCGGGCAGCGACGATTCCTGGGAGCCCAAGCGCACCGGCCACCAGGCCAACCTGTACCGCGACGCCCAGGATCCGTACACCTTCGACTTCAGCGTCGAGCGCGCCGTCAAGACGTACCTGGACGCGAAGGTCAGTCCGCGCAAGCTGACCATCGGCTTCCCGTTCTACGGGCGCGGCTGGAAGACGGTCGCGGACGGCGGGGTGCACGGCGAGTGGCAGTCGGCGGACGGCGCGGCCCCGGGCCAGTTCCCGGAGGAGGCGGGCATCCGGGGTTACCAGAACCTGCTGGCCAACGTGCCCAACATGACCATCCACCACGACGAGCAGTCCATCTCGACGTACGGATACACCGGGGCGGGCGGTCAATGGTGGTCGTTCGACGATACGTGGTCGATCGGAAAGAAGACGGACTGGGTCAAATCCAAGGGACTTCTTGGCGCCATGGTCTGGGAGATGTCCGGTGATACTCCGACGGGCACCTTGATGCAGGCCATCACGACCGGACTCGCCGGGCGGCCCGGCACCGCTCCGGCCGGCTAGCCGCGCGCGGTCGCCCCGCCCCCGGGGGCCGCTGCCCACCCGTGGGCATCGCCGCGGAAACCACCAGGTCACAGCGGTGCGGCAGTCGCGGGCCCCCGCGCGCCGGCGCAGCCCGGCCCGCATCGCGCGAGCCGGGCTCCGCACCCGCGCCCGCACCCGCACCCGCACCCGCACCCGCACGGCAGTTTCTCGCAGAAACCGGCGCCTTTGGATAGAAGCTCGCAGAGACCGGGTGTCCGAATTTCCCATCCGTCTCCCAGTGGACCATGCCCGGCTGGCGCCGGAACCGCCCCACAAAGCGGCGGCCCCGGCGCACCGGAACCGCCCTCCGGACCCGCGGTGCGGTACCGCCGCAACGGAGCCCCCTCCCTCGCCGGAAGGGCAGCTCGCCCTGCGTGACGATGGCGCTCCGGCGGTGTGGGGGTACCGGTCCGCGGAGAGCGGGGTGTGGTGGGGGCCTGGGCGAGCCGGGCGCGTCGCCGGAGCTTCCGGCCCGCGCACCTCACCGCCCGCACCCCGACACCGCCACGCACGCCCACCTCGACCGTTCCCTACCGCGCCTTCACCGCCACCGACTCCTCCCCCACCGCTGCCCGGACCCTGCCGCCTGCTCCGGTTGGCTTCGCGCGACTTCGGGTCGGTAGCCACCGTCGAGCGTGACCAGCCGTAACGAGCGAGCACCGCGCGGAGCGTTTGCCTGGCCAAGTGGGCAAAACGGAGAGGGGCACCCGGTCATGCTGCCGGGTGCCCCTCTCGTCATGCGCTGGTGCGAGGTTCAGGACGCGCTGGGCCACATTGGGGAGCGCGAACCGAGGGTGCCCTTCCCGTTGCCCGGGTAGAGGTACAGGCCGCCGGAGCTGTTGACGGCGGCGATGTCGGCCTTGCCGTCACCGTCGAAGTCGCCGCCCATGACGGCCCGGAAGCCGCCCCAGCTCTCGTCGGGCCACATCGCCTTGTCGTAGTCGAACGTGCCCTTGGCGTTGCCGGTGTACAGGCCCAGGCCACCGGTCTGGGAGACCGCCGCGAGATCGTCGCGGCCGTCGCCGTTGAAGTCGGCGGTGGTCAGGTGCTTCTTGGACCAGGTCTTGTCGTGCCACACCTGGCGCTTGAAGCCGGAGAGACGGCCGTCCGCGGCGGTGGTGTAGGCGTACAGCGAGCCGTCGTTCCAGATGGCCACCAGGCCGTCGCGGCCGGAGTCGTCGGCCTTGTAGCGGGCGAACTTCGAGACGGTCTTCCAGGAACCGTCCTTGGCCATCGAGCGGGGAGAGCCCAGCTTGCCGCTCTTCGTGCCCGGGTACAGGTCGAGAGAGCCGTCGACGTTGAGGGCGGCGATGTCAGTCAGGCCGTCACCGTCGAAGTCACCGGCGGTTATCGCGCGCTTGCGACCCCAGGAACCGTCGTGGTTCCACAGCTCGCGGCCGTATTCGAGCTTGCCGTCCGGGCCGGTGTAGAAGACGTGCAGGTTCTTGTCGTCAAGGACGGCCGCGACGTCGGGACGGCCGTCACCGTTGAAGTCCGCGCCGGCGACGACATCGGTGACATGTTCGTACAGGGCCGTCAGCCGGATCTGCTGGACCCAGCTGTGCAGGTCGTCGACGCGGGTCTCGACGGCGCCCGTACGGGTCTCCTCGGAGCCGAAGCAACCTCCCTGCCACGAGGCGCCGTTGACCCCGACCAGCTCGTAGCCACCGGCCTCCGTCGCCCGCAGGGCCGGGCCGCCGGTGTCGCCCATACAGACACTCGCACCGTCCTTGCCGGTGACGGCGAGCGTCGTCTTCTCCACCGCGTCGACGGAGAAACCACCGCTGTGCAGACGGTCGGGAACCCACTCGTCCTTGGTACGGCCGTAACCGGCCAAGCGCAGCGTGTCGTTCTTGGCAGGAGCAACGGAACCGACGGTGACCGGGGTGATGTCGTCGACCGGTGCGGACAGCTTCGCCATCACCAGGTCACGGTCCGCACGCGGCACGAGCTCGGTGACGGTGCGCACCTGTCCGCCCTTGCCGGACAGGTCGGTGCGGCCGATGGAGGCCGAGGCGGCCAGCTTCGGCTTGCCGGCGGCGACCTTGTCCTGGCCGGGGTGGTCGGCGAAGCAGCTGGCGGCCGTGAGCAGCCACTGCGGGTCGACCAGGGCGCCGGTACAGGCGCGCTTGCCGCTGCCGATGTCGAGCTTCGCCGTGAACGGGTACGTCCCGTCCTTGGCGGCGTCACCCACGACAGCGATGGCCGGGGTGCCGGTCAGGACGCCGGCCGCGACGGCGGTCGCGGCCAGTCCGGTGAGCCATGCGGCGCGCGGACGTCTGCCAAACACTCTTGCTTCCTCAATTCTTGGGAGGGAGATGGCTGGGAGGGGGCGGGAAAGGCGCGGGTGCCCGCGAGGGCCGGCACTGCAGCGCCTGACGGAGGGCCCGGGCCCGGACGGGACTATTTGCTCGCGATGATTTCGAGCAGCATGTGCTCCCGGCCCGCGGGGTCGGCGTTCTCCCCGATTCCCTTCCAGGAGTTCTTCGGGACGTCGAAGGACTTCTTCTCGGTGCCGACGGTCATGTTGACCTTGGCCTTGTAGTCGTGGCTCTGCACGCCGCCGACCGCGGGGACCTCCAGCGCGAGGTAGCCGCTGTCCCCGGAGACCTTGAAGCAGAAGTCCGCGCGGTCGCGGGCGATGAACCGAAGCAGGTTCGGGCTGCTGTCGCATTCGGCGAGGACGATGTGGCCGTCACCGTGCTTCAGCTTGAGGTTCTTCTCCTTGAGGATGCGGTCCGCACCGGGGTAGGAGAAATCCTCGATGGCGAGCGGGGGCTGCTCGGACGAGCCGGCGGCAACCGAGATCCGGTCCGCGCGGGGGCCCGAGGTCTGGTCGGCGGCGCTGGCCGCTCCGGTCAGCAGGACGGCGCCGGCGACGAGGGCGCTTCCGGCCAGGCCAACGGCCAGCGGCCGCAGGGGTATCCGCATCGATGACTCACTTTTCGCTCGGTGAAGGCTGAAGGGAGCAAACCGCCCCCAGCGGAAGGATTATCACTCGGCGTCACACACCATCAAACTCCGGAGCTTTGTTATCAAAGCGTCACCCGTCCACCTATCGGCTTACGTATCCATCGATACCCAGGCACCGCTTCACCCTCAACTGCCTAGGAGAGGTGGTTAGTTGACACTCCGCGCCATTCGCCCTGCTTCCGCTCGCGGGCTCGCCACCCGCAAGAAGCCCCCATTGTCAAGGTTTTGCTTATGTGATCATCTTTCCGGACGCGTGGCCGCGCTTCTCGACTTCAACAAGAGATCCCGAATGGGGAAGCACCTGACATGAAACCGTCAAGCATGTCGCGCCAAGTTCGGCAGTTGCGCGGCAGACTCACCGCCGTGGCCGCAGCGGCCACGGCAGCGGTGATATTCGGTACGACCGCGGCGCACGCGCTCCCGGCGCAACCCGGCGAAGCGGCGCCCGCGCAGGACGCCCGCGCGCGGGCCGTGGAGGCGTGGAAGGCCGGCGGCGCGGCGACCAAGCGGGAGGCCGTCAAGGCGCTGACCGGCTCGGACGCCGACATGAACGCGTTCCTCGGCGGTGCGCTGCACCGGGCCGAGGTGGAAGACGCCCGGTTCGCCATCCTCAAGACGATGGCGAGCGCCGGCAAGGGCGTGTCCGCCGCGTCGGACAAGGCACTGACCGGCTCCGACGAAGAGGTCCTCGCCTTCGTCAAGGACGGATACGAGAAGCCGCTCCAGGACGACAGGCGCTTCGCGGTCCTGCGCGCCATGAACGCGGGCGGCAAGGCCGTCAACCGCGAGGGCCAGCGGGCCCTGGACGACGGCACCCCCGCGGTGCTGGAGAAGTTCCTCCAGGAGGGCCTGGAGAAGGCCACCAACGAGGACAACCGCTTCGAAGTCCTGCAAGTGATGAACTCCGGCGGACCGGCCGTCAAGCAGGCCGCCGAGCGCGCGCTGAACGGGGACGCGCAGGACATCGCCGAGTTCCTGGAGCGCGGCCAGGAACTGGCCCGGGCGCGCGACCAGGAATCGATGACGGTCGGGCAACTTGCCCAAGTCGCCACCGAGGCCGGCAAGAAGGCCAAGGTCCAGACCGACGAGGCACTGGAAGCTGCCGAGGTCGCGGACAAGGCCGCGGCGAAGGCCAAGGCGGCCGCCGAGGAGGCGGCGCGGCAGACCGCGGAGGCCAAGTCCGACGCGGACAAGGCCGGCCGCTTCGCCACCAAGGCCGCGCAGGCCGCTGAGGGCGCCGCCGATGCGGCCCGTACCGCCATCCGCGCATCCAACAACGCGGTGGCCGCGGCCCGTACGGCAGCGCGCGCCGCCTCCAACGCCGCCTCCGCCGCTGCCGCGGCGGGACAGGCCGCGGCCCGCGCCTACCGCGCGGCGAACGCCGCGGTGTCGGACGCCGGACAGGCCAAGGCGGCCCGCCAGGCCGCCGAGCAGGCACGCGACGCGGCGGCGGGTGCCCGTACCGCCGCGGCCGCCGCCGGCCAGGCGGCGAACGCCTCCGCGGCGGCCGGCAGGTCCGGTGCCGCGGCGGCCAGCGCCGCCCGCAACGCGGCCGCGGCGGCCGAGGCCGCCGCGCAGTCGAGTGCCAACGCGGGCGCCGCGCAGGCCGAAGCGGCCCACGCCAGGCGGGCGGCGGCAACGGCCCGTGCCGAGGCCAACCGCGCGACCACCGCCGCCAACAGCGCGGTCTCCCTGGCCGATCAGGCGGCCAAGGCCGCCCGCCAGACCCGTACCGCGGCCGACAACGCGGCCGCGCACGCGGACGCTGCGGCCAAGGCGGCCGACAAGGCCGCGGACGAGGCGGGCAAGGCACAGGACGCGGCCAACAAGTCCAAGGCTCACGCGGAAGCCGCGCTCCAGGCCGCCAAGACGGCGGGTGAGGCGACCGAGCAGGCCACCGAGGTCTTCAACGTCGCCCGGGCCGCCGAGAAGAAGATGCTGGAGGCCGACCTCGCCGCGTCGCTCGAGCAGGCGCGCGACGCCAAGCGCTTCGAGGACGACCTCAAGCCGGTCCTCGCCAAGCAGGAGACGCAGGCCGCCCAGACGGGCGAGGAGACCAAGCGGCTGATCTCCGAGGCCGGCGAGAAGCTGGGCAAGGACGACCAGGGGGCCGTACAGGCGGCCCGCCAGGCTGCCGTCAACCTGCTGTCGAGCCAGGGCACCTGGACCCGCGCGGCGGCCGAGGACGCCCTGTCGGGCTCCGATGAAGACATGAAGGCGTGGATCAAGCAGGACCGGACCGACGCCGAACACCAGGACGACCGGGAGAAGACCGTCTTCTTCAGCCGGATCGGCACGCCCCGCACGGCAGCGGCTGCCGAGGCCGCGCTGGCCAAGGGGCCCGAGGCGGTGCAGGAGTTCCTGACCAAGGGGGCCTTCGAGGGGCAGAAGGAGGAGTACCGCTTCCAGATCCTCAAGGTCGTCAACGAGGCGGGCAAGGCGGTGAAGGACGCCGCGACCAAGGCGCTCGACGACGGCTCCACCGAGGCGCTGCACTCCTTCCTCACCGAGGGCTACACCAAGGCGCAGGCCGAGGACGACCGTTTCCAGGTGCTGCGGCAGCTGGAGCAGGGCGGCCCGATGATGAAGGCCGCCGCGCAGGTCGCCCTTGAGGGCACCGACACCATGCGCCGTGTCTTCGTCGAGCGTGCGCAGTACCGCGCCGCCCAGGCGGATCAGGACGCGGCGGCCCACACCGCGGCGATCCAGGCCCAGATCAGCGTCGCGGCGAAGGCCACCTCCCAGGCGTACGAGAACGCCGAGACCGCCTTCGAGGCCGCGGCCCGCGCCCAGGGCAAGGCGGACGACGCCAAGAAGTACGCCGCTCAGGCCCAGGCCAAGGCGAAGGAGGCCCAGGGCCACGCCAACCGGGCGCAGGAGTTCGCCAACCAGGCCGACAAGTCGGCCGCCTCCGCAGCCGCCTCCGCCAAGACGGCCAAGGCCGCGGCCGCCAAGGCGCAGGTCGCCTCCCGCCAGGCCAACTACTCGGCCACTCAGGCCACCGCTTCCGCACAGCAGGCAGTGGCCTCCGCGGCCGGCGCCCAAGCGTCGGCCAGCCGTGCCAAGGCAGCCGCCATCGAGGCCGGCAAGGACGCGGCGGCCGCGCGCGTGGCGGCCAGCCAGGCCAAGCAGATCGCCCAGAACAAGCGCGAGGCCGAGCAGCGCGCGGCCGCGGAAGCCGCACGCAAGAGGGCCGAAGAGGTCGCGAAGCAGAAGCAGCGGCCCGAGGACGACGCCAAGAACGACAAGGCCGAGCTGCCCGGCAGCAAGGGCGGCGGCGACGGCGGCAGCAGCAGTGGCGGCTGCCCGCCGGGGAAGCAGACCTGGTGCGACTGGGCCGGTTACATGAGTGAGACCAGCACCTGGACCGGCTGGGCCGCGGCGGCCGCGAACCTGATTCCGGCCCCGGGCGTCGCGCAGGGCGTCAGCGCTGTCGCGGGAGGCATATCCCTCCTCTCAGGAGTCGGCAGCAGCATCTTCACCGGTGTCGCCTACGGATTCGGCAGCGATGAATTCTGGACGTCCGCGCTCGGTACCACCGTCGGCTTCGTCGGCGGCAAGTTCAAGAGCGCCGTCTCGAAGGGTGCCGGTCTAGTAAAGTCGGCAGGCACGAAGGCCAAGGAAGTGTTCGGCGACGCCGCCGGTTCGATCTATTCGGGCGTCACCGGCTTGTTCGGCTGACCGAACCTTTTATAGAGCTGAGCTGTGGGGCCCGCTCGCGGGCCCCACAGTGGTAAGGGAGAGAATCTTGCACGCCCCGCACATCCCCGTAAATGTCTGGTGGATCATCGCTGTCGGCACGACGGTCCTTTTCCTCGCGGTCTGGCTGCCCATGATGCCAACGTCCCGGGCCAAGGCGCAGATCGCCATGATCCCCCTCTTCGGTATTGTCTTCCTGACGGTGCTCGGGAAGCTGCGTGGGCACGATTTCACCAAACTCCTCTCCATCTATTCCACCGTGTCCGTCGGGCTGATTCTCGGTGTCATAGGGCGGCGCGCGGACATGCTCATAGCGGTGAAGCAGGGTGAGGACCCGCTGGGCACGCCGGCCAGCAAAGCGGGCCCGGCGAACAAGCGGCTGACAATTCAACTGTCCGTCGGATTCGTCGTGGCGTTCGCCCTGTGGGCATGGCTCAACTGGGGTTGACTCCGGACGGCATCCGTGAGCAGGTCAGTCAGCTCATCGAGCAGACAGGCGCCTGACGGGCAGAGCCCGTGTCAGGCGCCTTTTTCGGATGCCTGGAAGAACCCCGGCCCCGAGGTTGTGGGAGCGAAAGGGAGCGGGGCGGGGCGCGCCAGGAGTTCCGCTGGATGTGTCATGCCGTCACAAGCACACCGCCGGACCGGCCAGGACGAAGGAGGCGGCGGCGTGGCACGGGCTGAGCAGACCTGCGAGATCACTCTACGGACGGGACGAGGTGCTGCAGGTCCCGACTCCGGACGGTGCGGACCCGACTCCGGGAGGCGTCGTTGTGCTTCATCAGCCAGACCATGTAGCAGACACCCTGATTGATCATGCCTGCGTCGGTACCGCACTTGTACTCGACGATCACAGGGGCACCGTTCTCGTCGAGCCCCAGCGAGTCGATCCGCCCGCCCTCGACACGGTCGATGACGTACTCGCTCGCCAGGAACCGCACGCCCAGGATCGTCTTCATGTGCGCCTCGATGAGATGCTGCACCTCCATCTGCCTCGACCTCAGCAAGACGCGGCGCGACCTCGCTCACACCGCCGCCCATCGTGCGGAACAGATTCAGCCCCGCCCCCCTCGACTCCGGGAACTGCAACGCCTGCAAGGAGCACATTTGCTCAGGTCAGACGCTATACACAGATCGTCTGACTCTCAGGCCGCCCCAACACCGGGTCAGGTGAGTACGACGGCCTGGCCGCTCACGCTCACGCGCGGGTCGGACGCGTCGGTGGTGACGGTGAGCAGGCTCGGCCGGCCCATGTCGTAACCCTGCAGCACCGTTATGGGGGTGCCGACCGCTTCCCATCCGATCGCACGCAGGTAGCCGCCGAAAGCCGCAGCCGCCGCACCGGTCGCCGGGTCCTCGACCACTCCGCCGAGGGGGAAGGGATCGCGTGCGTGGAAGAGGGTGTCGGTCTGCCGGTGGAAAAGGTGAACGGTGGTCCAGCTCTGGTCACGGGAAAGTGCTTCCAGTGCCTCGAAGTCGTAATCGAGTCGAGCCAGGCGTTCCCGGGAAGCGGCTGCCAGGATCAAATGGTAATTACCGGCGAAAGCCACATGGGCCGGAAAGGCGGGGTCCAGATCGTCCTCGGACCAGCCCAGCGCTTCGAGAGCGGAAGCGAGGTGCTGAGGTGCGACCGGCTCCGAGGAGGCGGAGACGCTGGTGAGCGTTGCGCGAAAGCCGTGCCCGTCCGCTTCGGTCCTTTCGGTCATCACGTCGACACGTCCGGCGTTGGTCTGAAAGGCCAGCGCTCCGGGTGCGCCGCGTTCGGCGAGGGCGACGGCGGTGGCGACGGTGGCGTGACCGCAGAAGTCGACCTCCGCGCGGGGGCTGAAGTAGCGGACGCGGTGGGTGCGGTCGGGCGTGTGAGTCCCGTCGGGCGTCTCCGCGGCGGTGACGAAAGCCGTCTCGGAGAACCCCACCTCCTTCGCGATACGGAGCATGTCCGTCTCATCAAGTCCCTGAGCGTCGAGGACCACCCCCGCGGGGTTGCCTCCATCGGGCCGGTCGGTGAAAGCGCTGTAACGCAGAATCTCCATGCCTTCAGCATCCCAACCAACCGCTATCACGTCCAATGATTGATCATGAGAGCTGCCATCGGTATCTTCGATGGGCCCTTGGCCGAAGGGCGCCGCGTGCCTCCGTGCACGGAGGCCGGACGGAAGAGACGGGAGGCATCCCTTGGACACCCGCCTGCTGCGGACCTTCACCACCCTGGCCCGCACCGGAAGCTTCACCGCCGCCGCTGCGGAACTCCACCTGGCCCAGTCGACCGTCACCGTGCAGATCCGCGCCCTGGAAAAGGACCTGCGCGTACGGCTCTTCGACCGCCTGCCCTCCGGAGCCGTCCTCACCGACACCGGAGCCCGCCTCCTTGAGCGGGCCCAACACGTGCTGGACGCCGAGGACCGCCTCCACCACGAGGCGCACACCGCGGCCCCGATCGAGGGCAGCGTCACCCTCGGCGCCAGCGAATCCCTGTGCGCCTACCGCCTGCCGCTGGCGGTGGCAGCGCTGAGCCGGGACTTGCCCACCGTCGAGATTCACATGCGAGCAGTGGGCAGTCCGTCGGAGGCATCGGAGCAGCTGAGCTCGGGCCGTGTCGATGTCTCCCTGCTCCTCGAATCCCGCGTCGACATACCGCATTTGGAGACGGAGGTCATCGGACACGAGCCGTTGGCGCTCGTCGCGGCGCCCGGCCATTCATGGGTTGAGGCCGAGACGTCACCGCGCCACCCAGGCGAACAGGTCGACTTGGGCGAGTTGGCCGAACTGAGTGAACAGACTTTCTTCCTGCTTGAAGAGGGTTGTTGCTATAGCGACGATTTCGCCCGCCAGTTGCTCGCTACGCCCGGCGAGCCTCCCCGCATCACCCGTTTCGGCAGTATCGAGGCCGTACGCGCCTGCGTCGAGGCCGGCCTCGGTCTCGCCCTGCTGCCAGTGGTCAGCGTCGCCGCCGACCTGGCTTCCGGCCGACTCCACACACTCCGGAATTTCCCCGAATTCCCCATTCTCATGCTCCGCCACCGCAGCCGCTGGACCAGCCCGGCAGCGCAGACGGTCATGGCCCGGCTGAGGCGGCTGGCTGCTGAGGGGTGGGTGGGCGGGTGATGCCGAGGAGGGAATGTTGCGGCTGGATACGGTTAGCGTCGGCCGGCTTGGGGGCGGAGGCCGCCCTCTGAGCGGCCCGCCCTCAGCGCCGCCACAACTGGCGCGGCATCGTCAGCGTAAAAGCGGAACGTGCGGGCCTCGGTGGGCTTGCCCAGGCTCGTATGTAACGGACGGGCTCGGTGAATTCGACGGTGATGGTCGTCTGGCCGGCTACGGCCATGTCGGTGACGTCGTTTTCGTTTCACGGCGGCCAGCTTGTCGCTCGGGAACTGCCGGTCCAGGCGTACGGAGGCTATGCGGTCGGCCGGGATGCGGATGTCCAGCAGGGCGCCGTAGCGCAGGCGCAGTGAGCCGTCGAAGAGGAAGCCGTAGGTGACCGCCACCTGGCCGGGGGCGTACGGGGCGGGCAGGTCGCCGGCGCGTACGCCGTGCGGGCCGCGGTGGGTCACCCAGCGCAGGAAGCTGGTGGAGAGGAAGAGCTCGTGGGCCGTCAGCTTGCGTACGGCCGCCGGGACGGTGTCGGCGAGCGCGGCGGCGACGGCGGAACGATGGTCGAGACCGTCCCGGCGGTGCCTGCGGTGGTCGAGGGCGAGCAGTACGGCTGCCGTGATCATGAGCACGGGCACGGCAAGCTCCACCGCTGGCCGGGCGACCGGGCGACCGGGCGACCGGGCGACCGGGCGACCGGGCGACCGCGGGTATCCGTACCCCGCCGGCCACACACAGGACCAGGACCAGTTTCAAGAGGCAGGAGTGCGACGAAACCCCAGTGCACGGCCTTTCGCAGCGTTCTCACCTGGCACGCTCCCGCAGCAGCTCGATGGCGCGGTGCATGGCCGCGGCCTGGGCGGGGGCGAAGTCCGCGAAGAAGGCGTCCGCGAAGCCGCCGTGCTCGCCGGCGTCGCCGGAGTTCCGGAGGGTCATTGCCTGGGCCGCCTCGTCCGGGACGCTGTCGGCGATGGCCCGGGCGGTCTCCTCCACCCGGGGGTCGTCCTGCGCGGCTTCAGCCAGCTCGTCCAGCCGGGCGTAGACGGCGTAGGCGCGCCGCATGGCCTCCGGGTCGGCGGTGAGGCTGTGCACCATGGCGTCCAGCCAACCGCGGTCGCCGCCCGGCGAGCCGGTCTCCAGCAGGGCGAGGAGCTGCCGCTCCTTGGCCGCCATCGCCGGTTCCGGCCCGGGCAGTCGCGCCGAAGCGCGGGCCATGTCGTCGAAGACGGCCGCGAGCTCGGGCGACACAGGGGCCTCCGCGGGCAGCCGCCCGGACTGCGCGGCCTGCTGGAGCAGCTGATGCAGGCGGGCGCGGCGCTGCCGGATGGCCTCCTCTTGGCGGGCCAGGTCGGCGTCCAGCTCGGTGAGGATCTCGACCAGGTCCTTGCCCGCGTCGTCCGCCAGCGCGTCCTTCACCTCGTCCAGGCTCAGTCCGAGCTCGGTGAGCCGCCGGATACGGGCCAGCTCCGCGGCGTCGCGCAGCGAGTACTCGCGGTACCCGTTGGGCTGCCGCGGCGGCTCGGGCAGCAGCCCGATGCGGTGGTAGTGCCGCACGGCGCGGGTGGTGATGCCGGCAGTTCCGGCGAGCTCTCCGATGCGCATGACAGCAGTAGAAACGTTGTCGCTGCGACAAGGTCAAGTGACATGGGCCGGTAGGGGGCGGGGTGGGGTCGTACTGCATATGTGGGTTCGCGAGGGCCCGACGGTGGCCGCAGCGGCGCCCCACCGTCCTCAGCCGTCAAGCAGCCGCCACGCCGTGAGGGCAAACGTGGCCCGGGTCAATCCCATGGGGTCGGTGAGGTCGATGTCCAGGGCGTCCGAGATCTGCGCGAGGCGGCGGGAGACGCTGCTGTGGTGGAGGTGGAGGAGGTCGGCGGCCCGGCGCAGGGAGCCGGTGGCGCAGTAGGCGTCGAGGGTTTCGAGGTCTTCGGGGTGGGCGGCGAGGCGGGCGATCGCGGCCACGTCGGTGTTGTCGCGTATGGCGTCCCGGGGCACCTCGGCGAGGAGGGCCACGGCGCCCAGGTCGGTGTGGTGGAGGACCGGGCGGCGCGGGGTGGTGAAACGCAGGGCGGTACGGGCCTGCTGCCAGGAGCGGTGCGGGCTGTCGGCGGCGCCGATGCCCGCGTGGGCCCCGGCCGGGAAGCGGGTCCGGTCCACGGTGGTGGCCAGGAGGACGCCCACCTCGGCGAGGGGCGCCGCCTTCACGGGGCGGGCCGGGCAGATCAGCGCGCCGATCCGGTCGAGTGGGAGCCGGGTGCGTACGGCGACGACATGGACCGGCAGGCCGGCGGCGAACCCCAGCAGCCGCAGCGCCCGGGCCCGCGCGGCCTCGTCGCTGTCGGGGCTGATGGCCAGTTCGACGAGGGCGGGGTCGGCCATGGTGGTGCGGGCCGGGCCGTAACGCTCGGCGGCGGCCGCGGAAGCCAGCGCGAGCCGTTCCAGGAGCACTTCGTCGAGCGGATTGGGCGGGCCGGGGCGCTCCAGCCACACCGTGCCGATCTCCTCGTCGTCAAGGGTGATCGGCACGGTGGTGGAGGCGGGCTGCGGCGGGGCGGGCGCCGGCCGGCCGTCGGGCGCGAAACGGATCGCGCGCCCCGTGCCGTGCAGGCAGATCGCGGCCACGCACTCGGCCAGGCCTGCCGAGGCCCGGGCCAGCGCGGGAAGATCCACCCGCCGGCGCATCAGCGTGTCGTAGAACGTGATGACGCGCATCGCGCCGTCGACGTACGCGTCCAGTCCTGACAGCCGTACGGCCAGTGCCTCCATGGCAGGAGCATAGAAGGACAGGGGCGCGCCGGTCGGTGCGGAACCGGGGTGGGATGCGCGACAGTTGGCGGACGTGCCCGGGGACGGCAGCCGCCAGGATGAACGGCATGGATCCCGAACTCGAAGCGTTTCTGCCGCTGTTCCCACCGGCCGACCTGGACGACCCGGTCACCGCCCGCAAGAACTTCGCCGACCTGGCGGCCAAGCTGCCGCCGCCGGACACCACAGGGCTGGTCATCGAGGACCGTACGGTGCCCGCCGACCCGGACGTACCGGTACGTATCTACCGCCCGAACGAAGCGCGGGGCGCCCTCGTGTCGCTGCACGGCGGCGGGTTCGTCATGGGCGACCTGAACACCGAGCACCCGTGGGCCACCCGGCTCGCCGGTCTCTCCGGCGCGGTGGTGATCTCGGTGGGCTACCGCCTGGCCCCCGAGCACCCGTTCCCGGCCGCCCTGGACGACGCCTACGCCGTACTGGCCTGGACGGCCGAGCACGCGGCCGAGCTGGGCATCAGCCCGGACCGGATCGCGGTCGGCGGACACAGCGCCGGTGGCGGGCTCGCGGCCGCGGTGGCCCTGCGGGCCCGCGACCAGCAGGGACCACCGCTCTGCTACCAGCTGCTCAGCCAGCCCGAACTCGACGACCGGCAGGAGACCTGGTCGCAGCGCAACTTCACCGACACGCCCTGGATGAACCGCAGCAAGGTCACGGCCAGTTGGCGGCACTACCTGGGCTCCGCGCCGGCCACACCGTACGCCGCCCCCGCCCGGGCCACCGACCTGTCCGGCCTGCCGCCCGCCTACATCGCCACCGCGGAGCTGTGCCCCAACCGCGACGAGGACATCGCCTACGGGCTGCGCCTGCTCCAGGCCGGGGTCCCGGTCGAACTGCACCAGTGGTCCGGCACCTTCCACGGCTCACAGGCCATTCTGTCCGCCGAGGTCTCACAACGGCAGATCGCCGAACTCGGGGCGGTGCTGCGCCGCGCCTTGGCCGACTGAGGATGGGGAGCAGATCGGTTACGAGGAGCGCGGAACGCGCTTCCCCGACTGCTCCGCGTCCGCTCCTCGTCGCCCCTTCCAGAGAATTCCGTAAACGCCCGGCCCGCATCGCGCAGGCAGGATGTGGACACTGTGCGAAACATCCAGACTGAGAGGCCGTATATCGATGCGGGCGGCTTCGGTGTTCTGCCGGTAGTAGCCGTACGCGGCTGCCGGAATGTGCCGTGGATGGAAGTAGATGTGCAGCAGATATTGCCGCACGCTCAACGGCAGGGCGCGCTCGTGGTGTTCCGATGGCTTCCAGCGGGGGCCGACGTCCAGCGTGTAGTTGATGATCGCCGTGTCGCCCCGGCCGAGGGCTCGCCCGAAGCCGATGTCGAAGACGGCGGAACCCAGTTCGTGGTGGAACCGCAGGGCGTTCAGGCGCCCGCAGTGGACGGTCACCTGCACGGACGGGGTGTCGGGGTCGTCCAGTTGGTGGTGAGCGGTCAGGCGCCGTACGCCGTCACGCGTGGCCCGTACGACGTTGCTGACCGCGTAGCGCGCGATGCACCCGTACTCGTCGAGGTGAACCGTCTCCTGAACGGAAAGGGAAACGAGGTTTTCGTTGAACCGGTAGGCATCGGCGCCGAGCGCTTCCGGCAGAGGAGAGCCGGGAGTGTGAATATGGGACAGAGCCTCCGATATCTCCTTCCCCGTGACCAGCGCTTTGCCTCGCGGGCGACGATGGCTCAGGAGGCTTTGCAACGCACCCGGCGCCGTATTCAGGATGGATTCGACTTCGCTCACCGCGCGCAGCGACTGCTGGCGCTCGGGCTGGCTCCGTCCGCGTTGCCAATGGCTAAGCGTCGCGGGGCTGACGGAAATGCCGCGTACGGCCAGGTGGTGGTGCAGCCGTTGCAAAGTCAGTCCGCTGGCCTTGAGCGCCTGACGGAATGCTTCGCCGAAGGTGGGGTGGGGTGGGTCGGCTTGCCTGTCGGGGGTGGGGTCGTCGGGGTCGTGGGGCCGCCGTATCGAGGACTCCGGTCCTGGGTGATCCGGTCCTGAGTGTGCTGGGTGGATCATCGACGCTCCCGGTCGGCGGGCAGTTCTGACAGAAGGCATTCGACAGGCATTCGACGGAGTAGGGGCCGGATCAAAAGAATCGGCGGTTGCCGCCGACGCTGTACCTCCGCTGTCCGGCGCGGGGCCGCGAGATGACCGCCCGCGCCGGTACGCGTGACGCCGCCGGTCAGGCGGTGTTCAAGCGGAGCCCGTAGTAGTTCAGCGCGTCGTCGAGGGGCTGGAAGTACGACGTTCCCTCGCCGTAGACGCCGTCGCACCGGTTGGAATTCAGACCACCGGACGTCACGCCCTGGGCCTGGTTGCCGGAGACCCAGGCGCCGCCGCTGTCACCGCCCAGAGTGCACACGGTGCTCAGGCCGAGGCCGGAGACGAGAGTGTCGGGCTGGCCCTCGTCGCTGTAGGTCACCGTGTAGTTGTACGACTCGATCGACCCGCACGTCCAGCGCGACGTGGCACCGGACTTGCAGACGTCCGATCCGACCGCGGCGCGCTGGCCGCCCTTGACGGCGACATTGCCGCCGTTGCCCCACGTACCGATCCGGGTGGCGATGCCGGAGCCGGAATCGACCGAGGCCAGCCCCATGTCGATGCTGTTCCGACCGTGCTTGAACCGGGTCTTGATGCCCTTGGCGAAGTGGGTTCCGTCGTAGCTCAGGTCCGGCAGGTTCTCGACGCAGTGCCCGGCGGTGACCAGGACCTGTCTGCCCGAGGAGTCACGGGCGCCGAAACCGACCGAACAGTAGTGGTTGCCGTAATCCATACGGCTTCCCGGGTAGACGGTGCCGGTCGTCGTCACCGCTTGGCCCTCGTTGTCCTTCACCGCGACGGCCGAACCGTACGACGCGGCCCGCGCGAGGAATGCTTCGTCGGCTGCCGCGGCCGTCCCGCGAAGCCGTATGACGACCTGGTTGGACGCGGGCTCCACGCCCCAGCTCTGCACGCCCGCGGGTACGTGGCGGACGGCCGCCTTGTCCAGCGCGGCCTTGATGCCGTCCAGCTCGTCGGCGGTGTGCGCGACCATGCGCGCCTTGAGGCCGGCGGCTTGGACGGTGCGGGCCGCCTGCGTACCGGTGACGTTGACGGTGAGCTTGCCCTTTGCGTCGAAGAAAGCCCCGCGTGAATCCGCACCCGACGACTTCAGTGCCGCCAAGGTCTTCTGTTGAGCGGCCTGGGAGTCCAGCCTCCGCACGGCAGCGGCGTCATCGATACCGAGCGAGTCGGCGAGAGCCCGCACCATCTGCTTCTGGTAACGCCCCTCCCCCGCCGAGGAATCCGCCGAGGGAGCGCCGTGGGCCGACACGACACCTGCCGCCATGACCAGAGCCGCCGAAGCGGCCCCCGATACCAGGACTGCGCGTAGACGAAGCACCTTGTCTCCATTTCCGAGAGGCCGCTGACCGCGGCCTGGCGAGGGGGGAATGAATGCGGACCGGTTGTGGGGAAACCGGTCCGCATTCGCAGGAGAACTCTGGGCGGCGGTGCCCGTGCATGACAAGACTGGTGGTCGAGGATGAAATCAACAGAACTGCGGTTAACTGTTTATGGCGGGGTTCGGGGCGATCATCGCCCGCCGACACTCGGCAGGGGTTGGCCGTATCCGTGAGGGGGCACAGCTTGGATGTGCCTGACGGATTCGGCTGCCAAGGCGTTGGCCAGCCCTCCGTAGGGGCCGTAATTGTGGGCGGCTTCAGCCCGGGGTTGGAGTGCCCGGTGGCGTGTCGGTCTGTGCGGTGATGCTGGTTTTGTCCGGGGTTGCTTGCTCGTTCGTGGTCTTGTCACGTGGCAGAACGACCCGTATGACCAGGCCGCCGCCCGCGCGGGGGTGGGCGGTGGTGGTGCCGTCGTGGGCGCGTACTGCCGCGCGCACGATGGTCAGGCCGAGGCCGACGCCCTTGTCGCTGCCGGTGCGTTCCGTGCGGAGGCGGCGGAAGGGCTCGAAGAGGTTGTCCACCTCGTAGGCCGGGACTGCGGGGCCGGTGTTGGAGACGATTAGTACCGCGTAGTCCTGTTGCGGCTCTGTGGTCACTTCCACCCAGCCCTCGTCCTTGATGTTGTAGCGCACAGCGTTCTGTACGAGGTTGAGCGCGATGCGCTCCAGGAGGACGCCGTTGCCCTGGACGAACGCCTGCTGGCGCACGCCGCGGATCTCCACGCCCTTGGCCTGGGCCTCGGCGCGGGCCTGGTCGAGGGCCTGGGAGGCGACCTCGGCCAGATCGACCGGCTTCTTGTCCACGATCTTGTTCTCGCTGCGGGCGAGCAGCAGCAGGCCCTCGACCAACTGCTCACTGCGCTCGTTGGTCGCCAGCAGCGTCTTGCCCAGCTGCGCCAGCTCCGGCGACGCCTCCGGATCGGCGAGCTGCACCTCCAGCAGCGTGCGGTTGATCGCCAACGGGGTGCGCAGCTCGTGCGAGGCGTTGGCGACGAAACGGCGCTGCGACTCGAAGGCCCGGTCCAGGCGGTCGAGCATCTCGTCGAAGGTGTCGGCCAGCTCCTTGAGCTCGTCATCCGGACCGCCCAGCTCGATACGGCGGTGCAGATCCGAACCGGCCACGCGCTGCGCGGTCCGGGTGATCCGGCCCAGCGGCGACAGGACACGGCCGGCCATCGCGTACCCGAAAGCGAACGCGACCACGGTCAGGCCCAGCAGCGCCAGCAGGGAGCGGTTCAGGAAGGTTTGCAGAACCGCTGCGCGCTGGTTGCGGAGGCACTTGTCGATCGCCGCATTGATGTCGTTGACCGTGCCGACCGACGGCAGGTCGTGGCAATTGGCTTTCCCGAGGGTGATGTTGGTGCCGAAAACCTGGATTTCCAGGGTGCCTTCTTTGAGGGTGTTGGCCGCGAACAGGTAGATGATCGCGAGGAGCACCACGCCGGCCATCAGGAACATGCCGCCGTACAGCAAGGTGAGCCGAATCCGGATGGTCGGCCGGAACCACCGCAACGGGACCCGGACCGGGTGGGTGTCGAGGGTGGGGCCGGGCTTCGCATGTGCGGTCGCGGGCAGGGGTGGTTCGGAAGAGACAGCCATGGCGGTCAGCCTCGGTGGCCCGGCGAAGCGGGTATGGCGGCCGGTGCCGAGGCGGTGGGAATACGCACTGCTGGTCCTTCCTCGGGTGCCGCGATGTCCGCGGCACGACAGGTGTTGAGTTTCGCCCATCCTGCATGGAGACGTCGTAAGTCGGAGGTAAGGGGTTGGGGGCCAGGTGTGAGCGAGGGGTTCCCGTGAGAGGGGAGAAAGAGTGGAGGAGGGAGTGGGAGGGGGAAGCGGGGGATGGAGGGGATGCGGCGGGACGAGGAGCAACCGTTGAGCGGTTAAGCAGGTTGGCAATTCCGGGTATCGGTACGGGTGTGAGTACAGGATCAGGGAGTGATACGGGTGTAAGTACCCGCGCGGAAAGTGGTGCGTGCACCGGCACGCGGGCGGCTACGGAATCCACTCCGGGCAGTGGGTGGGATGAGCACTACCGCCAAGGGAAGTCGTTTCGTCCGCTCGGTGAGCGGGAGCGGGTGCTGCTCGCCTCTCGCGTACCGGCCCGGGCGGGCGCGGTCGCTCTCGACGTCGGCTGCGGGCGCGGGGAACTCGCCCGTCACCTGGCCGCCACCGGCTATCGCGTCGATGCCGTCGACTACTCCCCTGCCGCCATCGCCGCCGCCCAGGAGGAGATGCACGCCCATGGCGACAGCGACGACGACGCCGACGGCGTGGTGACCTACGTACACCTGGACATCGAACGCGACCGGCTCGCCGCGCTCCCCCAGCCTGCCTACGACCTCATCACTTTCCGCCTGAGCTACGCGTTCGTGCAGGACCGCACCAGAGTGCTGCACCGGCTACGAGAACGGCTGCGTCCCGGCGGCGCGCTGTGCGTGATCACACCTGTCGCGGACGCCGTGCCGCCCGGCAAGCGCGGCATCGCCCTCGACGAGGAGGAGATCGCCCTGCTGTCCGCCGGGTGGGACACCGCCGAGCGGTACGACGCCGAGGGGCTTGCCCTGCTGGTGCTGCGCGGTCCGCTCCGTACTCCGGTGGCGTTCGGAAACCGGGGCAAGCCGGCGCCGCACGCTCTGACCGGCGCGGGCGCGGTGGTGACGGACGAGACCGGCCGGGTGCTGCTGGGCCGGTCCGTACACGGGCTGTGGGAACTGCCCGGCGGGAAGAACGCGGGCGGCGAGTCGTTCGTACGGGCCGCCGTCAGAGAGCTGGAAGAGGAGACCGGGCTGCGGGCCGAGGCGGCTGACGCGCGGCTGGTGGCGATGGTGATGGACGAGATCCATGGGATGCCGCGCGTGACGGCGGCCGTGCGGATCACCGCGTATACGGGGGCGCCGGTTGTGCGGGAGCCGGAGTTGGTCCGGCGTTGGGAATGGCACGAGGTCGCCGATCTGCCGGCGCTGGCCGGTGGGCTGTTCGTTCCCAGCGCGCACGTACTGGAGACGGTGTGGCCCGGCTCGCTTCCCGGACTGCCGCCCGTGCACCGGTATCAGGTCGTGGAGGCCGCGCCGTCGTAGGCGTCCACCCGGACACCGGCGATGTGTGGCACGTCCGCCGGTGGCGGTTGCCGAAGATCACTCGGATGGCTCGGCACGTGGGTGAGAGGGAGCCGCCGGGGCGGCGGGCCCCAGCGGCCCGACCGCCCCGGCCGGCGGCATCACCGCGCGTCCACCTGGCTCTGCAGCACATCGCAGGTGTACTGGAACTCGTCCATCAGCCGGGTGGCCTCCACCACGAGCACCCCGTACGGGTAGGCCGGATCGGTCAGCGGCAGACCGTCCTGCTCGGCCCGGTCCGTCACCTGACGGCAGCACTGCTGTGCCTCGTCGGCGAGTTGGCACAATTGGCGGGCCTGGTCGGCCAGCGTGTCCTCGTCCATCTCCCCCAGGACCTGGGCGATCCGGGAGATGGATTCGAGGAAGTCGGCGTAGCCGCGCAGGAAGCGCCGGTCGCGCTCGCTGCCGTCCTGGCGCCACTGATCGAGGCTGCGGGTGAGCGAGGCCAGCTGGTACATGGTCCGCTTCAGCGCCTCCAGCACCGCGCCGTACCCCTCGAAGCCCGCGCGGCCCCGATGGCGGCCCAGGCGGCTGCGGGGGTTGAAGTAGAGGCTTTCGCGCGCCGTTCGCAGTCCGTTCTCGGCCTGTGTGATCAGCCCGCCGGTCTGCTCGGCCCGGCCACGCCAGTGGCTGATGCGCTCCTCCTCTATCTCCCCCTCCCGCATGGCCGGGTACATGTCGCTGACCAGGTCGCACAGTGCGCGGGCGAGAGTGTGGATGCCGTGTTCGGCGCTGCGATAGCGCAGTGGTGGGACGAGGACGACGTTGACGATGACGCCGACGCCGCATCCGATGAGGACCAGCAGGATGATCTGCGCGAGGTGGGTGATCTTGCCGATGCCGGCCGGGGCGGTGACGTACGTGGAGAAGGCGAAGAACGCCGCCGTCGCCACCTGCGAGCCCTGCGAACCGAGGGCGGGCCACCGGCCGATGGTGAGGGCGACCACCGCCACCAGCGCGAAGGTGAGCAGGTCGGGACCGGCCAGGTATCCCAGGGCCGCCTGCACGGCGACCCCGGTCGCCACGGCACCCACGTACCGCAGTGACTGGAGCAGCGACTGGTACACCGTCACCTGCATGATCAGGACCGCGGAGAACGGTGCGAACGCCGGTGACTCGGCCTCCAGCAGGTTGTACGAGAAGAACCAGGCGATGGTGGCGGCCAGCGTGCTCTTGGCGATCAGCAGCAGCGTGTGGCGTTCGTGGCCCGCCGATCCCCAGGCCCGGTTCCACCACTGCTGTGCGCGGGCGATCCGCCCCTGAGCCGCGGGCTCCTCCCGGTGTCCGGGCTGGGTGAGGGTACGGGCCTTTCCCGTACCCGTCTCTCCTGTACGCGCCTCCTCTTTGCGCGCCTCCCCCGTGCGCGCCTCTTCTGTAGGGGCCTCCTCGCCATCGGCGCTCGTCCCCCGCCGCTCCCTCCGGCCGTTCTGCTGGTGAGCCTCGGTCTCCTGCTTCCGCGCCTGACCGGCCATGCACGCTCCGTTCCTCATCCGGTCCGCTTCTGGCGGCGGGCCGTACGTTTCCACTCGGTACGCCGTACGTCGTTCACTCGGTACCCCGTCGGCGCGGCCACGTCCCAGGTCGCATCGACAACGGTGTCGACGGCGCACCGGGCCAGGCCGCCCCGACGGGTTCCGTTTCCGGCTCAGGCCGCCTTGCGGTACTTCCCCGCCGGGGCGCGCGTCGCCTCCGCCCGTATCCGGGCCAGGGCCCGGTTGAGCAGCCGTGAGACGTGCATCTGTGAGACGCCCAGCTCGGCGGCGATGGCGCTCTGCGTCATGTCCTGGAAGAACCGCAGGTAGAGGATGCGGCGGTCACGCTCGGGGAGCCGGGCGAGGACCGGCTTGACCGACTCTCGGTCCTCGACGAGCGCGAAGGCGTCTTCGAGCGCGCCGATGACGTGCAAGAGGGTGTGCTGCTCCTCGCTGCCGCCGTCGCCGTGATCGAGAGCCGCGTCCAGGGACAGGGACCGGTAGGTCTCCAGGGCCCGCAGCCCCAGGGTGACGTCCTGCTCGGACAGCTGGGCGTGTGCGGCGATCTGCTCCGTACTGGGCGTGCGCCCGTCCAGGGTGGTGCTCAGTTCCTTGACCGCGATGCGGACCCTGTTGCGCAGGTCCTGGATACGGCGCGGGACGTGCACGTGCCACGTGTGGTCGCGGAAGTGCCGTTTGAGTTCGCCGGTGATCGTCGGAATGGCGAACTGCTCGAACGCGTCGGCGCGGTCCGGGTCGAACCGGTCGACGGCCTTGACCAGGCCCAGGGCGGCGACCTGCTTGAGGTCGTCGAGGTGTTCGCCGCGCTCCCGCAGCCGGTACGCCAGGCGGTGGGCCATCGGCAGCCACGCGGTGATGATGCGCCGGCGTATCTGTTCCTTGACCGGCCCGTCCTCCAGCGTTGCCAGCAGACGGAACTCGTCGCTGGTGTCGACATCCTTGGCACCGCGCTCGCCGGGGCGCGCGGTTGCGGGGGTGGCCATCGCCGGCTCTCCTTTTTCGCTCAAGAAGTGGTGTCCGCAGACAGCCGGGAGGCCGGTCCGGAAAACGGCAGACGGGCCCCTCGGCAAGAAAAGGGAAGGGTGCCTACGGTTCCGAAGCACTGCCGCTCGTGTGTCCCGCCGGTCGCCCCTTACACCCGGTAATCCAGCGGTATCGCTGTGGTGTGGGTCACGGGGCGGGAGCGGGGAGGAGGAGGGGAAGTGGCGAAGAGGGGAGTGAGCGCAGGAGGCGGGCCGGTGGCCGGGCGGAGGCCGAGGGGGTGATGGATGGCGGCTGGGAGACGGGACCGCACGTCCGGCCGTACGGTCCCCCGTGACCCACGGCGCCCGCTCACCTCTACCGCCCCACCACCGCCTCCCCCACCACAACCTGCGAAGCGTCCAGTGCCGTCTTCCCGTCCTCGATGTCCCACAGGGAGTTCTGCAGCAGGCGGCCCAGCGTCCACCCGGCCGCGCGCTCGCGGTCGAGGGCGAGCGCGTCGGTCAGCAGGTCGAAGCGGCGGCGTACGACGCGGTGGGCTTCGCCCGTCGCCGCCACCTCCTCCCACCGGCTGTCCAGGGCGGGCCACAGGTCGAAGCCGGGGTCGCCGGCGAGGGGTTCGGGGTCGATGGCCAGCCAGGGTTCGCGGTCCCCGGCCAGCACGTTGTCGTAGTGCAGGTCCCAGTGCAGCATCCGGTCCCCGGGCTCGCCGGCCAGGTCGGCCACCACCGAGGCCCAGGTCCGCAGGCGCTGCCGGTCGGCGGGGTCGGCCAGGGCCGCCACCGCCGCGGGCACCTGCTCCAGCATGTCGGCGGCGATGTCGCCGAGGCCGCGGAGCTCCTTCGGGGCGGGGACGGCGACGAGGCGCCGCAGGAGCCCGGCGAGGATGGTCATCGCGGTGTCGTCGTCCCCGACGGACGCGAGCGTGCGGGACCCGTCCAGGCGCTCCAGCAGCATGGTGCCGCTCGCCCCGTCGTGCTCGATGAGCCGCACGATGCCGTCGCCGTTCCAGGTGCGCAGACCGATCAGCGCGGCGGTGGTCTCCTCCCTGGGCTGCTGGAAGCGCAGTGCGGCGCGCGTGCCGTCCGTACGGAGTACGGGCAGGACGAGGGACGCCTCGCCGAAGCCGGCCTCGCCGTCCCGTTTCAGTTGCCAGCGGTCGAGGAATTCCGCGGCCAGTGCGGGCAGGCCGGCGATCCACGCCCTTCCGGCTTCGGTCGTGCCGTACGAGACGGCGAGCTCGTCCGGGACGTGGAGGGGTATCGGCGTACTCATGAGACCTTCTTTCCGCTCGGGCGGTGACGGAGTGTCGGTGAGTCAGCTTCCCAGGGCCTCCGTCATACGGTCGAGGTCGGCGAGGAGGGTGGTCAGGCGCCTCGGCGGGATCGCCTCGATCATCTGCCGTTCGATGGCGTAGACGGCGTTGCGGGCCGCGTCGAGACGGTCGCGGCCTTCGTCGGTGAGGTGGGCGGGCAGGGCGCGGCCGTGGTCGGTGGTGCTGGGCCGGGCGACCAGGCCGGCTTCCTGGAGGCCGCGCAGTACGACGTTCATGGACTGGCGCGTGACGAACGCGCCGCGGGCGAGTTCGGCGTTGGACAGGCCCGGCTGCTGGTCGAGGAGTTCGAGACAGGCGTACTGCGGCACGGTCAGACCGTGCTCGCGCAGGGCCTTGTCCAAGGCGCCGCGCAGTGCGGCGGCGGAGCGCTTGAGGCGGTAGCCCACGTGCTCGGTGACGTCCTGGGCGGGGTGGGGAGGCGCTACGGGGTTACGGTCTTCCATGTCAGCATTTTGACATACGGAGCGGCGCGGGCGTACGTTGCTGAATGTCAAAAGCCTGACATCGGGTTTTGGGTGCGCCGGGCTTGAGCCGCCCGGCCCGGGCCCCCGTCGAGGGCAGGGGCCGGGCTCCGGCATCGGCCCCCGGTGACACGTTCCGGCTTCGCGTACCGCCACGTAGGAAGAGAGACACCTCATGACCCAGCCCACCCCCGCCACCCTGGACGGCCCCGACTTCATCGCTCTCCAGGTGCGCGATGTCGAAGCGGCGGCCGCCTTCTGCGAGGAGCGGCTCGGGATGCGCAGGGCGCCCGCCTCGCCTCCCGGTGCGGTGGTATTCGCCACCGCACCGATCGCTTTCGCCGTCCGCGAGCCGCTGCCGGGCGTCGACCTCGACGCCGTGTCCCGGCCCGGGTTGGGAGTGGCGCTGTGGTTCCGTACCGCCGACGCGCAGGCGCTGCACGACCGGCTAGCCGCCGACGGGGTGACGATCATCAGCCCGCCGCAGGACAGCCCGTTCGGCCGTACGTTCACCTTCGCCGGGCCCGAGGGCTACGCGATCACGGCGCACGGCGGCTGATCGTGAGCGCCGTCGCCATCGCCCCACAGGGGCCCTTCTCCCTCGCGGCGAGTGTGCGGTTCCTGGAGAGCTTCACTCCCGCGCGCTACCGCAAGGCGCCGGACGATGTGCTTCGCCTGGCCTTCCCCTCGGACGACGGCCATACGACGGTCGCCGCGGCGGTACGGCAGGAGGCGGCGGCGCCGGACGGCACCGCGGGGAGCGTACGGGCCGAGTTCACCGTGTACCCGGGTGGTGCGGGCTCCGGTCCGGCGGGCTTGGCGTCCGCCGGACCGGGGCGTGGCCTGGCCGTCCAAGAGCAGCTTTTCCTACCCGATCCATCGGTCGTACGGGAACGACCGGTCTCCGGAGACCAACCGCTCGTCGGAAAACCACCGGCAGCCGAAGACCAACGGGCCGCCCCAGAACAACCGGACGCCCCAGCCCAGTTGATCGTCCGGGACCAACTGGCCCGCATTCTCTCGCTCGATGTCGACGGAAGCGGCTTCCAAGGGCTGGCCGTCGGCGATCCCGTGGTCTCCCGGCTCATGGCGGAGTATCCGGGACTCCGCCCGGTGTGCTTCCATTCGCCGTACGAAGCCGCCGTGTGGGCGGTCATCGGGCAGCGTATGCGCAGGACCCAGGCCGCCGCGATCAAGGCGCGCCTCGCCGAACGGTACGGACAGCGCGTCCGGGTCGCCGGCCGGGATCTGCATGCCTTCCCCACTCCCCCGGTCCTGCGCTCGCTCACCCGGATTCCCGGGCTGCCGGACGAGAAGGTCGCGCGACTGCATGCCCTGGCCGAGGCCGCCGAGGCCGGTGAACTGGACGCGGCGCGGCTGCGGGCGATGCCCGGGGACTACGCGCTGGCGACGCTGCGTGCCCTGCCCGGCGTCGGACCGTTCTCCGCCGAACTCATCCTCATACGGGGAGCCGGGCATCCGGACGTCTTCCCCCGTCACGAGCGGCGACTGCACGCGTCCATGGCCAACGCGTACGGTCTCGGCGCGGGCGGTTCCGAGGACGTGGGGCGGCTGGCCGCCATCGCCGACCGCTGGAGGCCGTACCGCAGTTGGGTCGCGCTGCTGCTGCGTGTACGTGCTGAGCAGCGGACGCGGCCACCGGCAGATACGTAACGCCCCGCGCGCCCGCTCACGGTTGGGCCGGGGCGTTGCGGCGGCCGGCCGCCGCGGCGGCGTACCGGCGGGCGAGCTGCCCGCACGCCTCCGTGAGTTCCGGCGGGCCGATCACTTCGATGTCGCAGTCGAAGGTGCCGATCAGGGCTGCCAGCCCCGCCCAGGACCACGCGCCGAGGGCGAGCCGGCAGCGGCCGGGGGCGACCTCCTCCACCACGGCGCCGCCGGGCGCCCAGCGGGCGACGACCGGGGCGGGCGCGTCGAGGATCACCTCGCCGTGACAGGGCCACTGGCCGGGGATGTCACCGCGGTCGAACTGGCCGAAAACGAACGCCGTGACATCGGCACCGGGCAATTCGCGCGGGGTGAAGCGCAGCCCGGTCGGGGCGTACGGCGTGATGCGGTCGACCCGGAAGGTGCGCCACTCGGAGCGCCCCAAATCCCAGGCGACGAGGTACCAGCGGCCGGACCACATGGCGAGGTGGTGGGGTTCCACCCGGATGGACGGGCTCGGATCGCCCGCGTACGCGAAAGCCAGCACCTCGTCATTACGGACGGCCGTACCGAGGGCGAGCAGCACCTCGGCGTCGACCGGAGGCGCCGACAGGTCCCAGGCGTTCTCGATCGACGTGACCCGTACGGCGTCGACCTGTTGCCGTAGGCGCGCCGGCATGACCTGGCGGACGGTGGCCAGCGCGCGGGCGGCCGCTTCTCCGAGGCCGGCCACCGTGGCGGGTGCGGTCTGCAGCGCGACGGCCACGGCGATGGCCTGCTCGTCGTCGAACAGCAGGGGCGGGACCTTCGCTCCGGCGTCCAAGCGGTACGCGCTGCCGGGCCCCTTGGTGACATGTACGGGGTAGCCCAGCGCCCGCAGCCGGTCGATGTCGCGGCGCATGGTGCGCGGGCTCACCTCCAGGCGCTCCGCCAGTACCGCGCCCGGCCACGCGCGTCCGGTCTGGAACAGGGAGAGCAGGAGGAGAAGGCGCGCGGAGGTTTCAGCCATGGCCTCATTCTGCCGAGAAAGGCGGCCGTTATGTGGCCACTACTCCTGTGAGGCTGGTCGGCATGACCACTCCTTCCCACAGGAACGGCGGCACGGCTGCCGCCTCTCCGGCACACCCGACGACAGGTTCGGGTAAGCCTTCTGATCTCTCATGTAGTTCTGCTTCTGCTTCTGTTCCCTCTCCTGTTCCTGCTGCGTCGGGTGGATCGCCAGGCACGAATTCGGGCATTGTCTCCGGCCGCTCGGCGGTGGTCGCGCTCGTCGTCGTACTCATCGCCTCGTTCATGGAACTGCTCGACGCCACAATCGTCACGGTCGCGGCCCCGGCGATCGCCGAGGGGCTGGGCGCCGGTGAGGCGACGCTGCAATGGACGGTCGCCGGCTACACCCTCGCGCTCGGCGCCGGGCTGATCACCGGCGGCCGGATCGGTGACCAGTTCGGCCGGCGGCGCATCTTCCTGATCGGTCTGGCCGCGTTCGCGATCGCCTCGGCGGCGTGTGCGCTCGCGCCGAACCCGGCAGTGCTCGTCGCGACCCGCGTGGCCCAGGGGCTGGCGGGCGGCCTGATGGTCCCGCAGGTGTTCGGCATCATCCGGTCGTCCTTCGCGCCGGTCGCGCGGGCGAAGGCGTTCGGCGCGTACGGGGCGGTGCTCGGGCTCGCCTCGGTGGCTGGGCCGCTGGCCGGCGGGCTGCTCGTCGAGGCGGACGTGTTCGGGCTGGGCTGGCGGACGATCTTCTGGGTGAACGTGCCCGTCGCGGCCGTCGGCCTCGCGCTCGGCACGCGGTTCCTGCCCGAGTCCGCCGCGACCGCCCGCACCCGGCTCGACCTGCCCGGTGCGGCGCTCGCCGCGGCGGGCGCGGTGTGCGTGCTCCTGCCCCTGGTGCAGGGTCACGAGTGGGGCTGGCCCTGGTGGGGCTACGTGATCCTCTTCCTGTCGGTCCCATTCATGGCGCTCTTCCTCCGGCGCGAACGCCGCCTGGTCGCCCGCGGCGATCAGCCCGTCCTCGATCCGGGGCTGCTGCGGGTACGGGCCTTCAGCAGCGGGCTGGCCGCCTCCACGCTGTTCTTCGGCGCCATCGGCTCGTTCTTCCTGCTGCTCTCCCTCTACCTCCAGTTCGGCACCGGCCGCTCGGCCCTGGAGACCGGGTTGCTCATCCTTCCGTACGCGGTCGGCTCGACGCTGACATCCGGGATCGGCGTCCAACTCGCCGCCCGCGTCGGCCGTCTGCTGCTCGTCACGGGTTCGCTCGTGCTCGCCGTCTCGCAATTCCTCCTGCTGCTCGTCGTACGGGACGGAGGCGCGCCCTCCTACTGGGCGCTGGCGCTGCCGCTGTTCGTGGGCGGTCTCGGGCTGGGGCTGACCTCGCCCTCCCTGGTCAACGTCGTCCTCGCCGGGGTGCCGGCGCGGGACGCCGGTGCCGCGGGCGGGGTGCTCACCACGGTGGGCCAGATCGGGAACGCGGTCGGGGTCGCCGTGCTGGGCGTCCTGTTCTTCGCCGAACTGGACACGTCGACCTCGGCGGGCGCCACCCCGCTCACGGCGTACGGGGACGCGTTCGCCTCGGTGCTCCCCTGGCAGATCGCGTTCTACGTCGTGGCAGCGGGGCTCATGATGCTGCTCCCGAAGCACACGGATGCGCTCGGGGGTGGCGGGACCTCCACGGACGTGGCCGTATCGGAGAAGTGACGCCTGACGGCTGAAGTGGGGCGGGCCGGGCCGTTCGGGGCTCGGGGCTTCGGATTCGGGGCTCCGAGCCAGGCGGCTGGGCCCGCCGGTGCCTTCAGGGGGCGGGGGCGTCAGACAGGGGCGCGCTCCAATGATGTCTGCGCCCCCTGGAAGCCACCCACGCTCCGGTACGGGCGCCGTGCGCCGGTACCGCGCGTCCACGGCCTCCGCGTAACCGTTCCCAGGGGGTTTTGTGATGTTTTTGTAGGCACACTCTCTCGTTGGGGAAGTCGCGGACTTCGGAGGCACGGGGGAGGGCATCATGAGTTGCAGCCGGTGCGGCGCCGAGATCATCCAAGGGCCCGACGGCAGGTGGTCATGCAATTGCGGAGCGTCCGGATGACGGAAAAGCACAAGGTCCAAGCGGAGGAGAGCAGCGGCGTCGGTGTGGGCGAACCACGCCTGCCGTACTTCACCTCCGCCACATGCCCCGAGTGCCAGAGCGCCAACGACGGCCTCAACGGCCGTTTCGCGTGCGGCGCGTGCGGCACCACATATGCCCTGGAGCCGCCGGTTCTCTGACGCGCCGCCAGGCGCGATGATGCCCAGCGAGCATCGCCCCCGGCCCGGGCCTCACGGACGTCGGCACAGCGACGGGTCCGGGTGATCGACGAAGCCGAGGTCACGGTAGAGCGGCTCCCCGTCGGCGGACGCGTACAGGTCCACCCGGGCCGCATCCCGCTCCCGGAACCAGTCGAGCAGGCCCCGCATGATGGCGCGACTGTGCCCGCGCCGCCGGTACGCCGGGTCGGTGACCACGCCGATGACATGGCCGATCCGCCCGTTGCGCAGGTGCGGGCCGGGCAGCCGCTGTTCGAGGGTGCCGATGCCGCAGGCGGCGAGGCCGCGGTCACCGTCCACGACGAGGATGCGTACGGCGTCCGACGCCAGCTGGTCCTTCAGCACCACGACGAGCGCGTCCCGCCAGCCGTCGTCACCGGACGCCGGCGCGAAGAAGTCGCCGCCGAGAGTGTCGAACAGCAGCGCCCGCAAGCGCACCAGCTCCGGGACGTCACCTTCCACTGCTTGCCGCACGCATGACATGTAATGACTCTATAGCCCAACCGGCGCTTACGGCAGTGGGGTTCGCGGCGGGGGCTGTCCCGGGAGGCGGCAGGCCGGGGGCGACAGGCCCGGGTAAGGATCTCGGGCGCGGCCCTCGCTCACCGGCGCCGTGCGCCCACCCCTCACCCCTCCGCCCGCTCCTGCGTGACGCTCCAGGCGTACTGCAGCCAGTCGGAGATCGTGACGGCGCTCAGGCCGGTGGAGACGAGCCGGGTGGCGCGGGGGGCCACCGCGTAACCGCAGACCAGCGAGGTGCCGACCCAGGTGGCCAGGCAGAAGGGGCAGGCGAGCAGTTCGCCGACGGCCAACTGCAGGCCGTGGCCGCGGGGCTCGTCCATGACCTCGCTGGCGCTGATGGTCTCCTTGCGCCGGGTGAACGGCGCCCGTACGAGAGCGGTGATCTTGTCCTTCGCGAGCAGCCGCGACGCCTTGTACGTCGCGGCGCCCAGGAGCAGCAGGTCCCACGGCGGGACGCGGGAGGGCAGCGTACGTCCGGACTCGCGGAAGGCCAGCGCGAACAGGGCCGTGGCCCCGGCGTAGCCTCCCGCCAGTACGGCGTAGCCCCGCAAGGGGATCCCCTCCCCCGGCGCGTACGCCTCATCCCCGTGGCCCGCTCCGCACCGCCGGTGGCCGTCGTCCGTTGCCGAGCCGGCGCGGTCCGCCGTGCCGCCGGGTTTGCCTTCTTCCGGGAGCGGATTGAATGCCATGATTCCTCTGCTTCCTACGACGACGTTGCAGGGTGGACCGGTACCCCCGCCGCCGCCCGGTGCACGCCCTGGAGCCGAGATGCGGCCGAACGCGTCGCCGAAAGAGGGACGTACAGTGCCGTACGGAACCGTCACACGACGGCGCCGCCCCAGGCCGCCCGCGCCTCACCCGAGCTACACCCCCACGCGATGGCCTGCTGCTACTGCGCCCACGGAGGCGGGAATGTCGCGCCCCCGAGGGTGGCCTTTATGCCGGCCGAAGTGATGACGGTGACGGTCGCGGGCGTGTCGGGCTCGCCGTTGCGCAGACTCAGCTCCGTGCGCGGGGGCACGATGATGGCGTCGCCCGGCCCGGCGACGACCTCTTCGCCGCCGACGGTGGCAGCTATCCGGCCGGTCTGTACGACGAAGACCTCCTCGTGGTTCAAGCTGTGCGGTTCGCTGGTGGCTCCGGGCGCCGCGTGCAGCGTCCAGACCGCCAGTTCCGTACTGCCGCGCGAAGGAACCGCGAGGGGCCGGAAGGTGAAGCCGGGGCGCTCGAAGGTGGGAGCGTCGGCTCCGGTGGACAGGGGCATGGCACGTCCTTCATGGGTCCGATGAGCGCGTTCGGGAGCCGGGAAGCCAAGGGAGAGGAAAGGCAAGGAAGGCAGGGAAGGCGGAGAACAGGGCAGTCGGCTCGGAGACGCGCCCAGTGGTCAACTTGGTTGTCTTGTTGGAGCGTAAGCGGCAGCGCCACACATGGTCAACCGGGTTGTCTACTAGGGTTCTGCTGTCGACCTCCGACGTCACCGCCAAGAACCCGCCCACGCAAGGAGACCCCTGACCGTGACTGCCGCGCACGACGAGCCGAAGCCGACGAGCGGTCCGGGCGATCTGCCCGGTCAGGTTCCGCTGCTGCTCGCGATGGCCTTCCGGGCCATGAACGACCGGTTCCTCGGCCGGCTGGCGGAGTTGGGCCGCGAGCCGCTGCGGCCCGCGCACGGCTACACCTTCCGCTATCTCGCCGCGCACACCGACGCGACCACGGTCGACCTCGCCTCCTACTTGGGCATCACCAAGCAGGCCGCCTCCAAAGCCGTCGCGGAGCTGGAGGGGCACGCTCGCCCTCACCGGGCGCGGGCGCGACTACCTCCGTCAGGCAGATCGGCTGTGGGCCGAGGCGGAGCAGGAGTGGGCCGAGCTGATCGGCGCCGACCGACTGGCGGCGGTCCGCGCCGACCTGGAGACCTACCTCCGTCATACATACGGCGGCACCGAGGTCCCCCTCCGCCCGGTGTGGTGAATCCGTCAGGCGGCGCGCTGCTGCTTGATCTTCGTGCCGAGCTCCTTGAACATCTGCAGCAGATCGGCGGTATCCGCGGGCGGCGGGGCCTGCACCGTGGCCTTGGCGCCGTAGTCGGAGTAGCTGGTGGCGGTGCCTATCTTGCCCTGCGGGGTCTGCATGTCGACGTTCACCTGCACCGGGAGGTCGTCGCCGTTGACCCAGACGTCGTAGTCGTAGCCCTTCAGACCGGACTTCTTCATGTTGGCGAGCAGCTTCTCGCGCTCCTGGGGCGAGAGGAGCTCCGCGCTCTTCCGGCCCTTGAGCGCCTCCTGCAGCGTCAGCGAACCCTTGTAGTGCTCGGCCCGTTGGCCGTTGACCTCGCCCGGGCCCAGGTGCTTGATGTTGGGCGAGTTGAGCAGCAGCGCGAGCTGCTGGGACGGGTCCTGCTTGATGTCGGACAGACCGGCGGACAGCTGCTTGACGAGCCCGGCGTCACCGGATTCCGCCGCGGCCGCCTTCAGATCCATCTTGGCCCACGTCTTGCTGCCGTCGATCCGCTCCCCCAGGTCCACGTACATGACGTCATCGACCCAGATCAGACGGTTCTTCTCGGCGCCGCCCATCGCCGCGGCCCCGCTCTGGCTCACCGTCACGTCCATGACCAGCGGGTCCCAGCCCATGACGCCGGTGATGCGCGCCTGCCCGCCGCCTGTCATCGAGGCGGGCATCGACACCGTCATCGTGACCTTCGCGGACTTGGCCGCCGCGGTCTTCTTGTAGGCCGCGGTGAGCGCCTGCGTCGGCGTCCGCTTCCCGGCTTCCTGACCCGCTTCCTGGCTGCTGCGGGCGCCCGCCGCGCCCTTGGTCTTGTCGCCGCCGTCCTGACAGCCGGTCACGCCCGCCAGCACGGCCGTGGCCGCCAGCGCCGCGGCGACCCGCCGCGCGATGTGCTTGTGCACGTCCCACCCCTGTGGTTCCGCCGGGTGGCGTTCGTGCCCACCCACGCCATCCGGATCTTTCCGACACTTACGCAACGCACAGTAATGCATAGGTCTGACATTGCCCGCGGGTGCCGTTCCGCGGCCTACGCTGCGGGCCACGACGCTCCTGACCCACGACCTCTACTGCCGTCATCTCCTCGCCGATACCGACGCGTTCGCGGCCACGCTCGCCGACGCGGACCCGTCGGTCACCGTGCCCACCTGTCCCGACTGGTCGCTGCGTGAGCTTGTCGCCCACCTCGGCAGGGCACAGCGCTGGTACGCGGCGAACGTCCGCGCCCGGGCGGCGGACCCCCTGCCGTTCATCGAGGAGAGCCCGGCCGAGAACGCCGGTCCGGCCGCGCTCGGCGCCTGGCTGGCCGAAGGCGCGGTCCGGCTCGCGCAGACGTTGCGGGAGGCCGGGCCGGATGAGGAGATGTGGACATGGGGTGAGGCGCGGCGTACCGGGTTCTGGGCGCGGCGGGCGGTCCACGAGACGCTGGTCCACCGTGCGGACGCGGCGGCGGCCACGGAGCGCGGGTTCACCGCGGATCGGTGGGTCGCCGCGGACGCCGTGGACGAATGGCTGGAAATGCTTTCCTGTCCTCAGGCGCGCACGCACAGGCCGCAGCTGGCCGAGCTGCGCGGGCCGGGCCGGAGCATCCACCTGCATGCCACCGATGAGGTGGCCGACCTGAACGGCGAGTGGGTCATCGAGTTCGGCGAGGACGGTTTCACCTGGCGCCGGAACCACGCCAAGGCGACGGTCGCCCTACGCGGCCCGATGGCGGACGTCCTGCGGGTCTTCTACCGGCGGCTCCCGGCGGACAGCGACCGGGTGGAAGTCCTCGGCGACGCGCGACTGCTGGACTTCTGGCTGGAGCGGGCCACGTTCTGACCTTTCCCTACGGGAACGCGAGCCCTCCGGCACCACGCATCCCACTTCCCCCACCATCGCGCACAAACCGCCCAACGCGCCCGGCACCCACAGACAACAGCAACATTGAGGGCGGGCGTACTGTCGCCACCATGCCCACTCCACCCCGCCTCGCCCCCGTATTCGCCCTGTTCCTGCTGTCCCCGTTCGTCGGTGAGTTTCTGCTCGGCAATCTCACGCTCGCCGAGTTGCCCCTCGGGCTCGTGCTGGCGCCGATGTACGGCTGTGGTGCTCTGTTGGTGCGGGAGGTGGGGCGGCGCAGTGGTGGCGGGTGGCCGGCCATGGTGTTGTTGGCGGCGGCGTATGCGCTGATCGAGGAGGGGCCGATCGATCAGCTGCTGTGGAGCGACTCGTACGCGGGGGCCGATCTGCTGCACGGGCCGTCCTACCTTCCGGCCCTGGGGATGAGTGTGGAGCTGACCCAGACGGTGCTGGCGCTGCACACGGTGTGGAGCGTGTGCGTGCCGATCGCGCTGGTCGAGACGCTGACCCGGTCGCGGCGCAGCGAACCGTGGCTGGGCCGCGTGGGGCTCGCGGTGGTGGCCGTCGTGTTCGTGGCGGGCGGGGTGCTGGTCTTTCTGGGGAACTACGCCGACGAGCATTTCGTCGCCTCTCCGGGGCAGCTCGCCGGTATCTGCCTGGTCATCGCCCTGCTGATCGCCGCGGCCTTCGCCGTACGGGCGTTGCGGCTGCCGCCGCTGCCGGGCCGGGCGCCCGCGCCGTGGCGGGTCGGGCTGGCGGCACTGGTCCTGACGAGTGCGTACTGGGGGCCTGCCAATCTGCTCACCGACAACTGGTACGAGTGGGTCGGGGTGGGCGTGTGGTGTGCGGGGACGGTGCTGGGGGTGTGGTGGGTGAGCCGCTGGTCACGCCAGGAGGGCTGGGGCGTCCGCCACCGGTTCGCGCTCGCGGCCGGTGCCCTCCTCACGTACGTATGGGTGTCGTTCCCGGTCCGGCCCGAATCGGGCGGCTCCGTACGCGCCGATCTGGTGGGCAACGCCGTGTTCGGGGCGCTCGCCTGTCTGCTCCTGGTCTGGTGCGCCAGGCGAACGCGCGTACGCCCGGCGGAAGGGAACGTAATTTCGCGTACGTCGGCGGAGGCGTAACCCGGGCGCGGCGGAGAACCCGGGAAGTTCGCGCGATCGCGCGAACGGCCTCATGAGAAAGGTGACCGACCATGTCCTCGTCCGCCACGGGTTCCCGCTATCACCTGCTCGCCCTCACGGGGCACGCCCCCACCGCCGCCACACGCCTGGCCAGGGCCGTCCGGCTCGGCGCGACGGCGCCAGTAATCCTGGTGGACGTGACAGCGGCCGACGGCCTGGACGTCGAGGCCCTGGGTACCCTGGCACGCCTGTCGATGGTATTGCGCGCGACCGGCGGCGGGGTGGTGCTGGTCGGCGCCGACTCCGCGGCGCGCCAGTTGACCGCCCGTACCGGCACCGCCTGGCTGCTCCCCGCCCACCAGGACGTCGAGGCGGCGATCGCCGGCCTGCCCGCCTCCGGCCGCCCGTGGACGGCCGCCGAACTGGCCTCGGGCAACGGCGACTTATCCCATACGACGGAGGGCGGCTGAGCGACGGCGTACGAGAGGGACGGGGGCGGCGGCTGGGGCGAGCCCTCGGGCAGCCTCCCCACCCGAAACCCTCAGCGAGCCCGCCCGACCCCCACAGGCAAGAATCACCGCATGGACATCCGGCAGCTGGAGTACTTCCTCGCCATCGTCGACCAGGGCGGCTTCCACCGGGCGGCATCGGCCCTGTACGTCTCGCAGCCGTCGTTGTCCCAGGCCGTCCGGGCGCTCGAACGGGATCTGGGCGGCGAGCTCTTCCACCGGATCGGCCGGCGTGCGGTGCTCACCGAGGCGGGGCGGGCGCTGATCGAACCGGCCCGCGCGGCGGTGCGCGGGCTGGCGACCGCGCGGGCCAGCGTCGCCGCCGTGCACGAGCTGCGGACCGGGCGGGTGGAGGTGGCCGCGATGCCGTCCCAGGCGGTGGAGCCGCTGACCTCGATGATCCGTGCTTTCAGCGGCCGGTATCCGGGTGTCTCCGTGGTCATCAGGGCCGCGTTCACGTCCGGGGACGTGGTCGAGATGGTCCGTACGGGTGCGGTCGAGCTGGGGCTGCTGGCCACGTCGGGGCCGTTGCCGGACAAGGAGGTGACGTCCCATCCCGCCGGGGAGCAGCGCTTCGTACTGGTGGTGGCGCCCGACGGCCCGTTCGGCGGGCGCCGCGGCGTGGGCTGCGAGGAGTTGGCGGGGCAGCGGTTGATCGTCGGGCAGCGTGGCACCGGAATGCGGGCGTACGTGGACGGTCTGCGCGAGCGCGGCGTCGCGTTCACCATCGCGGCCGAGACCGAGCACCGGGTCGCCCTGCTCCCGCTGGTGCTCGCCGGGGTGGGTTCGGCGGTGGTGACGGAGTCCTGGCGGGCGATGGCCGAGCAGGCCGGCGCCCGGGTGCTGGACATCGAGCCGACGACGACGCTGAACATCGGCCTGGTGAGCCGCCGTACGGGACTGTCCCCCGCGGCGCGGGCGTTCGTGACGACGGCGCTGGACCAGGTCGCCGGCTGACGGACCCACGTCACCCTCCCGCGCTGATAGCGCCTGCTTATCAGGCAGATCACCACTACGTCTTGGACGGTCCGACGGCCCCGTTGCTGCAATCGGACGCATGACGAACCACCGCATCGCCCTGATCCCCGGCGACGGCATCGGTACCGAGGTGCTGCCCCCGGCGCAGCGTGTCCTCGACACCGTCGGCCGCCGCCACGGCTTCACGTTCTCCTACACCTCGTTCGACGACTGGTCCTGCGAGCGGTACCTGCGCGAGGGCGCGATGATGCCGCCGGACGGGCTGGACCGGCTGCGGGACAAGGACGCCATCCTGCTCGGCGCGGTCGGCCGGCCGGACGTGCCGGACCACGTCTCGCTGTGGGGGCTGCTGATCCCGATCCGCCGCGGCTTCCGGCAGTACGTCAACCTGCGGCCGGTCCGGGTCTTCGAGGGGATCGACAGTCCGGTGCGGGGCGCGGTGGCCGGGAAGGTCGACCTGGTCGTCGTACGGGAGAACGTCGAGGGCGAGTACAGCGAGATCGGCGGGCGCCTGCACCGCGGCTTCCCCGAGGAGGCGGCCGTACAGGAGTCGGTGTTCACCCGAGCCGGGGTGACGCGGGTGCTGGATCACGCCTTCGCGCTGGCCGCGGGCCGCCGGGGCCGGCTGACCTCCGCCACCAAGTCGAACGGCATCGTGCACACCCTGCCGTTCTGGGACGAGCTGGTCGCCGAATGCGGCGCCGCGCACCCGGAGGTGGCCTGGGACCAGGAGCACATCGACGCGCTGGCCGCCAAGTTCGTGCTCGACCCGGCCCGCTTCGACGTGGTGGTCGCCTCCAATCTCTTCGGTGACATCCTCAGCGATCTGGCCGCCGCCGTGGCCGGGTCGATCGGCATCGCGCCGGCCGCCAACCTCAATCCGGAGCGCGAGTTCCCCTCGATGTTCGAGCCGGTGCACGGTTCGGCGCCGGACATCGCGGGGCGCGGCATCGCCAATCCGCTGGGCGCGATCTGGTCGGCCGCCCTGATGCTCGACCACCTCGGGCACCCCGAGGCGGCCGCGGACGTCACCGACGCCATCGCGGCGGTCCTCGCCAAGACGGACGTCCGTACGCCCGATCTGGGCGGCACCGCCGCCACCGCGGAGTTCACCGACCGGCTCCTCGAACTGCTGTGAGGGCCGCGGCCCGGCGTACCCGCGCCGGGCCGCCGCTCCCCCGGCCGCGTCCGTTCCGCAGAGGAGACGAGGAGATCGCCATGGCACCGTCCGTGTCCGCCGCCCCGGCCCGGCCGCCCGCACCGGCGCCCACCCGGTCCCGGCCGTGGTACCGGCAGCTGTACTTCTGGGTCCTGTTCGCGATCGTCTCCGGCGTCCTGACCGGCTGGCTGTGGCCGGCCGCCGGGACGGCGCTCGGGCCGGTCGGCACCACCTTCGTGGCCGCCGTGAAGATGCTGATCTCGCCGATCGTCTTCCTGACCGTCGTGGCCGGCATCGGCGGCGTCGACAGCCTCGGCCGGGTCGGCCGGGTGGGTCTGAAGTCGCTCGCCTACTTCCAGGCGGGCACTCTGGCCGCCCTTCTGCTGGGTCTGCTCGCCGTCAACGTCTTCCGGCCCGGCGCCGGGGTGCACGCCGACCCCGGCACCCTGCGCCTGGAGGGCGACGCCGCGCGCTACGCCGAGCAGGGCTCGGACCAGAGCTGGTGGCACTTCCTCACCGACCTGGTGCCCACCAGCCCGGTCGGTGCCTTCGCCGAGGGCAACGTCCTCCAGGTGCTCTTCTTCTCGGTCCTCTTCGGCGTCGCCCTGAAGACCGTGGGGCCCGTCGGCGCGCCGATCGTGGACGGTGTGCACCGGTTGGGCGCGGTGGTCTTCAAGATCCTGCACTACGTGATGCTGGCCGCCCCCGTGGGCGCGTTCGGCGCGATGGCGTACACCATCGGTACGTACGGGATCTCCACCCTCACCGGCCTCGGCCGCCTCGTCGCCCTCTTCTACGGCACGTCCCTGGTCTTCGTCGTCGTGGTGCTCGGCGGCATCACCGCCTTCCTGCGGATCAACATCTTCCGGCTGCTGTATCACCTGCGGGAGGAGTTCCTGCTCGTACTGGGCACTTCCTCCTCCGAGAGCGCCCTGCCGCGGCTCATGACCAAGCTCGAAGGGCTCGGTGTCCGCCGGGACATCGTCGGGCTGACCGTCCCGACGGGCTATTCGTTCAACCTGGACGGCAGCTCGATCTACCTCTCGCTGGCCGCCGTCTACATCGCCCAGGCCACCGACACCCCACTGGGCCTCGGACAGCAACTCGGCCTGCTCGCCGTCATGCTGCTCACCTCGAAGGGCTCCGGCGGCGTCACCGGCGCGGGCTTCATCGCGCTGGCGGCCACGCTCTCGACCGTCGGTACGGTGCCGGCCGCGGGCATCATGCTCATCTTCGGCGTCGACAAGTTCATGTCCGAGTGCCGTGCCCTGACCAATCTGGCCGGCAACAGCGTCGCCACCCTCGTCGTTGCCCGCTGGGAGCGCGTCCTGGACAGCGCACGCGTCAACCAGGTCCTGCGTACGGGCACGCCGCGCCCCGAAGCGCCCGGAGAGCGGGCGTCCGCACCGGTTCCGGCCCGGCGTTGACCCCGGCGGACGGACTGCGATGATCGTTTCCGACGGAAGGAGACGGCATGGAGCACATATTGCGCCCCGAAGGCGCACCGCCGGTCAACGGGTACAGCCACGCGGTGCGTTTCACGGGACCCATGGTCGTGGTCTCGGGGCAGGTGCCGGTGGCCCCGGACGGTGCGGTGGTGGGTGTCGGTGACGCCGAGGCGCAGGTCCGGCAGGTGTACGCGAATCTCGCCACAGCGCTGGAGGCGGCGGGCTCGGGTCTGGAGCACATCGTCAAGCTGACGGTGTATCTGACCGACCTGGAGGACCTGCCCACGTTCCGGCGCGTACGGGACGAGCACCAGGACGCGGAGCGCCCGCCGGCCTGCTCGCTGGTGCGCGTCGCCGGGCTGGTGCACCCCGACTTCCGGGTCGAGGTCGAAGCCCTGGCCGTGGCTCCGGACGGCCCGGCCACCGCCTGACAGGCGCGCGGCCCCGCACCTGACGGACGCGCGGCCCCGTATACGGAGAGGGCCGCCCGGAGCGGGCGGCCCTCGTGGTGCGGGCGTGCGGTGGTTGCTGATACCGCGGTGGTCCTGGGAAGTGCCGGTCTTACGGGTCATGGCTGCGGTGCGCGGCGCCTTTCCGATGCGTCAGGGGATCGACCGGCCATGGGGGAGCTGACCGCTCAACTACGAGGAGGCCGATGGCCGGTGGTGATCGCGGCCGTCAGCAGGGGCGGGCGTACCAGACCGGGGTCCAGCCGGCCGTGCCGGAGCTGTAGGCGCCGCCGGTGTTCCAGCGCTCGCTGCCGTCCCGGTTGTAGAAGCGGCCCACGGTGCCCGGCGTCTGGTTGTTGACCCAGGTGCCGTCGCCGACCAGGTTGGGCAGCTGGTAGTAGCCGCAGCGGTAGTAGTCGAAGCTGTTGCCGTTGCCGCCGGCGCCGTTGGCCCAGCCGCACAGGTGCCCGTAGGAACAGGCGGGCTTGATGTCGCCCTTGGCCGGCCCGGCGGCCAGGTCGTGCGCGTACTTCTGGCCGGGGGCCCGGACCACCATGCTGCCGCCGGGCACAAGGATCTTGTTGGCGGAGACCTGCTTGCCGCCCAGGTCGGCGACGTAGCCGTCGACCTGCGCCTGGAGCTGTGCGGACTGGGTGCCGGTCAGGCCAGCCTGCCGGGCCTGCGCGGCGAAAGGGGCGACGGTACTGGTGTCGGCCGAGGCCGCGCCGGTGAGACCGAAGACCGATGCCGCGGCGAAGGTACCGGCGGCGAGGAGCATCGCGGACATTCTTCGTACTGCCATGAAGGGGTCTCCCTCGGGTGTCCGGGTGGGCGAGCCGGTACCGTCCGGCTCGCCCGTCCAAGATGCCCCGGAGGGCAAACGGCGGACCACCCGTTTCTGGTCCACCTCCCGCACCCCTCCCCCAGGTCACGGGTGACCGTGGAAATAGCTGCTGACCAGGGCGGAAGCGCTGTTTCCGGTTCGCGGGCGGCCGTCGTACGCAGACTGTTACCCCCGGTGACCAGCGACACAAGACGTCACAGGAATGCCCAAAAACGTCACTGGCGGCATCCAGGATTTCGCGTACAACCCGGGCGGTGGTCCGGGCGTCGCCGGGCGTTCACCCGGAGGGCGATCAGTGGACGGAAATCCCGCCGCCGGAATGCCGTCCCCGAAAACCGCCGCCGAACTCCCCTGCCTGACAACGCCGTTCACCGGAACCCCAGATCCGCCTCCACTCCGGTCAGCTCACAGCTGGCCTCCCACAGCCGCGCCGCGAGGGCGGCGTCGGCCATCTGCTCCTGCACCGGCTCGGCCCGCGGCAGGCCGCGCAGCCCGAACACCCGCGGCCCCCACAACTGCCCGCCCGTCGCCAGCGGGTCGAGGACGGCCCGTACGACGGGCCACGCACCGGCGTCCTTGCCCTGGACGAGCAGTCCGGCGGGCAGCCCGAGCAGCCGCTCGCCCGAGGTCCGTACGTGCACCGGCGCGCGCGACGGCGTGAGGGCGTCCAGGGCGCCGCCAGGGTGAGCCACCAGGCTACTGACCGTGCTGCCCAGCGCGCGCAGCCGGCGATCGAGGGCGAAACCGAAGGTCATCTGCGCCAGTTTCGAGCGTCCGTAGGTCCGCTTCGGGCGGTAGTCGTCCGCGCGGGACTGGAGATCGGTCAGGTCCAGTCGCTCGGATTTCGCGGCGAAGCTGCCGACGGTGACCACGCGGCCGGCCGGCGCGGCCATGAGCAGCGGTGCGAGCCACCGGGTCAGCGCGAAGTGCCCGAGGTGGTTGGTCCCGAACATCAGCTCGTGGCCGTCCGCGGTCTCGCGGCGCGGCGGATCGTCGAGCGCCACCCCGGCGTTGTGCACCACCGCGTCGAGGCGGTCCAGCGCGAGCGCGTCCACGGTGGCCGGGAGGGACGCCAGGTCCGCGAGGTCCAGCGGCACGTGCCGCACGCGGGCGCCCGGGACCCGGGAGCGGATGCTCGCCGCGGCGGCCTCGGCCTTCGTACGGTCGCGGCTGCCCAGCACGACGGTGGCTCCCGTACCGGCGAGCTGTTCCGCGACGAAGTAGCCGATGCCCGCGTTGCCGCCGGTGACCAGGATGGACCGGCCCTCGGCGGACGGCGGACGGTGCACGTCCCAAGAACCGGGCGGGGTCGGGCGCGGGTGCTGGGCTGCGGAAGGCACGGTGTCGGGCTCCTCGGTCACGTCGTGGGCCGCCGGACGGCGGCGGGCGCCCGGCCGCCGCGGCGTCGGGCCGTCCCGTACGACAAGATCGCAGCGGCCACCGACACGGCGCCGACGCGCCACCGACAGCCCGGCTCTCCGTCCCGGCCCGGCGGGGGCCTGCCGGAGTGATCATGAAGGATGCGAGGATGGCCGTATGGACATCCTGCGCAGGAACCACGTCACCGTCACGGGGAACCCGGACGGACCGGCCGTGGTGCTGGCCCACGGTTTCGGCTGTGACCAGAACATGTGGCGTCTGACCGTTCCCGCCCTGGCCGATGTCCACCGTGTGGTGCTGTTCGACTACGTCGGCTGCGGCCGCTCCGACCTGTCGGCGTTCCGGGAGGACCGCTACGCGTCCCTCGACGGCTACGCGCAGGACGTGGTGGAGATCGCCGAGGCCCTCGACCTGCGCGACGCGACATTCGTCGGGCACTCGGTCAGCGCCATGGCCGGCGTGCTCGCCGCCCGGCGGGCCCCGGAGCGCTTCGGCGCCCTGGTCATGGTCGCCCCGTCCCCGCGCTACATCGACGACGAGGGCTACCGCGGCGGGTTCACCACGGCGGACATCGACGAGCTGCTGGACTCGCTGGACTCCAACTACCTGGGCTGGTCGGCCGCCATGGCGCCGATGATCATGGGCAATCCGGAGCGGCCCGAGCTCGGCGAGGAGCTGACCCGCAGCTTCTGCGCCACCGACCCCGACATGGCCCGCGTCTTCGCCCGCACCACCTTCCTGTCCGACTCCCGCGACGACCTGAAGTCGGTGACCGTGCCGACGCTGGTGCTGGAGTGCACCCAGGACATGATCGCCCCGCGCGAGGTCGGCGCGTTCGTCCACCGCCAGATCCCCGGCTCGACGCTGGTCACCCTGGACGCCACCGGCCACTGCCCGCACCTGTCCGCGCCCGAGGCCACCAACCGGGCGATCACCGGCTTCCTGACGGGGCTGCGGTGATGAGCCGCACCGGACGGAACAGCCCCGAGCCGCACGGGGCGGGCGGCGATGGCGCCACGACCGCCGCGTTCGCCGCCCTGCTGGAGGACAGCGCCGAGGAGCTCTACGACTCCGCGCCCTGCGGCTATGTGTCCACGCTGATGGACGGCACCATCGCGAAGGTCAACGCCACGCTCCTGGACTGGCTCGGCCTGGAGCGGGACGCGGTGGTCGGGCGGACGCGGTTCGCCGATCTGCTCACCGTGGGCGGCAAGCTCTACCACGAGACGCACTTCGCGCCGCTGCTGCGCATGCAGGGCGAGATCAACGGGATCGCACTGGAGCTGCGGCGCGCCGACGGCACGCGTATCCCGGTGCTGGTCTCGGCCACCGTCAAGTACGGCAGCGAGGGCGAGCCGCTGCTGATCCGCGCCACCCTCTTCGACGCCCGCGACCGGCGCGCGTACGAGGAGGAGCTGCTGCGGCGCCAGCAGGAGGCGGAAGCGGCCCGCCGGCGGGCGGAGGCCGACCGCGCGCGCCTTCAGGAGGCGCTGGCCGTCCTTCAGCAGAGCCTGCTGCCCACCGTGCTGCCCGAGATACCGGGGCTGGAGGTGGCCTCGTACTACCACACCGCCTCCCCCGACCGGCTCGGCGGCGACTTCTACGACCTGTTCGCCCTGGACGGCAAGCGCTGGGCGTTCTTCCTCGGGGACGTGAGCGGCAAGGGTCCCCGCGCGGCCGCCCTGACCTCGCTCACCCGCTACACCCTGCGCGCCGCCGCACTGCACGACCCGGATCCGGAGGCCGCGCTGGCCACCTTGAACACGGTTCTCCACGAGCGGTACAGCGGCGGCGATCCGCGGTACTGCACCGCCATATTCGGAGTGCTGGAGCCGGACCAGGACAGCGGGGAGGTCACCGTACGGCTCGCCTCCGGCGGCCACCCTCCCGCTCTGGTCCTGCGCGCCGACGGCACCTGCGACTACCTGCACACCCCGGGCGGTCTGCTCGTCGGCATCCTGCCGGAGCCACGCTTCGTCACCGCCACCACCACCCTCACCCCGGGCGACGGCCTCCTGCTGTACACCGACGGTCTCACCGAGGCCCGCACGGGCCCCGACCGCGTCCTGTACGGGGAGGAGGCCCTGCGTACGTTCGCCGCCGACCATGCCGGATCGCCGCCGCGTGCCGTGATCCAGGCGCTGACCGGCCTGCTGGAAGGTTTCGGCGACGGCCTGGACGACGACACCGCCCTGCTCGCCCTCGGGGTCCCGGCCCTACAATCCTGACTCCTTCCGTCCCTGTCCCTCCGACCCCACCCCAGAGATGAGCCCGCTGAAGACCACCACCCGAGACGCCGCGACCGGCCCCGTACTGGAGATCGTCGGCGACCTCGACTACGAGCACGCCGACGAGCTGCGCACCGCCGTGTCCGGTCTGACCCTGCGGCCGGGCCAGCGGCTGGTCCTCGATCTCGCGGCAATGGAGTTCTGCGACTCCAGCGGCATCACCGCCCTGCTGGCCGCGCGCAACCACGCCCTCGCCGCGCAGGCCGACATCGCCCTGGCCGCGGTGCCCGCCAACACGCTGCGCGTCCTCCGTTACGTAGGACTCGACCAGATCTTCCCCTGCCACCCGGACAGCGAGACCGCGACCGCTTCCTGACGGGCGCTCCCGACCGTCCGGCGCCGCCACGGGACACACCGCCATAAGTCGCATTGTCCGACTTATTACTACTCGGGCTTCTTGTCGCACCCTTCGGCGTAGGCTCCCGTCGACAGGACGGCCCCGGCAAGGGGCTTCTGCCGCACCAGGGGGTAATCACCATGCGCATGATCTCCACGGCTGTCGCCACACTGGCCCTCGCAGCCTCCTCATTGATCCCCGCCACCCACACCACCGCTCCCCACACCTCCGCCAAGGCTCCGCTGCCCACCTGCAAGGGCCCGACCTGCAACGGGCTCACTCCCGAGGAAGGCGGCTGCGCCGACAACGCGGACACACTCGATTCGAGGACCCTGGGCAGCGCCAGGGTCGAGCTCCGCTACAAGGCGGCGTGCCGGGCCGCCTGGGTCAGGGTCCACGGCCCGGTCGGGACGATCGGCACGGTCGCCAACACCGCGAACCCGCAGAACACCTACGAGACCCGGATCGACCGGGGCAGCGACGCGCACTCCCGGATGGTCAACGACATGGACCTCAAGGCCGCCGCGTGCATGACCGTCCCCGGCGCCGGAACCGTGTGCACCGACTGGAAGTGACACCGGTCCGCCGCACGGCCCAGGGCCCTCCCGGAGATGCCGTTCCTCTTCCGGCCGTCTCGCCGCGGAACCCCGCTCCTCCGGGGAGGCCCGGTACCTGACACGTACCGCCCGCGTTGTTCAGTGCCGACGGCCCGGGCACGGGCCCCGGACCGGACGGAGCCGCCCCATGACCGAGCCCCCGTCGTTGCCGCGGCGCGCCTTCCTGGCCCGTACGGGTGGCCTCGGCGCCGCCGGAGCGGGACTCGCCGGTGGTCACGGCCGGGCCGCCGCCGCGCCGATGCCGGGCGTGGAGGAACTGATCGGCCTGGTGCGGCCGGTGCTCGCGCAGCTGGCCCTGGACACCTTCCGCGGTCTCGCCGCCTTCGCGCTGCCCGGCGACGACGCGTACTCGCGCGCGCAGGGCACACCGCGCGGCCGGGCGGGCGGGGTCACCGCTGAGGCCGGTGAACTCGTCGAGGCCTCGCTCGACCGGTTCGTACCGTTCCCGCAGGAGGTGGCCAGGCCGCTGACCATGGCGCTGGTGACGGCCACGGCGGAGGCGGGGATCGAGCTGCCCCGGCACCTTCCGTCGGAGCTGGGACGGCTGGACGCGGCGCTGCGCCTGCTGCTGCGCGGGGACGAGAAGATCCCCCTGTCCCTCGTCGCGGCCGTGCTGCTCGGCCTCCTCGCCGCGCAGGTGAATCCGGCGGCGACGGGCGGCCCCTTCCTGTCGCCGTTCTCCCGGCTGTCCTACCGCGACAAGGCCCGGGCCTTCGAACTGCTGGAGCACACCGACTCCGACCTCGTCGCCCTGCTGGACACCCACCTCCCGCAACCGCTGCGCGGCTCCGTTTCCGGCCTGCTGAAGTACCTGGGCAGCGGCCTGCTGTCCCTCGTCGCCTTCGGCTGCTTCACCGAACACGCCGTATGGGACGCCGCGCGGCGGGACATCACGGCGCTGCCCGTGGGGTGGCGGCTCACCGGCTACGACGGGCGGACCGACGGGCTCGACGACCTCAAGGGCTACTACCAGGGCCGTAAGGAGGCCGTCGGACGTGCGTGATGTCATCGTCGTCGGCGCGGGCGGCGGCGGCCCGGTGATCGCCAAGGAACTGGCGGAGCGCGGGCTGGACGTCCTGCTCCTGGAGGCCGGTCCCCGGCACGCCCGTCCCCGCGAGGAATGGACGCATTACGAGAACGACGCCAATCACCCGCTCACCGGTTTCTTCCGCTTCGGTCCGGCGGACCGGGCGAAGAGCGCGTGGTTCCGGGAGACCCCGCAGAGCTCCTTTGTCATGCAGCTTTCCGGCGTCGGCGGCACGACGCAGCATTACTTCGCCAATTCCCCGCGCGCCTATCCGGGCGTGTTCTCCGGCTATTCCGGCCCGGACGCCGGCGCGTACGACACCCGCCACCGCTTCCCGTTCCCCTACGCCGAATTGGTGCCGTACTACGAGTGGGTGGAGGCCACCCTGCCCGTCCAAACGGCAGCGATGGGCGCCAAGGAAGAAGTCTATTTCCAGGGGTGCGAAACGCTCGGCATTCCCGTGCAGACGGCCCTGACCACCACCGGCGATTCCTACCGCCCGCAGCAGAACGCCATTCTGCAGCCCGGCGGCCACGCCGGGCGCACCGCCGACCCCCGCCTGCTGGTCTTCCCCCGGTCCACCGGCTGTACGTTCTGCGGTCATTGCTCGCAGGGCTGTATGCAGCCGGTCCACGCGCCGCGCAACCAGTTCGCCAAGCGCTCGACGGACAACAGCTACGTCCCGATGGCGCTGACCGCCGACGCGTGGTCCCCCGGCGGCCGGGCCGCCGAGCTGATCACCGACGCGTTCGTGACCCGTATCCACACCGAGGCGGGCGCGGCGACCGGCGTCACCTGGCGCACCGGCGCGACCGGCGACTCGCACCGGGAGGACGCGCGGGCGGTCGTGCTGTCCGGCGGCTGTACGGAGAATCCGCGGCTGTGGCACAACAGCGGCCTGCCCGACCCGAACGGCTGGGTCGGGCGCGGGCTGACCGACCACCACCTGGACTTCGTCGTCGGCGTCTTCGACCACGACGTCGGCAACAGCCGCGGCCCCGGTTCCGCGGCCCGCTGCGACTTCCCCGGCCGCGGCGCCCTGGAGCAGACCGGTTTCCCGCCCGCCCTTCAGGCGCTGATCCTCAGCACGTCCGACAGCGGAATCCGCGGCGCCTACACCAACGGCCGTGGGCCGCGAGGCCCTTGGGACGGCCCCGCCGGGCGCGTCCTCGGGCCCCAGCTGGCCGACCTGATGCAGGACGGCGGCCACGACCGGCTGCTGAACGTCCTGGTGCTCACCGACGACGACGTGGAACCGGACAACCGCGTCCTGCCCTCGGTCTTCCCGGCCGACGCGCACGGTCCCGTGCCGAAGGTCGAGGTGCACCACCGCCGCCGCAGCGCCCGTACGCTCGCCAACCGCGAGTTCCTGGCCCGCAAGGCGACCGCGCTGCTGCGGGGCGCGGGGGCCCGTACGGTCCTGCGCGTCGACATGTTCCCCGTACCGCTGCACGTGCAGTCGTCCCTGCGTACGGGCCTGGACCCGCGCACCTCGGTGCTGGACGCCGACTGCCGCAGCCGCGCGGTCGACCGGCTGTACGTCGCCGACAACTCCGCACTCGCGAACTCCCTCGGCGGCCCGAACCCGACCCTGACCACCCAGGCCCTGGCGACCCGCACCGCCGAACGCGTCTTCACCCGGGTCTTCGGCGGGGACCCGTGGGTCCGCACCGGCGCGCCCGTCGTGTCGACGGACGTACGGGTCAGCCGCCGCCTCGCCGAACTGGGCCTCTGAGCGCCCCCGAATGTCACGGTGACCCCGGCACCATTCACTCGTTTGAAGGAAGGAAGCGACGCCCGTACCGCAGTCAGCCTTGGGAGGCGCCCCAGTCCATGGTCACGTCCCGCCACCGCTCCCCGGACGGCCGTGAACGGATCACGCTCGACGAAGCCGAGGCCGGCCTCGTCGAGCAGTACCCCGACCTGGTCCGTCTCGCCTACCTGACGCTTCCGCCCACGCTCAGCAGACACCGCAAGGTCCTCGCCGCCCACGGTCTCGTGCAGCGCGCGCTGCCCGGGTTCCGGCAGCGCAGGGCGGTCCCCCGGGTGCCGGCGCAGCGCCTGGGGACGGAGCGGCACGGAGCGGCGTGGGTACGGGAACGGGTGCTGCGCGCGGCGCTGGCGTACGAGCGGCGTCCGCGGTGGTGGCCGGCGAGCCTGCCGCCACCGCGTGCCCTGCGGCCCACGCTGCCGCTGGTGTGGGGGCTGCGGCTGTTCCCGCGGGCGGGCGGCCGGGAGGAGATCGCGTTGGGGCAGGCGCTGTCCGGGCTCTCCGCCGACGTACGCGCGGCGTTCGTGCTGTGCCGCGCGGACGGACTCCCCGAGACGCAGGTCCGGGCACTGCTCTGCGCGTCCGGGGCACGCCGCCCGGACCGCGCCCTACGGATCGCTCGGCAGCTCGACGCACCGGCTGTCGCGGCCGCCCAAACCTTGCTGCGCTCCGCCGAGTTCAACGCCTGCGCGGTACAGACCCGGCCCACGGACCTGCTGCGCCGCAGGCACCGGTTCCGCCTCGCCTGGGCGGTGGCTGCAGTGGTGGCGGTCGGCGCCGTGGTGCTGGCCGCCACCGGCGCGCCGACGGGACAGCGGCCCCCGCGCGCGGCCGTCGGCACCACTCCGGTCGCCCCCGAGGACCTGGTACGGGCGCCCCGCGAGGAGTGGGCCGACACCGCGCGGGTGGACTTCACCGCCTGGCCGCCCCGCGGCGGACGCACCGACGACCGCGACCTGCTCACCCGCGCCCTGACAACCTGGACCCACCCCGCGCGCGGCACGCACATCACCCGTACGCCCGGCACCTTCACCGGCCCTCCCCCGGCCGGCACGCAACTCCTGTACGCGGGCGAAGCCGACGGCAGCGCCGTAGTGATCTTCCACGACGGCCTCCGCGCCATCCGGTACACCGAACCCCTCTCCCCCGACGGCCACGCCACCCTCGCCTTCACCCGTACGGACAGCAGCGACATGACCACGGCCGCCGCACTCGTCGTCACCCGCCCGCACGGCGCGGCCCGCTACCTGACCGCCCCATGGATCGCCGAGGCACGCACCCGCGACTTGCTGCGGCCCGACGGCCCCGCGCGGCGGTTGCGGGTCTCGACGGAAGGCGTCACCGAGCCGGTGCCCAGCCCGGCGTCCGCCGGAGCCTGCGGGTCCTGGCCGACCCTCCAACTCCGCACCTCCGCCCGCATCGCGGAGAAGACCACCTTCCTCGCCACCGACCTGGGCGGCCTGACACCCGCCCACCTCACCCACACTCCCCAGCCGGGCGACGACACCCCGACATGGCAACCGCGCGAGCCAATCACCGAGGCAGCCCTACAGAGCTGGTCCCGCACGGCCTGCCACCTCTCCGACCTGCCCCACGGCGTACGAACGGTCAACCTATGGAACTTCGCCGAACAGCCCCTCCCCGAGAACGGCGGGCGCGCCGTATGGTCATGCGTCCGGGCGGACACCTGGCGTGGGACGGGCGAGGTGAGCGTGCTGTTCACGACACCTGGAGAGGCGGGGCGGGTGGTGGCCCGGGAGAGCGCGACGGGGGCGTGCAGCCGGTACGGCCGGGAGGTTGTGGCAAGCGCCCGGTGGCGGGCGCCGTCCGGGCATGGGTATCTGGTGGCGGCGGGGAGTCGGGGGGTTGTGGGGATTGAGGTGGTGGGCGTGGTGCGGGCCTCGGAGGAGGGGCGGCTCCTGGCCGTACGGGCTCCCGGGGGCGCGCGGGCTCAGGTCAGGGGCGCCTTGCCGGGGGCGGGGAGACCGCCGAGGTCGGGGGCTCGGCGGAGGATTGATGGGGGGCGCCGGTAGAGGGCGGCGGGCGCGCCGGAGAGGACGACGCCCGCTCCGCCGGGCGGAGGCATCCGGGGGGGGCGTGCGGCGGTTTCGATGAGTGAGCCACCGCGCGAAGTTCCGCACCGGCCACACCGCCGCACACACAGCCCGTTTCCCGCAGTTTCCGGCAACCCGCGGCGGTGGCCCGCAGGAAACCACCGCACCGAGTTGCCGTTCGTCTCCCAGACGATCACGCCGGACTGACACGGGACCGCCCACAACAGAGGCGGACCTGACTCCCCGATCCGACATGCGCGAGCGCGTCACGGCTCCGACGGAACCGATCCTTCCCTCGTCGCAGGGGTGCACCAAGGAGAGCGGCCGCCCGACCTGGACCCAAACCTGGGCACCGCCACTTGCCTGGCGACGGATGCCCCCGAACCGAACGAACTGCTCGCCGTAGAAACGGTAGCGAACCAGGCCGACTGTGACGCAGAAGGCTAGTTGGCCACTCGGCGGTCCGTGGTGCCGGCCCACGGCGGCGTCGTGTCAATTCGCAGTTGGCCACCTTGTCGACTGGAGGTTCATCGTGGGCTCTGTGTGCCCCACCGAGTGGCCGCCGGCGACAGCGACGCACGGTACCGGTTCGCCCGGCCTCACGATGTCGCGCCGACCAGGATCCCTCGTCCTGCATGGAACCGCTCGAAGACGCGCATGGGCAGCGATGCGGAGTCTGCATTGTGGGAGTAGCCCGACGGATTATGGAACCGCACCATCCCGCCATGGACCGCATGCACCAGCACCAGGTGCCCTCCCCGTCGCGGTGCGGGGGTTCTTGGGTCGCGGATCTCAGGAGATACCGAAGCGATCAGGACCTGCCCGGGGCGCACTGCTTGGGCGGATTTTTGAATCGGCGTGTTCTCGACCAGTTGGCACGTGAAACCGAATTGTGAGCTGGCCCATGCCATGAATGGCCTGTAGATCAGTCCTTGGACTTTGCCCTGGGGTTCCACCACATAGTAGCCCCAGTCGAGGGCCAGCGCAAGGAGTTCACGCATCGACAGTCGGATGTCCGTCCAGCCATGGAGCAGGGACTGCAGACATGCCAGACCGCAGATCTTGCGGGACCAGAACAGGTACTCCTCACGCGAGTGGTAGCCGTCGGAGGCCCAGTCGTGCAGTTGCGATGAATCGGTGTGCCTCAGGAAGACATCGAGACCCGATGGGGCGGCACGCCGCATGACGACCTCGTCGTTTCGGTCGAGGCTTCCCCACTGTGAGACGTAAGGGAGAAGGCTTCCATCATGTGACGGGAAAGTCGAAATAGACATCTGAGTAAGGCTCGCTTTTCAGCGTGTAGTGCCACCACTCGCAGGCGTAGCGAGCAAACCCGCAGTTCTCCATGATGGAGCAAAGGCGCTCGCGGTTTCCCGCTTCGGTGGGCGTTAGTCCGCTAGCTCCGTGGTGTGAGATCGGGTCCATGAGGTCGTGGTCGCCGCCCATGCGTGCTCTTCCTCCGGTGGCAAGGCTGTAGAGCGTCAAGTCGACGGTACTGCCGCGACTGTGGCTCGACTTGGTGGCCACGTATCCCTCGTCGACAAGCTGGGATCTGTCGATATTTGGGTAGTGGCGCCTCTTGGTGCGACCATCCTCTGGCTGTTCTGACCAGCGCAGGAAACAATCGACGGCGCGCTGCGGACGGTACCCGTCCCAGACAAGCAAGCCGAACCCGAGGGAGGCGGCTTCTTCTTGCACTCGCCTGAGGGCTGCGCACAAAGCTCTGGTGCCGATTATCCGGTTAGCCAGGTATCCGTCTACCGGCTTTCCGGTAAAGTTGTCCCGGGTAGCGTACTTGGCGTCCCAGCGGATGCCCGGCACATGTTCGTCCAGGTACACGAACTCGTCCAGGTAGACGAAGTCGCCCTTCATCGCTTTTTCCGGTTCAGCGTTATGGACACGAGACGATCGATCACGTCGGAAAGCGGCAGACCTGCGGCGGCCATCATCCGGGGATAGCGACTGTAGGAGGTCATGCCGGGCAGGGTGTTGACTTCGTTGAGTACCACCTGACCGTCCTCCTTGAGGAACATGTCCACGCGGGCAAGCCCCTGGCAGCCCAGGGTGCGGTAGATGGTCTTGGCGCTCTCCTGGACGAGCCGACGCGATTCCTCGGAGATGTCGGCGGGTACGATGAATGTCGAGTTCTCCGAGCCGGTCTCGGGTGAGTCCTCCTGGTGGATCCTGAAGAATCCGTGTGAGAGGGCCACACGGTCCACCTCGCCCGCGATCGGGCTTGAGGGGTCGCCCAGGATGGCACAGCCGATCTCGCTCCCGACCACGGCCTCTTCGATCAGGATCTTCGAGTCGTACTGTCGTGCCGCGTCCAGTGCGCCCGGCAAGTCCTCTTTTCCGGCGACTTTGCTGACGCCGAAGGATGAGCCCGAACGGGCCGGCTTCACGAAGACGGGATAAGGAAGTTGCTCTGCGTCGACCTTCTCGTTCCCCGCGACCACCCGGAAATTCGGCGTGGCGATTCCCGCGCTCTTGGCGACGGTGTAGGTCAGGGATTTGTCCATGCAGATGGCGGAGCTCTGGACGTCGCAGCCGGCATAGGGGATGCCGGAGAGTTCCAGCAGGCCCTGGAGCGCACCGTCTTCACCGAGTGCGCCGTGCACGAGGGGCAGCACGAAGTCCAGCCGGATCGCTTCGAACCGTCCCTGTTCCAGGATGAGCAGTCCGTGGACGCTTCGGTCGGGTGACAGCGCGACCGGACGGGCGCCCTCTTTTTCCCAGTCTGCGCTGGGGACGTCACAGAGCTTCCAGGCGCCGGACTGCGTAATGCCGATCCAGTACGGTTCGTATTTATCGGTACTGAGATTCTTCGCGACTTCCTGAGCGGACTTGACGGAGACAGGGTGCTCTTCGGAAGAGCCCCCGAAGACGATGCCGACCTTCAACCTGTTCATGTGTTCCCGCTTTCGAAGTGGAGGCAGTTGACGATGCTGTTTCTGATGGTGTCGCGCAGCGCGTGGTCGGTGTAGTAGGCCGTGTGTGGGCTGATGAACACATTCGGCAGCTCTTGCAGTCGCAACAGCGAGCGGTTCTCGATGGGCTTGTTCCGGCAGTCGGTGTAGAAGATGCCTTCCTCGCCGTCGAGGACATCCAGCGCCGCGCCGCCCAATTTGCCGCTCTCCAACGCCGGGAGAAGGGCTTCGGTATCAATGAGCGGACCGCGTCCGGTGTTGACGATGAACGCGCCGTGTTTCATCTGCTCGATACGCCGGCGATCGAGGAGGTGGCGGGTTTCTGCGGTGAGCGGGGTGTGGAGCGTGACAATGTCGCTGTGCTGGAGCAACTCGTCGAGCGGCACGTAATCGGCGGAGGTCTTGTGGCGGTTGTCGTAGGCCAGCACGCGGCAGCCGAAGCCTCGCAGCCGGTCGATGACTGCTGTGCCGATACGCCCCGTACCGACCACTCCAACCGTCAGATCGCGCAATTCTTTGCCGCGTATCTCACTCAGCCGGTAGTCATGGGCATCAGCGCGGCGGAGGGTGGCCTTCGCGTGGCGCACGGCCATCAGCATCAACATCAACGTGTAGTCGGCAACGCTGTCGGGAGAATACGCCACCTTTCCGACGGAGATACCGACGCTCTTGGCGTAGCTCACGTCGATGTGGTCGCATCCGACGCTTCGTGTGGAGAGATACTCCACACCGACGCGGCTCAGTGCCATGAGCGTGGCACGGGTGACGTGCGTCTTGTGGCCGATGCTGATGCACCGGTTGCCGGCGGCCAGGCCAACGTTGGCTTCACAGACCGCTGCCTTCGTGATGGTCGGCACCACGCCAAAGCGAGGCGCCATTTCCCGGAAGAGGTGGGCCTCATCTTGCTCGCACCCATAGACCGTGATTCCCGTGGTCGAGTCAGCCCGTGAGGGCAGCGCCGGTGCTCGGGTGCGGCACGCCGCCGCTCGTGTGGATCCGCTGGAACTCATGTCGCCCAGTCAAGAGAGCGTGGTGTTGCCGAGGCGTATGCGTTTTTTGATACGCCGGCGATATGTAGGCAGCCGCTGCCCGCGCAGGACGATGACCGTCACGGACCAGCCCTGGCCCCGTAGAGGATGTCGGCGGAGGGCCTCCGCCACACGGTGCCGTGTCGCCTTCGCAACTCCGGGCGGTCGTGAAACGGCGCTCGGGCGGGCCGACGACGCCGCGGCCGGACCGGATGCTCCACCTGTCGGGTGATCCGGTCGATCCCACGGACGAAGTCGGCGCGGCCGTCAATGCTCGCGCGGGGTGATGGCGGGCAACATATCGTCGGCGTATCGAAAACTGCATACGTCTCGGCAACACCACGCTCTTTTCACTGGGGGGCATGAGTTTCAGCGAACATGCCTGTGTCGTCCTGTGCCTCGCCGGCCCGCCTGCGCCCGCCCTCACTGTGCCGGGCCGGTTGTTGCTGCCCTGCACCACTCCTTGCGTGGTTGAGGCGTGATCCCGCTCAGCCTCGGCGAGATCGCCGCAGTGGTCGGCGGGAGCGTCGTGGGCGACGGCGCCGTGACGGTGACCGCGCCGGCCGTGCTCGACAGCCGGCAGGCCGAGCCGGGCAGCCTCTTCGTCGCCTTCGCCGGCGAGCACGCCGACGGCCACGACTACGCCTTCCAGGCCGGCTGGGCCGGCGCGGTGGCCGTGCTCGGCTCCCGGCCCACGGCGCTGCCGACCGTCGTCGTCACGGACACCGAGACCGCGTTGCAGGCGCTCGCCGCCCACGTCGTGGCACGGCTGCGCGAAGGGCTGACCGTCGTCGGGGTGACCGGGTCCCGCGGCAAGACCAGCACCAAGGACCTGCTGGCGGCCGTGCTGTCGAGCGCCGCGCCGACGATCGCCACGAGCGGCTCGCTCAACAACGAGCTCGGCGTGCCGCTGACCATGCTGCGGTGCACTGCGGCTACCCGCTTCCTCGTCCTGGAGATGGGAGTGCGCCACATCGGCGACATCGCCAAGCTCACCGGCCTGGTCGCGCCCGATGTCGGGGTCGTCCTCAATGTCGGCCAGGCCCACCTCAGCCGTCTCAAATCACGCGCGGCGATCGCCCGGGCCAAGGGCGAGCTGGTGCAGGGCCTGGCACCCGGCGGCACCGCGGTCCTTTGCGCCGACGACCCCCGGGTGGCCGCGATGCGCTCGCTCACCGACCGCCCGGTGCTGACCTTCGGCCGGGCGGAACACGCCGACGTTCGCGTACTCGACGTGGTGCTGGACCGGCTCGCCCGGCCATCCTTCACCCTGCGGACCGCCGCCGCCCGGGCTCCGGTCGCGCTGCCGCTCGTGGGCGCTCACCAGGCGCTCAACGCGACGGCTGCCGCGGCGGCGGCGCTGGCGGCCGGTATCTCCCTCGATGCGGCCGCGGCGGCGCTGCCCACGGTCTCGCTGTCACAGTGGCGCTTGGAGCTGCGTGACCTCGCCGGCGGGGCAACGCTGCTCGACGACTCCTACAACGCCGACCCCGACTCGGCCCGTGCCGCTCTGGACGCGCTGGCGGCCATCGAGGGCAAGCGCCGCATCGCCGTCCTCGGCGAGATGCTCGAACTCGGCGACGGCAGCGAGGCCGAGCACCGCGCCGTTGGGGAGTACGCCGCTGCCCGGGCCGACGTGGTGGTCGCGGTCGGCAGCCGGCCGCTCGCCGACGGTGCCGGAGAGCGGGTGGTGGCGCTGGCCGACAACGCCGCGGCCATCCAATGGCTGCGCGGCCGGCTCACGGCCGGCGATGTGGTGCTCGTCAAGGCCTCCCGCGGGGCGCGCCTGGACGAGGTCGCCGCCGCGCTCGCCTGCGGACCCCAAGATCAGCCGGCGGACCAGCCCATGGACGACAGGTAGGAGCGGTTGTGGCTTTTCGCGTACGGACCATCACGGCAGGCGATCACGCCGCGTTCAACGCGTCCCAGCCCGCGGTGAGTTTTTTGCAGACCCCGGCCTGGGCGTCGGTGAAGAGTGAGTGGGGGTCGGAGTCGCTGGGCTGGTTCGACGACCGCGATCAACTGGTTGGCGCGGGCCTGGTGCTGTACCGCCGACTGCCCGGGGTCAAGACGTCGCTGGCGTATCTGCCCGAAGGTCCGGTGATCGACTGGGCTTCGGATGATCTGGCCGGCCGGCTCGGCCCGTTGGTGGAGCACCTGAAGCGCTCCGGCGCCTTCGCCATACGCATCGGGACGACGGTGGCGGCCCGCACCTGGAGTGCGGCGACGGTCAAGGCCGCGATCGCCGACCCGGGGATCACCAGGCTCAGCGACGTGCCGCCGGACACGGTCAACGACGTCGCTGCCCAGGCACGCGTCCAGCTCCGACATCTGGGCTGGCGCCCGCCGAAGGAAGACGAAGGGTTCTCCGCCGGGCAGCCGCGCTGGGTTTTCCAGGTCCCGCTGGCCGGCAAGGACGAGAATCAACTGCTCAAGGGGATGAACCAGCTCTGGCGGCGCAACATCAAGAAGGCCGGCAAGGCGGGCGTCGTCGTAACCCAGGGCGGTATCGGGGACCTGCCCGACTTCTATCGGGTCTACCTCGAGACCGCGAAGCGCGATCATTTCATCCCGCGGCCGTTCAGCTACTTCCCGGCCGTGTTCGAGGCGCTGCTGGCCGAGGACAAGGACCGGATCCGGCTCTATCTCGCCCATCACGAAGGTGACCTCGTTGCCGCCACCATCTGGATCCGGGTCGGGCAACACGCCTGGTACAGCTACGGCGCCTCCTCCACCGCCAAACGGGAGGTACGCGGGTCGAACGCCGTGCAGTGGCAGATGGTCACCGACGCGCTGGCTGCCGGATGTACGGTCTACAACCTGCGCGGCATCACCGACACCGTGGACGAGAACGACCCGCACCTGGGTCTGATCCAGTTCAAGGTCGGCACCGGCGGCGAAGCCGTGGAGTATCTCGGCGAATGGGATCTGCCGCTCAATCGCCTGCTCTACAAGGCATTCGACGTCTACATGTCCCGTCGAAGCTGAGGCAGCCCTCCGGTGGCGGGTCTCAGCGGGGGCGAGGCGACGTGGGCGCAGGAAGGCAGTAACCAGCGTAGTTCACAGGTGGGGCGTGCCCGGCGGGCGCACGGCCGCCTCAGCGCTCCACGGGTCGGTCGATGGCCGCATCGGGCCGCTCGTTCGCCTCGCACCTGGCCCAGGCCGGCCGCCGGGTCCCGCGAGGTAGCTCCGGCCGTGAGCGGGCAGCCGGTTTCCCTGGTGCGGTGCGGGCGTTGGTTGGAATCGGCCGGTCTGGTTGTGTGTGCGCTGACGCGGCGGGGAGTTGCACCGTGACGCGGAGCCCGCCGGCAGGGCGTGGGGTCAGGGTGAGGGTTCCGTCGTGTGCTTGAGTGATGCTTTTGACGATGGCCAGGCCGAGACCGACACCTGCGTGGCCGGTGTGCAAGCGTTCAGTGCCGCGCTGGAATGGCTCGGTGAGTGTCGAGACCAGCTGTGTGGTGAGCTTTTCGCCGGTGTTCTCGACGGTGAGTACCACGGTGTCGGGGCGGGCGCTGGTGGTCACCCATACGGCGCCCTGTTCCGGCAGGTTGTGGCCGATCGCGTTGTGCACCAGGTTCGTGGTCATCTGCAGCAGGAGCGCCGGTGAGCCGATGGTGGTGCTCGTGTCACCGGAGGCTTCGAGGGTGACGCCATGCTTTTCTGCCAAGGGGAGGAGCGTTTCCGTGGCTTCTTCCGCCAGGAGGGACAGGTCGACGTGTTCCCTGGTGAAGGAACGCTGGTTGGCGCGGCTGAGCAGGAGCAATGCTTCGGTGAGGTCAATGGCTCGGGCGTTGACCGCGCGGAGGCGATCGACAAGCTCGGCGGTGTCGCGGTTCGGATCGTTGCGGGCCACCTCGAGAAGCGCCTGCGTGACCGCCAGCGGGGTGCGCAGTTCATGCGAGGCATTGGCCGCGAAGCGTTGCTGTTCTGCGACGTGGGCTTCGAGCTGCGCGAGCATGGTGTCGAAGGAGTCGGCGAGTTCGCGGAACTCGTCTCGGCGGCCCGGCAGGCGGATCCGGTAGGAGAGCGGCCCGTTCGCCACCTTGCGTGTGACGTCGGTGATGCGAATCAGCGGGGTGAGCATCCGGCCGGCCAGAATCCACCCGCCCACGAGACCGAACACCAACAAGAACGCCAGCACCAGGATTCCCGCCGGAACGAAGACGACCGGGCCAAAATTACGTGGGTCGAAGACGCGTAGGAAGTCGGAAAGATCGGGGACGCTCAGGCTTTTCGACCTTCCGCGAAGAAGGAACACCCACACGGCGGCGAGCAGCAAGGCGCCCGCGATCACGAGGAACCCGGCGTAGCTGAGGGTGAGCTTGAGGCGGACGCTCAGCCCTTGGCGCCTACCCACACTCCGCTCCCTGGTCATCGGCGCCCGGTCCGGTGTCGATGCGGTAACCGACCCCGGGCACGGTGGCGATCAGCCAAGGCTCGCCGAGGCGTTTGCGCAGGGCCGAGACCGTGATGCGCACGGCGTTGGTGAACGGGTCTGCGTTCTCGTCCCACGCTCGCTCCAGCAGCTCTTCCGCGCTGACGACACCGCCTTCGGCAGCGACGAGGACTTCGAGCACGGCGAACTGCTTCCTGGTGAGCGCGATGTAGCGGCCCTCGCGGTAGACCTCGCGGCGGAACGGATCCACACGCAGGCCCGCGATCTCTCGCACAGGCGGCCTGCTGTGGGCGCGCCTGCGGTCGAGGGCTCTGAGCCTGAGCACGAGTTCTCGCATGTTGAAGGGCTTGGTGAGGTAGTCGTCGGCGCCGAGCTCGAACCCGCTGGCCTTGTCGTCGAGCCGGTCGGCAGCGGTCAGCATGAGGATCGGCATGCCTCCGCCGGTGGCGACGATGTGCTGGGCGATCTCGTCACCGGCCGGCCCGGGGATGTCCCGGTCCAGGACGGCGATGGCGTAAGTGTTGGTGCTCAGCAGTTCCAGGGCGGTATCACCGTCACCGGCGATGTCGGCCGCGATGGCCTCCAGGCGCAGCCCATCGCGGATGGCCTCGGCCATGTAGGGCTCGTCCTCGACGACTAACACACGCATGGCCAAATGCTACAAGCCGGTGCATATCGCCGGTATATCGAAAACCGGATACGGGCCGGCAACACCCCGCCTCCTTGTCTGGGGGCATGAACGGACCACACATCATCCCGCCTCGGCCCCGTGACCGGCTGTTCGCTGTCCTTGCGATGGTGCTCGCCGTGCTCCTGCTGCCCGTTGCGTTCGTCCGCCATCCCGGCCGCGCCTGCGAACTGGCCTGCCACTGGGCGCTGGGGATCCGGTTTCCTGCCGAGGATCTCACCGGGCTCACCGACGGCACCAGGGCGGCGTTCAGCGCTGCACGTGCTGCGGCGCTCTGGCGCCACGGGCAGCTCATCGGCCTCACCTCGGGGTACCGCGACCCGCTCGTCCAGCAACGGTTGTTCGACAACGAGGTGCGCCGCGCCGGCTCACCGGCCGCGGCCCGGAGGCTCGTACTGCCACCGGAGGAATCCAGGCACGTCAAGGGCACCGCGCTGGATGTGCGCCCGTTCGAAGGCGCGCGCTGGCTCGAGGAACACGGTGCTCGCTATGGCCTCTACCGCACCTACGACAACGAGTGGTGGCACTTCGAATACCGACCGGACGCCGGCTTGGCGCCAACGACCCAGGAGACCCGTAATGCTCTGCAAGCTCGATGACGAGGCAGGCATCCCGCGGCCTGAAGCGATCGTCGGCCGACCTGTCGCCCGCTACCTGGACAACGGCACGAGCCCCGAAGTCACCCACCTTCCGGCCCTCAGTGCGGTATCGGTCGAGTGGCGGCGTCCGGAGCGCGTGCAGCTGGATGGCTATCTATAACGGACGCAGGCCCTCCACCGGCTGGTCCGGGAGGAGTTGTGCCCAGTGGTGGTCTGCGATGAGGCGGCAGTGACAGCGAGTCGTCCGCAGGCGGAGGCGCATATATAGGACCGCTCCCGAGGGGCAGACGCGTACGTGGTGGCCGCCTTATCCGTCCCACGACTTCACCCCCACCAAGAAACATTCCATTGCGGCAGGAACCTACTGCGCCGGGGAGCCCGCAGCGGGTACGAGACTCACCCCCGGCTGCCTCGCGTCACGTTCGATGAGCCCGGCACCTGCGGCACGGCCGGCGTTACCGTGCGCTGCTGTGCCCAGGCCGTGCGGTACTTCGCCATGGCGAGGACCATGGTCACGGTGAGGAGGAGCGCGCCGCCGTCCGTTACGGCGCTCGGGACGATTGCCCAGGTGCCGTACAGGTTCGTGGCGGCGTCCCACATCGATGGCGGGATTGCCCAGAAACCGAGTCCCTGTGTGCAGTTCACGGCGAGCACGATCCACCACAGGGCGCGCGGCCGGCTGCGCAGGGCCAGGATTCCTGCCGCGTTGCCGAGGATGTAAAGGCAACCGACGATCCGGAGCCCCAGAGTGAAGCCAGGAGCAGAGGCCGTCGGATCGGCGCTTCCGCTGGTCCGCATCATCATCTCCACCAGCTCGGTGTTGATGATGACGAAATTCTGCACAGTGGTGCCGATGGTGAAAACGACCGAGCACACGCCCACCGTGATCTGCAGCTTCTTCGTGGCGGGTGTGGCAATCCATTGCGTTCCGGTGCTCATGGCAGCCCCTCAGTAGGTCGGCTTCCTGCCGCGTCTCCCATAAGGACGCGTCCTGGGGCTGGTTACCTGCCGGTCGGCGCCTCGCCTGGAACCAGGTGCCCGCCGGGTTCTGTCGGCCGACCGGGCCGCGCGTTGTCCCGCCGCGGCCTGGGAATCCGATAGGCGGGCTTGAAGCTGCCGCAGCGGAAGCCTCTACCGTCCTGAGCAGGGCCGGGGATTCCGGCCCGGTGCCGGCAGGTGTGAGGGAGGCGGCGATGGCCTGGCCGATCGCGGAGGTCGCCCGGATGTCGGGGGTGACGGCCCGGACGCTACGGCACTACGACGAGATCGACCTGCTGCCGCCGGCCTGGATCGGGACCAACGGCCACCGCTACTACGAGGAGCGCCAGCTGCTGCGGCTGCAGCAGGTTCTCGTGCTGCGGGCGCTGGGCCTGGGACTGCCCGAGATCCGCCGGATCCTGGCCGCGCAGGTCGACGAGCTTCAGGCCCTGCGGGGCCACTACCGTCGGCTGCTCGCCGAGCGTGACCGGCTGGATGCCCTGGCCGGCACCGTCGCCCGCACGATCGCCGAACTGGAGCAGTCCAGGAAGGACGGCACAGACATGATCAGTATCAGCCGGCCGGAGAACCTGTTCGAGGGCATCCGGTCCGCCCAGTGCATCAAGGCCCTGCACGGTTTCCCGGAGCTGGTCGGGGCCGTCGAGCGGCGTACCGCGGCGTTGAGCAGGGCCGAGGTCGAGGCCGACGAGCGCGAGCGCACGGCGCAGATGGTCCGGCTGGCCGAGTTGATGGCCACCGGCCTGCCCGCCGACGCCGACGCGGTGCAGGCCGAGATCGGCGCCCAGTACCGGACGTTGGCCCGGAGCCGGGCCGCCACCGCCGAGGAGTACCGCGCGATCGGGCGTTGCTGCGTGGAGAACGAGCACTGGCGCGCGGCGTACGAGGCGATCGCGCCGGGTCTGGCCGCGTACCAGCGGGCCGCCATCGAGGCGTACGCCGCGACTCGGCTGGGCTGAGCCAGGCCGGGCCGCCGTCACGGGGGTGCGGCGGCCCGGCCGGGCCACTTGCCAGTTCCGCTGATGGACGGGCCATAGTTGTCGAGGCCCGTGACGCTGCCGTTGAGGGTGGTGATCGCCTCTATCGGCGTCTGCGACCGTGACGCCGGCCGAGCCGTGCTTACCGCCTGGGGCGCGGGCGTTGGCGAGGTACCGGGGCTCTCCCCCGTGGTGTACGAAGCGTTGCGGGCTGGGTTCGGGCGCGGCCCTGTAGCCGCGGGCCACGCCGGCCCCGCCGATCCGCAATTCCACGAAGGCCCAGTCGGCCGGGACGCGCCCGGCCCCGTGACCGCCCGAGTAGACCACGCCTTCGGTCGCCCCGCCGCAGGCGACGACGCACCCCCTCCACCCCACGCCCGAACCCCTCATTCCGCTTCCGGCAACGGTTGCGCGGTGGATCATCACTGGAGTTAACTGGTCCCGTTGAACGGGGGCTGGAAAGACGGGTCGTGCCGGTGTGTCCGGGCGGCCGTCTTGCTGGTGCGGGCGTATGACACGGCCCGGCACCGCCGTTCTTCTCTTCGCGGCCTGCCGCCGCATTCCACGCCGCTGCCCCGGCGCTCAACGACGCTCGCGGGCACGGCACTTCGCAGAGGAGACGTCATACATGTCACGGGGAACCGCTGTGCCGCAGAATGCACGCGAGGAATACGAACGCAGCGGATGGCTCGCCGTTCCGGACCGGCTCGCTCCGGAGGCGCTGGAGAAGGTACGGGACAGCATCGCGGCGATCTCCCGCACCGACCGGCCGGAAGTGGTGCAGGAAGCGGGCAGTGACACGGTGCGGGCGCTGCACGGCTGCCACGGTTACGACGATGTGTGCGCGCAGCTCGTTCGGCATCCCCTGCTGCTGGATCTGGCCGAGGAACTGGTCGGTGACCGGGTGTACGTGTACCAGTTCAAGGTGAACATCAAGAGTCCGCGCGAGGGCCAGCAGTGGCCCTGGCACCAGGACTTCGCGTTCTGGGCGCACGAGGACGGCATGCCGGCGGCGGACGCGGTGAACATCGCGATCAACCTGGACGAGGTGCACGAGCACAACGGTCCGCTGACCGTCCTCACCGGCTCGCACCGCCTGGGTCTGATCGAGGCGCCGGAGGCGGCGCGGGCGGTCACCGGGCGCGACTGGCACGAGCATGTGTCGGCGCGGCTGACGCACACCGTGCCGGACGCGCGGGTGCGTGAACTCGCCGCGGACTTCCCGCCGGTGCGGATGACCGGTCCGGCGGGCGCGATCACCGCCTTCCACCCGAGCATCGTGCACTCGTCCACCGACAACCTCTCGGACGACCGGCGTGCGGTGCTGCTGATCACGTACAACTCGGTGCGCAACGCGCCCGTGCGGCCGAGCCGTCCGGACTTCCTGGTCGGCCGGGACACCACGCCGGTGGAGCGCCTGGCAGGCGCCCTGGCGTAACCGGGGGCCGAGCGCGCCGGAAGGCCCGCGCCGCCGCGAGCGGTGCGGGCCTTCCGGGAGTTCAGCGCGCGGCGCCCTGCCCGACGGCTTTTCCGTCCAGGAGAGTCGGCACCGAACGCAGCAGGCCGAGGAAGGCGTCGAGGTGTCCGGCCAGTTCCGTACGGCCGTACAGCGCGTCGTTGCCGTCCAGGGAGACCTGGAGGCCCTGGCCGTCCAGCCGGTCGTACACGTTGACGGTCAGGTCCTCGACCGGCCCGGCGGCGAGGTTGTGGACGGTGGCCGGGTGGCCCGCGTAGCCGTTGCCGAAGCCGAAGGACATGATGTTCACGTCGGGGCCGAACTGCTTGCGGCCCTCGGGCAGTCCGGGCAACTCCCGCACCAGCCGCTCCTGTGGGTAGCGCTGGTGCTCGACGGCCTCCGCCAGCCGTACCGAGAGCTCGGTGACGACCTCGGCGAACGTGCGCTCCGGGGTAACCGTGACGCGCAGCGGCACGGTGTTCGTCAGCATGGCCGGTACGCGGCGGAGCATCGGGGCGGTGCGGCCGGTGACCGGCAGGCCCAGGACGACGTCGCGCACGCCCGTCGCACGGTGCAGCAGCACGGCGACGGCGGCGAGCACCACCTCGGGCCAGGTGACCTCCAGACGCCGGGCCGCGGCGCGCAGGGCGTCCACATCACCGGGGCCGAGGTGGCCGCTGTGCCGGATGTAGGAGCGGGTACGCGGCGGCTGCCGGTCCGCGAGGCTCGCGACCTCGGTCTGGTCCGCCATGCGCGCGAGCCAGTACCGGCGGTCGGCCGCGAACTCCGGCGACTCCTGGTAGGCGGTGTCCGCCGCGATCGCCTCGGCGAGCGTGCCGGGCGGGCGGGGACGGCGCGGGCGTCCGGTGACCAGCGACGTGTAGACGTCGGCGACGTGCGCGGCGACGAGCGAGAGCCCGAAGCCGTCCACGACGACGTGGTGGGCGGCGCGGTACCAGAAGTGGCGCTCGGGGCCCGCCTTGAACAGGGCCCAGGAGAACAGCGGTCCGGTGGCGAGGTCGTAGGTCCTCTCCAGGTCCCGGCGCATCCGGCGTTCGGCGGCGGCGCGCGGGTCCGGTGCGGCGCTGACGTCCTCGTAGACGAGCGGTACGTCCACCGTGTCGTCGATGTCCTGGCAGAGCCCTTCCTCACCGAGGCCGAAGCGGGCGCGCAGGGCCGGGGTCGCGGCCACCACCTCGCGCAGCGCCGCCTCGAAGAGGGCGCGGTCGACGGGGCCTTGGATGTCGCAGTACTCGGCGATGTTGAAGGACCGGTCGTCCGGGTCGAGCTGCTGGGCGACCCAGACGCCGGTCTGGGCCGCGGACAGGGCCAGTCGTGCGGTCATCCGGCGGCCCGCAGTTCGCCGACGAACGCCACGACGCTGTCCAGGCTGTGGAATTTCTCGGCGAGCGGGGTGTCGCCGGGCATGACGACGCCGTAACGCTTCTCGATAAAGGCGCCGAGCCGGGCCACGGAGAGCGAGTCGAGAATCCCCCATTCCAGCAGCGGAGTGTCGCCTTCGACCGCGCCCTGGCCTTTGAGGACGTTCTCCTCGATGAATCCCTTGACAGCGTCAAGGGTCTCGCTATCCTTCATTTATCTCCCCCAGAGTTCATGTCAGGTATACGTCGGCATTTTCGCCGCATTCTCCCACCGAGCGGCTCCGCGAGCTGCACCTGACGGTAAATCACGCTACTGTTCTGCCGGGTTGACTGTCAAGGAACTTGAGGTTTTCCGGGCGGGCCGGGCAAGGAAGACATGGAGACCCGACTGTGAAACTGCACCAGCTCGTCCGGGAAGCGGCCCGGCGGACTCCGGACGCACCGGCCGTCTCCGGTCCGGACGGGTCGGCGAATTACGCACAACTGGACGCCTGGGCGGACGGTATCGCCCGCGAACTGGCCGCCCGCGGGGTGCGCGAGGGCGACCGGATCGGCATCTGGCTCGACAAGTCGGTGGCGGCCGTCGCGGTCATGGAGGCCACCCTCCGGCTGGGCGCCGCGTATGTGCCGCTCGATCCGCAGGCGCCGCCGGCGCGCGTGGCCAAGCTGGTCGGCAACTTCACTCCGGCCCTGGTGGCGGCCCCTCCGGAGCGGGCCGCCGCGCTGGCGGAGCACGGCGGCACGGCCCCCGTCATGACCGCCTGGCCCGACGGCGGCGCCTGGGACCGGCTGCCCGCCGGGCCGGTGCGGCCCGGCCCGGACGTGCCGGAGCCGGACATCACCGACGACGACCTCGCCTTCATCCTCTACACGTCCGGTTCCACCGGTGAGCCGAAGGGCGTGTGCCACAGTCACAACAGCGCGTGGGCGTGGGTCGAATGGGCCGCGAAAGCGGAGGGCGCCACGGCCGCCGACCGCCATTCCAATCACGCTCCTTTTCATTTCGACATGACGGTGATCGACGTTTACGTCCCGTTCTCCGTCGGCGGTTCCGTGCATCTCGTGCCGCCGGAGACGGCATACAACGCCAAAGCCCTGGTCCGGTTCCTCGTCGACCATGCGATCACCGTCTGGTATTCGGTGCCGGCGGCCCTGATGCTGATGATGCGGCACGGCGGTCTGCTGGAGACCGAGGTGCCGTCGCTGCGCTGTCTGCTGTTCGCCGGCGAGTCCTTTCCGATCGGCCCGCTGCGGCAGCTCCGGAGGCATTTTCCGGACATTCGGTTCATGAATCTCTACGGTCCGACGGAAACCACCGTCTGCACCGCCTACGAAGTCGGTGACATTCCGGACGACCGGCTGCTGCCGGTACCGATCGGCGGCCCGGTGTGCGGGGACCACGTCGTCGCGGTACGGCCCGACGGGCAGCCGGCCCGGCCCGGCGAGGAGGGCGAGCTGATCGTCACCGGGCCGAGCGTGATGCTCGGCTACTGGGGGCGCCCGCCGGTCACCGACCGGACGTATGCCACCGGGGACATCGCGCTCGTCCTGGAGGACGGCACCTTCCAGTTCGTCGGCCGTCGCGACGCGATGGTCAAGGTGCGCGGCAACCGCGTGGAGCTGGGCGAGGTGGAGGCCGTGCTGCAGAGCCACGAGGGGGTCGCCGAGGCGGCCGCCGTCGTGCGCGGCACCGGCATCGACGCCGCCGTCGTGGCGTACGTGGTCGCCGCGGACGGTCACGACCCCTCGCTCATCGACCTCAAGCGGCACTGCGCCCAGCAGCTCCCCCGGTACGCGATCATCGAGACCGCGTACCGGCTGCCGTCCCTGCCGCGCAACGCCAACGGCAAGGTGGACCGCCGGGTGCTGACCGAGCGCGCCGCCGCGGAGGCGGACGGAGCGTCCGCCCCCGCGTAGAAGCGTGCGGTGGCCGCGCGGCGGCGCGGTCACCGCGCCGCCGACCCCGCGCCCAGCGTGCACTTGTCCGCCGGTCCGTACGCGTCCTGCGACGACGCACCGTACCCGTCCTCGGCCGGGGCGTCGGAGCCTTCCGTGCCCTCCTCGTACGGGGCGTCCCCGTAGACGTTCCGTACCCACGACTCCTGGTAGATGGTGTCCAGGTAGCGCTCGCCCAGGTCGGGTGAGATGGCCACGGCCGTGCCGGGGGCGCCGGAGCGGTGGGCGGCCAGCCAGCGCCGGGCTCCGGCGACGACCGTGCCGGTGGACCCGCCGAACAGGAACCCGGCGGCGGCCAGTTGGTGGCAGGTCCGTACCGTCTCGGGCTCCGGCACGATCACCACGTCGTCCACCAGGGAGTGGTCGAGTTGCGGCGGCCGGACGCCCGCGCCGAGCCCCGGGATCATACGGGTGCGCGGCGGCCCGCCGAAGGTCACCGAACCGGCCGCGTCCACGGCCACCACGGTCACCGGGCGCGTCCACTGCCGGAAGAAGCGGGCGCACCCCATCAGCGTGCCGGTGGTGCCCGCGCCGACGAAGAGCACGTCCAGGTCCGGGAACTGCCGGGCGATCGCGGGGGCGGTGGTGTGCTGGTGGGCGAGGGCGTTGTACGGGTTGGTGTACTGGTTCAGCCAGACGTACCGGGCGTCGGAGGCACACCGTTCACGGACGTACCGCAGCCGTGCGCCGAGGTAGCCGCCTTGTTCGTCGGGCCGGTCGACCGTGTGCACCTCGGCGCCCATGGCCTCCATCAGCCGCCGGGTGCCGACGTTGCAGCGGGCGTCGGTCACGCACAGGAAGCGGTAGCCCCGGTCCGCCGCGATCATGGCGAGCGCCACGCCCAGGTTCCCGGACGACGACTCCACCAGGACCGACCCCGCGCGCAGCACGCCGGAGCGCTCGGCCGCCGCCACCATCGCGGCGGCGGCCTTGAGCTTGACGGAGCCGGCGAAGTTGAAGCCCTCGCACTTCAGGTGCAGTGCGGTGCCCAGCACCGGGCGCAGGTCGACGTACAGGTCGTCGGTGTTGAACTCCTGGGGAGAGGTGATCACCGGCACCGCGGCCACCCCGCCTCACGCATGGCCGCCGCCCGCCCCGCCGCCCGCCGGTCCGGGCGTCTTCGCCGGGTCGTCGCCGTAGCGGCTGGTCTCGTGGAAGAAGTCGTCCACGACCTTGAGGGTGCCCTCGGCGGCCACTCGGTCGTAGACGTACTTGCTCACCGCGAGGTCCAGGACACCCAGCCCGAAGGGCGAGAACACCACGGTCCGGCCGGCGGGCACAGCGGTCCGGCCGGTCATGACGTCGTAGAGGGTGCCGTCGATGAAGTCGCGGTTGCCGGTCTGCTGTTCGGCCAGGTGCGGCGAGGTGTCGGCCTTCAGGCAGTGCTCGATGTCGTCGACGATGTTGGCCGACTCCAGGATGACGGCGGGCGCCAGGTCGCGCAGCGACACGTGCAGGACGACCGGGTGGTGGCTGAACCACCCGGGGTCGGTGACGTGCGGGGTGCCCGCGACGGTCGCGAACACCACCAGATCGCTGGACCTGATCAGGTCCTCGGCCCGCTCGTGCACGGTGACCTGCCCGGTGGCGCCGCTGCGCGCCAGGTACGAGCGGAAGCCGCCCGCGTGCTCCAGATCGAGGTCGTGCACCCCCACCTCGTCGAAGGTCCAGCCCGCGCCGTGCAGATAGGTGTGGATATAGCGGGCGATGAAGCCGGTGCCGAAGAAGCCGATGCGGCGCGGCCGGCCGCGCTCCTTGGTCAGCACGTCGGCGGCCAGGGCGGCGGAGGCCGCGGTGCGCGCGGCGCTGATGATGGAGCTCTCCATGCAGGCGATCGGGTAGCCGGTGGCCTGGTCGTTGAGCACGACGACGGCGGAGGCGCGCGGGATGCCCGCCTCGATGTTCTCCGGGAAGCTGGAGATCCATTTGATGCCGTCGACCTTGCTCTGCCCGCCGATGGAGGCCGGCAGCGCGATGATGCGCGAGGAGGGACGGTCGGGGAAGCGCAGGAAGTACGACGGCGGGTTGACCGTGTCGCCCTCGCCGTGGACGCGGTAGGCCGCCTCGATCAGCGCGATGACGTGCTCCTCCTGCCCGGAGAGCACCTGGTGCACCTGCGAGCCGGGGACGACGGCGAAGGGGGGAATCCGGACGGTCATGAGGGAGCGTGGCTCCGTTTCTCCGAAGGGGCGGGGGCGCGGGTCAGGAGTGGGTGGGCGAGCAGTCGGCGAGCCGTACCGGGGTGCCGAGGACCATGCCCACCTCGCGCGGCCCGGTGAAGGGCTCGCGGCTGTGCGCCATGCGGATGTTGTCGACGAGCAGCACGTCACCGGCCTGCCACGGTTCCCTGAGGGTGGCCGCCTCGTAGACCTCGTTGACGGTCGCGACGGTCTCCGGTTCGAGGGGGGTGCCGTCGCCGTAGCGGGTGTTGAACGCCAGGGCGTCCTGGCCGAGCTGGCGCACCAGGTAGTCGCGGATGGCCGGTTCCATGGTCCATTCGCTGAGGAACGCGATCTGGTTGAACCAGACCCGCTCGCCGGTCAGCGGGTGGCTGATCACCGCGGAGCGGCGCTGGCGGGTGCGCAGGCTGCCGTCCGGCTGCCAGGTGAAGTCGATGCCGTTGGCCGTGCAGTACGCCTCGGCCTCGGCCCGGTCCTCGGTGCCGAACGCCTCCGTCCAGCCCAGCCCGACCACGCTGTTGTACGAGCGGGTCAGCTGCCAGCCCTGCGCCGTGAACCGTTCGACGATCGGGGCGGGCAGGTCGGCGAGGACCCGGCGGGCGTCGGCGAGGCCGGTCACGCCGCCGGTGGCGGGCGGGGTGAAGCAGCCGATGGCCAGCAGCCGCGGGAACTCCAGCGCGTAGCTCAGTTCGTGGTGCATGCACATGGGCTGGTCCGGCGGCCACTCCAGGGAGGAGAACACCGGTCCGCCGAGCGGGCGGCGGCGGGCGAACGCCTCGCGCTCGGGCACGGCCGGGCCGGTGACGGGTGCGGCCAGCCGCCCCAGCGCGGCGGCGTCGCGTACGCCCAGGCCGCGGACGAGGACGGCACCGTGGCGCAGCAGCGCGGCCTCCAGCGCCGGGCCGCGCTCGGCGGCCCAGTCGCCGAGGTCGGCGGCCGGCACGGCTTCGTCCACGTGCAGCACCGGCGGTTTGCCGGGGGCGAGTTCGAGGGCGGCCTCCAGGTCCGGGGCCGGTGCGTCCGCTGACTGCGGTACGGCGTCGGTGGCGGGCGGCTGTGTCATGCGCTGATGTCCTTCTGCTGGTCGTTCTCGTCCATGGCCGCGGCGAGTTCGGACAGGACCGGGAGCCGGACGATGTCCTCCAGCGTCACCGCGTCCCCGATGGCCACGCCCAGCCGTACGGCGGACAGCGAGGTGCCGCCGGACTCGAAGAAGTGCTGGTCGCGGCCGATGCTCTCGACGGGTATCCGCAGCACCTCGGCCCACAGCCGGGCGAGCCGCCGCTCGGTGCCGGTCCGGGGCGCGGCGCCGTCCGTACCGGCGTCGGACGCGGTGCGGGCCGCGGCCAGTTCACCGGCGTGCCGGACCAGGGCCTTGCGGTCGGTCTTGCCGTTGCCGGTCAGCGGCAGGGCCGGCAGGTGGTGGAAGTACTGGGGAACCATGTACGCGGGCAGGGCGTCGCCCAGCGACCGCCGGATCTTTGCCTCGTCGAGCGGGGCGTCGGCGGCGTAGCAGGCGACGAGGTGCTTGCCGTGGTCGGGGCTCTCCAGCACCACGACCGCGGCGTCGCGCACGCCGGGCACCCGCAGCAGCCGGTTCTCGATCTCGCCGATCTCGATGCGGAAGCCGCGGATCTTGGTCTGCGCGTCCCGGCGGCCCAGGAACTCCAGGCTGCCGTTGGGGAGCCACCGGCCGATGTCGCCGGAGCGGTAGAGCCGCTCCCCCGGCCGGTGTGGGTCGCTGCCGAACGCGGCGGCGGTGCGCTCGGGGTCGTTGATGTAGCCGCGGCCGACGCAGACGCCGGAGAAGACGATCTCACCGGGCGCGCCGAGCGGTACGGGGGCGAGCGCCTCGTCCACGACGTACACGCGGACGTTGTTGACCGCGGGGCCGAGCGGCACCCGGTCCGTCTGCGGGACCCGGTCCATCACCTCGTGGTTGGTGTCGTCGGAGGTCTCGGTGAGGCCGTAGGCGTTGACCAGCTTGATGCCGGGGTACGCCGCGAACCACCGCTCGGTCAGCTCCTTCTTCAGCGCCTCACCGGTCGCCGAGACGCTGCGCAGCCGGCCCAGGGGCCGCGGGTGCTCCTCCAGGTAGGTGAGCATCACCTCCAGGTAGGAGGGCACCACCTGGAGGACCTCCACGTCCCCGTCGACGAGGCTGTCCACGAAGCGCCGTACGTCGAGGATGTCGCGCTGCCCGATGATCCGGGTGCGGCCGCCCGCCACCAGGGCACTGACGAGCTGCCACAGCGAGATGTCGAAGCACTGCGGCGCGGTCTGCGCGACGGTCTGCTCCGGGCCGATCTCCAGGTCGTCGATCTTCGCGAAGAGGTGGTTGACCAGGCCCGCATGTTCGCACATCGCGCCCTTGGGCTCGCCGGTCGAGCCGGAGGTGAAGTAGATGTACGCGAGCCTGTCGGCGGCCACGGGCACGCCGGGGTCGGTGTCGTGCGCGCCGTCGGCGGCCGCCGCGGTCACCTCGGTGATCAGCAGGCGCGCGGTGGCGCCGTGGTCCGTCAGCGCCTCGTCGAGGGCGGCGGTGGCGCCGGGCTCGGTGAGCACGAAACGGCAGGCGCTGCGGGTGAGCATGGCGGCGATGCGGGCAGCCGGGAAGTGGGGTTCGACGGGTAGGTAGACGCCGCCGGCCTTGAAGACGCCGAGCACGGCGGCGAGCCAGTCGAGGTTGCGTTCGGTGACCACGGCCACCACGTCCTCGGGCTCCAGGCCGCGGCGCAGCAGGGCGTGGGCGACGCGGTTGGCCCGGCGGTTCAGCTCGTCGTACGTCCATGAGGCGCCGTCGTGTTCGGCGGCGGTGCGGCCGGGGTGCTGCCGTACCCGCTCCTCGAACAGTTCGTGCACGCGCCGGTCGGGCACCGAACGCTCCGGGCCCGCCAGACCGTCGATCTGGTACGCCAGTTCGTCGGTGGACAGCAGGCTCTGCCGGTGGTGGGCGGCCTTCGGGGTGGCGGCCAGGTGTTCCAGGGCGGCCACGTGGTAACCGGCGATCCGTTCCGCGTACGGCAGGTCGACGACGTCCGCACGGCCGTCCAGCCGCAGGTGCAGGCCGTTCTCGGGTGTGCCGCCGAAGGCGACGCGCAGTACGAGGTGTGCACCCGCGTCCGCCAGGTCCTTGAGCTCAAGTCCGGCCGGTCCGGCGATGTCGCCCAGCGTGGAGAGGTCGCACACGACCTCGTACCGCTGTTCCGCATCCCCGGGGTCCGCCGCACCGTCGGCCGCGCGCTGGGCGGCGAGCACCAGCTGCTCCCAGTCGCCGTCCGCCACCGGCATCCGGCACGGCCGGTGCGCGCCGCCGTCGCCGGGCGCGGCCCGGCCCGTCAGCACGTCCGTCTCGCCGGTGAGCGCCGACAGCACCTTGGCGTGCGCCGCGAGGAGGACGGCGCCGACCGGCACACCGAGCCGCTCGGCGAGCCCGGTGAGCGCCGGGACCAGGGAGTCGGGGACCCGGCACGTGTACGCGGTGGCGGGCCCGCCGTCCTGCTGTGGCTCGGTGCGCCACCGCGGGATGACGGAAACGGTCCCGGACCCGCTGGGGGAACCGGTGTCTGTCGGTGTGGCCATGTTCTCTGTGCCTTCGCCGGAGGAGTGGTGACCGGGGGCGCCGTACGCGGTGGGCGCCCCCGTGGCTGCTGCGCTCTGCGGACGCGTCTCAGGACCCGGCGGCCGCCATGGCCTCGACCAGGGTGGCCGGACGCATGTCGGTCCAGTGCTCCTCGACGTAGGCGAGGCAGGCGTCCCGGGTGTCCGCGGTCTTGGCGACGGTCCAGCCGTCGGGGACCTCGATGAAGGCGGGCCAGAGGGAGTGCTGCTTCTCGTCGTTGACGAGTACGAGGTAGCTGGCGTCCGGGTTCTCGAACGGGTTGGTCATCTCGGGTCCTCACTTTTTCTCGGTGGGCGGACGGCGCCGGGAAGACGCCGTCCGGTCGTATGTGGTGGCTCAGGTGCGGTCGGTGGGCCGGGGCATCCGGCGCAGGGCGGGCCGCTTGGCGGCCGGTTTCGGTGCCGCCGCCAGGCGTTCGGCCAGCCCGGCGACGGTCGGCGCCTCGAAGACGGTGCCGATGGCGACCTCCGTGCCCAGCGCCGCGCGGATGCGGCTGACCAGGCGGGTGGCGAGCAGCGAGTGGCCGCCCAGGTCGAAGAAGCTGTCGTCGATGGAGACCCGCTCCACGCCGAGCACTTCGGCGAACAGGCCGCAGAGGGAGGTCTCCTGCTCGGTACGGGGCTTGCGGCCGCCGGCCGTGGCCGCGTAGTCGGGCACCGGGAGGGCCTTGCGGTCCAGCTTGCCGTTGGGCGTGAGCGGCAGCCGGTCCAAGACCATGACGGCGGAGGGGACCATGTACTCCGGCAGGCGCTCCGACAGGCGCGCGCGGGCCGCCTTGACGACCGCGCCGATGCCGCGGGCGGCCACGGGGTTGTTGGTCCAGGGACCGCCGGTGGTGGCGGGCACGTACACGCCCGACAGGGCCGCGTCCCCGTCGTCCGCCGGGAGCAGCACCGCATCGAAGAGGGCTACCGACCGCGACGACCAGGTGGGGATCACCCGCAGGCCGTGCTCCCGGCCCCGTTCCACCAGGTCCTGCGGATCGACCGGGGCCCCGCCGAAGTCCTCGGCATCCAGGCCGTCCAAGGCCCGTTCCGCCGCCACCTCCGCCATCAGACGCGCATTGGGTATGCCGGTGATGCGCAGCGGCCCCTCAGGCAGGGCCCCCAGGCCGAGACCAGCGCTCCACGCCACCTGCCGGGCCCCGGACAGGTCCACGACCCGCTCGGGCGCCTTGTGCAGCACCACCTCATAGCGGTGCCGGGTCAGCTCGTTGTGGTACGCGCCCGGCTTGAGCCGGATGTCCAGCGCGCCCACCCGCTCGTCCCGCTCCGCCAGCTCCGCGAAGAACTCCGGAGCGGTCACCAGCTCCTTCTCCAGAAGCACCGCCCGGTCCACGACAGCACGCGCTGACGCACCACGCCCGGCATTGACCGCAGCGTGCAACGCCCGCAGCGAACCGGCATGCCGCACGTCACCGATCACCAGCCGGCCACCGGGCGCCAGCAGCTCCAGCGCCTGGCCGACGACCTTGGCCAGGTACGCGTCGTCCGGGAAGTACTGGATCACCGAGTTGATCAGTACGGTGTCGAACGTGCCGGCCGGCAGTCCCTCCGTCACGTCGGCGGCCTGGCAGCGCAGATGCACCCGGTCGCCGAGACCCGCCGCCCGTACCTGGCCGGTCAGCCGCTCGATGACGGCACCGGACAGGTCAGTGCCCCAGTAGGCGTCCACGTGCGGGGCCAAGTGCCCCATGAGCAGGCCCGATCCGACGCCGATCTCCAGCACCCGGCGGCCACCGAACCCGCGAACGCGCTCCACGATCGCGTCCCGCCAGGCCCGCATCTCGTCCAGCGGGATCGGCTCACCGGTGTAGGAGCTGTCCCAGCCGGAGAAGTCCTCGCCGAGACCGAAGGTCTCGCCGCCCGGCCCGGAGTACACCGAGTCGTAGATCTCCCGCCACTCCCCCACCTGCGCGTCGACGCCGGAGGCGGCCTCCTCGACGGCTCCGGCCACCGCGGCGGCGGCGAGGTCGGGCACCACGTACGCGGCGAGGCGCTGGTCGCCGGGGACGTCCTCGCGGGCCAGGACGACGGCCTGCCGTACGCCCTCGGAGGCGGTCAGCAGCGACTCGATCTCCCCGGGCTCGATACGGAAGCCACGCACCTTGACCTGCTCGTCGGCCCGGCCCATGTACTCCAGCTGGCCGTCGGCCCGCCAGCGCGCCAGGTCACCGGTGCGGTACATCCGCGCCCCCGGCTCGAACGGCGACGCCACGAACCGCTCCGCCGTCAGCCCGGGGCGGTTCGCGTAGCCACGGGCCAGGCCCGCGCCCGCCGCGTACAGCTCGCCGACCACGCCCACCGGCACCGGTCGCAGCCCGGCGTCCAGCACATACGCCTTGGTGTTGGCGACCGGGCGCCCGATCGGCACCACGCCGCCGGTGAACGTGTCGCTCATGGACACCGCGACCGTGGACTCCGTCGGGCCGTACGCGTTGACGACCTTTCGGCCGCCGGCCCACCAGTGCGCCACCAGCTCGGGCGGCGCGGCCTCGGCGCCCACCACCAGGCAGGCAAAGTCCGTCAGCGCGGCACCGGCGCCGTCGGGCAGGGTGGCCACCACCGACGGCGGGATCAGGGCGTGGGTGATGCGCCGGTCGGCGAGGACGCCCTGGAGCTGCTCGCCCACCAGGCGCCCGCCCTCCGGCACCACCAGGGTGGCGCCCGACGCGAAGGCGACGACCAGTTCCCAGACGGCCGCGTCGAAGCTGGGCGAGGCGAACTGGAGCACCCGGCTGCCGGAGGTCACGCCCAGGCGTTCCCGCTGGGTGTGGGCCAGGCTCGCCACGCCCCGGTGGGTGACCACCACGCCCTTGGGCAGGCCGGTGGAGCCGGAGGTGTAGATCACGTACGCCGGGTTCTCCGGTGCGACGTGCACGCCCGGGTCGGTGTCCGGGAAGCCGGACAGATCCTGCCGCAGCGCCGCCTCGTCCAGGACCAGCACCGGCGCCGCGTCGGCGAGCATGTAACGGCGGCGCTCCTCCGGGTAGTCCGGATCGACCGGCACGTACGCGCCGCCCGCCTTCAGTACGGCGAGGACCGCCACCACCAGGTCGGCGGACCGGGGCAGCGCCACCCCGACCAGGTGCTCCGGGCCCACGCCCCGACCGGCCAGCCAGTGCGCCAGCCGGTTCACCCGCGCGTCCAGCTCCCCGTAGGAGAGCGACAGATCACCCGCCACGAAGGCGGTCGCGTCCGGGGTGCGGCGGGCGTGCCCGGCGACGAATCCGGCGAGGGTGGTGCCGGGCACCTCGGCGGCCGTCCGGTTCCAGCCGGACACGACCTGGTCGCGCTCGCCGCCGGACAGCAGCTCCACCTGGCCGATGCGCAGCGACGGGTCGGCCGTCACCTGCTCCAGCAGCCGTACCCAGCGGTCGAGCAGCGCCTCGACCGTGGACCGGTCGAAGAGGTCGGTCGAGTACTCGACGGTGGCGCTGACGCCCTGTTCGCCGCTGCTCTCGTCCAGGCTGAGCAGCATGTCGAAGCGGGACCTGCCGATGCCGACCGCTTCCGGGGCGACCCGCAGGCCCGGCAGTTCGAATTCGCTGCGCGGCGTGTTCTGGAGGACCAGGGCGACCTGGAAGAGCGGGTGGTGGGCGGTCGAGCGCTGCGGGTTGAGGACTTCCACCAGGTGCTCGAACGGCACGTCCTGGTGGGCGTACGCGGCGAGGCTCGACTCCCGTACGCGTGCGAGGAGTTCCTCGAAGCCGGGGTCGCCGGACGTGTCCGTCCGCAGGACGAAGGTGTTGACGAACAGGCCCACCAGATCATCCAGCGCCTCGTCCGTACGGCCGGCCACCCCACTGCCCAGCGCGATGTCCGTCCCCGCGCCCAGCCGCGTCAGCAGCGCCGCCATACCGGCCTGGAGGACCATGAACACCGTCGCGTTCGCGCGGCGGGCCAGCGCCACCAGACGCTGGTGCAGCTCGGCCGTCAGCTCGTAGTCGAGGTGGGTGCCCTCGTACGTGGCGACCGCCGGGCGCGGCCGGTCGGCGGGGAACGTCACCTGCTCAGGTACACCGGCCAACTGCCGCCGCCAGTAGGCGATCTGCTGGGCGTAGAGGCTGTCCGGGTCGGACTCGTCGCCGAGCAGTTCGCGCTGCCACAGGGTGTAGTCCGCGTACTGCACCGGCAGCTCCGGCCACTGCGGGGCGGCGCCACGCGAACGCGCGGTATAGGCCGCCACGAAGTCACGGGCGATCGGGCCCATCGACCAGCCGTCGCCCGCGATGTGGTGGACGAGCAGCAGCAGGACGCCTACCTGCGGACCGGTGCGGAAGAGCCACGCCCGGACCGGGATCTCCCCGGCCAGGTCGAACCCGTACTTCGCCGCCGCGTCGAGGGCGCCCGGCAGCTCCGCCTCGGTGAGGTCCCGGCTCTCCCACGGGAAGTCCGCCTCGGCCGGGTCCAGCACCCGCTGGTACGGCTCGCCGTCGGTCACCGGGAAGACCGTACGCAGCGACTCGTGCCGTCCGATCACGTCCCGCAGGGCCGCATGCAGTGCGTCCGCGTCCACGTCGCCGGTCAGGCGCAGCGCCAACGGCATGTTGTACGTGGCGGAGCGGCCCTCCAGCTGGTGCAGGAACCACAGGCGGCGCTGGGCGAAGGACAGCGGCACCGTGCCGGGACGCTCCATCGGGACCAGGGCCGTACGGGTGCGGCCGTTGCCGGTGAGGCGGGCCGCCAGTCCGGCGACGGTCGGCGCCTCGAAGACCGCGGCGATCGGCACCTCGACGCCCAGGCTGCCGCGGATACGGCTGACCAGGCGGGTGGTGAGCAGCGAGTGGCCGCCCAGGTCGAAGAAACTGTCGTCGATACCGACCCGGCCCACGCCCAGCACCTCGGCGAACAGGCCGCACAGCACCTCTTCCTGCGGGGTGCGCGGGGCGCGGCCGCCGGGCGTGGCGGCGTACTCGGGTACGGGCAGCGCCTTGCGGTCCAGCTTGCCGTTGGGCGTGAGCGGCAGCCGGTCCAGGACCATCAGCGCCGACGGCACCATGTATGCGGGCAGTCGCGCCGCCAGGTGGTCGCGGGCCGCCTCGACGATGGCGCCGATGCCCTTGGCGGCCACGGGGTTGTTGGTCCAGGGGCCGCCGGTGGTGGCGGGCACGTACACGCCCGACAGGACCGCGTCCCCGTCGTCCGCCGGGAGCAGCACCGCGTCGAACAGGGCCACCGACCGCGACGACCAGGTGGGGATCACCCGCAGGCCGTGTTCCCGGCCCTGTTCCACCAGATCCTGAGGATCAACCGGGGCCCCGCCGAAGTCCTCGGCATCCAGGCCATCCAGAGCCCGTTCCGCCGCCACCTCCGCCATCAGGCGCGCATTGGGTATACCGGTAATACGCAGCGGCCCCTCAGGCAGGGCCCCCAGGTCGAGACCGGCGCTCCACGCCACCTGCCGGACCCCGGCGAGATCCACGACCCGCTCGGGCGCCTTGTGCAGCACCACCTCATAGCGGTGCCGGGTCAGCTCGTTGTGGTACGCGCCCGGCTTCAGCCGGACGTCCAGCGCACCCACCCGCTCGTCCCCCGCCGCGAGGCCCGCGAAGAACTCGGGCGCCACGACCAGTTCCTTCTCCAGCAGGACGGCCCGGTCCACGACGGTCCGCGCCGCCGCGCCCCGCCCGGACTGCACCGCGGCCCGCAGGGCCCGCAGCGAACCGGCGTGCCGTACGTCGCCGATCACCAGGCGGCCGCCGGGCGCGAGCAGGTCCAGCGCCCGGCCGACCACGCGTGCCAGGTACTCCCCGTCGGGGAAGTACTGCACGACGGAGTTGATCAGTACGGTGTCGAAGTACCCGGCCGGGAGTCCCGTCACCTCGTCGGCCGCCTGGTTCCGCAGCCGTACGCGTTCGCTCAGCCCCGCCTCGGCCGCCTGCCCCGTCAGCCGCTCGATGACGGCGGCCGACAGGTCCGTGCCCCAGTACTCGTCCACGCCGCCGGCCAGGTGCGCCATGAGCAGACCGGAACCCACGCCGATCTCCAGGACACGACGGCCGCCGAACTCCCGCACCCGGTCCACGACCGCGTCCCGCCAGGCGCGCATTTCGCTCAGCGGGATCGGCTCGCCGGTGTAGGAGCTGTCCCAGCCGGAGAAGTCCTCACCGAAAGCGATGTTCTTCGTACTCGTCTCGGCGTACACCGAGTCGTAGATCTCCCGCCACTCCTCGACCTGCGCGTCCCCGTCCGCCTCCGCACCGGCACCCGCTCGCGCGGCCACGTCCAGGTCGGGAACGACGTACGCGGCCAGCCGCTGGTCACCCGGCACGTCCTCACGGGCCACCACCACGGCCTGCCGTACGCCGTCCGAGGCGGTCAGCAGCGATTCGATCTCGCCGGGCTCGATACGGAAGCCGCGCAGCTTGACCTGCTCGTCGGCGCGGCCGGCGAACTCCAGCTGACCGTCGGCACGCCGGCGTACCAGGTCACCGGTCCGGTACATCCGCGCGCCCGGCGCGAACGGGCAGGCGACGAAGCGTTCGGCGGTCAGTCCGGGGCGCCCCACGTATCCGCGCGCCACCTGGACGCCGGTCACGTACAGCTCGCCCACGACGCCCACGGGCACCGGCCGCAGGCCCGCGTCCAGGACGAAGGCCCGGGTGTTCCACATGGGGCGGCCGATCGGTACGGCGTGGCCGCCGGTGTCCTCGCCCGTCCAGACGGCGGAGGCGACCTGGATGGTCATCTCGGTGGGGCCGTACAGGTTGGACAGCTCGCTGTTCCAGGCCGTGCTGATGCGGGCGGCCAGGTCGGGGCGGAGGGCCTCGCCGCTGGACCAGATGTGGCGGACCGCGTGTCCGGCGGGCGGCTCGGGCAGCGTGGCCAGCAGGGACGGCGGGAACTGGGCGACGGTGACGCCGTACTCCGCGATGTGGGCGACCAGCCGCTGCGGGTCGCGGACCACGTCGGCGGGCGCCACGCTGATCGCGGCACCGGTCAGCAGCGGGAACCAGATCTCCAGGCCCACCGAGTCGAACCGCACCGACGTACGGAACAGCAGCACGTCGCCGGGGCCCACCGGGTAGGCGTCCCGCATCCACTGGAGGTTGTTGGCCAGGCCGCGGTGCTCGACGAGGACGCCCTTGGGGCGGCCCGTGGAGCCGGAGGTGTAGATCACGTACAGCGGGCCGGCGGGGGTCAGCGGCGTGGTGCGCTCGCTGTCCGCCAGGTTGCCCGCGGCGTGCCGCGCGACGGCCTCGGTGGTCTCCGCGTCGTCGAGGACGACGGCCGGGACGCCCGCGGCGGCCGTGTCCAGGCCGCCGTCCCGGGTGACCAGAGCCAGCTGGGGCCGGGCGTCGCGGAGCGTGGCCAGCAGCCGTTCGGCCGGATCGTCGGGGTCGAGCGGCAGGTAGGCGCCGCCGGCCTTGAGGACGCCGAGAAGGGCCACGACGGTCTCCGCCGAGCGGGGCAGCGCGACCGCGACCAGCCGCTCGGGTCCGACGCCGAGCCCGACGAGGTGCCGGGCGAGCCGGTTGGCGCGCGCGTTCAGCTCGGCGTAGGTGAGCGCGGTGTCGCCGTACAGGACGGCGGTGGCCTCGGGCGACCGCTCGACCTGCGCCTCGACCAGGTCCACCAGGGTGCCCGGGTGGACGTCGGCCGCGGTGTCGTTCCAGTGCTCCAGCAGTTGCCGGCGCTCCTGCCCGGTGAGCAGGTCGGCCTGGCCGATCAGCCGCTCGGGCGCGTCCAGGGCCTGTTCCAGCAGCCGTATCCAGCGGGCGACGAGGCTTTCGACGGTGGACCGGTCGAAGAGGTCGGTGGCGTACTCGACCAGCGTCGCGATGCCGGCCGGGCGGCCCGCCGCGTCGTACTGCTCGGTGAGCGAGAGCAGCATGTCGAAGCGCGAGGTACCCGCGGCCACCTCCTCCATCCGGACCCGCAGGCCGGGCAGGGTGAAGTCCCCCTGGTCGGTGTTCTGGAGGACCAGGGCGACCTGGAAGAGCGGGTGGTAGGCGGTCGAGCGCTGCGGGTTCAGCAGCTCCACCAGGTGCTCGAACGGCACGTCCTGGTGGGCGTACGCGGCGAGGCTCGACTCCCGTACGCGTGCGAGGAGTTCCTCGAAGCTGGGATCGCCCGAGGTGTCCGTGCGCAGGACGAACGTGTTGACGAACAGGCCCACCAGGTCGTCCAGCGCCTCGTCCGTACGACCGGCCACGCCACTGCCCAGCGCGATGTCCGTCCCCGCCCCGAGCCGCGTCAGCAGCGCCGCCATACCGGCCTGCAGCGCCATGAAGACCGTCGCGCCCGAGGCGCGGGACAGGTCCGCCAGGCGCTGGTGCAGCGCGGCGTCGATGGTGAACTCCGCGTAGGAGCCCTGGTACGAGGCGACCGCCGGGCGCGGCCGGTCGGCGGGGAACGTCACCTGCTCGGGCAGGCCGGCGAGCTGGGTGCGCCAGTAGGCGACCTGGCGGCTGAACAGACTGTCCGGGTCGGACTCGTCGCCGAGCAGTTCGCGCTGCCACAAGGTGTAGTCCGCGTACTGCACCGGCAGCTCCGGCCACTGCGGGGCCGTGTCCTGGACGCGGGCGGTGTAGGCGGCGACCACGTCGCGGGCCAGCGGGCCCATGGACCAGCCGTCGCCCGCTATGTGGTGCAGCAGGAGCAGCAGCACGCTGTCCTGCGCCCCGGCTTCGAAGAGCCAGGCGCGCATCGGCGGCTCACCGGCCAGGTCGAAGCCGTACCGGGCGGCTTCCTCCATCGCCGACGGCAGCTCGGCCTCGGTGACCGTGCGGCGCTCCCAGGCGAAGTCCGCCTCGGCCGGGTCCAGCACCCGCTGGTACGGCTCGCCGTCGATTTCCGGGAAGACCGTACGCAGCGACTCGTGCCGCCCGATCACGTCCCGCAGGGCCGCGTGCAGCGCCTCCGTGTCCACGTCGCCGGTCAGGCGCAGCGCCAACGGCATGTTGTACGTGGCGGACGGGCCCTCCAGCTTGTGCAGGAACCACAGGCGGCGCTGGGCGGACGACAGTGGTACCCGGTCGGGGCGCGCCACCCGGGTGAGCGCCGTACGGGTGCGCCCGCCCGGGGCCAGCCGTGCCACCAGTTCGGCGACGGTCGGTGCCTCGAACACGTCCTTGATCGGCAGCTCGGTGCCGAGGACGCTGCGGATGCGGCTGACCAGGCGGGTGGCGAGCAGGGAGTGCCCGCCCAGGTCGAAGAAGCTGTCGTCGATGCCCACCCGGTCCACGCCCAGCACCTCGGCGTAGAGGCCGCACAGCACCTCTTCCTGCGGGGTGCGGGGCTTGCGGCCGTCCGCCATGGCGGCGTACTCGGGTACGGGCAGGGCCTTGCGGTCCAGCTTGCCGTTCGGGGTGAGCGGCAGCCGGTCGAGGACCATGACGGCGGAGGGGACCATGTACTCCGGCAGGCGCTCGGCGAGGCGCGCGCGGGCCGCCTTCACGACGGCGCCGATGCCTCGGGCGGCAACCGGGGTGTTGGTCCAGGGGCCGCCGGTGGCGGCGGGCACGTACACGCCGGAGAGCGCGGCGTCGTCCGCGCCGTCCGGCAGCACGACGGCGTCGAACAGCGCCACCGAACGCGACGACCAGGTGGGCACGATCCGGAGTCCGTGCTCACGGCCCCGCGCGACCAGCTCGTCGGGGTCCACGGCCGGGCCGTCGAACTCCTCGGCGTCCCGGCCGTCCAGCGCCCGCTCCATGGCCGCCTCGGCGACCAGGCGCGCGTTGGGTATGCCGGTCAGGCGCAGCGGCCCCTCCGGCAGCTGTCCCAGGTCGGTACCGGCGCTCCAGGCCACCTGCCGGACCCCGGACAGGTCCACGACCCGCTCCGGAGCCTTGTGCAGCACGACCTCATAGCGGTGACGCGTCAGCTCGTTGTGATACGCGCCCGGCTTGAGCCGGATGTCCAGCGCGCCCACCCGCTCGTCCCGCTCCGCCAGCTCCGCGAAGAACTCGGGGGCGGCGACGAGTTCCTTCTCCAGGAGCACGGCGCGGTCCACCGCGGCCCGTGCGGACGCACCGCGACCGGCGTGCACCGCCGCATGCAGCGCGCGCAGCGAACCGGCGTGCCGGACATCACCGATGACCAGGCGGCCGCCGGGAGCCAGCAGCCCCAGCGCCCGGTCGACGACCCTGGCCAGGTACTCCCCGTCCGGGAAGTACTGCACCACGGAGTTGATCAGTACGGTGCCGAAGGAGCCGGACGGCAGGCCGTCCACATCGTCGGCCGCCTGGGCACGCAGCCGTACGCGCTCGCTCAGCCCCGCCTCCGCCACCTGTGCCGACAGCCGCTCGATCACGGCGCCGGACAGGTCCGTGCCCCAGTACTCGTCCACGTCCCGCGCGAGGTGGGCCATCAGCAGACCGGCGCCGACACCGATTTCCAGCACCCGCGAGCCGCCGAACTCCCGCACCCGGTCCACGATCGCGTCCCGCCAGACGCGCATTTCGCTGAGAGGGATCGGCTCGCCGGTGTAGGAGCTGTCCCAGCCGGAGAAGTCCTCACCGAAAGCGATGCCCCTGGTGCCGGTCTCGGCGTACACCGAGTCGTAGATCTCCCGCCACTCCTCGACCTGCGCGTCCCCGTCCGCCTCCGCACCGGCCCGCACAGCCGCATTGAGGTCCGGTACGACGTACGCGGCCAGGCGCTGGTCACCCGGCACGTCCTCACGGGCCACCACCACGGCCTGCCGTACGCCGTCCGAAGCGGTCAGCAGCGACTCGATCTCCCCGGGCTCGATACGGAAGCCGCGGACCTTGACCTGCTCGTCCGCACGCCCCAGGTACTCCAGCTGGCCGTCGGCACGCCAGCGCGCCAGGTCACCGGTGCGATACATGCGCACGCCCGGCTCGAACGGCGAGGCGACGAAGCGCTCCGCCGTCAGGCCGGGGCGGTTCGCGTAGCCACGGGCCAGGCCGGCGCCCGCCGCGTACAGTTCGCCGGCCACGCCCACCGGCACCGGCCGCAGCGCCGCATCCAGAACGTACACACGTGTGTTGGTGACCGGACGCCCGATCGGCGCGACGGTTCCGTCCGTGGTCCCGCTCATCGAAACGCACACCGTGGACTCCGTGGGCCCGTACGCGTTGACGACCACGCGGCCGTCCACCGCCCACCGGGTGATCAGCTCCGGCGGCACCGCCTCACCCGCCAGTGCCACCGCCCGCAGCTCAGGCAGCGCGGACTCGGCCCCGGCCGGAAGCGCCCCCAGCACCGACGGCGGCAGCGTCACATGCGTCACGCGCTGGTCGGCCAGCACCGTCTGCAACGCCTTGCCGACCAGGCGGCCTTCCTCCGGCACCACCAGCGTGGCCCCCGAGGAGAACGCCATCACCAGCTCCCACCACGCCGCGTCGAAGCTGGGCGAGGCGAACTGGAGAATCCGGCTGTCCGCCGTCACTCCGAAGCGTTCGATCTGCGCGTGTGCCAGGCTCGCCGCGCCCCGGTGCGGGACGACGACCCCCTTGGGAAGACCGGTGGAGCCGGACGTGTAGATCACATACGCCGGGTGGTCGGGCTCGACCGGCACGCCCGGATCGGTGTCCGGGAATCCGGACAGATCCTGTCGCAGCGCCCCCTCGTCCAGGGTGAGAACGGGCGCGGCGTCGGCCAGCAGGTAATCGCGGCGCTCCTGCGGGTACTCCGGGTCCACCGGTAGGTACGCGCCACCGGCCTTGTGGACGGCGAGGACCGCGACCACCATCTCGGCCGAACGCGGCAGCAGCACCCCGACCAGCTTCTCCGGGCCGACGCCCTGAGCCCGCAGCCAGTGCGCGAGGCGGTTCGCCCGTGCGTCCAGCTCCGCGTAGGTGACCGTCCGGTCCCCTGTCGCGAGGGCCGGCGCGTCCGGGGTGCGGCGGGCGTGGGCCGTGAACTCCTCGGCCGGCGTCACGGCGGGCACCTCGGCCGGGGTGCCGCTCCAGCCGGTCAGCAGCGTCTCGCGCTCGTCGCCGGACAGCAGTTCCACCTGTCCGAGGCGCAGCGACGGGTCGGCCGTCACCTGCTCCAGCAGCCGTACCCAGCGGTTCAGCAGCGCCTCGACCGTCGCGCGGTCGAACAGTTCCGTGGCGTATTCGACGACGGTCTCGATGCCCGAGGTGCCGTGCACGTCCTCGTGCCGTTCGAACATCTCGACGAGCATGTCGAACCGGGAGGTCGCCGTGGAGACGAACTCGCTGCGCACGTCGAGGTCGGGCAGCCGGAAGGACTCCTCCGGGGTGTTCTGGAGGACCATCGCCACCTGGAACAGGGGGTGGTGGGAGCCGGAGCGGTGCGGGTTGAGCAGTTCCACCAGGTGCTCGAAGGGCACGTCCTGGTGCTCGTACGCGGCGAGGCTGGTGTCGCGGACCCGGCCGAGCAGTTCCTCGAAGGTGGGGTCGCCGGAGGTGTCCGTGCGCAGCACGAAGGTGTTCACGAAGAGGCCGACGAGGTCTTCGAGGGCCTCGTCCGCGCGGCCGGCGACGCCGTTGCCGAGGGGGATGTCGGTGCCGGCGCCGAGGCGGGTGAGCAGGGCCGCCATACCGGCCTGGAGCACCATGAAGACGGTGGTGTTCGACTGCCGGGCCAGGGCGACGAGGCGCTGGTGCAGCGTGCCGTCGAGGGTGAATTCCAGGTGGTCGCCGTCGTAGGAGGCCACCGCGGGGCGCGGCCGGTCGGTGGGGAAGCTCACCAGGTCCGGCAGGTCGGCCAACTGCGCACGCCAATAGGCGACCTGACGGCTGACGAGGCTGCCCGGGTCGGATTCGTCGCCGAGCAGGTCGCGCTGCCACAGGGTGTAGTCGGCGTACTGGACGGGCAGTTCGGACCACTGCGGCGCGGCGCCGTCCGCGCGGGCGGTGTAGGCGGCCAGGACGTCCCGGGCGAGGGGGGCCAGGGACCAGCCGTCGCCCGCGATGTGGTGCAGCAGCAGTTGCAGCACGCTCTCGTCGTCGGACAGCTCGAAGAGCCAGGCGCGTACCGGGATCTCGGTGGCGAGGCCGAAGCCGTACCGGGCCGACTCGTCGAGCGCCGCGGGGAGTTCGGCCGCGGAGACCCGGCGGTGTTCCCAGGCCAGGTCGGCGTCGGCGGCGTCCAGGACGACCTGCCGCGGCTCGCCGTCCACCTCGGGGAAGACCGTGCGCAGCGTCTCGTGCCGCGCCGTCACATCCCGCAGGGCCGCGTGCAGCGCCTCCGCGTCCACCTTGCCCTTCAGACGCAGCGTCAACGGCATGTTGTACGTCGCCGACGCCCCCTCCAGCTTGTGCAGGAACCACAGCCGGCGCTGCGCGAACGACAGGGGCAGCCGTTCGGGGCGTGCCATCGGGGTCAGCGCGGCGCGCCGGTCGCCCTCGCCGGCCTCCGCGCCGAGGCGCCGGGCCAGGGCGGCGGGGGTCGGGTGCTCGAACACGTCCTTGATCGGGGGTTCGGCGCCCAGTACGCCGCGGATGCGGACCAGCAGCCGGATCGCGGACAGCGAATGGCCGCCGAGCGCGAAGAAGTCGTCGTGCGGGCCGACGTGAGGCACCCCCAGCACCTCGGCGAAGAGTGCGCACAGCGTCTCCTCGCGCGACCCGGCCGGTCCGCCGTCCGCTCCGGGAGCGGTCGGGTCCGGTGTCGACGATGGCGTGGCGTCCAACTTCTCGCTCGCTTTCCTGGCGGTTCATGTCCGTGCGGCGGCCGGGCGGCCGGGTACGGCGGCGCGGCCTGCGGCGGGCAGGGTCGATCGGTGGTCGGTGGGGCGGGAACCGTCATGCGGGCGGCATGGCCGGGCGGCCGGCCGGGCAGGGTGCCGCGGAACACCGGTTCATACGTTCGGGTACGGATACGGAACAGCCGTACGGCGATGGGAGATACGCGAGCCGGGCGGGCCCGCGGAAGGGAAACGCCGGGCCGGCGCCCTCGGGAGGACGCGCGCGTGCCCGGCCGACGTCAGCCGGAGCGGTTCGGCGAACGCGGCGCCGTACTGGATTTCCGCTGTGCGGGAGCCGTTGGACGCGGCCCTCTCCGCTTGACTCGTGCCATATCGCAATCCCCCGTAGACATGCACACTGCCTGTATCCGATCCGGCCAGCCGATGCCTGACCGGATCTCATGTGAGTCAACCAGCCACCCGGGGCGGCGTCAAGGTCGTTCATCTCCGCATCCGGTCAAATCCCGGACGCCGTCCGGGCGCCCGGCAGGCGGCATTTCCGCGGGCACGGACAATGGCGTCCGCGCCGCGCCGATAACCGCGGTAACGGTCGGCGTGGTGCGGACGCCCGGGCCCTTGCCGCGTCCCGGCGACAGGGCGGTTCGCCGTTGTCAGTTCACTCGGCCGCCCCTTCCCGGAAGACGGCCCGCAGCTTCTCGGAGACGATGGCTCCGATCAGTTCCAGCGGTCCGGGATTCAACATGTGCGTGTGCTCGCAGGGAATCTCCCGGAATTCGACGTCCCCGGTGAAATACGGGTCCCACATGCCCGGCAGGAGCTGATGCGCGGTCTCTTCGGAGGCGGCCAGGACGAGCGCCGGAGCGGATACGGGGCGGTGTGTCACGTCCAGCCCGATGCGCGCGTTGTTGATCGTGACCTCGGTCATCGCCCGGACCTCGGTCTCGGAGAGGCCCGCCAGTGCGGTGTTCTTGGTGCGCAGCAGGTCCACGGTGCTTTCGTGGGTGAGCCGCGCCGCCTCGTCGTCGTCGAGTTCGATGTCGAAAAGGCCCAGCATGGCGCGGTACACATCGGCTGTCCTGACCTTCGCGAGGGACTCCTCCACCTCCTCGCGGGTGACCGTGCCGACCGGGTGGCAGTCGAGCAGGGTGAGCAGCGCGACGCGCTTGCCGCGCCTCTCCAGCAGGTCCGCCATCCGGTGCGCGACGATTCCGCCGAACGACCAGCCGAGAAGGTGGTACGGGCCGTCCGGCTGCGTCTCCATGATGCGGTCGACGTAGTGTCCGGCCATTTCCTCGACGGAATCGGGGAGGTTACCCGAGCCGTCCAGACCGGCTGCCTGTACGGCGTATACGGGCACGTCCGGATCGAGATGCCGGAGCAGTCCCGAATACGACCAGCCGAGTCCGCTGCCGGCGTGCACACAGAAAACCGGCGGTTTGCTGCCGTGTGTGCGCAGCGGCAACAGGACGTCGAGCGCGCCGTCCTCGGTGTCCGTGTCCAGGCGCCGGGCCAGCCCGGCCACGGTGGGAGTTTCCAGAATGGCCTTCACCGGGAATTCCACACCCAGCACGGAATGGATTCTGACGAGCAGCCGGACCGCCGAGAGGGAATGCCCGCCGAGTTCGAAGAAGTTGTCGTCCACGTTCACTTGCGGGACGCCGAGGATTTCCGCGAAGAGGCCGCACAGCAGTTCTTCCCTGGGGGTGCGCGGCGGCCGTCCGGAACCGTCCGGCTCCCCCTGCGGCAGCGGCAGCGCCGGCCGGTCGAGGGTGCCGTGGGCGGTCAGCGGCAGCCGGTCGAGCAGCACCACGGCGGCCGGGACGAGGTGTTCCGACAGCCGCTCCGCGAGGTAGGCGTGGAGTGCTGCGGGGCTGGGTGCGCCGCCGGCACGCGCCGGTACCACGTACGCCGTCAAGGTCTCCTCCCCCGCGCCGTCCTCGCGCACGGCCACCGCGGCCGTGGCGACATCCCGGTGGGAGGTCAACACGCCCTCGACAGCGCGCGGTTCGAGCCGCAGGCCGCGCAGGACGGCGTGCTCCCCCGCCGGGACGACGGGCTCCAGCAACGGCCGCCCGTCCGCGCCGTCGCGGCGCCGGACCAGGTCGCCCGTGCGGTACATCCACGCACCCGGCCGGAACGGGTCGGGCACCAGCCGCTCCCCGGTCAGCACGGCCGCGCCCGCGTACGCCGCGTGCCGCTGCGGGACATGGACGTACAGCTCGCCCGGCACGCCCGGCGGCACCGGCCGCAGTCCGGCGTCGAGGACGTACACCCCGGGGCCGGCCGACGGGTCGCCGAGGACGGGTGCCGCCGCGTCGGCCACCCGGAGGGGCAGCGTCGCCGCGGCGCACCCGCAGGGGCGGTGCACCACGTACGCCCGGGTGGAGGGCAGGTCCCGGAGCCGGTGCCACAGTGCCGTACCGGCGGGCTCGCCGGACAGCACCAGGCCGACGGGGGCCGAGCCGTCGCCGTCCGGGGCGCAGAGGCCCGCGTCCAGCAGTTGTTCGGTCTGCCGCGGGGTGGTGGCGACCAGGTGGACGCCGGCCGCGCGGAGCTGCCCGGCGGCGTCCTCCGGGGCCGCCCCGGCCAGGCTGTCGCTCACATACAGCTCGTGTCCGGCGACGAGGGCCGCGAGCGCGTCCGAGGCTCCCGGAGCGGAGAACGGCACGGTCAGGGCGACACGCAGCCGGTCCTGCCCGGCCGCGGTCACGGCCTCGGTGAACAGGTGCCGCCGATGGTGGGCGGCCAGTTCGCCGAGTGCCGCGTGCGGTACGGGGAGGTGGCCGGGGTGGTGCGCGGCGCACGCCGGGTGGTCCGGCAGCAACGGCGCCGTCCGCTCGGCTTCGGTGAGGTCGGTGTCGGCCGCCGCCTCGTGCTCCTCGTCCAGCGGTACGACAGTCCGGCCGCCCGCTGCCGCGCCGTCGAAGCCCGCGCCGGCGACGACCAGCAGCGCTCCGGCCGCGTCGAGGGCGTCCCGGTGGGCCCCGGGCTCCACCGCGCCGTCGAGCGACAGGTACGCCGCGCCCGCCTTGAGGATGGCCAGCAGCGCGACGACCGCCCGCGCGGACGGCGGCGCAGCGAACGCCACCACCTGCCCGGGGCCGGCGCCGAGCCCGGCGAGCTGCCGCGCGAGCCGGTTGGCGCGGCCGTTGAGCTCCCCGTACGTCAGCGTGCCATCGTCGGCGGTCACGGCGGGTGCCGTCGGCGTAGCAGCCGCCTGCCGCTCGAACAGCCGGACCACGGTTTCCGGCAGCGCAGCGCTCTCCGGCCGCCGGTCCGCCTGCTCCGCCATGCGGCGGCGCTCACCGGCGGTCCGTACGTCGAGCCGGGAGACCTTCTGCCGCGGGTCGGCCACGACCGTGCCGACCAGTTCCACCAGCCGTTCCGCGAGGGCGGTGACCGTCGTGCGGTCGAACAGCTCGGTGGCGTAGCGCAGGGTGCCCACGACACCGCCGGGCGTGCCGTCGTCCGCGATCCGCTCGTTGAAGGTGAAGTCCAGATCGAACTTGGCCGCTCCGGCTTCCAGTTCGACCGCTTCGACGTCCAGTCCGGGCAGGCCGGGTCCGTCGGCGCCGTGCACCCCGAAGTCGACCATGACCTGGAAGAGCGGGTGCCGGGCCGTCGAACGGTACGGGTTGATGATCTCCACCAACCGCTCGAACGGCAGGTCCTGATGGGCGTACGCCTCCAGCCCGGCCTGCCGTACCCGGTCGATCAGCTCGCCGAACGACGGGTCGCCGGACAGGTCGGCGCGGAGCACCAGCGTGTTGACGAAGAAGCCGACCAGGTCGTCCAGCGTCTCGTCGGTCCGTCCGGCGACCGGGGTGCCGAGCACGATGTCCGTACCGGCGCCGTGCTTGGCCAGCAGCGCCGCCACGGCGGCCTGGATCACCATCGCGGGGCTCGCGCCGGAGGCGGTGGCCAGCGACGCCAGGGCGCGGTGGGTGCGGACCGGCAGTTCGAAGGTGACGGCGCCGCCCGCGTAGCTCGGCTCGGCCGGTCGCGGCCGGTCGGCGGGCAGGGCCAGTTCCTCCGGGGCGCCGTCCAGCAGCTTGCGCCAGTAGGCGATCTGCCGGGAGATCGCGCTGTCCGGGTCGTCCTCGTCGCCGAGCACGTCCCGCTGCCACAGCGCGTAGTCGATGTACTGCACCGGCAGCGCGGGCCAGCGGGGCGTGCCGCCCTCGCGGCACGCGGTGTAGGCGGCGGCCAGGTCACGGATCAGGCGGCCCGCCGACCAGGCGTCACCCGCGATGTGGTGCAGCAGGATCAGCAGGACGTGGCTGGGCCCGCCGTCGGCGTCGGTCTCCTCGAACAGCTCGGCGCGTACAGGGGCTTCGGCGGCCAGGTCGAACGGGTGGGCCGCCGCGTCCCGCAGCGCGCCCGCCAGCCCGTCCGCCGTGACGGGGCGCACCCGCCAGCCGAAGTCCACCGCCGCGGCCTCCAGGACCGCCTGCCGCGGCTCACCGTCGGCCTCGGGGAAGACGGTGCGCAGCGACTCGTGCCGGGCGATCACGTCGTGCAGGGCGCCGCGCAGCGCCTCGTGGTCCACCGCGCCCTTCAGGCGCAGCGCCAGCGGCATGTTGTACGTCGCCGACGGGCCTTCCAGCTTGTGCAGGAACCACAGGCGGCGCTGCGCGAACGACAGCGGTACGGCGTCGGGGCGCGGCCCGGCCACCGGTGCCGTACGGGCCCGGCCGCCCGCGTCCAGCCGGCCGGCCAGCCCGGCCACGGTGGGTGCCTCGAACACGGCGGCGATCGGCACCTCGGCGCCCAGCGTCCGGCGGATGCGGCTGACCAGGCGGGTGGCGAGCAGTGAGTGGCCGCCGAGCTCGAAGAAGCTGTCGTCGATGCCGACCCGCTCCAGTCCGAGCACCTCGGCGAACAGCCCGCACAGGGCTTCCTCGCGGGGCGTGCGGGGTGCCCGGCCGGCGCTGAGCAGCCCGTAGTCGGGCGCGGGCAGGGCCTTGCGGTCCAGTTTGCCGATCGGGGAGAGCGGCAGCCGGTCCAGCACCACGAACGCGGACGGGATCATGTACTCCGGCAGCCACCGGCTCAGCGCGGCCCGCAGCTCGCGGCTGAGTTCGGCGGTCCGGTCCGGGCGGGCCGGGCTGTTGGCGTACTCGGCCGGTGCCCGGTCGCCGGGCGTGCCGCGGTAGGCCGCGACGAGGGTGCCGGGCTCCTCGGCACCGGGCAGGAGGACGGCGTCGAAGCGGTCGTCGTGCCGGTCCGACCAGGTCGTGACGGCGTGGAAGCCGAGCCGTTCGGCGTACCGGTGCACGGCTTCCGGGTCGGTTCCGGTGCCCGGCCCGGTGCCGCCGTCGATGCGGCGCAGTACGGCCGCGTCGTCGGCCAGGCGTTCGTTGGGCACGTCGGTCAGGCGCAGTCCGCCGGGGTGCTCGCGCAGCGGCCCGGCCAGGCCGTCCAGGCCGGCACCGACCTGCTGCCAGGTGACGACGGGCAGGTCGGCCACCGGGGCGGGCGCGGCCGGGGCCCGGGTGATGACCACGTCGTAGCGGTAGCGGGACAGTTCGTTGGAGGAGCCGCCGCGCTTGAGGCGGATGTCGACGCCGCCTGCGTCCGGGAGGCCGGCGGCCAGGGTGGTGAAGAAGTCGGGCGCGAGGAGCAGTTCCTCCTCGGCCGCGGTGCGCTGGTCGGTCTGCACCCGCAGGGCCGTGCTGTCGGCGTCGGCGCCGAGGGATCGTGCGGCGACCCCGGCCTGGAGGGTGCGCAGCAGGCGTGCGTTGCGGATGTCGCCGAGGAAGAGCGAGCCGCCCGGGACGAGCAGGGCCAGGGCCTTGGTGATGACGTCGGTCAGATAGCGGGCGTCGGGGAAGTACTGGGCGACGGAGTTGACGACGACGGTGTCGAAGAACCCTTCGGGCAGCCCGGTCGTGTCGTGGGCGGGCTGGGCCCGCAGTTCGACGCGGCCGCGCAGGTCGTCGCGTTCCGCCACCCGCTCGCGCAGGGTTTCCACGGCGGCGGCGGAAAAGTCGGTGCCCCAGTAGGCCGCGCAGTGCGGGGCGACCCGGGACAGGATCAGGCCGTTGCCGACGCCCAGTTCGAGGACGTTGCGGGGCGCGAGGCGCCGGATGCCCTCGACGGCGGCGGCCCGCCATTCGTGCATCTCGGTGAGCGGGATGGGCGAGCCGTCGTAGCTGCTCGTCCAGATGCCGAAGTCCTCCCAGAACCCGCCGCTGCCGGCCTGGCCGCGGTAGACCTCCTCGTACACCTCCTGCCAGGCGGCGACCCGGCGGCCGTCCTCGCCGTCCGCCGCGCCGTCCCGGTCGGGGACGACGTAGCCGACCAGGCGCGGGGTGCCGTGGTCCTCGCGTACCTGCACGGTGGCGGCGGCAATGCCGTCCTGGCGGGTGAGGGCGGCCTCGATCTCGCCCGGTTCGATGCGGAAGCCGCGGACCTTGACCTGGTCGTCGGCGCGGCCCACGAACTCCAGGCCGTGCCGTGCGCGCCACTTGACGAGGTCGCCGGTGCGGTACATCCGCGCTCCGGGGTCGCCGTACGGGTTCGCGACGAAGCGTTCGGCGCTCAGCCCGGGGCGGCCCAGGTACCCGCGGGCCAGGAAGGGCCCGGCCACGTACAGCTCGCCGACGACGCCGTCCGGCACCGGCCGCAGCCGGTCGTCCAGGACGTAGACCCGGGCGCCGGGCAGCGGTGTTCCGATCATCGGCGGCCGTTCCGGGCCGGTGACCTCGCCGGTGGTGACCCAGACGGTGGCCTCCGTCGGTCCGTAGAGGTTGACGGCGCCGCCGCCCTGTGCGTGCAGTCGCTCGGCCAGGGCGGCGGGCAGCGCCTCGCCGCCGACCAGCAGCCGTACGCCCGAGAGGTCGCCCGCGCCCTCGTCCGGCCCGTCCCCGGAGCCGCCCAGCATCGACCGGTAGACCGACGGGGTGGCCTGGAAGAGGGTGGCGCCGCTCTCCGCGACCAGGCGCCGCAGGGCGAGCGGGTCCTTGGCCGTCTCCGAGGAGGCGAGCACCACGCTCGCGCCGGACAGCAGCGGGGCGTGGATCTCCACGGCGGCGATGTCGAAGGTGATCGTGGTGGCGGCCACCATGCGGTCGTCCGGTGTCATCGGTACGCGGGTCAGCAGCGCGTCCAGGAAGTGGGCGATGCTCGCGTAGGAGATCACCACGCCCTTGGGGCGGCCGGTGGAGCCGGAGGTGTAGATGACGTACGCGGCGTCCGCCGGGTGGACGGGGGTGCCGCGTTCGGCGTCGGTCACATCGGCGTCCCGGAAGGCGGCGAGCCGTTCCTCGGTCGCCGGGTCGCCGAGTAGGACGCACGCCTCGGGCAGCGGTCCGGGCAGCGCGCCGTGCAGCGCCGGGGTGGTGATCACGGCGGCCGGTGCGGCGTCCTTCAGGACGTACGCGAGCCGGTCGGCCGGGTTGGCCGGGTCGAGCGGCAGGTAGGCCGCGCCGGTCTTCATGACGGCCAGCAGGGCCGCCACGAGGTCGGCCGTACGGGGCAGCGCCAGCGCGACCACGTCCTCCCGGCCGACGCCGCTGTCCAGCAGGAGGCGGGCGAGGCGGTTGGCGCGGCGGTCGAGGTCCGCGTAGTCCGTCTCGTCGTCGCCGGCGCGGACGGCGAGGGCGCCGGGGGCGCGGGCCGCCTGCTGGGCGAACCGCTCGTGCGGCAGCGCGGCCGGCATACCGTCCCCGGTCGCGTTGCGGGTGCGGAGCAGTTCGGTGCGCTCCTCGTCGGACAGCAGCGGGGCGTCGGCGAGGCGGACGGAGGGGTCGTGCACGACCGCGCGCAGGAAGGTGACGTACCAGGCGGCGATCTTCTCGGCGGTGCTCCGGTCGAACAGTTCGGTGGCGTACTCCAGCGTGCCGCCGATGCCGTCCGGGCGGCCCGCCTCCGTCAGCGCCTCGCCCATGCTCAGGAACAGGTCGAACTTGGAGTTGTCGCTGTCCAGCGGGTACGGCTCGGCCTCGGCGCCGGCCATGGTCAGCGTCGGCGCCTCGGTGTTCTGGAGCGCGAACATGACCTGGAACAGCGCGTTGCCGGACCGCGACCGCACCGGGTTGACCGCCTCGACCAGGTACTCGAACGGCAGGTCCTGGTGGGCGTAGGCGGCCAGCGAGCGGTCCCGGGCGCGGGCGAGCAGGTCGTCGAAGCGGGGGTCGCCGGAGGTGTCCGTACGGAGCACCAGCGTGTTGACGAAGAAGCCCACCAGGTCGGTCAGCGCCTCGTCCGTGCGGCCCGCGATCGGCACGCCGACCGGGATGTCGTGACCCGCGCCGAGCCGGGACAGCAGCGCCGCGAAGCCGGTCTGGAGGACCATGAACAGCGTGGTGCGGGTGTCGGCGGCGAGCCGCCGCAGCCCGGCGTGGAGTTCCGCGTCCAGGGTGAAGTGCAGCAGGTCGCCCCGGTAGTCGGCGACCGCGGGCCGCGGCCGGTCGGTGGGCAGTTCCAGCTGGGCCGGGATGCCGTCGAGCGCGTCCTTCCAGTAGGCGAGCTGGCGGGCGGCCAGGCTGTCCGGCTCGTCGGCCCGGCCGAGGAGTTCCTGCTGCCAGATCGCGTAGTCCGCGTACTGGACGGGCAGCGGGCCCCAGTCGGGGGCCGCGCCCGCGAGGCGGGCCTCGTAGGCGGTGCTGAGGTCGCGCATCAGCGGGGCGCGGGAGGCGCCGTCGCCGATGATGTGGTGCATCACGAGGACCAGCACCGGCGCGCCGCCGTCCGGCTGCTCGAACAGCCAGGCGCGTACGGGCGGTTCGCCGGCCAGCCCGAAGCGGTGGCCGGCCGCGTCCTGCACGGCCCGGTGCAGCCGCTCCGCGGCCACCTCCTCGGTCCGCAGGTCCAGTACGGCGTCGGCCGGGTCGAGCACCACCTGCCGCGGTTCGCCGTCCACGTCGGGGAAGACGGTGCGCAGCGACTCGTGCCGGCCGACCAGGTCGTTCAGTGCCTCCTGGAGCGCCTGCCGGTCAACGGTGCCGGTCAGCCGGAGCGCCAGCGGCCAGTTGTAGGCGGCGGACGGGCCTTCCAGCTGGTGCAGGAACCACAGGCGGCGCTGCGCGAAGGACAGCGGTACGGCCTGCGGGCGGGGCATCGGCACAAGGGGCGTGCGCACCTGTCCCCCGGCCGCGTCGAGCCGGGCGGTCAGCCCCGCGACCGTCGGTGCCTCGAAGACCGCGCCGAGCGGCAGCTCGACACCGAGGACGGCGCGGACGCGGCCGACCAGGCGGGTGGCGAGCAGCGAGTGCCCGCCGAGGTCGAAGAAGCTGTCGTCGATGGAGACCCGCTCCACGCCGAGCACGTCGGCGTACAGGCCGCACAGCAGCTCCTCGCGCGGGGTGCGCGGCGCACGCCCGGCACTGCGGGCGCCGAAGTCCGGTGCGGGCAGGGCGCGGTGGTCCAGCTTGCCGTTGGGCGTCAGCGGTACGGCGTCGAGGACGACCACCGCGGCCGGGACCATGTACTCGGGCAGCCGTGCGGCGGCGTGCGCGCGCAGCGCGTCGGTGTCCACGGCGGCCGGCCCGTCCGCGCGGTTCTCGGGCACCACATAGCCGACGAGGCGGGTGTCGCCCGGCCCGGCGTCGCGGGCGGCGACAACGGCCTGCCGGACGTCCGGGTGGTCCAGCAGCGTCGAGGCGACCTCGCCGGGTTCGATGCGGAAGCCGCGGATCTTGAGCTGCTCGTCGGCCCGGCCCGCGTACTCCAGCTGGCCGTCGGGCCGCCAGCGCGCCAGGTCGCCGGTGCGGTACATCCGGACGCCCGGCTCGAACGGGCAGGCCACGAACCGTTCGGCGGTCAGCCCGGGGCGGCCGAGGTAGCCGCGGGCCAGCTGCGCGCCCGCGACGTACAGTTCGCCCGCCGTGCCGGTCGGCACCGGCTCCAGGCGCTCGTCGAGGACGTAGGCCCGCATGTTCCAGAAGGGGCGGCCGATCGGCACCGGCCCGGCGGGCAGCTTCTGCTTGGGGCCGATGCGGAACTCGGTGCAGTTGACGGTCGTCTCGGTCGGCCCGTACGCGTTGACGACGGTGACCCGGCGGTGATCGGCGCGCCACTGCGCGAGGGCCGCCGAGGTCAGTGCCTCACCGCCGAGGATCAGCATCTCCCCCGGCGACCACCGCTTGGGCAGGTCGCCGAGGAGCGGCAGGTGCGACGGGGTGGCCTTCAGCAGCGCCACCGGCACCGCGTTGTCCTGTCCGGCCACCTCGTCCAGGCTGCCCAGGTAGACCCGGCCGCCGACGGTCAGCGTCGTGTAGAGGCCGGTGACGGTCAGGTCGAAGGCGATCGAGGTGGGCACCAGGGTGGCGCCGCGGGCCGCCGGGTAGTGGTGGGCGGCCCAGTTGAGGTAGTTGACGACGGCGCGGTGTTCGGTCACCACGCCCTTGGGGGTGCCGGTGGAGCCGGAGGTGTAGATGACGTACGCCGGGTGCTCCATCTCGACGTCGGTCTCGGGGTCGTCGTCCGGGTAGCCGGACAGGTCCTCGTCGAGGGCTGCCTCGTCCAGGACGAGCAGCGGCGCCGCGTCGGCGAGGACGAAGTCCCGCCGCTCCTGCGGATACTCGGGGTCGACCGGTACGTACGCGCCGCCCGCCTTCAGGACGGCCAGCAGCGCCACGACCAGGTCCACGGACCGCGGCAGCACGACCGCCACCCGCTGCTCCGGTGCCACGCCCTGCTCGATGAGCCGGTGCGCCAGCCGGTTGGCCCGCGCGTTCAGCTCCCCGTACGTCACGGACTCGGTGCCGCACACCACCGCGACCGCGTCCGGTGCGCGCCGTACCTGGATCTCGAACTGCTCGGCGAGGGTGAACTCGGGCACCTCCACCGCCGTGTCGTTCCAGGCGGTGAGCAGCTGCCCACGCTCCTGCTCACCGAGCAGCCGGGCCCGGCCGATCGGCAGCGACGGGTCGGCCGTCAGCTGCGCCAGCAGCCGCTGGAAGCGCGCCAGGAGCCCTTCGACGGTGGCCCGGTCGAACAGGTCGGTGGCGTACTTCAGCGTGCCCGCGATGCCGGCCGGCGCGCCGTCGGCGCCGTGCCGCTCCAGCACGTTGAGGGACAGGTCCACCTTGGCGGTCTCGATGTCCACCGCCTCGCCGCTGACCTCCAGCCCCGGCAGGGTGAACCCGCCGGACGGGTCGTCCTGGAGGACCAGCATCACCTGGAAGAGCGGGTGGTGGGAGGTGGAACGGCGCGGGTTGAGCAGTTCCACGAGGTGGTCGAAGGGCACGTCCTGGTGCGCGTAGGCGGCCAGGTTGGTGTCCCGTACCCGTTCGAGCAGTTCCCGGAAGCTGGGGTCGCCGGAGGTGTCCGTCCGCAGCACCAGCGTGTTGACGAAGAAGCCCACGAGGTCGTTGAGCGCGTCGTCCATCCGGCCCGCGACCGGCGATCCCAGCGGAATGTCCGTCCCCGCGCCGAGCCGCGTCAGCAGCGCGGCCAGCGCCGCCTGCAAGGCCATGAAGACGGTGCCGCCGGAGGCGCGGGCCAGCTCCGCCAGCCGCGCGTGCGTCGCCGCGTCCAGCTCGAAGGGCACCGCGGCACCCGCGTACGAGGCCACCGCGGGGCGAGGGCGGTCGGCGGGCAGGCTGATCTGCTCGGGCAGCCCGGCCAGCGCCTCGCGCCAGTAGGCCACCTGCTGTCCGTACATGCTCTCCGGGTCGTCCTCGTCGCCGAGCAGCTCGCGCTGCCACAGCGTGTAGTCGATGTACTGCACCGGCAGCGGCTCCTGGTGCGGCGCCGTACCGCGCTTGCGTGCCTCGTACGCCGTCACCACGTCACGGGCCAGCGGCCCCATGGACCAGCCGTCGCCGGTGATGTGGTGCAGGAGCAGCAGCAGGACGCAGTCATCCGGGCCCAGCTCGAACAGCTGGGCGCGGAAGGGCAGCTCGGCGGTCAGGTCGAAGGGGTACCGGGCCGCCTCGTCGAGGGCGGCGGGCAGCTCCGCCTCGGTGACCGTGCGGCGCTCCCAGCCGAAGTCGGCGTCGGCGGCGTCCAGCACCACCTGGTGCGGTTCGCCGTCGGTGACGCGGAAGACGGTGCGCAGCGCGTCGTGGCGGACCACCGCGTCGTGCAGCGCCGCCCGCAGCGCCTCGTGGTCGACGGTGCCCTTCAGACGCAGCGGCAGCGGCATGTTGTACGTCGCCGACGGGCCTTCGAGCTGGTGCAGGAACCACAGGCGGCGCTGCGCGAAGGACAGCGGGACCAGGTCAGGGCGCGGCATCGGGCCCAGCGAGGTGCGGGTCGGGCCGCCGAGACCGAGCTGTTCGACCAGCCCGGCCACCGTCGGCGCCTCGAACAGCACCCGGAAGGGCAGTTCCACGTCCAGTTCGGCACGCACCCGGCTGACGAGCCGGGTGGCGAGCAGCGAGTGCCCGCCCAGGTCGAAGAAGCTGTCGTCGAGGCCGACCCGGTCCACGTCCAGCACCTCGCGGAACAGACGGCACAGCGTCTCCTCCTGCGGAGTGCGTGGGGCACGCCCGTCGTCGGCCGCGGCACCGGCCGCGTAGTCCGGTGCGGGCAGGGCCCTGCGGTCGAGTTTGTCGTTGGGTGTCAGCGGGAGCCGGTCCAGCAGCAGCACGGCGGCCGGGACGAGGTGTTCGGGCAGCCGCTCGGCCAGGTACGCGGTGAGGGCGGCGGGCTCGGGCGCGGCCGTGCCGTCCGGTACGGCGTAGGCGACGAGCCGCTGGTCACCGGGGGTGTCCTCGCGGACGACGACGACAGCCTGCCGTACCCCGTCGAAGCCGGTCAGCACGGACGCGATCTCGCCGGGCTCGATACGGAAGCCGCGGATCTTGACCTGTTCGTCGGCCCGGCCCATGAATTCGAGCTGGCCGTCGGCGCGCCACCGCGCCAGGTCGCCGGTCCGGTACATCCGCTCGCCGGACGCGAAGGGCGAGGCCACGAACCGTTCCGCCGTCAGCCCGGCGCGGCCCGCGTAGCCACGGGCCAGCCCCGCGCCCGCCGCGTACAGCTCACCGGTCACCCCCACCGGCACCGGGCGCAGACCGGCGTCCAGCACGTACGTACGGGTGTTGGCGATCGGGTGCCCGATCGGCGCGGCCGTCGCGTCCATGGCCCCGCTCATCGAGACACAGACCGTGGACTCCGTCGGGCCGTACGCGTTGACGACCTCGCGGCCGCCCGCCGACCAGCGGGCGATCAGCTCCGGCGGCGCGGCCTCACCGGCCAGTACCACCGTCGTGAGCGCGTCCAGCGCCGTCTCGGCGCCCGCGGGGACCGCGCCCAGCACGGACGGCGGCAGCGTCAGGTGCGTCACCCGGTGACCGGCCAGCACCTCCTGGAGCGCCTCGCCGACCAGCCGCCCGCCCTCGGGCACCACCAGCGTGGCGCCGGACCCGAACGCCATCACCAGTTCCCACCAGGCGGCGTCGAAGCTGGGCGAGGCGAATTGCAGGACCCGGCTGCCCGCCGTCACCCCGAGCCGCGCGGCCTGCGCGTACGCCAGGCTCGCCACACCCCGGTGGGTGACCACGACGCCCTTGGGGCGCCCGGTGGAGCCGGAGGTGTAGATGACGTACGCGGGGTTCTCCGGTGCGACGGCCACACCCGGGTCGGTGACCGGGAAGCCCGACAGTTCCCGGCGCAGCACCGCCTCGTCCAGGACCAGCACCGGCGCGGCGTCGGCGAGAATGAACTCCCGCCGCTCCCGCGGGTATTCGGGATCGACGGGCACGTAAGCGCCGCCCGCCTTGAGGACGGCGAGGATGGCGACCACCATCTCCACCGACCGCGGCAGCACCACACCCACCAGCTGCTCCGGACCCACGCCCTGCCCGGCCAGCCAGTGCGCCAGCCGGTTCGCCCGCGCGTCCAGTTCGCCGTACGACAGCGACTCTGTGCCGCAGACCACCGCGAGGGCGTCCGCGTCCCGGCGCACGTGGCCGGCGAACAGCCCGGCGAGGGTGGCGGCCGGTACCTCGGCGGCCGTCCGGTTCCACCCGTCCACGATCCGGGCGCGCTCGTCACCGGTCAGCAGCTCGACCTGGCCGAGCCGCAGCGACGGGTCGGCGGTCACCTGCTCCAGCAGCCGCGTCCACCGGCCCAGCAGTCCCTCGACCGTCACCCGGTCGAACAGCTCGGTGGAGTACTGGACGGCGGAGACGACACCCTGCGGCGCGCCGTCCGCACCGTGCCGCTCCACGACGTTCAGTTCGAGGTCGGCCTTGGAGATGCTGAGGTCGACGCCCTCGACGTCCACCTGGATGCCCGGCAGCGTGAAGCCGGCCTCCCCGGCGTTCTGGAGGCCGAGGATGACCTGGAAGAGCGGGTGGTGGGAGGTGGAGCGCTCCGGGTTGAGGAGTTCCACCAGGTGCTCGAACGGCACGTCCTGGTGGGCATAGGCGGCCAGGTCGGTGTCCCGGACGCGGCCGAGCAGCTCCTCGAAGCGGGGATCGCCCGAGGTGTCCGTACGGAGCACCAGCGTGTTGACGAAGAAGCCCACCAGATCGTCGAGAGCATCGTCCATCCGACCCGCGATCGGCGAACCCAACGGAATGTCCGTCCCGGCCCCAAGACGCGTCATCAGCGCCGCCATACCGGCCTGGAGCACCATGAACACCGTCGTGTTCGTCCGCCGGGCCAGCTCCACCAGCCGCCCGTGCAGCTCCGCGCCCAGCTCGAAGACGAGCGACGCTCCCTCGTAGGAGGCGATGGCCGGACGCGGCCGGTCGGCCGGGAAGGTCACCTGCTCCGGCAGGCCCGCCAGCTGCTCACGCCAGTACTCCACCTGCCGCGCGTACACGCTGTCCGCGTCGGCCTCGTCGCCCAGCAGCTCACGCTGCCACAGGGAGTAGTCGGCGTACTGCACGGGCAGTTCGGCCCACTGCGGGGCCTCGCCCTGGACGCGGGCGGTGTAGGCGGCGACCACGTCGCGGGCCAGCGGGCCCATGGACCAGCCGTCCCCGGCGATGTGATGCAGCAGGAGCAGCAGCACACAGTCCTGCGGCCCGGCGGCACCGGCCGTGCCGGTTTCGAAGAGCAGCGCGCGTACCGGGACGTCCGTGGCCAGCTCGAAGGCATAGCGTGCCGCCTCGTCGAGGGCGGCGGGCAGCTCGTCCTCGGTGACCGTGCGCCGCTCCCAGCCGAAGTCCGCCCCCTCCGGGTCCAGCACCCGCTGGTACGGCTCGCCGTCGCGCTCCGGGAAGACCGTACGCAGCGACTCGTGCCGCCCGACCACGTCCCGCAGCGCCGCGTGCAGCGCCTCCGCGTCCACCTCCCCCACCAGCCGCAGGGCCAGCGGGATGTTGTACGTCGCTGAGGGGCCCTCCAGCTTGTGCAGGAACCACAGGCGGCGCTGCGCGAACGACAGCGGCACCCGCTCGGGGCGTACCGCCCGGGTCAGCGCCGTACGGGCCCGGCCGTCGGCCGTCGCCAGACGCGCGGCCAGCCCGGCCACCGTCGGCGCTGCGAACACGTCCTTGATCGGCAGCTCCGTCCCCAGAACGCTGCGGACGCGGCTGACCAGGCGGGTGGCGAGCAGCGAGTGCCCGCCCAGATCGAAGAAGCTGTCGTCGACACCGACCCGGTCCACGCCCAGCACCTCGGCGTAGAGCCCGCACAGGACCTCTTCCTGCGGGGTCCGCGGGGCGCGGCCGTCCGCACCGGCCGCGTACTCGGGTGCGGGCAGGGCCTTGCGGTCCAGCTTGCCGTTGGGTGTCAGCGGCAGCCGGTCCAGCACCATCACCGCCGACGGCACCATGTACTCCGGCAGCCGCTCCGCCAGGTCCGCGAGGAGGCCGGCAGGGCCTGCGGCAGCACCGTGGCCGTCCTCGGGCACCACGTACGCGACGAGCCGCTGGTCGCCCGGGGTGTCCTCACGGACGACGACCGCCGCCTGCCGTACGCCCTCGGACCGGGCCAGGAGCGAGGCGATCTCCCCCGGCTCGATACGGAAGCCGCGCAGCTTGACCTGCTCGTCGGCGCGGCCCAGGTACTCCAGCTGGCCGTCGGCGCGCCACCGCGCCAGGTCACCGGTGCGGTACATCCGCACGCCCGGCTCGAACGGCGAGGCCACGAAGCGCTCCGCCGTCAGCCCGGCCCGGCCCGCGTAACCACGGGCCAGCCCCGCACCGGAGACGTACAGCTCACCGGTCACGCCCACCGGCACCGGCCGCAGTCCCGCATCCAGCACATACACCTTGGTGTTGGGGACCGGGCGGCCGATCGGCGCGACGTGCCCGTCGGCCGTGCCGCTCATCGACACACAGACCGTGGACTCCGTCGGGCCGTACGCGTTGACGACCTCGCGCCCGCCCACCGCCCACCGGGCGATCAGCTCCGGCGGCACCGTTTCACCGGCCACCAGCACGGTCCGCAGCGCGGGCAGGCGCGCCTCGGTGCCGGGCGGCAGGGCGCCCAGGACCGACGGCGGCAGCGTCACATGCGTCACGCCGTGCTCCGTGAGCACACTGGCGAGGGCTTCGCCGACCAGCCGGCCGCTCTCCGGCACCACGAGCGCGGCGCCCGAGGAGAACGTCATCACCAGTTCCGCCCAAGCGGCGTCGAAGCTGGGCGACGCGAACTGGAGCACCCGGCTGCCCGGGCCGACGCCCAGAGGACGGCCCTGCGCGTGGGCCAGGCTCGGCACGCCGCTGTGCGTCACCAGCACGCCCTTGGGGCGCCCGGTGGAGCCGGAGGTGTAGATGACGTACGCCGGGTTCTCCGGTGCCACGGCCACACCCGGGTCGGTGACCGGGAAGCCCGACAGGTCCCGGCGCAGCGCCGCCTCATCCAGCACCAGCACCGGCGCGGCGTCGGCAAGAATGAACTCCCGCCGCTGCTGCGGGTATTCGGGATCGACGGGTACGTAAGCGCCACCGGCCTTGAGAACGGCGAGGACCGCGATCACCATCTCCACCGACCGCGGCAGCACCACACCCACCAGCTGCTCCGGACCCACGCCCTGCCCGGCCAGCCAGTGCGCCAGCCGGTTCGCCCGCGCGTTCAGCTCGCCGTACGACAGGGTCAGGGTGCCGGACAGTACGGCAGGGGCCTGCGGGTCCCGCCGGACCTCGTCCTCGAACAGCCCGGCCAGCGTCTTCGCGGGCAGTTCGGTGCCGGTGGCGTTCCAGTCGGCCAGCAGGCGGGTGCGCTCCTCGGGCGTCAGCAGTTCCGCCCGGCCGATGGGGCGCGCCGGGTCCGTGACGGCCTGCTCCAGCAGGCGTGTCCAGCGGGCCACGAAGCCCTCGACGGTGGCCCGGTCGTACAGCGCCGTGGCGTACTCGGCCAGCGCCTCGATCCCGGCCGGCTCGCCGGTCCCGCCGTACTGCTCGGCCACGTTGAAGACCAGGTCGGCCCTGGCCACGCTGAGGTCGACGCCCTCCACCTCGACCTGGAGACCGGGCAGTCGGAAGGCGGCTTCCTGGCCATTCTGGAAGCCGAGGATGACCTGGAAGAGGGGGTGGTGGGAGGTGGAGCGCTCGGGGTTGAGGAGTTCCACCAGGTGCTCGAACGGCACGTCCTGGTGGGCGTACGCGGCGAGGCTCGACTCCCGTACGCGGCCGAGCAGTTCCTCGAAGCTGGGATCGCCCGAGGTGTCCGTCCGCATCACCAACGTGTTGACGAAGAAGCCCACCAGATCGTCGAGAGCATCGTCCATCCGACCCGCGATCGGCGAACCCAGCGGAATGTCCGTCCCGGCCCCCAGGCGCGTCATCAGCGCCGCCATACCGGCCTGGAGCACCATGAACACCGTCGTGTTCGTCCGCCGGGCCAGCTCCACCAGCCGCCCGTGCAGGTCGGCGTCGAGGGTGAAGGCCAGGTGGCCGCCCTCGTAGGAGGTGACGGCCGGGCGGGGGCGGTCGGCGGGGAAGGTCACCTGGTCGGGAAGGCCGGCCAGTTGCTCGCGCCAGTAGTCCACCTGCCGCGCGTACACGCTGTCCGCGTCGGCCTCGTCGCCCAGCAGCTCACGCTGCCACAGGGTGTAGTCCGCGTACTGCACCGGCAGCTCCGCCCACTGCGGGGCCTCGCCCCGGACGCGGGCGCCGTACGCCGCCATGACATCGCGGGCCAGCGGGCCCATCGACGAGCCGTCGCCCGCGATGTGGTGCAGCAGGAGCAGCAGCACACCGGTGTCGGCGTCGATGTCGTGCAGCCAGGCCCGGAGCGGGACCTCGGCGGCCAGGTCGAAGCCGTACCGGGCGGCTTCCTCCAGGGCGGTGGGCAGCTCGGCCTCGGTGACCGTGCGGCGCTCCCAGCCGAACTCCGCCTCATCCGGGCCCAGCACCAGCTGGTACGGCTCGCCGTCCCGGCTCTCCCGGAAGACGGTGCGCAGCGACTCGTGCCGCGCCACCACGTCCCGCAGCGCCGCCCGCAGGGCGTCCGCGTCGACGCCGCCCTTCAGGCGCAGCACCAGCGGCATGTTGTACGTCGCGGACGGGCCCTCCAGCTTGTGGAGGAACCACAGGCGGCGCTGCGCGAACGACAGCGGAACCCGCTCGGGCCGCTCCCTGCGCACCAGCGCCGTACGGGTCTCTCCCCCGGCCGCCGCCAGCCGGCCGGCCAGCGCCGCCACCGTCGGCGCGCCGAACACGTCCTTGATCGGGATCTCCACGCCGAGGACGCTGCGGACGCGGCTGACCAGGCGGGTGGCGAGCAGCGAGTGCCCGCCGAGATCGAAGAAACTGTCGTCGACACCGACCCGGTCCACGCCCAGCACCTCGGCGAACAGGGCGCACAGAGCGGCTTCCCGGTCGGTGCGCGGCCTGCGGCCGCTCGTGGTGGCGGCGTACTCGGGAACGGGCAGGGCCTTGCGGTCCAGCTTGCCGTTGGGCGTCAGCGGCAGCCGGTCCAGGACCATCACCGCCGACGGCACCATGTACTCCGGAAGCCGTTCGGCGAGGCGCGCGCGGGCCGCCTTGACCACGGCACCGATGCCACGGGCGGCGACGGGATTGTTGGTCCACGGGCCGCCGTCGGCGGCCGGCAGGTACACGCCCGACAGGGCAGCGTCTTCCGCTCCGGCCGGGAGGAGCACCGCGTCGAACCGCGCCACCGACCGCGCCGACCAGGTGGGAACCACATACACGCCGTGTTCCCGGCCGCGCGCGACCAGGTCTTCCGGGTCGACCGGGGCGCTACCGCCGAAGTCCTCGGCGTCCAGGCCGTCCAGGGCCCGTTCAGCCGCCACCTCGGCGGCCAGCCGCGCACTGGGGATGCCGGTGACACGCAGCGGCGCACCGTCGAAACCGGTCATTATGGCGGTCAGATCCAGCCCGGCGGCCCATATCAGCTGACGGACCCCGGACAGGTCCACGACCTTTTCGGGCGCCTTGTGCAGGACGACCTCGTAGCGGTGCCGGGTCAGCTCGTTGTGGTACGCGCCCGGCTTGAGCCGGATGTCCAGCGCGCCCACCCGCTCGTCCCGCTCCGTCAGCTCCGCGAAGAACTCCGGAGCGGTCACCAGCTCCTTTTCCAGCAGCACCGCCCGGTCCACGACCGCACGCGCTGACGCCCCACGCCCGGCGTTGACCGCAGCGTGCAACGCTCGCAGCGAACCGGCATGCCGCACGTCACCGATCACCAGCCGACCGCCGGGCGCAACGAGGGCGAGCAACTGGCCGACGACCTTGGCCAGGTACGCGCCATCCGGGAAGTACTGCACAACGGAGTTGATCAGTACGGTGTCGAAGTGACCGGCGGGCAGCCCCGTCACGTCGTCGGCGGCCTGGCTGCGCAGCCGTACGCGGTCGTCCAGACCCGCCTCGGCCACCTGCGCCGACAGCCGCTCGATGACCTCGGCCGACAGGTCCGTACCCCAGTACTCGTCCACGTCCCGCGCGAGGTGGGCCATCAGCAGACCGGCACCCACACCGACCTCCAGCACCCGGCGGCCACCGAAGCCGCGCACCCGCTCCACGATCGCGTCCCGCCAGGCCCGCATCTCGTCCAGCGGGATCGGCTCACCGGTGTACGAGCTGTCCCAGCCGGAGAAATCCTCACCGAAGGCGATGCCCTTCGTGCCCGTCTCGGCGTATACCGAGTCGTAGATCTCCCGCCACTCCTCGACCTGCGCGTCCCCGTCCGACTCCGCGCCGGCCCGCATCGCCGCGTCGAGGTCGGGCACCACGTACGCGGCCAGGCGCTGGTCACCGGGGACGTCCTCCCGCGCGATGACGGCGGCCTGCCGTACGCCCTCGGAGGCGGTCAGGGCGGACTCGATCTCCCCCGGCTCGATACGGAAGCCGCGAAGCTTGACCTGCTCGTCGGCGCGGCCCAGGTACTCCAGCTGCCCGTCGGCGCGCCACCGCGCCAGGTCACCGGTCCGGTACATGCGCACCCCGGGCTCGAACGGCGACGCCACGAACCGCTCCGCCGTCAGCCCGGCCCGGCCCGCGTAACCACGGGCCAGCCCCGCACCGGAGACGTACAGCTCACCGGCCACCCCCACCGGCACCGGCCGCAGCGCCGCATCCAGCACATACGCACGCGTGTTGGTGACCGGACGCCCGATCGGCGCAACCAGTTCCTCGGTCGTGTCGCTCATCGAGACGCACACCGTGGACTCCGTCGGGCCATACGCGTTGACGACCACGCGCCCGTCCACCGTCCACCGGGCCACCAGCTCAGGCGGCACCGCCTCACCCGCCAGCGCCACCGCCCGCAACTCCGGCAGTCCGGACTCGGCCCCGGCCGGAAGCGCCCCCAGTACGGACGGCGGAAGGGTCGCGTGAGAGATCCGCTGCTCGGCCAGCACCTCACGCAACGCCTCGCCGACCAGTCGCCCTTCCTCCGGCACCACCAGCGTGGCACCCGACGAGAAGGCCATCACCAGCTCCCACCACGCCGCGTCGAAACTCGGCGACGCGAACTGGAGCACCCGGCTCTCCGCCGAGACTCCCAGCCGCCGGGCCTGCGCGTACGCGAGGCTCGCGACGCCCTGGTGGGAGACCACGACGCCCTTGGGGCGCCCGGTGGAGCCGGAGGTGTAGATGACGTATGCCGGGTGCGCCGTGTCGACGTCGATCCCGGGGGCGTCCTCCGGATAGCCGGACAGGTCCCGGCGCAGCGCCGCCTCGTCCAGGACCAGCACCGGCGCCGCGTCGGCGAGGATGAACTCCCGCCGCTCACGCGGGTAGTCGGGGTCGACCGGGACGTACGCGCCACCGGCCTTCTGGACGGCGAGGACGGCCACGACCATCTCCACCGAGCGCGGCAGTTCCACCCCCACCAGCTTCTCCGGGCCCACGCCCTGGCCGGTCAGCCAGTGCGCCAGCCGGTTCGCCCGCGCGTCCAGCTCCCCGTACGACAGGGTCTCGGCGCCGTACACCACCGCGACAGCCTCCGGGGTGCGGCGCGCGTGCCCGGCGACGAACCCGGCGAGGGTGGTGCCGGGCACGTCGGCGGCCGTCGCGTTCCAGCCGGACACCACCTGGTCGCGCTCGGTGTCCGACAGCAGCTCCAGCTGCCCGACGCTCAGCGAAGGATCGGCCGTCACCTGCTCCAGCACCCGCACCCAGCGGGCCAGCAGGCCCTCGACCGTCGCGCGGTCGAACAGCTCCGTGGCGTACTCGACGACCGTCTCGATGCCCGTCGGACCGTCGGCCGCGTCGTGCCCCTCGGTGAGGGAGATGAGCATGTCGAAGCGCGAGGTGCCGGCGCTCACCACCTCGGCCTGCACCTGGAGGCCCGGCAGCCGGAAGTCCTCGCTCGGTGCGTTCTGGAGGACCAGGGCGACCTGGAACAGCGGGTGGTGGGCGGTGGAGCGCCGCGGGTTCAGGCGCTCCACCAGGTGCTCGAACGGCACGTCCTGGTGCTCGTACGCGGCGAGGCTGGTGCGCCGTACGCGGGCGAGCAGCTCCTCGAAGGCGGGGTCGCCGGACGTGTCGGTGCGCAGCACGAAGGTGTTGACGAAGAAGCCGATGAGGTCGTCCAGGCCCTCGTCGGTGCGGCCGGCCACGCCGCTGCCCAGGGGGATGTCGTGGCCGCCGCCGAGGCGGGTGAGCAGCGCGGCCATCGCGGCCTGGAGCACCATGAACACGGTCGTGTTCGACTGCCGGGCCAGCGCCACCAGCCGCCGGTGCAGCGCGGGGTCCAGGTCGAAGGCGAGGTGCTCACCCGCGTAGGAGGCCACCGCCGGGCGCGGGCGGTCGGTGGGGAAGCTCACCAGGTCGGGCAGGCCGGCCAACTGCTCGCGCCAGTAGGCGACCTGCTGGGCGAAGACGCTGTCCGGGTCGCTCTCGTCGCCGAGCAGTTCCCGCTGCCACAGCGTGTAGTCCACGTACTGCACCGGAAGCTCGGGCCAGTCCGGGTCGCGTTCCTCGGTCCGCGCGGTGTACGCCTCGACGACGTCACGGGCCAGCGGGCCCATCGACCAGCCGTCGCCCGCGATGTGATGGAGCAACAGCAACAGGACGTGGTCCTCCGGCCCGGTCTCGTACAGCCATACGCGGACCGGGACCTCGGTGGCCAGGTCGAAGGGGTGCCGGGCCGCCTGCTCCAGTGCCGCGCGCAGCTCCGCCTCCGGAACCTGCCGGTGTTCCCAGGCGAAGTCCGCGTCGGCGGCGTCCAGGACGACCTGCCGCGGCTCGCCGTCCACCTCGGGGAAGACCGTGCGCAGCGTCTCGTGCCGCGCCGTCACATCCCGCAGGGCCGCGAGCAGCGCCTCCGCGTCCACCTTGCCCTTCAGGCGCAGCGTCAACGGCATGTTGTACGTCGCCGACGCCCCCTCCAGCTTGTGCAGGAACCACAGCCGGCGCTGCGCAAAGGACAACGGGATCATGAGCTGTTTCCTTCTTCCTGCCCCGCACAGGGCAATGCGGCGCTGGTCGGTCGTCGGCCGGGTCGTCGGCCGGGCCGGGTGAGCGGCGTCGGAGGGACGGCGTCGGTGGACGCCGTCCGCGGGCGGCACGGCGGGCACACCGCGTACGGCGCCCCGGCGCAGGGCGCTGACGCCCGGCGGGAAAGGCACGCCGAATGGAGTCGGATGAAAAAGGGCCGGAATGACCGGCCGGGGTCGCCGGCCCGCTCCCTTGGGAGAAGGCCGGTATTTCCGGGCTCCGGCTGGTCGGTCCGGGGCAGGGAAAAGCAGGACGGGAATCCGGGCGGGCCGGGTTTTGAAGCCGTGTTCTCACACACCCGGGACGCATGTCAAGGGTGCACAGTCCCAGGACATCTCCACCGGTTACCCGTTCGACGAACTGCCGTACAAGGTGCGGCCGATGCATGAATCCAGGAAAGGACCGGGACGCACAACCGTGCGCGGGCGGTCACGTCTCCATGGACCGGCGCTCCGCCGGAGCCGTACGGAATGTCAGGGCGATCGCAGTGGGTGCGGCGGAACGGAATCCGCGCGGCACGCTGCCGCGTTCTCATGGGCGCGACTGGGCCACGGCCCCGGTCGTACGTCTTGTGGCATGGATACACAACCCCCGAAAGTGCACACCGTCCGGACCCGCTCCGGGTCCGTCGATCAAGCCATCGCGAGTTAATCAGCAGTCCCGCGAAGGCGTCAAGGAGATACCCGCGCCGCCCGGGCAGCTGCCCAACTGAGCCGCCGCAACAGGAGTATGCCCTGGTCAGCCGGGTTTCCCGGGCAACCCGGCGCTTCCCTGTCCGTACCCGCGCGGCGGCCCCGACGACCGCCCGGCGGGTACGGCGGCGGCATCGGCCGAAGGGGCCCGGTTCTTCGGCCCCACCCGGAATGGCGTCTTCGTTTTCCGGTCGGCCCGCACCCTGGCAGCGCAGTCCCCAGGGACGCCGAAGGTGACCTCCGCCGATACGCGGCGAGTTGCTACTGTGCAACAACGGAGCGGCCGCCTGGGCAACTCCCACCGACAGGCCACGGGGGATCGTGGCCGGCCGCCGGCGTACACCGCCGGGGCCGCAGAGGAACAGCGGCGACCACGGCCAGAGCGCCGACGCCGGCCAAGAAGCCTGAGGAGCAGGAGAATCCATGCCCAGCCGCATCATGCTGAATCCGGGTGACATAGCGACGCTGGACCTGACCGATCCGCGCACCCACGCCGAATACGACCTGTCCGAGGTCTGGCGGCATCTGCGCACCACACAGCCGTTCCACTGGCACCCGTCCACCGGCGGCGCACCGGGTTTCTGGGTCGTGTCCCGGCACGCGGATGTGTCCGAGATCTACCGGGACAACAAACGGTTCACCTCGGAAAAGGGAAATGTGCTCACCACGCTGCTGATGGGCGGCGATTCGGCGGCCGGCATGATGGCCGCGGTCACCGACGGGCCCCGGCATTCCGACCTCCGTAAAATTCTGCTCAAGGCGTTCTCGCCGCGCGCCCTCGAAGGCGTCGTGGACAACATCCGCCAGTCCACCCGCGCACTGGTCGCCGAGGCCATCGCCCGCGGGGAATGCGACTTCGCCGCCGACGTGGCCGCCGACATCCCGCTCACCGCGATCTGCGACCTGATGGGCGTACCCGAAGCCGACCGCGCCAAGGTGCTGGAGCTGACCGCGACGGCCCTCGGCAACGACGGCGCCGCCCAGTCGCCCGCCGCCGCCTGGCAGGCACGCAACGACATCCTCGCCTACTTCGGCACGCTGGCCGCCGAACGCCGCGCCAACCCGGGCGACGACGCGATCAGCGTGCTGGCCACCGGCACCCTGGAGGGCAAGCCGCTGACCATGGACGAGATCGTGGTCAACTGCTACAGCCTGATCATCGGCGGCGACGAGACCAGCCGGATGTCGATGACCGGCGGCGTACTCGCCCTCATCGAACACCCCGACCAGTGGCAGGCCCTCAAAAGCGGCCAGGCCGATATCGCCACCGCCGTCGACGAGATCCTGCGCTGGACCACCCCCGCCCTGCACTTCGGCCGCACGGCCCTGGAAGACATCCCGGTCGGCACCCAGGGCCAGGTGATCAAGGCCGGGGACATCGTCACGCTGTGGAACGACTCGGCCAACATGGACGAGGACGTCTTCGAGGCCCCGGAACGCTTCCGCCTCGACCGCACCCCCAACAAACACCTCTCCTTCGGCTACGGCTCCCACTTCTGCCTCGGCGCCTACCTCGGCCGGGCGGAAATCGCCGCCATGCTCAGCGCACTGCGCGACCTCGTCGCCTCGGTGGAACTGCGCGGAGACACCCGCCGCAACTACTCCAACCTCCTCAGCGGCGTGACCAGCCTGCCAGTCACCCTGCGGGGCGAGTAGTCGAGTAGTGGGGCGGCGGACCGCCCCCTCGGACCATGTGCGACGTGTGTACTTCTCCCCCGCCCTCCCCGAACGCCTCGGCTTCGTGCAGAAGTCGGCTTCCTGTAGAACGGACCGGTCAGGTCACCAGTTGAGGTAGCGAGGAGCGGATGAGCGTGAGCGCGTCGGTGGGCAGTGGCGGGGAGCTGAGCGATGAGCGGCTGGCGGCGCGGCAGGCGGAGTTGCAGGCCGAGGCCGATGCGGTCAGTGCCGACCTGGGGCTGGCGCGGCTGTTGTCGGAGGAAGGGGAGGCCGTGCGGGTGGGAAGCGCGGCCCTGGGGCTGATGGTGGTGCCGGATCTCGACATCACGGTGATCTGCCCGGAGCTGACGGACCGCACGAAGCGGGCGGTGGCCGGGATCGGGGCCGAATTAGCCGTGCACGACCGCGTGCGGCAGGTGTGCTTCCGCGACGACACCGGGCGCTGGAACACCGATCCCGGCTATCCGGACGGGCTGTACCTCAACGTCGACTGCCGCTCCGAGGCCGGGCGGGAGTGGACCCTGGACATCTGGTTCGTGGACGAGCCGGACCGCCAGCCCGACCTGGCACATGTCCGTACGCTGCCGCCGCGGCTGACGGACGCCCATCGGGCGCGCATCCTGCGGATCAAACAGGCGCTGGCCCTGCGGCCCGACGGCGGCGGGCGGGTGCCCAGTTACGAGGTCTACCGCGCGGTGCTGGAGGGCGGGGCCACGACGGCCGATGAGTTCGACCGGTGGTACGCCCGCCCGTAGGCGGCGGACGGTGATGGCGGGGCGCCGGGAGGCGGAGCCGGGTGCGTCCGGCTCCGCCTCTCCGACGTCCAGGCCGCGCGGGCCGTGCGGGCCGTGCGGGCCGTCCGAGCCGCGCGGGCCATCCGTCACCCGAGAATTCGAGGCCCTTCGGCGAGCGGCCGGTAGTCGTTGACGGGGAAGTAGTCCTCGGCCGTTCCCTCCCGGTTGACGTCCCAGGTGGCGCAGTGCAGCGATCCGCCGTATTCGAAGACGTCGCGGAAGGGCACGGGGAAGACCTCGAACCCGAGCTTGTCGAGCAGGTCCTGCAGCGGCTTCTCCCGCTCCTCGCACACCACCTTCGTCGGGGAGATGCTCAGCACGTTCATCGACAGCCACTTCGAGGACTGGCAGTACTTGGGCATCTCGTCGTTGGTCGACGTCGGCTGGGGCACGTCGACCAGTTCCCAGCCGTTGCGCAGGAACAGCTGTTCCTCGCCCTCGCGCAGCGGCCGTTCGGGGTTGGTCAGCACCAGACCCGGCCGCAGCGGCACGAAGGTGCAGTCGATGTGCGAGGGGAAGAAGTCGAGCGGGAAGTGCACCGGGTGAACCCGGAATCCGCGCGGCTCCAGGTGGCGCTTGAGCCAGTGGATGCCCGAGCGGTTGGTGGTCATCGACTCCTGTACGACGATGTCGCGGCCGAACCGGCTGATGTCGGCGGCGTCGAATACCACCTCGTCCTGCGTGACGCAGAATTCCGAGGAGTGCATCCGGCGGTGCCGCTCCTCCAGCGGCCATTCCCAGAATTCCTGGCGGTACATGGAGTCGGCCATCGACGGTTTGGGCGCCACGGTCCACACCATGCCGGGGTCGTTGTTCCAGTACGAGTAGACCAGTTTGCGGTACGCCTGGTATTCGAAGTAGCGGGCGCGGCGGGACATCGTGGCCTCGATGATCTCGTTGCCGAGCGTGATCATGACGTCCCTGGGGCACACCACGCAGTACTGGTTCTCCACCTGGAAGTCCGGCGTGCGCAGCGGGCTCGCCAGGTCGGGCGCCACGGGCCGGTGGACGGTGACGCCCTGCGATTCCAGCAGCCTCACCAAGCCGTCCAGCTGCTCATTGGCACGCTCGATCATCTCGGCCGGTTTGGGTCCGGTCGGGAAGGGAGCCGAACCGCCGTCCGGGGTACGCAGCTGCGGCCGGTGACCGGGCTCGGTCGGCTCGAAGCAGGCGTTGTCGGCGACTCCGACGACGATTTCGCGCAGCGGGTCCCATTCGTTCCAGGAATTGACCAGGTTCGTCGGCCGGCTCATGGTGTACGCCCTTTCGTTCGCGCTTCGGTGCGGGTGCTTCCGTGCTCGTGTCAATCCGTGCTCGTGCGTCTCATTACTGGCGCATTCCGGTGTTCGGGGTTTCCGGTACCGGTGCGCCGTGGTCTTCGCTCTCCATACGGCCGGGTCAGTCCGCGCCCCCGGTCCCCAGCGGGAAACAGCGCAGTCCGGGGTCGCCCAGATGGGCGGCGAGGGCGGCACAGGCGGGCCCGGCGCGGTGGCCCGGTGCGGGGGGCGAGATGGCGGTCAGCGCCGCGACGCCGTCCGCCGTGCGGTAATCGATCACCGATCCGCCGTGCCGGAGCCGCGCGGCGCCGTCCGCGGCGCCGTCCGCGTGGCCGGTACGCGCCACGGGCACCGTCAGCGCATACGACGGCGCCGCCGCCACCGCACGGCGTACGACCCGTTCGAGCGCGGCGCTGCGGATCCCCTCCAGCCCGGGCAGCTCCTCCTGAACCGCCCGGTTGAACAGGTAGACCGGGAAGTCCGGCAGCGCGGCCCGCAGACCGAGGCCGGAGGCGTGCCGCGGGTTGAGTTCGGTGGCCGTGAAGCCGTCGGGTGTCAGCAGCCCGTCCACGCTGAAGATGCCGCGGTAACCGGTGGTGCGGACCAGTTCCCGGCCCGCGCGCCGCGTGGCGTCGCGCATCTCGCGTTCGGCGGACGCACCCGGCCGCCAGTGGGTGGAGGAGCCGCAGAACAGCAGCCTGCCGGTGGCCGGGTCGCCGAGGGTGACGATCTCGATCGGTGCGAACACCGCGATGCCGTCGGGCAGCGCCATACCGAGCACGCTGCACGGCACGCCGTCCGCGAAGCGGGCGATCCGTACCCGGTCGGCCCGGTCGGCGAGGTCACGTACGGACTCCTGGAACCTGTCCGGGTCGGGGACCCAGCGCAGTCCCAGCGAATCGCCGACATGACCGCGCGTGGAGTCGGCGGCGGCCACGACGCCGGCTGGTCCGGCGATCTTCCCGATCCCGATCTCCTCCGGCGCCCGCCGCAGCGCCTCGACGTCGACGACGACATGGGGCGGCGAGGCCACTCCGGCGGCGTCCCACAGCCGGTCGATGGTGGTCTTGTCCTCGACGGCGGCCCATTTGGGGCGCCGCCACCCGTACACCTTCCGCCCGAGGAACTCGGCGACTCCCGTGCGGGGGGTGCCGAGTGCCAGCCAGCGCCGTTCGGGGTCCAGCCCGTCCAGCCACCGCCGTACCTCCTGGGACGGGTTCCGCAGCCATGCCTCGAACTCGGGCCGGGTCATCTCCGGGCCGGATTCCCGGCACTGGCGGCTGTGGGGGACGGCAGGTGCCCCGGGCCCCGGACCGGTGCGCGAGAGCACCGCTTCCACCCGTGCGCCGCACGCCCGCAGTTCGCCGACGAGCGAAGTGGCCCGGTGGTCGAAGTCGTCGAGCAGGAGTACCACGCCGCGACCGGACCACAGGCGCCGCAGTGCCTGGTTCACGGTGCCGAGGAGGTCGGCCTCCTCCGCGTCGGCCCCGGAAAGCGGGGTGTCCTCGGTGTCCTGCGGGCGTGATCCCGGGGCCCGCCCGGTGGTGCTGGTCATCGCTGTCCCTTCCGGCCGGCCGGATCACCGTCGCGCGGCCCGGCTGTCCGCGCGCACGGTGTCGTCCGCGCGAGCCTGAGATAGACGGCGGCGCCCAGGAGCAGCGCGCACGCCATGACGGTCCACGGCGCGCTGCCCGACGCCGACAGCAGCAGCGTGTGCACACCGGGGCCGAGCGCCCCCGACAGTCCCCACGCGAGCTGGTACAGAGCGCTGTAGCGCCCGGCGTCCTGCCGGGTGGCGAACGACAGCACGATGGTCATGGCGACCGCCCCGAACACTGCCTCGCCCAGGCTGAACACCAGGACGGTCAGCGCGATCCAGACCGTGGCGCCGGCCTTGTCGAACCGGCCGAGCGGGACCAGGGACGCCAGCGAGACCGCGATGAGCACGGCGGCCAGCGCCATCAGCCGCATCGGCCGGTACCTGCGGCCCAGCCACAGGGCCAGTGGCTGGAACGCCGGGATCGCCACACAGGACAGCACGTAGGCCACGGGGGGCAGCCACAGCGGCATTTCCAGTGAGCGGAGGTAGACGGGCAGGATCGAGTCGAAGGCGACGCTGGAGAGGGTGATGGACAAGGTGGCGCCGGTAAAGGCGAGGAAGGGGCGGTTGGCCAGGACCCCCCGGTAGGAGGGCCGGTCTCCCGCGCCCTTGCGTGGTACGGGTGCCGCCCTCAGGGGCCGCCCCACCCAGCGGAACATCATCCCGGCGACGGCGAAGCTCGCCGCGTTGACCAGGGGGATGGCGTGCCACAGGGTGGCGCCGCCGGCTTCCTGGAAGGAGGCGCCCAGGGCCACGGCCAGCGCGCCCACCCCGAGGCCGACGTTGCGCAGGGAGTTCATCAGGGCGAACAGGCCGCGCTGCGCGTGCTGGGTGGCGGTGACGCTGTCGACCAGGCCCGCGTGTGCCGCCCAGTAAAGCCGGTCGCCGAAGCTGATGGTGAAGGCGATGGCGGCGACCGTCACCGGGGTGTCCGCCAGCAGGTAACAGGGGAAGCCCACGGCCCGCAGCGCGCAGCTGAGCGTCGCGGCCGGGAACGGCCCCATCCGGTCCGTGATCACTCCGACGGCCAGCCCGCCCGCCAGCAGCGCGGCCAGCGCTCCCGTGCTCAGCGCGGAGCCGGCGGTGGTCAGTGCCATGCCCTGGCCGTAGGTGAAGTAGAGCAGGGAGAAGGTGATCCACACGCCGCTGCCCACGGCGTCCACGACCATCGCCGTCATGAAGGCACCCGTACGCGCCACGGGCCGGGTCACCGGTTCGCCGGGGGCGTCGGCCGCGCCGCGCCCCTCGCCGGCGGCGTCCGTACCTCCCATGCCACCCGACCCTTCCGTCTCCGAGGTCAGCCGGTCTCCCACAACGCCTCCCCCGACCACCAGTCCTCGACCGCTCGCAGTTGCGGCTCGACCTCCTCGCCACCGTCGACGCGGAAGATCAGCTCGGCGACGCTGTCCGTACTGGACCCGGGCCCCTGGTAGGACGTGCCCACCACGCCGTACGCGGCGAAGCGGTGGGCGCGGGGCAAGGGGCAGGCGGCGGGCAGGTGCCGCAGCATGCCGCGCCGGGGCGGGAACCAGGCCCATCCGTACCGGGAACGGGCGCCGTCCCGATCCGGTACGCCGACCGGCAGCCCGGCCTGTCCGCGCAGGTGCGCGGCGTAGAGGTTGACTCCCGTGGCGAGTTCGTACGCCTCCACGATCCCGCAGCCGCCGGGACGGCAGGCGATCTCGCACAGGAGGAGTCCGTCGTCCGGCATGTGGAAGAACTCGGCGTGGAAGGCGGTCACTTCCTCCACGGCGGGCAGCGCGGCGACCACGGCGGCGGTCGCACCGGCCAGCCGGTCCGCGAGGGGGTCCGACGGTGTCAGCATGCCGCTGATGCTCGGGGCGCCGTGGGTCGCCGTGTCGAGGTTGGCGTGCAGGTAGCGCGACGCGATGCCGTGCAGCACCTCCCCCTTCGCCATCAGCCCGTCCACGTGGCACACCACGCCGTCCACGAAGCGTTCGGCCAGCCAGGTGCCGTCGCCGGGAAGCTCGCACTCCCCTACAGCGCGGTGGTCGCGCAGTACCCGGACCCCGACCGAGCCGGCGCCGTCCGCCGGTTTGACCACCACCGGCAGACCGTGGACCGCCGCGAAGGACCGCAGTTCGCCGGTGTCGCGCACCAGGGCCATGGGGGGCACCGGGACGCCCTGCCGGGCCGCCAGCGCCTTCATCCGGTACTTGTCCCGGTAGGCCAGGGCACCGGCCACCGTCTGGCCGGGCAGCCCGTGGCGTTCCCTGGCCCGCGCCGCCCGCACCACGTCGATCTCCGCCGTGGTGATCACCCGTTCCACGTCCTCGTCCGCGCAGAGCGTGTCGATCAGCTCGTCGACCTCGGCCGACGCGTAGTCGTCCACGGTCACCAGCCGTGTGAAGCACTCCTCCGGCGGGCAGGGCCAGGGCCCGGTCAGGGCGGACTTCGCCGTCAGGACGATCAGGGACGCCTCCGGCAACCAGGCCGGCAGGTACGGGAGTATGGGCCTGCGGTTGAGCAGCAGCAACGCCATGGACGGTCTCTCCGGGGCAGGGGCAGAGGGAGGAGCTACTAGGGCATTCCGGTAACGCGTGGCGCCTTCCAGCGGGGGCGCCCGACCGGAGCTAGGACACGGGCTCCGAGCACTGGGCGATCAGTTGCCGCAGCGCCGCGGTGGCGTAGCAGCCGGACGGCAGCAGGAAGCTCACCTCCACAGCACGGCGCCCGGGGAACTCCTCGTCCGGCCCCTCCTCCTCGGCGGTCACCGTCGTCTGGATCACGGTGGGACGCACCGTGGGACGCTCCACGGGCCCGTCCTGGTACGCGTAGCGCATGTACGGCAGTTCGTGGCAGGCCGCCAGGAGCGCCGCCACGGCCCGCCCGGTGGTGGGGAAGCGGTAGGGCAGGCCGTCGACGCGGGTCTCCGCGGACTCCTCGGGGCAGCTGGTGGCCACCAGCTCCCGCACCTGGGCGTTCCATTCGTACGAGGAGTGCGCGGCCAAGTAGAAGGCCACGGTCCTGGGGTCGAGTTCGCGGAAGAGGTCCTGGTCCGTGCCGTCCCACCGCTCGGCGATCCCGCTTTCCGGAGCGCCGAGCCCGGCCAGTTCCCGCCGCGCCAGCGCCCAGTCCTCCTTCAGCAGGGCCTCGCCGACCAGGTGGGTGCGTTTGGGACCGCCTGGGACGCCGAAGCGCTGGGTGTCGTAGTAGTTGACGAACAGCAGGTTCATCCGGTGCCGGTCCGCGAGGCGGGCGGCGGTCGTCTCGTCCAGGCCGCGCAGTACCACCCGGAATCCGTTGCCGTTGAGCCGGCCGACGCGCAGCGGCTCACGCCCGTAGCCGTAGTGGCTCAGGCTCAGCAGCCGGTCCGGGCCCCTCTCCTCGACGAGTCCCGCCGATGTCAGTTCGCCGAGCGCGGCAGGCACCTTCAGCGGTACGGACAGCAGTTGCTCCGTGATGCCGTCCTCGTCCTTGAGGCCGGCGTAGCCCACGTCGCGGCTGGGTACCCCGAGCCGGTCCGCCACCAGCCGCACGGCCTCCATCGTGGTGTAACCGCGCTTGTGCAGCAGGAGGTAACGCTGGTCGGCGGCGGCCTCGTCGGTCAGCGCCAGGACCAGGTTCTCGCGTACCCGGAAGTCCTCCGGGCGGTGCTTGAGCACCAAGGTGCCGGTCATGTTCCGCTCCCCTCGCGTCCGGTGTGTTCCTGGGCGGACCACGCGGCGACCCGTTCGCCGATGACGAGGGCGACCAGGTGGGTGTTGGCCCGTATCGGCACCGGTATGACCGAGGCGTCGGCCACTTGGAGCCGCTCGGTGCCATGGACCCGGCAGCGGCCGTCCACCACGGCGTCCGAGTCGTGGGCGGGACCGATCCTGGCGGTGCCCATGGGGTGGTGCGCCGTCCGTGCCGCCTGGCGGATGTAGTCATCCAGCCGCTCGGACGAGCCGGCCGCCTCCGCGTCCACGGCGTCCATGCCGATGAGTTCCTTGGTCAGCGCGGTGAACGGGGGCTGCCGCAGCAGTTCCCGGCACAGCCCGACCCCGGCCCGCTGACGGCGCAGGTCCTCCGCGTCCGCGGTGTAGTCGATGCTGACGCGCGGCAGTACCTCCGGGGAGCGGGAGACCGCGGTGACGGTTCCCCGGCCCCGGGGTGCCATGAGGTTGGAGGTCACCATGAACGCCCGGCCGCCGGGCACCCGGTCGGCCAGGTGCGGGGCGTACACGTCGAGTTCCACGTGGTTGAGTACGTAGAGCTGCATGTCGTTGGGGAGGTCCGAGCCCGGTGCCGTGTACCGCAGGACGACCTGCGCGCACGGGTCGGACGGATCGCACAGTCCGGGGACGGGGATGACGCCGATGGGGACCTGGGAGTGGTCCGACAGCCCGGCGCCGACGCCCGGCAGGTCGGCGACGACGTCCACGCCGAGCGAGCGCAGGTGCGCGGCCGGTCCGACGCCGGAGCGGTGCAGCAGCGCGGGGGTCGCGTAGGCGCCGGCGCACAGGGTGACCCGGTCTCCGTACACCCGCGTGGTGCGGCCCGCGGAGACCGTCACGACACCGGTCGCGGTGTTTCCTTCGAACAGCACCCGGTCGACCAGGGTGTCGGCCGCGATCGTCAGGTTGGGCCGGCCGCGCGCGGGATCGAGATAGGCGGCCACGGCGGAGACGCGGCGTCCGCCGTCGGCGAGGTTCAGCGGCAGCGGCCCGACACCGGCGGACCCGGGCGCGTTGTGGTCGGCGACGTACGGATGGCCGACGGCGGTCGCGGCCTCCACCAGGGCGGCCGACAGCGGGGAGAACTCGGAGCGTGCGGGCCGGCGCAGCGGCAGCGGTCCGCCGGAGCCGTGGTGGGGGCCCGAGAAGTCCGCGTCGCTTTCCAGCCCGGTGAAGTACGGCAGGACGTCCGGCCATGACCAGTCGGTGCCGCCCGTCAGCTCCGTCCACCGGGCGAAGTCCTCCGGTTCGGGGCGCAGCGCGATACAGCTGTTCACCGCCGAGGAGCCGCCGACCACCCGGCCCCGCGGCAGCGGCAGCCGGGCGCCGTCCGGGCGTTCGGCCGTCAGTGACCAGTCGTGGTCCACCATCGACGGGGTGCACCCGTTGCGGAGGTCTTCAGGCAGGCGGGCGGGGTCCGGGTAGTCGGGGCCCGCCTCGATCAGCAGGACCCGGCGGTCCGGGTCCTGCGAGAGACGGGCCGCGAGCACCACTCCCGCCGGGCCCGCGCCGACGACGATGTCATCGAAGCCCTGACGCACCGGTACTCCTCTCCGTAGTGTGCGGTCCGGACGAAGCCGGTGCCGGCCAGGTCCCGGCCAGTCGCAGCAGCCAGCCCGACAGGTCGGCGGGCCGGGTGAAGCGCAGTACGTCCAGTTCGATGTCCGGGGCGTCGCGGGCCAGCGCCCGCACCTGGTCGGATGCCGAGTGCCGGGTGGCCCAGCCGTAGCGGAGGATGTTCTCCGGGTCGGTGAACACCGACCGCAGCGGCGGTTCCTGGTTTCCGCTCCACAGCACTTCCTTGTGCAGCGACCGCAGCAGGGTCCGCAGCACGAGGCTGGTCATCGTGGTACGTACCGGGTAGTCGAGCCAGATGAGCAGATCCGCCCGGCGCGCGAGCACGGTGGCCACCTCCGGGTAGTGCCACTCCGTGACCCAGCGGGGCTGTCCGGCCGCCCGGGCGACCTCTTGGGGGAACTCGGGACGCACCTGCCAGCCGGACTCGTAGTACAGCTCGTCCAGTTCGATACGGGGCAGCGCCAGCAGGCCGGCGCATTTGTCGGCGACCGTCGTCTTGCCCGCGCCGCTGCCGCCCGCGACCAGCACCCGGTCCGGCCGGCGCGGCAGGGCCGCCTGCGGATTGAGCATGTGCAAGACCACCGTCGGCGTTCCTCTCGCTCCGTTCCACGGGCCGCTGCCGGCCGTCGCAGCCATGATCACCGACCACCGGCGGATTGACACCCTGACAGGTGTACGGGTGTGTGCGGCCCGGCGGAGCTGCATGATCGTTGGCATGTCGCTTACCAACGGTGAGATCTCCGGCGTGGCCGCCGACATGGACGAGGGCCGCGCCCGTGAGCGTGACAGGCGCTACGTATGGCATCCGTGGTCCCCCGTGGGCGGTGCGGACCAGGACCGTCCGGTCCTGGTGTCCGGCCAGGGATACCGCGTACGGGACGCGGCAGGACGCGAGTACCTGGACGCCATGGCGTCGGCGATGAACGCCAGTTGCGGGCACGCGCACCCCGCGCTGATCGCGGCGGCCGAACGGCAGATGTCCCTGCTGCCGCACTTCGACCTGAGCGTGGGCACGCATCTGCCCGTCGGACGGGCCGCCGAGCGGATCGGCGCGCTGCTGCCGCAGGGGCTCGACCGTACGCTGTTCGTCAACAGCGGCTCGGAGGCGACCGAGGCCGCGGTGCGCATCGCGCACAACTACTGGACCAACAAGGGCGAGCCCAGGAACCGGATCGTCACCTTCGCCGCCGGCTACCACGGCACGACCTATGTCGCCCAGCACCTGTCCGGGCTGCCGACCAACGCCGTGTACGGCGGCGAGCCCTTCCCGGTCACCCGGGTACGGCCCTCGCTCCCGCCGAGGGAACTGCGCAGGCCCGAGGCGCTGCCCGTACTGGTCGAGGAGTTCGAACGCGCCGTACTCGACGGCACGCCGCCCGCGGCGGTGTTCGTGGAGGCGCTCCTCAACGTCGGCGGAGGAGTGATCCTGCCGGACGGGCTCCTGCGGGCGCTGCGCGACCTGTGCGACCGGACCGGGGCCCTGCTGATCGTGGACGAGGTGTTCTGCGGATTCGGCCGTACCGGGCGGATGTTCGGCTTCGAACACGACGGCGTCGCACCGGACCTGGTCACCATGAGCAAGGGTCTGAGCGGCGGGTACGTACCGTTCGCCGCGCTGACGACCACGGAGGCGGTCTACTCCTCCTTCGCGGCCGATCCGCTGATCGGCGGCCTGCGGTACGGGCACACCACGGGAGGACACGCGGTGGCGTGTGCGGTGGCCTGCGCCGTGCTCGACGTCATCGAGGAACGCAAGCTGGTCGAAGCGTCCGCGGTACTGGGCGAACAGCTGCTGGCGGGCCTGCGCCCGCTGCTGGACCACCCGGAGGTCAGCGACGTGCGGGGGCTGGGCCTGGTGGCGACGGTCGAGTGTGCCCGTCCCGAGGCGGCGGCGGACCTGGTCGCCGGGGCCAGGGCGCACGGTGTGCTCCTGCGCCGGCAGGGCACCGCCGTGATGGCCATACCGCCGCTGGTCATCGACGAGAGCGGCGTGGCGGAACTGGTGCGCGTAACGGGTCAGGCGCTTGCCGCCCTGTGACGCGCTGGTTGGGGAGCATCTTCAGGTGCTCTTCCCCGACCAGGCCGGAGCGCAGGGCCATCGCCACGATCGCTTCGCGCTTCCAGTAGCTGCGCTTCCCGTCGGCGGCCCCGGCCCATTCGCCCACCCGCAGCTTGTGCGTGGCCAGGTAGTCGATGTGGTGATTGACCGCGGCCCGGCTGATCCGGTACACGGGCCGGCAGCCCCTGAGCCGTTCGACCACCTCGGCGATCGTCGGCACCGCGCCGGGCGGGGAACCCCGCAACTGGGGTTCGCACAGGGCGACCAGGACCCGGAAATACACACAGCTTTCGTCGAGCCGGGGCCAGTTGGCGGCGCTTTCGGACAGCGAGGAGGGAGCCAGGTAATGCGGTTCGGGACCGAATACGTCGACCTTCCCGGCTCCCTTCGGCACCGGCAGAACGATCCGGGCCAGTTCGAAGGGAATGGGTATGTCCCGGCGGCGCGGCACCACCTTGACGAACTCCCCACCGCTCTCCATGTTCTCGACGAAGTAGGTGTCCTCGGCGTGCAGGTTCGTCAGGCACCAGTGTCCGTCCCGGGCCGTGACGACGGCGAGTCCATGCGGATGCGGGCCGGTGTCCGGGGCGAAGACCAGGGAATCCGCCCCCTCGTCGTACCGGATGACCGCGCCTTCGCCCTCGGTGAGTTCGCAGTGTCCGGCCGCGGCCGGACGAGCCAAGTCCCCGAGAATCCACCCGGAGAACCGAAGCGTCACAGTCCACACAATGCATACCCTTCTCCCGAACGGTGGTGCATGAAACTGAACATCGGCACCAGAAACAGAATTCACCGTTCCGCCGGCCGGGATCACAGTAACCGGGAATTTACATCCCGGGCAATGCCCTCATCTGATCTCCCGGAATACCCCGGTCGGCACGCTTACCAGCTCTGTGCCCGCCACGCACGATGACCAAAAGACGCCGGTGCCCGCCAAACGCCGAGGACGCGATAATGTCAATTTCCTTGTCACTGAACTCCGAGTTGCAGCCGGCCACGGCGAGTGGCGAGCAGGCGGTCTCGGCGGTCGCGAAACTCCAGGACTTCCTCACCGAGCAGGCGGAGGCCACCGACCAGGACGGCCGCTTCGCCCGGGACAGCGTGGACGCGCTGGTCGACGCCGGGGTGTTCGCCGCGAGCGTCCCCACCGACCTGGGCGGTTTCGGCGTCGAGCGGCTGCACGACCTGACGGTGATCACGTCCCGGATCGCCCGGGCCGACGCCTCGGTCGCGGTCGCCTACTACATGCACATCGCCCTGGCGTGGTACTTCGCCCGCGTCGTACGGTTCGAGGCGGACGGCGAGCCGGGCTACCTGCCGCGGGCGGAGTGGCTGGAAGCCATCGGCCGCCGCCGGATGCTGCTGTGCTCGGCGGTGGCCGAACGCGGCGCCGACTACTGGAATCTGGCCACCACGGCGACCGCCTCGTACAACGGCTGGGTGGTCAACGGCCACAAGATCCTGGCCTCCGTCTCCCCTGCCGCGACCCACTTCTACTGCCGGCTCAAGGCGGTACGCGGCGAAGGGAACCACCTGGCCAGCGCCATGATCCCCGCCGATACACCGGGCGTGCGGGTCGAGGACGACTGGCAGGGGCTGGGACTGCGCGGCTCCGGCAGCGGCAGCGTCCTGTTCAGCGAGTGCGTGGTGCCCGACAACGCGCTGATGGTACGCGGGCCGTGGGGCAAGCGGGACGCCGGGATGCTGGAGGGCCGCGCGGTCAGCGGCATGGGGCTCAACGGCGTCGGCCTCGGGATCGCCGAGGCCGCCCGCGATCACGCGCTGGAGGCCCTGACCAGGCCGTCGTCCAGCCGCAAGCGGTCGGGATCGGCCGTGAAGGCCGCCGTCACCGAGATGGAAGCCGCCCTGACCGCGGCCCGCGGCACACTCTCCGCGGCGCTGCAGGACTTCGACTCGCTGCTGCTGCGCAACAAGCCGCAGGTGGTCACCGATGACATGAGCCGGGCGATGATGAAGGAGTGCCAGCTCGTCAGCATGACCGTCGAGCGCGCCGCCACGACGGTCGTCGACCTCGCCATGCGCCTGACGGGCGGCGCGAGTTACCAGGCACGCCACCCCCTGGCCCGCGCCTACCGCGACGTACGGGCGGCGGCCTTCATGCCCCCTTACTCGCCGCCGGAGGAGGCGGTGGACTTCGTCGCCGACACCACGCTGGGGCTCCCGGAAGCCCGTACCCCGGGCCCCCAGGAGGGGGACCGGTGACGAGCCCCCCTTGAGTTTCCGCGGCACCTGCCGCCGCGGACACCCCTAGGCGACCGCCGACCCAACGACACCATGTCGCTACCGGTCCAGACCAGGGGTGATGCAGCGGGGTGCGAACTCCGCTGCGGCAAGTGCGGCCCGGCCCGGCTCCACGGGCCGGGCCGCAAGCATGCCGTGGGGTGCCGGTGTACGGCAGGGCGGGCCGGGTGACCGGTCACAGTCTGCGACAGTGCTCGGCCAGGCCACGCAATCCGGCTGTGAGGATGCCGGTCCGAAAGGTTTCCGTCAGCTCGTCGGTGTTGGAGCGATCGCAGTCGAAGTCCACCGACCAAGCGACGAACGTCTCATCGGTGGCGGTAAGAGGCACGACCCGCATGGTGGCCCGGTAGGACTGCACTGCGTACGGGGAACTGACGATGCCGTAAGTCAGCGATCGTCTGTGGTCGTCCAGCGCCAGGAGGGACTCGACCACGGTCTCCCCGTCGGCCATGGACAGAGTGCGGACGCAACCGACGCGGTCGGGGGCTTCCGCCTCCGCCAGGACGCAGCCTGCGACGGCCGGCTGCCAGGTGGCCAGGCCGCCGAAGTCGCGGACCACGTGCCAGACCGTGGCGACCGGGGCCGGGATGACGGCGCCGGCGAATGCTTCGGGCATGAAAGGACTCCGGTTCTGCAGAGGGAGGGGCCGGCGGACGGCCGCCGTAGCGGCTTGCCCCGATCTGCCCGTACGAGGACGGCAGGGGCATCGGTATGCGGTCGGCGGCGCGACCGTTCATGGCGCCGACGCTACGAGGGCGGCCGCGGATGCGGGAGGGTGCGCCGCGCCCACCCAGGGCGCGGGGCTGACGGCCCCGGGTGGGTGCAGCGCACCCACGCCCTGAGCTGCGCGAGGACTTTAGTGTGGCGGCCATGGAACGCGAGAACGAACTGGGTGACTACCTGCGCGCCCGTCGCGCGGCGGTCGCGCCGGCGGATGCCGGTCTGCCCGATGACGGGCCCCGGCGGGTGCCGGGGCTGCGGCGCGACGAGGTGGCGCTGCTGGCCGGGGTGAGCACGGACTACTACATCCGTCTGGAGCAGGGCCGTGAGCGGCACCCGTCCGAGCAGGTGCTGCGGGCGATCGCCGGGGCACTGCGGCTCGACGACGCGGCGGACGCCCACCTGTTCCGCTTGGGCCGGTCCGTCTTCGGAACGGCCGTTGCCGCGACGACCGTGGCTCCGGAGCTGCTGAGGCTGATGGACGCCATGCGCGAGGTGCCGGCCTTCGTGGTCGGTGCGGCGCAGGACGTACTGGCGGCCAACGCGATGGCGAAAGAGCTGTACGACGGTTTCGCCCGGTACGACAACCTGCTGCGGATGATCTTCCTCGACCCGTACGCGCGCGAGTTCTACGCCGACTGGGACCGCGCGGCGAGGATCGCGGTGGGCAACCTGCGGGCGTCCTCCTCGCAGTTCCCCAAGGACGAGCGGATCGAGCGGGTCGTCGGCGAACTGAGCGTGCACAGCCCCGCGTTCACCGGCCTGTGGGCGCGCTACGAGGTCCGTCCCCGTACGCACGAGGACAAGCACGCCCGCCACCCGCGGGTGGGAGAGATCCGTCTGCACTTCGAGGCGCTCGCCGTCACCAGCGCCCCCGGACAGCACCTGTCCGTCTACAGCGCGGAACCCGGCGGCGCCGGCGCCGACGCCTTGGTCCTGCTCCGCCGGCTGACCGAGCGGGAAACGGCCTCGGCGGACCGGGCCGCTCCCGCAGAGGAAGAAGAACTCCGAGCATGACCGCCTCTTTGTCGGACGCCGCCGGCACCTTCGAGGTAACCGGCAAGAAGGTCGCCCGTGTCGGTTTCGGCGCCATGCGCCTGACCGGGCCGGGGGTGTGGGGCGAGCCCGACGACCGGCGGGAGTGCGTCCGTATGGTGCGCCGCGCCGTCGGGCTCGGCGTGCAGCTGATCGACACCGCGTACGTGAGCGAGGAGACCGTCCGGGTGGCGATCCCTCCGCTACCGCGACGATGCGCTGATCGCGACCAAGGCCGGGCCGACCCGCAACGGGCCCGACGTGATCGAGACGGACGAAGGACCGGTGCGCCTCGGTCCGGTGGCGTGGCCGCCGGTCGGGCGTCCGGAGTACCTGCGCCGGCAAGCCCTGATGAGTCTGCGCCGACTCGGTCTGGACCACATCGACCTGTTTCCGTTTGGCCCGGGTCGATCCGAAGATCCCGCTGGAGGACCAGGTCGGCGAGCTGAAGAGGCTCCAGGATGAGGGCTTCAGGAGGACGAGGGCTCCAGGACGAGGGCAAGATCGTCGCGATCGGGCTGTCCCAGGTCACCGTCGGCCAGATCGAGCAGGCCCGCGCGGTCGCGGAAATCGCCACTGCCCAGAACCGCTACAACCTCACCGACCGCGGCTCCGCCGATGTCCTGGAGTACTGCACCCGCCACGGCATCGGCTTCATCCCCTGGGCGCCGGTGGCCCGGGTGAACCGGCCCGTACGGGCGGCCCGGTCGACCGGATCGAGACCACCCACCTCGCCGCCCCATCGCAGGTGGCGCCGGCCTGGCTGCCGGCCCGCTCCCAGGTTGTCCGGCCCATCCCCGGTACCTCCAAGGTCGCGCACCTGGAGGAGAACCTGGCGGCGGCAACCCTGCGGCTGAGCGACGCGGAGAGCGACGAACTGACCGCCGAGGCGTGATGGCCACCCCAGGAAGTCGGAACTCCCGCCCCTTCGTACCGCGGTCCGACCGCCTTCCCCTCTCCTTCCCCTCCCCTTCCCTGCTCCCGCTCCGTCCCTGCTCCCATCAAACCTGTTCCCATCAAAGAAAAGACGCTCGCCATGTTGCTGCCCTCCGATGAAGCGGGCCGAGGCCGCCCCGTCGTCCTGCTGCACGCCCGTCCCACCGACCGCACCATGTGGGACGCCCACCTTCCCCTGCTCGCCGACGCGGGCGTACGGGCCATCGCCCTGGACCTGCCCGGCCACGGCGACGCGCTCGTGCCCGACGGCCATGAGGCGGCTCCCTGGGGGGACGTACTCGACACGCTCGACCATCTCGGGGCCGACCGCTTCGTCCTGGCCGGGAACTCCCTCGGCGCCCTGGTGGCGCTCCAGATCGCCGTCACGGCGCCCGAGCGGGTCGAGGGCCTGGTGCTCGTCGGGTACCGGCCGCACGACCAGCCGGCCTCCCCACGTCTGCAAGCCGCCTGGGACGCCGAAAGGTCGGCACTCGGCGCCGGTGACCTGGACACGGCCGTGGCAGCCGGCGTCCAGGCATGGACCTCGGCCGACGCGACCGGCGAAGTACGCGAACACGCGGCCCGTATGCTGCGCCGCCAACTGACCGCACAACTCGCCCACGGCGAACCGTCACTGGCCCCGGACCCGCTCGGCAAAGGTGCGGAGGCGCTGCGTACGCTGACGGCTCCCGCCCTGGTCGGCGTCGGAGCACACGACATGCCGGACTTCTTCGAGGGCTGCGAGGCACTGGCCCGCACCCTCAACGCAGGCGAGACCGTGGTCATCCCCGCCGCAGGACACCTCGCACCGCTGGAACGGCCCACTTCGTTCTGCGCCCTGCTGCTGGACTTCGTTCGCCGGCTACCGCAGCGGTAGCGGTGGGGTCTGTCCCTCGCGGCGGGTGCCCGGCCGCACCGTCCCCGAGGCGATCACCACAATGCCGGATGGTGATACGCCGGTGACCGCCGTCTCGCACGGAGTGCGAGAGGCGGCCCGGCGTCCGGCCCCTACCGGCTTCATTGCCGGAGGTCCCAGATTGCGGCCTGTTGCCGCTTCACCTCCTCGATACGGTCTGCCGGGAGGAAATTGCGGAAGAGGCCGGACTCCCCCTCCGCGACTTTCACGAAAAGTTCGACGATCTCCTCGGGGTCCTTCTGGCTTTCCCCGGTCATCTCGCCGTAGTCGTCGGCGAGCCGGACCTCTACGCCGAGATCGGTGGTGAAGTGCTCGGCGCTGATGGACTTCTCCCGGTCGAACCAGACGCGTAGCGCGTCGCCCATCCGGTCGTTGAAACCGGTCCGGTACGGGCCCGGGTTGATGGTGCACACCTGGACGCCCAGCGGTTTCAGTTCGTCGTGCATCGCCTGGGCGATCGACTCGATGGCGTACTTCGACGCGCAGTACGGGCCGAGATACGGATTGGTCGTCAGGCCCGCGATGGACGACAGCCAGACGATGCGCCCGTTACCGCGTTCCACCATCTGCCGGGCGAATCCCTGGGCCAGGGCGAGATGGCCGAACACATTCACCTCGAAGACCCGCCGGACGAGTTCCAGGGGAATCTCGGCCAGCGGGCCCATTTCCCCGACGGCCGCGTTGTTGAACAGCACGTCCACGTCCCAGGCGTGCGCCTGGCTGCGGTGCAGCGCATCGGTGACGTCCAGATTCTCCACCTGGAGACCGATACCGCGCCGGTCCGCTTCCTCGATCAGCCCGGTCATCTGCGGGCGGTTCTCGGCGGCCGCGATGACATGGTGACCGCGTTCGGCGAGACGCAGGGCAGCGTCACGGCCGAAGCCGGAACCCGCGCCGGTAATGAGAATGCGCTTGCCGCCTGCCACGGCAATCTCCTTTCCGGGAGGGCCGGTTTACGACGGTCGGCCTCAACCCATTCGGCGTCGCAACACAAACAGTAGCCGAATGAATACCGGTTGTGCGTGAACCTCGGCGGGAGCGCGGCCCCGCCGAGGCTGACCGTGAAGCCGCTGGTGGCGCGTGGGGACATGCCAGGCCGATACCGCCGGGCCGTCAGGGCGAAGGGCGGGCTGCATCCGTTTCCCCGTCACTTCGCCAGGGCCGCGCGGAGGAACGCGAGGATTTCCTCCCGGGCGGCCTCGGCCTGTGGTTCCACGCCGGGCATGCTGAGGAACGCGTGCTTTGCGCCCGGGTATTCGGAAAGCCGCACGGGGGTCCCTGCTTCGCGCAGCCGCTCGGCATAGCGGCGGCCGTGGTCGGCGACCGCGTCCTGGGTGGGTACCACCACGAGCGCCGGGGCGAGCCCGCTCAGGTCGTCCGCGTACAGCGGCGAGAATGTGCGGGCATCGGCTCCCTGCGGGACGGCGAGCCGTTGCATGAGCTGCAGTTGCGGCAGGGCCCGGGTCGGGCTGTACGCGTACTCGGTGATCGAGGGGTAGTCGTATGCCGTCCCGGTCACATCGACCGCGGGATTGACCAACACCTGCGCCGTGAGCTCCAGGCCGGCCTCCCTGGCCCGGATAGCCGTCAGCGCGCTGATCAGCGCGCCGCAGCTCTCGCCGAAGACGGCCGCGCGCGCCGGATCGACGCCCCACTGCGCGGCGTGTCGCACCACGTGGTCGAGCACATCCCAGCCATCGTCGGCGGCGTTCGCGAGCGGGCTGTCCGGGGCGAGGAGGCGGTGCTCGACCGAGACCACGACGGCGGGCAGTCCCACGGAGAGGTGGCTGTTGATCCAGTCGGACTGCACCGCCGTGCCCACGAAGCCACCCCCGTGGACATGGATCACGAGTGGCAGGTCGGCCCGGGCCGCGGCTTCGCCGTCTTCCGTCGGCGCCGGCCGGTAGACCCGGACCGGAAGGTCGCGGCCGGGCAGCGCGATCGTCTGCCAGTCGATCGCGGCGCCGGCGGCCGGCTCCCCGAGGATCGCCCGCGCCGCGCCGGAGGCCCGGAAACGGTTCTCCGCCTCACGGTAGGTGCGCAGCTCCGCTGCCGTTATCACCGTGAAATCCGGCTCCGGCGGCCGTGTCGCGTCAGTGGTCTGGCTCATGTGTCCTTCTCTCCTCCCGGCCGAGGGCCGGGTGCGTCGTTGTGGCCGGACAGTGCGCCGTCCTCATTATGCACGCGGTGCGTGCAACAGCAAGTGCATGGTTTAGGCTGAGTCCTGACGAGAGGGGCGAGATGACTGGCCGCAGGCGTTGGTCGACCGAGGAGATCCTGGACACGGCGGTGGAGCTGCTGCACGCGAGCGACGCCGAGTCGTTCAGCGTGCGCAAGCTCGCCGCAGCGCTCGGGACCGACTCCTCCAGCCTCTACCGGCACTTCCGCAACAAAACCGAACTGCTGCGCGCGGTTGCCGACCGGATCCTGCTGGCCGCCATGGACGGCTACCGCCCCGAGGGCGACTGGAAGCAGCGCGTCACCGCCCTCGCCCTGCGCCTGCGCGAGGCCTTCGGCGAGCAACCCCAACTCGCCGCGGTGTGGGGACGGCATGGATCCGGCGGCGCCGGATCCCGATTGATCGTGGAGGAGCTGCTGCAGGCTCTGCGCACGTCCGGCCTGCCCGACGAGGAGATCCCGGTGCGATACCACCGCATCGCGGTCCTCCTCGCCGCACTGGTCACCTCCGAGGCCGGCATCGGCACCCTCACCCCCAAGGAGTACGAACAGGGCATGGAGCAGTTCCGCGTCGCGGTACTCGGCGCCGACCCCGCACGCTTCCCCGCCCTGGCCCACTTCGCCCGCGACATCCGCCCCCTAGGAGCAGACCGCCGCGCCGCATTCGAAGAAATCCTGGCCGCGCAACTCGCCCATATCGAGGCCCGGATTCCCTGATGTGCCGGATCGCGAGTGCGTTGTCGGCGCTGAGCCCACCGGGGGCGCGTCTGATGCCGCCCCGGACCGACCGGCCGCGGACACCACGCGGGCATCACACGCCGTCGTCAGCGCCCCACCTGCGCCAGCAGACCTGCCGGGGGCAGCAGAGCCAGAAGTGATACGCGCAGCCGGTGGCCGGCGCCGCCAACACGGCGGCGCGACCCTGCGCCGGGCCACACCGGCGGAGGTCCGGCACCTGGCCGTTCGACGCGCACGGCTTCCCCTGGACCGCGAAGGACGCCGTCACCGTCCCCCTCAAGGCCGACCCGAACGCCTGATCCTGCCCGGGGGCCTACGTTCCTACGGCATCCCCGGCGCACGTACGTCGAGGCACCGGGCGAGAGCCGCGGTGACGGTTGCCGCCTGGGCGGGCATGTGGTGAGCGGCCCAGGATGTGGCCAGGGCCAGGAAGGCGGTCAGGTCGCGTTCCACGTCTGTGAGCAGGTGGCGGAGTTCGGTGACGGGGAGGTCGATCGCCGGGCTGTCCTCCTGCCAGGCGTCCACGGTCAGGCGGACGGTGTCGCCGCGGCGTTCGGCGGTCGGGGACGGGTCGTGGCCGAAGCCGACGAAGCCGTCGCCGTCGAACACCCGGTGCCACTCGCGCCACTCCTCCAGCCCGTCGCAGCAGCCGGGCAGCACGGTGACGCCCGTATCGGCGTCGTGGACCCGCAAGCCGCCGGCCGCTATGAGGTGCTCGCTCGTCAGCAGCGTGTGGAGGAAGGCGCCGTACGGGTCGGAGGGCGGCGGGGAGGTGTCGTCCTCGGGGGCGACGGCGTTGGTGAAGGCGATCTGTGCCACTGCCGTACCGACCTCGGTCATCTCCATCCCACCGCCGAGCCGCAGGAAGGTGTACGGCTCGAAGTCGGTGACGGGCCAGAGGGCGAAATCGTCCGGGAGGTGGATTTCGAGGACCGGTTGCATGGTGATCACTGCAAGAGTGTCGCGCGTCCGGGGGCGGATGACGACGGCCGGGGTGCAAGGCCGGGCGTACCAGGCCGGCCCCCCGCGGTCAGACCGCGATCAGGCCGCGCTCAGCGTGGCGCGGATCGTTTTGCCGCCCGTGGGGGTGTCCAGGACGTCAATGGTGTGGGCGAGGGCGCAGACGATGAGGAGGCCGCGTCCGCTCTCGTCGCCGGGGGCGGGTGGGCGGAAGCGGGGGCGGTCCGGGCAGTCGTCGCTCACCTCGACCGTCAGGGTGTCGGCCGCGACGCACAGCCGCAGTCGGCAGCTGCTGCGGGTGTGGCGGGTGACGTTGGCGACCAGTTCGGTGACGATCAGGTAGGCGTCGGCCGGGTCGGCGGGCGCGGTCGCGCCGGCGATCACCCGGGTGAGGAAGGCGGCGGTCAGCCAGCGGGCCCAGAAAACCGTTTCCCGGGCATGGGGTAACAGGTATTCGGCACGCGTGGTCCGGACGCGGGCACGACGGGTACGCAACGTTCGGCTCACTCCCCCCAAGGGCCGGTCGGCCCCCTTGGGTCACGCCTCGGTGGCCGGATCGTAGCGGTTGGTCTGTACCACTCATGCCCGGTTCGAGTGACAGCCACGCACGGAAGTCGGATTCCGCCCCCGGAAGTCCACACCGCCGCTCGGGTACGTCCGGCCGCGCCAACGGCCACGAGCACCGGTGGCGCCGGTACCGGTTCCCACCCCCGCTCCGGTGGTCCCCTGTCCCGTACGGCACCTCGCACAGTGGCTGGGCCGCCGTTCAGTTGTCCGGGTTACGGATGCCTCCGGTGGGACAGCTCCGTGGCGGGTGCTTGTCCGCGCGGAATCGGGGCATCACACCGGATGAGGCCGACGGACGGGGCCGACGCGACGCCCTGGAAGGTGGTCGGCCCGCCCACTGCGTTCGGCCGCGGCTGCCCGGCCGTCCCTGCACATCGCCGGGGTAGGTCCACCGACGGAGGAGACGCCTGTGACCGGTCTCTGCTCACGCTACTTCCGTGGCCGCGGCACGCCCGCGCGCCGTCTCGTGCGCTCAGGACGCCGCTGGTGGCGGCAGGACCGCAGGCAGCGCGGGTGGGGCACCGGCGCGTACCGCCGGGGCGACGGACCGTGCTGGCGCGCGCGGCGCGACGGGGAGACGCTGGTGCTGTGGGTACGCGGCGACCTCGACCTGGAGCTGGCCCAGCGCCTCGGCCCGGCCCTGTCCCAGGTGTCCTCGCCCGCCGTACGCACGGTGGTGCTGGATCTGAGCGAGGTCAACTTCTTCGACTGCAGCGGCTTGCAGTGGCTGTGCGAGGTACGGGCCCGTGTGGCCGCGCACGGCGGGGAAACCTATCTGCGCCAGCCGCCCCGGTGCGTGTACCGCGTGTTGCAGTTGGTGCCGCTGACCCGGCCCTTCGCGCTGCTGGCCGCACCCGGCCCCGGCGCCACCCGCGCGGCGACCGGCGGTCGTTCGTCCCGCGGCGGTGCCCGCCGCCTCGCCACCGGCCGCCGCAGCGCCGTGTACGGGACCACGCGGCCGCACGGCGGCTGAGGGGCGTCCCGGCGGTCTACGCGACGGCCGGCCCGGAGTGACGCATGGGCCGGTCTCCGGGACAGCCGCGCCTGGTACCCCTGCCCGCCTACGGATAGCGTGTTCTGCCCGGCTCATGGGGTGTTGGAGCGGACGCCGCTCGGAGGTGCGAGATGCCGCACGCTGACGGGTTGCAGGTCAATATGGTCGCCGACTGCGACGCGTGCGCGGTGGTGCGCGTCAGCGGGGCCCTCGACCACATCGGGGAGCAGTACTTCCGTACGACGATGGGCGGCCATGTCGACGCCGGCTACCGGTACGTGGTCCTGGACTGCTCAGCTCTGGTCTACTGCAACTCCCGCGGCCTGAACTGCCTGCTCGGGCTGCACTGGCTGCTGAGCCGCCGGGGCGGCCGCCTTCTGCTGGCGGGTGTGGGCCGCCGGGTGCTGTGGATGCTGGACAGCACCGGCAGCAGGGAGGTGCTGGCCGTCTTCCCCACCGTCACCCGGGCCCTGGCCAGTCTGCCCGTCGCGCACCGCCCCGCCTGGCCGCCGACGTATCCGGTGAGCACGGGGCCGCCCGGAAAGTGAACGGGCCGGTGCGCCCGGCGTCTCGCTCCGGTCAGCCGCCGACTGACGGGGCGCCGGAGGTACCGGGCAGCGCGGGGTTGCCGCGCCGGGCGTCGTCGACGTCGGCGTACCGGGGGAACTGCTGGACGAGTCCGGTCAGTTGCAGCAGCAGCTCGATGGAACGGTGGTCGTAGACCAGGCGCAGCCAGCCGCCGACCGCCTCGCACCGCGTCTGCGCGGCGCGCAGTTCCTGCAGCCCGCTGCTGTCGATGAAAGTCACCCGCCGCAGGTCGGCAACGACGCAGGCCGAGAGTGCAGCATCGTTCCCTCTCAGCTCTTCGCGGAGCGCCTTCGCCGTCGCCAGGTCGAGTTCGCCCACCGGACGGACGACCCGGCAGCCCTCCTTCTGCTCCGGGCACCGGGTGTTCATGGCGGTCAACTCCTCGGCTGCTGCTGGTGGGTGGCGCGGCCCGCACGGCGGGCACGCGGCGGGGACTGCTGGCAGCTTACGGATCCCACCGGCGCAGACGAAGCAGAAGGTTCATGCATCAATGAAACTTTCGCGAAAGACCGCTTCCGATCGCCGGTTGACCGTTTTCGCCCGTATTCCCTCGCAGTCCGACCATGCCGTCACAACCGATCAGACGATATTCCGCGCAATCGTTCGACAGTTGATACTACGGACGGGTCGGGTGGCGGCCGGCCCCAGCCGCGGCCTTGAGGTATGGAGCGCGACCCCAGGAGCGGCCCGCGAAGACGAGCTCACTCCTGAGGCCGTGAGGACGGGTGGTCGAATGGACAGGTGGGCGGTGCGCCTCGGTCAGATGTCCGTCAGCACTTGTTGTCCGGGTGTACGGACCCGCCGTCGTCCAGGTTGCCGTTGTAGACCCAGCCGTTGATCTGCGTACCGTCGATGCGGACGTGCGTCCACTTGTTGCCTACGGAATTCTGCACCCAGCAGTGGTACTGGAGCACGACGGAAGTGCCGACCGTGGCGGTGACCGCGCAGTCCTGGCTGGGGCCGGTGCGGACCTTGGCGTCGCCGCCCTTGGCCGTGCCCTTGCCGGGCGACTTGTTCGACCAACTGGGGTGGGTACACGCGTCGGCGCCGGTGGGCGCGGCGCTGGCCGCGGGCGCCGTCGCGGTGAGCGTGGCGCCCGACAGGAGGAGCGGTGCGGCGACGGCCGCGGCGAGTCTGGCGCGCTTCGTCAAAGGGCTCACTTGTATTCCCCTTTGCTCTGCGGGCGTCCCGTACGGCCGCCCGGATGAACCTGAGCATGCCGTATACCCAAGTGAAACACGGGACCAGGGAAACATTTGACCAAAAATCGCTACTGCGGAGCCCATGGCCCGCGCCGTCCCCGCGACGCCCCCGCATCAGTCCGTGGCGAACGCCGACAGCAGCGTGTCGGCGCGCAGACACATCTCGTACGTCCCCGCCCCCACGATGACCACCGACAGCTCGTCGCCGCCGACGGCGTTCGCCAGCCGCACTTCCAGGGTGTCGCCACGCCCGACGAGGGGGTACGAGTACCAGCCGTCGGCGTCCGCGGCGTCGGTGGCCTTCACGCCGGCCTCGACGGCGGCCCAGTCGGTGTCGTCGAAGTCGTACCCGGCATAGCGCGACAGCAGCTCCAGGAACGGGCGCGCGCGGTAGGTCAGGATCCACCCTCTGATCGCCTCGGTCACGATCGTCCACCTCCCCTGGTCACGGATGCCCGTCGGCCCCGCCCACGCCGAGTATCCGGCGTACGGGCGGGGCCGTTCCCCCTTGGTCCTACGGCGCCATCTCGTACGTCCCGGACAGCGCCTCCACACGCTCCCAGACCCGGGCGGAACGGGCCTCGTCGACGACGGGGCGGCGGACCGCGGCCAGGGCCCAGCGCTGCTGGGCGTCGGTGGCGGAGTCCTTGCCGTGCAGTTCCACGGCGTACGCGGAGAAGTCCCGTACGAGGACGGCGAACAGCTCGTCGAGGACGTCCTCGTCCAGGCCGGTCAGGCGGGCCTGTTCCAGGATGAGCTGGCCGTGCACGACCAGCGCGAAGAGCTGGCCGACGGCGAGCAGCAGGTCGAGGTCGCGGCTCTGCTTCTCGTCGGGCGCGGCGGTGGTGACGAACTCGCACAGGGCGTCCGCCTGTTCGCGGAAGCGCGCGACGTTGGGCAGGGCCGCGTACGCGTCGAAGGCGGGGCGCCAGTCGTGGAACCGTACGGATCCCAGGCCGCGGGCCGGGCCCTGGCGGAAGAGGAAGGCGTCGTCGGCCGCGTCCAGGCGGGTGGGCACGGGCTCGTACGCGGCCGGGTTCAGCAGGTGGTTGCCCATGAACTTGAGGATCAGCGCGAGGTTGACGTGGACCGTGCCCTCCAGCTTCGGCAGCCCCCGGATCTCGGTGGCGGCCTGGGCGAAGTAGGTGTCCTTCTCGAAGCCCTTGGCGGCGATGACGTCCCACATGAGGTCGATGACCTTCTCGCCCTCGGTGGTCACCTTCATCTTCGTCATCGGGTTGAAGAGCAGGTAGCGGCGGTCGTCGGGGCCCGCGGAGCGGAAGTAGTCCACGGCGCGGTCGCTGAACAGCTTCATCCCGGCCAGGCGTACGTAGGCGTCGGTCAGCTCGCGGCGCACGTGCGGGAAGGCGGTGACGGGGCGGCCGTACAGGATGCGGTTGTGGGCGTGGGTGACGGCCTCGTACATCGCGTGTTCGCAGATGCCGATGGAGGCGGTGCAGAGGTTGAACTTGCCGACGTTGACGGTGTTGAGCGCGGCGTCGAAGGCGGCGCGGCCGGTGTGCAGGATGTCGTCCGGGCCGACGGGGTAGTCGTCGAGGCGGAACTCGCTGACGTACTTGGAGGAGTCGACGACGTTCTTCACCAGGTGGTACGCCGGGTGGCGGCTGTCGGCGGCGAAGAAGACATAGCCGTCCGGACCCTCGATGTCGGTGCGGCGGCCGAAGACGGAGACGAGTCCGGCGGCGTTGCCGTTGCCGATGTAGTACTTGGCGCCGCTCGCGCGGAAGCCGCCGTCGCCGTCGGGCTCCAGCAGCATGTCGGTGCTGTAGATGTCGGCGCCGTGCGTCTTCTCGGAGAGCCCGAACGCGAACACCTCGCCCTGGTCGAGGAGTTCGGCCGCACGGGCGCGGGCGGCGGCGTTGTCGCTCTGCCAGACCGGGCCGAGGCCGAGGATGGTGACCTGCCAGGCGTACCAGTAGTCGAGGCCGTAGAAGCCGAAGATCTCGTTGAGGGCGGCGATGCGGGCGGTGTCCCAGCGCTTGTCCGGGTGGCCGTCCGCCTGCTGGTCAGCGGGCTGCTCCCCGGCGGCGGAGGCCGGGGTGAGGAAGGTGGCGAACAGCTTCTCCTTCGCCGCGAACGCGAGGAAGTCCGCCAGCCAGGCCCGGGAGCGGTAGTCCTCGATCAGCCTGCGCTTGCCGCGGTTCTCGAACCAGTCGACGGTGGCGCGCAGCAGCCTGCGGGTCTCGGGGTCGAAGTGCGCCGGGTCGTAGGTGCGGGGGTTGAAGAGCAGCGGGTCGGCCATGGGACACGCCTTTCGGGGTCGGGTGAGGGTTGGGATACGGCTACGGGGGCGGGGTGGACCATCGGGCGCGCGTCGGCACGTGCGGCCGACCGGCGCTCACCTCTCGCTTCGCAGGCGGTGGAGCGTAGCGAGCACGTCCTCCAGCCAGGCGATCGTCATCCGCTCGTACGCGATGCCGCCGCGCAGGACGACGTGCTGGAGCTGCTGCCCGGCGTCGGGCGCCGCGGGCGCTTCGGGGCCCGTGAAGTCGCGCCGCTCCCCCGCGAGGTAGTGGGCGAGCCGGTCGGTGTGCGCCCGGTGGTGCCGTTCGACCTCGCGGATCAGCGCGGCCGGGTCGTCGAAGGCCGCGCCGCGGATCTTCACCGCGAGGTCGTGCCGTACGCTCTCGGGCTCGATCGGCTCGTGCAGCCACTGGGACAGGGCGGTGCGGCCGGGGGCGGCGACGGAGTACTCCTTCTTGTCCGGCCGCGCCTGCTGCGGCACCTCGCGGACGTCCACCCACCCGTCGCTCTCCATGCGCTTGAGGACGCGGTAGATCTGCTGGTGGGTGGCGGTCCAGAAGTAGCCGATGGACCGCTCGAACCGCCGGGCCAGCTCGTAGCCGGAGCCCGGTTTCTCCAGCAGGGAGACGAGGATCGCGTGTTCGAGCGCCATGCCCCGATCCTGCTATGCAACGAGTTGCATAGACAAGCGGCCCCGGGCAGGTGAGACGCGGGTCACCCGACCTGTGGCCGGGGCGCCGAGTGGCGGGCGGGGACCGCGGGACCGGCGGGCAGTCCTGTGGCAGACCTTGTCGCGGGAGCGCGGCAGTGCTGTGCCGGCCTGGAGAGGAGTTGACCACCATGCGCTTCCCGGACCGGCCGGTGGCCCGCCACCACCGCCGTACGACAACCATCTCCCGCCACGACCAGGCTCCCGTCCCGGTCACCCCGGCCGAGGACCCCGCAGCCGAGGTGCGGCGGCTGCGGGCCGAGAACGCGCAGCTGCGCGAGGCGATGGCGAGCCGCCCGCTGATCGACCAGGCCCGGGGCATCCTGATGGCCGACGAGGCGTGCACCGCCGCCCAGGCGTGGGACATGCTCCGCTACACCTCGCAGCACACCAACATCAAACTCCGCGAGGTCGCCGCGGCCGTGGTCGCCGGCGCGGCCGGACCACCGCCCCCGCAGCCGATCAGCGCCGCGCTACGGCGGGCGCGGGCCAGATTTCGGGCCCGTCGGCGGACGGCGGAGCGGAAGGAGTAGCGGCGGGGCAGGGCCGTACGCACCGGACCCCGCCGGCACACGGGCCGCGCAGCACACGTCACCACACCACAGGCAGCCTCACCACCCCGTCCGCCACCGCATTGGTCCGATACGCGATCTCCTCCACGGGGACGGCCAGCCGCAGTCCGGGGAAGCGGTGCCACAGGGCGCGGTAGGCGATGCGCAGTTCCATCCTGGACATCGCGGCGCCGATGCAGTGGTGGATGCCATGGCCGAAGGCGACGTGGGGCGCGGGGTCGCGGGTGGCGTCGAAGCGGTCGGGGTGCGGGAGGAAGGCCGGGTCGCGGTTGGCCATCTGGAGGGAGCACAGGACCTGCTCCCCCTTTTTGATCACCTGGCCCGCGACGGTGACGTCCGCCAGGGCGATCCGCCGCTGCGGTGCGTGCGCCACCGACAGGTAGCGCAGCAGCTCGTCGACCACGCGGTCCGCGGACGCGGTGCCGGCGTGCAGCGCGGCGAGCTGGTCGGGGTGCTGGAGCAGGACGAGGATGCCCAGGCTGATCATGCCGGAGACGTTGTCGAGCCCGGCGAGCATCATCAGGCCGCAGACGCCGCGCAGTTCCTCGTCGGTGATGCTGTCGCCGTGCTCGCGTACGAGCGTGCCGATGAAGCTGTCGTCGGGGTCCTTGCGACGGCGGCGCACCATCGCGCCGAGGTAGCGCAGGTAGGACTCGCCCGCGTCGGCCCGCTGCCTGCGCGGCCGGTCCTGCTCCAGCTGCCACTGGACGCGGCGCACGAAGTCCGTACGGTCGTCGCGCGGCACCCCGAGCAGTTCGCACAGCGCCTCGCCCGACACCGGGCGGGCGAACCGTTCCACCAGGTCGGCGGGCTGCCCGGCCTTCGCCACGCCGTCCAGGCAGCGCGCCACGACCTCTTCGATACGGGGCTCCAGCTGCCGCATCCGCCGGACCGTGAACGCCGGGGTCAGCATCCGGCGCAGCCGGGTGTGCTCCGGCGGGTCGTAGTCCATCAGGTGCCCGACGACCTCCGGGGGCCGGAAGCGGCTCGCGGTCCCGTACACCGGGCCGGAGGCGAAGCCGTTGCCGAACCGTACGTGGTCGCCGAGGACCTGGCGTACCTCGTGGTAGCCCGTGACCAGCCAGACCGTGGCGCGGCCGGCGTCCGAGTCGGGTATCGGGCCCATGTCGACTTTGCTGACCGGTGCTTTCCCGTGCAGCTCGCGGGTGTGGGCGTCGGGGCCGAAGGCGGCCCTGGGCGCTCGCTCGAACCGGCGGGAGGTGTCCTGCGGCATGTCGTCTCCTCGATCGTCACCGGCCGGGACCTTCCGCAGCCGGAACCCCTCACCAGGCGACGGGCAGCGCGTCCAGGCTGAACTGCCGCGTCTGCGCGGACCGGAAGCGGATGCCGTCCGGCGCCACCGCGGGCCGCAGCCCGGGGAACCGGCGCAGCAGTGCCGGGTAGGCGATGCGCATCTCCAGCTTGACCAGCGGCGCGGCGACGCAGTGGTGCATGCCGTGGCCGAAGGCCAGGTGCGGGGCGGACTCGCGGGTGATGTCGAACGCGTCCGCCCCCGGTCCGCCCTGCGCCCGGTTGACGGCGAACAGCGAGCAGGCGACCATCTCGCCCGCCTTGATCACCTGGTTCCCGATGGTCACGTCCTCCAGGGCGGTGCGGGGCGAGACGGTGTGGATGACGGTGACGTAGCGCAGCAGTTCTTCCACGGCCCGGTCGATCAGCTCCGGCCGTTCCCGCAGCAGCCGCAGCTGGCCGGGGTGGTCCAGCAGCGCCAGCGCGCCCAGCCCCAGCATGCTGGAGACCTGGAGGAAGCCGTCGGAGACGAAGGTCGCGCCGACACCCGCCAGTTCGTCGTCGCCGATGTCCGCGCCGTGCTCGCGCACCACGTGGCCGAAGAGGCCGTCGCCGGGGCTGCGGCGCTGCCGTTTGGCGAGCCGCACCATATAGGCCCAGTACGCCTTGCCGACGGCCGTCTGCTGTTCCGGGGGCGCGGATTCGTCCTGGGCGATGTCGAGATAGCGGGACAGTTCCGCCCGGTCGTCGCGGGGAATGCCCAGCAGCTCGCAGGTGATCAGCCCTGCCACGGGCCAGGCGAAGTTTCGCATGAAGTCGGTCGGCGGTCCGACGCGCTCCATGATGTCCAGGCACTCTTCGACGATCGCGGTGATGCGCGGTTCCAGCCGCCGGGTCCGCCGCGCCGTGAATTCCGGTGCCACCATGCGCCGGAGGCGGGTGTGGTCGGGTGGGTCGCACTGCAGGAGGTTGCCGGGTGCGGCGCGGGCCCCGGACGTGTCCTGGCCGTCGTCGGGCAGCCGGGAGCTGAAACGTTTCAGGTCGCCCAGCACCTCCCGGATTTCGGCCTCGCCGGTGGCCACCCACTTCACCCGGCCGAAGAGCCCGAATTCGACGTCGGCCACCACGAGCGGCGCCTCCCGGACCTGCCGCCGGAGTTCGGGAACCGGGTCGAAACGGTCCCGCCGCAGGTGGGCGGGTATCTGCTCGGGCCGGCCCGGCCCGGTGTCCGGCTGGTTCGTCCTGGTGTCCGGCTGCGTCATCGCGGCATCCCTTTCTCCGTCGTCGGCTGCGGACCGCCGCCCTGGCGGAGCGCGGCGACGGCGGCGGGTACGAGGTGGCCGTTCACCTCTCGGACGGCGCCGGCCTCGGACGGAGGGAGGCCGTTGGCCGGCGCCGGGTCGGTTCGGCCCGTGGTGTACGGGCGGAGAGACATGCGGACAGGGGCCGGGGAAACGGGGCCGGGGAAAGGCGGGCTCGAATACGCCTGGCCGTTCATCCTTCCCCTCTTCGGTTGGCAGCGCGCGGCCGTCGGTATGGCGCGCCCATGAGCGTCGGCAATGGATACGGAGCGGCATGGGATACGGAATTCAAGGAGCCGCCGGAACGCCCTCGAAACGTCGCGCCGATGCGCACGGCGGCTACCGCACCTTCATGTCCGGCTCGGAATACGACCAGCTGGGGTTCCATGTTTTCCGGACCGTTCGTTTCACTCTGCGATTGCCCGAGTACCGGGTCAACCGCAACCAGTTGGACGCCACGGATGAGGCTTCCGTGGCGTCCAACTGGTTCTTTTCCGTGTTCCGTTCACGCATCGGCCGCCGGCCGCGGACCGTCGGTCCGGGAATTCACCCCCCGACGTACTCCCGCAAATGCCGGGCCGTAAGCGTCTCCCCCTTGGCGACCAGTTCGGCGGGCGTGCCGGTGAAGACCACCCGGCCGCCGTCGTGTCCGGCACCGGGCCCGAGGTCCACGATCCAGTCCGCGTGTGCCATCACCGCCTGGTGGTGCTCGATGACGACGACCGTGTTGCCGTCGTCCACCAGACGGTCCAGCAGGGCGAGCAGCTGGTCCACGTCGGCCATGTGCAGCCCGGTGGTCGGCTCGTCCAGGACGTACGTCGTGGCCTTCTCGTTCATGTGGATGGCCAGCTTGAGGCGCTGCCGCTCGCCGCCCGAGAGGGTGTTGAGCGGCTGGCCCAGGCGCAGATAGCCCAGCCCGACATCGCCGAGCCGCCCGAGGATGGCGTGTGCCTGGCCGGTCGGGAAGAAGTCGTACGCCTGCGCCACGGACATCGCCAGCACCTCGCTGATGTCCTTGCCGCGCAGCTTGTACGTGAGCACCTTCGGCGTGAAGCGCTTGCCCTCGCACTCCTCGCACACCGACGCCACCCCGGCCATCATCGCGAGGTCGGTGTAGACCAGCCCGATGCCGTTGCAGTGTGGGCAGGCGCCTTCCGAATTGGCGCTGAAAAGGGCCGCCTTGACGCCGTTGGCCTTGGCGAAGGCGGTACGGACCGGACCGAGCAGTCCGGTGTAGGTGGCCGGGTTGGAGCGGCGCGAGCCACGGATCGGCGACTGGTCGGCGACGGCGACGCCCTCGCGCCCGGCAACGTATCCGTGGATGAGCGAACTCTTCCCGGAGCCCGCGACGCCGGTGACGACGGTCAGCACGCCGAGGGGTATGTCCACGCTCACGTCGCGCAGGTTGTGCCGGTCCGCGCCCTCGATCGCCAGGGTGCCGCGCGGTGTGCGCACCTGCTCGCGCAGTCGCGCCCGGTGGCCCAGGTAGCGCCCGGTCAGGGTGCCGGACGTACGGAGCCCCGCCACGTCCCCCGCGTAACAGATCCGCCCGCCGTCCGTACCGGCGCCCGGCCCCAGGTCGACCACGTGGTCCGCGATGGTGATGACCTCGGGCTTGTGCTCGACGACGAGCACCGTGTTGCCCTTGTCGCGCAGCCGCAGCAGCAGGTTGTTCATCCGCTGGATGTCGTGCGGGTGCAGGCCGACGGTCGGCTCGTCGAAGACGTAGGTGACGTCGCTGAGGCTGGAGCCGAGGTGGCGCACCATCTTCACGCGCTGCGCCTCGCCGCCGGAGAGGGTGCCCGCGGGGCGGTCGAGCGAGAGGTAGCCGAGGCCGATCTCCACGAGGGAGTCGAGCAGGTGCCGCAGGTTGGCGAGCAGCGGCGCCACGGAAGGGTCTTCGAGCCGGCGCAGGAACGCCGCGAGATCGCTGATCTGCATCGCCGAGCACTGAGCGATGTTGACGCCGTCGATGGTGGAGGAGCGGGCCGCGGCGCTCAGCCGGGTGCCGTCGCAGGCGCGGCACCCGGTGAAGGCGACGGCCCGGTCGACGAAGGCCCGGATGTGCGGCTGGAGCGCGTCCCGGTCCTTGCTCAGGAACAGCCGCTGGACCTTGGTGACGAGCCCTTCGTACGTCGTGTTGAGCGTGGCCTCCTTCACCTTGGTCGCGGGCTTGTACAGGAAGTCCTGCCATTCCCGCTCGGTGAAGTCCTTGAGCTTCTTGTCCGCGGGGAAGAAGCCGGAACCCGCCATGACCTGCCAGTACCAGGAGCCGATGGCGAAGTTGGGCACCGTGATGGCGCCCTCCTCCAGCGAGCGCTCGCGGTCCACGAGCTGGTCCACGTCGATCTCCGACACCTGACCCAGGCCCTCGCACACGGGGCACATCCCGTCGGCGCTGTTGAAGCTGAAGGCGGAGGAGGTGCCGATGTGCGGGGTGCCTAGGCGGCTGAAGACGATGCGCAGCATGGTGTATGCGTCGGTCGCGGTGCCCACGGTGGAGCGGGAGTTGGCGCCCATCCGCTCCTGGTCGACGATGATCGCGGCGCTCAGGTTGCGCAGCGCGTCCACGTCCGGGCGGCCCATGCTGGGCATGAACGACTGGATGAACGCGGTGTACGTCTCGTTGATCAGCCGCTGTGCCTCGGCGGCGATGGTCCCGAAGACGAGCGAGGACTTGCCCGACCCGGAGACCCCGGTGAAGACGGTGAGCCGCCGTTTGGGCAGGTCCAGGGACACATCGGCCAGGTTGTTCTCCCGCGCGCCGCGTACCTCGATGACGTGGTGCAGGTCCGCGGCGGACGGCTGGAAGCCGGAGAGGTCGGCGGGCATACGGATTCCTTCTCCTCGCGTACGGCGGCCCGGCGGGGACGGCCGGGCGGGAAACGGATCGGCGGCGGGGCGGGCGGCGGCCACGGGCCCCGGCGGCGTCCTCGTACTCTGCCACACTTTCCGCGTACGGCGTACTCTGTACGTTGTACAGAGATAATGGTGGCCGGACGGACGGACCGGGCGCCCGCACACGAACAGGACGGACCCATGGGCAAAGAACCGGGCGCCGACGCGGCCCGCACCCTGCGTCTGCTGTGGCGGGAGCCCGGCAGCGGACCGTCCCGGCGCGGCCCCAGGCAGGCGCTGAGCATCGACGCCGTCGTCGAGGCCGCCACCGCGCTCGCCGACGCGGACGGGCTGGACGGGCTGACCATGCGCAGCGTGGCGCAGCGGCTCGGCGTCACACCGATGACGCTCTATACGTACGTACCGGGCAAGTCGGCGCTCCTCGACCTGATGCTGGACGCCGCGTATCTGCGGATGCCGCGCGCGGCGCACGACGGCATGCCGTGGCGGGCGCGGCTGGAGGCGGTCGCGCGCGCGAACCGCGCGCTGTACCGGCGGCATCCCTGGGTGGCGGAACGGCCGGTCTCCCGCCCGCCGCTCGGCCCCGGGGTCATGGCCAAGTACGAACACGAACTGGCCGCCTTCGACGGGCTCGGCCTGGACGACGTGACGACGGACGCCGCGCTCACCTACCTGCTCGGCTTCGTGGACTCCGTCGCCCGCGCGGAATTCCACGCACGCGCCGCGGCCCGGGACAGCGCCCTGACCGATGACCAGTGGTGGGCTGCCCACGCCCCTGTCCTGGCCACGGTTTTCGACCCCTCCCGCTATCCCCGCGCGGCCCGCATCGGCAGCGCCGCAGGTGAGACGCATCAGAGCGCGTACGACCCGGAGCACGCGTTCGCCTTCGGTCTCGCGCGCGTACTGGACGGATTGGCCGCGCTCGTGGAACCGGGGCGAGTACCTCCGGAACACGGCGCCCCCTGATCCGGCGGGCGCCTCCCGAGTGGCCCCGCCCCGGCCGCTCCGGCCCGCGACCTGCCGTTTAGGGTGCGGCAATGACTTCGGAAAGCTATCTCTCGTCCCTGTTCTCGCTGGACGGACTGGTCGCCGTGGTGACCGGCGGCAGCTCCGGTATCGGCCGGGCCATCACCGGCGCCCTCACCCACGCCGGCGCGAGCGTGGTGATCGTGGCCCGCAGGGAGGCTGAACTCACCGCCACCGTCGATGAATTGACGGCCGACGGTGGCCGGGCCGCCTGGGTGAGCGCCGACCTCGGCACCCGGGAGGCCGCGCGCGCGGCGGCCGAGGAGGCAGCCGGGATCTTCGGCGAGCCCGACATCCTCGTCAACTGCGCCGGGGTCAACCTGCGGCCGCCGATGAGCGAGCTGGACGACGCGGTGTGGGACACCACGATGGCGGTGAACCTGGAGGCGCCCTTCGTGCTCGGGCAGCGGTTCGGCCCCGGCATGGCCGAGCGGGGTTTCGGGCGGATCATCCACGTCACGTCCCAGCAGGCGCACCGGGCGTTCGTCCGGAGCGGCGCGTACGGGGTGTCCAAGGGCGCGCTGGAGTCGCTGGCCCGCTCCCAGGCCGAGGCGTGGTCCCCGTACGGCGTCACCTGCAACACGCTCGTGCCCGGCTTCGTCCCCACCCCGCTGAACACCCGCCTGTCGTCCGACCCGGAGCAGGTGGCGGCGCTGGCCGCCCGCACCATGGTCGGACGCAACGGCCTGGCCGGGGACTTCGCGGGCGCCGCGGTCTTCCTGGCGAGCCGCGCCTCGGCGTACGTCACCGGGCAGTCGCTGTTCGTGGACGGCGGCCTGTCCGTCCACTGACCCGGCGCGTACGGTGAGGACCACGGCCGACGGCGAAGGAGTGGCACATGAACAGCCGCACGCCCGGGAAGGCGGGACCCTCCTGATGGACGCCATGGACACCACGAACGCCGGCAGCAGGGAACCCCTCACCGGGCGCATCGCGCTCACCCCGGCGGCCGCCGACCTGATCCGTACGCTGCGCGCCGCGCACGGTCCGCTGATGTTCCACCAGTCGGGCGGCTGCTGCGACGGCAGCTCGCCGATGTGCTACCCGGCGGGCGAGTTCCGTACGGGCGCGTCGGACGTGCTGCTGGGGCGGCTGTCCGTGGACGGCGTCGCGGAGGCGGTGGACTTCTGGATGTCGGCGGACCAGTTCGCGCGCTGGCGGCACACGCATCTGACGGTGGATGTCGTGCCGGGACGCGGCGGGGGCTTCTCGCTCGAAGCGCCGGAGGGCGTGCGCTTCCTGATCCGCTCGCGGCTGTTCACCGAGGAGGAGCGGGCGCGGCTGGGCGAGTGAGGCACGGCCGGGGCGCGTTGCCCAGGTAGCTGGTGAGGCCCCGCGCACGGGGGATGACGCGGGGCCTCATCCAGTTGAACGAGCGAAGGGGGTCCGGGGTTCCCCACCGGGGCGGAATTTCCCGAATATTTTTCCGCGGGCGCACGACACCGTTCTCATGCGGCCCGGCCCCGGCCATTTCCCGCTCCTCCTGCCTTCCTCACGCCTCGTCGTCGACCAGCCGTTCCAGCATGTCCTGGAACTCCACGTCCACGACCACCCGCAGCCCGTCACCGTCCGGCTCGCTCAGTCGCGTCATCTCGCCGCGCCGCCACCAGAACACGTTGGGGCTGATCGCCCCCGCCGCGTCCTCGTGGCCGGCCGCGGCGAACTGCGCCATCGCCTGGAGGGCCGGAACGACCTGCGAGTCATGGATACGGTGGAAGGCCAGCTGGTGGCGGAAGGGAAGGGCGACCAGCGCGCCGTCCGCGGTCAGCGGCGTACCCATGACCCGCTCGACCAGGTCCTCCAGGACCAGCACCCGGCTTGCGGTGAAGAACGAGTCGCCCAGCACCACCTCGAAGGACGAGCCGTCGCCGCGCCGTACCGTCTCGTGGCCCTCGACCGGCAGCGCGCGCAGGTTGTTCAGCGCCCTGATCCGCAGCTCGGCCACCTCGCCGAGGTCCGTCAGCGAGTCCTCGCTGAGCATCTGCACCGCCTCGGGCAGGTCCAGGGCGAGCACCTCGCGCAGCCCGGGGGCGGGCGCGCGTCCGTACCGGAAGGAGTCCGCGGGCGGCAGCGTCTCCTCGGCGACCACCCGCGGGAACAGCCGGGCCCGGATCTCGTCCTCCGACAGGGTTTCCATCGGCTGCGGCCCGTCCATCGTGCGCAGCACCTTGCCCACGTGATCGCGGATCATGGTGGGCCACACCCGCTCGCCGCGCCGGTCGCGATGGCAGACCGCGGCGAGATTGCCGAGCCCGAACTGCCGTCCCGCGGAGTCGGCGACCACACCGGCGTACACCGTGACCTCCAGGCCGCGCTCGGCGAACGCCTGGCGGACCTGTGACCGGAAAACGCCGCCCTCCCGCTCGGAGAAGAAGGAGAACTCCCCGTCGCGCGGGGCTTCGCGCGGATCCCGCTTCGGTCCACGGCGGAACAGGCCCATCTCTTCCTCCCGGCGACGGCCACGATGCCGCCGATCGTAACGGCTGCGCCGGAGCCCCTCGACCGGTCCCCCACCCGGTCACACCCGGCCTTCCCCGGCGCGCCGCGGCCCGGCCGGCCGAAGTCCTCCCTGGTGATCCTGCCCAGGACGGCAGCCGGTCATGGCGCCCGCGAGCAGCGGAAACGGGCGGCGGACCGGCCACCGGGGTACGCTGCGGGGCCCCCGGCACCGGCGGGGACGCGACGTCCGATTCCCGCCAGCCGCGGCGCCCGCGCGGCCGCACAGTGGAAGGTGACGGATGAGCCGGTGAACGGCACGAGAGCACAGAGAAAGGGGCCGGACCATGACGGCCACGACGGTCCACACCACACTCGCCAGCCCGCTCGGCGACCTGCTGCTGGTGGGTGAGCCGTCCGCCACCGCGCCCGGCGGCACGGCACTGGCCTCCCTGTCCGTACCGGACCAGAAGGGCGGCGCCACGGTCGGCCCCGGGTGGACCCACGCCCCGGCGGCCTTCACGGAGATCGCCACCCAGCTCACCGCCTATTTCGAGGGCACACGCACCCGCTTCGACATCGAGTACGTCCCCGGCGGCACCCCCTTCCAGCAGCGCGTCTGGCAGGCCCTGGAGGCGATCCCGTACGGCGAGACCTTCACCTATGGCGACATCGCGGCCCGCATCGGCGCCCCGCGCGCCGCGGTCCGCGCCGTGGGCACCGCCATCGGCCGCAACCCGCTGCTGGTCGTCCGCCCTTGCCACCGCGTCATCGGCGCCAACGGCACCCTCACCGGGTACGCGGGCGGGCTGCAGCGCAAGGAACAGTTGCTGCGTCTTGAGGGGGCGGGGTGTGTGGTGGGGGCTTTTACGGGGTGAGGCGGCGGTTGGTGCGGCCGGCTTCGATGAGCAACGACAGGCCGTCGAGGTGTGACCGCAGCCCGAGTTCGAAGAGGGCGTCGAGATCCAGGTCGTATCCGGCCGGACCGCAGCCCTCGACGACCCGCGCGAAGGTCGGGTAGGCGCCGGAAGCGATCAGCCGGGTGAGCACGGCGGTCTGGGTGTCGAGCCACTGCTCGTCCGAGAGCCCCGTTGCCCCCTGGGCCTGCGCCTCGCGTTCCAGGTGGACGGCCAGGCCCTGCACATGCGCGTACAGCAGTACGTTGATGTCGAGCATGGTCGCCGGGTCGAGGCCGTGTCCGTCGAGGGCGCTGAGCATCCACTCGGAGTAGGCGAGCATGTTGGGCAGCAGCAGCGGTCTGGTGAGCGGCCCGGTCTGGGCCAGCCAGGGATGTTTCCGGTGCAGCGCCCACATCGCCCGGGCGCCGGCCTCCAGCCGGGCCCGCCAGTCGGCCGGATCCTCGGCCGGGCGTGGCAGTTCCCCGAACACCGTGTCGGCCATCAGCAGCACCAGGTTGTCCTTGCCGTTCACATAGCGGTACGGCGACATGGCGGCGGTTCCCAGGCGCGCGGCGACGCTCCGCATGGACAGTGCGGCGAGTCCTTCCGCGTCGGCGATGGCAATGGCCGCGCGCACCACGCCGTCACGGCTCAACTCGCGCTCGGCTCCGGGTGCCTTGGCGGTGTGCCGGGCCGCGCCGGAGGCTTCCCGGACAGGCGCCACCACGGTGCCGACGCGTGCTCGGGTGTGCACCGTCCCCTCCTGCCGCAGAACGGTCAGTGCCTTGGTCGCGGTGGCGAGGGCGACGTTCCACTCCCGGGCGATCTGCCGGGTCGACGGAATCCGGTCCCCGGGGGCCAGCTCACCCTCTGCGATGCGCTGCCGGATGTCGTTGACGATGCGCTGGTAGGGCGGGGTGCGGTGTGCGGTCACCGGTGTGTTCCTCCATACACGGCCATATGTTCAGCTGCACAGGTCGGCTGTACTAGTACAGACCCTAGCAGGGAGGAGGCCGCGAACGGCTGCTTCTGAGCTAGTACAGCAGCAACTAATGCTGCTGGTCAGCCACTTGGCGAGGCTGCGCGTACGGCGTACATTCAGCGCGTACACCGTACAGAGGAGTCATGATGCAGACCGTTTCCCCACACCCCGCGCACGCCCGGACCGTGCTCGTCTCCGGCGCGAGCGTCGCCGGGCTCGCCCTCGCCCACTGGCTGCGCCGCCACGGCTTCGCGCCGACGGTGGTCGAGCGGGCCCCGGCCATACGGCCCGGCGGGCAGGCGATCGACGTGCGCGGCGCGGCGCTCGATGTCCTGGACCGCATGGACCTGCTGGCGGCAGCGCGTGCGGCGCGCACCCGGATGCGCGGGATGTCGATGCTCGACGCGGACGGCAACGAGCTGTGGCGCTCGACGGAGATGACGCTCAGCGGCGGCCGGCTGGACGGTGACGACATCGAACTGCTCCGTGACGATCTGACGGGGCTGCTGTACGAGCGGGCCCGGGACGGGGTCGAGTACGTCTTCGGGGACTCGATCGCCGCCCTCGACCAGCGTCCGGACGGTATCCGCGTGACCTTCGAACGCACCGAACCCCGGGACTTCGACCTGGTGGTCGGGGCCGACGGACTGCACTCGAAGGTGCGCGCTCTGGCCTTCGGGCCCGAAGAGCGGTTCATCCGTCATCTCGGGGCCTATGTCGCCGTGTTTGCGACGGACAACTTCCTCGGCCTGGAGGACTGGCAGATATGGGTCCAGGACGCCGACCGCGCGAGCCTGTGCGTCTATCCGGCGCGCGGCAACACCGAGGTCCGGGCCACCGTCGGATTCCGGTCGGAGCCCATCGGCCTCGACCACCGGGACACGGCCCGGCAGCGGGCGGTGATGGCCGAGCGGCTGGCTCACCTGGGCTGGGAGACACCCCGCCTGCTGAAGGCCATGCGCGAGGCGCCCGACTTCCACTGCGACGCGATGGCCCAGATCCAACTGGACCGCTGGGCGGACGACAGGGTCGCGCTGGTCGGCGACGCGGGGTACTGCGCTTCGCCGCTGTCCGGCCAGGGCACCAGCCTCGCACTGGTGGGCGCGTACGTTCTGGCGGCGGAACTGGGCCGGGCGAACGGGGAGTACAGTACGGCGTTCGCCCGCTACGAGCAGCGGATGCGGCCGTACGTGGCCCGCAATCAGGCCCTGGCCACGGAAGATATGTCGGGCGCCGCCGGAGAAGCGGCCCTCGACGCGGCGAAGGACGCGATCACGCTCGATGAGTGACGGCGCCCCAACACGGCCCGCCCGCATGCACGCGCGCAAGGAAAACGGCACCAAGCCCCCCAGACCCGGCGCCGTTTCCGCCTGCCGCTCCTCCCTTCCCCCCACCACCCGCGTACGCGGGCCGGGAGGAGCGGCCGGATCGCGGCCGGCCTGGGTCGGGCGATCCCCCGCATCACCCGACCCAGGCAGCCTCGACCGGGGGCCGTCCCGTGCGGGACGGGCTCCCGAAGCCCTGCCGAGTATATTGGCTCCGGGCCAGTCAACGCAGGGGCTATGCCATGACCGTTTTCGAGCGGTCTTCCCGGAGGGCCCCGGACCTGCGGCGCGCATCGCCGCACGACTCGTCTTTCGGCGCGTCAGTCACGGCCGCCACAGGGCTTTTCGTACACTTGAGCGACTTGGCGGCGGTGGAGCCGCCTCGACCAGTGAAGGGGCGGGGCGTGAGTGGCGCGGAGGGGCTCGCGGCGGTTGGTGACGGGGCGTATGTGGTGCGGAATGTGGGCAGCGGGCTGCTGCTGGAGGTCGAGGACGGCCGCAAGGGCAGTGGGGCGAACGTGCGGCAGGGGAAGGACGACGGCTCGCCGGGGCAGTTGTGGCGGATCACCGAGGTCCACCCGGGCAGCGGGCTGCGGCACCTGACCAACGTGGGCAGCGGCAAGCGCCTGGACGTCACCGGCGCCTCCACCGAGAACGGCGCCAACGTCCAGCAGTGGAAGGCCAACAACTACGGCGCGCAGGAATGGCTGCTGGAGCAGCATGTGGACGCGCCCGGCACCTTCACGCTGACCAACTACGCCAGCGGTCTGCTGCTGGAGGTCGCGGACGACAGCGCGGAGCCGGGGGCCAACGTCCAGCAGTGGGAGGACCGGGACCGTGCGGGCCAGTGGTGGAGGCTGGAGAGCCGCTGATCACTGCCGGACTTCGTAGGGCCCCCTCAGAATCCGGCGGCGCGCTCGATGCGGTCGAGCAGCCGGTGGCGGCGTACGGCGTGGGCGAAGTCCGGCACGTGGTGGGTGCCGTCCGCGAGGTCGGCGCGGATCTGCTCGTAGGCGTGGGCCACGGTGTACGCCATCTCCGTGCCGCGGCCGGCGAGTGCGGGCAGCGTGGAGTACGCGGCGGGGACCGGCAGTTCGGCGAGCGCGGCGTCCTCGCCACGGGCGCCGCGCACGGTCACCTGGCCGAACTGCAGGTGACCGGAGTCCCCGGTGAGCAGCAGGTCGCCTTCGGTGCCGTTGATCTCCCAGTGGAAGTTGGTGGCGCGGGACAGGCCGCCGCGGAAGTGGACCGAGGCCACCGCGCCGCCTTCGAGTACGCCGTTGACGGCGATCTGGTCCGGCACGTCCATCCGCGCCTGCTCCCCGGTCACCTGGTTGCGCACCTTCGGACGGCGGGTCGCCAGTGTGGCGTCGAGGTCGGTGAACTCGCCGAGCGCCATGGTCACGGCGTCGATGGTGTGACCGAAGGGAATGGTGAGCAGGGAGGCACCGTTGGTGCGGTCGAGGAGGTAGGCGCCGCCCGGCTCGAACTCCGCTCCCCAGCCGCGGCCGGAGGCGATGACGCTGGTGGACAGGACCTCGCCCACGTAGCCGTCGGCGATCAGGTCGCGTACGTACCGGATCTGGGGCGCGGAGCGGGCCTGGAGGCCGACGAAGGTGCGGATACCCTTGGCCTCGGCGACGGCGGCCAGCTCCTCGGCCTCCGCGAGGCCGTTGCCCAGCGGCCATTCGCTGAGCACCATCTTGCCGGCTTCGAGGGCGGTCAGGGCCAGTTCGCGGTGGTGCGGGACCTTGACGGCGACGACCACGAGGTCCACCTCGTCGCGCCGTACGAGTTCTTCGGCGCTGCCGAAGGCGAGCGGGATGCCGTACTTCTCCCCCGCGGCCCGCGCCGACTCCGGCGTGCTGGCGGACAGGGCGCGGACCTCGAAGCCCGGTACGGCGGCGAGCGCGGGCAGATGGGCGCGGGCAGCCCAGCCACGGGAGGCGCTGAGGCCGATGATGCCGACGCCGATGGGGGCGGAGGGGGTGTGGGAGGGCATGGCGAAGTCCTTTCGGCGGGTGGTGGGTGGCGCGGCGGCGGGCCGCCTGCCGCGCCGGGGCGAGCGATCATGACAGTAGCCCATGTTCGCATGAAAGTGAACATGGGCTTCTTCGGCGCCGACCGCGGGTGAGGGATACTGGGCGCATGGCCAGCCGTACGTCCTCCCCGCTGCTCCACCCCGACGAGCGGGACTTCGACCTGTTCGCCGTCATGAACGCGCTCACCGACCCGGTCCGGCTGAGCATCGTCCTCAGGCTCGCCGACGAGTCGGCGGTGCCCTGCGGCACCTTCGACCTGCCCATCGCCAAGTCCGCGCTCAGCCGCCATCTGCGCGTGCTGCGCGAGGCGGGCGTCATCAGCCAGCGGGACGAAGGCACCCGCCGGGTCAACTCCCTGCGCGCGGACGAGTTGGAGCGCCGCTTCCCCGGGCTGCTCGACCTCGTCCTGAAGGAAGGCGCCAACCGCGGCACGCCGCAGCCGGTCCCCGCCTAGGGACACTTTCTTCGTTCCGAACGCCGCATTCCGCCTCCCGGTGGGGTGCGGCGCTTTTTCGTTTGCCGTTCCTAGGGCTCCTAGGTTAAAACTAATACCCCTAGGCATACAAGAACGTACGGAGGGCACATGGCGCGGGCCGGGCTGACGGCGGAGCGGGTGACGCGGGCGGGGGCCGAGCTGGCGGACGAGATCGGGCTCGACCAGCTGAGCATGGCGCGGCTGGCGCGGCGGCTCGGCGTGAAGGACGCGAGCCTGTACTCGCACGTCCGCGGGCTGGAGGATCTGCGCGGGCGGATCGCGCTGCTGGCGGCGGACGAGAAGACGATCCGTATCGCGGAAGCGACCGCCGGGCGCGCGGGCAAGGAGGCGCTCGTCGCGTTCGCCAACGCCTGGCGGGAGTACGCCCACCGGCACCCGGGCCGCTACACGGCGACGCAGATCCCGATCGACATCGATCCCGAGCTGGCCGCGAAGGCACCCGGCCCGCGGCGCGCGGTCGAGCTGACGTACGGCATGCTGCGCGGCTACGGCCTGGCGGAGCCGGACCTGACCGACGCGGTGCGGCTGTTGCGCAGCACGTTCCATGGCTTTGTCGCCCTGGAGGCCGCCGGTGGTTTCGCGCACGCGCGCTCGCCGCAGCGTTCCTGGGACCGCGCCCTCGACGCCCTGCACACCCTCCTGGAGCACTGGCCCCCATCCCGAGAAGGAGACTCCTCATGACCGACCCGACCATCGGCAGACTGCGCGTGAGCGGCGCGACCCTGCACTACGAAGTGCGCGGCCGGGGACCGCTCCTGCTGCTGATCCCCGGCGGGACGGGCGGCGCGGCCTCCTTCGACGGCATAGCCGACGAGCTGGCCGCCACGTACACCGTCGCGGCCTACGATCCGCGCGGTCTGTCCCGGAGCCCGCTGGACGACCCCGGCGCCGAGCAGCGGGTGGCGGAACACGCGGAGGACGCGTTCCGGCTGCTGGAGTTGCTGTCGCCGGGTGAGCCCGCCCGGGTCTTCGGTTCCAGTTCGGGCGCGATCGCCGCCCTGCACCTGCTGACCGCCCACCCCGAACGCGTCGAACGCGTTGTGGCGCACGAGCCGCCGGTGGTGGAGGTCCTGCCGGACACGTCCGAGCACCGCGCGCTCATCGCGCGCGTACAGGAGACGTTCCGTACGCAGGGGCTGATGCCGGCCATGGCGGTGTTCGCCGCGGGCCTCAAGAAGGACGATGACACCGCCGAGCCGGCGCCCGCGCCCGAACTTCCGCCGGAGGCGGCGGCGCGCGCCGAACAAACACTGGCCGGCCTGCCGTTCTTCATCAGCCGCATCGTGCCCGCCTTCATGTCGTACGTCCCGGACCTCGACCGCCTCGCGTCGCTGTCCGACCGGCTCGTACTGGCCTGCGGGCAGGACTCGCGCGGCGAGCTGCCGTACCGTCCGGCCGCGCTCATGGCCGAGCGGTTCGGTACGGAGCTCCGGCACTTCCCCGGCGGGCATGTCGGCCTGAACACGCATTCCGTGGGATTCGGCGAGGCGCTCAAGAAGGCGTTGCTCGCCTAGGCGAGCAACGGCCGCTCCCCCTCCCGGCGGTCCGGAAGGGGGAGCGCAAGCATCATCGTGCTCAGGCGGTCAGCTGCACCTCGGTACCGGCCACCGGTGCCGCGTTCTTCACCCGGCGCACGGTGTCCGCCGCGCGGGGCGCGGTCGCGAGCTGCTGCCGGGCGACGGCAAGCGCGTCCTCGGGCCTGCGGGTGCCGGTGGAGACGCACAGTGTGTAGGTCACGTCCTCCAGCCGCCGGCGCGATGCGTCGCTGCCCTGCTCCGCGTGGTGGGCCCGCGCGGTCTCGTAGCGCTCGACAAGATCCCGCAGGACCGCGGGGTGGGCCATCAGCACGTGTCGTCCTCTTCTCGTCGTAGGAATATCGGCTACGGGAAACCCGTCAGGCTTCGACGCACAGGCCGGTACGCAACTTGCGGAGGGTACGGGCCAGCAGCCGGGAAACGTGCATCTGGGAAATGCCGAGCGCCTCCCCTATCTTCGACTGCGTCATTTCCTGGCCGAACCGCATTTCGATGATCTGGCGCTCCCGGTCGTCCAGTTCCTGGATGAGCGGGGCGAGGGCGTGCAGGTTCTCGACGGTCTCCATGGCCGGGTCGGTATCGCCCATGGTGTCGGCGACGGTACGGGCCTTGCCGTTGGCCGGGCCGTCGTCGGACTGCTCGTTGGGCGAGTCCAGGGAGCCGGCGGCGTAGCCGTTGGCGGCGATGAGGCCGTCCAGGACCTCTTCCTCGGTGATCTTCAAATGGGTGGCCAGGTCCTTGACCGTGGGGTCGCGGTCGAGGGTGCCGGCGAGCTCTTCCTTGGCCTTGGCGATTTCGACCCGCAGTTCCTGGAGGCGGCGCGGCACGTGCACCGCCCAGCTGGTGTCGCGGAAGAAGCGCTTGATCTCACCGACGATGTACGGGACCGCGAAGGAGGTGAATTCCACCTCGCGGGAGAGGTCGAAGCGGTCGATGGCCTTGATGAGGCCGATCGTGCCGACCTGGATGATGTCTTCCATCTCGCCGCTGCCGCGGTTGCGGAAACGGCCGGCGGCGAACCGCACCAGCGACAGATTCATCTCGATGAGCGTATTGCGCGCGTACTGGTATTCGTGCGTGCCCTCTTCGAGGACCTGGAGCCGGTCGAAGAACAGCTTCGACAGCTCGCGTGCGTCCTTGGGGGCGATCTTGCCCGCGTCCTCGACCCACGGCAGTCCCTCGGCAACGCCCGCTGCCCCGCTCGCCGGCCGGTCGGTGCCGGTCGTCTGGTCGAGCTCCACAGTCCGCACTGCTGCCGTTGTCATGACTCGCCCTTTCCTGAGTGTCGACGACGATGCGTAGGACCGGGTTCCCCGTTCGGCACCGGTCATTCCTCACAGATCAAAAACAGTCGTCGCAGGTGACGGACGTGACACCAGGTCACGCCAAGGGAGGGAGCAAGGCGGCATGTTGGGGCATTCGCCCGCAAGGGCCGTTAAGTTGGACAGATCGTGGCAAATCCCTTCACAGGTCCGTCCCTCCTGCCGACTTCACGTCCCGGACGCCGTCGTCCGCGGTGCCGCCGGAGGCGTCCCGCTGAACGCGTCCGCCGGAATGTTGGGCATGGCCTGGCTGGATATGCGGTAGCGGCCGTCGAGAGGTTTCTCGGCCCGGGTCACGTGGACGGTGAGCGGGCCGGCCCATTCGTAGCGGTGTTCCGCGGCGTGCCGGGCCAGTACGTCGGTCAGCTCCTGGCCGATCTGTGCTTCCCGCTCGCCGAGCTGTTCGTGTACGGCGGGGGCGAGTTCCACTTTGTAGGCGTTGGGGACGAGCACCCGGTCGTGGGCGGCCACCACGGCGTGGCCGTCGCACTCGCGTCGCAGGTCGTCGCACAGCTCGACCGGGTCGTTTCCGAGCACCTTGTCGACCAGCGCACTTTCCCAGTGCTCCACCGTCTTTTCCATGCGCGTGAGCAATCCCATGCCGGCCGGGTTCCCGGTTCCCGTGGTCCCATTCGGCGCGGTGGACGGCGGCGGGCGACGACCCGCGGTCCGCGTGGGTCCCGTACCGGTTACGGGTGCCGGATCTCCGGCGGGGCGGGCGCCTCGGGAGCCGGCGGGGCTTCCGGGGCGTCGAACGGCGGCGGTACCTCGGCCGTCGAGGACTTCGGCCGGGCCGGCCGCGGTGCGACGGGAGCCGACGGCGCGGCCGGGGTGCCGGGTACCGAAGGGGCCGGCGGCGGGGCGGGTGCCTCGGGTGCGGCCGGCTGCGGCGGAGCCGGAACGCGGGCCTCGGGTGTGTGGTTCTCGTGGGAAGCGGACATGGTGGTCTCCTTTTCGGTTGCGGGAGGGAATTGCCGGTACGTGGCGCGGGCCGGACGTGCGGCGCCGGGAAAAGCGCCTGCCGGTGTCCGTGTCACTGCGTGACGCGGCGGGCGAACGACCGCATGGCGAGCCATACGAACCCGGCCGCGCCCACGGCCAGGGCCGTGACGAAGGCCCACGTCGGCATGTGGCCGACCTGGGGTGTGAGGACGGCCCGAAGCCCCTCGTTCATGTAGACCATCGGGTTGAAGAGCACGGCGATCTGCAGCCAGGGCGTGCCGTCCAGCGACGACCACGGGAAGTAGACGCAGCCGAGCATCATCGCGGGGAACATCACCAGGGTGAACAGCACCTGGATCTGGCGCGGGTCGATCCGGGTGGCCAGGTACATGCCGATCGCGGCGGCCAGCACCGCGCCCGCGAGCAGGACGAAGACGAGCATCGGCCAGTTGGCGACCGACACCGCGGGGCCCTGCCCCTGGGCGTGCACCAGCAGCACGACGGGGAAGACGAGGACGCCCGCCACCAGGCCCTCGACGACGGCGGAGAGGATCTTCTGGAGTCCGAGCACCCGGACCGAGACCGGAGCGAGCGCCCGGTCCTCGATGGCGCCGGGCCCGGACAGCTCCATGACCAGGGGGAAGGTCACCGCGGCCATCGCCTGGAGGACCATGGAGGAGCCCACCAGGCCGGGCACCATGATGGTGGAGAACGCCTCTCCCCCGGGCCCGGCCCCGCCGCCGCCCACCTTCGGCAGCACATAGGCGAAGACGAAGACGAACAGCAGCGGCTGGATGACGATGCGTACGGCGCTCATCACGAAGTTGCGGCGCAGCACCCGGGCGTCGCGCGCCATCATGGCCGCGAAGGTGTGCAGGGCCCGGCTGCGGACGGCGGGCGCCTTCGTCAGTACGGTGGTGGTCATTCGCGGAACTCCCGTCCGGTCAGCGTCAGGAACACGGTTTCCAGGCTGGGGCTGATCTGGGACGCGTCGAGGACGGTGAGCCCGGCCTTGGCGGCCAGCGCGACCAGGTCGCTGAGCACGCCGTCGGCGTCCTTGGCGAAGACCCGTACCTGTCCGTCCGCGGCCTCCACCCGGTCGGCGCGCGCCATCGCGCGCACCGCGGCGAGGTCGAAGTCGCCGCCTTCGTGGACGACGGTGACGACGGTCTCGGCGCCGATCGAGTCGCGCAGCGCCTTGGCGCTGTCGCAGGCCAGTACCCGGCCGTGGTCGATCACGGCCAGCCGGTCGCACAGTGTCTCGGCCTCTTCCATGTGGTGCGTCGTGAGCAGGATCGTCTGCCCGTCGGCCTGGAGTCCGCGCAGGATGTCCCACAGGTGGAGGCGGGACTGCGGGTCGAGGCCGGCCGTGGGCTCGTCGAGGAAGAGCACGTCGGGGCGGTGGACCAGGGCCCGCGCGATCATGACGCGTTTGAGCTGTCCGCCGGAGAGTTCGAAGACGCGGGCCCGGCCGCGGTCGGTCAGGCCGAAGAGCGCGAGGAGGTCCTGTGCCCTGGCGCGGGCGGCGCGGCGGCCGAGGCCGAAGTACCGGCCGCGGAACTCCAGGTTCTCGGCCACGGTCAGCTCGATGTCGAGGGTGTTGTCCTGCGCCACCACGCCGATGCGCCGTTTGACCGCCACCGGGTCGGCGGCCACGTCCAGGCCGCAGATCCCGGCGTGGCCCGCCGAGGGACGGACCATGGTCGTGAGCATGCCGATGGTGGTGGACTTGCCGGCGCCGTTGGGGCCGAGCAGTCCGAAGAACTCTCCTTTCGGCACGCTCAGGGAGAGGCCGCGCACGGCCTCCACCGCGCCGCCCGGCCCTGGATAGCTCTTGCGCAGGCCGTCGGCGTGGATCGCCAGATTGCCGGACATCCGGGCACCTTCCTGTTGTCGCCGCCCGCTCGGTGCGGGACGTGTTGCGGTGGAATGGGTCATGGCGCCGGGCTCGCGTCCCGGTGCGGGCGGCCGTCCGCCGCCGTGGGCGGGTCGATCCGGAGGCGGCCGAGTTTCGCCCCGGGTTCCGCCGCGACCTGTCGCAGTACGCGGGTCAGCTGGGCGGCGAGCGTCTCCACGGCCGGCCGTTCGTACAGGTCGGCGCTGTACCAGATGACGCCCTCGACGCCGGCCGGGCTGCCGCCGTCCGACCTCAACTCGCGCAGAGTGACGGCCAGTTCGCTGCGGGCCGCGCCGCGGTTGCGGTGGGCGGGCCGGAGCGGCCGGGCCGTGAGGCCGGGCAGGTCCCAGGGCACTTCCGGCAGGTTCTCCATGCCGATGATCATCTGGAAGGGCCGGCGTCCGAGGCGCTCCTCGACGGGCTGGGACGGCAGGTCCTCGTGGGCGTACGCGGCGAGGTCGGCCTTGCGTACCCGGCGGACGAGTTCGGCGAACGCCGGGTCGCCGCCCGCGTCGGCGCGCAGCACCAGATGGTTGGCGAACAGGCCGACCACATCGCTCGTCGCGTCGTCGGCACGCCCGGCGGAGACGGTGCCCATCGGGACGCTCTCGGCGCCGCGCCGCGCCCACAGGGCGGCGACGGCCGCCCGCAGCACCATGAACAGGGTGGCCCGCTCGCGCCGCGCGGTCTCCAGCAGGGCCCGGTGCCCGGCCTCGTCCACCACGAAGGTGACCTGGCCGCCCTCGCCGGTGGGCGGGTCCGGCGGTGTCCGGACCGGGGCCAGCAGGGGCCGCTCCGGCAGGTCGGCGAGGACGCGGGTCCAGTACGCGAGGCGGCGGCCGAACGGGCTGTCCGGGTCGTCGAGGCGGGCCAGCTGCTCGTGCTGGCGTACGGCGAAGTCGGCGTACTGGAGGGGCAGCGGCGCCCACCCGGGTTCGCCGCCGGCCGCGCGTGCGGCGTACGCGATGGACAGGTCACGGGCGATCAGCCCGGTGGACCAGCCGTCAGCGGCGATGTGGTGCACCACGATCTGGAGCACGTGGTCGTCGGGTGCGAGAGCGAAGAGGGTGGCCCGGCAGGGCGGTCCGGCGGCGAGGTCGAAGGGGCGGGCGTGGGCCGTGTCCAGGGCGGCGGTCAGCTCGTCCTCGGTCACGGGTACGACGGGAAGGGCCACCGGGGCGGGCTCGGTGATCACCTGCCCGGCCGTCTCGATGAAGCGGGTGCGCAGGGATTCGTGGCGGGCGAGTACGTCGTTCCAGGCCGCTTCCAGGGCGTGGGGCCGCAGCGGGCCGCCGAGCCGTACCGTCAGCGGGATGTTGTACCGGCTCTCGCCGGAGAGCATCGAGCGCTGACCGGGTGTCAGCGGGATGGTGTCGGGGCGCGGTCCCGTGGCCGGTACGGGCTGCTCGGCGGCGTCGGCCAGGCGGAGGGCCAGGTCGGCCGGGGACGGCGCCTCGAACAGCTCGCGCACTTCCAGGTCCTTGCCGAGGACGGCCTGGACGCGTCCGACGAGCCGGACCGCCAGCAGCGAGTCGCCGCCGAGGTCGAAGAACCCGTCCTCCGCGCCGACCCGGGCGACGCCCAGGATCTCGGCGAACAGGGAGCACAGGATCTCCTCCACGGGCGAGTTCGGGCCGCGGCCGCGGTATCCGGCCGGGAGGTCCGGGGCGGGCAGGGCGGCCCGGTCGACCTTGCTGTTGACGGTCAGCGGCAGCGCGTCCAGTACCACCGTCGCGGACGGCACCATGTAGTCGGGCAGCCGCTCGGCGGCGAAGTCCCGTACGCCCGCCGCGTCCCCCACGACGTACGCGACCAGCCGTTTTTCGCCCGGCCGGTCCTCCCTGGCCAGTACCGCGACCTGCGTCACCCCGGGGCAGCGGGCGAGGACGGCCTCGATCTCGGCCGGCTCGATCCGAAAGCCCCGGATCTTGACCTGGTCGTCGGCCCGCCCCAGGAAGAGCAGTTGCCCGTCGTGGTTCCAGCGGACCAGGTCGCCGGTGCGGTACATCCGGGCGCCGCCCTCGTACGGGCACGCCACGAACCGTTCGGCGGTCGGTGCCGGACGGCCGAGGTAGCCGCGGGCGACGCCCTGCCCGGAGATATACAACTCCCCCGTGACCTCGGGCGGGACCGGGCGGAGCGCGGCGTCCAGGACGTAGACCCGCACCGCGTCGCGCGGGCCGCCGATCGGGAGGACCGCCGGGGCCGGTGCGCCGGGGCCGACGGCGAAGGTGGTGGCGCACAGGGTGGTCTCCGTCGGCCCGTACAGGTGGCTGACGGTGAGGCCGGGGCAGGCGTCCCGGACGCTCGCGACGGCCTCGGCCGGTACCGCGTCGCCCCCGGTCAGGACGTGCCGCAGACCGGCGAGGCACTCGGGCGTCTCCTGCGCGAGGACGCGGAAGAGCCCGGCCGTCAGGTGCACGGCCGTCAGCCCGTGGTCGGTGACCAGGCGGGCCAGCGCCTTCGCGGTGAGGTCGTCCGGTGGCGCGATCACCACCCGCCCGCCGTTGAGGAGCGGGACCCACAGTTCGAGGGTGGAGGCGTCGAAGGTGTGCGGGGCGTGGAAGAGGACGCGTCCGGTGGCGATGCCGTCCCAGCAGGCGTCGCGGGCGAGGGCGGTGACGTTGCCGTGGGTGGCGACGACGCCCTTGGGCTCGCCGGTCGAGCCGGAGGTGTACATCACGTACAGGCCGAAGTCCGGCGCGACGGTGGTCGTGAACGGGGTGTCGGCACGCTTGCGCAGGGCGTCCTCGATGTCGGCCTCCGTCAGGACGGCGGCGGGCGCGGCGTCGTCGAGCAGGGCCCGTACCCGCTTGGCGGGCAGGGCGGTGTCCACCGGTACGGCCACCGCCCCGGCCTTGGCTGTGCCGAGCAGCGCGACGACGAGTTCGGGCGAGCGGGCGAGGGTGACCACCACCCGGTCCCCCGGCCGGGTGCCGGCGGCATGCAGGTGCCGGGCGACCTGGTTGGCCCGCGCGTCCAGGCAGGCGTATGTCAGGGTCGTCCCGCCGGAGACCAGCGCGATGTCGTCCGCGTGCTGCCGTACGATCCGCGCGAACAGTTCCGGGACGGTCGTGGGCGCGGGGCCCGCGGCGCCGGTGTTGACGCCATGCAGAAGCCGGTCGGCCTCGCCGTCGACGAGGATGTCGATGTCACCGGCCTTGATGTCCGGGTCGGCCGCGAGCTGACCAAGAATGCTGATGAATCGGGCGGCCAGGAGTTCCGCACTGCGGCGGTCGATCAGCTCCGGGCGGTGGGTGAGCAGGAACAGCAGCTCGGGGCCCGGGAAAGCGGCCAGGCTGAGCGGGTAGTGGCTGACGTTGTGGGCGCGTACGGGAGTGAGCTTCAGCGGCGGCCCCTCCTCCTCCGCCAGGGGGCCACGCGGGAAGCTCTCGTAGACCAGCAGGCTGTCGAACTCCGCTCCGGGCCCGCCCGCGCGCTGGATCTCGCTGAGCCCCAGGTACTGGTGGGAGATCAGGGCGCCCTGCCGGGTCTGCACGTCGGTGAGCAGTTCGGCCACCGGCCGGTCGGCCGTCAGGGGCACCCGCACGGGAATGGTGTTGATGAACAGCCCGAGCATGCTCTCCACGCCGCGCAGTTCGGCGGGGCGGGCCGCGACCGTCGCGCCGAACACCACGTCGTCCCGGCCCAGCAGGCGGCCTAGGAGGAGCGCCCAGGCGCCCTGGACGAAGGTGTTGGGGGTCAGGCCGGAGCGGCGGGCCAGTTCGGTGAGCGCTTCGGTGGCGGTCCGGTCGAGTTTGGCGGAGACCTGTTCGTGTCCGGCGGACGGCGCCGGGCGGCTCGCCGACGGTGCCAGCAGCGTCGGTTCGCGCAGCCCGGCGAGGTCGGCCCGCCACGCGGCCCGGGACGCTTCCTTGTCCTGGGCGGCCAGCCAGCCGAGGTAGTCGCGGTAGGGCGGTACGGGCGGCAGGCCGGACGGGTCGCCGCCCGCCTCGTAGAGGGTCCACAGTTCGTGCTGGAGCGTGGGCAGTGACCAGCCGTCCATCAGGATGTGGTGGTTCGTGCAGATCAGCCGGTGCCGGTCCGGGCCGAGGCGCAGCAGCATCAGCCGGAGCAGCGGCGGTACGGCCAGGTCGAAGCGCCGTACGCGGTCCTCGTGGGCCAGCCGTTCCGCCTCCGCGAGGGCGGCTTCGGGCGGCCGGTCGCTCAGGTCGGCGTCCCGCCAGGGCAGTTCCACCCGGGCCGGGATGACCTGGACGGGCTGTTCGAGGCCCGGCGGCTGGCGGAAGCAGGCCCGCAGGGTGGCGTGCCGGGCCACCAGCGCCTGCCAGGAGGCGCGCAGCGCGGCCGCGTCGAGGTCGCCTTCGATGTCCACGGCGTCCTGGACCACGTAGGCGTCCTCGGCCCGCTCGTCGAAGAGGGAGTGGAAGAGCAGTCCCTCCTGGAGCGGCGTCAGCGGCCACACATCTTCTATGCGGCGTTCCACGGCATACCTCCCGTACCGGGTATTTCGTTGAAGTCGTCCTCCAGGGCCTCCAGCTGGCCGAGCGTCAGGTCGACCAGCGGCAGGTCCGAGGGGGTCAGGCCGCCCGCGTGCGGGGCCTCGCCGAGCGCGGCCAGCCCGGCCAGCAGGGCGGTCCAGCGGTCCGCCAGGTGCTCGGCCCCGTTCTCGGTCAGGACCCCGTCCAGCCACGACACCAGCAGCACCAGCTCCGGGCCGGTGTCGCCGTCGCGGACCAGGCCGCCGAACTCCAGCGCGTGCAGGGCGGGCAGCTGCGGGTCGGCGTCGGCGCCCATGGCGCGGGGGCCGGCCGGCTGCCAGTCGCCGGTGTCCGGGCCCGCGACGGCGAACCGGCCCAGGTAGTTGAATCCGACCGCGGGGGTGGGCAGGTCTCCGTATGCCTGCGCGGCCTGTTCCTTGACGCGTTTGAGCAGCCGGTCAGCGGCCGGGCCGCCCGCGCGCACCTCGTCGAGGTCGGTGACGCCCGCGTCCAGGCGGACCGGGCGCAGGGTGGTGAACCAGCCGACCGTCCGCGACAGGTCCAGGTCGCCGTCGCGGCCGTGCCCTTCCACGTCCAGGACGACCGGGCCCGGCCGGTCCTCGGTGAGGGCCGCGGCGAGCGCGGCGAGCAGCACGTCGCCGGTGGTGGCGTGGAAGGCGGCAGGCACGGTGGTCAGCACCGCTTCGGCCGTCCGCGCGGGCACGGTGAACGTGCGCTGCCGCATCTGCCCTTCGGTGCCCTGGACCGGCCCGGCGGGCCGTGGCCGGTAGGCCGCCGCCGCTCGACCGGCGTACGTACGGAACGCGGCCGCGACCGGCGCGAGCTCCGCGTCCGGCTCGGCCCAGGCCGCCGCGAGGTCCGGCAGCAGGATGCGCCAGGAGACCGCGTCGAAGACCAGGTGGTGCACGACGATCACGAGCCGTCCGGACCGCCCGCTCCCCCGGTCGAACCAGACCGCCCGCAGGGTGGTTCCGGTGCGCGGGTCGAGCCGGCCGGACGTGGCCCGCGCCTCCGCGTCGATCAGGTCCTCGAACGCCTCGCCCGTCAGCCCCGTGGCGTCGACGCGCCGGACCCGGTCCGGTACGGGTGCCGCGTCGCCGACTTCGAGGTACGGTTCCGCGCCGTCCGGGACGACCAGGCGGGCCCGCAGCATGGCGTGGTGGTCCACGGCCTTCTCGACGGCCCGGGTCAGCCGGTCGAGCCCGGCCCGCGCGGGGACCCGTACGACGGTCCACTGTGCGAAGCGGGCGGCCAGCACGTCCGGTCCGCCGCGGGCCGCCAGCTCCCGCATGATCGGGGTGAGGGGGACGACGCCCTCGCCGTCCTCGTGCCGGACGTCGTCCTCCGTGACGGGCTGGGCGACCAGGGCGAGCGCTTCCGGTGTCTTGTGCTGGAAGACCTCGGCCGCGGTGATCCGGTATCCGGCCTTGGCGGCGCGGGCGACGAGCAGCAGGGAGATGATGCTGTCGCCGCCGAGTTCGAAGAAGCTCGCGTCCGCTGCGACGGGAACGGACGGTTCCGTGGCGTCGTCCGGCGCCCCGATGCCGAGGAGTTCCGCGAAGAGGTGGCAGAACAGCGTCTCCAGCGGGGTGCGCGGAGCCCGTCCCGCCGATGCCGCCGTGTAGTCGGGAGCGGGCAGGGCGGCCCGGTCGACCTTGCTGTTGACGGTCAGCGGCAGCTCGTCCAGCACCACCGTCGCGGACGGCACCATGTAGTCCGGCAGCCGCTCGGCCGCGAAGTCCCGTACGTGTACGGAGTCTCCGACCACGTACGCCACCAGCCGCTTGTCGCCCGGCCGGTCCTCCCGCGCCAGCACCGCCACCTGCTCGACGCCCGGGCACCGCGCAAGCACCGCCTCGACCTCCGCGAGCTCGATCCGGAACCCCCGGACCTTCACCTGATCGTCGGCGCGCCCCAGGAAGACCAGGTTCCCGTCCCGGTCCCAGCGCACCAGGTCCCCGGTGCGGTACATGCGCCCGCCACCGTCGTACGGGCACGCCACGAACCGTTCGGCGGTCAGCGCGGCCCGTCCCAGGTAGCCGCGGGCGACTCCCTCACCGGCGATGTACAGCTCACCGGGAATGCCCACCGGGACGGGGCGCAGGAACCGGTCCAGGGCGTAGACCCGGGTGCCGTCGCGCGGGCGGCCGATCGGCAGGACGACCGGGGTCTGCGTACCGGGCGCGACGGTGTGAGTGGTGGCGCAGAGCGTCGTCTCGGTCGGCCCGTACAGGTGGTGCAGCGTGACGCCGGGGCACGCCTCGGCGACCCGGGCGACCGCCTCGGGCGGCACCACGTCGCCGCCGGTCAGCACATGCCGCAGGCCCGCGAAGCACTCGGGCGTCTCCTGCGCCAGCGCCCGGAACAGCCCGGCCGTGACATGCGCCGCCGTCACCTCGTGCTCCGCGACGAACCCGGCGAGCGTCCCGCCGTCCATGTCCACGGCCGGCGCGACCACGACGCAGCCGCCGCCGAGCAGCGGCACCCACAGCTCGAAGGCCGAGGCGTCGAAGGCATGCGGCGCATGGAACAACACACGCCCCGTCCCGATGTCCCCCCAGCACGCGTCGCGCGCGAGCGCCGCCGCACCGCCGTGGGTGACCATGACACCCTTGGGCGTCCCGGTCGAGCCGGAGGTGTACATCACGTACAGGCCAGAGTCCGGTGACACCCGTACCGGGGGCGGCGACGCGGGGAAGCCGTCGAGCACGTCCGCCGTCGGCACCTCGGTCACCACCAGCGCGGGGGCGGCGTCCTCCAGCAGGTACCGCACCCGCTCTGCCGGATACGCGGTGTCCACCGGCACGAACACGGCGCCCGCCTTGGCGATGCCGAGCAGGACGGTCACCAGCTCGGCGGTCCGGGGCAGCAGCACCGCCACCCGGTCCCCCGCGCCGACCCCCTGGGCATGCAGGTGGTGCGCGAACCGGTTCGCCCGCGCGTCGAGTTCCCCGTAGGTGAGGGTCAGCGCGCCGGACACGACGGCCGCCGCGTCCGGGTGGCGGGCCGTGGCATGCGCGAACAGGCCGGGCACGGTCCGTCCCGCGGCACCGGCGCCGGCCGGCCCGACGTTCACCCCGGACACCAGCCGCTCCCGCTCACCGTCCAGCAGAAGATCGAGGTCGCCCACCCGGGCCCGCGCATCGTCGGCGAACCGGCCGAAGACCGCCACCAGGCGCTCGGTCAGCGCCTGCGCGGTGGCCGGGTCGAACAGGTCGGTGGCGAACTCCAGCAGCCCGTCGAGGCCGCCGCCGTCCGGCCGCTCGCGCAGCACCACCGACAGGTCGAACTTCGAGCTGGTCAGCCCCACCGGGACGACCTCGGCGCCCAGGCCGGGGACCGCGAAGTCGGTGTCCGGCGCGTTCTGGAGGGCGAAGGCGACCTGGAACAGGGGGTGCCGGGCCAGGGAACGGACCGGGTTCAGCACGTCCACCAGGTGCTCGAAGGGCAGGTCCTGGTGGGCGTAGGCGGCGAGGTCGGCCTCGCGTACCCGCCGGACCAGGTCGGTGAAGGAAGGATTGCCCCCTGCGTCGGTGCGCAGCACCAGCGTGTTGAGGAAGTTGCCGACCAGGCCGTCCAGCGTCTCGTCCGTCCGGCCCGCGATGGGCGTGCCCAGCGGTATGTCCTCCGCGCCGCCGAGCCGGGACAGCAGCGCGACGACGGCGGCCTGCGCGACCATGAACAGCGTCGCGTCGCACTCCCGCGCGATCTCCTGGAACCGCCGGTGCACGGCGGCGTCCACGGTGAACGGCAGCATCGCGCCCCGGTGACTGGCCGTCGCGGGCCGGGGCCGGTCGAAGGGCAGCTCCAGCTGTTCGGGCAGGTCGGCGAGGGTATGGGTCCAGAAGTCGAGCTGCCGACCGAAGAGGCCGTCCTCGGTGTCCTGGTCGAGGAGGTCGCGCTGCCAGAGGGTGAAGTCGGCGTACTGGACGGGCAGCGGCGCCCAGTCGGGCGTACGGCCCTCGGCCCGCGCCGTGTAGGCGGCGGACAGGTCACGCATCAGGACGCCCATGGACCAGCCGTCAGCGGCGATGTGGTGCACGATGATCAGCAGGACATGCTCGGCCGGTGATATCTCGTACAGCGTGGCGCGCCAGGGCAGTTCGGTTTCGAGACGGAAACCGCGGGCGGCTTCGGCGGCCATGGCGGCGTCCAGCGCCTCGTCGCGGACAGCGGCCGTATCGATCCGCGCCGGTACGGCGGCCAGGATTTCCTGATGGGCGCTGCCGCCGTCGTCGGGGTAGCGGGTACGGAGGGTTTCGTGCCGCCCCACCACATCGCCCCAGGCCGCCTCCAACGCCGCGCTGTCCAAAACCCCGGTCAGACGAATAGCGAGGGGAATGTTGTTGGTCGGACTCGGCCCTTCCAGACTGTGCAGGAACCACATGCGCTGCTGTCCGAACGACAACGGCATGGGGTCGGGCCGCTCCGCCGGTACGAGAACAGGCCGCACCGCCTCGAATTCGTCCAGCCGCCCCGCCAGCCCGGCAACCGTGGGCGCCTCGAACAACACCCGTACCGAAATCTCCGCACCCAAGGCCCCCTTGATACGGCTGGCCAGCCGCGTCGCCAACAGGGAATCCCCGCCGAGGTCGAAGAACCCGTCATCGATACCGACCTGCTCCAGGCCCAGCACCTCGGCGAACAATCGGCACAGAATCTGCTCCTGCGGCGTACGGGGCGAGCGGTCCGAGACGGCATAGTCCGGCGCGGGGAGAGCCGCCCGGTCCACCTTCCCGTTGGCCGTCAACGGCAACTCGTCCAGCACCACCACCGCCGACGGCACCATGTAATCCGGCAACCGCTCCGCCGCGAATTCCCGCACCTGTACGGCATTACCGACGACATACGCCACCAGCCGCTTGTCGCCCGGCTGGTCCTCCCGTACGACGACCGCCACCTGGTCAACGCCCGGGACCTGCGTCAGAACGCCCTCGATTTCGGCGGGCTCGATGCGGAATCCCCGGATCTTCACCTGGTCGTCGGCCCGGCCGAGAAAGACGAGACGGCCTTCGTGGTCCCAGCGCACCAGGTCGCCGGTGCGGTACATCCGGCCGCCACCGTACGGGGACGCCACAAAGCGTTCCGCGGTCAGCGACGGACGGCCCAGGTATTCGCGGGCCACGCCCCGCCCCGCCACGTACAGTTCACCGGCCACACCCACCGGAACCGGACGCAGACAGCCGTCGAGAACGTATACCCGCACACTGTCCCGGGGGCCGCCGATCGGCAGTACGGACGGAACCTTCGAGCCCGGTGCGATCGCGAACGTCGTCGCGCACAGCGTGGTTTCCGTCGGGCCGTACAGGTGGCGCACCGTGACGCCGGGGCAGGCGTCCAGGACGCTCGCGGCTGCGTCGGCCGGTACGACGTCGCCGCCGGTCAGGACGTGCCGGAGGTCGGCGAAGCAGGCGGGGGTCTCCTGGGCGAGTACGCGGAAGAGGCCCGCTGTGACGTGTACGGCCGTGAGCGCGTACGTGTCGATGAGGCGGGCCAGGGTGTGGCCGTCGATGTCCGCCTCCGGTGCCACGACCACGCACCCGCCGTTCAGCAGCGGCACCCACAGCTCGAACGTCGACGCGTCGAAGGCATGCGGCGCATGGAACAGGACGCGCCCGGTGCCGATGTCGTCCCAGCAGGAATCCAGCGCCAGGGCGGCGACACCGCCGTGCGTCGCCACGACCCCCTTGGGCACGCCGGTCGAACCCGAGGTGTACATCACGTACAGGCCGGACTCCGGTGCGACGTCCACCGGCAGCGGTTCGGCCGGGAAGTCCCGTAGCGCGTCGTCCACTTCGGTGCCGCTCACCACCAGCGCCGGTGCCGAGTCCTCCAGCAGGAACCGCACCCGCTCCGCCGGGTACGAGGTGTCCACCGGCACGAACACCGCGCCCGCCTTCGCGATGCCGAGGAGCACGACGATCAGCTCCGCCGAGCGGGGCAGTGTGACGCCCACCCGGTCGCCCAGTGCCACTCCCCTGCTGTGCAGGTAGCGGGCGAATCGATTCGCCCGCGCGTCCAGTTCGCCGTACGTGAGGGAGCCCGCGGCGGAGATCACCGCTGTCTCGTGCGCGTACTGCCGCACGGTCCGCGCGAAGGCGGCGGGGACGGTTGTCGGCGCGGCTCCCGGGGCGCCGGTGTTCACGCCGTGCAGGAGCCGGTCGCGTTCGCCGTCGACCAGCACGTCGAGGCTGCCGAGGCGAGCGCCGGGGTCGGCGGCCAGCTGTCCGAGGACCTTGACCAGACGGCGGGCCAGGAGTTCCGCGTCGGCGCGGGTGAACAGGTCGGGGCGGTAGGTGAGCCGGAAGCGCTCGGCCATCGCGGTGAACGTCAGCGGGTAGTGCGCGGCGTCCCGGCCGCCGACGCTCGCCAGGTCCAGGTCCCCGGACACCGACCGCGCGGTGGTGGAGGTCAGGTCGAGCAGGTCGACGGGGTAGTTCTGGAAGACGGTCAGGGTGTCGAACAGGGTCCGGGTTCCGGCGATGTTCTGGACCTCGGAGAGGCTGAGGTGCTCGTGCGGCAGCAGCGCCGCCTGGGCGTCCTGGAGCCGGGTGAGCAGCTGGGCGACGGTGTCGGTGGGCGACCAGCGGGCCCGTACCGGCAGGGTGTTGATGAACAGGCCCACGGTGGTGTCGATGCCCGGTATCTCCGGCGGGCGGCCGGCCGTGGTCCCCCCGAAGACCACGTCGTCGCGGCCGGTCAGCGCGCCGAGGAGCACGGCCCAGGCGCCGCGCATCACGGTGCTGGCGGTGACGCCGTGCCGGCGCGCGAGGCCGGCCAGTTCCGTCACCAGCGGGGCGGGCAGTTCGACCCGTACCTCGTCGGGGTCGACCGGGGCGCGGTTGCCGGTCTCCGGCGCCACCAGGGTGGGCTGCGCGCCGTCGAGCGCCTGCCGCCACGCCTCGGCGGCGGCCGCGCCGTCGCGCCGGGCCAGCCAGGCGAGATAGCTGCGGTACGGGGTGACCGGGGGCAGGGCGCGTTCGTCGCCGCCGTTGCGGTACAGCTCGACCAGTTCGTTGGCGATGATCGAGGTGGACCAGCCGTCGCACAGGATGTGGTGGACGGTGAGCACGACGCGGGTGCGGGTGTCGCTCACGCGGATGGCGGTGAGCCGCAGCAGCGGCGGTGCGGCGAGGTCGAAGCGCCGGGTCCACTCCTCGCGCACCGCCTCGCCGAGGGCGTCGTCCCGGTGGTCGGCCGGTACGGCGCGCAGGTCCACCTCCTGCCACGGCAGGTCGCTCCGCTGCGGGATGATCTGCACGGTCTCGCCGGATTTGAGGGTGCGGAACCCCGCCCTGAGCGTCGGGTGCCTGCGCAGCAGCGCGTCTCCCGCCGACCTGAGGGCGTCCGTGTCGAGGCGGCCGTCCAGGTCCAGGACCACCTGGCCCCGGTAGATGTCCGTGGCCTGCGCGTCGTACAGGGCGTGGAACAGCATGCCCTTCTGCATCGGCGCGAGCGGCCACACGTCGGCCAGTCCGGGCTTGCTCACGGTCACTTTCCCCATTCCGTTTCGAGCTGGTCGATGTCGTCCTGCGTGAGGGAGATGAGATCGAGGTCCGACGGGGTACGGCCGCCCGCTTCGCCCTGCTCGGCACAGGCCGCCAGGGCCTCGGCGGCCCGGGCCCACGCCTGGGCGAGGCGCCGTATGCCGTCCTCGGGGACCAGCGCCGTGTCCCAGGCCCAGTGCGCCGTCAGCCGGGGGCCTTCGGCGCTGTCCTCGGTACGGGCGTCGAGGTCCACGGGGTGGGTGCGGACGCCTTCGGGCGGGTGGGGGTCGCCGGTGGCGGTCCAGGCGGTGGCCGCCCCCGGCTGGTCCGCGGCGGGGACGCGGCCGAGGTAGTTGAACAGAATCGGGGGTTCGGCGGAAGCGGCCAGCAGCCCGGCCGTCCGCGGGTTGAGGTGGCGGAGCAGGCCGTGGCCGATGCCGTGTCCGGGCAGCTCCCTGACCTGTTCCTTGACGCGTTTGAGCACGGTGCCGGCGTCGAGAGGGCCGGGTCCTTCCGCGCCGGGGTCGAGCCGGACCGGGTGAACGCTGGTGAACCAGCCGACGGTACGGGACAGATCCACGCCGGGGGCGAGGTCGCTCTCACGGCCGTGCCGTTCGAGGTCCACCAGGACGGCGCCGGGCCGGCCGCGCCAGTCGGCGACCGCGAGGACCAGCGCGGCGAGGAGCACTTCGGTGACATCGGCGTGGAAGGCCGCCGGGACGGTGGTGAGCAGCGCCGTCGTGGTGGCGGGCGGCAGGGTGGTGCTCAGTTCCCCGGTGCCGCCCGGGCCCATGGGCTTCGCCGGTGGGCGCGGGGCCGTCGGCCTCGTCGGCGGGAGCGGGGCCGTGGGCTTCGCCGGTGGGAGCGGGGCCGTCGGCCTGATCGGGAGGAGCGGGGCCGTGGGTGCGCCGATCCGTTTCCAGAGCGGCACTTCGGCGGCCCGTGCGGGGTCGTGGGCGGTTCGCCGCAGCAGTTCGGCCCAGCGGCGGAAGGACGTACGGACCGGGGGCAGCACCGGCTCGACACCCGCCGCCACGGCTTCGTGGGCGAGGGCCAGATCGTCGAGGACGATGCGCCAGGAGGCGCTGTCCACGCAGAGGTGGTGCGCGGCCAGGAAGAGCCGTCCCGGCCGGTGCGGCCCCGAGTCGAACCACACGGCTTGCAGCACGGTGCCGGTGCTCGGATCGAGGCGGCCGGTCGCGGCGGCGCACTGTTCGCGGACGATCGTGGCCGTGATCTGTGCGGCCGGGCCGGGCAGCCGGACCGTACGCAGCAGGTCCGCCGCCCGCACTGCGCCCGGCGGCCGGACGTGCAGGCCGCCGGTGCCGTCGTCGGCACCGGTATCGCTCACGGGATCGAGCCGGAACCGCAGGGCGCCATGGTGGTCCAGGACGGCTTGGAGGGCGGCGGTGAGTTCCGCGCCGGTGAGGCCGGTCGGCGTCCACACCATGGCGGTCTGGAACAGCGGCCCGGCCAGCGCGTTCCGGTCGGCGAGCTGACGCATGACCGGGGTGAGCGGCACGGGACCCGGGCTGTCGTCGTGCCGGGTCTCGTCCTCCGTGACGGGCTCGGCGACCAGCGCGAGGGCTTCCGGCGTCTTGTGCTGGAAGACGTCCGTAGCGCTGATCCGGTATCCGGCGCTGGCCGCGCGGGCGACGAGTTGGAGGGAGATGATGCTGTCGCCGCCCAGCTCGAAGAAGTTGGCGTCGGCGCCGATGCCGGGGGCCGGGTCCGCGTCGGGCGCACCCGTACCGGCCTCTCCCGTCTTGAGGCCGAGGACTTCCGCGAACATACGGCAGAACAGCGTCTCCAGCGGGGTGCGCGGAGCCCGCCCCGCCGATGCCGCCGCGTAGTCGGGTGCGGGCAGTGCCGCCCGGTCCACCTTGCCGTTGCCGGTGATCGGCAGCGCGTCGAGGGGGACGAGGGTGCCGGGGATCATGTAGTCCGGCAGCCGGTCGGCGGCGAAGTCCCGTATCCCGGCCGCGTCGCCGACGACGTACGCGACCAGCCGCTTGTCGCCGGGCCGGTCCTCGCGTACGACGACGGCCACCTGGTCCACGCCCGGGGCCTGCCCGAGCACGGCTTCGATCTCGGCGGGCTCGATCCGGAAGCCCCGGACCTTCACCTGGTCGTCGGCCCGCCCGAGGAAGACGAGATTCCCGTCCCGGTCCCACCGCACCAGGTCCCCGGTGCGGTACATGCGCCCGCCGCCGTACGGGCACGCCACGAACCGTTCGGCGGTCAGTGCCGCGCGGTCGAGATAACCGTGCGCGACACCGCATCCGGCCACGTACAGCTCCCCCGCCACGTCCGTGGGCACCGGGTGCAGATGGGTGTCCAGGACGAAGACGCGTACGCCGTCGCGCGGGCGGCCGATCGGCAGGACGGGCGGGGCTTCCGCGCCGGGCGGGAGGGTGTGGGTGGTGGCGCAGAGGGTGGTCTCGGTCGGTCCGTACAGGTGGTGGACCGCGGCGTCGGGGCACGCCTCGGCGACCCGGGCGACGGCTTCGGCCGGGACCACGTCGCCGCCGGTCAGCACGTGCCGCAGGCCCGCGAAGCACTCGGGGGTCTCCTGCGCCAGGACGCGGAACAGCCCGGCGGTCACGTGCACCGCCGTGAGCGCGTGCTCCGCGACGAGCCCGGCGAGCGTCGCGCCGTCCAGGTCCACCGCGGGCGCGACCACCACGCACCCGCCGTTGAGCAGCGGCACCCACAGCTCCAGGGTGGAGGCGTCGAAGGTGTGCGGGGCGTGGAAGAGGACGCGCCCCGTGCCGACGCCGTCCCAGCAGGGGTCGAGGGCGAGCGCGGCGACGTTCGCGTGCGTCGCGACGACGCCCTTGGGCGTGCCCGTCGAACCCGAGGTGTACATCACGTACAGGCCGGACTCCGGCGGCACCCGCACCGGCAGCGGGACGGCCGGGAAGTGCCCCAGCGCCTCCGCCACCTCGGAACGCGTCATGACCAGGACGGGGGCGGAGTCCTCCAGCAGGAACCGCACCCGCTCGACCGGGTGGGCGGTGTCCACCGGTACGGCCACCGCGCCCGCCTTGGCGATGCCGAGGAGCACGGTGACGAGGTCCGCCGAGCGGTCCAGCATCACCGCGACCCGGTCCCCCACCGTGACGCCCTTCGCGCGCAGGTACCAGGCGCACCGGTTCGCCCGCGCGTCCAGTTCCCCGTACGTCAGCGTGACGTCCCCGTACCGCACCGCGAGTGCCTCCGCGTGCCGGGCGGCGATCCGCTCGAAGCACCGCGGCACGGTCTCGCCCCGCGCCTCCGCCCGGTCCGGTGCCGCCGCGGCGGTGATTCGGCTCCGCTCGTCCTCGCCGAGCACGTCCACCCGGCCGGCCCGTACGGAGGGGTCGGCGGTGACCTGGTCGAGCACCCGCAGCAGACGGGCCACCAGGCCCTCGGCGGTGGTGCGGTCGAAGAGGTCGGTGGCGAATTCGAGATAGCACTCCAGGCCCGCGGCGGCGCCCTCGGCGTCCCGGCGTTCCCACATCAGGACCGACAGGTCGAACTTCGAGGTGGACATCTCCACCGGTACCAGCCGGGATACCAGCCCCGGGGCGTCGAAGTGCGTCTCGGGCGCGTTCTGGAGGGCGAAGGCGACCTGGAACAGCGGGTGCCGGGCCAGCGAGCGGACCGGGTTCAGCACCTCCACCAGGTGCTCGAACGGCAGGTCCTGGTGGGCGTACGCGGCGAGGTCGGTCTCCCGTACCCGGGCGACGAGTTCGGTGAAGGCGGGGTTGCCGCTCACGTCGGTACGCAGCACCAGCGTGTTGAGGAAGTTGCCGACCAGGTTGTCCACGGCCTCGTCCGTCCGGCCCGCGATGGGCGTTCCGAGCGGAATGTCCTCCCCGGCGCCGAGCCGCGAGAGCAGCACGACGACGGCGGCCTGGGCGACCATGAACAGCGTGGCGTCGCAGTCCCGGGCGATCTCCAGCAGGCGGCGGTGCGCGGCGGCGTCCACCGTGAAGGGCAGGAACGCTCCCCGGTGGGTCGCCACCGGCGGGCGGGGCCGGTCGAAGGGCAGCTTCAGGTGCTCGGGCAGCCCGGCGAGCGCCTCGGACCAGAACGCGGCCTGCCGGCCGAAGAGGCCGTCCTCGGTGTCCTGAGCGAGGAGTTCGCGCTGCCAGAGGGTGAAGTCGGCGTACTGGACCGCAGGCGGCGCCCAGCCGGGTGCGCGGCCGTCGGCGCGCGCCGCGTAGGCGGTCGCCAGGTCGTCGGCCAGCACGCCCATGGACCAGCCGTCGGCGGCGATGTGGTGGACCACGATCAGTAGCACATGATCGTCCGGTGCCGTCTCGAAGAGCGTGACGCGCCACGGCAGTTCGCTCTCGATGCGGAATCCCCGCTCGACGCCCGCCGCCAGCTCTTGTTCCACGTCGTCCGCGCCGACCGGCACGGTGGGGATACGTACGGCCACCTCCGCCGCGTCCGTGATGTCCTGGCGGGCGCTGCCGCCGTGCTCGGGGTAGCGGGTGCGGAGGGTTTCGTGCCGCCCCACCACATCACCCCAGGCCGCCTCCAACGCGGCAACGTCCAATTCCCCGGTCAGACGAATAGCGAGGGGAATGTTGTTGGTCGGACTCGGCCCTTCCAAGCTGTGCAGGAACCACATGCGCTGCTGTCCGAACGACAACGGCATGGGGTCGGGGCGTTCCGCCGGTACGAGTACGGGGCGTACCGCCTCGAATTCGTCCAGCCGCCCCGCCAGCCCGGCAACCGTGGGCGCTTCAAACAACACCCGCACCGAAATCTCCGCACCCAAGGCCCCCTTGATACGGCTGGCCAGCCGCGTCGCCAACAGGGAATCCCCGCCGAGGTCGAAGAACCCGTCATCAATACCGACCTGCTCCAGCCCCAGCACTTCGGCGAACAACCGGCACAGAATCTGCTCCTGCGGCGTACGGGGCGAGCGGTCCGAGACCGCATAATCCGGCGCGGGAAGAGCCGCCCGGTCCACCTTCCCGTTGGCCGTCAACGGCAACTCGTCCAGCACCACAACCGCCGACGGCACCATGTAATCCGGCAACCGCTCCGCCGCGAATTCCCGCACCTGTACGGCATTCCCGACGACATACGCCACCAGCCGCTTGTCGCCCGGCTGGTCCTCCCGGACAAAAGCCGCCACCTGGGCCACACCGGGGCACTGTCCGAGCACGGCTTCGACCTCGGCCAATTCGATGCGGAATCCGCGGATCTTCACCTGGTCGTCGGCCCGGCCGAGGAACACCAGACGCCCGTCCCGGTCCCAGCGGACCACATCGCCCGTCCGGTACATCCGGCCGCCACCGTACGGGCACGCCACGAAGCGTTCCGCGGTCATGGCCGGGCGGCCCAGGTATTCGCGGGCCACGCCCCGACCGGCCACGTACAACTCCCCGGCCACGCCCACCGGGACCGGGCGCAGGAAGCCGTCGAGGACGAAGACGCGCAGGCCGTCCCGGGGGCCGCCGATCGGCAGTACGGAGGGCACCTTCGAGCCCGGCGCGATGGCGAACGTCGTGGCGCACAGCGTGGTTTCCGTGGGGCCGTACAGGTGGTGGATCACGGCGGCGGGGCACGCCTCGGCGACGCGGGCGACGGCTTCTGCGGGAACCACGTCACCGCCGGCGAGGACGTGCCGGAGACCGGCGAAGCATTCCGGGGTCTCCTGCGCCAGTACGCGGAACAGCCCGGCGGTCACATGCACCGCCGCCAGGGAGTGGTCGTCGACGAGGCGGCTCAGGGTGTGGCCGTCAAGGTCCACCTCGGGCGCCACGACGACGCACCCGCCGTTCAGCAGCGGCACCCACAGCTCGAACGTCGAGGCGTCGAAGGCATGCGGCGCATGGAACAGAACGCGGCCCGTGCCGATGTCGTCCCAGCAGGAATCCAGCGCCAGGGCGGCGACACCGCCGTGCGTGGCCACGACACCCTTGGGCACGCCGGTCGAACCGGAGGTGTACATCACGTACAGGCCGGATTCCGGCGATACCCATACCGGCAGCTGGGCCGCAGGGAAGCCGCCGTCGGCCGCCTCCCGCGCCTCCGCCTCACCGACCACCAGGGCCGGTGCGGAGTCGGCGAGCAGCCACCGCACCCGCTCCGCCGGGTACGAGGTGTCCACCGGCACGAACACCGCGCCCGCTTTCACGATGCCGAGCAGCACGACGACCAGCTCCGCCGACCGGGAAAGCGTCACCGCGACCCGGTCGCCGGGTGCCACTCCCCTGCTGTGCAGGTAGCGGGCGAACCGGTTGGCGCGCGCGTCCAGTTCGCCGTACGTCAGCGACACATCGTCGGCCCGTACGGCGATCTCGGCCCGCGACCGCCGCACGGCCGCGTCGAACAGGCCGAGGACCGTGCGGTCCTCGACGGCCGCCGCTCCGACATTGACGCCGGAGACGAGGCGTTCCCACTCCCCGGGGGCGAGGAGTTCGACCTCGCCGAGCCGCAGGTCCGGGTCGGCGGCGACCTGGTCGAGCACCGCGAGCAGCCGGGTGATCAGGTGCTGGGCGCCGTCCGGGTCGAAGAGGTCGGTGGCGTACTCCAGGTAGCCCTCCAGGCCCGCGCCGCCGCTCCGCTCCGCCAGGCCGAGGGCGAGGTCGAACTCGACCGTCGCGGGCGGTACGGGGACCGGTGCCGCGGCGAGGCCGGGCAGGTCCCAGGCGGGGTGGAGGTCGTCCTCCATCACCAGCAGCACCTGGAACAGCGGGTGCCGGGCGGTCGACCGGACGGGCTTCAGGGCTTCCACGAGGTGTTCGAACGGGAGGTCCTGGTGGGCGTAGGCGGCGAGATCGGTGTCCCGGGCGCGGGCCACCAGTTCCCGGAACGTCGGATCGCCCGCGGCGTCGGTGCGCAGGACCAGGGTGTTGAGGAAGAAGCCGACGACATGGTGCAGGGACTCGTCGGTGCGGTCCGTGACGGGGGTGCCGAGCGGGATGTCGTCGCCCGCGCCGAGCCGGGACAGCAGCAGGACGACCGCGGCCTGGGCGACCGTGAACAGGGTGGCGTCGCAGTCGCGGGCGATCTCGCTCAGCCGCCGGTGCACCCGGGCATCGACGCTGAACGGCAGGACGGCGCCGCGGTGGCCGGCCGTGGCGGGCCGGGGCCGGTCGGTGGGCAGGGCGATCTGGTCCGGCAGGCCGGCGAGGGTCTTGGTCCAGTGGGCGAGCTGCTCGTCGAGCAGGCCATTGCGGCTGTCGAGGAGGTCGTGCTGCCAGAGGGTGAAGTCGGCGTACTGGACGGGCAGCGGCCGGAGGTCCGGCGCGCGGCCCGCGCCGCGTGCTGCGTACGCCGTCGAGAGGTCCCGGGCGAGGATGCCCATCGACCAGCCGTCGGCGGCGATGTGGTGCACGACCACGAGGAGGACGTGGGTGCCGTCGGGCAGCTGGAACAGCGTCGCCCGCCGGGGCGGTGCCGTGTCGAGGGCGAACCTGCGGCCGATGTGGTCGGCCAGGTCGGTGTCCAGGGCTTCCTCGGTGGTGGGGACCGTGCACAGGTCCTCGGCGCCGTCCCCCGCGTCCAGCACGAGCTGGTGGGGTACGCCGTCGCGCTCGGGAAACACCGTGCGCAGCGGCTCGTGGCGGGCGATCACGTCCGCCCAGGCGGCGCGCAGCGCGGGCAGGTCCAGGGCGCCGGTGAGGCGGACGGCCATGGCCATGTTGTAGGCGCCGCTGGTGTCCTCCAGCCGGTTCGCGAACCACATGCGCTGCTGCCCGAACGACAGCGGCAGGACATCGGGGCGCTCCGCCGGGACCACGGGCGGGCGGCCGGCGCCCAGGTCGTGCAGCCGTCCGGCCAGGCCCGCGACGGTGGGCGTCTCGAACACCACGGTGATCGGGATCTCGACGCCCAGGGCGGCGCGGGCGCGGCTGGTCAGCCGCATGGCCAGGAGGGAGTCGCCGCCCAGGTCGAAGAACCGGTCGTCGACGCCGACCCGCTCCAGGCCGAGAACCTCGGCGAACAGGCGGCACAGGGTCTGCTCGTGCGGGGTGCGGGGCGCGCGGCCCGTGGTGGCCGCCGCGTAGTCGGGGGCGGGCAGCGCGGCCCGGTCGACCTTGCCGTTGGCGGTCAGCGGCAGCGCGTCGAGGGTGATGACGGTGGCGGGGATCATGTAGTCGGGCAGCCGGTCGGCGGCGAAGTCCCGGAGGCCGGCGGTGTCGCCGACGACGTACGCGACCAGCCGTTTGTCACCGGGGCGGTCCTCCCGTACGACGACGGCCGCCTGTTCCACGCCGGGGGCCTGCCCGAGGACCGTCTCGATCTCGGCGGGCTCGATGCGGAAACCTCGGACCTTTACCTGGTCGTCGGCCCGGCGCAGGAAGACCAGACGGCCGTCCCGGTCCCAGCGCACCAGGTCGCCGGTGCGGTACATGCGCCCGCCGCCGTACGGGCAGGCCACGAAGCGCTCCGCGGTCAGCGCGGGGCGGTTCAGGTAGACGGGGGCCACGCCCCGCCCCGCGACGTACAGTTCGCCGGTCACGCCGACCGGCACCGGGCGCAGGGCGCGGTCCAGGACGAAGACCCGTACGCCGTCGCGCGGGCGGCCGATCGGGAGGACCGCGGGCGCCCGCGTGCCGGGCGGGAGGGTGTGGGTGGTGGCGCAGAGGGTGATCTCCGTCGGGCCGTACAGGTGGTGCAGCGTGGCCTGCGGGCATGCCTCGGTGACCCGGGCGACGGCTTCGGGGGGCACCACGTCGCCGCCGGTCAGGACGTGGCGGAGACCGGCGAAGCACTCCGGGGTCTCCTGCGCGAGGACGCGGAACAGTCCGGCGGTGACGTGGACGGCCGTCAGCGCGTGGCCGGCGGTCAGCCGGGCCAGCGTGGCGCCGTCCAGGTCCGCCGGCGGGGCCACCACCACGCAGCCGCCGTTGAGCAGCGGCACCCACAGCTCGAACGTCGAGGCGTCGAAGGCGTGCGGGGCGTGGAACAGGACGCGCCCGGTGCCGATGTCGCCCCAGCAGGTGTCGCGCCCGAGGGCCGCGACGCTGCCGTGGGTGGCCGTCACGCCCTTGGGCGCGCCGGTCGAGCCGGAGGTGTACATCACGTACAGGCCGGACTCCGGCGATGTCCGGGCCGGGAGCGGGACGGGCGAGAAGTCGCGCAGGGCGTCCTCCCGTGCCGCTTCCGGGCCGCTGATCACCAGCGTGGGCGCGGCGTCCGCGAGGAGGTAGCGCACCCGCTCGGCCGGGTAGGACGGGTCGACCGGTACGGCCACCGCGCCGGCCTTCGCGATGCCGAGGAGGGTGACGACCAGTTCCGCGGAGCGGGGCAGCAGGACGCCCACCCGGTCGCCAGGCGCCACTCCCCCGGTGCGCAGATACCGGGCGAAGCGGTTCGCTCGCGCGTCCAGTCCGGCGTACGTGAGGGTGTCCGCGCCGCAGATGACGGCGGGCGCGTCCGGTGAGCGTCCGGCCACCTCCGCGAACCGGGCGGGCACGGTCGTGTCCGGCGGGGCCGGACGGCCGGTGTTCACCTCGGTGAGCAGCCGCTCCCCTTCGCCGTCGAGCAGCGCCGCGACCCGGCTCACCGGCAGCGCCGGGTCCGCCGTCAGCTGGGCGAGGACCGCGGTGAGCCGGGCGGCGAGGGTGGCGGCAGTCTCCCGGTCGAAGAGTTCCACGTTGTGCCAGAGCCCGCCCTCGATGCCGCGCGGCGCGCCGTCGGCGTCGTGCCGCTCGCTCAGGTTGAGGTAGAGGTCGAAGAGACCGAACGTCAGGTCGTCCCGGGCGGCCTCGATGCCTACCCGCTCCGGTACGGCGGTCAGTCCGGCCAGGTCCCAGGCGGCGCCGGGCGCGTCCTCCATCACCAGCAGGACCTGGAAGAGGGGGTGCCGGGCCAGTGAGCGGTCGGGGTTCAGCACCGCGACGAGGTGTTCGAACGGCAGGTCCTGGTGCGCCTCGGCGGCCCGTTCCGTGGTGCGTACCCGCCGGAGCAGGTCGGTGAAGGCCGGGTCGCCGGTGAGGTCCGTACGCAGGACGAGGGTGTTGGCCGCGAATCCCACGAGCTCGTCGAGGGCGGGGTCGGTGCGGCCGTCGGCCGGGGAGCCGATGGGGATGTCCTCGCCCGCGCCCAGCCGCGAGAGCAGGACGGCCAGGGCGGCCCGTACCACCATGAGCGGTGTGGCGTCGCAGTCGCGGGCGAGCCTCAGGAGCGCCCGGTGGGTGTGCTCCGGGATGCGGACCGGGACGGAGCCGCCCTCGTGCCGGGGCTCGGCGGGGCGGGGCCGGTCGTAGGGAAGGTCGAGCTGGGCGGGCAGGCCCGCCAGGTTCCGCTGCCAGTAGGCGAGCTGGCGCCCGTACACGCTCTCCGGGTCCTGCTGTGCGCCGAGCAATTCCTGCTGGCGCCGGGCGAATTCCGTGTACGCGATGGGCAGCGGCCCCCAGTCCGGCTGCCGCCCCCGCGATCGGGCGGTGTAGGCCCGGGACAGGTCGCGGGCCAGGATTTCCAGCGACCGGCCGTCCACTGCGATGTGGTGCACCACCAGCAGCAGCACGTGCTCGCGGGCGGACAGGGCGTACAGCGTCGCCCTGCACGGCGGCTCGGACCGGAGGTCGAACTCCCGGCTTGCCTCGGCCGCGAGGGCCCCCGCCACCTCCTCCTCGGTGACGCTGCGTGACGCGAGCCCGGCGGGTGGCTCGTCCAGGACCCGTTGCCGGGCCTCGCCGTCCGCCTCGGAGAAGACCGTGCGCAGCGCCTCGTGGCGTCCCACGACATCGGCCCAGGCCGCCTCCAGGGCCGGGCGGTCCAGCGCGCCGGTGAGCCGGACGGCCGTCGCCATCGTGTAGGCGGTGCCGGTGTTCTCCAGCCTGTTGACGAACCACATGCGCTGCTGGCCGGACGACAGCGCAATGCCTGTCGACTCCGTCCGGGCAGCGCGGATTTTCCGGTTTCCGCGCACGCCGAGCTCCCCCCGTGAATTACAACGCCGCGCGGCCACAACTCTTTACGGGGCGCGCGGCGGCAGCTCTTGCGGCGAAGATACCCGTACGGTGGCGGCACCACGCAATGTCCAGCGATGCGGAAGTTTGACATCCAGAAAAGAAAAACAGCGATCGGTTCAGGGTGCGACAGGAGGGAATTCGACGCGGATTTCCAGGCCGCCGTCCGGCAGCGGTTCGGCATGCAGCCGGGCGTCGTGGGCGGCCGCGATGGCGGCCACGATCGACAGGCCGATGCCCTGGCCCTCGTGGCCGCCGAGGCGGGTCGTCCGCAGCCGTTGGAACGGCTGGAAGATCAGCTCGATCTGGGACGGCAGGATCTCGGGGCCGGTGTTGCGCACACACAGCGCCGGCCGGTTCCCGCGCAGGCCGGTCCAGACCCGTACCCGGCCGTCGGGCACGTTGTGGCGCACCGCGTTGTCGACGAGGTTGATGATCAGCCGTTCCAGCAGCGGCGGGTCGCCCAGGACCGCGGCCGGCGCGAGCTCGCTGTCGATCCGTACGCCCGGCGGCCCGTCACCGGCGCGGGGCTGCTCCAGGTATTCGGCGGCCAGCGCCGCCAGGTCGGCCGGCACCCGGCGGTCCAGGCCGCGCTGGCTGCGCGCCAGCGTCAGCAGCGCCTCGATCAGCTTCTCCTGCCGGGCGTTGCTGCCCAGCACCCGTACGCACGTCTCGCGCAGTTCGGCGGCGCTCGCGTCCGGGTCGGCGAGAGTGATCTCCAGCAGGCTGCGTTCGAAGGTGAGCGGGGTGCGCAGTTCGTGGGAGGCGTTGGCGACGAATCTGCGCTGCGCTTCGAACGCGCCCTCCAGGTGGTCGAGCAGCGCGTCGAAGGTGTCGGCCAGGTCCTTGATCTCGTCGGACGGGCCGGGCGCGCTCAGCCGCCGGTGCAGGTCGTTCGCCGAGATCGCCTTGGCGGTGTCGGCCATGGTCCGCAAGGGGCGCAGCGCCCGGCCAGCCACCACCCAGCCCAGCCACACCGACAGGAAGGTCAGCAGCGCCAGCGCTATGCCGGACGAGGTGAGCAGCTTTTCCAGGTAGTCGCTGCGCTGCTGTTGCAGCTGCTGTTCCAGGTCCACCGTCGGGGCCGGTACGCCGGTGGCGGCGCCGAGGCCGCTCGGGGTCACGCTCGCGGCCGGCGGGTTGGGCGGCTCGACGCCGGACCACGGCGGCCGGCCCGCCACCAGCAGGTAGACCACGGTGAGCAGCAGCACTCCGGTGACGAGGAAGAGCGCCCCGTACAACAGGGTCAGCCGCAGCCGGATGGTCCAGCGGACCCTGGTGGGGCGGCCGGGCGCGGGCCGGGCCGGACGCGGTGCGCGGCGCATCCCCGGCACCCTCAGATCCGGTAGCCGGCCTGGGCGACGGTCTCGATGAGCGGCGGGTCGCCCAGCTTGCGGCGCAGCCGGCTCACGGTGACCTTGACCGTGTTGGTGAATGGGTCGGCGGCCTCGTCCCAGGCGCGCTCCAGCAGTTCTTCGGCGGAGACCACGCGCCCGCCCGCCGACAGCAGCAGTTCCAGGACGGCGAATTCCTTGGGGCTGAGGTCCAGGCGCTTGCCCGCCCGCAGCGCGGTGCGCTTGCCGGGGTCCAGTTTGAGGTCGGCGTGGCACAGCACCGGGGGCAGCGCGGGCTGGCTGCGGCGGCCCAGGGCGCGGATACGGGCGACGAGTTCGGCGAACGCGAACGGCTTGGGCAGGTAGTCGTCGGCGCCGCCGGCCAGGCCCTCGACCCGGTCCTCGATGGTCGAGGCGGCGGTCAGCATCAGGACCCGCGCCGGGTAGCCCTCGGTGACCAGCGTCTGGCACACCTCGTCGCCGTGGACGCCGGGCAGGTCGCGGTCCAGGACGACGACTTCGTACCGGTTGACCGAGGTGCGCTCCAGCGCGGCCGTGCCGTCCAGGGCGACGTCGACCGCCATCCCTTCCCGGCGCAGGCCCGCGGCCAGCGTCTCCGCGAGTTCGCGATGATCCTCCACCACCAGAATCCGCATGGCCCCCACCAGTCGGCTCGACTCCGTTGATCGTGACCTTGCTCGCGGGGCGGTTACAGCGGCGTAAGGGCGCCGGCCGGGGTTACAGGCGCCTAACACCCGGCGTTCCGTCGCGGTAACCGCCCGGTTGGTGAACTGGCTTCCAGACGTCCAGCGTCCCAGAGGAGTTGACATGTCGGCACCGTCCGAAGAGGAAACACCACGCAAGAAGAAGCGCAGGCTGCTCGCCGTCCCGCTGCTCGTCGCGGCCCTGGCGGCCGGCGGGACCGTGCTCGTGCTGCAGACCGGCTCGTCGTCCGCGGCGCCGGCCGCGTCGTCGGCGAAGATCGGGGCCGCGGCGGCCACGTCGTCGGCATCGGCGTCGAGCAGTACGGGCGGATCCGGCGAGGACGCCTCGACGCGGGAGCAGCAGGCCGAGGCGTTCACCCAGTGCATGCGGGACAACGGGGTCAAGGACTTCCCCGGCATCACGATCAAGGAGAACGGACAGCTCCAGCTCAAGGGCGGGAGCAACGTCAACCCGGTCTCCAAGGCGTACCGGGCGGCGGCCAAGACCTGTGCGTCGAAGCTGCCGGAGGGCAGCAAGAGCCTGCCCAAGGAGCCCACCGCGGTGACGCCCGAGACACCGTCGCTCGGTTTCACCTGCACCGAGGACTGCCCTTCGACGCCCAAGGCGCCGAGCCTGCCTTCTGATTTCTGACCTGTAGGGGGTACGTCCAACCGCCTCAATTGGGCGGTTGGACATTCCCGGCATGCCAGGAATCCACAAAATCCGAACCGGCACTGCGACAAAATCCGACCTGTAACCGCGGCGTAACCGCCTGCCGGTCACCATGGAAGATTCGCACCCGTCCCGGTAATTCCGGCCACCGTTCGAATAACAGCCCCAATTCAGCTTCACGAGCATGACCCGGCGCCGAATTCGCCACCGCATCGGCCGCCGGGGACCGTGTGGCCCGCCGCGGCCGATCCCCCGTGCGCAGATGCGACGGCCGGGCGCCGCGCCCCGGTCCCCGGCGGTGCACCACCCCGTCCGGCCCGGGCCCGCCGGCCGCCGGACGGCCCGCCCCCGGGGCCGCCTGGTGGCCTCCTGACCGGAAACGTAATGTTTTCGTGGCAGAGCGGAACATAGGTACGGTGAGTCATCCCATAGGGTCGAGCGGTGATCGAACGTCGAAAAGGGGCCCACGCCCGGACCACCGCAGCCGCTCCGGACGGCCGATGGCCCGCCCTCCTCCTCCGGTGGTGGCGGGCCGGATACCTCCGCATACGCCGGCTCCGCCCGGCCTACCCGCGCCCGGGACGCACCGGTCTTCGGCGCTGGATACCCTCCTGGCGCCAGTCGCTGGGCCTGGGCGGCTCCTTCGTCGGCATCCTCACGGGGATCCTCGCGATCATGTACGCACGCACCGAGATACCCGCCGACCTCAACGCCTTCGCCACCCAGCAGGACAACGTCTACTACTGGGCCGACGGCACCGAGATGGCCCGCACCGGCGACATCAACCGGCAGGACATGCCGCTCGACTCCGTCCCCGAGAAGGTCCGGTGGGCCGCGCTGGCCGCCGAGAACGAGACGTTCTACTCCGACAGCGGCATCTCGCCCAGCGGGATCATCCGGGCCGCCACCCGGATGGTCACCGGCGGTGACACCCAGGGCGGGTCCACCATCACCCAGCAGTACGTCAAGAACGCCTACCTCAACCAGGACCAGACGTTCACCCGCAAGCTCACCGAGGCGTTCATCGCGATCAAACTGGACAACAAGATGTCCAAGGACGAGATCCTCGAACGCTACCTGAACACCAGCTGGTACGGACGCGGCACCTACGGCATTCAACGCGCCGCCCACGCCTACTACGGCAAGGACGCCTCGCAGCTGAACGTGAGCGAGGGCGCGTTCCTCGCCTCGCTGCTCAAGGGCGCGGCGCTGTACGATCCGGCGCTCGGCTCCGAGGCCCACAAGCGCGCGGTGGAGCGCTGGAACTGGGTCCTGGACCGGATGGTGGTCATCGGCAAGCTCTCCAAGGAGGAGCGGGACGGCTACACCCGCTTCCCCGAGCCGCAGGCCCCGCCCAAGCCCGCGGGGCTGACCGGGCAGAACGGCTACCTCGTCGAGACGGCCCGCGCCTACGTCGACGCGCACACCGACATCTCCGAGAAGGACTTCGCCCTCGGCGGCTACCAGATCCACACCACCTTCGAGAAGCCCCGGATGACGGCACTGGCCAAGGCGGTCGGCGCGGCGCGCGCCAAGCTCTCCCCGGACACCCGGCAGGCCGACCGCAATGTCCGCATCGGCGCGGCCTCGGTGACCACGGACGGGCGGATCGTGGCGCTGTACGGCGGGCCCGACTACCTCAAGCAGGGCTTCAACGACGCCAACTCCTCGGTGGTGCCCGCCGGCAGCGCCTTCACCCCGTTCGTCTACGCCGCGGCACTGCGCGACGGCGTGGAGCGCGAGCGCGGCAAGCCCCGTACGCCGGTCACCCCGGCCACGGTCTACGACGGCAACAACAAGATCACGCTGCTCACCCCGGAGGGGCCGTACTGGGACCGCGCCGGCAAGATCGCCAAGGCGGAGAACGACGGCGGGAAGTCCTGGGGCAGGATCCCGCTGAAGAGCGCGGTCGCGAACTCCGTCAACACCGCGGTCATGCAGCTGGGCATGGACGTGGGCCTGGAGCGGGTGGGCAAGGTCGGTGTGCAGACCGGGCTGCTGGAGAGCAGCCTCGGCGAGAAGCTGCCGTCGTTCGCCCTCGGCACCGCCACGCCCAGCGCGATCCGGATGGCCGACGCGTACGCCACGTTCGCGGGCCGGGGCCGGCACAGCGAGCCGTACTCGGTCGGCAAGCTCGTGCGCAACGGCAGCAACGTGGCGATCGGGAAGCCGTCCGTCAAGCAGGTGCTGCCGCAGAACGTGGCGGGCGCCGTGGACGACGCGCTGCGCGAGGCGGTCGCCCGGGGCAGCGCCACCGCGGCGAAGGCGGCCGGTACGGGCGCGGCCGGCAAGACGGGCACCGCGCAGGACAACACGTCCGCCTGGTTCGTCGGCTACCGCGGCACCCTGTCGACCGCCGTCTCGCTCGCCCGCATCGACCCGCACAGCCAGGAACTCCAGCCGCTGGACGGCATCGGCGGGCGGCACAAGGACATGGCCGGCAGCACGCTCCCGATCGACATCTGGACGCGCTACATGACCGCCCGCTGAGGGCCCGCGGCCGGTGCGTCCACCGGCCGCGTCCCGGTCCGCGGAGCTCACGGGCTTCGCGGACCGCGGCGGTGGCTACTTCACCACCGACGACCAGTCCGTGATCTGCGCCGGGTCCAGTCCGCGCAGCCGCTCCAGGACCGCGGGATCCTGGGCGTCCAGCCAGTCGGCGACCTGCTTGAAGGTGGCGCAGCGCACCTCCTTCTTGGTGCACACCGCCTTCACCACGTCCTCGATGGCCTTCATGTAGATGCCGCCGTTCCAGTCCTCGAAGTGGTTGCCGATGAACAGCGGCGCGCGGCTCCCGTGGTAGACGCGGTTGAACCCGTTGAGATATCCGTCCCGGGTCAGTTTCCGCCACTGCTCGTACTTCGCCGGGTCACCCTTGGTGTTGTCGCCGGACTGGTTGTAGAGGAAGTTGAAGTCCATGGACAGGACCTGCTTCTCGCTCTTCGGATACGGCAGCAGCTGGAGCGGGAAATTCCATATGCCGTTCTTCTTCGACGGCCACACCTGGAAGTCGCCCGGCGAGCTGGCGTCGTAGCGCCACTTGAAGTCCTTCGCGGCGGTGAGCAGGTTCTCCTGCCCCTCCAGGCACGGCGCGCGCCCGCCCACCAGCTCCTTCTCGTAGTCGAAGGGCAGCGGCGGCAGGTTCTTGTAGCCGGTGTTCGTCTTCCAGTTCTGGACGAAGGAATACGCCTGCTGGATCTCGCTCTTCCACTCCGCGGCGCTCCAGTCGCCGCCGCCCTTGGGCCCGCAGAAGTGGCCGTTGAAGTGGGTGCCTATCTCGTTGCCCTCCAGCCAGGCGCTCCGGAGCTGACGCAGGGTGTCCTTGATGTGCTCGTCCGTGGCGTAGGAAATCGCCGAGGCGCCCGGCTTGTGCTGCGGCGGCTTGTACATCGTCGCCTTGGATTTCGGCAGCAGATACGTACCGGTGAGGAAGTAGGTCATCTGGGCGTTGTTCTGCTTGGCGACCTCGCGGAAATGGGAGAAGAGATGGTCGTCCCCCTCCAGCGCGCCGTCCCAGGAGAACACCACGAACTGCGGGGGCTTCTCGCCGGGCTTGAGCTTGGCGGGCTTGGGCTGCTTCGGCTGCGGGCCGGTGTACGACGTCGAGCCGTCCCCGAGCACCCTGACCTTGCCGTCCCACTTCTCCTCGGGCTTCGGCGTCGGCGTCCCGTCCTTGCCCTTGCCGTCCTCCGGCGGGGCCGGCCGTGGCTGGGCGGAGTCCCGGGCCTGCCCCGTCTGCTTCCCGTCCCCGCCCTGGCCGTCGGGGCCGCAGGCCGACAGGCCGAGGGCGAGCGCCGCCACGGTGACCAGAGCCGGCGTGCCGAGCACGTTCCTCTTCGACATATTCCTACCCCCTGGCACCAAAACACGTGTTCTGGCGCAAGTATCACAGAGGCATCATGCTGCCCATCATCCCCCTGGTACCGCATATCACGTCACCGGGGCGGCCGGGCGGCGGCACCTTCCCGCGCGCCGCCCGGCCGGGCCGTCAGGTGCGGTAGGCGTAGTAGACCGCGTCCGGGTAGGACGCGATGATGCTCGCCACCGACTTCCGGTAGGTGTTGGTCGAGTGGTACGTCAGGTACGGCACGCCGTAGCTGCTGCGGTACGTCGTCATCATGGAGTGGTCCTTGGACCCGTCACCGTCGAAGTCCATTTGCATGACGTCGCCGATGTCCATCTGGTAGACGTTCGACAGACTGGTCACGCGCTTGGAGTTCAGCGCGTACCAGGACCACTCGTTGACCCCGAGCCAGCTGTCGGACTGGCCGCCCGCGTCGTACCACCACTTGCGGTAGTCCGACGTGGCCCCGCCCTCGGGCTTCCAGCCGCCGGCCTTCAGGGCCTGGCTGAGGAAGTTGGTGCAGTCGCCGCCGTCCGCGTTGAACTTGCGGTACTCGGGGTTGTAGTTCCGCCAGTACTTCTCCGTGTACGCGGCCATCGCGGCGTAGTCGTACCCGCCGGTCAGCTGCTTGCGGGGCGCGGCCCGCAGGGGCCGGGAGGTCGAGGCGGGCGGCGCGCTGGGCATGGTGTTCCCGTCGTCCGCGACCGCCGCCGCCCGCAGCGCCGGGGCGTTGATCGCGCCGGGCCCGTCGTCCTTGGAGCGGATGCCCGTCAGCTCCCACGTCCCGCCCGGGACGGCGGTGAAGTCGAGCTCGTGGCGGGCCTTGAAGCCGGTGGTGCCCGGTTCGTCGCCGCGGATCTTCTTGTACGTGAGCGTGGTGCTCTCGGTCACCTCGACCGTGGCGCGCCGGCCGGTGAGCCGGGTGCCGTCCACGGTGACCTTGGTGTCGGCGGCGGTGTATGCCTCCCCGAGGGCGGCGAGCCGCTGCTTGCGGGCGCGCAGGGTGGCGACCCCGGCGTTCTCGGAGCGCGCCAGGCCCGCCGACAGGCGCACCTGCTTGCGGGGCAGCGGGGCTATCCGCCCGGAGCGGGTGTCGAGCAGCGCGGCCGTGCGCTGCGTCAGCAGGGCGTCGGCGGTGCGGCTGAACGTTTCTGCGGTGGCCTGGTCCACCCCGCCGGTGCGGGGGGCCGCCGTCGCGGGCACAGCGGGCAGCAGTACGGCCGCCGTGGCGACGGTGAGCACCGTGCCGACGGCGGATCTGAGGGTCGTTGATCTCACGAATTTTCCCCTTTACACCCCGGCCCACCCGGGCCGGGCAGGGAATCTTTACACAAACTCCTCAGAATTGGATCAGGCGAGAGGGCTCCGATGCCGTCGCCGCCCGGCGGGCGGGGCGGGGGCAGGTGGCCCTACCGGCCGGCCGCCACCCGGCCCGCTCCCGCACCCCCGTGCCGCCTCGGGGCCGGCCCCGGCTCAGTCCGTCGCCGTACGCACCCAGGCCGTCGTCCACGGCGGCAGCTCGTCGCCGGTGACGGGCGCGGAGGACAGCAGTAGCGTGCCGGCGGGCAGCGGCCGTGGCGTGTCCGAGAGATTGGCCAGGCAGTGCCACCCGCCCGAACGCCGGAAGTGCAGCAGTCCCCCGGCAACCGCCTCGTCGTCACCGACCCACTCCAGCGCTTCGTCCGCGAGCAACTCCCGGCGCAGGTGCAACGCCTTCCGGTACAGCTCCAAGGGCGCCGTCGGCCGCCCCTCCTGCGCCTCCACGGACAGTTCGCCCCAGTACGGCGGCTGTGGCAGCCAGGACCCGCCGCTGCCGAAGCCGTACGAGCTTCCGGTGCGCCGCCAGGGCAGCGGCACCCGGCAGCCGTCCCGGCCCTTCGACCGGCCCTGGCTGCGGGTCCACACCGGGTCCTGCAAAGCGCCGCGGTCGAGGTCGGCGACCTCGGGCAGGCCCAGTTCCTCGCCCTGGTAGAGGTATCCGGCGCCGGGCAGCGCGAGCATCAGCAGGGTCGCGGCGAGCGCCCGGCGCAGCCCGTACTCCCGGTCGAGGGGCGGCTGCCGTCCGTCGGAGAGCAGCCACGCCTCCGCGTCGCAGCCCTCCGGCAGGCCGTGCCGGGAAGCGTGCCGGATCACGTCGTGGTTGGAGAGCACCCAGGTCGCGGTGGCCCCGGCCGCCCGCGCCCCGGCCAGCGCGGTGTCGATGGAGGCGCGCAGTTCGCCCGCGTGCAGCGACGCCTCCAGGAAGTCGAAGTTGAACGCCTGGCCCAGCTCCTGGGGCGTGGCGTAGGCGGTGCGGCGGGAGTTGCGTACCCACGCCTCGGCGACCGCGATCCGCGGCGGGTCGTAGGCGTCGAAGACCGTGCGCCACTCGCGGAAGATGTCGTGCACCTCGTCGCGGTCCCAGAAGGGGTGGCTGCCGTCCTCGGGCAGGTCCTGCGGGTCGTACGCCTCGACGGTGCCGATGTCGCGGAGCGGCGCGGCCAGGTCCTTGGCCAGGCCGTGCGCCACGTCGACCCGGAAGCCGTCCACCCCGCGGTCGGACCAGAAGCGCAGCGTCGTGCGGAACTCCGCGCGGACCTCGGGGTTGTCCCAGTTGAAGTCGGGCTGCTGCGGGGCGAAGAGATGCAGGTACCACCAGCCGTCGGGCAGCCGGGTCCAGGCGGGGCCGCCGAAGCACGACACCCAGTCGGTGGGCGGCAGTTCGCCGTCCTCACCTTTGCCCTCACGGAAGACGTACCGCTCCCGGGCCGCCGAGCCGGGGCCGGACCGCAGCGCCTCCTGGAACCAGCGGTGCTGGTCGGAGGAGTGGTTGGGCACGATGTCGACCATGACCTTCAGGCCCAGCCGGTGGGCCTCGGCGACCAGCGCGTCGAAGTCGTCGAGGGTGCCCAGGCGCGGGTCGACATCGCGGTAGTCGGCCACGTCGTAGCCGCCGTCGGCGAGTTGGGACGGATAGAAGGGACTGAGCCAGACGGCGTCCACCCCGAGGCCGGCGAGGTGGCCGAGCCGGGAGGTCACACCGGGCAGGTCGCCGATGCCGTCACCGTCGGAGTCGGCGAAGCTGCGCGGATACACCTGGTAGACGACGGCCTGCCGCCACCAGTGGCGGGTCTCGGCGGCACGGCCGGGCCGGCCGGGGCTTGCGGCGTGGTGCTGTGCGGTCACGTGACTGCCTTTCAGCTCGCGGTACGGGGTGGACGCCTGCGCCACCCCGGGGAGCGGCACCGGACGACGACGCCTCCGAGGCTCCAAAGGAGCGCGCCCCGGCCCCCACGTAATCTTTCCCGGACGACAAACCGCCCCGCGCCCACCAGGGCACCACAGCGAGGAGTTGACCATGGGCGCACCGGACGCGCAGGACACCGCCAAGCGGCTGCGGGCCGTCTGCGGGGAACTGTCGGAGCGGTTCTACGAGCGGGACGACGTGGTGCGGACGCTGGTGGTGACGCTGCTGGCCGGGCGGCACTCGTTGGTGCTCGGGCCGCCCGGGACGGCGAAGTCCGAACTGGCCCGGGAGCTCACCGGCCGGATCGACGGGGCCTCCTACTGGGAGATCCTGCTGTCCAAGTTCACCGCGCCGACGCGGATGTTCGGGCCCATCGACGTCGCCGCGCTGGCCCGGGGCGAGTACCGCCAGGTCTACGACGGGCGTGCCACGACCGCGCATGTGGCGTTCATCGACGAGATATTCAAATGCTCGACGGCCGCGCTCAACGAGACGCTGGGCTACCTCAACGAGCGGATCTACCACCCCGAGAACGGCGGCGCGCCGGTCCGCTGCCCGCTGATCGGCGCCATCACGGCGAGCAACGAACTGCCCGGCGGGGAGGACGCGGCCGCGATCTACGACCGGCTGCTGGTGCGGATCGAGGTCGGCTACCTGGAAGACCCCTCGAACTTCGCCGCGCTGGTCCGCTCCGCCGTCAGCCGCCCGGCGGCACCGGCACGGACGACCGTCGAGCTGGCCGCGTTGCAGCACGCCGTGACCGAAGCCGTCCCCGCGGTGGACGTGCCCGACGCCATCGTGGACGCCGTGTGCACGCTGCGCGCCGCCCTGCGCCGCAAGGAGCTCGTCGCCTCGGACCGCCGCTGGCGGCAGGCGGTGGGGCTGCTCCAGGCGTCCGCGTACCTCGACGGCCGCCCGGCGGTCGCCGAAGCCGATCTGTCGGTGCTGACGCATGTGCTGTGGGACTCCCCCGCCCAGCGCCCGACCGTCGAACGCGAGGTGCTGCACCTGGTCAATCCCGACGCCAAGGAAGCGCTCGACCTGGCCGACACCATCGACGAGCTGGAGGCCCAGCTCGACGCCATGGCCGGGCAGTCCCGCGAGGCGCTGAGCGAGTGGGTCATCAAGAACGCCCACAACACGCTCGCCAGGGCGGGCAAGCGGCTGGAGCGCCTGCGCGCGGAGGCGGCGGGCGCCGGCCGCTCGACCACCGCCATCGAACGGGTCGCCGGCCGCCAGCGCGCCGTCCGCGCCCGGGTGCTCACCGAAGCCCTCGGCGTGGACGCGAGCACGGTACAGGCCCAGCTCTGAACACGGCCGGCCGGGATACGGATATGAGCGGGACACCGAGCAGGCTCGACGAGCTGGCGAACCGGGCCGGGACGTGGCTGGGCCGGTCCCCCACCGCTGCCGAGGGGCACACCGCGGCCGTGGTCGCGGACCCGTTCGAGCAGATCGCGTGGCGCGACACCTACGCGCAGTCGGCGGGGCTGCGTGAGCTGGCCGAGGAGCTGGCCGAGCGCCACGACCACGCCGCCGACCTTTTGGCCGACGCGTTCCTGGCCGCCTACAAGGTCGGCCCCCGGCTGCGCGAGCGCGCGGAGATGGCCCCCTCCCGGCTGGTCAACCACCAGATCATCAACTCTCTCGTGGAGTCACCGGAGTTCGCCGAGCTGCACCGGGAGACGGCCGGCGACCCGTACGCCGCCGCCATGGCCGTACTCGCCCAGGCCACCGCGCTACGCGACATGCTGGAACGCTTCCGGCCCGCCCGGGAGCAGGCCGAGCGGGCGGCGAAGGCCCGGCAGGACGCCGAAGGCGCGGCGGCCGCGGTGGATGCGGCGCTTCAGCAGGCCGCCGCTGGGACCGGTGCGGACGGCACCGTGCCCGCTCCGGCCGCCGAGGCCGTACGACGGGCGATCGACTCGGCCGAGGCCGCCGGCGCCGCCGCGCGACGGGCCGCCCAGGGCGCCGGGCAGACCCTCGCGGCAACGGCCCCCGGCCTCCGCCCCACCGCGCGGAAGGCCGTGGCGCAGGCCGCCGGAACCGTACGGGAGGAGGCGGCGCTGATGCGGGCGTGGGGCGTCGGCCCCGGCGAGCTGGAGCGGCTGCCGTACGACGAGCGCGCCCGGCTCGCCGAGCGGCTGCGCACCAGCCGCCTCGCCCGGTGGGCCGAGCTGATCGGCCGCTTCCGGCAGATGGCCGACGGCGAACGCGCCCGCAAGGTCGAGAACGCCACCGGGGAGCTGATCGGCGTCACCCTCGGCGACGACCTCTCCCGCGTCATCCCCTCCGAGCTGGCCAACCTCGGCCTGCCCGAACTGCGCGCGGTGTTCGCCGCGCGCTACGCCGCCGGAGAGCTGATGCTCTACGACAGCCAGGGTGAGCGGGCCACCGGCCGGGGCGCCATCATCGCGTGCGTCGACACCTCGCACTCCATGTACATGGAAGGGCCCGGCGGCGGCACCCGCGAAGCGTGGGCCAAGGCGTGCGCCCTCGCGCTGCTGGACCAGGCCCGCCACGCGAAGCGCGACTTCGTCGGCATCCTCTTCTCCTCCGCCGGCAGACTCCGGGTCTTCCGCTTCCCGGCCGGGGAGCCCGCCCCCACCGCCCGGGTGCTCGACTTCGCGGAAACCTTCCTCGGCGGCGGCACCAGCTACCAAAGCCCCCTGTCCGCGGCCGTCGGACTACTGGAGGAGGAGTTCGACAACGCCGCCCGCGCCCGCGGCGACATCGTCATGCTCACCGACGACGAGTGCGACGTCACCGAGACATGGATGCGCGACTGGAACAACGCCAAGCACCGCCTGGACTTCCGCGTCTTCGGCGTGGCCATCGGCGCCCCCCGCGCCGCCGAGACCGACTCGGTCCTGGACACCCTGAGCGACAACCTCCGCTCCGTGGAGGACTTCATGGATGTGCAGGTGGCGGCGGACCTGTTCCGGGTGATCTGAAAGCGCGGCGATCACGCCGGCCTCGGCAGCCGCCTGCCGGCGCCGTACAGGCCCTCGCTTTCGACTCCCCCGACGAGTTGCGGGAGGACAACTCGTTGCCTGGAGCACGACGTGAGCCAAGTTGACACATAACCCCGGCTTTACTTCTCCTTGGTATCGCCTTGACCATCATTTGCCGGTAGCGTCCCGTCCCGATCGGTGCTCCCGATCGTCATCTGTTCGCCGGTTCCCCAGGGCCGTTGAATGCCACCGGAGGATGCATGCCCCGTCGTATCACCGCCGCCATAGCCTCCTGCACGCTGAGTCTCGGGGCCCTTGCCTCGGGCGCGGGCGTCGCCGCCGCGGCTCCGTCGGCCCCCGCCATCGACGCGCGCGCCGCGGCCGTGGACCGGTGCAGCTACCAGGTGGTCCGCTCCGACGACTCCCGCTACGCCTACTCCGTGCGAGGTGTCGTCGCCGGCAGCGCCCGCGAACTGCCGGTTCAGAAGGAGGACTTCGTGAGGTTCTCCGGCGGCTGGCTGAAGGTCGCCCAGGTCGACGCGTGTTCAGGCGGGCAGGGACCGGCTCCCGAAACGCTCAGCGTGGTCGGCAAGCTGGAGAACCCGGAATACTACGAGCCGTCCGTGCCACGCACGATCCGCAGCGACGCCGTCAAGCCCGGCGCCTCCTCGTTGATCCCGAAGGCGCCGGCGCTGACGTCCGTCACCCGGCTCGACGCGGCCACCGTCCGCGTCACCTGGGAACCCGCGCAGGGCAACCCGGACCGGGTTCTCCTGATGGAGCGCAAGCCCTTCTACAGCAGCGAGATCGACCTGTGGCACCCCTACACGTTCCAGCGGGACGCCCCGGCCGGAGCCACCTCGATGGACCGCAAGCTGGAGCGCAACCCCGGCGTTCCCCCGGCGAGCCGGTCGCACGCCTACTGGATGCGCGTGATCAAGGGCGGCTTCGTCAGCGACCTCCGGGCCGAGAAGCCGACCGCCGTGGAGCCGTAGCCGCCGGCTTTCCGAGCTGAGGCTGTCCTGGCCGTGCACAGAGCGGCACGATGGTGGGCGCCGCGTGTCCGGTTCGCTGACCTCGGGGGCGAAGGATGCTGGAGAAGTTCAGGGCGCAGGCTCGGGGGCGAAGGGCAGCACGTCGAACGCACGCCGACTACACCGGTGGCGTCTACGGTTCGCTGCTCGCCGCCTCCGTCGTGGTCGGGGCCAGTACGCTCGGCGCCTTCCCGAGGCTGGAGCTGGCGTTGCTGCTGCTGGCCACCGGGGTCGTCTTCTGGCTGGCGCACGTCCATGCCCAGCTCTTCGGCGCCCGTATGGCGCAGCGCACCCTGAACAGGGCGACCGTGCTGCACGTGTGCCGTGAGGAGTGGCCCATCGTGGAGGCCGCCGTGCCGTCCACGGTCGCCGTGCTGGTCAGTCCCCTGCTGGGCCTCGACATCCAGGGCGCGTTTTGGCTCGCCCTCGCCGTCGCGCTGATCAGCCAGATGGGCTGGGCCACCGCTGCCGCGCGGCGCGCCGGCGCCGTCCCGCGCCAAGTGGTCCTCACCGACGCGGTCAACCTCGTGATCGGTCTGCTGATCGTGGCCCTCAAGTTCGCGCTGAAGCACTGATCCCGGGGGCACGATGCGGCGGCCACCTCGGCCGAAAGCCTCCCGTACCCGCCTCGCGCCCGCTCCCTACGCCCCCTACGCCCCTTGCACGATCAGAATCAGATTGCCGCAGGCGTCGTCCAGCACCGCGGTGGTGACACCGCCCACCTCCAGCGCCTCCTGGGTGAACTCCGTCCCGAGCTCGCGTAGCCGGTCGTACTCCGCCCGGACGTCGTCCACGGCGAAGGAAGCGGCCGGGATGCCGTCCTGGGCCAGGGCCGTCTTGTACGGCGGGACCGCGGGATGGCCGGAGGGCTCCAGCAGGAGTTCGGTGCCGTCGGGGGCCTCCGGGGAGACGAGGGTGAGCCAGCGGGCCTCGCCCATCGGGATGTCGTGCTTCTTCTGGAAGCCCAGGACGTCGGTGCAGAAGCGCAGCGCCGATGTGCTCCAGGGGCCGGGTGTTCAGGTCGTGGAACCTGTAGCGGCCCTGGCGGCGTGTGGCGACCAGACCGGCGGATTCCAGGACGGCCGGATGCCGGCTGATCGCCTGTCGGGACAGGCTCAGGCCGTGTTTGGTCACCAGCCGCGCGCCAATCAAGGCGGGTTACGCCTTACGGAGGGCGTGTGCGGCCCGCCCGGCACGGTTACAGTCGGCGCTGTCCCGCCCGACGCCCGCACTCCGGAGCCGCTGATGACCACACCCCGGGACCTGTCGATCACCGCCGTGGAAGCGGGGGCCGGCCGCGCCGTGGAGCCGGGCGACCTGTCGCTCGCGCTCGCCGGGGCCGAGGTGATCGATCTGCTGGAGGCCGGCGCCCTCACGCTGGACGGCGACCGCATCGTGCCCGGCGGGGGCAGGCCGCCGGGCGATCCCCTGCTGTCCGAGGCCGCCGCCGCGCTGGTACGGCAGGAGCCCTACGAGTCGGTCGAGGACTGGCTGTGGCGCCGGGGCCGCGGCCTGTCGGAGGTCTATCGGCGCGTGCTCGTGGCGGAAGGACAGATGGCCCGGCGCCGTCGCCGGTGGGTGCCCGCGCGGGGCGGCCGGGTGGAGCCGGTCGACTCACCGGCCCGCCGTCACGCCGCCGACCGCTGGGCCTCGGGCGAGCCGGTCCTCGCCGCCCTCGCGGCCGCCGCCGGAATCCGCGACCGGGCGGCCGACGGCGACGAGGCGCCCGACATCGCCGACGACGCCGTGCTGACCGTGCTCGCCGCCGTCAACGAGGCGGTGGTGGAGCTGGAATCCGTACGGCAGCGGCGGACCGTGGAGAAGGCGGCCTTCGACAACATCTGGCGGGGCGCGTGAGGGCCGGAGGGCGGGCGGTCAGGCCGGCAGGCGGTGGGTGCGCTCCAGTGTCGTGATCAGGTCGTTGTAGAAGCGGGTCATGGCGGGGTACGTCATGACGGGCTCGGGGTTCCAGGGGGCGGTCTGGCCGGCGCGGACGGCCGGGAGGCTCTGCCAGACGCGGTTGGTGGCGAGCTGGTCGCGCTGGAGGCTGCTGGTGCGGACGTCCATGAGGATCAGGTCGGCGGGGTAGCGGTCGGCGTCCTCCCAGGAGAGCTTCTGCGCGTAGGCGCTGGTGCCCGTGGGCGGCACGACGACATCGAGGCCGAGGCCCTTGAGGTCGGGGAGGCCGGGCCATGCCTCGCGGGCCACGCGTAAGCCGTCCGGGTCCGCGGAGACGAACAGGACGCGCAGGCGGGGGCGGGCCTTGATGGTGTTCTTCAGGCGGCGGCGGGCGTCCTCGAAGGCCGTACGGTCATGGTCGCGGACCTCGCCGCCGAGCGCGTGGGCGAGCTGGGCGAAGCGGTGGACGGCCCGCGGGATCTCGGTGTGGTACACCTCCAGGCCGACGACCGGGGCCAACCGCCTTACGAAACCGAGGGTGTTGGGCTCTATCTGGTGCGCACCGAACTGGAGGGTGTCGACGACGAGATCGGGGGCGAGCCTGCCCAGGACTTCGAGGTTGACCTGTCCCCAGGTGCGGCCGAGCAGCGTGGTCCGGTCCAGGTCGACGCCGCCCAGGATGGCGGTGTTGACGCCCCCGCCGCTGGTCTGGATGCCCCCGTACACGCCGACGGCACGGATGCCGTACTCCCACAGGGCCGCCGCGGCGGTCGCGTACGCCACGACCGTACGGGGCCGCCGGGGCGCGCCGACGGACGTACGGGTGTCGTCGGTGAACGCCCACCGCCGGGGTCCTTCGGGGCGGGCAGCGGCCGGGCGGGCGCAGCCCGCGCTCACCAGGCCCGCTCCCACGGCCGCCGCACCGGCCAGGAGCCGCCGCCGGCTCCACGGCGCACCGTCGGTGTGCAGCATGGCTGATCCTCTCTCGTCGGTTCGCACCACTTTCCCTCGAAGATCATGGACGGCCTTGCGAAGTTAGGCCAGCCTTTCCATAGTCCTGCTGTGGCACATGTACCGGAACAGATCACTCAGTCGCCGCCCCCGCCGGGGCGGGCGAACCCCGCGGACCCGCCCCGGCGTTGGCCGCACCGGCGGTTACGCCTGGCCGCCGGGCTCGTGGTGGCGCTCGTCGTCCTGGCGGCGCTGGCCACGGCCGGCGTGATGATGGGCAGCAAGCCGCTGTCCGCGCATACGGTCGGGGACGCCCTGTTCCGTTTCGACCCGTCCGACACCGAGCACTTGGTGATCCGCTCGTTACGGCTGCCGCGCACCGTCGTCGGGCTGCTGGCGGGGGCGGCGCTCGGGCTGGCGGGCGCGGTGATGCAGGGCGTCGCCCGCAACGCGCTGGCCGATCCCGGTGTGCTGGGCGTCAATTCGGGTGCGGCGCTCTTCGTGGTCGCCGGGATCAACTTCTTCGGGGTCACCTCGCTGTCGGGTTATGTGTGGTTCGGGCTGGCGGGCGCGGCCGTCTCCGCCGCGGTGGTGTACGCGGTGGGTTCGATGGGCGCGAGCGGGGCGACCCCGCTGAAGCTTGTCCTGGCCGGGACGGCGACGACCGCGGTCCTCACGTCGGCCACCCAGGCCGTACTGCTTCTGAATGTCAGCGCGTTCGACCAGTTCCGGTTCTGGCAGGTCGGGTCGCTGGCCGGGCGGGACGAGGCGGTGGCCTGGCAGGGGGCGCCGTTCGTGGTGGCCGGCGCGGTGCTGGCGCTGGCGCTGGGCCGGTCGCTCAACCTGCTGGCGCTGGGCGACGACACGGCCAGGGCGCTCGGACAGCGAGTGGTGCGCGTACGCCTGGCCGCGGCGCTCGCGGTGGTGCTGCTGAGCGGCACGGCGACCGCGATGGCCGGGCCGATCGGGTTCGTGGGGCTGGCGGTGCCGCATGTGGCTCGCATGCTGACCGGCGCCGATCACCGCTGGCTGCTGCCCTATTCGATGGTGCTGGCGCCGGTGCTGGTGCTGCTGGCGGACCTGGTGGGGCGGCTGGTGATCCGGCCGACCGAGGTGCAGGTGGGCATCGTGACGGCGGCGATCGGCGCGCCGGTCCTCATCGCCATGGTGCGCAGCCGGAAGGGGGCGGCGCTGTGACGGCCGTGAGCGTGCGGACCAGGAGCGTCCGCGGCGCCGTGCGACGGCGGCGCGCCCGTCCCGTGGTGGTCGTGCTGGCCCTGGCGGTGCTGCTGACCGCCGTCGCCCTGCTGGTGGTCGGCGACTTCGTCGTACCGCTGCCCGAGGTGATCGGTGTGATCACCGGCCGGGCGGACTGGAAGAGCCAGTTGTTCGTCCTCGACATCCGGCTCCCCCGCGTGCTCACCGGGCTGCTGGCCGGTCTGGGGTTCGGCATGTCGGGCGCGATCTTCCAGAGTCTGGTACGCAATCCGCTGGCCAGCCCGGACGTCATCGGCATCACCTCCGGCGCGAGCGCGGCGGCCGCGACCTGCATCGTGGCGCTGGGGCTCGGCGGTATGGCGGTCTCGGCGGGTGCGCTGGCCGGGGCGCTGGTCACCGCCGTGGCGATCTATCTGCTGTCGTGGCGCGGCGGGCTGTCCGGCCAACGGCTGGTGCTGGTCGGGATCGGTGCGACGGCCCTGTTGTCCAGCCTGGTCTCGTACTTGATGACCAGCGCGGCGGTCTGGGACGCGCAGCAGGTGCTGATCTGGCTGACCGGCAGTCTCAGCGGCCGCACCTGGACGCACACCACGACGCTGGCCTGCTGTCTGGTGCCGCTGGCCCTGGCGGCTGCCGCGCTGGCCCGTCCTCTGAACGTGCTGTGCCTCGGTGACGACCTGGCCCGGGGCCTGGGCCTGTGGGTCGAGCGGAGCCGGCTCGCGCTGCTGCTGACCGGGGTGGGGCTGGCGGCGACGGCCACCGCGGCGGCGGGCCCGGTGGCGTTCGTGGCGCTGGTCTCCGCGCCGGTCGCCCGCCGCCTGGTACGCGACGGCGGGCCGGCCCTGGCGGCGTCGGCGCTGGTGGGTGCGCTGGTGACGCTGGTGTCCGACTTCGTCGCGGAACACGCCTTCACCCCCGTGGAGTTGCCGGTGGGCGTCGTCACGGGCGTGGTGGGCGGGCCGTACCTGCTGGTGCTGCTGGTGACGGCCAACCGGGCGGGTACGTCCGCGAGTCGCCGAGGAAGTCGACTTCTGAGGTGAGCGCCACGCCGGTGTGCCGCAGGACGGCGCGGTGCACGGTGCCGACGGCCTGCCCGAAGCTGGCCGCGCTCGCGCCCGACCGCGCGACCAGCGTGTAGTGCCGGGAGGAGACGCGGACGCCGTCGGCGACGGCCGTCCGCAGCCCGAAACCGGCCCGGTGGATCAGCCAGCTGGCGCTGACCCGGGTCGAGCCGTCGGGGAAGGAGTTCAGCGGGGCACCGGCCGCGCGCAGCCGCGCCTGCTGCGCGCCGGTGACCTCGGGGCTCAGGAAGACGCTGCCGACCGTACGGTGGTCGATGCCGGAGTCCTCCAGCACCATGCCCTTGCCGCGGCGCACGGTCAGCACGGCCCGCGCGGCGTCCCGGAGCGGCACCCGGCTGCCCACCGGGACGTCCAGGACGCCGGCGACGCTGCGGTAGGTGATGGGTGCGCTCAGCAGGGACGGCCGCAGCGCGAGGACCAGGGTGAGCAGCGTCCAGCGGGTGGTTCCCTTGAACTTGCTGGTGCGGTGGCCCAGGGCGCATTCGGCGGCGGACAGGGTCACCGCGCGGCCCAGCTTCCAGTCCCACGCCCGTACCCGCACGAGGCAGTCGCCGATCTCCTGGCCGTACGCGCCCACGTTCTGCACCGGGGTGGCACCGACCGTGCCGGGGATGCCGCTGAGCATCTCCAGCCCGGACAGGCCCTCTTCGACGGTCGTCTCGACCAGGTCCCGCAGCGGGTGGCCGACCTGCGCCTCGACCAGGACCCGCCCGTCGGGCGCGGTCCCGCGCACCTCGACGCCGCGGGTCGCCAGGCGCAGTACGGGGCGGCTGCTCCCCGCGTCGCTGACGAGGACGTTGCTGCCGTGCCCGAGGCAGAAGGGCGCGGTGCCGTACCGGTTCGCCCAGGCGACGACGGCGGGGAAGTCCGCGAGGTCCCTCAGTTCGGCGAGGGCGGTGGCCGGGCCTCCCAGGTGCAGCGTGGTCATCGGCGCCAGCGGTACTCCGTACGCGATGTGCAAAGTGTCCCTCCTCCAGACGCAACTGCCCGGTCACGGTCCGGCCGGGCGGCACGGAGGTCCGGTGGGCGGGACGCGCTGCCGCGTCACCGGCCGCGCCACGCAGCGGCGGGAACCGTACGGCACCGGCTCCCGCCGCGGCCCGCGCTCAGCCGCAGGAGGCCAGCCGGCGCGCCTCGTCGAGCACCTCCGCCGTGTCCTGGGCGATCTGCCGGGCCACCATCGCGTCGCAGCGCGCGAAGCGGCTGCGCAGCCGGGTCAGCCGGACGCGGGCGCGGTGCGAGGTGACCCGCTCCCAGAGCCCCAGCGCCTCCCAGGTCGCGGCCGCGGCGCCGTCCACGTCACCGTGCGCCAGCCGGGCCTCGGCCAGTGAGGTCCAGTGCAGCAGCCGGTTCAGCGGCTGGCTCTCGCCGAACAGCTCCAGCCCGCGCACCAGGTGGCGTTCCGCCCATGCGGACCTGCCGACATCCAACCAGGACCGGCCCGCGTCGGCGACCAGTACGGCGGGGGTCACCCAGGACGCCCACGGCTCGGTACGGCACTCGCCGTCGGCCTCGATCAGCTCCTGGGCCTCGTCCAGGGCGCGGCGGCAGCCCACCGCGTCCCCCAGCGCGGCGTACGCCCTGGCCAGCCGGCTCGCCAGCAGCGCCTGTCCCGGCCCGGGGGCCTCGTCCTGGGTGCCCTTGCGGGCGATCTGGATCAGCCGCAGCGCCTCCCGGCCCTGGCCGCTCCAGGTGAACCGGTAGCTCAGGCAGGAGATGACGTACGCGGCCAGCGCGCGGTCCCCGGCGATACGGGCGGAGCGCAGCGCGGCCAGGAGGTGGCGCTCGCTCTGGCCGGCCATGTCGAGGTCGGCGGCCATCCAGCCGACGACCTGGGCGAGTTCGGCGGCGGTGCGGTGCAGCCGCAGCCCGGTCGCGCGGCCGTAGCTGCACTCGGCGATGAGCTTGCGGGTCCACCGCAGCTCCTGCACCGCCCAGTCCATGACCAGCTCTCCGGCGCGCTCGTCGCCGAGGCGGCGCAGCTGGGCGCTGCGGTCCTCCAGCACCGACAGGATGTGGGGATCGACCTCCTCGCCGCGCAGCCGGCAGGTCATGGGCGGGTCGTTGCCCACGAGCCAGTCCACGGCGGTGGCGACCATGTCCTGCGCGGGCAGCGGGTCCGGCGCGATGCCCGCGGAACGCTGCCGCGGGAGCGTTGCCTTTTCGGCCACCGGAGCCGGAAATCGGTCCGGCCAGAGATCACGGACCGTGACCGGCTCCCCGAGCTTTTCGGACAGAATTCTCGCCACGATTTCGGGAAGTTGACGCCGCGGCAGGGAGCCTTTGAGCCAATTGTAGGGAGCCTTGTCGCTGATCGTGCCCCCGCCGCACACCCGGTTGATCTCGCGGGCGAGCCGGTCCGGGGACCAGGACAGTCTTTTCAGGCAGGCGGACAACGTTACGGAGTCGCTCACGGCAGCCTCGCCCCGCCGCCTAATACGCGCATGCCCGGGAGAAACCGCTCGCTCTGCTCGTACCGGTCGGACATACCGCTGTGCACAAAACCCCTCCAGCGCTCGCGAACGAAGCACTGGGCAGCCTAACCGGAGGCCGACAGGCGCAGATCACCACCAGCAGAAAATTATCGCAAAGTCGCTTTGCGTTATGCGCACGGCAATCCCGGTACCAACCGAAAGTGTGCTATAGGGCCAGGGCTTCGTCTCCTTCCGTGCGGGGCGCGGCCGCGGGCGCCTGCCCGGGACGCGGCGCGAGCAGCCGCCGGTACAGCAGGATCCCGGCGCCCAGGACGGCGGCGGCGAACACGAAGGGCGCGCCGAACGACCCGGTCACCTCCGCCAGCCAGCCGGTGAACACCACACCCGTCGTGGTGGCGGCGGCGTTGGCGAAGTTCATCAGCCCGCCGGCCGCGCCCACCGCGCCGGGCGGCGCGAGCAGGCCGGGCAGGCTCCAGGCCGCCGGGGCCGCGACCGCGAGCCCGCCGAGGGAGAGCGACATCCACCCCATGGCGGCCGGGCCGTTGGGCGCCGTACCCGCGAGGCCGACGGACGCGCCCACCGCGAGGCCGCAGGTCAGCACGGTCCTGCGGACCTTCATCGGGTCGCGTCCGCCCCGTACGAGACGGTCGGCCAGCCAGCCGCCGAGGGCGAGTTCGGCGACGGTGGCCACGATCCAGGGGACCGCCGAGTACAGGCCGGAGCCCAGGGTGCGGGTGCCGAACTGCCGCTGGAAGAACTCCGGCATCCAGGTCAGGACGACGTTGATGGCGTAGCCGTAGCAGGCGAAGCCGAGCGCCATCGTCCACAGGCGGCCGGAGCGCAGCACCGGGCGCAGGACGGAGCCGCGCGGCCGGTCGGTGACGCGCGCGCCGCCGGCCGCCAGGTGCGCGCGCTCGGCGGCGCCCAGCCGGGGGTGTTCGGCCGGGTCCCGGTAGCGCCACCACCACACGGCGGCGAACAGCAGGCTGAGCACGCCGGTGAACTGGAATCCGGCGCGCCAGCCCCAGGTGCTCACCACGAGGGCGAGCACCGGCAGCCCGATGACGTTGGCCAGTTTCGTGGCCCCGTCGAAGAGCGCGGTCGCGCGGCCGCGTTCGGCGGTGGGGAACCACGTGGCGGTGGCCTTCGCGGCGCTGAGCATGAAGGGCCCCTCGGCGATGCCCAGCAGCAGCCGCGAGACGATGATCAGGCCGAGCCCGCCCGCGACCGCGAGCAGCAGGCTGGCCACGCCCCACAGCGTCACCGCGACGCGGTTGAGCCACTTGACGCCGATCCGGTCCACCAGCGCGCCGGCCGGCAGCTGGACCAGCCCGTAGGACCAGCTGAACGCCGCGAGGACGACGCCCAGCCGGCTCAGGCTCCACCCGAACTCGTCGGCCAGCTGCGGCGCCGCGACGGACAGCACCGTACGGTCCGCGAAGTTGACGAGCAGGCCGCCCGCCAGGAGGGCGCCGATGCCCCACCGGGCGCGTCCGAGGGAAGACACCGGGCCCCTCTCACCTGCCGCCGGTGGCGCACAGGACGATGTTGGCGCGGAACAGCCGGCGGGGTTCCTCCTGCCGGATCTGCCGCACGCCGACCAGGCCGTGGTAGGCGCCGCCGGTGCCGACCGCGTGCAGGCTCTGCCACTGGCCGGACCACACGGCGGTGGAGTCCATCCAGCCGGACGTGACGACCGTGCCGTCCGGGAACTCGATCTCCTCGCGGTAGTAGGACAGCACATGGCCGTCCCGGGGGTGTTCGAACACCTTCCAGCCGCCGCCGGTGATGGTGCCCACGGTGGTCCCGTGGGCGTCGGTGAGGCGGTCCACGTGGGTGTTCCGGTCCCCGACCGTGGGCCCCACCGTGGTGGCGGCGTGAAAGGTGATGTCCGCGTGCTCGGCGAGCCCGGTCCGTACGACGCACCCCGTGCCGCTCTTGGTCTGCCCGACGTCCGGCAGCGGGCCGTCGAGGGCGGTCAGACACTGCGGGCACATCGCGGGAATGCCGGGCACCGGCAGCGGACTGGGGGTGGGGGTCATATCTCCCTCGTTTCACGGGTCGGTCGGGCAGCTATTTCGCCGGGGCGGCCGGTATTCAGCGGCGTCCGAGGCATCAAGAATCTAATGGTGCCGCGCCTCCGAATTCACTAGAACCGTCCGGCACCGGCGGTCCGGCGAGTACGGGAGCTCCGTCGGTCGGCACGAACAGCGTTCCGGACGCCGGGAAGGCACATTCTCGCCACCGCCCGGGAAAGGGACCGGCGAACCCGTCGCAAATGCTGTGCCGGTCCCTTTCCCCTGTCAACCGTTGGATGTCGGGCGAGAATACGCGAAGCGGAAATGTGGTCAGTGGTTCACACCGTGCCCACAACCTCCTTGGATGTACGCCCCCGGATTCCGAGGAGCCACATCGCGGCGAGTCCGGCGGCCAGGGTGATGACGCCCGCGAGGAGGAATACCGCGTCCAGCCCGTCGGCGTACGCCGTGCCCGGGGCCGGGCCGCTGTCCGGCACGTACTGGTGGAAGAAGGTGCCCAGCAGCGCGATGCCCAGGGCGAGGCCGAGCTGGCGGGCGCTGTTGGCGGCCGCGGCGGCGACACCGCTGTGCGCGGCGGGCGCGGCGGACATGGCGACGGCAGGCAGGACCGGCGAGACAAGCCCCGCGCCGACGCCGGTGATCACCAGTCCGGGGAGCAGCGCCGGCCAGGACGAGCCGGGCCCCACCATCAGCAGCACGAGGTTGCCCACGCCGACCACCACGGAGCCGCCGCCGAGGGTCCAGCGGGCGGGGATGCGGTGCAGGGCGCTGCCGACCAGGGCGGAGGTGGCGAAGAAGGCCGCCGGCTGGACGGTGATGACCAGGGAGGTGGCGAAGGAGCTGAGCCCCACGCCGTTCTGGAGCCAGAGGGAGAGCACCGGCAGGAAGCCGAACGCGGCCAGGTAGTAGCCGCAGGCGGCGAGGAGCATGCCGTCGAAGGCGGGCTTGCGGAACAGTTCCAGCGGGAGCATCGGGTGGGTGACGGCCCGCTCGACCAGGACGAAGACGACGAGCAGGACGGCGCCGACGGCGAAGCCGAGCAGGGTGGTGGTGTCCGTCCAGCCCGCCTCGCCGCCGCGGATGAAGCCGAAGGTGATGCCGATCGCTGCCAGGGTGAACGTCACGATGCCCGCCCAGTCGATGCGGGTCGGCCGGCTGGCGTCGTTGACCAGCACCTTCAGGGACAGGGCGATGGTGGCGGCGCAGACCGGCACGGCACCGTAGAAGATCCACTGCCAGGACAGGAACTGGGTGAGCATGCCGCCCGCGACGTTGCCGATGCCGGCCGCGGCGCCCGCGACCGCGCCCCAGACGGCGAACGCCTTGGCCCGGTCGCGGCCGGTGTAGGTCAGGCCGATCAGCGGCAGCAGCGTGGCGAACATCGCGGCGCCCGCGACGCCCTGGACCGCGCGGGCGGCGATCAGCACCCCGACGTCCGGGGCGAGGCCGCAGGCGAGGGTGGCGGCGGTGAAGACGGCCAGGCCGAGGACGTACAGGCGCTTGCGCCCCAGGTTGTCGCCGAGGGAGCCCATGCCGAGCAGCAGGCCGGCGAGGGCGAGGGTGTAGACGTCGACGATCCACTGGAGCGATCCGAAGCCCGCGTGCAGGTCTCGCGCCATCTGCGGCAGCGCCACCGTCACGATCGTCGCGTAGACGAGGAGCATGAAGGTGCCCAGGCATGTGGCGACCAGGGGGAGCCATTTGCCGGGGGTGGGGCGGGGAGTTGCGGGGGTCTGTGCGGGCGCGGGTGCCGGGGGTGCTTCTCCGACGGCAACGGGGCGCCCGTCGGCCAGTGGTGAATCCATGGGATCACTCTGCTGTAATGGTCTTATGCAGCTGAACCCTTACGGGGAGGACCCCGTCCGCTTCGTGACCGACCTCACCAACTCCCCGCCCACCAGCGCCTCCGAGCTGGCCGAACGCTGCGAGGCGGCGGGCATGGTCCTCGACCGGCCCGCCACGGACGACGACCTCGCCGAGGTGCTGGACTACCTCGCCCGCTGGGCGGAGGTCGTCGACGCCCCCACGGACGAGCGGCGCGCCGCCCTGCTCAACACGCTGCTCGCCGAGGCGTCCACCCACCCCCGGCTGACCGACCACGCCGACGGCGGCTGGCACATCCACTACCGCGAGGACGACCTCGGGGCCGCGGGCATCCTGCGGGCGGTGGCCAGCGTCGGCACCGCGCTGCACCTGACCGGCCTGGGCATGCACCGGCTGGGCCGCTGCGCACTGGCCGAATGCCCCAACGCCTACGCGGACTTCACCCGCGCCGGGCGCCAGCGGTACTGCTCGCACGCCTGCGCCAACCGCGACGCGGTGCGCCGCCACCGCGCCAAGCGCGCGGCCTGAGAAAGCCCCGGCGGGCGGCGGCACCGACATCGCCGCCGCCCGCCGGGGCCCGGCCGGGGTTCCTCAGTTCCCCCGCCCGTCCAGCACGGCCGCCAGCCGGGCCGGCGTGGCGTGCGTGAGCACATCGCGTACGGACACCTGCGTCCGCAGCACCTCGGTCAGACGGTTGGCGATGCGGGTCGCGAGCAGCGAGTGCCCGCCGAGTTCGAAGAAGTCGTCCTGCACGCCGACGGGTTCGTACTCCAGGAACTCCTCCCACAGCGCGACGACTTGCTTCTCCGTCTCGCTGTCCGGGGCAGCGTACGCCGTCCGCAGCCCGCCGGGCCGGGCCGTCCGCGTCTGCGGCCGCTCGGGGTGCCGCTCCTCCGAAGTGCCCGCCGTCTGCTGACCGCCGCGCGGCTCGATCCAGTACCGCTCGCGGGCGAACGGATACCCCGGCAGCGCGACCCGCCGCCGCGGAACCCGGTGCAGCGCGCGCCAGTCCACCTCCGCTCCCGCGAGCCACAGGTCACCGACGCCGGAGAGCAGGGTGGCCCGCTCGCTCTCCGCCTCCGTGGGCCGCGGCATCGTACGGACGACAGTCAGCCCCTTCCGCGCGCCGAGCGCCGCTCTGGCCAGCGAGGAGAGGGTGGTGCCCGGTCCGACCTCGACCAGGGCGCAACGGCCGGTGGGCAGGGCGGCGCGCAGCGCGTCGGCGAACCGTACGGGGCGGCGGATGTGTTCGCCCCAGTAGGCGGGGTCGGTGGCCTGCTCCGCGGTGATGGCCGCGCCCGTGACGCCGGAGGCGAACGGCAGCCGTGGCGCCGCCGGGCGCGCGGCCCGTACGGCGTCGGTGAACGGCGCGACGGCCGGTTCCATCATCGGGGAATGGAAGGCGTGCGAGGTGTGCAGCGGCCGGGCGGAGACGCCCTCGGCAGCGAGGCGCTCGGCCAGTTCGGCGACGAGGGGTTCGGGGCCCGAAGCCACGCACAGTTCGGGCGCGTTGACGGCCGCGATGTCCACGCCGTCCACGAGCAGTTCGCGTATCCGCTCCTCCGGGGCCTGGACCGACAGCATCGCCCCGGCCGGGCGTGCGGCCATCAGCCGGCCGCGCAGCGCCACCAGCCGCAGCGCCTCCTCGACGGTGAACACGCCCGCGAGGCAGGCGGCGACGTACTCCCCGAGGCTGTGGCCGGCCATGCCGTCCGGCGTGATGCCCCAGGAGGCCAGCAGCCGGGCGAGCGCGTACTCGACGGTGAACAGCGCGGGCTGCGCCACCTCGGTCGCCGTCAGCCGCTCTGCCGGAGCATCGCGGTTCAACAGCAATTCCCCCACGTCAAAGCCCAGTTCGCCGCGCAGCACCTCGGCGCAGTGGTCGAGGTGTTCGGCGAAGACCGGCTCCGCCGCGTGCAACTCGCTGCCCATGCCCGGGTACTGGGCTCCCTGGCCGGGGAACAGGAACACCGTCTTGAGCCGTCCGGTGCCGCTCTCCCCCGTGTGTTCCGCGTACGGCCCGCTCCCCGTACGGAGGAGGGTGCGGCGGTGGCGCATCGGTGACCGGCCGGTCTGCAGGGTGTACGCCGCGTCCGCGAGGTCCGGGGCGCCGGGCTCCGCGAGCCGGGCGGTCAGCCGTCGCGTCGCGGTGTCCAGGGCCTCGGGGCTCTTCGCCGACAGTACGAGCAGCTGCGGCCCGTCGGTCTTGGCTCCGTCGGCGGCCGTGGTGCGCGGTGGCTCCTCCAGGATCACGTGTGCGTTGGTCCCGCCGATGCCGAAAGCGCTGACCCCGATACGGCGCGGGAACTCCGCCGCATCCCAGGTGCGCAGCGCCGCGTCGACCCGGAACGGCGTCGCCGCGAAGTCGATGCGCGGATTGGGCTCGGTGAAATGCACCGTGGGCGCGAGCTGCCGGTGGCGCAGCTGGAGGACCGCCTTGATGAATCCGGCGATGCCCGCCGCCGACTCCAGGTGCCCGATGTTGCCCTTGACCGACCCGACGGAGCAGAAGCCGCTCGCGTCGGTGGTGTCCCGGAACGCCCGGGTGAGCGCCTTGATCTCGATCGGGTCGCCGATCGGGGTGGCCGTGCCGTGCGCCTCGACGGCCGTGACGCTGCGCGCGGGCACGCCCGCGACCCGCAGCGCCTCGCGGACCACCCGCTCCTGTCCGGCGACCCCGGGCGCGGTGAAGCCGACCTTGTCCGTACCGTCGTTGTTGACGGCGGACCCCTTGACGACGGCCAGCACGCGGTCGCCGTCGGCCAGCGCGTCGGCCAGCCGCTTGAGGACGACGACGCCCACGCCGTTGCCGAAGACGGTGCCGGCGCCGCGCGCGTCGAAGGGGCGGCAGTGGCCGTCCGGGGAGTGCACCATGCCGCGCTCGGCGAGGTAGCCCGCGCGCTGCGGCACCCGGACGCAGACCCCGCCGGCGAGCACCACGTCGCACTCGTCCACGAGCAGCGCCTTGATGCCCTCGTGCACGGCGACCAGTGAGGTCGAGCAGGCGGTCTGCACGCTGACCGCGGGCCCGGTGAAGCCGAGGCGGTGCGCGGTGCGGGTGGCGAGGTAGTCCTTGTCGTTGTGGATCTGCTGCTCGAACACGTCCGCGTCGAGCACGATGCGCCGGCCGCCCAGGAGGTTCGACATCCAGTACGCGGGCATGTTGGCCCCGGCGAAGATGCCGCCGCGGCGGACCGACGCCGGGTCCAGGGCGGCGTCCTCCAGGGCGTGCCAGGAGCACTCCAGGAAGAGCCGCTGCTGCGGGTCGAGCAGGGCGGCCTCGCGCGCGCTGAAGCCGAAGAACCGGGCGTCGAAGAGGTCGTGGCCCCCCAGGAGCGAGGCGACGCGGACGTAGTCGTCCCGCTCGAACAGCTCCCGTCCGATGCCCTCGGCGAGCAGGTCGTCCTCGCTCAGCGCGGTGATCGACTCCACGCCGTCCCGCAGGTTCGCCCAGAACGCGTCGAGGTCCGGGGCGCCGGGGAAGCGCCCCGCCATCCCGATGACCGCGATGTCCCGGGAAGCGGGCGTCATCGGGCGGTTCCGGGCGCGGGCCGCGCGGGCGCCGGGCTCAGCGCGTGCCGGGCGATGTCGTACGACGTACCGCCGTCCAGGGCGAGTTCGGCGCAGACCCGGCCGAACAGCGGGACGAGTTTGAACGCCCAGCCGGCGACGGAGACGACCACGTTCTCGCCGCCGTCGACGAGGCCCGCGGCCGTGCCCAGGTAGAACTGCCGCGACGGGTCGCCGGGCAGCACGGCCAGGCAGGTGGAGGTGCCGGTGGGCTCCGGGTCGACCCACGGCATGTGCGCGCGGACCCAGTCGGTGACCCGCTCGACGTGCCGCGGGTCGGGCACACCGGTGGCCCGGCTCGCGTGCTCCAGGGCGTTGACCTCGAAGTCCGGGCCGAGGCGCACCTCGTCGGAGGTGGACCAGGGGTTGGGTGGGAAGCCGTAGAAGAGGTTGGTGTCCTCCTCGGTGGGCTTCTGGAAGGCGAACCAGAACGGCCGCTGCACGGAGGCGTCCCGCTGCCGCAGGGTGACCAGCGCCATCTCGTACGCGTGCAGGTCCAGCGCGCCGCCGCCCCAGGGGGTGATGAGGTCGTTGGCCTGCGAGCCGTTGGCGAGGACGACCTTCGCGGCCCGGTAGGCGGCCCGGTCGGTGCGGACCGTCACCCCGTCGCGGTCCGGCGTGGCCTCCAGTACGGCCTCGTTGCCGCGCAGCACCGCGCCGTGCTCCTGGGAGAGCTGGAACAGCGCGGCGAGGGTGCCCCGTACGTCGATGGCGCCGCCGTTGCGCTGGAGGAACCCCTCGAAGTGGCCGGGGAGTCCGGTGAAGCCGTAGCGCTTCTCGATGTCCCGGGCGGTCAGCCATTCGTACGCCACGGACATCTCGTCCATGGCCCGCGCGGTGTCCGCGATGTGCCCTTCGTTGGTCTCCACCTCGACGTCGCCGAACCACAGGCTGCCCAGCTCGTGGATGAGTTTGCGGCCGGTCAGCCGCTCCAGCTCCGCCCACATCGGGCGGGTCTGAAGGGTCAGCGCGAAGATGTCCTTCTGGGTGTACTGCACCCGCCAGTGGCGTTCGGCGCCGCTCGATCCGGAGCGCTCGTTCAGGAAGCCGTACTGGTCCAGTACGAGGACCCGGTGCCCGCCGCGCCGGGCCGCGTGCCAGGCGGTGGACAGGCCGATCGGCCCGCCGCCGACGACGATCAGGTCATAGGTCTCGATGCCGCTCATGGACACTGCTCCTTAGGTGTACTGCCCGGTGGCATGCGGAAGCGCTCCGGCGAGCGCGGAGATCACGGCCTGCCGGCCGTCCCGGAGGTAGAAGTGACCGCCGGGGAAGCGCAACAGCTCGAAGGGGCCGGTGGTGAAGTCGCGCCAGCGGGCGACGTCCTCCGGGGAGACCGCCGGGTCGTCACGCCCGCACAGGGCGGTCAGCGCGGCGGTGACGGGCTCGCCGTCGTAGGGCTCGTAGCCGTCCAGCATCCGGTAGTCCGCGCGCGTCAGCGCGGCGACGAACTCCTTGAGTTCGGGGCTGCGGCGGACGTCGGAGGCGGCGCCCCCGAGCCGTTCCACCACCTCCAGGACCCCGTCGTCGTCCCGTTCGTGGACGTCCTGGGGCGGCAGCTCGCCGGGCGCGTACTGGCCGGAGACGACCAGCCGCTCCGGCCCCGGCAGGCCCAGCCGCTCCCAGTGGCGAGCCACTTCGTAGGCGATCAGGGCGCCCATGCTGTGCCCGAAGAAGGTGACCGGGGCGCCGTCGAGTTCGGCCGTCAGCTGGGCGGAGACGCCCTCCACGACCTCCTCCACGGTCTCGGCGAAGGGCTCCTGGAGCCGGTCCTCGCGGCCGGGGTACTGGATCACCAGCAGCTCCGTGGCGGGCGGCAGCGTGTCCCGCCACGGGCGGAAGAAGGAGGCGCCGCCGCCCGCGTGCGGGAAGCAGACCAGGTGGTGGGCGGCGGGCTCGGCGCCGGGGAGGCGTTTGACCCAGGCGGAGCGGGCCGTGTCGCTCATCGCGTGCGTGCTCCTTGCGGTGGTGGGGTGGGGTACGGACGGCGGGCGGTCCGGGTCATGTCCCGGCGGCGGTCCGGGCGGCGATGTCCTTGCGCAGCGCGGCCTTGTCGATCTTCCCGATGCCGGTCAGCGGCAGCGCGGACACGGTCTCCAGCCGTTCGGGGAACTTGTAGCGGGCCAGCCCCCGGTCCTCCAGGAACCGCCGTACCGCACGCAGGTCCAGCTCCTCCCCCGCTTCCGCTGCACCGGCGGCGGGCACCGCGTAGAGGCAGACCGCCTCGCCGTACAGCGGGTGCGGCATGGCGACACCGGCCACGTCGGCGATGCCCGGGTGCTGCCGGGCGATCTGTTCCAGCTCCTCGGCGGAGATCTTCTCGCCGCCGCGGTTGATGACGTCCCGCACCCGGCCCTCGACCAGGACGTTGCCCCGCGCGTCGAGGCGGACCAGGTCGCCGGTGCGGTAGAAGCCGTCCGCGGTGAAGGAGGAGGCCGTGGCGTCGGCGTTGCGGTAGTAGCCGGCGACGGTGTACGGGCCGCGGGTCAGCAGTTCCCCCATCTCCCCGGCCGCCACCTCGGCGCCGTCCGCGTCCACGACCCGCAGCTCGTCCAGGGGCGAGGCGGGGGCGCCCTGCGTGCCGTCGGCCGTCGCCACCGGGTCGTCCAGGCGGGTGTAGCACAGCAGGCCCTCGCTCATGCCGTAGCACTGCTGGACCGTGGCGCCCAGCACCTCGCGCAGCCCGGCGGCCAGGTCGGCGGACGGCCGCGCGCCGCCCACCTGGATCACCTCCAGGCTCGACAGGTCGTACGTCCGCTCGCGGGCCGCGGCGATCCACTGGAGGGCCAGCGTCGGCACCAGGGTGCTGTGGGTGACCCGCTCGCGCTCGATCAGCTCCAGGGCGTGCCGGGCGCTGGCGGGCGTGGTCAGGACGGCCGTGCCGCCTGCCGACAGGGTGCCGAGCAGGCCGGGGCAGTTCATGACGAAGCCGTGTTCGGCGGGCATCACGACGAGGTTGACGGTGCGCTCGGTGACTCCGGCGAGCACGGTCGCCGTGCGGATCATGTAGCCGTAGCCCTCGTGGGTGCGGGCGATGGCCTTGGGCAGGCCGGTGGTGCCGCTGGAGAGCAGGAAGACGGCGGCGTCGTGGGGCGCGGCGCCCGGTGCTTCGGCCGGGGGCGGCACCGGGCCGCTCGCGCCGGGCTCCGGGCGGCACAGCTCCGTGAGGTCCACCAGGGTGCCGTCGGCGTCGCCCGCGCCGCGGACCAGCAGGTGGCGCAGGTCCGGGTGGCGGGCGGAGAGGTCGCGGGCGGTGGCGAGCGCGTCGGATCTGCGGGTGCCGCGTTCGACGGCCAGGGCCACCGGGCGGGTGACGGAGACGATGTGGTCGAGTTCGTGGGCGCGGAACGCCGGGAGGATGAGGACCGGCGGGGCGCCGATCTCCAGCAGGGCGAGCACCAGCACGACGTACTCGGTGCTGTTGGACAGTTGGACGCCCACCCGGTCGCCGGGGCCGATGCCGAGCCCGCGCAGCCGTCCGGCCGCGGCCCGTACGGCGTGGCCGAGTTGCCCGTACGTCGTCCTGCGCTCGCCGTCGACCACGGCGCAGCGGTCCGGGTCGGTGCGGAATCGTTCCGCGATCCGGGCGCCGACCAGTTCGTCCGTCCACACGCCCGCGGCCCGGTAGCGGGTGGCGCGTTCGGGGTCGATGGCGGGGACCATCGGGTCGAGCGGGGCGCGGGCGGCGGAGGCCGTGGGGCCGGTCACGGTCATGACGGGCTCCCCGCGGGGGCGATGCGCTCGGCCAGCCGGCCGAGCGTGTAGTCCTCCTGGTCCCACAGGTCGATCTCCACGCCGAACCGCTTCTTCAGTTCGAGCTGGAGGTCCGTCGTCTCGACGGAGTCCAGCCCCAGTTCGGCACGCAGCCTGACGTCCGGGCCCGCCTCGTCGAGCAGGGCCGCGTCCAGCCCTATGTCCGACAGGGCCCGCAGGACATCGTTCATGGACACAACCGACTCCTTCGCTGCCTTCGATTTCCTTGGGGCGGGCGGCCCGACAGGTGCCGTCCGCCGGGCCGGCGCCCCGGTTCCGCGCCGTACCGCCCCGTCATTCCGCCTGTTCGCGGTGTGCCAGGCTTTCGGCGAACTCCGCCCACAGCCGCCCGCAGGCGCGGGCCGTCTCCGCCAGGGCCGGGAGGCAGTGCGGCGGGACCTCCGCGGCCAGCCGGTCGCCGTCGGCGAGCACGGCTTCCTGGGCGATCAGCAGCCGCAGCAGGGCCCGGCCGGTGTTCGTGGACCGCAGCGCGACGTCCTGCCGCAGGAACGGCAGGCGCTCCAGGGCCACTTCGCGCGGGGTGCCGCGCCGGTGGACGGTGCCGGGTTCCGCCGCGCCGTCGGCGGTGCGGCCGTGCACCTCGATCCGCCGGACGGCAGCGGCGGCCTCGCTCTGCTGTACGGGCAGCAGGTCCCGGCCGTTGCGCAGGCGCCGGCTGACGTCCTGCGCGGTGCCCAGGGAGATCCCGGCCCGCTGTGCGACCTCCCGCAAGGAGGCCGTGGGGTTCTCGCGGAGGATCCGCCCGGCGCGCAGCCGTCCCTCGGCCGTACTGGCCGGGCGCACCCGGCCGTCCCGCCCGAGCCGCGCGGTGTTCAACTGCGGAGCGTCCGCGCTCGAACGCCGGCGCAGCGCGGCGATGGTCTTCGCGGACAGCCCGGCGACCTCGGCCAGCGACCGGTCCGAGCAGTACGGGAAGTCCCGCAGGATGCGCCGGGCCGCGGCCTTGCGGTCCGCCGTGGTCAGCGGCAGCCCGTGCGCGGCGTTGGTCCGTACAGCGTGCACGAACCCCTCCCGCTCCGTACCGCGGAAGAGTTCCGCGCTGATCTCGGACCCGCCGCGCAGGATCGCCGCCTGGACCCGGTGGGCGCCGTCGAGCACCCGCATGGTGGCGCGGTGCACGAAGATCGGCGGCAGCCCGGCCGGGTCCGCCTCGGCGAGCGCCCGTACGTGCGCCATGTCGCAGCCCGCGAGCCGGGGCGAGCCCGACAGGTCCAGCGCGCTGATGCGTACGGTCACCGGCTCGCGCGGGGCCGGGGGCGGCGCCGGCAGGTGGGTGCGCACGTCGTCGCCCACCGGCCCGGGCAGCGGCCCGGCCGGCAGTGCCTCTTCCCAGGGCATCGGTCGTCCCTCTTCCCCCTCGCGCTCCCCGCCGCTACCGGCCGAGGTCCGCCGCGGCCGACGCCAGCGGGGCCGCGGCGCCGCCGTTCAGCTCGGCCAGCGACTCGTCCAGCGCGTCGACGAGGTAGTCCACCTGGGAGGGCGTGAGCCGGGGGTGGCACGGCAGGTTGAGGTGCTGGTCGAACCACAGGCGTTCGGCGACCGGGCACTCGCCGCGCAGGTGGCCGCGGTGGCGCCACTCGGGCAGCAGGTGCTGCGGGAAGTAGCGCAGCTGGATCTCGACTCCCCTGCGGTCGAGACCCAGCACGAGCTGGTCGCGCAGTTCCTGGCGGTCGGCGAAGCAGGTGTAGAGGTGGTACGCGTGCTCGCTGTGGGCGGGCGCGGACTGGGGCCGTACGAACGGGTAGCGGGAGATCACCTCGTCCAGCCGGGCGGCGATCGCGCGGCGGGTGGCGCCGGTGGCCGCCAGCCGGCCGAGCTGGACCTGTCCGACGGCCGCGGCGGCCTCCGACATCGTCGCGTTCGTCCCGGCCCGGCGCAGCCGCCGTACCGAGTCGCTGTAGACGGGCGTGGCGTACTTCATCCACGGCAGGACGATCGGCTCGACCGTGTCGCTCAGGTCGGACCGGACGATCTCGGCGTCGATGTCGTTGGAGCGCAGCCGGTCCAGCCGTACGGCCCAGTCGTCCCGGTCGCAGGTGACCATGCCGCCCTCGCCGAGGGTGGTGATGTTCTTGGCGTTCTGGAAGCTGAACGTGGCGATGTCGGCGAGGGACCCGGGCGCCCGGCCCCGGTAGCGGGCCCCCAGCGCGTGCGCGCAGTCCTCCAGGACGAGGAAGCCGTGCCGCCGGGCCAGCGCCATGATGGCGTCCATCTCGGCCGGGCAGCCGCCGTAGTGGACCAGCAGCAGGGCCTTGGTACGCGGGGTGATCAGTGCCTCGACGGCGGACGCGTCGATGTTGAGGGTGTCCGGGTCGATGTCGCAGAACCGGACCCGTACGTCGTAGTCGAGCAGCGGCTGCACGGTCGCCTGGTAGGTCTGCGGGGTGGCGATCACCTCGTCGCCGGGCTCCAGGTCGAGCATGCGGATCGCCAGTTCCAGGGCGACCGTTCCGCTGGTGACGGAGATCGCGTGCTTGCTGCCGACCGTCCCGGCGAAGGAGCGCTCGAAGCGTTCCCGCCGGCCGCCCATCGACAGCGGCGTGTCCTCGTGGATGAGTTCCGTCAGTACGGCCACCTCGGCCTCGGCCAAGATGCTGCCCCGCTTGCCCCAGGGCACGACATAGCTCCGGTCCATCAGATCCCCCAGCTCGTCTCGTGCACGGCGGTCGGTTGCCGCGTTCCATGACAGTCGAGGGCCGGGTGTTAATGAAGGGTCAGCGGAGGTCAGTAAGGTCAGTTAGGTCAGAACGGGGGCCGCTGCGGGGGCGGAAGCGGAACGCTGTGGGACGGAGACGGTCGGCGCGTGGGGCGGGTGTTGGCAGGCGTCCAATGATCTGCGTGCTGTCCGTGCGAGGGCTCGGGCTGCCGTGTCCATGCGGCCAGGAGCCGAAGTGCCTCTTCGGAGCTGGAGCCTGCCTCGGCGGTGTAGACACTCAGCCGCTGGTCCGGATCGGCGGGCAGGGTGAGGGACTCGTAGGTGAGGGTGAGCGGGCCGGCGACCGGGTGGTGGAAGTGTTTGCTGCCGTGCGTGTGCCGGTACACGTTCTGGTCGGCCCACCAGCGGCGGAAGTCCTCGTCCGTGATGGAGAGTTCGCCGACGAGTTCGGCCAGCAGCGGATCGTGGGGGTGGCGTCCGGCGTAGAGCCGGAGCGAGGCGACGATGTCCTGGGCGTGGGTCTCCCAGTGGGTGTACAGCGAGCGGGCGGTCTCGTCGCAGAACATGAACCGCACCAGGTTCCGCTCGCGGGGCGGCAGCGCGTCGAAGTCGGTGAGCAGCGCACGTGCCATCCGGTTGGACGCGAGGACGTCCAGTCGCCGCCCCAGCACCAGGGCGGGGGTGTGCTCAAGGATGCGGAGCAGGTCGCGCAGCCCCGGACGGACCTGCTGGGGACGCGTCGCCGTGCGGCGGGGCCTGCCCGCGGCGGGCTTGGCGAGCTGGAACAGGTGGGTGCGTTCGACGGGGTCGAGGCGCAGCGCGCGGGAGATGGCGTCCAGCACGGTCTCGGAGACGTTCAGCCGGCGTCCGCGTTCCAGGCGTACGTAGTAGTCGACGCTCACGCCCGCCAGTTGCGCGATCTCTTCGCGGCGCAGTCCCGGCACGCGCCGATGGCCGCCGTCGTCGGACAGGCCCGCCTGGCGCGGGGTGATCCGTGCCCGCCGGGAGCGCAGGAACTCACCGAGAGCTGTGTTGCGGTCCATGCCGTTCACGATAGGGCCCGAATGCGCGCCGACGGCCCGCGAAAGGGGGACCGCCAGTCCCCCGGTCCGGCTGTCCCCAGGACGGAGCGGACCCCTCGGAAGCCGGTCGGCAGCCGATTCCGGTGCTGAAGTGGAACGCGTCGAGACCGGCCGGGGCCCAGCCGTCCCGGTCGGCCTCTGTTCGCATCGCACGAAGGGAACTCCTGTGTCGGACACCAAGACATTCCTGATCACCGGCGTCAGCACCGGCCTGGGCCACGCTCTCGCGCACACGGCGGCGGCCGCGGGCCACCGGGTGGTGGGCACGGTGCGCACGCCCGCCGACGCACGGGCCTTCGAGGCGCTCGCCGGCGACACGCACGCCCGCATCCTGGACGTGACCGACCATGACGCGGTGCACAGGGTCGTGGACGGGACCGAGCGCGACCTGGGCCCGGTCGACGTACTCGTCGCCAACGCCGGGTACGGCCACGAGGGCCTCTTCGAGGAGTCGTCGATGGACGACCTCCGCCGGCAGTTCGAGGTGAACGTCTTCGGAACCGTGGCGGTGATCAAGGCCGTGCTGCCGCACATGCGGGAGCGCCGTTCCGGTCACATCATCGCCGTCACCTCAATGGGCGGGTTGATCACCATGCCGGGGCTCGGCTTCTACCACGGCAGCAAGTTCGCGGTGGAGGGCATCCTCGAAACGCTCGGCAAGGAGGTCGCCGATTTCGGCATCCATGTCACCGCCGTCGAGCCGGGCAGTTTCCGGACCGACTGGTCCGGCCGCTCGATGATCCGCACACCCCGGGTGATCGCCGACTACGACGAGCTGTTCGAGCCGCTGCGCGACTGGCGCATCCGCGCCGCCGGAACCCAGCCGGGCGACCCGGACAAGGCCGCGGCCGCGGTGCTGCGCATGGTGGCGGCCGACCGGCCGCCGACGCGCCTGCTGCTCGGCACCGACGCGCTCCGGCTCGTCCGGGCCGGACGCGACGCCTTCGACCGCGAGATGCTGGCCTGGTCCGAGCTGTCGGCCTCGACCGACTTCGACGACGTCAGCCGGTCCGCCTGATGGCCCTCTCCATCGGAGCCCTGGCGCAGGCTGCCTCCGGGGGAGGCTGACCGCGAGGCGGGGTTGCCCCGCCGCTGCGCAGCGGCGGGGCAACCCCTACGGACTTCACCGCGAAGTCACCGGCCCCCACCACCCCCGACCGTCGGCAGGTAACGCGGCGCCTTCCAAGCATCCAGCCGGTGTTCCACCGCGGCCCCCAGGGACAGCAGCGCGGCGTCCTGGTGGTTCCCGGCCGTCAGGAGCACGCCGACGGGCAGCTCGCCCACGGAACCGGCCGGCACCGACAGTGACGGGTAGCCGGCCACGGCCGCGGGCGTGGAGGACGGGATCACGTCGTTGTCGCCCCGTGCGCAGTCGGTCGTCCAGGCGGGCGGGTTCGTCGGCGCGGCGATGGCGTCCAGCCGGTGGGCGGCCAGGGTCTCGTCGATGGACCGCCGGGAGAGGTCCTTCAGCTCGGCGCGCATCGCCCGGTACTTGGGATCGGTGGTGGGCGGCGCGGCGAGCGCCTGCTCGAACAGCTCCTGGCCGGGGAAGCAGGTCTGCTCGGCCGGGTGGCTCCGGGTGAACTCGATGAGCCCGGCGAGGTCGCGGGGCCCCTTCCGGGTGGCGAGGTAGGCGTCGATGTCCCGGTGGAACTCGCTCAGCAGGGCCGGGAACTCCAGCTCGGCGAGGCGCTTCTGGTACGGCGGGGTCACCTCGACGACCTGGGCACCCGCCGCCCGCAGCTTCGTCGCCGTACGGGTCATCACCGCGTCCACCCCGGGCCCCAGCTCCGGCAGCCGCCACAGCCCGATCCGCTTGCCGCGCAGGCCACCGGCCCGCGCGGCCTCGTCCACGCCCGCCGGGGCGGTCGCGTGGCGTGTGCCGTCGCCGCTCAGCGCCGCGAGGGTGAGCGCCACATCGGTCACGTTGCGGGCCATCGGCCCCGCGGTGTCCTGCTCGGCGGAGATCGGCACCACGCCGTTCCCGCTGACCACCCCGAGGCTGGGCTTGAGACCGGCCACCCCGTTCATCCCGGCCGGGCACACGATCGAGCCGTCCGTCTCGGTGCCGATCGCCACCTGCGACAGCGACGCGGCGAGGGCCGCGGCCGAACCGGAGGAGGACCCGCACGGGTTGCGGTCCAGTACGTACGGGTTGCGGGTCTGCCCGCCCACCGCCGACCACCCCGATGTCGGCTTCGTGGAACGGAAGTTGGCCCACTCCGAGAGATTGGTCTTGCCGAGGATCACCGCGCCGGCCTCGCGCAGCCGGGTCACCAGCGTGGCGTCCTCGGTCGGCGGGTTGCCGGCGAGCGCGAGCGAGCCGGCCGTCGAGAGCAGGCCGCGGGTGTTGACGTTGTCCTTGACCAGGACGGGGATGCCGTCCAGCGGCCCCAGCGTGTCGCCGCGCCGGTGCCGGGCGTCGCTGGCGGCGGCCTGGCGCAGGGCTGTCGGATCGGTCCGCAGCACCGAGTTGATCTTCGGGTCGACGGTCTTGATGCGGTGCAGATAGGCGCGGGTCAGCGCCGAGGACGTCAGGGAACCGTCAGCCATGCGGTCCTGCAGCTCCGGGATCGTCACGGTGTCGAGATCGACCCCGAGCGCAGCGGCGGGGCCGGCGGGCGGCGCGGCGCCGCCGCCGGGTTCGGCGGCCTCCGCGCGCAACTCCGGCGTGCCCGTGACAAGAGAACCCGTGACCAGGACGGCGAGCAGTGCGGCCATTCTCCTTTTCACCATGAGCGGTAGCCGACTACACGCCGCGCACCTGGCGCAAGGGCCGTGGCATGTTCACACACTTCACTCCCGTCACTGCGCACGCGTCGGTCTCCGCCGGTACGGTACGGCCGACCCGACCTGCCGCACCCGGCAGCACCTGGAGCGCAACCGGCCCGAGCCCCACGAAAACCCGTTGGGCCGACCACGGCGCCCCTGCTAGCCTTCCGGCGGCCGTGCGAAAGAACGAGGAGGTGGTACCCGTGAACGCAGTATCGACATGGGTGCTCCCCTCCGGGGTCACGGTCGGGCGATAGGTCGTCCGGGAGCGCCGTTCCAGCGCACTCCCGAAAGGCACGACCATGCACGTCACTTCCCTGCGGTTCACTTCCGAAGAGCCTCTCGACGGCGGCGTCCTCGCCCGTGAATTCACCCTCGGCGAGATCCCCGGCACCCTGTGGACGCCCGGATCCGCACCGGCCCCGCTGATCCTGATCGGCCACAACGGCGGCCTGCACCGGCGCGAGCCCCGGCTGGTGGCCAGGGCCCGGCACTCCGCGGCGCGCGGTTACGCGGTGGCCGCCATCGACCACCCCGGCCACGGTGACCGGCCCCGTTCCGCCGCCGACGAGCAGGCCCGCGCGGACCTCCGCCGGGCCTTGGCGGCAGGCGAGCCGGTGGACGAGATCTTCGAGTCCTTCGTCGGCCCGCTGGTCGAAAAGGCGGTTCCGGAATGGCGGGCCACCCTGGACGCCCTCCTTGCGCTGCCCGGGATCGGCGGCCCGGTCGGGTACTCGGGGATGACCGCCGTCGGCATCCGGCTGGCGGTGTCCGAACCGCGCATCGCGGCCGCCGGTTTCTTCGCCGGGGGATACGTGCCCCGGGCCCAGCGCGAGGAGGCCCGGCAGGTCACCATTCCGCTGCTGTTCCTGTTGCAGTGGGACGACGAAGGGAACCCGAGGCAGCGGGCCCTGGACCTGTTCGACGCCTTCGGCACCAAGGAGAAGACGCTGCACGCCAATATGGGCGGGCACACCGGCACCCCGTGGTTCGAGGCGGAGGACGGGGACCGGTTCTTCGGGCGGCACCTGAAGTAGGGGCGAAGACCTGCCCCGGGCAGGCCGGGAGGCAGCTCCCTCACCGGCCTGCCCGGAACTCGCCCTACCAGATGCCCACTTCGCCGCACTCCCACAGTTCGGTGCGGTGCGCGCCCACCAGGGCTCCGATCCGGCGCAGCGCGGCGTCGGCGGGTCGCGGGTCGAGCCGGCGCCCGTCGCGCAGGCGCAGGGCCACGTGGCCGTCGGCAGCCTCCTTGGCGCCGATGACGGCTTGGTACGGCACGCGGCGGTCCTCCCGGATGCGGGCGCCCAGGCTGCCGCGTTCCGGCCCGGCGAGCCGGGCGCGCAGCCCGAGGCGGGCGCAGCGCTCGGCGACGGCCTCGGCAGCGGCCACCTCGCTGTCGGAGATCGGCAGGATCACCAGCTGGGTGGGGGCGAACCAGGCGGGGAAGGCGCCGCCGTGCTCCTCGATGAGGTGGGCGACGGCGCGCTCCACGCTGCCGATGACGCTGCGGTGGACCATGACCGGGCGGTGCCGGGCGCCGTCGGGTCCGATGTAGTGCAGGTCGAACCGCTCGGGCTGGTGGAAGTCGATCTGGACGGTGGACAGGGTGGACTCCCGCCCGGCGCTGTCGGCGACCTGGACGTCGATCTTCGGCCCGTAGAACGCCGCCTCGCCCTCGCCCTCCTCGTAGGGCAGTCCGGAGCGGTCGAGGACCTCGGCGAGCAGGGTGGTGGACCGCTCCCACATTTCGGGTGCGGCGACGTATTTGCCGCCCGGGCCCGGCAGCGAGAGCCGGTAGCGGGACGGCCGGATGCCGAGCGCCTCGTACGCCCGCCGGATCATGCCGAGGGCGGCCTGCGCCTCGTCGGCCGCCTGGTCCAGGGTGCAGAAGATGTGCGCGTCGTTGAGCTGGATCGCCCGTACGCGGCTCAGCCCGCCGAGCACCCCGGACAGCTCGGCCCGGTACATGCCACCCAGTTCGGCCATCCGCAGGGGCAGTTCGCGGTAGCTGTGCGCCCGGGAGCGGTAGATCACCGCGTGGTGCGGGCACAGGCTGGGGCGCAGCACGACCTGCTCACCGCCGAGGTCCATCGGGGGGAACATGTCCTCGTTGTAGTGCGACCAGTGGCCGGACAGCTCGTACAGCTCGCGTTTGCCGAGCACCGGCGAGTACACGTGCTGGTAGCCCGCCCGGCGTTCGGCGTCGCGGACGTACTCCTCCAGGGTGTGCCGTACGGTCGCGCCGTCGGGCAGCCAGTACGGCAGTCCGGAGCCGATCAGCGGATCGCTGCCGAACAGGCCGAGTTCGCGGCCGAGTCTGCGGTGGTCGTACATGGTGGTCTCCTCGCGTGCGGCGGGCGAGTGACCGGACGGCGAAGCCCCGGGGCACTCGCCCCGGGGCTTCTGCTGGATCAGGTGTCAGCGCGCCGGGACCGTGTCCGGCGTCGTCGTCATCGCGGCGCGCTTCATGCCGGCGACCGTAGCAGGCGGGCCGATCCGGGCGGTACGGGTTTTCCGCGGCCGCCGTGGTCCGCCGTGCCCGGATGCGGGGCGGTCGTCAGCGCAGTCGCCGTACGAAGATGTCCGTCGCCCCGTTGGTGTCGCCCGGCACCAGGTCGGCGCTGGCGCTGGTGAAGGCCACCAGCCGGCCGCGGCGGTCGGGCGACACCCCGTAGGAGCCCTCGGCGGGCGGTCCGCCGTCCGGGGTCGAGCCGAGCCGGGTGACCTCGCCGCTGCGCAGGTCGCGGGCGAACACGTCCCAGGTGCCGTTGGTGTCGTCCGGTACCAGGTCGGGGGCGTTGGTGGTGAAGAAGGCGGTCCGGTTGTCGGCGCTGAGGCCGGCGCCGGTCACACTGCCTGTCGGGCGGCCGCCGTCCGGCCGTGCGGCCAGTCGTGCGTACGCGCCCGTGCGCAGGTCGCGGGAGTAGAAGCCCCACCACCCGGACTCGTCGCCCGGCAGCAGCGCGTCGCTGGTGTCGAAGAGGAGGTACCGGCCGTCCGGCGAGAAGTGCAGGCCGTACTGGACGCGGGCCGGGATGCCGTTCTGGTTGTACGCGCCCGCCCTGGTCCCGCCGGTCCGCAGGTCGTGCACGCCGAACGACACGTACGGCGGCTGCGGCCTGGCGATGCCCGGCGCACCCTGGGGCCAGGGGAACAGGTTCTTCGCCTCGGTCGTGAAGGCCACCTGCCGCCCGTCGGCGCTGATGACGGCGTTGTCGGAGGCCGCGTCGGCCTGCGTACCGTCACTGGCGACGCTGACGCGCCGCGTGGTCCCCCGCTGCCGGTCGCGGACGAAGACGTCCGCCCGGTCGTTGGTGTCCCCCGGCACGAGGTCGGCGCGCAGCGAAGTGAAGGCGAGGTAGCGCCCGTCGGCGCTGATCGAGGGCAGGAAGCTGCGCCCGGCGCCCGGGTCGCCGTCGTGCCGGGTGATCAGCTCGGTGGTGCCCGTGCGGCGGTCGCGGAGGAAGACGTCCATGCCGTCGCCGGAATCGCGCGGGTCGAGGGTGCTGGACGGCGAGTCGAAGGCGACGTACCGGCCGTCGGCACTCACCGCGTGCACATAACCGGGTTCGTACCCCGGCGAGCCGTCCGGGTTCGCGCTGACGAGGTCCACCCGCCCGGTCCGCAGGTCCTTGGCGTACAGCTGGATGCCGGTCCCCTCGGGCGTACCCGGTACGAGGTTGCGGGCCTGGCTGGTGAAGACGACGACGCGTCCGTTCGCGCTGAGCACGGCGCCGGAGGAGTCACCGTCGGCCTGGGCTCCGGTGGCGCTGACGCTGACCCGCCGCGCGCTCCCCCCGGCCGTACCGGTGTCCGCGCCGAGGGCGGACGCGGCGGGCAGCGTCGTGACACAGGCCGCCGCCAGCACTGCCAGGACAGTGGTCCATCGCTGCACGTTTCCTCCCCAGCCCCACGGACACCGGACGCAACAGCGCAAGCCAACTGCACGCCGGCATCAGGGACAACGGCGGAACCGGCCATGCCGCGGCCCGTGCCGGTCAGTGCGGTACGGGCCGGGGCCGGGTCAGCTTCCCAGGTGGAGGGGGCCGCTCCAGTAGGAGTAGTCCGCCTCACTGAGGTCGGTGCCGAACTCGACCTCCGCCTTGTCGGCGGCGTCGGGCGGCAGCGAGAAGGCGTACTTCCCGACGACCTGCCTGCCCGGCAGGAGGTATCCGTCGATGACCTTCTGCCGCCCGCTTCCGTCGATCACCAGCTCCGCCGATGCGCCGTCGGCGTCGTTGACGCGGGGCAGGCCGGCCTGCCCCGCGTCGACCCGCTTCTTACCGGTGTTGACGACCGTGATCGTCACCTGGACCGCCTTGTTGCCCTTGGCGTGCCCGTGTGCGTACTGGTCCGGGACGAACGGCTCCGGCTCGGCGACGGTCACCTTCAGACCGTTCGGGAAGGTGTACGTCCCGCCGAACGGCAGGTGCCGGGCCTTTTCCTCCCGCGCGGCCTTCTCCCGCTCCGCCTTCTCGGAGGCCGCCGTCTTCTTGGCCTCCGCGCGCACCTCGTGGGCGGCCTCCTTCACCAGCACGGCGGCGAAGATCCCGCAGAGGATCGAGACGGCCAGGCCGAGGCCGCCCAGAATCATGCCGACCATGGCCATCGTCCCGTTCGTCGCCTGGCCCCTGCGGGCATGACGCATCCCGATGATGCCGAAGATCACGGCCAGCAGCCCCGGCAGCCAGGTCATCCAGAACAGGAAGACGAGCACCCCGAGCACCAGGCTGACGATGCCGAGGACCAGGGCCGTGATGCCCATGCCGTTGCGCGGCGGCCGGGCGGCCAGCAGCGGATCCGTCTGGTACGGGGTCCAGGGTGCGGACGCCGGGTCCGGGGCCGGTCCGGGCGGCGGCGGGCTCCACGGATCGCGGGCCTCGGCCGCCGGCTCACCGGACTGGTGGCCGTCGGACGGAGGGGACACACTCATACACAGTCCTCGATATCAGGTCTATCAAGACAAACGGTTGACATTACCAGTCGTTCTGTTCGCACCGTGCTCAGGACGCCCCCTGGCCGCTCACCGCGCCCCGCAGCGCCGCGTCCCGGACGCCGCAGAATGCCTTCGCCGGGTCCTCGAAGTAGCGCCACGGCAGCGCGTCCACATAGCCGTCCACGTCCCGGAACTGGATCAGGGCCGCCTCGTACCGCTCCTGCCGGGTCAGGAAGTACGCCAGCAGATGGCGGGCCTCCGCAAGCCTGGGGTGGTCCGGCCGCGCCGCCGCGACATCCGCCAGCGCCGCATCGGTCATGCCCCGGACCTCCGGCCAGCCGAACGCCTCGGACGGCGCGTCGTCGTGGTGGTGCTCGAACCAGGCGAGCAGCCGGATGACCGTCAGCAGACTGCCGGGCGGCGCCGACGCCGCGGCCTGCCCCGCGAAGTCACGGGCGGTCTCTGCGGAGCCGTGCCACTTCGCGCACCAGTACTGGAGCGCCGCCGCGTGGGCCTCGTAGTGGTACGGGGCGCGGGCGGTGACCTCGTCCCACAGCGCGAGCATCGCCTCGTGCGGGGCGTTCAGGCCCTTGTAGAGCGGGATTTCCTTCAGGTACGGCGTGGGGTCCTCCGGCAGGGCCAGTTTCCGCGCCCGCGCGAAGTCCTCCCGCGCCTCCTCCAGCACCCGCAGGAACCCGGCGGCCTGCTCGCCGGTCACGTGCTTGGCCCAGGCTCCGGTCCGTATCTCCCAGGCCAGCGCCACCTGCGCCGCGGCCCGTACGACCGCCGCGTCCGGGTCGTCCGGGCGCGCGGCCTGCCAGGCCCGCAGCCATGCGTCGTCCCGGGCCGCGTGGTCGGCGACGATGTCCACCAGGTAGGAGCGACGCTCCCAGTCCGTGCCCGCGGCGGCGATCGCCTGGGCGGCGGGCTGCCATTCGCCCCGGGCGAGGGCCGCTTCCACGGCGTCCGCCTCGGGGTCCGGGAAGGACCGGTTCGTGTTCTGCTTGTCCCTCGGCACCAGATCAGCACCGGCTGCCGCGGCGAGCTTGGACGTACGTCTGCGCTTCACCAGCCAGACGACGAGCGAGACCACGAGGATGGTCAGGGGGATCATTCCGTGCATGAAGTGGGGTGGTCCGTTCGGGAGTTGGTGGGTTTGTGGGTCGAAGTTCAGGGGGTTCGCGCACTGCGGGGTGTGCGTGCGACGGGTTGGCCGTGCGGGTACGTGCAGGTGTCGGCGCGCCGGGCCGGTGGGCGAAGAGCCCGTGGCAGTTCAGTTCGCGAGGAGGACCCGTAGTGGCGCCGTGTCCGGGTCGTCCGCGAGGGCCGCCCGTACGGCCGCCGCCAGCGGTTCCGTCAGGTCCCGCGCCTCCGGCAGCCGCAGCCGTGGCGGTGTGGACCAGGAGAGCGTCCAGCGCGCCCCGGCCGCTTCCACCAGGGCCAGTTCGGCCAGCGACCGCGTCCCGCATTCGAGCACCGGCCGCAGGAATTCCCGCGCCGCCCGGCCGCTCGCCCGCGCCGCCTCCGGCGACTTGGGCAAGTGGTCCGCGACCTGCCACAGCCGCCCCGCGTCGATGGCGTCCAGCAGGGCCGCCAGGTCCCGCGCGGCACCGGCCGCGGAATCCCTGGGCTCCCGGGCGTCCATCGGGAGTGTACGCACCATCTTCGCATCCGCCTCCGACAACGCCGTACGCAGCGCCTCCGCGTCCGCCTCCGCCAGCGCGTGTGCCGCCCGGTGGATCAGCTCCGGCCAGTCGGCCCGTTCCATGGCCAACGCCTCCGGTGTGAGGAGGACGCGCTCCAACTCGACCAGCAGGCGCCCGGGTTCGCGCAGCAGCGCCAGCGCGGGCCGCGCCGGATCGGCCGCCCGGCCGTCGTCGGGCAGCGCTTCGATCAGCCGGATCCGCTCGGCCACGGGCGGGTGCGAGTCGTACGGCGACCCGTTTCCCGGTCCCGGTTCGCCGCGCAACTCTGCCAGGTCGGACCGCAGCTCCGGGTCGGCGAGCACGTGCCGTACGCCGCCGCAGACCTCGCCGGGCGGCGGGAGCAGGGCCGCGCGAGCGCCCAGCGCGACGTACTCGTTCAGGTAGAAGTCGTGTACGACGTCCAGCACCGCGATCTCGCGCAGCGCCGACGAGGTGGCGTCACGGCCCGCGACGCGGGCGGCCACGCGGTCGGCGGCGAGTTCCTGCCCACGTCCGACGCTGTTCGTGGCGCGCAGATAGAACCGTGCGTACGCCTGGAACGGCCGGGCCATGGAACCGTAGCCGAAGCCGGTCCGCCCGCCACCCCCCAGATCGATGCTCCGGCCCTCGCGCACCGCCTCGCCGGCCGGCCGGCCGGCCCTGCCGCGCCCACGCACGGTCCCTGAGCTTGCGCCGCGGCGCCTGAAACCCCTCGACCGTACGCAGCACGCTGTCCCGGCCGCGCAGGGTGATGCCGGCGAGCCGGGTGTCCGCGTTGCCGTAGTGACCCAGCTCGTGGGCGATCACCGAGTGCAGCTGCGGTTCGGTCAGGCCCATCAGCAGCGGCACGCCGAGGTACAGGCGGCGCCGTCCCGGCAGCAGGCCCAGCAGCCGGGCGTCCTCGCGGACGGCCGCGTTGACCTCTTCGGTGAGGAGGATCGCGTCGGGGGCGCGGGTGCCGGTGCGCTCGGCGAGCGAGCGGACGGCGCGCCACAGCTCGGGCTGTTCGGCGTCGCTGACGGCCAGTCCCTCGGTCTCGGGTACGCCGTTTCCACTCCCGCGCTTGCGGCTGCCGCCGGCCGCGCCGAGCGTGAAGACGCCGCGCAGGACCGGGAGGCCCAGCAGGGCGCAGAGGACCGTGACCGTGAGCGCGGCCACGGGCGGCGCCCAGGCCCGGGCCGCGAGGGCGGCGCCGGTGAGCAGGGCCAGTACGGCGAGGGCGAGCACGTAGAAACCGGCCAGCAGGATCAGTGCGCGCAGCGCGCGCAGCGATGTGCCCACAGGGCAGAGTCCCCCCACAAACAGAAAAACGGAGCGAGAGGATCATATGTGCGATTTGAAGGGCGCACGCACCATTTTCCGGGATTGGATGACGGACCGGGCACGCCCCCTATATGCCAGGGCCATGCCAAAGCGCGGACGGCCGCGGGCTAGTCTGCGGTGATCCACTTTCCGGCCCGCGTGCCCGGCGCACACGTCTCCACCCAACGAGGGAACCCTTCATGTCCACGCCTCCCCCAGCGCAGAACGGTGGCTACCCCCCGTACGGCCACCCCGCGCAGCCGCCGCAGGGCCCGCCCCCGCAGGGCCAGGCGCCGTACGGCCAGCAGCCTTATCCGCAGGCCCCGTACCCTCAAGCCCCGTATCCGCAGGCTCCCTATGCACAGGCTCCGCAAACCCCTCAGGCCCCGCAGGCCCCGTACGGCCAGGCGCCCAACGGCGGCCCCGGCGGGCGACCGCCGCGGCAAGTGCGCATCCCCGGCATCGTGCGGGCGCTCATCGTTCTGCTGATCTTCGGTGGGATCGGCGCGTGGGTGGTGATGCACCAGGACGAGTACAACGCCGAGAGCAGGAAGCGGCCCAAGGCCGACCCGCAGAGCGTCACGGCCGCGAAGGTCGGCGACTGCCTCCAGCAGACGGGCGGTACGGACAAGGAACCGGAGCTCAAGATCATCGACTGCGGGAACGCGGCGGCGAAGTACAAGGTGGCCAAGGTCGGCGCGGGCACCGGCTGCGAGCCCGGACAGGCCGACTACCGGAGGTTCGACAAGTACGACCGGGAGGTCATGAGCCTGTGCATGACGCACGTCGACGCCAACCGGTGACCTCGTACGCTCACGCCATGACGTCCCACAAGGCCCCGCACCTCCACTCCGACCCCAATAGCGACCCCGATACCGCCTTCGATGTCGACGCGATGCTCGCGGACCTGAGGACCCTCGTCGAGATCGAGTCCCCGTCGCGCGATCGCGACGCCTTGGCCGCATCGGCGCGCACGGTCGCCGCCGTACTCGAAAAGCGCCTGGGCGGGCAGGCCACCCTCATCGAGAGCGCAGCCGGCCCGCACGTCCACTGGTCGGGCGGCGGTGACCCGAACGTGCTGATCCTGGGGCACCACGACACGGTCTTTCCGCTCGGCACCCTGGCCCGCCGCCCGTTCAGGGCCGAGAACGGGCGGGCGACCGGGCCCGGCGTCTTCGACATGCTGGGCGGCCTGGTCCAGGCGGTCCACGCGGTGGCGTCGCTCGCCGACCGGTCGGGCGTGGAATTCCTGGTGAGCGCCGACGAGGAGGTCGGATCCCACTCCTCCCGGAGCCTCATCGAGGAACGGGCCCGTGCCTGCGGCGCGGTCCTCGTGGTGGAGGGTGCCGGTGAGGGCGGAGCCCTCAAGACCGGCCGCAAGGGCTGCGGCACCTTCCACGTCACCGTCACGGGCCGGGCCTCGCACGCGGGCCTCGAACCCGCGGCGGGCGTCAACGCCCTGGTCGAAGCGGCCCACCAGGTGCTGGACATCGCGGCGCTCGGCCGCCCCGGCATCGGTACGACGGTCACCCCGACCGTCGCGTCCGCCGGAACCCTGGACAACGTCGTCCCCGCGGAAGCGACCATCACCGTGGACGTACGGGTCGAGACGGCCGACGAGAAGGACCGCGTCGAATCGGCCTTCGCGGCGCTCTCCCCCCACCTGGACCAGGCGGAGATCACCGTTCGGGGCGGCATCGGCCGCCCCCCGATGCCCGAGTCCGCGTCGGCCGAACTCTTCGCTCTGGCACAGCGGTTGCTCCCCGGCGTCGAAGGCGTGGCGGTCGGCGGCGGCAGCGACGGCAACTTCACGGCCGCACTGGGCGTACCGACACTCGACGGCCTCGGAGCCGTGGGCAGCGGCGCCCACGCCGACCACGAGTACGTGGTGATCGAGGCCATGCCCGAACGGGCGCGCCTGGTCGCGGGACTGGTGGAGGCGATCCGCTCCGTACGGGGCGGCCGCGACCAGGAGCGTTCGGACCCGGAGGCCCGACCGCTGGACGCCTAGCCACTGGTGCCTAGCCGTTGTCGGGCCCGTCGGCGGCAGGCCCGACCAGGACGGGCTTGACGACGCGCCCCGTGGCAGCGGCTTCCGCGGCGGCCTCGATATCGGTGAAAGGGAACTCGGTGATGAGTTTTTCGAGCGGAAGCCGTCCCTGCCGGTAAAGGTCGATCAGTTCTGGAATGGCCTTGGCCGGTACGGCGTCGCCTTCGGTCACCCCGCGCAGGGTGAGGCCCTTGGTCAGCACCGGCAGGGTGTCGAATTGCGCCGTACCGATACCGACCAGGGCGAGCGTGCCCCGTTTGCGCAGGGCGCCGATCGCCTGGGACACCACGGCCGGCTTTCCGGTCGTGTCGATCGCGTAACGCGGCCCTCCGTGAGTGAGATCGCGGAGGGCCGCCGCCACATCGTCCTCGGTGGTGGGGTCGATGACCGCCGAGGCGCCCAGTTCCATGGCCAGCGAGCGGCGCGCGGCGATGGGATCGACGGCGATGACGGTGCAGTCGTCGGCGACGGCGGCCATGACGGCACTCAGGCCGACACCGCCGGCACCGAACACGGCCAGCGTGGCGCCCGGTGACGGGCACAGAACCGTACGGACCGTACCGACCCCTGTCTGAACACCGCACCCCAGAGGAGCAGCAACGGCCGCGGGGATATCCGCGGGAATCTTGACGGTGTTGCTCTCGGTGGTGAGGCAGTGCGACGCGAAAGCGGACTGGCCGAAGAAGTTCCCGTGGACCGGGGCGCCGTCCGTACGGGAAAGCGGACTACTGCCGTCGGGCCGACAGCCACCGGCATTCAGAGCCCCGGCGTCCTCGCAGTAAGCAGGCTCACCCACCGCACACTGCGCACAGCCACCACAACTCCGGTACGTCAGGCACACGGTGTCCCCGGGCACAAACCCGCTCACCGCGTCCCCCACCGCCTCGACGACCCCGGCCCCCTCATGCCCGAAGACCATCGGCAGCCGCTGCGGCGGCCACATCCGCCGCATGCTCAGGTCGGTGTGGCAGATCCCCGCAGCGGTGATCCGCACCAGCATCTCGTCCGCCCTGGGCGCTTCAAGCTCCAGCTCCTGAACGCCGAAGGGCCCACCGGGGACTTCCACCAGAGCCGCTCGTATCCGCAACGCACACGCTCCCTCACTAGTCACAGGCGCGAAGACACGTCTTCCGCACCCGTACCGAAACCTCGACGCACGGTATCGGTATGGCTATCGGCGTTGTCGCGCGGCAGGGGCGCTCGGATTCACGCGGTCGGCGGCCGCGTCCCGTTGTCGACCTCGGCGGCTCGGGCAAGGGCTTCGTCCTGGCCGTCTCGCGGCGCTGGCCCGAACCGGAGCGGGCGTACCGCCGCTGGCACCGTGCGCGCGCCGAGAACGACTTCGCGCTCGGTGCCGTGCAAATGGTGCAGGTGCGAGCTGACACCTGGGTTGCCAACATGGTCGCGCAACGCGGGATGAAGACCGGCAGCGGCGGCTCGCCCATCCGTTACGAGGCCGTCGAACGCTGTCTGCACACCGTCGCCGACCAAGCCCTCGCCCACCAGGCATCCGTCCACATGCCGCGCAACGGCTGCGGTCTCGCCGGTGGCAAGTGGGAACGCATCGAGCCGATCATCAACAAGACCTTGTGCGCCCGCGGCGTACCCACCACCGTTTACGCCGCTTGAGCGGCTTCCGTCTGCCGTCGGTACCGGTAGAACGCCCACCCCGTGTACCCCACCGCCGGTGCGGAAACGGCCGGCACCAGCCACCACGGGAGCCCGAGCAGCAGGGTCAGGAAGCCCACGGCGGCGCAGGTGATCGCCATGGCTATGAACAGGGGTCTGCCGTACGGGCGCCAGGTGAAGGGGGCGTGGGATCGGGGACTGGTCAGCCGGACGGTGCCGAAGAGCAGGGTCATGGCGGCCAGCAGGCCCAGGAACGTGCCGAGGGCGGCTGTCATCTGGGGCTCGTCGCGTGGTGCGTCGGAGGTGGTTTGTTCCGCACCCGCTTTGCTGATCGTCATGACGCGGCCGCGCCAGACCGTACCGGTGATCCGGTCGCCCGGCTCGAGTGTTTCGAGCACCGGATCGGGGTCACCGAAGACCGCTTCCCCGTTACCGGCCGGCGCGCCGGACAGGGTCGCCTTGTAGCTGCCGTTCCGCCCGCCTCTGACTTCCGTGTTCTCGACCGTGAACGAGACCGTACGAAGGCAGTCGTGCGCCACTTCCGGCCGCGGGTGGGCGGGGCACGGTCGGGCGGCCACGTAGTCCCGGTAGTGCTTGATGTCCGCGGGCAGCCACGCGGCGAAGGTGACGTAGCAGGACAATGCCGAGATGGCGGCCAGCGCGATCAGTGCGATGCCGGTGAGACGTGCCCGGCCCGGGGAACGGTGGGCGGTCCGGCCGGTTCGGGGCGGGGGCAGTGGCGGGCCGTCCGTCCCGTGGGGCGTGTTTGCTCGCGTCGTCGTCATGGTTCGCCGTCTTTCCTGGCCTGGTCCGTAGCGCCGGCCTCGCGAGCGCCGCTCCGGGCCTGGCGCCCCAGCCTTTCCCGGCCCGAGGTCGACGCATCATGCGTAGAGCAGGCAAGAGTTGACGGCTTCTTGCTGCCATGGTCCGGCAATGACGGGCCCGATCGCGAAAACCAGGTGCGAATAGGCATATTTGCATCCGTATACTTGCGCGGACTCACAGCTGCACAGAGGAGGTGGACAGTGAAACTCGCCGAAGCACTGGCGGAACGCGCGGAGGCGGCGCGGCGTGTGGAACAGCTGCGTGCGCGCGTCGTCAGCAGCGCGCGGTACCAGGAGGGCGAGACGCCCGCCGAGGACGCGGCCGAACTGCTGGCCGAGGCGGACGAGGTGCTGGCCACCCTGGAGACGCTGATCCGGCGCATCAACCGCACCAACGCCGCCGTGGACATGGGCCGGCACGGCACGCTCACCGACGCGCTCGCGCGCCGGGACGTGCTGCGGCTGCGTCACTCGGTGGTCACCTCGGCCGCGGACGCGGCGGCGGGGACGGGCGAGCGCGGGTACGGCCGGCAGCTCCGGTCCGAGCTGCTGACGCTTCCGGCGCTGCCGGTCGCGGAACTGCGGCGGCAGGCGGACCTCATCGCGCGGGAGGTCCGGGAGATCGACGTGGCGATCCAGCGGACGAACTGGGAAGCCGATCTGCTGGACTGAGCAGGCGGCCGGCAGCGGACGCCGATGTGGAGCAGGTAGTCGTTCCGGAGGCGTGCACACACCGAGGGCCGGCGGTTTTCCGGCCCACTCCTGGTGCGTGAAGAGCAACGCTGGGGTTCGATTCCCCACTGACAGTGCAGCTCAGCATCGCGTACAGGTAAGGGTGCACAGCGCACAGCACATCACCACGTGCAGATCCGGGGCGGCGAGGGCGGGTTCGGGGTTTCCACATCGTGCGGTACGGGGCGGGCGAGGCAGGGTTGACACGGCACGGCCCCGTCACTCCCCCGCCGCGCTCCCCTGCTCCTCCTGCCGCACCCTCTTATTACGCGCCCCCACCACCAGCCCCGTGGCCACGCCCGTCGCCGCGAGCGCTGCCGGGACCATCCAGCCACGGTTGAAGACGTGGCCGAAGGCGTGGTCGAGGGAGAGCCTGCCGGGGCCTGTGATGCCGAGGCCGGTGGCTGTCAGGCCGAGGTAGGCGGGGTGCTCGTAGCCGCCGTCCTGCGCGAAGAAGCCGTTGGGCTGGTGTACGACGGCGGCACCCGCCATCGCTCCGGCGGCGGCCGCGCCGGCGGCCGGGGTCGCCAGGCCCAGGGCCAGCAGCACACCGCTGCCGACCTCGGTGAGCCCCGCGACCGTCGCGTTCGCCTTGCCCGGTACGTACCCGACGGACTCCATGAACTGGCCGGTCCCCTCAAGCCCGCCGCCGCCGAACCAGCCGAACAGCTTCTGTGCGCCGTGCGCGGCCAGCACACCGCCTGCGCCTGCCCGGAGCAGCAGCAGGCCCAGATCTCGTCGGTCGAAACAGGTCACGGTGACTCCTGGAGCAGCTGGCAGGGACAGTCCCCTCCGCGTGCCCATCGTCGCTCCCCCGACCCGTCGCGGCCTCGTCCACTCGGCCATTCAGGTGAGGGGCGGGGAGCATCCGGGGCGGAGGACCGGTGCCCGCCGGTGTCAGTGTGTGTGCCGGGTCTCAGTGTGTGTGCCGGGGCGGGTCAGCCGGCTCCCCAGCCGCCGTCCAGGGGTACGGAGGCGCCGTTCACGTAACCGGCGTGCGGCGAGCACAGCCACAGCGCCGCCGCGGCGACCTCCTCGGGCTCCAGCAAGCGCTTGATCGGTGACCGGGCCAGCAATACGTCATTGAGCACGTCCGCGGGGTCGATCCCGTGCGCGGCGGCCTGGTCGCGGATCTGCTTCTCGACCAGCGGCGTACGGACGTAGCCGGGGTTGATGCAGTTGCTGGTCACGCCGTGCTCCGCGCCCTCCATGGCCGTGACCTTGCTCAGCCCCTCCAAGGCGTGCTTCGCGGCGACGTAGGCGGCCTTGTAGGCGCTCGCCCGCCGCCCGTGGACGCTGGAGATGTTCACGACCCTGCCCCAGCCGTTCGCGTACATGTACGGCAGCGTGCGCCGCAGCAGGAGGAACGGTGCGGTGACCATCACCTGCTGCATCAGCGCGAACCGTTCCGGCGGGAATGCGGTGAGCGGGGCCACGTGCTGGAATCCGGCGTTGTTGACGAGGATGTCGGCCTCGGCCGGCAGCCGCTCGATCGCGGCGGGATCGGCCAGGTCCGCGATATGCGCCCGGCCGCCGATTTCCGCGGCGACGGCTTCGGCCGACTCGACGTCCTTGTCGACCACGTGCACCGCGGCCCGCGCCGCCGCGAAGGCGATGGCGCACGCTTTGCCGATACCGCTGCCGGCACCGGTCACGAGGGCGGTTCGCCCGCTGAGGTCTATGGCATCGACGGGAAACGAGGAGGGGGGCGGCGTGGTGGGAATCATGGTGAAGAACGGTAAGGGCAGCGCGGCCCGGTGCCTATGCCTGGTGGCCCACGATCCGTGATCCGCGGTGGCGAGTTCACGCCACGGGCCCGCGAACTCGCCGTCCGTACGGGCAGAATCGAGAGGAACCCGCCGTCCACGGAGACCGGATAAGTGGGACTAATAAGGTCCGGTGGCACAGGGAAGGGTACGGATAGCGTGTTGCGTTTTATTGTGATCTAGAGAAATCGGGGTTCGCGCTCAATCGGTACGTCGGGAGCAACACGGCCCCGGCGTACGGTCCGCCCGTGGGATACGCCTTTCCCCCACGGGCATCGCTTTGCCGGGCAGCGTCAACCGGGCCATTCCTTGCCAGGGTTGGTGACAGCGCCCCTGACTTTCCGCGCATGTGCCACGGTCGGCTTCGGTGTGCGCGTGGTGCGCGTCCTCGGTGTCCGACCCGACGGAGGGGGATTCCGTATGCCCAGCGTCGTCGTCATCCATCCGGTGAAGTCCGGCGTCAAGTACAAGAAGGCGGTGCGGGACCGAGGGCACAGGCTCATTTCGGTGTACGCCTTCAACGAAGAGCTGCTGGAGAAACGCCGGCCCGACCACGCGGACGGGGACGACATCTCGCTCTACGCACGGGATACCGAAGGTGTGCTGGAACGTCTGGAGCCGTACCGCGACGATGTCCGCGCGGTCCTCTCCGGCAACGATTCGTCCGCCGGCCTCGCCGACCATCTGGCCCACGCGCTCGGTCTTCCCGGGAACTGCGTGGAACTGGCCCGTGCCCGCAGCCACAAGGACGTCATGCGCCGGGTTGCCGAGCAGGCGGGGCTGCGCATTCCCCGGTACCGGCTGGTCGGTTCGGCCGCGGACATTCCCGTCACGGCTCGCGAGGTCGGGTTCCCGGCCATCGCGAAACTCATCTCCGGGGACGGCTCCCACGGTGCCGCGCTGCTGGCCGACGAAGCGGCGCTGACCGGCCTCCACCGGCTGGAGACAATCGACCATTTCCGCGAACCGGTCCGCAGGTGGCTGGTGGAACAGTACGTCCGCGGCCGGGAAATCGCGGTGAATACTATGAACTATGGCGGGAAACACTGGCTCGACGCCACCTTCGACCACCGCCACCTCAACGACGCCGTCCCAGGAATGAATCCGTCCGCCGAGACCCTGACCTGGTGGATGTCTCACCAGTGGATCGGCCGGCTGCCCGAGCTCAGCTGCGTACGGGGTGTCGGAAACACCCCGTACCTGGGCCACCTACCGTGGGAAATGAGCGCTGTGCGATGAGGGCACGGGGAACGGGGTCCGACCGGAAGATCGTCGTCAATGAGATCTTCGGTCCGACGATCCAGGGCGAGGGCCCGTCCATGGGGCGCAGCTGTTCCTTCGTCCGGCTCGGCGGGTGCAATCTGACGTGTACGTGGTGCGATACGCCGTACACCTGGGACTGGGCCGGGCGCAGCGACGCGGGCACGGCGTACGACCCGAAGGCCGAATTGCACGCGATGAATGTCGCGGAGGTGGCGGAACGGCTCCTGGTCACGGACGTCCGGCTCGTCGTCGTCTCCGGCGGCGAACCGCTCCAGCAGCAGCGGACCGTGGCCCGCCTCTGCCGCCTGCTGGGCGAGAGCGGGGTATCGGTCGAGATCGAGACCAACGGCACCCTTTCCCCGTCGCCGGAGTTGGTGGCGGCGCGGCCCCGTTTCAACGTCTCGCCCACATTGCGGCACAGCGGCATGGGCCCGGAACAGACCGTGGTGCCGGAGGCGCTGCGGGCCCTGAACGCCACACGCGGCGCCGCCTTCACATTCGTCTGCCGGGATCCGGGGGACCTCGATGAGGTGGCGGACATCGTCGCCCGGTACGGGCTGGAGTCCGTCTGGATCATGCCGGAGGGGCAGGACCAGGAAACGCTGTCCGACCGTCTGGCGTTGCTCGCCGACGCCGTCGTGGCGCGGCGCTGGAACATCTCGACGCGTATCCATGTGCACGCGTGGGGCAATCGCAGGGGGGTGTGATGATGAAAATCGTCTGGCAGAAACAGGAAATGCCTGATGCGACGGTCGATGTCGGGCGGCTCGAAGAGCCGGCGCGGCAGATCCTCGTCGAGATCGGTGAGGACCCGACCCCTGCGGGGCTGCTCGAAACGCCACGGCGTTATGCCAAGTGATGGAAGGAGTTCGTGGAATACGACGCGGGGAAAGTGGACACCCTGTTCGAGAGCGGCACCCTGGGGCAGACGGTCATGGTCTCCGGCATGACCGTGTAGCGGCACGCTGCTCGGGCTGTCGAAGTTCGCCCGTATCGCGCACAAGCACGCACACAAACTGCAGGTACAGGAACGTCTCGTGAGCGATATCGCGGACGAGATCGCCGACATCACCGGTACGGACGATCTGGCCGTGGTGGGTCGGGGGGAACATCTCTGTATGACCATGCGGGGTATCCGCACGCCGTCGACCATGTCGTCCTCCGTTTTCCGCGGTGTGTTCGAGAAGTCGGAGCACGCCCGGGCGGAAATCTTCGCCCAGCTCGGCGCGAAGTGACGTGCGAAGTGACGACGGACGGCCCGCGCACCGGCCGCGGCGGCGCTGCCGTACGGCGTGCACCGGCGCACCGACGATCGAGGAGACCCCCTGTTGGCGACGGATCTGGTGCGCAAGTACCGGCTGCTCTTCGCGGTACCCGGCTTCCGCCTGTCGGCCGTCGCCGCGCTGACGGCCAAGCTCCAGCCGGGCATGTACGCGGTGTCCCTGCTGGCCCTGGGGTCGCACCATCTCGATTACGGCGGCGCCACCCTGGTGGTCGCGGCCGCGTCGTTCGGCGCGATGACCACGCCGCTGCGGGGCAGGCTGCTCGACCGGTACTCCTACGCCGCGGTGCTGTGGCCGCTGCTCGCCCTGCACCTCGGCACGCTGCTGCTGTTCGTCGCCGCCGCGCGTGCCCACGCCGACCTCACCGCGCTGTTCTGCCTGTCCGTACTGGCCGCCGTCAGCCTGCCGCCCATCGGCACCCTCACCCGCGTGATGTGGCGGAAGGCGGTCCCGGGTGACCTGCGGACGACCGCGCTGGCCCTGGACTCCGTCCTGGCGGACTTCGGCTTCATGATCGGCCCGGTCGCGGCGGTCGCCCTGGCGCGCAGCATCACACCGGATGCCGCGCTGCTGGTCTGCGGGCTGCTGGTGTCCGTCGCGGTGCCGCTGGGCCTGCGCGGCGCCGGTGCCCGGGCGCTCAAGGAAGCGCCGACGCGGGAGCATTGGGCCGGCCCGCTGCGCTCGGCGGCACTGCGCCGGGTCTTCAGCGTCGCGTTCTGTTTCTTCCTCGGTGTGAACGTCATGGAGGTCTCGCTGGCCTCCTACGGGCGCAAGGGCGAGGTGACGCTGGCCGGCGGAGCGCTGCTGAGTCTCATCGCGTTGGCCAGCATGGCGGGCGGCGCACTGCTCGGCGGTCTCCCCACCCGGGCCGCCCAGCGCCTGATGCACCCCACTGTGCCCCTGGGCGGAAACGCGGTATGTCTCCTGCTGCTGGCCGTCGCGAGCTTCGTCCACCCCTTCCTCGTCCCGCTGGCCTGCCTGCCGGTCGGCTTCTGCCTGGGCCCCTGCTTCGCCTCCGTATACGGCACGGCAGCCGACCACGCGGGCAAGGGCGAGGAGGCCGAGACGCAGTCGTGGGTGGCCGGGGCAATGATGGCCGGCGGTGGGCTCGGCGCGGCGGTCGGCGGCTGGTCCCTGGCACACGGCGGACTGGCCGGAGCCCTGCTACTGGCCTCGGCGGCCTGGGCCGCCGGTGCGGTCTGCGGGGCGCGCGTCCCGCGTCTGCGCCCGGCCGTGGAGGGGCCGCGCGTCGCTTCGGAGGCGTCGGCCGAGTGAGGCGGATGGGGGTGGCCGAACGAACCCTCCAGTAGGACTGCCGCACCCCTGTCAGCCCCCTGGCCGGCACCACCGACCACACCTGCCGCGCCAACGTCTCGGCCGGCAGGGTGCCGTCGAGTTCCAGGTCGCAGTCGTGGCGGGCGGGTTCGACGTGCCGGTCGTGGGCGTCGCGGCGGTGGCGGAGGTAGTTGTGCAGCAGGACGTCGAGGGGGAAGCCGTCGCGCAGGCACTTGCGCTGGATCTTTCTTACCAGCCGGAGGCCGGCCGGGAGGTCGACGAAGACGTGGAAGCGTGCGCACGCCACCTGGGGTACGACACGGCAGGCGGACAGGCCGTCGACGATGGCCATCGAGTGGGAGACCAGCGCCGCTTCGGTGTCGAGGGCGAGGCGCGCGATGTCCAGCGACCGGGGATCGCCGAAGTCCAGGTGCGGTACGCCGTTCTCGTCGAGGAACCACACACCGCTGTCCGGCGAACGGAAGTAGTAGTCGGCGGCGTGCAGCCGCGGCGCTCCCCGGCGGACCGCCCGGCAGCTACCCGTCCGCGGCCAGCGACGCGACGAGATCGGAGGCGGCCAGGAGGCGCGCCTCCCCCGCGTCCAGTCCGGCCGGGTGCAGCGCGAACACCTCCGCCTGCCCGGTCAGCGGCAGATCGCCGCGCAGCAGGTACGCCAACTGGGCCTGTCCGAGGTCCGGGGTCCCGGCGGCGTCCGTCGCCGGTGTCCCGATCCGGCCGGCGAACTCCGCCGTGTCCTCGCCGTCGCGGCGCCGGTAGGTGCTCGCCGAGCCGTCGTGGTGGCGCATCACGACGGTGCGCGCGCGGGCGGCGGCCTGCCAGGTGGCCAGTTCGCCGAGGCCGATCCGGGCGCCGGAGGCGAACAGGCCCGTCAGGCCCCGGCCGAGCGTGGCCAGGGCGTCCGCGTGGCGGTGTACGGCGTGGTGGGTGCCGGTGACGCCCTTGACCACGTCGAGCCAGCGCATCGTACGGCCCGCCACGTCCAGGACCATCGGCACCGCGGCGCGGACCCGGCCCGTCAGGTCGAAGCGCTGCTCCACCTGGCGCGGGTCGAACACCGGCCCCTCGTTCCCCGGCCGGTCGCGGACCATCAGCCCGGCGAACGCCTCGTCCAGGTCCTCGAACGCGACGTTGTTGTAGGAGAAGACCACGGCGACCGCATAGCGGACACCGGCCGCTGCCAGCCGGTCCAGGTCGAGATCCACGAACTCCGCCGCGCCCCGCGGCGCGGGTGCGCTGGTCAGGTCGCCGGAGTGCACCGCGGCGTCCTTACGGAAGCGCAGGTCGGTGTAGTCGCAGGTGCCGGTGTGCTGCCAGTCGGCGGTGTACAGCGCCACGCTCAGGTCCAGATCCGTACGGCCGGAGACCGCGCTCTCCATCCAGTGCAGGAACAGGCGCACCGTACGGCCCTCGGGCACCGGCAGTTCACTGCCGCGCGGCAGGGTGACGAGGGCACGCGAGGCGGTGCGCTCCGCGAACGGAGCGATGACACCGTTGAGTCCGGCGTCGACCACCGCCAGGTCCACCGGTGGCCGGGCGGCGGCGCGGCGCAGCAGTTCGCCGGTCAGGACGGTCACCGTACGGGCGACGGCGTCCGCCGGCAGCGGGCCGCGCTCGTCCGCGACGATGTGCGCCTTCGCGTTGCCGCCCTTGGGGAAGAAGACGCGGTCGTGCTGCTCGGGGGCCGTACGGGTCCGGATCTCGCCGAGGGCGGAGAGCAGCACCGCCGGGGACGCCTTCCGTACGGCCTTGTCCAGCGCGGTCAGCACCTCGCCGACGCGGTCGCCGTTCTCGGCCGCCAGCCGCAGCAAGTGGTCCAGACGGCGCAGCAGTTCGCCGGGGCGCTGGGCGAGCAGGGTGACGGCGGCGGGCACGTCCCGGTCCGCCAGCGCGGCTTCGACCCGGGCGGGCCAGTGCGGCAGGCGGACCCGGTCGCCGGAGGCGTCGGCGTACGGCAGGGTCCGCGCCGCCGCGCGCAGCCGCTCGGACAGGGCGTCGTCGCTGAGCCGTACCTCGCGCAGTACGGCGATGGCGAGCGCGGCCCGCGGGTAGCGCTCGGCGTATTCGAAGGGGTGCAGGCGCTCGGCGGCGTGCTTCCACGCCGTCGGGTGGCGGCGCATGTCCTCGACGGCCAGGGCCGGTTCGAGCCGGTCGAGTACGGACAGCAGAGCGCGGCGCAGCGGGCGCGGCACCGGGGCGAAGCGGGGTACGTCGACCAGGCCGGCGTCGCCGCCGGAGCGCACCACGAGCAGCCGCAGCACGTCGGTCGCGGTGTCGATGAGGCCGGCGGCCACGGGGAGCGTCACGGTGTGCGCGGCCGGTTCGGCGAGCAGCCAGGCGAGGAGCCGGGCCTTGGTTTCGCGGCCCGGGACGGTGCGGGGCAGCCAGGTCAGGTCGGTGCGGTCCCGGGAGTCCAGGAGGGTGTGGAGGTCGTCGGTGTCCTGCGGGCTCAGCGCGCCGGTGCGGGCGAGGAGGGTGTTCAGCTCGCGGCCCGCGTCGGCCGTACGGGCGGCGAGGTCGCCGCCGTGAGCGAGGACGCGCAGGCGCTCGGGCAGGGCGCGGCCGGGGTCGGCGTCCGGGCGCGGTGCCTGCGGGCTCAGGAACGGGTCGTCGGCGTCGAGGCGGCGGTGGCAGACCGGGCAGCCGGAGAAGTCCTTGCCGTCGAAACACCTACGGCACACCAGGTGGGCGCACGGCGCGAGGGCGTGCACCGTCCCGTCCGTACCGCACAGGACGCACGGCTGCCGGGGCTTCTGGAAGAGGTGAGCCAGCACGCGGGCGATATAGAAGGCGCCGGTGTCCGCGGGTGTGGTCTCCGGGAAGCCGCGGAAGAGCGGGCTGTGGTCGCGGTCCGCGCCCAGGGCGTGATCGAGGTCCGCGAGCAGGGCGCGGCCCGCTACGGTCAGCGCCCCGGTGTCCAGTACGGCCAGGGCCTGACGTAGGCCGGCGGACATCAGGTAACCGCGTTCCAGGAGGTCGGCCTCCAGCAGCGAGACACCCGCGAGGCCGTCCACCGTCGGGCGTGCCGTGGCCCCGGCCGTGGCGGCGGGCAGGTAGACCGCGCCGCGACGGGACAGGAGTACGGCGGCCAGGCTGCGGCGGCTGTCGGTACGGGTCGTGCTGATGGTGAGCGTCATGGCCTTCCTCCCCCGCCCGGCGGGAACGCCGGGGCCACGCGAATTCCTGCGAAATACGTGCGCAAGCCGGCCTGTCGGTTTTTCTGCCGCTTCGCGCCGTGGTGAACGTATCAAGTCCCGAAAGCGTGTCGCATCCGCATTGAGTTGCGACCCGAGCGCAGGAAGAGCAGCTGGTCAGCGGGCGGGTGGCCGAGATCGAGCCGGCGGCACGGAAAAGACGTTGAAGCGGGGCGGAAAGTGAGCGCGCTCATTTTTCGATGGAGGAAAGTGAGAAGGAAGCACGCTGCGGAGCCGCCCCGCGTGGCACACATTAGCAAGCCCGGGTAAGCGGCGAAATGGATTTATGGGCGGGGCTGCGGGCTGCTGCCGCCGGGCCCCGCCCCACCCGTGACCTACCTAACCCCCACGCCAGCTTGCCTAAAGGCTTTAGGTAAGAGCATACTCGGTCACGCCAAACGAAAGGAAGCCCATGGCACGCGTAGGGCTGACCACGGAACGTCTGACCCGGGCGGGCGCGGAACTGGCCGACGAGGTCGGCTTCGACCAGGTCACCGTCTCGGCGCTGGCCAGACGGTTCGACGTAAAGGTCGCGAGCCTGTACTCGCATGTGAAGAACTCGCACGACCTCAAGACCCGGATCGCCCTCCTCGCCCTGGAGGAACTCGCCGACCGGGCCGCCGACGCCCTGGCCGGGCGGGCGGGCAAGGACGCCCTGACCGCCCTGGCGAACGTCTACCGCGACTACGCCCGGGAGCACCCCGGCCGCTATGCCGCGGCGCAGCTCAGGCTGGACCCGGCGACGGCCGCCGCCAGCGCGGGCGTGCGGCACGCGCAGATGACGCGGGCCCTGCTGCGCGGTTACGACCTGTCGGAGCCGGACCAGACGCATGCCGTACGGCTGCTGGGCAGCGTCTTCCACGGTTACGTGAGCCTGGAGCTGGGCGGCGGCTTCAGCCACAGCGCTCCCGACACGCAGGAGACCTGGACACGGGTCCTGGACGCGCTCGACGCCCTGCTGCGGAACTGGCCCGCGACCTGATCAGGACCGGGCCCCGCACCGAACACTCCCCCACCACACCTACAGGTAAAGGTCATGCACACCAACCACGACTGGATCACCACCCCCATCACCGCCGACCTGCTGCGCGGCGCCCTCGACGTGGAGCGCACCGAGCGCGGCGTGCTGCCGCACCGGCTGCCCGCGTGGGCCCGCGCCCAGAACGTCGACGGGCAACTGGCCATGGCCGAGTCGCAGCCGTCGGGCGTGCGGCTGGTCTTCCGTACCCGGGCCACCGCCGTCGAACTGGACGCACTGCCCACCAAGCGGGTGTACGTGGGCGTCCCGCCCCGGCCGGACGGTGTGTACGACCTGGTCGTCGACGGCCGCCCGGCAGGCCGGGCCGTCTTGCCGGACTGCGGTAACACCCTGACCATCGACATGGCCGCCGGGACCGCCGAGCAGCGGCCCGGCCCGCCCGGCACCGTCCGCTTCACCGGCCTGGCCGACGGCCCCAAGGACGTCGAGATCTGGCTGCCGCACACCGAGACCACCGAACTCCTCGCGCTGCGCACCGACGCTCCGGTCGAGCCCGTCCCGGACCGGGGGCGCCTGGTGTGGCTGCACCACGGCAGCTCGATCAGCCACGGCTCCGACGCGGCGAGCCCCACCACGACCTGGCCGGCGCTCGCCGCGTCCCTCGGCGGCGTCGAACTGATCAATCTGGGGCTGGGCGGCAGCGCCCTGCTCGATCCGTTCACCGCCCGTACGCTGCGGGACACGCCGGCCGACCTGATCAGCGTCAAGATCGGCATCAACCTGGTCAACGCCGACCTGATGCGGCTGCGCGCCTTCACCCCCGCCGTCCACGGCTTCCTCGACACGATCCGGGAGGGCCACCCCACCGCGCCGCTGCTGGTCGTCTCCCCCATCCTGTGCCCCATCCACGAGGACACCCCCGGCCCCTCCGCCCCGGACTTCTCCTCCATCAGCTCCGGTCAGCTGCGGTTCCGGGCCGCGGGCGACCCGGCGGAGGTCGCGAGCGGGAAGCTGACGCTGGGCGTCATCCGCGACGAGCTGGCCCGGATCGTGGCGCAGCGGGCGGCCCAGGATCCGAACCTGCACTACCTGGACGGCCGCGAACTCTACGGCGCGGCGGACGCGGCCGAGCTGCCGCTGCCCGACGGACTCCACCCGGACGCCGCCACCCACCGCCGCATCGGCGAGCGCTTCGCCGGGCTGGCCTTCACCGGCGAGGGCGCCTTCGCGGACGGCCGGGCCGCCTGATCCGGACGCCGCCCGCCGGTCACCCCTGGTGGGAGGCGAACAGGTCGAGCAGCCGCTCCAGTCCCCGGTCGCCGAACATCAGGTCCAGGTTGGCCGCGGCCTCGGCGGCGGACGCCTCGCTGCGCGGGAAGAGGGCCTGCTCGTACGCGGCGAGGGCGGCTTCGGTGTCGCCGGGGTGGGCGGCGACGGCCCGGCCGAGTTCGGCGCCGTCCAGCATGGCGAGGTTGGCGCCCTCCCCCGCGAACGGGGACATCAGATGGGCGGCGTCGCCGAGCAGGGTGACGCCGGGGGTACGATCCCAGCGGTGCCCCACGGGCAGGGCGTGGATGTGACGCGGTACGAGCGGCCCGTCGGCGTCGGCGACCAGGGCCCGCAGCCGGTCGTCCCAGCCGTCGAAGTGGGCCAGGACGGCCTTCTTGGCGCTCTCGGTGGCGGAAGCACCGAAGTCGATGGTGTCGAGCCATTCCGGGCCGGTCTTCACCGCGGTGTAGATGTGCAGGCTGCCGTCGGACTCGCGGTGGGCGAGGAAGCCCTTCCCGTCGCCGAGGCTGAAGAAGGAGCCGCCGCCGACGAGGGCGGCGCTGTCCGGGTGGCGGGTGTCGGCGTCCAGCAGGTCGGATTCCACGAAGGAGATGCCGGTGTAGGCGGGGGTGGCCGGGGAGACCAGCGGCCGGATCCGGGACCAGGCCCCGTCGGCGCCGACGAGCAGGCCGGTGGTGCAGGCCGTACCGTCGGCGAACGTCACCTCGTGCCGTCCGCCGCCCAGCGCGCGGGCGCCGGTGACCTTGTTGCCCCAGCGGACGGTGCCCTCGGGCAGCGAGTCCAGCAGCAGGTCGCGGAGCCGGCCGCGGTCCACCTCGGGCCGGGTGCCGTCGCCCTCGTCCGTCTCCTCCATCCGTACGGTGCCGTACTGATCGACGATGCGTGTCGCCTCGCCGCCCCGAAGGACGAGCGCGCGGAACGGCTCGTGGAGGTCGGCGGCGCGCAGGGCCTCCTGTCCCGCGTCGTCGTGGATGTCGAGCATGCCGCCCTGGGTACGGACGTGCCGGCCGGCCTCGCCTTCGAGGACGACCGCCTCGATGCCGTGCACGTGCAGGACGCGGGCCAGCGTCAGACCGCCGAGACCGGCGCCGACGATCGCGATGGGGTGGTGTGTGGTGGGCATGGTGGTTCCTCGATTCGGTGGTGGCGTGCGAAGGAGTCGGCCGAGGGCGTTCAGGACGGCCGGGGCGTGGCCGCGGCGCCGTTGACGACCATGCGGAACGTCCAGGCGAGCCGCTGTTCGGGCGTGCCGGAGAACAGGTCGTCGCCGAGGGCGGCGATGCGCGGGTACGTATCGGGCGTGGCCTGCCGCAGCGCACTGACCAGGGCGTTGTGCTCCTCCTCCGCGCCCGGGTCGCGGTCGCGGGTGGACTGCTCGGCCGCGGTGGCGGTGGCCACCTGGAGCAGGATGTCCACGCCCCAGGCCGCCCGATCACCCGGGACGCCGCCCTCGTGCAGCAGGGAGAGGACCGCCTCGACCAGCGCCAGATAGTTCGGCCCCGAGGGGCGTGCGACCAGCGCGGAGTGCGCGAGGCTCGGGTACTGGAACAGGGTGCGGGTGTACGAGCCGAGCAGGTCCACCAGCTGCTCGCGCCAGTCGCCGGACGCACGGGCCGGGCCGAGGTCCACCGCGCCGAGGAGTTCTTCGAGGATCGCGGCGTGCAGCTCGGCCGTATTGGCCACGTACACGTACAGCGACGCGGGGCCGGTGTCGAGCTCTTTGGCCAGGCGGCGCATCGTCACCCGCTGCAGCCCCTCCGACCGCATCAGGGCCACGGCGGTGGCCACGATGCCTTCGTGGGTGAGGGCGGGCTTGGCGGGGCGCTCGCGGCGGCTGGCTGGGGTCATGCCTCCACCGTAACGAACATGTTCGTTACGAACAAGTTCGTTCAGCTCTCCTTTCAGCACGCGGTAAATCGCGGTGCGGCGCGCGGGGCGCACTGGCTAGGTTGGCGACCGTGATCGATCTGACCGCATTCCTTACGCTGCTGCGCGCCGATGGCGGGGACGCCGGCTGGGAGCCCGTGACGGACGGCGAGTCCGGGGCCGCCGTCTTCCGCTCGGCCGACGGTTCGCGCTACGCCAAGTGCGTGCCCGCCGACCAGGTCGCCGCTTTGGAGGCGGAGCGGGACCGGGTGAGCTGGCTGAGTACGCAGGACATTCCCGGGCCGCGCGTCCTCGACTGGCGCGTCGGTGCCGCCGGGGCCGGGCTGCTGACCAGCACCGTCGAAGGGATTCCCGCCGACCGGGCGTCGGCCTCGATGCTGCGGGCGGCGTGGGAGCCGATCGCGGACGCCGTGCGGCGGTTGCACGAACTGCCACCGGAGAAGTGCCCGTTCACGCGCGAACTCGGCGAAATGTTCTCCATGGCCCGGGATGTCGTCGCGCGGGAAGCGGTCAATCCGGACTTCCTGCCCGAAGAGCAGCGGCACACGCCGCCCGGCGAACTGCTCGCGCGCCTCGCCCCGTACGTCGGGCAGCGCCTCGCGCAGGAAGCCGCGCAGACCGTCGTCTGCCACGGGGACCTGTGCCTGCCCAACATCATCCTCGATCCGGACACGCTGGACGTGGCGGGCTTCATCGACCTCGGCCGCCTGGGACGCGCCGATCCCTACGCCGACCTCGCACTGCTCTTCGCCACCGCCCGCGAGACGTGGGGCGACGACGAGCGGTGGTCACAGTCGGCCGAAGAGGAGTTCGCCGCCCGGTACGGAATCGCCCTCGACCGGGACCGCGAGCGGTTCTATCTGCATCTCGACCCCCTGACCTGGGGATGAGCCCGCCCTACCCGGAGATGAGCCCGCGGTTCGCCGACGCGGCGCGGCGCAGCGCCAAGGCCGCCAGCGCTTCCGGAGCGCCGTCCTGGCCCCGGATGCCGGGAAAGGCGTTGATGTCCACGATGAGCGGGGAGCCGTCGCCCGCGTCGATGACGTCCACGCCGTAGACGTCCAGCGCGAAGACCTCACCGGCCCGGCGCACCATGTCGGACCAGCCGGGCGGCAGATCCGCGAGGGCGAGCGGCAGCGTGGGCCCGCGCCCCTCGGGCGAGAGTTCCGAGCGGCGCAGGGCGGCGAAGAGCCGGTCCCCCACCGCCCAGAGTTTGTGGTCCCACCCGCTGTTCGGAACGAATTCCTGGACCACGACTGGCTCCCGCGGGTGCGCGGCGGCGAGCGCGCGCAGCTGCTCGCCGCTGTCGACGCGGGCCACCAGATCGTGCTTGCGGCTGTGCCGGCTCTTGACCACCACCGGGCCGGGGAGCCGCGGCCCGTCGGCCAGTTCGGCGAGCGTGGCGTAGGTACGGGTGCCCGCGAAGGGGAGGCCGGCTTGCCGCGCGTACCGCGCCATCGCCGTACGGTCCTGGAGCAGCGCGGTCGCCGCGGCCGAATTCACCACGGGGGCGCCGCGTGCCTCCAGGGCACGGGCCAGGGCGAGGGCTTGCGGCGTGTGAGCTTTGAGCAGGTGGACATCGGCGCGCGGCTCGGGGCCCTCCCCCGCCGTTTCCGGATCCAGCGTCACCACGTCGTGCTCGGGGGTGAGCAGGGCGGTGGCGGCGGCCAGCAGCGGGTGAGCGGGGTCGCGCGTGATCAGGGCGATCCTCACGCGCCCTCACCCGCCACCGCGGGAATGTGCACAGGGGCCGGGTCCTGTACCGACGCCGCAGCCTGCGCGGAATCCACGGCCTGCGCGGGGAGAACGACCTCCACGGGACCCGCGCCGGAAACGGAAACAGGATCGGGATGCGCCCGGACCGCCAACGACGCCCCACCGACCGCACCGTGCTGTTCCCCTGTCAGGCCGTCGGCAGCGGCCCCCTGCCCGGCGCGCGCCAGCCCCAGTACGGCCCGTGCCACCCGCGCCACCGCGTCCGGAACCTGCCGGAAGCTGGGGAAGTCGTTCACGTCGACGACCACCGGGCCGTCGGGCCCCAGCAGGACGTCCACGCCGTACAGATCGAGGCCGTACACCGCGCCCACCTGGTCCACGATCGCGGCCACCTCGGCCGACAGCGGCACGCGGCGCTCGCGTACCGCGTGCTCGGGGTGGAGCGGGGAGCGGCGCTCGGTGGCGTGCAGCTCGCCGCCGACGCAGTAGACCTTGATGTCGATGCCCGAATTGGGCACATACGGCTGGGCGATGAGCAGGCCCTCCCGCGCCAGTGCGGGGACCATCGCGGCCAGCCGGTCCGGCGACGCGACCAGGTGTACGGCCCGGCCGGAGCTGCCGTCGGCGGGCTTGACGACGAGCGGGTACTCCGAAGCGGGCAGCTCCGCCAGCAGTTCGGGCCGGGCCGCGGCGTAGGTACGGGGCAGCGGCAGCCCCCGGGCGCGGCCGATCGCCGCGGCCAGCGCCTTGTCCCGTACGCCGCGGATGGACCGGGCGTCGTTGACCGTCGTCATCCCGGCCGAGGCCGCCGCTTCGAGCAGGGTCAGTCCGGGTCCGCCGGACACCGTCTTGAGCACCCACGCGTCGTGGGTGCCCGCCCGCACCGCCTCGGTCATGTGCAGCAGGGAACCGCCCGGCCGCAGCACGTCCACCTGGTGGCCCCAGGCGGTCAGTTGACGGATCACCTCGTTCGGCATGCCGTCGTGACGGTAGTTTTCCTCCACCAGGAAGCAGAGCCTCATCGATCTTCCTTGTAGTCCGCCGAGCCTGCCCGGCGCGTTGCGAGACCACAGGATGTCATGCGCCGCGCGGGGTGCTCGCCCCGGCGTCGGCGGCGGGCCCGGAGGACACCGACCCCGGCAGGTCCGACGGGCTCAGGACGGGCTGCCGGGCGCGGGCTCGTCGTGCGCGTGCGCGGCGCGCTCGGCGCACAGGCAGCCGACGCCCTTGCCGATCCACTCCCGGCCGATCCACTGCGGGCGGCGCCGGATCATCAGGTCCGCGATCTCGTCGGCGATCGTCTGCTCGTCGGCCGCCGAGTCCCGGCGGAGCCAGGTCTCCTGCCGCAGCTCCGCGAGATAGTCGCGCACGTCGGCGAGAAGTTGCGGGCCGCCGAGCCCGCCGTGGCCCGGTACCACGGTCCGCGGGCGCCGGGCCGCCAGCCGCTCCATGACCGCGAGCCAGCGGGTGCCGGAGACGTCGGTGTCGTGCGGCGGGAACCACGGGAAGACGGCGAACTGGCCCGCTTCCACGAGGTCGCCGGTGAACAGCACGTCCGCGTCGGGTACGCCGATCACCTGGTCGCCCTTGCTGTGCGCGCGGCCGGTGGCCCGCAGGTGCACGACCCGGCCGCCCAGGTCCAGGTCGTACGACCGGTCGTAGACGATGTCGGGCCGTACCAGCCGGACTCCCTCCAGCTGACGCGCGGCCGACTCGCTGAGCTGCCGGAACATCTCCAGGTAGCCGGGGCCCTTCGTCTCCAGGTCCGCGGCCTGGTCGCGGTTGGCGAGGTAGGTCGCGGCGCCGGTGAAGACCTCCGCGCCGAAGGCGTGCTCGGGGTGGAAGTGTGTCGTCGTCAGGTAGAGCTTGCGCCCCCGTGCGTGGTCCGCCGCGAATTCCAGGACCCGTTCCGCGTTGCGGGGGCCCAGGCCGGTCTCCACGACCAGGACGGCGTCCCGGCCGCCGATGATGCCGATGTTCGGCACGAGCTGTACTCCCCGGTCGGGAATGACCAGCAGGTCGTGGGCGATGTCCTGGGCCCCGGCGACGTGCACGACGGGGTCCGGCCCGGTGTGTTCGACCGCCTTCGGCGCCCCGGCCGCGTTCGTCATCTCGGTCACGTCTGTCATCTCGTCGGCTCCTCAGCGTCGCGATCCGGTACGCCGTCGAGTCCACCGTCCGCGCTCCGCGGCGTCCAACACCGATCGCGTCGGCCCGATACCGCATCGGTATCGTTGCTGGATGGAGCTACGCGTACTGCGCTATTTCGTGGCGGTCGCCGAGGAACGCCACTTCGGCAGGGCCGCGACGCGGCTGCACATGACCCAGCCGCCGCTGAGCCGTGCCGTCCGGCAGCTGGAGGCCGATCTCGGCTGTACGCTGCTGGACCGCTCCCCCACCGGGGTCTCCCTGACCGCTGCCGGGGCCGTGCTGCTGGACGAGGCCCGTACGCTCCTGGCGCAGGCCGACCGGGCGCGCGTGCGGGTGGCCGCGGCGGCGGGTACGGCCACCCTGACGGTCGGCACCCTCGCCGACAGCGCCGAGGAGGCCGGAACGTGCCTGGCCGCCGCGTACCGGGACCGTCACCCCCACGTACACATCCGCATCCGCGAGGCCGACCTGAGCGATCCGACCGCCGGGCTGCGCGCCGGGCTGGTCGATGTGGCCCTGACCCGCGCGCCGTTCGACGCCTCGGGCCTCGCCACCCGCGTGCTGCGCTCGGACCCGGTCGGCGTGGTGCTGCGCGCGGACGATCCGCTGGCCGGGCGCGGCAGTCTGCGCCTCGACGAGCTCGGCGACCGCCGGTGGTTCCGGCTGCCCGAGGGGACCGATCCCCTCTGGAACGCCTACTGGGCCCGTCGCCCGGACACCGTCCGGTGCGAGGGCCCCGTCGTACGGACCGTTCATGAATGCCTTCAGTCCGTGCTGTGGAACGGAACAGTGGGGCTGGCCCCACTGGTCCGCTCCCTGCCGGACGGGCTCACCGTGGTCCCGCTGACCGACATGCCGCCCAGCCGCCTCGTCATCGCGTGGCGCGGCGGCGATGCCGGTCCGCTCGTCCGTTCCTTCGTGCAGCTCGCGGCCGAACGCTGGAACCGGAAGGGAGCGTAGCCACGGTGCGGCCGTTACGGAATCGTGTTGACCATGTACCACCAGTACGCGTTGACGGCGGCGACGACCGTGCCGGCGGCCGAGAGCGTGAGGTAGCGGCCCGACAGTTTGTTCCTCAGCGAGACCGCTCCACCGGGGCCGACGGTCTTGAACCAGTGGGCCGCGTCGCCGTTGCCGTCCCGGATGAAGACCCCCTCGCCCTGGCTCTGCAGCGTGCGGCCGACCTGCTCGGCGTCGGTGTTCACCAGCGTGATGGAACCGTCGGCGTTGCTGGTCTGGAGCCACACGGCGTCGTCGTGCCGGTTGCCGTACCAGAGCCGGCTGGCCTGGCACATGACCGAGCCGTAATAGTCCGCGTCGCCGAGCCACTGGTCGGGCTTGTCCTGGGGCGCCAGCACGTACGTGTGGCCCTGCTGGATGGTGGCGGCCGCGGATGCGGGGCGGGCCTGGGGCGCGTCGGCGGGGACCGCCGCTGCCGAACCGGCGGTGAGCACGGTCAGGGCGGCCGCGCACGCCAGTGCCGCGGTATATCTGCGCATGGTGATTCCTCTCGTATTCTTCGGGGAAACGCGTGTCCGGATGAGGGCCCGGGAAAAGGGTTCCGCGTGGCGGGGATTCAGCCCTTCATGAGGGTGAAGGTGACCGCGGTGTTGTCACCACTGCCCCCGTCGCGTCGGCAGGTGTATCCGACCGGGACGGAGCACGAGTAACTGTTGCTGCCCGTGTAGGGGTTGTTCCAGGAAATGCTCACCGAGCCGATCCCGAACATGTTGTATTCGGCCTTGCCCTGCGTGCCCGTCATGAATCCGTTCGACTCCGACTGCCAGATTCCGTTGGACATCGGGTACACGCGGTCCGGGGGCAGCAGGTTCTCGCTCCACGTGCCGTGCTCCAGGCTCGACGACGTACGGGTCAGCTCGCTGGAGGTGCGGTTCTGGAACGTGACGTGCGTACTGCGGGCCGCGGACGCGGCGCGCGTCCCGCTCTTCGGCGCCCTGGCCGCGGCGGCCCCCCACGGCTTGCTGATGGTGAACGTCACCGTCGCGTTGTCGCCGCCGCCACCGGAACGCGAACAGCTGTAGCCGGCGGGCACGTCGCAGCTGTAACTGTTGCCGCCCACATACGGGTTGTTCCAGTGGAACGAGACCTCGCCGCCGTCCCCGAGGGAGTACCGCGCGTCTCCCTCGGTCCCGGTCATCATCCCCGAGGAGTGCGAGCCCCAGTAGGCGCTCCTGTTGCCCTCGATCGTCTCCGGCGGCGTCGCGTCGTCCCAGACACCGTGCGAGAGCGACGAGTAGTTGCGGTACATGGTCGTCGAGGTGTTGTTGACCACGTTCACCCGGGTGCTGCGCGCCGACTGCGCCGACGCCGCGGATTTCTGCGCGGTGGTGTCCGCCGTCGCGGCGGCCGCGGAAGAAGTCCCGGCCGGGGCGAGCACCGCCGCGACGGCGAGGGCCGATACGGCGATGGTCTTGCGTGCCCGAATCGATGCGCGTGCCGCGCGGGTTTCGCGCCGCGCGCCGCGGCGGAATTCTGTGGTGGCCGACATAGGTGTCTCCTGCTCCTCGTCGCGAAGGGATTCCGAAGGCTTTCCGAAGGCATTCCGGATTCCGGTTCCGTCAACGGTCCCGATTGCGGTTCCGATTGCGGTTCCGATTGCGGTTCCGGCTGCTGAGAAGAGTCTGCTGAGGCGGCCTAACGCCGATGTAACGCGGAATCCGGGGCGTGCGTCGCGGGGCCGTTAGCCCGCCGTGAGGAAGCCGGCCGGAGGAAGCCGGTCGCGCGCCCCGTCGCGGCGGAGCCGGCCGGCCGTACGCGATGGCCTATTTCCGACCTTGTTCCGCTTCTGACGTGAGCATGGCCCTATGACCTCGTAAGATGCCCTCGGTAACGACTCGGCCAGGGGAGACAACGCTGATGGACTTCCGGCTGCTCGGGCCGGTGTCGGCCTTCTCGGAAGACATACAGGTGCCGCTCGGGCCTCCCAAACGCCGGGCCGTACTGGCGCTGTTGGTGCTGGCCGAAGGCACCCCCGTGAGTGCCGAGCGGATCGCCGAGGCACTGTGGGACACCGAGCCCCCGACACACGCCCGTACCATCGTTTACGGCCATGTCTCGGCCCTGCGCGGCCTGCTGAGCACGGAACCCGCGGCAAAGCTCGCCACCGAGGGCGGCGGTTACACGCTGCACGCACCGCCGGAGTCGGCGGACGTGTGGCGCTTCCGCACGCTGGTACGCCGGGCCTCGGACGGGCCTGCCGCCGAGGAGTCGGCCGCGCTGCTGCGCGAGGCGCTGGGGCTGTGGCGGGGCCAGGCGCTCGGCGGGGCGGGTGACACGCCGCTGATGGCCGCGGCGGCCGACCGGCTGACCGAGGAACGGCTCGCCGCGCTGGAGCAGTTCGCCGCGGCGCTGCGCGCCTGCGGCCAGGGTGCCCAAGCGCTGGCACTGCTGCGGCCCGCCGCCGAACGCCATCCGCTGCGCGAGTCCCTGATCGCGGCCGCCGTACGGTCGTTGCACGACGCCGACCGCCAGGCCGAGGCGCTCGACCTCTATCACCGTACGCAACGCCTGCTCGCCCAGGAGCTGGGCGTCGATCCCGGTGCCGCGCTGTCCGAGGCGTATCTCGCGATCCTGCACGCCCGCCCGGTGGAGCGGCCGGCCGCCGGCCGGTCCGCCTCGGAGGGGAACACAGCGGCACCGTCCGAGGCTCCGGCGCTCCGGCCCAATACCCCGGATGCCGCCCCGCCGCCCTGCCTCCTCCCGCGCGCCCCGGCCGGGTTCGTGGGCCGTACGGAAGATCTCGACCGGCTCACCGAGACCGTACGGTCGGGCAGTCCGCCGCTGAGCGTGGTCACCGGTCCGGGCGGGGTCGGCAAGACCTCACTGGCGGTGCACTGGGCGTACGCGCACGCCGGCGAATTCCCCGACGGCATCCTCTACGCCGACCTGCACGCCATGGATCCGGACGGCACCGGCCCCCAGCCGGCCGGTGTCCTGCACGACTTCCTCCAGGCGCTCGGCGTCGCGGAGGAACGCCTGCCGGCGGACGCGCGCGCCGCGGAACACCTCTACCGCTCGCTGCTCACCGGCCGCCGCGCCCTCGTCCTGCTCGACAACGCCCGCGACTCGGCCCAGGTGCGTCCGCTGCTTCCCGGCACGCCCGGCTGCACCGTGCTGGTCACCAGCCGCAACCGGCTGGAGGGGCTGGTGGCCACCGACTGCGCCCGGCTGCTGCCGCTGGAACGGCTGGCGCCCGAGGACGGCGTACGGGTCCTGCGTACCGTCATCGGTGATCTGCGCGTGGCGGCCGAGCCCACCGCGGCCGAGGAACTGGCCGCGCTCTGCGACGGTCTGCCGCTGGCGCTGCGGCTGGCCGCCGCCCGGCTCGCCGCACGTCCCCGGCTGGCCCTGCGGGCGATGGCCGACGACCTGGTGGACGAACACCAGCGGCTCTCCCTGCTGTCCGGGGAAGACCTGGGCGTAGCGGCAACCCTGCGGCTGAGCGTGCAGCAGCTGCCGCCCGCCGGTGCGCAGCTCTTCCGCCAACTGGCGCTGCACGTCGGCTCCGAACTCGACGGCGCCGCCGCGGCGGCGCTCAGCGGTCTCTCGCCCGCCGGGACACGCACTGCCCTGGACGAGCTGGCCGCCGCCCACCTCGTGGAGGAGTGGACCGGCGACCGGTACCTGATGCACGACCTGACCCGGCTGTACGCGCGCTCCTGCGCGGACGGGGCCGACCCGGCGGGGCTGCACCGGCTGCTCGTGCACTACCTGGCCGCCGGCCAGGCCGCCGCGGCGGCGGCCGAGCCCGGCAGCCAGCCCTGCGCCGCGCTGCCCCCGGGCGTGTCCCCGCCCGGGGCGCCGCCGGTCTTCACCAACCGTGCCGAGTCCATGGCCTGGTACGTCACCGAGCGCGCCAACCTCACCGCCGCCGTGGCCGCCGCGGCCGACGCGGGACACCCGGACCTGGCCTGGCGCATCGCCGTCCATCTGTGGCCGCTGATCGTACGGCAGGTGCACGACGGCTGGGAGCCGACCCTCGAACGTGCCCTGGCCGCCGCGACCTCGCTGGGCGACCCGGACGCCGAGTCGCGGCTGTGCTCGCTGCTCGGGTGGGTCCTCACGGAGAACGGGCAGCACACCGCGGCGCTGGAGCACCTGAGCCGCGCACCGGACCTGGCCGTACGCGCCAAGGACCCGCGCGGCCAGGTGATCGCGCTGATCAACTGGGCGGCCGCGCTGGAACGCGTCGGCGACCTGTCCGGCGCCGGAACCCGGCGGGAACAGGCCGCGCGGATGGCACACGCCCTCGGGCACCCGCACACCGAGACCCTGGCCCTCTACCACCTGGCGGCCCACTGCCTCTCCGCCGGGCGCCCCGACGAGGCGCTGGCCCACGGCCTGCGGGCCCTGGACATCGCCCCGGACCAGATGTCGGACGAGCGCCGGGTGCTGCTCCTCGACACCTGCGGCGCGGCCCTTCAGCGCCTCGGCCGTGAGGGTGAGGCCCGCCGCTGCTTCGCCGAGGCGGCGGCCCTCGCCGGGCCCGTGGGGCCGGGCGGAGGGCCGGCGGCGGAACACGAAGGCGGCTCGGCGGGAGGACATGTGCGCGCCCTCGCGGGCTGAGGGGGGCCCGCGAGGGCGCGGTACGGCGTGCCGCGCCGCCTCGGCCTCACCGCACCGTGAAGGTCACCGAGGCGTTGTTGCCGGAGCCGCCCGACCGCTCACACGAGTGGCCCCCGGAAGCGGTGCAGGTGTACGAGTTGCTGCCGACGTACGGGTTGTTCCACTTCACGTAGACCTCTCCGAAGCTCGTCACATAGACAGCCTCCCCCTCGGTGCCCGTCGCGAAGCCGTCCGACTGCGACTGCCAGGCCGCCGAGGACCACGCGCCGATCACCTCGGCCGGGTAGGAGTTCGCCTGCCACTCGCCGTGCGTCAGACTGGCCCACTTGCGCGTCATACTCACGCCGGTCTGGTTGTTCAGCGTCACATGCGTACTGCGCTGGGCCTGGGCCGCCGACGCGGACGACTGCACCGCCGACTGCGCCGCCGGCTGGGCCGCCGCGACACCGGTCCCGACCGTCACACCGGCCAGCAGCGCGGCGGCGCCCACCGTCGCCACCCGCCGCGTGAGCCGCCCGCCCGCACGCTTCTTCGCGTTCCCGTACATGTCCGTCTCCCTCTCCGCCGCGGACGCGTCCGCGCTCCGCTCCCAGTCTGTCCGGCCGTCCTGCTCCGGACGGCCGAAGCAAACGCTGCCGTAGGCGCCTAACGGTCTTGGTGGGGCGGACCTAACGCCCGGGCGTTAGCGCGCCGGGCCGCGTTCCACGGTGATGTAACGTGTGCCATTAACTACTGACTATTACCTGGCCGTTGCCGCGGCCACGGCTTCGGGGGGCTCGATGGTTGCGGACCTGGTCAGGACCTGGGTGGCGGGCTGGGCCGTGTCCCGGCGGACGCACCCGCCGGTCGCCAAGCCGTGGGGGCTCTTCATCGAGGTGACCGACAGCCCCGGCGAAGTGGGACGCCATGTCCTGCCCCGGACCGAGGAAGCGTGGGTCCGCAGCGCCGCCGCCTCGGTGTCGGCGCCGCGGACCTGGATGAAGATGCCCGCGGGGTCGGCGGCGATCGGCTCCTGGCTGCCTCAGGGGTGGGTGCGGGAGGAGGACGGGCATCTGATGGCCGTTGACCTGATGGCCACGCACCCGGTCGCGCCCCAGGGGTACACGACGGCCGTGGAGACCGTGGGAGCCGTCACCCATGTGCGAATACTGGACGCGGCGGGCGAGCAGGCGGCCAAGGGGCAGATGGCGGCCGTCGGGGAAGCCGTGGTCGTGGACAAGGTGGTGACCGAGGAGGCCCACCGGCGGCGCGGCCTGGGCTCCTTCGTGATGCGTACGCTCGCCGACCGCGCCCTGGAGCAGGGCGCCGCCCTCGGCGTCCTCGGCGCGACCGACGCCGGGCGCGCGCTGTACGAGACGCTGGGCTGGAAGAAGCACACGACGCTGGCGGAGTACGTCTACCAGCCCTGACCCCGACTCCGGCGGTTCATAGCCGCGCACATTCCTGCGCTCCATCGTGATCACCACCGTCTCGGACAACGAGAGCCGCAATTCCGGCCATCCTGATTGGCCGGTTCTTCGCGTTATGGCCAAAAGCGACGTGCTCGCGGTGGCGTGAAGCGGCGGTCGAGACGCGGCCGCACCGGTGCTGTCCAGTGGGTGAGACAGACCCCCAAACCACCCCCTCCGGACGCTCAAGCCCCAGCTCTCGCGGGCGTCACAGAAACACCACAGGTCCTCCACAACCTCTGCGGCGGACAAAGTCGGCATGCCTTCCAATTCAGGTCACAAGAGGACAAGAGGTATTGACCGAAGCCGGCTCACCGGGGGTCTCGTGCTGACCAAAACCATTCGTTGACACTCCATAAATGAACTCTTTACTGTGACGCGCAAATACCGGACCACTACCTCATTTCAGCTGTCAGTGAGCGGTCATGCACCGTTCACCATTTGCACGTGCGCACTTTTTCTGAAGTTTGCCGGCCGGTTTCCCGTCCCTGAACGGCCTGAACAACGCGACTCGAACGCAGCATTCAAGAAGAAGGAGCAACGGTGACCCCCGCACTCGCCGCACAGCAGTCCCTCAGCCTGTCCGAGGCCGAAACTCAGAAGCTCTGGCAACTCTCCCGGCTCGCCGCCGGCGCTTCCGAAGCATCTCCGCTGGCGCTTTCCGGCCTCCTTCTCGATCTGCCGAAAGCCGTCCGCACCGCACTGCTGGAATTCGCCGAGGGCAGCGGCGACTCCGGATTCTTCCTGCTGCGCGGCGTGACCCTCGGGGACCTTCCCCCCACCCCCACCGTCCACCACTCGGGCGCCCTGCGCGGCCACCCCACCGACGGCACCCTCACACTGGTGGCGGACCTGCTCGGCTCGCTCGTCGGTTACCAGGACGAGAAGGACGGCGACCTCATCCACGACGTGCACGCGGTGCCCGGCGAGGAGAAGCGGATCGAGAACAGCGGATCGGTGGCCTTCGACTTCCACACGGAAAACGTCCACCACCCGCTGCGCCCCGACTATCTCGGCCTGCTGTGCCTGCGCCAGGACCACGATCGGGTGGCGGCCACCCGCGTCGCCTCGGTGCGCGAGGCGGTTCGGCACCTGACGCCCGAGCAGGTGGCGGTCCTGCGCACCCCGCAGTTCTACAGCTCCTACCCGACCTCCTTCACCCGGGGCCGGACCGGCCCGGTGCCCCGCTCCGGCCCGCACCCGGCGATCTTCGGTCCGGAGGACCGGCCGTTCATGCGCTTCAACTCGCACACCACGCACGCCGCCGACCCCGAGGCGACGGTGGCGCTCAAGGCGCTGGCCGAGGCGCTGGAGGCGGTCTGCCACAACGTCGTACTGGAGCCCGGCGACCTCGTCGTGGTCGACAACCACGTCGCGGCGCACGGCCGCAGCCCGTTCGTCCCGCGCTACGACGGCCAGGACCGCTGGCTGCGCCGGTTCTACTCCGTACGCTCCATCCTCGGCTGGACGCAGCACATGATGACCCGTCAGCGCGTCATCCCGACGATGGAGGAGATCCAGGGCGTCCTCTGAGGCACGCCCGCCTCCCCGCGTGATCGCGGCACCCCGCCGAGCGCGGCCGCTCCCCCACTGCGCGGCCGGCCGCTTCGCATCCGCCCTGCCCGCGCAGCCGCCCGGACTGCGCGCCTTCTTTGACTGAGGACCGGAACACCGTGGATTTCTTCGACGTCATAGGGCTGCTCACCGCCGCCGTGGCCGCCGGGTGGGTGGACGCCGTGGTCGGCGGGGGCGGGGTGCTGCTCATCCCCGTTCTGCTGCTCAGCTTCCCCCACCTGCCCCCGGCGACCGCGCTGGGCACCAACAAGATCGCCGCGATCACCGGGACGGCGACCGCCGCCGCGATGTACGCACGGCGGACGGTACTGGACCGCAAGATCCTCGTACCGGCCGCCGCCTGCGCGGTGCCGGCCGGGGCGCTCGGCGCCTTGTCCGCCGCCACCGTCCCCACGGCGTACTTCCGGCCGGTCATCATGGTCCTGCTGATCTCGGTCGCCCTGTTCGTGGCCCTGCGGCCGAACTTCGGCACCCAGCCGCTGGCGCGCGAGGTGACCCGGCGGCGGCGCGTGATCGCCGTACTTCTCGGCGGCTGCGTGGTCGGTTTCTACGACGGGCTGTTCGGACCCGGAGTGGGCACCTTCCTGATCATTTCCTTCACCACGCTCCTGGCGACGCAGTTCCTGGAGAGCGCGGCGATGTCGAAAGTCATCAACGCCTCGTCCAACCTCGGCGCCCTGGTCGTCTTCGCGGTCCAGGGAAACGTCCTGTGGACGCTGGGGCTCGGCATGGCCGTGGGCAATGTGACCGGCGCGATGATCGGTTCGCGCATGGCCCTGAAAAAGGGATCCGGATTCGTCCGTACCGTGCTGGTGCTCGTGGTGATCGGCATGGTGACGAAGATGGCGTTCGATCAGTTTGCGTGACGACGCCACAATTTCGGGGCACGTCCGGAAATCCCGCGCCGCCCATAATCCAGCACCACCAGTAATAACGCACCGCCAGCAATTCAGCACGTCCAGCACTTGATGGGAACGACAAGAGAATTCATCCGCCACACACGTGACGAGAGACCGGAGGCCAGCCTTGGACACCGTACGGAATCTCGATGAACTGCTGACCCTGCCGGATTTCGAAGCCGCCAGTGATCAGGTGCTCGACCAGGGCTGCCGGGCGTACGTGGCCGGCGGCGCCGGCACCGACCGCACCGTGCGCGCCAACATCGCGGCGTTCGACGACATCTGGCTCCGCCCGCGGGTGCTCGCCAGCACGACGACCGAGCCCCGCACCGAAGTAAGCGTCCTCGGGCACCGCATGGCGATGCCCGTCCTGCTCGCCCCGACGAGCCCGCAGCGGCTGCTGCACGAGGACGCGGAGATCGCCACGTCCCTCGCCGCCGAGGCGGCCGGGGTGGTGCCCATCGTCAGCACCGACAGCCACGTCCCCTTCCCGGAGATCGCCAAGTCGTCCGGCGCGGCCTGCTGGTTCCAGCTCTACGCCTACCGGTCGCGGGACGACATCGCCGCGACGCTCGACATGGCCGAGTCCGCCGGTGCGTCGGCCCTGGTGGTCACGGTCGACGCCAGTCATGCCGCGCTGCGGGTGCACGCCCAGCGCGCCGGGTTCGCCACCCCGGGCCATGTGGACTTCGGCACGCTGCGCGCGCTCGGCATCCTGGAGGGCGAGGTGCCGGCCGGGGCCCGTATCGACCGGCTGGCGCTCAGCTGGGCGGACCTGCTGTGGATCCGCGGACGCACCCGGCTGCCCCTCCTGGTGAAGGGCGTGCTGCGGGCCGAGGACGCGCGCCGCTGCCTGGACAGCGGCGCGGACGGCGTCATCGTCTCCAACCACGGCGGGCGGCAGCTCGACGGGGCGGTGCCCAGCGTGATCGCCCTGAGCGAGGTGGCGGCCGCGGTCGCCGGCCGGTGCACCGTGCTGGTCGACGGCGGTATCCGCTCCGGCGTCCACGTCGTCAAGGCCCTCGCCCTCGGCGCCGACGCGGTCTGCCTCGGCCGGCCGTACCTGTGGGGCCTGTCGCTGGCCGGGCGCGAAGGGGTCGAGGCGGTGCTGCGGCTCCTGCGCCGGGAGATCGAGGACACGCTCCGGCAGCTGGGCGCCGCGGACGTGGGCGAGCTGGGGCCGGACTTCGTGGCCAAGGCGGGTGCCGGGGCGGCCTGAGAGGCACCGCTCCGCGGGCCGCGCCCGTGCCCGTATCCGCGCCCGCCCCGTACCTCGGCCCGCGCCCCGTAAGCGCCCCGCCCCTTTCTCACCCCCTTACCAATATGACGACTTTCCGAGAACGGAGACCCACCATGTTCCACTTCTCGCGCGGCATCCCCCCGCAGGAAGCGATCCCCTCGCGGCAGATCGCCGAGCACACCGCGGCCGTCCTGCGGGAGCACGAGGACCGGGTGTTCCAGTACGCGCCGATCGGCAACCACACCGGTGACGCGGCGCTGCGGGAGCAGCTCGCGGCGTTCCACTCGGTCGGCGCCGACCAGATATTCGTCACGAACGGTTCCCTCCAGGCGCTCGACCTGCTGGCCGCGCACCTCCTCGCGGGCGACCGCAAGATTGTCTACGTGGAGGCGCCCACCTACGACCGCGCGGTGCAGATCTTCGAGCGGCACGGCGGGCGGGTCTCCGGCGTCACGCTCCAGCACGACGGCCTCGACCTGGACGCGCTCGAAGCGCGGCTGGCGACCCGGGTACCGGCGTTCGTCTACGTCATCCCGGACTTCCAGAACCCGAGCGGCGTCACCATGAGCGAGGCCAAGCGCCGCCGCCTCGTCCAGCTCGCCGAGACCCACGACTTCCTCATCCTGGAGGACATCCCCTACCGGGAGCTGCGGTACGACGGTACGGCGCCCGCCGGTTTCTTCGAGCTGGCGCCCGCCGGGCGGGTGCTCACCATGGGCTCGCTGAGCAAGATCCTCAGCCCGGGGCTGCGCGTCGGGTACGTCATCGGCGAGGCCGCCACGCTCGGCGCCCTGGCCGCGCTCGCGGAGGGCACCTACCTCTCGCCCGCCCCGCTGCTCCAGGCGGTCGCCGCGCAGGCGCTCCGCGCGGGCCTGGCCCAGGAGAACGTGGCGCGGGTCCGCGAGCTGCTCGGCCCGCGGCACGACGGCGCGGTCAAGGCCGTACGCGAGCAGTTGGGCGAGGACGCGCTGCTCGCCGTACCGCACGGCGGCTACTACGTGAGCGTGCACCTGCCCGTCGCCACGGACGAGAGCACGTTCCTCAAGGCCGCCACGGCCGACGGCCTGAAGCTGACCCGGGGCTCGGGCTTCTACCCGGCCGACGCGGCGCCGCCGGAGGGCAAGGTCTTCCTGCGCCTGCCGTTCCAGTCCTTCGAGCCGGACGAGTTCGCGGCCGGCGTCGAGCGGCTGGCAGCGGTGGCGTCGAAGGGCTGACACCCGGACGCGGTACGGGCCCCGGGCGGAACGACTTCCGCCCGGGGCCCGCGGGCTGTCTCAGCAGGCGGGAGCCCCGCACGCGGCACCGCGGTGCGGGCGCCGGTGCCCCGGGCCTCAACGGATGGCCCACCGTCGAGACGGCGCTGCGCCGGCGGAGGCGTCCGGCATGGCCCGGACCGTACTGCGGCAGGTCGAGAAGCCCCGCGAGCGCGTACGGGCATACGGGCACGGGCACGGGCGTACCGAGCCACGACAACTCGTCGGCCGCCTGTCATCACCTTCTGAACGCTTGCCGGGGCCCCACCGCGAAACCCTCAACACGCAACCCGCCACAGCCAAGCCCCGAATGCCGACGTACCAGCGCCAACCCGGCATACCCTCACCCCAATCGTGCACTCTCCCTTGACGCCCCGTTCCGACTGGCGCCACTATCCCCACGCAAGAGAGCGCTCTCTTCCGTACAAGCCTTCGTTCCTTGAACCCGAGCGAACCGGCGGACCGGTAGATCGCGATCCCTTCACACCCCCCACCCCTCCCCCAGGCACATCTCGCTCAACGAGCCCACGATCGAACGAGCCGATGACCCAGGAGACTTGTCATGTCCCTATCCCCCTCACGCCGCAGAATCATCGCCACAGCGGCCGCCGCCCTCCCCGCCGCCGCCCTCCCCGCCATCGGCCTGGCCACCGGAGCCGGGACGGCGTCAGCGGCGTCCGCGCTGCCGGGCGGCGGCGACCTCGGGCCGAACGTGATCGTCTTCGATCCCGCCACCCCGGGCATCCAGGCCAAGCTGGACGAGATCTTCAAGCGGCAGGAGTCGGACCAGTTCGGCCGCGGCCGTTATGCGCTGCTCTTCAAGCCGGGTACGTATCACGGGCTCAACGCCCAACTCGGCTTCTACACCTCGGTGATGGGCCTGGGTCTGTCGCCCGACGACACGCTCATCAACGGTGATGTGACGGTCGACGCCGGCTGGTTCGGCGGCAACGCCACCCAGAACTTCTGGCGTTCGGCGGAGAATCTCGCGCTGAACCCGGTCAGCGGCACCAACCGTTTCGCCGTCTCCCAGGCGTCGCCGTTCCGCCGTATGCACGTCAGGGGGAATCTGAACCTCGCGCCGGACGGCTACGGCTGGGCCAGCGGCGGGTACATCGCCGACTGCCGGATCGACGGCACCGTGCAGCCGTACTCCCAGCAGCAGTGGTACACCCGTGACAGCGCCGTCGGCGGCTGGCTCAACGGCGTGTGGAACATGGTCTTCTCCGGTGTCGAGGGCGCTCCCGCCCAGTCCTTCCCCGACCCGCCGTACACGACGTTGCCGACCACGCCGGTCTCCCGCGAGAAACCGTTCCTGTACCTGGACGGCGGGGAGTACAAGGTGTTCCTGCCCGCGCTGCGCACCGGCGCCCGCGGTACGAGCTGGGGCCGTGGCACGCCGCAGGGCACGTCGCTCCCGCTGAGCCGGTTCTACGTGGTCAAGGAGGGGGCGACCGCGGCGACCGTCAACGCCGCTGTCGCGCAGGGGCTGCACCTGCTGTTCACGCCCGGTGTCTATCACGTCGACCGGCCGATCCAGATCACGCGGCCCGGCACCGTGGTGCTCGGAATCGGCTATCCGACGATCGTCCCGGACGGCGGGGTGAGCGCGCTGCGGGTCGCCGACGTGGACGGTGTACGGCTCGCCGGTCTGCTCGTCGACGCCGGGCCGCGGAACTCCGAGGTGCTGGTGGAGATCGGCCCGGCGGGCGCGTCCGCCGGACACGCCGCCGACCCGATCACGGTGCAGGACGTGTTCGTCCGCATCGGCGGCGCGGGCGCCGGGAAGGCCACCACCAGCCTGGTGGTCAACAGCAACCACACGATCATCGACCACACCTGGATCTGGCGTGCCGACCACGGCGACGGGGTCGGCTGGGAGACCAACCGGGCCGACTACGGGGTGGTCGTCAACGGCGACGACGTACTGGCCACCGGGCTGTTCGTGGAACATTTCAACAAGTACGACGTGCAGTGGAACGGCGAGCGCGGCCGTACGGTCTTCTTCCAGAACGAGAAGGCGTACGACGCGCCCGATCAGGCGGCCGTCCAGGACGGGGCCGTCCGCGGCTTCGCCGCCTACAAGGTCGCCGATTCCGTCACCACGCACGAGGGCTGGGGCCTGGGCAGCTACTGCTACTACAAGGACGCCCCGACGATCGTCCAGGACCACGGTTTCGCCGCGCCGCGCCGGCCCGGGGTGAAATTCCACGATCTGCTCGTGGTCTCCCTCGGCGGCAAGGGCCAGTACGCCCACGTCATCAACGATCACGGCGCGCCCACTTCGGGCACGGACACCGTCCCGTCGAAGGTCGTCTCGTACCCCTGATCCGTGTGTCCGTGCCGTTGGGTGGCACGGCCTGCCTCCCGTACGGCGGTGGACCATCCGGAGCGCGTACGGAATGTCGGTGTTTGCCGGTGTTCGTTGCGGGTAGTCAGCGGACCGCAGATGATCTTCGAAGCCCTTGGAGGCACGGCATATGAGCGATCAGACACCGTCACAGGCGGAAGGTGAACGGGACGACGACCAGGAGGCCGCGGACCGGCGGGGCACCTCCCGGGGCCGTGAGGACACGCCCCGTTCCACCCCGTCCCAGGCGGAGGGCGAGCGCGAGGAGGAGACGGGACAGGACAAGAGCTGAGACCGGCCGGCTCCGCAGGGGCCGCATGGGCGGCGGTGCGCGGGGATACTCGCGCGTGGGCGCACGGTTACGGTCCGGCGCGGGAAGGAGCCCTGGTGAACGCGCCGGAAGAGGTCCCCGGCACCGGTCCGGTTCCGGGCCCGTACCCACCACCGCCCTGGCATCTGAAGGGCCACCTGTGGGGCGGCCTGTTCCCCGCCGAGTCGGTGCCGGCCCCGCCTCCGGACCTCTCGCGCCTGCTGCCGCGCACCCTGGCCGTCTTCCTCATCCGGTACCGCGCGGGAACCCTCCGCTACGACGAGCTGATCGTCGGCACGCCCGTGCGCCGCGGCCGGCGGGCCGGTCTGTACGTCCAGTGGATCTGGGTGGACGACGAGCGGTCGCTGTGGGGCGGCCGTCGCATCTGGGGCGTGCCCAAGCGACTGGCCGAGTTCCGCTGGGACGGCTCGCGCGTCCGCGTCACCGGCGGCGAAGGGCCGGTCGCCGTACTGGACGTGACGACGAAGCTGCCGTCGCTTCCCCGTATCCCCCTGCCGATGACCGGTTTCGGCTCCCTCGACGGAGCGCGGACGGTCGCCACCGCGCGGTTCAGCGCCCGGCCGGCGGCCGCTTCCTTGCGGGTGGCCGAGTGGCCGGCGCGGCTGCCCGCACTCCGCCGCGCCGATGCCCGTATCCGCTTCGCCGCGACCTCGTTCGACATGCTCATGCCCGCCCCGGCGCGGTACCCGGCACCGACTGCCACCTGACGTGCCGTCACGGGCAGATCGGTGATCGGGTGCCCGATGGGGCCTGTGGTGCGCAAGAGTGGGAACAAGCCACACGTGGCTGAAGTTACCGATCCTCTGCTGGACCTCGTACGGCGGCGCCGTGAGCCGGTGGTCGTCCAGACCGTCCGGTCGACCGTGGCCGCCGTGCTCGCCTATGTCGTCGCCCTGGTGCTGAGCAGTGAGCCGGCACCGCTGACCGCGCCCCTCACCGCGCTGCTGGTCGTCCAGGTCACGCTGTACGCGACGCTCACCACCGGGATGCGCCGGGTCAACGCGGTGGTGGTGGGCGTGCTGATCGCCATCGGGTTCAGCGCGCTGGTGGGGCTGACCTGGTGGAGTCTGGGCCTGATCATTCTCGCCGCGCTGGTGATCGGCCGTTTCGTACGGGCCGGTGAGTTCGTGCCGGAGGTGGCGATCAGCGCCATGCTGGTGCTGGGCGTGACCCGGGTGGCCGAGACGGCCTGGGACCGGGTGCTGGAGACGCTGATCGGCGCCGGCGTCGGGCTGCTCTTCAACGTCCTGTTCGTCCCGCCGGTGTGGGTGCAGCCCGCCAGTGCGGCCATCGAGGACCTGGCGGGCCGGATGCGGCGGCTGCTCGTGTGCCTCGGGGACGAGGTGGGCGGGCACATCCCCGTATCGGAGGCCGCGGCCCGGCTGCACGAGGCGCGCCGCCTGGACCACGACATCGTGCAGGTGGACGCCGCGCTCCGGCAGGCGGAGGACAGCTTGCGGCTCAACCCCCGGGTCAAGGAGGGCACGCTGTACCGTGTCGTGCTGCGCACCGGCCTGGACACCCTGGAGATCTCCGCGGTGGTGCTCCGTACGCTGTGCCGCACGCTGACCGACCTGGCCAAGGCGCGGACGCAGGAGCACCTGTTCGCGCCGCACATCGCCACCGCCCTGCACGAGGTGTTCCAGCACATGGCCCGCGCGGTCGAGAGCTTCGCCGTGCTGATCACCACGCAGGTCGGCGCCAACGCCGAGGAGGCCGAGGCGCGGCTCGCCGAGGAACTGGCCCGCAGCCGCGCGAGCCGCGACGTGGTCGCGCACCTGCTCCTGGGCGGGGTGCAGGAGCATCCGCGCCAGTGGCAGTTGCACGGTGCGCTGCTGGCCGAGATCGACCGCATCCTGGACGAGCTGGACGTGGAGAAGCGCAGCCAGCGGCTGATCGAGGAGCTGGACCGGGAATCGCGTGAGCAGCGCGAGAAGTACCGGCTGGTGGACCGGCTCCGGGGCCGGATAAACGTCACCCGTACAAGCGACCGCACCGCGAAGCCGCAGGGGCCGGTGCCGTAACGGCCGTGATCCCCGGGGCCGGGCTCGGCCTGGGCCCTCAGTCCCCGACCCGTACGCCGTACTCCCGCACCCACATGTCGAACTCGACGAGCCGTTCCGTCGATGATCGCGAGCCTGCGATGGCCGAGCAGCGCGTGTTCCAACACTCATACCCCGCCGGCGTCGGGGCCCCGGCAGACCGTGGTCGCGGTCATCGCCCGCGCGGTATCCGTCTACGCGACGCGCCGTACCGCTGCGCGTCGGCGGACGCCACCACCAGCGACCACCCGTACGACTACCACCAGGGCGTGTCCGTGTGGTTCCGCTCGCTGTTCACCTTCGATCCGGACGTGGCCGCCATGGCGCACGCGCCGGTCGGTTATCCGGCGCGGCCGTACATCGTCTACCGCTCGCGCGGGCGGCAGGCGGCCGGGCGGCCGGTGCGGGGACCTCTCGTCCACGCGGGGTCCGGGCGCGGACGAGAGAAAGACCACAATGCCGTACGCGGACGGTGCGGGCCGTTCGATCGGGTGTGGAGTGGGTACACCGGTCAGATGAGGTTTTTCATCCCGATTGATACGGGACGTTCCCTTGGGGCGCACCGTCCCGGCACACGGCGGGCGCCGGGAGTCGCGCACCGTACGGCTACTGCTCCAGCAGCCCCTTGCGCAGATGTTCCAGGGTCCGGGAGAGCAGCCGCGAGACGTGCATCTGGGAGATGCCCAGCTCCGCGCCGATCTGTGCCTGCGTCATCTCCTGGACGAAGCGCATTTCGATGATGCGGCGCCGGCGGTCGTCCAGCTCGTGCAGGAGCGGGGCGAGGGCGTTGAGGTTCTCGACCAGCTCCATGCCGGGGTCGTCGTCGCCCATGACGTCGGCGATGGCGCGGCTCTCGCCACCCGCGCCGGGGCCGTCGGCGGGGGTGTCCAGCGAGCCCGCCGTGTAGCCGTTGCTGGCGGCGATCGCATCGACGACCTCGTCCTTGCCGATCTTCAGCCGGGCGGCCAGCTCGGGCACGGTGGGTTCGCGGCCCAGCGACCCGGCGAGCTGCTCGCCCGCCCGGGACAGCTCGACCCGCAGCTCCTGGACCCGGCGGGGCACGTGCACGGCCCAGGTGGAGTCGCGGAAGAAGCGCTTGATCTCGCCGACGATGTACGGGACGGCGAAGGTGGAGAACTCCACCTCGCGTTCCAGGTCGAACCGGTCGATGGCCTTGATCAGTCCGATCGTGCCGACCTGGATGATGTCCTCGGAGTGCCCCTGGTCCTGGCCCCGGCCGCGGAAGCGGGAGGCGGCGAAGCGGACCAGTGAGAGATTCATCTCGATGAGGGTGTTGCGTGCGTACTGGTACTCGGCCGTTCCCTCTTCCAGCGTGGCGAGCCGGGCGAGGAACAGTTTCGAGAGCTCCCGGGCGTCCCGGGGCGCCACCTTGGTCGCGTCGCGGACCCGCGGCAGTTCGGGCGCCTGCGCCGGCGTCCGAGGTCCCGCTGCACACCCTTGTACGGCAAGCATGGTCACGTCTTCACCCTTCACGGTACGTACGGTCAGGTGCACCTGCCCGACTCTTAGGTGTTCAACCCTTGCCAGTGGGAAACAGTTGCCCATACGGCCGGAGAAAAACCGGCCGGGGCGGGGCCGGCGTGCGGCCGCGGCGATCCGGCCTTCATGCCCTTGGCCGCGCTCGGTAACATTTGCCGGACGGCAACAGAAGATCGCGTGCGGTTGAGTACGCACCGCACGAGCAGCACATCCCGCGCGCTTGTGCTCCAGCCAACCACCAAGAAAGGACCGTGGGTTGAGTTCCACCGAGGCCGCGGCACGCGAGCGTGTCATCGGCGCGCTGCGCGCACAATCCGACACCGTCTCCGACCGCTGGGTACAGCTCCAGCTCGCCCAGGAGGAGATGCGCGACATAGTCAGCGAGCGCGAACTGCGCGAAGAGGCCGACATCTTGCTCGGCGCCCTCCTACAGGGCCTGGAGAGTGACGTTCCGGCCCAGCGCCTGGTGGCCACCGACCGGTCGCTGCGCCAGGCCGTGACCGATATCTCGATGCGCCGGGCGCGGGGCGGCGCCATGCCGACCGTCACGTCGATGGCCGTCCTCTCGCTCAAGGAAGCGCTCCTGGAGGCGGTACAGCGGCAGACCCGGGACACCGACGAGCTGTTCACCACCGCCGTGCTGATCAACCGGCTGCTGGACGCGGCCGGCGCGCTCTCCTTCGAGACGTACGTGGAGGGCCGCGAGGAGATCATCCGCCGGCAGAGCCGCCAGCTCCTGGAGGTCTCCACCCCCGTCGTCCGGCTGTGGCGGCAGGTCCTGGCCGTGCCCCTGATCGGCACCCTGGACACCACCCGCACCCAGGTGGTGATGGAGAACCTGCTGGAGGCCATCCAGGAGCACGAGGCCCTGGTCGCCATCATCGACATCACGGGTGTGCCGACCGTGGACACCGCGGTCGCCCAGCACCTGATGCAGACCGTCAACGCGGTCCGGCTGATGGGCGCGGACTGTGTGATCAGCGGCATCCGGCCGTCCATCGCGCAGACCATCGCCCAGCTCGGCATCGACCTGTCCACCATCCTGACCCGCGCCACCCTCGCCGACGCGCTGGCCGCCGCCGTCAAGCTCACCGACGAGGCCGCGCACCGGCCCTCCGGCCGCGTGCGGGAGAACCCGTGAACGCCCGGCCCACCCCGGGCGTGCCCATCCTCAGGCTGGGCGACGTCCTGGTGACCGGGCTGCTCAACGAGCTGGACGACGCCACGGTGGTGGCCTTCACCGAGGAGCTGACCACCCGCATCACGGCCGACCGGGCCCGCGGTGTGCTCATCGACATCTCGCGCCTGGAGATCATCGATTCCTTCGTGGCGCGGACGCTGATGGAGCTGACCACCATGGCGCGCCTGCTGGGCGCCCGGGTGATCGTCGCGGGCATGCGGCCCCCGGTGGCCATGACCCTGGCCGAACTGGGACTGAGCCTGACCGGTGTGGAGACCGCCCTGAACGCGGAGCACGGCATGGCGGCCCTGGGCTGGCACCAGAGTCCCCGTCCCTCAGGAGAGGTACCGCATGAAGGGACCCGGTGAATACGGCGGTACCGGCCGCGCCGGTACCACGACCCTCGACGGCGGGGACCCCGAGCGGTCCGCGACGGTGCTCACCGTACGAACCGAACAGGACCTGCTCGCGATCCGGCACGCGGTGCGCGACGCCACCCTCCGGGTGGGCTTCAGCATCGTCGACCAGACCCGGGTGGTGACGGCCGCCAGCGAACTGGCCCGTAACGCCTATGTCCACGGAGGAGGCGGCACGATACGGATCGAGTACCCGACCCGGCCCGGCGCGGTGGGCCTGCGGCTGACGGTCGACGACGCCGGACCCGGCATCGCCGACATCGACGCGGCGCTCACCGACGGCTACACCACCGGCGCGGGGCTCGGGCACGGCCTGGGGGGCGCGCAGCGCCTGATGGACGAGTTCGAGATCCGTACCCGGGAGGGCGGCGGTACGACGGTGACCGCGACCCGGTGGGCCGACCGTTGACCCTGCCCCCCGCCGCGTACCCGTCGGCGTACATCCCCGTCGACCACTACAGCGCCGTGCACCTGGCCGCGCAGGCCGCGCGGTCGGTCGCGCAGCGCTGCGGGCTCCAGGGGGCGCTGCCCGACCAGGCCGCGGTGATCGCGTCCGAGCTGGGCAGCAATCTCGCCAAGCACGCGGTGGACGGGGCGCTGTACGTCCAGGAGCTGCCGCTGGGGAGAGGAGTGGAGATCATCGCCGCGGACCGCGGGCCGGGCATGCCGGAGCTGCAGCGCTGCCTGGCCGACGGGTACACGACGACCGAGACGCTCGGCGCCGGGATGGGCGGCGTGAACCGCATAGCCACCAGCTTCACCGTCCGTACCCGCGAGCCGGGCGGCACGGTCTCCTGTGCCCGGCTCACATCGCCCGAGGACGCCGGGACCGCGCGCCGGGCGGTGGGCGCGGTCTGCGTGCCCGCCGAGCGGGAGGAGGTCAGCGGTGACGCCTGCGCCGCGACCGAGACCGAGCAGGGGCTGACCGCGATCGTGGTCGACGGGCTCGGGCACGGCCCGGAGGCGTCCGAGGCGGCGCAGATCGCGCTGCGCACCTTCGCCAGGGCGTCCGACCAGCCGCTGCCCGGGCTGCTGACCACCGTCCACCGTGCGCTGCGCCGCAGCCGGGGCGCGGCCGTCGGGCTGCTGCGGCTGCACGCCGGTCGCGCCCAGTACTGCGGCATCGGCAACGTACGGTGCATGACGCTGACGCAGCGGGACATCCAGCACCGCCTGACCGGCCAGCCGGGGGTGGCGGGGCTGGAGATACCGCGGCCGCTGGTCCGCGACATCCCGTGGGAGCCGCACTTCACCGCCCTGCTGCACACCGACGGCATCGACCACCGCTGGGCCTACAGTCCGGACCCGTTCCTCGTGCGTCTGCCCGCGCCGCTGCTGGCCACGGCCCTCGTGCACGGCCACCGCCGCAGCCGGGACGACGCGACCGTCCTCGCCGCCAACCTCCACCAGAGACTTTCGTGAGACGTCACACCTTCCACGCGCTGCCGGCGCTGCGCCACGCCGTGCGCCGGCTGGGCACGGCCAACGCCCTGCCCGTCGAGACCCGGGCGCGCCTCGTGCTGTCCGTGAGCACGCTGGCCGACTCGGTGCTCCGGGCCGGCTACGGAGTCACGCTGGAGTCGGCCCGTACCCGTACGAAGGACCGTTCCTCCGCGGGCGGTTCCCTGGCCGTCACGCTGCGTACCCCGGCCCCGGTGCTCGCGCCGCCGGCCGGGGCCGAACTTCCGCTGCCCGCGCAGGTGTCGTCCGACGCGGCCACCTGGCACGTACCGCTGCCGGCCGGGACCCCGGAGATCCGGATTCCCGCGGGACGGCATTCGGACGACGCGACGACCGGCGGCAGCGGGCGGCTGCGCGGCCCCGGCGGTACGCCGGCGGGCGCGTCCGGCGGCGACGGGGACGGCGCGGTGTCGGACCCGGTGACGGAGAACCGGCTGCTGGAGGAGGAGCTGCGGGTCGCGCTGGCCCGGGTGGACTCCCTCGCCGCCGACCAGCGCCGTCTGACGCACGAGCTGGCCGAGACCAACAGCGGTGTGCTGGCGCTGTACGTACAGCTGGAGGAGCGCGACGAGCAGCTGCGTACGGCGCACGGCCACATCCTGCGCGAGCTGGAGGACGCGCTGCGCCCGCCGCCGATCGCGGTGGACGGGCTGGAACTGGCCGTGCACTACGCGCCGGCCGGCACCGACGCGCCCACCGGCGGCGACTTCTACGACTGGTTCATCCTGCCGGACGGGACGGTCCACATCACCGTCGTCGACGCGCTGGGACACGGGGTGCGCAGTACGCGCAGCGCGCTGAACGTTACGCACGCGGTCCGTACGCTCGCACTGGAGGGCCACCCGCTGAAGTCCATCGTGGCCCGCACGGACGAGATCCTTGAGCCGCTGGACCCCGAGCTGATGGCCACGGTGCTGCTGGCGCGGATCGACCCGGTCAGCGGGGATCTGCAGCTCGCCAACGGCAGCCATCCGCCGGCCCTGGCCGTGCGGGACTCGGGCGAGAAGGAGTATCTGGAGGTGCGCGGGCGCGGGGTGGGCTATCCCTTCCCCGGCAGTGAGCGGGTGCTGCACGCGAAGCTGGACGAGGGCGACCTGCTCGTGCTCTACACCGACGGGCTCACCGAGAGCCGGCGGGACCCCAGGGAGGGCGAGCAGCGCCTGGCCGAGAGCGCGCGGCGGCACCGGCACCGGCCCATCGGGGAGATCCCCGGCGCCATCGCCGAGGACATGCACACCGTCGTGCTGCACCCCGACGACACGCTGGCGCTGGCCGTCCGGCTGTCGCCGCGTCCGCGCTGAGGCGCGCCGTCGCCGCGCTCAGGGCGCTCAGGCCGTGGCCCGGCCCGTCCGGGCGACGACGGCGCTGACCGTCTTGCCCCGGGCGGTGGTCTCCACGGAGGTGGCCGCGGCGAGGCGGCGGACCATCGGCCAGCCGAAGCCGCCGCCCTCGCCGCGCACGTCCGGGTTCCGCTCGCGGGGCGGGACGGGGCTGGAATCGGCCACGCTCACCGTCACCGTGTCGGCGGCGGCCGTCAGGCTCAGGGTGCAGGTGGGGGTCCCGGTGTGCCGGACGGCGTTGGTGACGAGTTCGGAGACGATCAGGACCACCGCGTCCGAGGCGTCCCGGTCCAGCGGCGGGCCCAGCCCTTTCAGCAGGTCGCCGGCGACGTCCCGGGCGACGGCCGCCGCTTCGGGGCAGTTCTCCAGCGTCACCACCAGCGACGGCGCTGCGGAAACCCTGTCGGGTGCCGTGGCGCTGCTCATCGGGGCTCACCTCGTTTCCCGTTCGACCGTAAGGCGTACAAGTAGGCAGCTTTCCCGCCAGGCAACCGGGCAATCCCGCCGTCACATACGGAACGGCGAGTTCCCGATGGGGTGATAACCCGGCGGGCGGATTGCCGGTAACCGCTGCCGCACTCCCCGGGTACCCGCTCCGGCGCGGGGTACCAGGGCAACTCCGGACCGCTCGTGGATACGGCCGGACGGCAATCCCGGCCGCGGGTGAATACGGCCGCCGGCGGCTGTCACCGTGCGTGTCCGGGTGTATTCGCTCCCGAGATCAAGGAGGTTCACCCCATGTCGTCCTCGCTGCTGGAGAGTGTGGACATCGAGGCACCCGTCGCGGTGAGCTGGGCGCTGTGGTCGGACGTCACGCGGTGGCCGAGGTTTCTCAGCCACGTACGGCTGGTCGAGCGCCTGGACGACACGCATTTCGCCTGGCAGCTGTCGCTGCCGGGGGCGGACAAGAATTTCGTGGCGGAACTCACCGAGGTCAAACCTCTTGAGCGCATCGCCTGGAAAACGACGGAGGGTGTCCATCACGCGGGAGTCGTCACCTTCCACCGGCTCAGTGACACATCAAGCCGTGTCACGCTGCAAATAGAGTACTCACCGGAAGGTTTCGTGGAGCATCTGGGGGCCCTGACGAACCTGGACTCCACCCTCGCCAACTACGACCTCGGGGAATTTAGGAAACTCGCGGAGACGGCCGCGGCCGGCTGAGGCAGCTACTCCCCCGCCGGCTCCACGGCCGCGCCGTCGGCCGCCGCCGCTTCCGCGACCGTGCCGTACAGCGGGAGCACCCCGTCCAGGCCGGTCAGCTCGAAGAGGCGGCGCAGGCCGGGCGAGGGGGCGGCCAGGCGGAGCCGGGTGCCCAGGGCGGCGTGCTGCTGCAGGAGGATGTTGACCGTCGTGGAGTCCGCGAATTCCACCTCGGCCAGGTCGACGACCACCGGCCGCGCCGCTCCATCGCCGTCCCGGGGCCCGGCGCCCGCCTCGCACAGGGCCGCTTCCAGCGGCGCGACGGTGTCGATGTCGAGCGGTCCGGTGACGATGATCACCAAGGCGTCCCCGGCGCGCTGTCCTTCCCGTATCCGTACCTGTGTCGGCCGGTCTGAGCTGGGCTGTGGATGCACGGTGGTCCTCGGTCGGTGACGGGTCGGCGGCCCGGCCGGACTCCCGGTCCGGCCGGATGGAGTGATCAACAATAGAAGCGATTGTTGCCGTTTGACAATATTCCAGAAAGGCAACAATCTTGTCCCCGTCACTGTGCAACACGGCTCTGCCCGGAGTGACTTCGGATCGAGAAGCGGGGCCTGAATGACTTCACGCAGTGTCCGCGCTGTCCGCACCGAGCGTGCGGCCGGCGGGGACCGTACGGCTGCCCTCGGCCGCACGGTGCACGGCGGCCGCCCTGTGGAACGCCGCCAGGCCGGACGCCAGATCGGCGACCTGCGCCGGGTCCATACGCGCCACGATGGCGGCGACCTCGCTCTTGCGGGCCGCCCGGTACTCCTCCAGGAAGGCGCGCCCGCGCAGACTCAGCCGCAGCTCGACCTCGCGCCGGCTCGTCGCGCTCGGACAGCGCTCCGCCAGGCCCATGGCCTCCAGACGGTCGCACAGACGACTCACCGCGGGCGGACGCGAGCCGAGTGCGTCGGCGAGGGCCCGCAGGTTAGTACCCTCATGATCCTCGATCACCAGGAGAGCCCGCAGCTGGGACGGCGACACCTGCGCCGAGCGTGCCGTCTCCTGGCCACGACCCCACAGCACCTCCAGCAACTCGGAGGCGGCAAGGGTGGCCTCGGTCACCTGTTCGTGCTGCGACTGGCCGGGAAAACGGGACACACGACCACTCTGTCACCCTCCGGCCGCCCGCGTCAGCCCGGCCATGTCTGAATCCACCGAAATAAGAATGTTTGAGAGCCCGTGACCCTGAGCTGTGATGTGGAAAGAGCCGTTCGCGCATCGGCACCGCACGCATTGGTGGACACGCTGCGCGAAGCACTCGCCGCGGCCTACGGAGCCACATCCGTCCACCTGTTCCTCGCGGATTACGGGGGCACGGTGCTCAGGCCCTTCGCCTCGCTCGGCGAGGACCCGCCCGGCGTACTGTCCATCTCCAACAGCCCGCAGGGGCGTGCCTTCGGCAGCCAGGAGCCGCACGAGCGGCAGGTCCGGCAGGGCGACGCGGTCGATCACCACCTGCCGGTGACGGTCCGCGGCGAACGGCTCGGCATCCTGACCGTACGGCTGCCCGCCGGGCGCAACGTACCGGGCACCGCCGAGGAGCTCGCGCACGCCGCCGACCTGCTCGGCCACGAGATCCTGGTCGCCGAGCGGGACACCGACGTCTACCAGCGGGCCCGCCGCACCAACCGGCTCACCCTGGCCGCCGAGATGCAGTGGCAGCTGCTGCCCGCGCGGGCCTGCGTGGCCGAGGAGTACGCCATCGGGGCGCAGCTCGAACCGGCCTACGCGATCCACGGCGACAACTACGACTGGGCGGCGGACGCGGACGAGCTGACCCTCGCCGTCACCAACGGCATGGGCACCGGCATCGAGGCGTCCCTGCTCACCCACCTCACGGTCAACGCGCTGCGCAACGCCCGCCGCGCCGGTATCGGCATCGCCGACCAGGCGGCCCTGGCCGACCAGGCCCTCTACGGGCAGTACCGCGGCTCCGCCTACGTCTCGACGCTGCTGCTGCGCTTCCACCTCGCGACCGGCCGGGTGGAGGTCGTGGACGCGGGCTCCCCGCAGCTGTGGCGGCGCCGGGGGCGCACCATCGACCGGGTGCCGCTGGAGCCGCAGCTGCCGCTCGGCATGTTCGAGGAGACGCAGTACGTGGCGCAGGAATTCGAGGTGCTGCCCGGCGACCGGCTGCTGTTCGTCAGCGACGGCGTGTACGGGGCGGTCTCGCCACCGGGCGAGGAGTACGGCGAGCACGCCCTCGCCCGCGCGATCCACGCCACCAGCCTGCTGCCCGCGGCGAGCGTGCCCCGCGCCGTGCTGCGCGACCTCGCCGAGTACCGCGACGCGGAGTCGATGGACGACGCGCTGGTGCTGTGCCTGGACTGGTTCGGGCGGCCGGAGGACCGGGAGCGGTAGGGCGTTCGTCCGGCGGCCGGGGCGCGGGGGCGCTCGTCCGCACGGTCAGGTGACCGCCCCGCAGGCCCCGGCCAGTGCGGTCACCTCGGCCCGCGCCGCGTCGAGCGAGGCGGCCGCCGACGGCCGGAATCGGGCCAAATGCGGGACGAGATGAGCCAACGTCAGCTCGGCTCCGATGACCCGGACGGCGTCCTCCGCCACCCCGAGCCTACGGAAGTACGCCCGCAGGTACGGCGTCTGGAAGTCCCACCCCTCCCGCGGGGTTCCCGGCCCGTACGCCCCGCCCCGGGAGCTGATCACCACCACCCGCACCCCCTTCAGCCGGCTCTCCCCGGTCCCTGGATCGGTGAACGCCCCGGGGAAGGCCACCCGGTCCAGCCACGCCTTCAACGCGGCGGGCACCGAGAAGTTGTACATCGGCGCCCCGATGAGCACCGTGTCGGCCGCCAGCAGTTCGTCCACCAGCGGGCGGGTCAGCGCCCACGCCCGCCGCTCGGCCGGGCCCGCGATCAGCGCGTCCACGCCGTCCGGCGGGACGAGGCCGCGTTCTTCCACGCGCCGGCCGAGCGAGCAGTAGGCGGTGTCCAGCGGGGGTACGGGGTCGGCGGCCAGATCCCGGTGGCGGTATCCGGCCGCCGTGCCGTGCGCGGCGCGCCAGGTCTCGGCGTACAAGGCGGTCAGCTGCCTGCTGACCGACCCGCCGGAGCGGTCGGCACTGGAATCCAGGTGGAGCAAGGTCGGCATCGGTTCTCCTGTCACTTCTCGCGCGGTGCGTCCGTCCTTACCCGTGACGCAGCAGAACGAGGAAAGGTGACCGGTGAACGCGCGCGACGGGCTGGCGGAACGTTTCGAGGAACAGCGGGGCCGGCTGCGGGCCGTCGCCCACCGGATGCTCGGCTCCCCGGAGGCGGCCGACGACGCCGTACAGGAGGCGTGGCTGCGGCTGAGCCGGGTGGACGCGGACGCGGTGGACAACCTGGACGGCTGGCTGCGGACGGTGGTGACGCGCATCTGCCTCGACGTGCTGCGTACGCGCACGTCGCGGCGGGAGGACCTGGCGGAGCCACCGGCTTTCGACGAGCTCCCGGTCCGGGCGGAGGGGCCCGAGGCGGCCGCGCTGCTGACCGACTCCGTCAGCCGGGCGCTGCTGGTGGTGCTGGACCGGCTGGGCCCCGCCGAACGCGTCGCGCTCGTCCTGCACGACATGTACGCCGTGCCGTTCCACGAGATCGCCCCCCTCGTGGAGCGCACCCCGGTCGCCACGAAGAAGCTCGCCAGTCGGGCGCGCCAGAAGGTACGGGGCACGCCCGCCGTCCCGCCGGCCGACCTGGCCCGGCACCGCCGCGTCGTCACGGCGTTCCTGGCGGCCGCGCGCGCCGGTGACCTCCCGGCGGTCCTCGCCCTGCTGGCCCCCGATGTCGTACGCCGTGCCGACCCCGCCGTCCTGCCCCCGAGCGTGGCGCCCGAGCTCCGCGGCGCCCGGGCCGTGGCCGAGGGCACCCTGCTGTTCGCCCACCGCGCCCGCGAGGCCGAACCGGCCCTCGTCGACGGCGCCGTCGGCCTCCTCGTGGCGCCCCGGGGCCGCCTGCGCATCGCGCTGACCTTCACCGTCGAGGACGGCCTGATCACCGGCTACGAGGTGATCGCCGCCCCGGCGCGGCTGCGGGGACTGGCGATCGGGCTGCTCGACTGACCGCGGCGCCTCGCTCCAGACCAACCCCGCGGAATTGGCCATGTTGTCCGGGCCCGCCTCCGTACAGACTCACCACCCGTCACACCGACACCGAACGAACGCGGAGGCGACCGGTATGGAACACCAGCACGGGGGCGGCGGCGGACCACACCAGCGACGCACAAAAGGGCGCACCGCCGCTCCGCCGTCCCGCCCCGGTGACCGGCCGAAGATCGCGATCATGGATGCCGGGATCGGGCTGCTGGCGGCCGCCTCCGTCGTACGCCGGCTGCGTCCCGACGCCGACCTCGTCCTCTCCTCGGATCCTGACGGCATGCCCTGGGGGCCGCGCTCCGCGCGGGACATCACCGCCCGCGCGCTCGCCGTCGGCGAAGCCGCGGCGGCGCGGCGTCCGCACGCGCTGGTCGTCGCCTGCAACACCGCGACCGTCCACGCGCTGCCCGCCCTGCGGGCCCGCTTCGAGCCGGAACTGCCGGTCATCGGCACGGTCCCGGCGATCAAACCGGCGGCCGTGGACGGCGGCCCCCTCGCCGTCTGGGCCACGCCCGCCACCACCGGCAGCGCCTACCAGCGCTCGCTGATCCGGCGGTTCGCCGGGGGTACGGCGGTCACCGAGGTACCGTGTCCCGGGCTCTCCGACGCGGTGGAGCAGGGGGACGAGGACGCGATCGGCCGCGCGATCGCCGCCGCGCGGCGCACCCCGGCCGGGGTCAGGAGCGTCGTCCTCGGCTGTACCCACTACGAACTCGTCGCCGAGCGCATCCGCGCCGCGCTGGCACACCCCGGTCTGCCGCCCCTCGTTCTGCACGGCTCGGCCCCCGCGGTCGCCGCTCAGGCCCTCCGCCGCACCGGCCACCCGCCCGCGCCCCACTCCCCCGCCGACGGCACCCTGACCGTCCTCCTCAGCGGACGCGAGGCCGCCCTTCCGGGCCCGGCGCTCACTTATGCGGAGGGCCGGCTTCTGCTGCGGGGGCCCGGGCGGGCTCCGGTGAGGCGGAGGCCACTCCGGCCGGCCGCCGCGGCAGCAGGAACGGAGTCGTCAGGATGAGGGCGCCGGCGAGGGCCATGGCGGTACGGGGGCCGGTGAGGGCGGCCAGCAGGCCCCACAGGGCGGTCAGGGCCGCGGTGGTGAGTTTGCCGGTCGCCGACCAGGCGGAGAGCGTACGGGCGACGCGGTCCGGCGCGGTGAGGTCCAGCCGGTGGGCGGCGAGCAGCGGGTTGAAGACACCGATGCAGACGATCATCGCGAACTCGACGGCCATGACGAGCAGCAGCCCGGACACACCGGGGTGGACGAAGGCCAGGCCGATCAGCCAGCAGGCCCGCAGCGTCCCGGCCGTGCGCAGGACCCGGTGCTGTCCGAAGCGCGCGACGAGCGGACCGGCCAGGCGCGAGCCGAGCAGACCGCCGAGGCAGGGCACCGCGAAGGCGAGGGCGTACTGCCAGGGCGGGAAGCCGAGGGGGCCGAGCATGAGGACCGCGGCCAGTGGCGCTGTCGCCATGATCAGGCCGTTGACCAGGACGGAGTTGAGGAACAGCGGGCGCAGGACGGGGTGGGCGAGGATGTGCCGCCAGCCCTCCAGGAGCCCGGCGGCGCGTGCCGTCGGCGGTGCCCCGTCCCGTACCGGACGCGGTTCCCCGCCGCCGATCGCCCGGATGCCGGCGGCCGACAGCAGATAGCTGACCGCGTCGGCCAGTACGGTCGTCACCGGCCCGAACAGCCCGGCCGCGGCGCCGCCGAGCGGCAGGCCGAGCACGGTGGAGGTCCACTGCGTGGCCTCGAACCGCCCGTTCGCGACGATCAGGTCCGGCGGCCCGACGAGGGCCTTCAGGCAGGCGCCGGCGGCCGCGTTGAAGGTGATGTCGGCCGCGGCGATCACCATGGACACGACCAGCAGCTGGACGAAGCCGAGCCGCCCGAGCAGGTACGCGGCGGGGATGCTCAGCAGCAGCCCGCACCGGACCAGATCCATCGCGATCATCACCGGCCGCTTGCGCCGGAACTCCACCCACGGGCCGAGCGGCACCGCCAGCACGGCCCCCACCGCGGGCCCGACCGCGGCGAGCGCCGACACCTGGGCGGGCCCGGCGTGCAGCACCAGGACCGCGATCAGCGCGAACGCGTCGAAGGCGAGCGAGGTCCCGAACGTACTGACCGCGTACGCCGCCCACAGCCACCCGAAGGACCGCCCCAGCGACCGTTTGGCCCCCATACCCCGCCCCGCACCTTTCCTCGTGTCCACCTGCCCGACGGATCGTCGGGCGGAGACATCACAGCGGGCGGGCGGGGCGGAAGCAAACAACCGTGGGTGACCCCGGCGACAACCGGTGGTTGTGCGCGCTCCTCTAGAGTGCTCCCGTGGATCTCCATGCCGTACGCACCGTCGTCGCCGTCGCGGACTCCGGGCAGTTCCGGGAAGCCGCCGCGCTGCTGTCGATCACCCAGCAGGCCGTCTCCAAGCGCATCGCCGCGCTGGAGAAGGACCTCGGGGTACGGCTCTTCGACCGCACGGCGCGCGGGGCGCGGCTCACCATCGACGGGCAGGCGTTCCTGCCGCACGCCCGCGAGCTGCTGCGCGCCGAGGAGCGGGCGGCCGCCTCCGTACGGCCGGGGAGCCGGGCGCTGCGCGTGGACGTGATCGGGCGCCGGCTCGCACCGGCCGACCTGGTGCGCGACTTCCACCGCGCGTACCCCGACACCGCGCTCGACGTGGTGACCCTCTTCGACGCGGACGCGGCGCTCGCCGCCGTACGGTCCGGCACGATCGACGCGTCGTTCCGCGCCGTGACCGCACCCGCACGGCAGCTGCCCGACGGCATCGAGGCGGTACGGGTCCACGACGAGCCCGTGCAGCTCGTCACCGGGCCCGCCCATCCGCTGGCCGACGCGCGCGCGGTCACCCCCGGCGGGCTCGCCGGGCACCGGATCTGGATGCCGGGCATCGTCACCGGCACCGAGTGGGCGGCCTACTACGACGACCTCGCCGCCGCGTTCGGGTTCACCATCGAGGTGACTGGCCCCGACTTCGGCACCGAACCCCTCCTGGACACCATCGCCGACTCCCCGCGCATCGCGACACTCGTCGGCGCGTGGACGCGGTTCGCCTGGCCCGCCGAACACGACCTGCGACGCGTGCCCCTGCACCACCCGACACCGGTCTACCCGCACTCCCTCATCTGGCACCGCGACAACCCGCACCCCGCACTGGCCGCGCTCCGCGACCATCTGCGCGGCCGGTACACGGCGCCCGCCGCACAGCCGGGAGAGCGGGGCGACGAGGTGTGGGCACCGGAATGGGCGGAGTGACCGGGTAGGGAGTCCGGCTCGTCGGGAGCCGATCAAGAGGTCACTTCACCGGGCAGGCCAGACAACTCCCGTTGTTTCGCGCTACCTTCACCTACCGCTCGGCTCAACGGGCGTCTCAGTACGGGCCGTTCACGTTCCGTACGGGCACCGGACACGTTACCTACCGGTAAGCCGTCACACGCACCCCCCAGACTCCCCCTGCTTTCCCCTTCAACCACCCTTCCGACATGAAGGAGCCCCTTCGTGGCCACCTCCCGCAGCGTCCGGTCGGCGACGCTCGCCCTCGCCACGGCACTCGCCGCGCTCGCCGTCGCGGCCGTCCCCTTCCCGGCCGGGGCCGCCCCGTCCGCGCCGCCCGCCGTCACCCCGCGGGCCGAGACCCCGGCCCTGCACGACGACGCGGCCGGGGGCGAGGCCGACGCCGACGACCCGGCGATCTGGCGCGACGCCGCCGACCCGGGCCGCAGTCTGGTGATCGCCACCGCGAAGAAGGGCGGCCTGCGGGTCTACGACCTCGACGCCCGCGAGGTGCAGTCGCTGCCCGCGCCCGCCGCGCCCGGACCCGGGCACGCCGCCGGACGGTTCAACAACGTCGACCTGGTATCCGGGCTGCGCCTGTCGTCGGGCCGCGCCGACCTCGCGGTGGTCAGCGACCGCGGCAACGACCGGCTGCGCTTCTACCGGATCGACCGCGACCGCGCGGGCGGCCCGCTCACCGACGTGACCGACCCCGCGGCCCCGCCGGTCTTCTCCGCCTCCCAGCAGGAGATCGACGAGCAGCGCACCGCCTACGGGCTGGCCACCTGGACCGACCAGGCCACCGGCCGCTCGTACGCCCTGGTCAGCCGCCGTGAGCGGACGACCCTCGCGCTGCTGGAGCTGACGCCGGGCGCCGGCGGCACGGTCGGCTACCGCAAGGTCCGCACCCTGGACCTGCCCGCCGCCTTCCGCCTGCCCAACGGCAAGAAGTGGTCCCCCTGCGCCGAGCCCGGCGAACTCCCTCAGGTCGAGGGCATGGTGGTCGATGCCCACAACGGCACGCTGTACGCGGGGCAGGAGGACGTGGGCATCTGGCGGCTGCGTGCCGATCTGACCGGCACGCCGAAGCTGATCGACAAGGTCCGCGAGTACGGCGTACCGGCCACGTACGACGACGCGGCCGGGAAGTGTGTCGCGGGCGCCGACCCCGGCTACGGCGGCAAGCGGCTGACGGCCGACGTCGAGGGCCTGACGCTCGTCGAGGAGCCCAAGGGCGACGGCTATCTGCTGGCGTCCAGCCAGGGTGACAACACCTTCGTCGCCTACGACCGCGAGATATCCGACGACAACGAGTACGAGGGCGGCTTCCGCGTCGCCCCCGCCTCGCCGGCCCTGGACGGCTCGGAGGAGTGCGACGGTGCCGCCGCGCTGAAGGCGCCGCTGGGCGCCAAGTATCCGAACGGGCTGCTGGTCGTGCAGGACGGGCACGACGCGCCCGGGGACCCGGCGCGCCCCTCCACGAACTTCAAGTTCGTGGACCTGAGGGACGTGCTGAAGGCCGTGGACGGCTGATCCGCGGGCCGCGCGGCGCGGTTCGTACACCTGCTCTCACCCGCGGCGGATGACGCATGCCGCGCCGGGCGGCGCTGCGATGCGGCCATGGCTGGACACCGCGCCACCGAAGGCCCGCTGGGCGCCGCCCTGTTGCTCGGGCCGCGGCTGGCCCTGGGCGCCGTGGCCGCCGCGGGTACGGTGGCGGCCACGGCGGCCGTACGGGTCGCGGACGGCGTCGGCGACGCCCGGCGCGCCGTGCTGCGGCGGCTGGTCGCGGCGGTCGTCGGCCAGCTCGACCTGGAGGCCCTGGTGGCCCGGGTGGACGTGAACAAGGTGGCAGAGCGCATCGATGTCGACCGGGTCGCCGACCGCGTCGACGTGGCGCGGGTCGCGCGGCGCGTGGACGTCGACGCCGTACTGGACCGGGTCGATCTGGCCGGTTACGCGCGGCAGGTGCTCGAAGAGATCGATGTCGGCGCGATCGTCCGGGACACGGGCGGCGACCTGACCGGCGAGGCGCTGGACGCCGTACGGCTGCGCGGCGCGCGGGCGGACCGGCTGGTGGACGCCGTCACCGACCGGCTGCTGCGCCGGACTCCTTCGTGACGCGGCCCTCCCCCGCGGACGGCCCGGCCCGGTTCCAGGGCCGGGCCGCGGGGCTGGTCTCCCGTACGGTGGCGGCCGTCGCGGACATCCTCGTGGTGCTCGGCATCGCCGTACTGGCCGACCTGTTCGCCGGTGCCGTCCGCTTCCTCGTGCTCGGGCCGCCGTTCGCCCCGCCGAAGCTCTCGGACTGGCTCACCGGCGTTCTCGGCTTCGCCCTCACCGTCGGCTATCTGGCCGTGAGTTGGACGGTGACCGGCCAGACCGTGGGAGCCCGGCTGATGGGGCTGCGTGTGGTCCGCCGGCCGGGGCGGCCGCTCGGCGCCGGCCGCGCCCTGCTGCGGGCCGTGCTGTGCGTCGTCTTTCCGCTGGGGCTGTTCTGGACGCCGCTGAGCAGGCGTGACGCGTCCGTCGCCGATCTCGTCGTGCGCAGTGCGGTGGTGTACGACTGGTACGGCGGACGGGCCCGCGACGGTCAGCGGCCGCTGCCCTGACCGGCCACGGCCCGCTGCCGGGGCAGCAGCGTGGCGGCTACGAGGCCGCCGCATCCGATGACCGCCAGCACGATCAGCGCGGCGGCGTAGGAGCCGACGGCCAGGTCGGCGACGAGGATGGTGCCGGCGATCGCCGTACCGAGCGACGAGCCGAGGTTGGACACGCTGCGCGACAGGCCGGAGATCTCCCCCTGCTGCTCCTCGGGGAAGCTGGACTGCACCACGTTCACGGACGGGGTGAGCATCACACCGAGGCCCAGGCCGATCAGGAGCAGTCCGGGGGTGCTGGCCCAGGCGCTCTGCGCCCCGCCCGCCAGGGCGAGGAGCGTGACGATGCCGCCGACGGTCACGACGAAGCCGGTCGTCACCAGGGTCCGCGGGGTGCGCCGCTTCGCGAAGCGCTCGGCGGCGAGCGAGGACGCGAGGAGGCCGACGGTGGCCGCCGTGAAGATCACTCCGGTCTGGATCGCGTTGTAGCCGCGGACGACCTGGAAGTAGGCGGACACCACGAAGGAGACGCCCATCAGGACCATCCACTGGAGGCACTGCGTCACCAGGCCGAGGTTGGACGTGCGGTCGCGGAACAGGCTCATCGACAGCAGCGGTTCGGCGCCGGCCCGCTCCTTGGCCCGTATCCAGCGGAAGAACCAGGCCAGCACGGCGGCCCCGAGCACCAGCAGCCCGGCCGTCAGCCAGCCGTTGTCGTCGGCGGCGAGGATACCGGCGACGACGAGGGTCAGGCCGACGGCGGACAGGACCGCCCCGCCGGTGTCGAAGGAACGGCCGGGCTCCGGGGGCAGCGGATCGGAAATCCGGCGGCTCAGGACGACGATCACCACGATGACCAGCGCCTGGAAGACGAAGGCGGCCCGCCAGCTCAGCCCCGAGGTGATCAGCCCGCCGATCAGCGGCCCGGCGGCCGCGCCGATGCCGCCCATCGCCATGATCGCGCCGAACGCGCGGGCGCGGGCGGCGGTGTCCGTGAAGTACAGCGTGGTGAGGATGTAGACCGGCGGGATGAGCAGGGCCGTGCCGATGCCTTCCAGGAGGGAGTTGCCGAGGATCAGGACGCCGAGGCCGGGCGCCGCCGCGCTGAGCAGGGCGCCGACGCCGTAGACGGCCAGGCCCGCCACCAGGCACCGCTTGCGGCCGAAGCGGTCGGTCAGCTTGCCGCCGGGGATCATCAGCGCGGCCATGACCAGCAGGAAGATGGTGATCGCGAGCTGCACCCCCTGCACGGTGGTGTCGAGGTCCTCGCTGATGTCGTTGATCATCACGTTCATGTTGGAGCCGGCGAAGCTGCAGATGAACTGGGCGAGCGCCAGCGGCACCAGCACATGCCGCGGTGGTTCCTGCGCGCTGCCGCTGGTCCCCGGTCCGGGCGGTACGGCCATCGTCTCGCCTCCGATCGCTGGGCGCCCGGCGTACGGTGCGCGCCGTACGCCGGGCGCGTGCATCCTCCCGGCCGGTTGATCAGCTGTCGTCACCCGGCGGGGGTGACGACGGACGGCATCGCGTCCCGGTCCGGGGCGAGGGCGAGGACGTGGGTGGCCCAGGGCTCCAGGTCGACGAAGAGGCCGGGGCCGGTCAGCTCGTCCCCGTCGCGGTCGTACCGCGCACCGGTCAGCAGCTCGGCCAGCTGCCAGGAGCCGGTCTCCGGTTCGCGCCACGGCAGCCGGATACGGCCCTGGGCCGCATGCTCCGAGAGGTTGACGGCCGTCAGGAACCGCCCGGCGGGGCCCGCCCAGCACCAGGTGAGGACGTTCCTGGCGGAGTCGTTGTCGGGCCAGCCCGTGCACTCCAGCAGCTGCCACTGCCCGGTCCGCATGCCGCTGCGGTGCACGGCGGCCAGCAACTTCTCGTGGAACGCGCGCAATTCGGTGTCGATGGGCTCGTCCGGGCGCCGGTCCAGGAAGACGGGCAGCCGGGTGCGGCGTCCCGTGAACTGGCCCTCGTGCCACAGCGTCGCCCCGGGCAGCGTGGCGATCATGATGGCCGCCGCGCGTTCCTTGGCCGGGTGCAGTGTCTGTGCCGCCCTGGGCTCGTCGTGGTTCTCCAGGAACCGTACGAGCTTGCGCTGGTACGCCTCGTCCGCCGTCAGGTGCTGCCGCACCGCCTCGGGGCCCTCGTTCAGGATGCGGTCGTAGAGGCGCTTGTCGTAGCAGAAGTCGAAGCCCTGCTGCTGGAGGGCCCATTCGAGGTCCCAGTACGCCTCGGCGATGAACGTCATGCCGGGGTGCCGCTCGCGTACGCCGCCGATGACCGTGGGCCAGAACTCGTCCGGCGGCGGGGTTCCGGCGCGCTGCCCCCAGGTGCGCAGGAAGATGTCGTTCATCAGCAGCATCGCCATGTCGCAGCGCACCCCGTCGCAGGTCTGCCCGATGCGGGTCAGCTCGTCGGCGGTCGCCCGCCGCAGGGCGGGCTCGAAGGCGTTCAGCTGCACCACGTCCGGCCAGGGCGGGAAGAACGGGTCGCGGCCGCGGGCGAGGACGGCGGTGCCGGTGTCGAGGTAGGCGGCCGGATCGTGCCGCAGGTCGTCGGCGGTGCCGCGCACGAAGTACTCGGGGTGCGCGGACACCCAGGGGCTGTCCGGGGCGACGTGGTTGGGCACGTAGTCGAGCAGCAGGCCGATGCCCCGCCCGTCGAGTTCGGCGCGCGCGGCGGCCAGCCCCTCGGCGCCGCCGAGCGTCGCGTCCACCTCGTAGCGCCGGATGCAGTACGGCGAGCCGGCGATCTCCTCCTCCCGGATGCCGGGGACGGCCTGGGCGAACGCGATGCGCAGGGACTGGTCCCACAGGGCGATGCCGCGGCCCTGCGGGCTGCGCTCCCACACCCCCATGAGCCAGACGGCGTCCACGCCGTGCGGGGTGATCTCGTCCCACGCGTCCTTGGGCACATCGCCGAGCCCGGCCGGGCGTCCGGTGCGGCGCCGGATCTCGCGCAGCCACACCCGGGTGTTGACCTCGTGGACGACGGGCTGCGCGGGCAGCTGGGTCATGGCCTCTCCTTCCGGCCCGGATCCGCCAGGAAGTCGCCGGGCGTGAGCGTGCCGAAGAGCTGCATCTGGGCGGCGACCAGGCCCGTCCAGCCGGTCTGGTGGGCCGCGCCGATGCCGGCGCCGTTGTCGCCGTGGAAGTACTCGTGGAAGAGGATCAGGTCGCGCCAGTGCGGGTCGTCGCGGAACTTGTGCTGCCCACCGTAGACGGGCCGCCGCCCGTCCTCGCCGCGCAGGAAGATCCGGGCGAGCCGGCGCGAGATCTCCTCGGCCGCCTGGTACAGGGTCATCCGGACGCCCGAGCCGGTGGGGCACTCGACGGTCAGCTCGTCGCCGTAGAAGCCGTACAGGTTCAGCAGCGCGCGGATGACCAGGGCGTTCATCGGGAACCACACCGGGCCGCGCCAGTTGGAGTTGCCGCCGAACATTCCGGTGTCGGATTCGGCGGGCAGGTAGGCGACCCGGTACTCCTCGCCGTGCACCCAGAAGGTGTACGGGTGCTCGGCGTGGTAGCGGGAGAGGGACCGGATGCCGTACGGGCCGAGGAACTCGTCCTCGGACAGCAGATGGCCGAGCACCCGCAGCAGCCGCTTCTCGTCCACGACGGACAGCAGCCGGGCGCCGCCGGCCACGCCCGCCTGGGCCGAGGCCATGGTGACGTTCAGCGAGGGGTGGCGGTCGGCGAAGCGGCGCAGGCGCTCGTTCAGGCCCGCCACCCGCTCCAGCTGCCGCGGCCGGAAGACGGTCGAGGCGCACAGCGGCAGCAGGCCCACCACCGACCGGACCTTGAGCCGTACGGCCTGCCCGTCGGGCAGGCGCAGCACGTCGTAGAAGAACCCGTCCTCCTCGTCCCACAGTTCGTCGCCGAGGTCGCCGACGCGGTCCATCGAACCGGCGATCCACAGGTAGTGTTCGACGAACTTCAGCACCAGTTCGTCGTAGGCGGGGTTGTGCTCGACCAGTTCCAGCGCGATCTGGAGCATGGACTGGCAGTACAGGGCCATCCAGGCGGTGCCGTCGGCCTGTTCGAGCCGGCCTCCGGTGGGCAGCGGCGCGCTGCGGTCGAAGACGCCGATGTTGTCCAGGCCCAGGAAGCCGCCCTGGAAGAGGTTGCGGCCCTCGGGGTCCTTGCGGTTGACCCACCAGGTGAAGTTGGTCAGCAGCTTCTGGAAGACGCGTTCCAGGAAGGCGGGGTCGGCCTGGCCCGTGCGGCGTTCCTGCATCAGGTGGACGAAGTACGCGGCCCAAGCGTGCACGGGCGGGTTGACGTCCCCGAAGTTCCACTCGTAGGCGGGGACCTGCCCGTTGGGGTGCTGGTAGACGTTCTGCAGGAGCAGTTCGAGCTGCTGCTTGGCGAAGTTGTTGTCCACCACCGACAGGGCCACGGCGTGGAAGGCCAGGTCCCATGCGGCGAACCAGGGGTACTCCCACTTGTCGGGCATGGAGATGATGTCGTCGGCGACCATGTGGAACCACTCGCGGTTGCGGATGCCGGGCCGCGGCAGGCTCCACGGGTCCATGCCGTGTTCGGCGAGCCAGGTCTCCAGGTCGAAGCCGTAGTACTGCTTCGACCACAGCATCCCGGCGAGGGCCTGGCGCAGCACCCGGGCCTCGTCCTCGTCCGCGCCGCGCGGGGTCAGCTCCCGGTAGAAGGCGTCGGCTTCGGCGATGCGCTCCTGGAAGACGGTGTCGAAACCGCGGTCCAGGGACAGCGACGATCCGGTGGGGGCGAGCCGCAGCCGCAGGACCTCCTCGCCACCGGCGGGGACGGTCAGGGTGTAGTGCGCGGCCGCCTTCGTGCCCTCCCCGGCCGGGTTGACGGCCCCGGCCTCTCCGTCGACGACCGCGCGGCCGATGCCGTCCTTGACGTACGGCGTGCGGTTGGGAGTGCCGAACAGCCGCTCGTGGTTGGTCTCGTTCTCGGTGAACAGCAGCGGGACCGCGCCGGCGCAGCGCAGGTCGTAGCTGCCCAGTTCGGGGTGGACGGCCCGGACGGTGGCCGTACGGCGCGGCCCTTCGGCCGCGGTCAGCGCGGGCCGGGCGGCGCCCTCGTGCCAGGACCAGGTGTTGCGGAACCACAGGGTGGGCAGCACGTGCGCGGTCGCCTCGTCAGGGCCGCGGTTGGCGACGGTGATCCGGATCAGCACGTCGTCGTCGGCGGCCTTGGCGTACTCGACGGTGACGTCGAAGTACCGGTCGTCGTCGAAGATGCCGGTGTCGAGCAGCTCGTACTCGAACTCCTGGCGGCTGCGGGCCTGGTTGACGGCCACCAGGTCGTGGTACGGGAACTCGGCCTGCGGGTATTTGTACAGGTAGCGCAGGTAGGAGTGGCTGGGCGTGCTGTCGAGGTAGAAGTAGTACTCCTTCACGTCCTCGCCGTGGTTGCCTTCGCCGTTGGTCAGGCCGAAGGCGCGTTCCTTGAGGATCGGGTCGCGCCCGTTCCACAGCGCGAGGGCGAAGCACAGGCGCTGTTTGTCGTCGCAGATGCCGCCGAGCCCGTCCTCGCCCCAGCGGTAGGCGCGGGAGCGGGCGTGGTCGTGCGGGAAGTACGACCAGGCGTCACCGCCCGCGCTGTAGTCCTCGCGGACCGTGCCCCACTGGCGTTCGCTCAGGTAGGGGCCCCACAACCGCCGTCGCTCCTCGTCGGCCGGACCTGCCGGTTCCGCGCCCGTCTGTGTGCTCATGGCTGCCTCCCTGCCTGCCGCGGGCTCACCCGGCGCCAGACTGGCCCCGGCCGCCCGGGAGCCGCCTCACCTCGGGCGGGTGACGCGGCGGGCCGCGCCTCCCGGCTGGATGGAGGCGACCCCGCGCGCCGGCCCCCAGTCCGTGCGGCCGGCCGCTCCACCAGGAGGCTGTGATGGCAGATCTCGTCGTACTCGGATTCTCGGACCGGGAGAAGGCGGACGCGGTGCTGCGGCTCGCCAAGGACCTGTCGCGCCAGGAACTGCTGGACCTGGACGACGCGGCGCTGGCCTGGCGGACCATGGACGGCAAGATCCATGTCCGCCAGTCGTACAACCCCACCGCGACCGGCGCGGCCGGCGGCGCCCTGTGGGGCACGCTGTTCGGGATGCTGTTCCTGATGCCGGTGTTCGGCGCCGCGGTGGGCGCGGCCACCGGCGCGGTCGCCGGCAAGCTCTCCGACGTCGGCATCAACGACGCCTTCGTCAAGGAGATCGCGGGCACCCTCGAACCGGGCAGGGCCGCGGTGTTCGCGCTGGTCCGCCGCTCGACACCGGACCGGGTACGGGAAGCGGTACGCCCCTTCAACCCCAGCGTGATCCGTACGTCGCTGACCAAGGACCGCGAGGACGAACTGGTCGCGGCGCTGCACGCGGGCTGAAGCGTCCCGCCCCGCCGCGGCATCTCACCCGGGTGAGAACTTCACCCGGGTGAAACGCCGCCCGCCGCGCTGCCCGTGCCACCGTGCCCGCCCGACACTTGCCTGAGCCGCACCACCCTCCCGCTCCGAGAGCGAGGTGCCGCCCATGGGTGACACGGAGCAGCGCGACGGGCCCACGCCCGGCACCGCGGTGCCCGCCCTGCCGGGCTGGCTGGTCCCCAGACCCCGGCTGACGGACCGGATCTCCCGGGGCGTCCTGGGGCCGCTGACGGTGGTCGTCGGCCCGGTGGGCGCCGGGAAGTCGGCGCTCGCCGTGGAGTGGGCGCACCACGGCCGCTCTCCCGGGCCGGTGGCGTGGGTGACCTGCGACGGCCGCGACGAGCAGCCCGGCGTCTTCTGGCCGCGGGTGATCAGCGCGTTGGGCGCGGACGGGCCGGACGTGCCGGTCTCCGGCGGTCCCGGGCTGGTGGCCGCGCTGGCGGCCCGGCTGGCCGGGCGGCGCGACCCGGTGGTCCTGGTCCTGGACGACTTCCACACCGAACCCGGCTCGCCGACCGCCGAGGACATCATCGCCCTGCTCAAGCACGCCGCGCCCGTACTGCGCCTGGTGGTGCTCGCGCGCCGGGACCCGCCGCTGCACCTGCACCGCCTGCGGCTGTCCGGCGAACTCACCGAACTGCGCACCGCCGACCTGGCCTTCGACGACCGGGAGACGGCCGCGCTGCTCGCCCAGCACGGCGTCGAGGTGTCCAAGCAGGTGGTGAGCGCCCTGCGGCAGCGCGCCGACGGGTGGGCGGCGGGGCTGCGGCTCGCGGCCATGTCCATGGAGAAACAGCCGTGTCCCGAACGGTTCGTGGCGCAGTTCGCCGGGGACGACGAGGCGGTGGTCAGCTATCTGGTGGAGGAGGTCCTCGACGTGCAGTCGCCGGGCATGCGGCGGCTGCTGCTGACGACGAGCGTCCTGGAGCACGTCAACGCCGAGCTGGCAGCGGAGCTGGCGGGCGAGGAGGCGGGCGGCCACTTCGCGGCGCTGGTCCGGGAGAACTCCTTCCTGCGGCCCGACGGGCACGGCTGGTACCGCTGCCACCGGATGTTCGCCGATGTGCTGCGGATGTGCCTGCGCCACGAGACGCCGGGGCTCGTGCCCGAGCTGCACCGCCGGGCCGCCGGCTGGCTGGGGGCGCACGGGCTGCTCGCCGACGCCGTACGGCACTGGCTCGCGGCCGGTGACCAGGGGCGGGCCGGGCGGCTGATCGTGAGCCGGCTGGCGGTCGGCCAGGTGCTGGGCCTGACCGGGGAGCGTCTGCCGGACGATCTGGTACGGCAGCTGTCCGAGGCGCCCGACGCGGACGCCACCGAACCCGAGCCCGTGCTCGTCGCGGCGGCCTCGGCCCTCGCGCACGGCGACGACGCGGCCTGCGCCGGATTCCTGGACCGGGCCGCGCGGCTCGTCGCGGAACTCCCCACGGGCCAGGGGGACCGTGTCACCCACTGCCGTCTGACCCACGCCGTGATCCGCATGGCCCAGTCGCGCTCCCGGGCCCCGGACGCCGCCCGGGCCGCGGCGGCCGAGGTGGAGAGCCTGTGCGCGGGGCTGTCGCGGACGGTGCTGTCGGCGCACCCGGAGATCCCGGCCCTCACCCTGGCGATCCGCGGCCACGGCGAACTGCGCGACGGCGACCTCCAGGCCGCGGCGGTCTCCCTCACCGCGGGCCTCAAGGCCGCGAGCTCCGCCGGGAACGGCGTGCTGCGCCGGGACTGCCTCGTCGAACTCGCCCTGTTGGAGGTGTTGCGCGGCCGCTTCCGCGCCGCCGGTGAACTCGCCACCCGGTCCTGCCAACCGCCGCTGCCCACATGGACCGCCACGGACCCGTCCCGCTCCTCGCTGCACGTCGTACGCGCCTGGATCGGCCTGGCGCGCGGCGAACCCACCCGGGCCCGCCGCGAACTCGGTCACGCCCGCACCGCACTGCGCGGCGCGCCCGATCCGTTCCTCACCGAGGTCTGCTCCCTGGCCGCGGGACTGGCCAAGGCGGCGGAGCGCAGCGGGCCGCCGGCCGTACGGATCGGTGACGCCGTCGCCGGCTGCCGGCTGCCGTCGGGGCTGCTGCGGGCGGTGGAGCCGGTGTGCGCCGCCGCGCTCGACTCCTCCGGCGGCGCGCGGACCCGCGTCCTGGCCCGCCCCGGGCCGCCCCGCACCGCGTCGGCCCCGGCCCCGGACCCGGTCGAGCGGCTCAGCGTACGGGAACGCGAGGTGCTCGGCCGCCTCGCGCAGATGATGACGACCGAGGAGATCGCCACCGACCTGTATCTGTCGGTCAACACGGTCAAGACGCACCTGAAGAGCGTCTACCGCAAGCTCGCCGTGACCCGGCGGTCGGCCGCGGTGCGGCGGGCCCGCGAGCTGGAACTGCTGTGAACGGCCGGGCCGCCGGGGTGGAGCGAAGCCTCCGCCCCGGCGCTCCCCCGCTTACTTGAACTGCCCGGGCCGGTAGTCGCCCGCGGGCTGCTGGACGATCACGTTCATCCGGTTGAAGGCGTTGATGAGCGCGATCAGGGACACCAGCGCGGCGAGCTGCTCCTCGTCGTAGTGCTTGGCGGCGTTCGCCCAGACCTCGTCCGGGACCCCGCCGGCCGCGTCCGCGATCCGGGTGCCCTGCTCCGCCAGCTCCAGTGCGGCGCGCTCGGCCTCGGTGAAGACCGTGGCCTCCCGCCACACCGCCACCAGGCTCAGACGTACCGCCGTCTCACCGGCGGCGACGGCCTCCTTGGTGTGCATGTCGGTGCAGAAGCCGCACCCGTTGATCTGGCTCGCGCGGATCTTCACCAGCTCCTGCGTCGCGGCGGGCAGGCCCGAGTCCGTGACGGCCTGTCCCGCCGAGACGAGGTGCTTGAGGAACTTGCCGGCGGTCGGGCTGCCGAAGAGGTTGAGACGGGCGTCCATGGTGGTTCTCCTCTGTGGTGTTCATTCGCCGCTGTTCGACGGCTGCACCCCTATGACGGGACGGCCCGGCCCGATGTGACAGGGGTGGCGGTGACCTGCGTCACTCCCGGCCGGGGCGCTGATGGAGGAGCCCCCGCTCCCTGGCCCGGCGCAGCGCCTCGGCCCGGGAGTGGGCGCCGAGTTTGCGGTAGACCGCGCGGGTATGGCTCTTGACGGTGTTGTGCGACACGAACAGGTCGTCGGCGATCCGCCGCAGCGGGTCCCCGGTCTGCAGGCGCCGGAGCACGGTCAGTTCCCGTGCGGTCAGCGGCTCGGCCGGTGGCGCCGGATTCCGTACGGTCCGGGCCCGCCGGGGCGCCGAGGCCAGCACCGCCGCCGCCTCGTCCACCAGGGCCGCAGCGGACCGGGGGTCGTCCAGCCCGTCCGCGATGTCCACGAGGAGGTCGGCGACCCACACCAGGCAGGCCGTCACGGCCGAGTTCGCCGACCGGGCGTCGCCGCCCAGTTCCTGGAGCCGTACACGCAGATCGGACGCCCGTCCGGGCTTCTCCGGCCCGGCCGGACGGCGGCTCTTCGGCGCGGTGCGCAGCGCAGCGGGCATGCCCTCACCTCCCGGCGGCAGGCGGTACATGTGCAGCGTCGCGTGGCGGGGCCCGGTCCGGAAGGGACCTTACGGCCCTTCGGCGGGCGCGGTGCGCCCACCGGACGCCCCGGGCAGCCGGCGCACCTCCAGCAGCTCCAGCCCCAGCGCCTGGATGCGGTCGAGGACGCCGTACAGCGCGGCCTGGTCGAGGCCCGCCCCGTACAGCACCGTCTCGGCCGGGCGCAGCCGGACCGTCAGATCACCGAACGCCGATGCCAGGGCCGCACCGACCCTGCCCCGGACCCGGATCTCGAAATCGCCGCCGCCGGACGGCGTTCCGGCCCGCCCGGGCCCCGCACCCGCCTGCGCGCCCATGGCGTCACCTCCGCTGCGGCGGCCTGGCCTCCCCGCCATTCTCGCCGGGCGACGGGCGGCGGCCTCACCTCACAAGGGTGACGGTGGGCCGGTGTCCGCCCGGACTCATCCCCGGCGGGTGAACCGGGCGCGGGGCCGGGCGGTGGATGCTCGGCCCACCGAGGAGGAGGTTCGGGCATGGCTGAGCAGACTTCGGCAGGGCAGAGCCGGCAGAGCGCACCGGCACCGGAGCCCCACATTCGCCCGGTCACGATCGGCGGGGTCGTGTTCGCCGTGTGCATCCTGTCCGTCGTGGGGGCCTACCACGTGATCGCGGGCCTCGCCGCGATCATCGACCACAACTTCTACCGGTCGCAGCAGAACTACGCCTACGACTTCAGCGTCAGCGGGTGGGGTTGGATCCAGCTGATCTCCGGCATCGTCATCGTCGCGGCCGCGTTCAACCTTTTCAGCGGCCGCACCTGGGCGCGCGCCGTCGGTATCGGCGTGGCGGTGGCCAGCATGCTGGAGACCTTCTTCTTCACCCCGTACTACCCCGTGTGGTCGGTGGTCCTCATCGCGCTGGACGTGCTGGTGATCTGGTCCCTGGCCACGTACGGGCACCGGGAGGCCCACAAGGTCTACAACGCGCCGTTGTAGACCCGGGGCCGGGCGGGAGGCCCGAGAGAGGAGGCGCCGTTCCGGCGGTGGCCGGGCGGCGCCTCGTAATGCCGGGCGGCGAGCCGCCCGCCGGGAGGAGGACACCATGGCCGACGCCGGGCGCACGCATCCGTCACCGCAGGAGCGGGCCGCGCGCGGCCGGGCCGCCCGCGCGCTGGTGCCGCGTTCCCGGCACGCGGAGTTCGCGCCCGCGGCCGACCGGCCCGATCCGGTCGCCGTCGTCGAGCGGCAGTCGGCGAGCAGGCTCCCGGAGCTGGTGCCGCTCCGGTACGGGCGGATGCTCGAATCCCCGTTCCGCTTCTTCCGCGGGGCCGCCGCCGTCATGGCGGGCGACCTGGCCGGTACGCCGTCCACCGGGCTGCGGGCCCAACTGTGCGGGGACGCGCACCTGTTGAACTTCCGGCTGCTCGCCTCACCGGAACGGCACCTGATCTTCGACATCAACGACTTCGACGAGACGCTGCCCGGCCCCTGGGAGTGGGACGTCAAACGGCTGTCAGCCAGCCTCGTCATCGCCGGGCGCGCCAACGGCTTCGGCGGGCCGGAGCGGGCCCGGGTGGTGCGGGAGACGGTCCGCGCGTACCGCGAGGCGATGGACGGCTACGCCGGGATGCGCAACCTCGACGTGTGGTACGCGCGGATCGACGCGGACGAGCTGTACGGCGCGCTGAGCGAGGGCTGGGCCAAGGAGGACCGGCGGCGGGTCTCCCGGGTCCTCGCCAAGGCCCGTACCCGCGACCACCTCCAGGCCCTGAACCGGCTCGCCCTCACCGTCGGCGACGAGCTGCGGATCGCGCCCGACCCGCCGCTCGTCGTGCCGCTCGGCGACCTTCTGCCGGACGTCGAACGCGCGCACCTGGAGCAGCAGTTGCGGGAGCTGGTCGATCGTTACGCGCGGACGCTCCAGGCCGACCGGCGGACGCTCCTCGCGCAGTACCGGGTGGCCGACATGGCCCGCAAGGTGGTTGGTGTCGGCAGTGTGGGCACGCGCTGCTGGATCGTCCTGCTGCTCGGCCGGGACGACACGGACCCGCTCCTCCTCCAGGCCAAGGAGGCACAGGAGTCGGTGCTCGCGCCGTACGCCGGGCCGGGCCCCTTCTCGAACCAGGGGGAACGGGTCGTCAGCGGGCAGCGGCTGATGCAGGCGGCCAGCGACATGTTCCTGGGCTGGGAGCGGGTCGAGGGCCTGGACGGGCGGCAACGCGACTTCTACTTGCGCCAGTTGCGCGACTGGAAGGCCATCCCCCAGGCCGACACGATGTCGCCCGGTCTGATGCGCCAGTTCGGCCGGCTGTGCGGCACCACGCTGGCCCGGGCCCACGCCCGGTCCGGTGACCGGATCGCCATCGCCGCCTACCTGGGCCGCTCCGACGCCTTCGACCGCGCGCTCGCGGAGTTCGCCGAGCGCTACGCCGACCAGAACGAGCGCGACCACCGGGCGCTGGCCGAGGCGGCGCGTACCGGCCGGGTGGCCGCGGCGTCAGTCGCCTGACGGCTCATCGGGCAGTCCCAGCCGCCGCCGGAGGGACCCCGTATGGGCCAGCACTTGCCCGACGGCGATGCCGACCACGACGGTGGCGAAGAAGAGAATCAGCCACGACAGGAGCGTGAAGACGGAGCCGAGCTGCCCGTACCGCTCGACGCTCCGCGTCAGCGCGCGCGGCAGCCAGAGCCCGGAAGCCCAGGAGAACGCCACCACGCCCACCCCGGCCAGCAGCGCCCCCGGCAGCAACGGCAGCCAGCGCACCCGCCCGGCGAGCAGCAGATGCTGGGTCCACCACCACATCGCGACGGCTCCCACCATCTGGAGGGGCACCCCCAGCCCCGGCCCCGCGCCGAACGCCCGGTGCAGCAGCCCCTGGTACAGGAGTGCCACGATCCACACCACGAGCCACAGCGCCCAGCGCCAGGCCACGATCCGGGCGCCCGAACGCGGCAGGTGCCAGGAGCGTTCACACACCCGCTGAAGAACCCGCGTGAAGGCGGTGGCGGACAGCAGGGCGACCAGCACACCGACCGTTCCCCAGCTGTGCAGCGCCTGGTCCCGGCCCCCGTTGGCCACGGCCACCTGCGCCAGCACCGGACTGTCCGCACCGACCAGGGAACGCAGCGAGCTCAGCAGCTCCTGCCGCACGGCATACGGGCAGAAGGACGACACCGCGATCAGCATCGGCAACGCGGTCAGGAACGCCTGCGCCGCCAGCCGGGTCGCGAGATCCAGGATGTTGACGCTCACCAGTTGCCGCACGATACGTCCCGCCAGCGGCCGGGCGAGACCGGTGAACGCCATCATGCTGCCCTCTCACGGCAGGGGGAACCGGCCCGGCCAGCCTCGCTGCTGGACGGGCGGCGCGTGTCGCCCACCGGGGGTGAGGGAGGCCGCCCGGGGCCGGAACACCCTCTGTACCTACTAGTATGTATGCTCGCCTGGCGAGGACGCGGGACCGGCACGGGCCCGCACGTCGGGAGGAGACCCACCATGCCCTTTGTCCGCATCGACGCCCTGCGGGCCGACGGCGAGCGGCTGGACGCGCTCGGCCGCGCCGTCCACGACGCGCTTTAGGAGACGATCGGCATTCCGCCGGAGGATCTGTTCCAGGTACTGAACGGCCATCATGGCGCCAACAGCACACTGCGCTACGGGAGTTACCTCGGTCCGGACCGCGATGACGGCATCGTCTACATCGCTATCACGATGCGCTCCGGCCGCACCCCCGCACAGAAACAGGCGCTCTACCGGCGGATCGCCGAACTCGCCCACGCCTACGCGGGCGCGGAACCGCGGAACGTGTTCGTCACCGTCACCGAGAACACGTCGGCGGACTGGTCCTTCGGCCACGGGCTGGCGCAGTACGCCGGGAGTTGACGACAGGTCCGCCCGCCGGTCCCGGGCTCAGCAGGGCCGGACATACCCGACCAGGGTCCAGTCGGCGGTTCCGGAGCTGTACGCCGGGCCGGTGTTCCAGAGTTCCCTGCCGGCCCTGTTGTAGAAGCGGGCCACGGTGCCCGGTGTCTGGTTGTTGACCCAGGTGCCGTTGCCGGCCAGGCTGGGGAGGGGGAAGTAGCCGCAGGCGTGGTAATCGTAGGCGTTTCCGTTGGCCCAGATGCACAGGTGGCCGTACGGGCACGCCGGCTTGACCGGGGCCTTGGAACGGTCGGCCTGGGCGGCGGTCAGCCCTGCCCGCTGCGTCTGGGCGGCGAAGCCGGTGGAAGCGGCAGTGGGAGTGCCGGCGGTCGCCGCGCCCGTAAGGCCGAGCACCGAAGCGGCGGCGAAGGTGGCGGCGGCGATCAGCAGTGCGGTCGGTTTGCGGACGGCCACGGTGGTCCCCCTTGGGTTCCCTGGTCCCGGAGCCGGTTACGGACCGGCCTCCCGACCAAGATGACGGGTGGGGTGCGGGTCGGCCACGCGATTCCGGTCGCTTTGCGCTCCGCGTGTGGCCGGGAACCGGAGGGCGTACGGAATGCGAACGCTACGCCCCGGACGTACCGGGGTCCCCGTCGCTCACACCGTCGTCGAAGACCACGGTCAGCGGCCGCCGCCCGTCGCTGGTCGTCGTGCGCAGGCCCTCGGCGATACGGGAGTAGAAGGCGCTGGTCAGCGCCCAGGTTCCGTCCAGGTGGCTCTCGTCGCGGGTGTGGCGCAAGGAGATCAGCGCGCCGATGAGGGAGCGGCCGGACAGTACGGCCCGTACCCGGCCGTCACCCTGGTCCGCGAGCTCCCAGGCGCCGCGGAAGTGCTTGTTGTCAGCGGCGCAGGTGGCGAAGAACTCCCATGACTCGCGATGGCAGACCAGGGCCACCGTCCCGGCCTTGGCCGCCTTCAGCAGCAGCACGCCGTGGTCGATGTCTTCCTGGGTTTCGCGGCTGATGTGGTCGTCGCCCTCTTCGTCCTCGAAGGGGGCGAGGGCTGGGGTGGCGCCGGGTACGGCGTCCTCCGGCGGGCCGGGTTCTTGCCCGCCGCCCTCCGCGAGCGGCGGGAACGGCGGCTCCTGCCCGGCGTCGACCGGCTCCGGCTCCGTCCACCCGGGGGCTTCCCCCTCGTCAAGTGGCTCCGGCGCCTCGGTGGTTGCCGTACCGAACAGCGGATGCCGCGCCAGAGCGTCCAGCGTCTGCTGGAGCCCGGCGATCGACTCCCGTACCTCGCGCACCTCCTGCCGCAGCTGCGACACGGTCCGCTCCGTCTCCGCGGCGGCGGTGGCGCCGCGGTGGGCGCGGTCGCGGGTCTCCCGGCCGTCGGCGCGCAGCTCCGCCGCCTCCGCGTCGATACGTTCCAGGACTTCGCGCCGCGAGTCGTCCAGGCTTCGGCCCAGGCCCGCGATCTCCTCACCGAGTGCCTTGCGGACGTTGAGCAGAGCCGCCATGAGGTTCTTGTCGCGTCCCACCAATACCCCCGTACTGCACGTGTTCCGACGGTGTAGGCGGGGATGCTGCCCGGGCGGGCCGGGCGTTGATGCGTCCCGGCCCCTTCCGCCGTGCCGGCCGGTCGCAACCGTCCGAAAAGGCGCCCTCGGAGGGGCGACTGTGCGCCACTCCCCCGCACTCGCGCCCGACCGGCGCACACCAGGACGTGCCCGGGGCACGGGTGCTCAGCGGCCGAGCACCATCCACTGGGCCGGCAGGTCGATACGGACCCCGTCCGCGCGGTTCTCCGTCATCACCAGATCGATCTCGCCGTGGGCCGGCACGGACAGGCCGAGGTCGTGGAAGAACCGCGGGATGGCGGCGTCGTCCACCTCGGCCGGGGTCAGGCCGTGCCGGAAGATACTGGCCAGCTTCGGCGGCGGGCCGTCGGGCCCCTGGGCGGCGTGGGCCAGGACGTCCTTCGCCCGGGACAGCAGCTCGACGACGAAGGCACGGCCGCGGGCACCGATCAGGGTCGCGACGGCGGCGGCGACCGCCGGGCGGGCGTCCGGTTCGCTCTGGTGGATCACCGCGCGCAGATAGACGTTCACGTCGCCCAGCCGCTCGTGGAGGCGGCGGACGGCGTCCTGGTCGGTGGCGTCGAGCTGTTCGAAGCGGGCGGTGTGCCCGGTGTCGGCACGCCGCGCGTGGCCGACGGCGGCCTCGGCGAGGTCGACGCCGACGGCCTGGGGGAAGTGCCGGGCCAGGTAGCGGGTCTGGGTGCCGGTGCCGCAGCCCAGGTCGACGATGGGCAGCGCGGTGTCGGCGTGAGGGGCCAGCAGCGGCAAGTGGCGGGCCGCGCCCAGTTCGGCGGCACAGTCGAAGATCGCGGCGCCCGGCTCGTCCGGCGTATCGCGCCAGTAGCTCTCCCACGCTTCCCGGTAACGCTTCGATACGTCCATGGGGCCTCCCGCTCCGCCGGTACGTGCGTTTCTGCCGTGCGTTTCTGCCGTTCGCTCCTGCCGTGGGTTATCTCCGGCGGATCGCCCGCCAAGCTACGCGGTCAAACGTTCACCCGGCCTTCGCAGGCTCGCCGTCGCGGCCGACCGCCGACTCATCGCTTCAGGTCAGGCACCGTCGGCCGCCGTGTCTCGGCCGGGTGGGCGGCGCTCTCGCACAAGGCCGCGAGCCCGTCCCCGATGCCCTGGCCGCGCACCTCCACCAGGCCGTCGGTGCACATCACCAGGTGGTCGCCGGGGGTCGCTTCGCGGATGACCGTCTCGAACGGCACGCCGCCGTCGCCGATCGGCGCCCCGGTGGGCAGGTCGAACAGCTCGCTGCCGCCGTCCGCGGCCCGTACCAGCACGGGCGGGACACGGCAGGCGTCGGTCAGGTGCAGCCGGACCGCGTGCGAGGCGTAGACCGCGTACAGGCAAGTCGCCAGGCAGCTGGGCGAGGTCGCCGAGGTGGCGGAGCAACTGGGCGGGTGGCAGGTCCAGGGCGGCGAGGGTCTGTACCGCCGTACGGAATTGCCCTATCGAGGCCCCGGCACGGTCGGTGACCTCGTAACCCCCATCAAGTCCGCCCGGCCCGACGGGCATAGGCGCGGGCCGCGCGGGCGCGGTCGCCGCAGCGGGTGGAGCACCAGTGGCGGCGGCCGTGGCGCAGCAGGTAGCGGGTGCAGGGGGCGGAGCCGCAGGCGGTGAGGCGCTCGGCGTCGGGCGAGGTCAGCAGGTCGGCGGCGTCGGCGGCGAGGGCCGCCAGGGCGTGGTCGACGATCTGCGTGGTGGGGTGCGGGGTGGCGCGGTAGGGGCCGTCCTTGTCGTCCCAGCACAGCAGGGGGGCCGTGGGGACGCGGGTCATGGCGTCGTTGACCGCGGTCAGGGCGGCGGGCAGGGCGGGCAGGCCCTCGACACGGGAGGCGAAGAGCGCCCGGATCTGTTCGCGCAGGGAGCGCAGTTGCGCCGCGCACATCTCCCGCAGGCCCGCGTCGGCCGGGGCGAGACCGCGTTCCGTGAGCCAGTGGTTCGCCGACGCGGGGGTCCCGAGCTGGTCGATGCAGTGGCCGCCGGGCAGGGCGATGGTGCTGTTGGCGAGCGCGAGAGACGGGTAGCGCTCCGCGCCGGGCGCGGGCGGCGGGGCGTGCTCCGCGGTCACGGTCTCTTCCATGACCTCATGGTAGGCCACCCCTTCAAACATGAGTCTCACGGAAAGGCTTGCGCTTATCCGTGATACCCACTTACCTTTGCCTCACGGTTCATCCGAAACCATCCGTGAGGTGATGCTTCGTGTCCGCCGCTCCTTCAGCAGCCGAGACGTTCCCCGTCCGCGTCCTCGGCGGCCCGACCGCCTTCTTGGAGTACGGCGGCCTGCGCTTCCTGACCGATCCGACCTTCGACGGCCCCGGCGACTACGCGGCCCCCGGCCGACCGGTCCTGACCAAGACCGCGCCCTCCGCCGCCGCCCCCGCCGACCTCGGCCCCGTCGACGTCGTCCTGCTCTCGCACGACGAGCACGCCGACAATCTCGACACCGCCGGCCGGGCCCTGCTCGCCGACGTCCCGCTCACCCTCACCACCCCCGGCGGCGGACAGCGCCTCGGGGAGAAGGCCAAGGGGCTGGCGGACTGGGAGACCGTCGAGTTGAAACGCCCCGACGGCGGCACGGTCACCGTGACCGGCGTACCCGCCATCCACGGCCCCGGCCCGCGCGAGGAGGTCGAGCCGGTCACCGGTCAGGTCGTTGGTTTCGTCCTCACCGGAGAGGGCCTGCCCACCGTCTACGTCAGCGGCGACAACGCCTCGCTCGACGCGGTCAGGGAGATCGCCGGACGCTTCGCCCCGGTGGACACCGCCGTCCTCTTCGCCGGCGCCCCTCGTTTCCCCATGCTCTACGACGGTGGGCTGCTCGTCCTGGACAGCGCCCAGGCCGCCGAGGCCACCCGTATCCTCGGTGCCCGCCGTGTCGTTCCCGTCCACCACGACAGCTGGGCCCACTTCACGGAAGGCCGCGAGGAGTTGGAAGCCGCCTTCGCCGCCGCCGGCCTGACCGACCGTCTGGACCCGGAGTGGTCCCGGCGGGCCTGAGACGTCACACCGCCAGCAACGGTACCGGCAGCCGCCGGGCGGGTGGGGCACCTTGCCACCGGCCTGGCCGGGCAGCGGACGTCTGCCCGGCCAGGCCCGCTCGCAACTGCGGTTCAACTGTTGGTCGCTATCGCTACCGGGTCAGGAAACCCGCTCCAGCACCCACCTGTTGTTGTACGTCCCCGGGCCCAGGCTCGTCCGGCAGTCGACGCTGTAGGACGTGCTCACCGGCTGCCAGCCCTCCGGCGGCACCATGGTGGCGCATACCTCGACCCGGGAGCCGACCGGCAGGCCGGCCACCTGCGTGATGGTCTTGATGTTGGGGATGTCGGTCGCCCCGCAGGCCTCGCTCTTGCCCCAGCGCACCTCAAGCCATCCGGACGGGGTGACCTCGGACCGGCACAGCGTCTTGGTCTCGCCGGGCTCGGCCTGGGCCGGGGTCACCGTCACGGCCGCCAGCACGGCCGCGCCCACGAGCGCCAGCGCGGCGCGGCGAACCCGCCCGGTGCCGCCTGCCGCTCCGTTCACGCCTTCCGCTCGGCTTCCGAGTCTGATGTGTTCCGTGTGCTCCATGTGAACTCCTCCTGATAGGTGACGTACCGGCCGCCGGGGCCTCCGGCGGCCGTCATCGGGCCGCCGTCATCGGACGGCGGACAGCAGGCTCACCCGCCCGGTCCCCGGCGACGCCGGGTCGAAGGCCGGCGGGACGGGCCGGGCGTGACCCCGGGCCAGGCCGGTGAGCGGCTCTTCGGTGGCGCTCCAGCCGTGGGAGGCGAGCCAGTCGCCGGGCGGGCGCGTCATCTCGTTCGTCCACAGCGAGGACAGCAGGTTCACGACGCCTTCCGGCGAGGCCGCCGCCGCTTGCCGCGCCTGGTCCGAGTTGATCATCGACCGGGTGACGTGCTCCATGGCGAGGTGGCTGCCCGGCGCCGACAGCGCGCTGATCCGGCCCAGCAGACGGTCCGCCGCGTCCTCGGTGAGGTAGACCAGTACGCCTTCGACCAGCCAGGCCGTCGGCTCGTCCGTGCGGAAGCCGTGCCCGGCCAGCGGTACGGTCCAGTCCTCGCGCAGGTCCGCCGCGATCACCTCGCGCCGGCAGCGCGGCGATTCGCCCCGCAGGACGTGTTCCTTGAAGGCGAGCACATCGGGCTGGTCCAGTTCGAACAGGCGGGTTTCGTCCGGCCAGTCCAGCCGGAAGGCGCGGGTGTCCAGACCGGCCGCGAGCACGACCACCTGGCAGCAGCCCGCCGCGTACGCCTGGCGGAAGTAGTCGTCGAAGTACCGGGTGCGCAGCGCGAAGTAGTCGCCCATGGCGTCGGCGAACCGCTCGCCCGGCCCGCCGCTCCACACCGCCTGCTGTTCATGGCCCGCCGCGTCGAGGAACCGCCCGGCCAGGCGGTCCTCGAAGAGCCGGTCCGGCCGTCGGCTCTCGGCGGCGCGGGCCATGCCCACGACCAGCGCGGTACTGCTGGCCCCGGCCAGGAGTGCGGGTCCGTCGCTCATGCCGTTCGTTCTCCGATTCGTGTGGATGCCGCTCATGCCGTTCGTGCTGTCTTGCGCACGGGTCCCGCTCACGCCGCCGTACGCGACGCGACGCGCTCGCGGTACGCCTCGCGGTCGAAGCGCACGCCGCCCCGCCAGACCGCCTCGATCGAGCGGGTGGCGGTGATGTCCGTGGTGGGGTCGCCCGCGACGAGTACGAGGTCCGCGCGCCGCCCCGGCGCGATCACCCCGCGGTCGCTCAGCCCGAAGCGCGCGGCCGGTGCCGCGGTGGCGGCGGTGAGCGCCTCGGCCGGAGTCAGGCCGGCCTCGACGAGCAGGGCCAGTTCGGCGTGCAGACCGGCGCCGTGGACGACCGGGCAGGCGCGTCCCGGCCGGTGGTTGGCGTCGGTTCCGGCCAGCACCGGCACGCCCGCCCGGTGCAGGCGGGCCACGCTCGACAGGGCGTGGCGGAAACGGTGTGCGGGCAAGGGGTGTTCCACGCACAGGCCCTCGCGGCCTTCCGTGATCGCGGCGCGGGCGTGGTCCGAAAGGAAGGCGGCGATCCGTGGACCGTCGGCCAAAGACCGGGTGACGCCGGTGGCGGACCGGGGCGCGGACACCTCCAGCATCGCCAGGGTGGGGATGACGACGCGCCTCGCCTCCGCGGCCCGGCGGACGAAGGCGTCGTCCAGGGCCGCTTCCAGCGGGAGGTGCGTCAGTACGTCCACACCGCTGTCGAGGGCGCGCCGCGCGGACCACACGGCGGAGACGTGGGCCACGCTGAGCAGGCCCCGGCGGCGCGCGGCGTCGGCGAGCGCCGTCACGGTCGCCGGTTCCAGCGCGGGCAGCGACCTCCCGTGATTCACGCCGTCATCCACCATGATCTTGATGAAGTGCGCGCCCTCCGCCTGCCGGGCGGCGACGAAGGCATCCGCCTGCCCGGGCCCGGCGACGGTCGGCAGCGTCGGCATGGTGACGGCGGGATGCCCACCCGGCGCGCTCGCCAGCAGGCCCGCGCTGCGCAGGTCGGCGAGGTCGTGGCGCTCGCCGGCCAGCCGGCACAGGGCCCTGGTGTCCTCCGGCGGGCCCATGAACATGTCCAGTTCGGTCGTCACGCCGAAGGCCAGCGCCTGTTGAAGGTTGCTCTCGGCGCCGAACACGTGCGTATGCGCGTCGATCAGCCCCGGCAGCAGCGTCCGGCCCGTCCCGTCGATCACCTCGGCCGACGACGGCGGCCGAGACCCCGGGTCCGTGTCGACGCGGGTGATGACGCCGTCGGCGCACTCCACCGAGCCGATGCCCGGCACCGACGTGCCGTCGAAGATCCGTACCCCGTCGATGATCACCGGCTGCATCCGTCTCACCGTCCGATCGCGAGCGCTGTGGACCCGTAGAAACACAGCAGGTTGAAGAAGAGCACGAAGCCCATCGCCGGGAGCATCAGCCCCGACGGCCGCTTGCGCAGCAGGAAGCGCCACGCGCCGAGCGCGGGGAAGACCAGGGCGGCCGCGGGCAGCAGGCCCGCCCGGCCCAGCAGCGCGAGCCCCAGCACCACGGCGCCCACGGCGAGCGCCAGGCTGATCGCGGCGCTGCCGCGCGGGCCGAACACCTGCGAGTACAGCCGCGCCTGTGGATCCTGCCGCCACTCGGTCTTCCGCGCGAACTCGAACTGCAGGAAGGCGCAGGCGAACATGGCCAGTAGCGGCACGGCCCGCCAGTCGGCGTCGATGCCGCCGGTCAGCAGGGAGACGTAGAGGTAGACCGACAGGAGCAGCTGTACCGGGTAACTGACCAGGAGACCGGCCACCAGATTCTCGCCGAGACGCGGGAACCGGCGTTCCAGCACGGCCAGGAACAGCGTGTACGCCAGGCCGAGCAGGATCAGCAGCACGGACAGCGCCGAGACCAGCGCGTTGAGCGCGACGACGAGGACGGTGATCAGCACCATGGCGCCGCGCAGCTCCGCGACCGTGATGGCGCCCGTCACCAACGGCCGGTCCGGGTTGTGCCGCCGGTCGTAATCCAGGTCCTTCTGCTCGTCGGCCATCCGGACGAAGAGCAGGGCCAGGACCACGCTCGCCGCGCGGACCGCGGTCGCCCACGTGGGCGTCCACGGTGCGGCGGTCTTCGTGATCTCTCCGGCGGTGCCCTCCAGGGTCACGGTCCACAGCACGCCGTAGGTGACATAGATCTGCGGGCGGAACATCCGCAGGACGAAGCGGCCCAGCCGGGCCGACGCCCGGACGGCGGCCGGGGTGCGGTTCACCGCGGTGTTCACTGCTGCCACCTGTTCCAGGACACGACCTCGTCGAGCGGCTGGCGCGGGGTGGGGCGGAAGCCGGACTCCCCCGTCGTGTGTCCGACGGCCACCAGGGCGACCTGGGTCATCTCGTCGGCCGGGATGCCGACCAGCGCCGCGACCTCGCGTTCGTGGGCGAGGTGCACCGTGGTCAGCGCGGTGCCCAGGCCACGGCTGCGGGCGGCGAGCATGAAGCTCCACACCGCCGGATAGACGGAGCCGAAGAAGCTCGACTGCCGGGCGAGCGGCGCGTCGTGGGGCAGTCGCCCGCGGGTGCCGGCCAGGACGAGGGCGGGCACCTGGTGCAGGTGGTCGGCGAGGTGGCGCACGCCGGCCACGGCCCGCTCGCTCATCGCCGCAGGGGGCGCGGCGTCGAGATAGGCGTCCGAGGCGGCCTTGTAGTACTGCGCGATCCCCGCCTTCGTCTCCGGATCGTCGATCACCAGGAACCACCAGTTCTGCCGGTTCCCGCCGTTGGGCGCGTGCAGGGCGAGCCGGAGGCACTGGGCGAGCAGGGGCCGGGCGACCGGCCTGGTCAGGTCGAGCCGACGGCGCACGGTGGGCGTACGGGTCAGCAGCCCGTCGATGTCGAGGGTGGCGGGGCCGTCGCTCATCGCGTCCCGGCCTCCGTGCCGGGCCTGGTCAGGCGCACCTCGCCGGCGGCGATGACGCGCCCCTCCTGCCGCATGGTGGTGTGCAGGACGGCGTGCGTCCCGTCGCCCTGTAACAGGACGCTCTCGCAGGTGACCGGCAGGTCCAGCTCGCCGATGGCGGTGAAGCGGACGCTGATCCCGGTGAGCAGGGCCGCTGCCGAGGGCAGTGTGCCGGTGGCGGCGGCGGTGGCGATGCCCAGCTGCCGGAACGACTCCAGGGTGAGCATGCCGGGGACGTGGTCGACGTAGTGGTCGAACAGCACGGGGTGGCGGGTGTCGACGACGAGCCGCGCCGTCCCCGTACCGGCGGCGTCGGGCGACACGCGTAAGGAGGAGAGCACCACGTTGGCGGTATCGCGGCGGTCGACCAGGGCCTCCTTGATCCGCGGCGGCGGTTCGGGGGCCTGGATGCCCAGGTGTGGCGGCAGCCCCAGGGCGATCCGCCCCTCTTCGCGCATCGTCTGCCACTGTTCCGGCGGCACCCAGGACATGCCGCATTCCAGTGTGGCCGCCACATGGTCGCCGATCATCGCGCTGTAGCGCAGCCGCGCTCCCCGTACGCTGCCCGTACGGTCGCGGAAGCGACGCAGGATGTGGCAGCGCAACACCACTTCGGTGGGGACGACGCTGACCGCGAGCGCGGCCGGGTCCGCCTCGTGCAGGGCGATCTCGCGCAGGATGAACTTCGTGCCGAAGGGCATGCCGAACAGGTCGTGTCCCAGCATGATGAGCGTCTGCCGGGCCGCTTCCACCAGCACCATCGGGTCGTAGAGGTGCCCGCAGCCCGCCGAATCCCGGTAGAAGGCGTGCGAGCGGGGGATCTGCACCCCGACGTCGAGGGTGTCCTCGTCCCGGGCGAGTGCGCCGGTGACCAGCACCTCCGTGATGCTCGACCGATGGACGAGCTCCCGGGGCACCGTGCGGCTGAATTCCACCGTGTCCATGCTTCTCCTCCGTGTCACCTGGCCGCGAGCCGCGCCATGTGGCGCTGCCAGTCGTGCACGCCGACCCCGTCGAGTACGGGCGCCAGTCCCTTGCGCTTCATCGGCAGGACGTGGGTGCCGACAATCACCACGTCCCAGGGGTCGAGCGGCAGCCCGGCCCGCCAGACGGCCTCCAGCAGCCGCCGGTATCCCTCGGGCGACCGGGCGGCCTGCCGGGCCGCGCGCAGTTCGTCCCGGACCGCGCCGGGCTGTGCCGCCTCCTCCGCTTCCGCCACGGCCGCCTTGAGGCGTTCCGCCGCGGGCTCGAAGGTGAGGTCCCGCCGGGGTACCTCCGCGTGCAGTTGGTCGGCCAGTTCGCGCGCCCGCGCCGACCGGTCGTCGCCCGCCAGCGCGTCGGCGTAGACCCGCTCCCGCCGGGCGGTGTCGAAGTGGATGCCCAACTCCCGTGCCACGTCGGCGGGTTCGTCGGGGGTGTGCACGAGGTTGAGCAGATAGCTGTAGCGGCCGATTTCGTACCGCAGCTGGCCGGGGATCCGGGCCTGGGGGTCGGTCGGGCCTTTGCGCTCGGTCATGACGACCGACGCGGGCGCGGCGCCGGTCTGGTCCGCCTCCGGGCGTACGACGAGCACCACCGCGTCGCAGGAGTCCATGAACAGGTCGGCGAGGCGGCGCCGTTGCGGTGTGGCCAGGTTCCACTGGTAGTACCACAGCGACCGTACGGCGGTGCGGGTGAGCCGGGTGCGCTCGGCGGCCACGATCCGCAGTCCGTTGCGGGCCAGCCAGTCGACCGTCACCGGTATCTGCCTGCTGACCACCGCGTCGGGTTTGAGCAGCAGCGCGGCGTGCCGGTGGAGGAAGCCGTCCGGGTCGGCGGTGAGGGTGCCGAGCTGTTCGTAGCTCTCCAGGAAGTAGGTGTCCGCGGCGAACAGGGCGCGTTTGCGCGAAGTGCAGCTGAGGGCGGGGGAAAGGTCGTCGCCGAAGGGGCGCGGGTCCGCGGTGTCCCAGGTCATCGGCCGGCTCCGTTCGCGTCGTCGGCGGCCGGGCCGGTGCCGGCCGGCGGGGCGCCCAGGTAGCCCGATTCCAGGCAGTGGTTGATCAGCTTGCGCAGGAAGTCCGGCCCGTCCGCGGGCGTCGCGCGCACGCCCAGCGCCGCGGTGTGGGAGGCGTCGAACGTCATCCGGCGCCGGAAGTAGCTCTCGTACAGCGAGACGATCCGCTCGTAGTAGCGGCGTTCGCGGGTGGGCAGGCGCTGGGCGTCGAAGCTCGTCGGGGGGACGAACCGCGGCACGTGGAACGAGGGGTACTCGGCCATCACGTCGGAGAAGTCCCGCAGGGTCAGCGGCGCTCCCGCCGCGTGGAAGGTACGGCCCTCCGCCTCGTCGAACCGCTCGGTGACCCGGGTGATGACGTCCGCCACGTAGTCGACCGGCACCAGGTCCAGGCGCGCCTCGTACAGGCCGGGGACGGAGCGGACCTTGCCCTCGGTGGTCAGCTTGAGGATGACGTAGATGTTCTTGTAGTCGCGCACCACGCCGGTGTGCTCGTCGCCGACGACGATGCTGGGACGCACCACCGCGGCGCGCACCCCGTCGGCCCGTGCCTTGTGCACCAGCGTCTCGGCCCGCAGCTTGCTGGCCTCGTAGCCGTTGGCGAGCCGCTGGCCCTGGTCCAGCTCCGTCTCGCGGATCAGCCCGTCGCGCTCGCCGCAGACGTACGCGGTGCCCACGTGCACCAGGCCGGCGCCGCCGGCGCGGGCCAGCTCGATGAGGTGCGCGGTGCCGTCGACGTTGACCGTGCGGTAGTCCTCCTCGGGACGGCCGAAGTCGGTGATCGCGGCACAGTGCACGATGCGGTCGATCCCGCCGCCGGCCAGTTCCGCGTAACCGGCCTCGGTCAGGCCGAGGCGGGGCCGGGTCACGTCGGCGGGCAGGCACCGGACGGTGGCGGGGTCCAGCGGGGTGCCGTCGTTGCGCACCAGCGTCTGCTGCCGGTGGACCACGGCGGTGACCTCGTGCCCGGCCGCCGCGAGCCGGGCGGTGACCTCCGCGCCGACCAGCCCGGACGCGCCGGTCACCAGGATCTTCAGTCGCCGTGTCATCGAGCCGCCTCCTGTCGCTGTTCCGCCGTGCGCCGTGCCCCGGTCGTGCGGGGCGGGTTGATGGGTGATGTCACTGTTCCTCCGTCAGGCCGAGGCGGCGTGGGGCTGCGCCCCTCCGCTGGACAGCAGATCGCCCGCCTCGTCGATGGGCAGGTCCGCGTCGAGGTGTGCGCCCAGGCGCAGCCAGTCGTTACCGGCCTCCAAGGTCTGCCGCCATGCGTCCGGGGAGTCGAAGGAGGACGGGAAGCGGTCCGCGCCCGTGGCCCGGCGGACCAGGGCCACGAAGTCGTCCAGCGCCGTCAGCGCGGCGTCCCCTTGAGGGCCGGAGGCGATCGTGAGGGTGTCGAGCTGTCCGGCCCGCGCCCGGATGGCGTCGAGGTCGTCCCCGTCCGGCAGAAGCGACAGCCGGCGAACGACCTCGGAGTCCGGCGGCAGCGGGTTGACGGCGTACGAACTGAGCACCCCGCGCAGGGCGAACCGCAGCATCCGCAGGGCGCTGAGCTGCGCGACGCTCCACTGGCCGCGGTCGAGGGCGCCGACGAGGTCCTCGCGGGCGTTCTCCACCAGGACGTTGGACCACACCAGGGTCATCGCGGCGGCGCTGAACCGGCGGGCGGGCACCGGCAGGAGGTCGATCGCCTCCGCGCCGCCGGCCGTCGCGCCGCCCACGGCGATGATGGGCCGTGCGGTGCTCGGCGGCGGTGTGACATCGCCCGCGGGGGCGGCCAGCGGCAGGCCGGGCACGATCGGCCCGTCTCCCTGCCAGGCCACCCGCACCAGTCCGTACCGCAGGAATTCGGCGATCAGCGGGCCCGCCTGCGGCGCACCGGCCGCGTCCGCGGCGGCCAGCGTCTGTTCCAGGGTCCGGCCGAAGACGAGGGAGCGCCAGGCCCGTGCCGCCCGGTCCCCGAGGACGAACACGTCCTGCCGGCCGCGTACGACGTGCACGCGCTCACCGGTCTGCCAGGTGGTGACCCCGGCCCCGGCCACGGTGATCCGTCCGGCTTCGGGGGTGGCGCCCGTGACACCGAGATCCGCCGCGAGCCGGACGCCTTCGGTGACGTACGCGTCGGCGCCGAGGCCGGAGGCGGACGGTGAGGCGAGCGTCAGGTACCGGGCGGCCGGCGGGTGGTCGCCGATCCGGCCCAGCTGCTCGGGCAGCCACTTGGGCTCCAGATAGGTTTCTCCCCGGCCCGCGGCCCAGGACTTCACGGCCTGGAGCAGCCCGGCCTCGGTCCAGGCCGCGGCCTCCTGCTCCTGGCCGAGCTGCCGCAGGGCGAGCGCGTACCGGATCGACTGGCGGGCGGCGCGCGCCCACCACTCGCCCACGGTGGTCCGGAAGTCGTCGAAGGACATCAGGTCCTTGACCTTCGCCACCAACTCCGGTTCGCGCAGCGGGAAGCTGCGCAGCAGCCGCTGGCAGCGGTTCAGCAGGTCCTCCGCGCCCGGACCGTTGGCGGCGGCGGCCGTGACCGCGGCGAACTGCTCCGCGATCTGGCGTACGGAACGGGTGCGGACCTCGACCCGCCGCCCATCCACGAACAGCAGCGACGGCATGGTCGGCAGGTCGGCGTCACCGTCGGCGATCAGGAGGAAGTCGATGTCGGACGAGGAGTTGCCGAAGCCCTCGGCGATCGATCCTTCCAGCACCACGGCGCAGCCGTCCGTGGCGCGGATCTGCGGCAGCGTCTTGTCCAACAGGTTCTGCAGGTATTCCTCGCTGAGGATCACACGGGCCTCCTGGTCGTGGCTTGCGGGATGGGGCGGTGCCGCGGGGGCCGGACGGCCGGCGCGCTACGCACCCGCCGGGTCCTTCGCGGCCTCGGGTCCGGCCGCGCCGCCCGCCGCGTCCGGGGCGTCGGCCAGAATCCGTACCGACCCCGTCGCTCCGTCCACCCGCAGGCGCATGCCGGTCTCCAGCTCCGCCATCAGGCCCTTGACCTGGACGACCGTCGGAATGCCCAGCTCCCGGGCGACGATCGCCACATGCGTCAGCGGGCTGCCCCGCTCGATGACGAGCGCCGAGGCGGACGGCAGGGCGGCGACCCAGCCCGGGTCGGTGCGGTAGGTCACCAGCACGCCGCCGTTCACGTCCACGGGGGTGTCCGTGACCACGGCGGGGGCCTCCACCACACCGGGGCAGCACGGGGTGCCGCGCAGCTCCTGGACGCCCGTACGTGCCGCCGGGCCCGTCGTGAAGCCGGCCTGCTCCAGGTTGCCCCGCCGGTAGGGCGCACCGCGCGTGACGAAGCGGGACGGTGCGGACAGCTGCCCGTCCTGCGCCTGCTGGCGCTTGCGCAGCTCCACCAGGCCGCGCAGGCCGGTGTTTCCGGTCGTGCCCTCGTAGACGCCGCGCAGCTCCTCCAGGCGCAGGAAGAAGACGTCGTTCCAGTGCTCGATCGCCCGCGTCCGGGCGAGGTCGCGCCCCATGGCCCGCAGCATCCGCTTCGCCGAGCCGAACGCGCGGGTACGGCAGAACCGCAGCCGCTCCCGGTTGTACAGGGAGCTCTGTGCCTTGCGGCGGACGACGTCGTAGACCAGCCGGCGCGGCCCGCGCAGGTGGGCGTCGAGGTAGGCGTCGGCCTTCCGGCCGGGATCGGCGTCGACCTCGGACAGCGCGGTGCGTACCAGGGCGAACAGAGCCGAGGGGTCTTCCCGCAGGTCGGGGACTTCGAGCTTGAGTTCGTCGAGGCTGCGGTAGCCGTACGCGGCGATGTACGCATCCACCGCCGCGAGGAATTCGGTGTGGCCGTTCCCGCGCAGGGCCGCGAAGGTGTCCTCGGCCGGGGTCTCCCGGATGAGGCGCTCCAGCGCGGCATCCGCGCGGACGGTGACCGCGAGGCGCGCCAGCGCGCGGGCGGGTTCGATGGACTCCACGCGCGGGCCCGGGCTCGCGGCGCTCCAGGTGAGCCATTCGGGGGCATCGGGCAGCCAGCGCCGGTTGAGCAGGGCGAGCCCGCCGATGGACCACAGGATCGCCGCGTCCAGGGTCTGCATCGGACCCCACTTCTCCAGCAGGTCCTTTTCCAGGGCGCGAAAACGCCGGTAGACGTCCTGGCCGTCCAGCGCGTCGTAGTCGACGTTGTCGAATTCCCGGTACGCCGCGTAGAAGTACGCCATGAAACGCTCGACCGAGCGGTTCATGGTGAGGAACCGGTGGACGAAGGCCGCCACCGTACGGGCGCGGGCCAGCCGGTCGCGCGGGGACGCCGAGACGGTGTACGGACGGATCGCCTCCGCCGTTTCGTCGTCGAGTCCCTCCTCGACGCCGATGGCGATTTCCAGGACTTTTCTGTTGAGCTTGTACAGGGGCGCGATGCGCACCATCCGGTACCAGTTGAACAAGTTGTAGTACACCCGGCCGTGGAAATAGCCGAGCATCTGCGGGGCCCATTCCTCGATCTCGCGCAGCCCGGCCCGGGGCACGCGAAGGGCCCGCGCATAGTTCTCGTAGACCTTGCCGTAAACATGGGCCGCGAAACTGAAGGTCAACGGCGAGACGATGCCGGAGAAGCTTTCGACGATGTTGGCGTTGTCCCAGATCCGGATTTCGCCGTCGGCGGGTTCCGCCGCGCCGTCAGGCGGTGCGGCGTACTCCGGCAGCGCGGTGATGGGGCGGGCCTGGAGAATCCACAGGACATCGCCCGCGAACGCCCACTCGATGTCCTGCGGGGTGCCGAAGACCGCTTGGACGCGCCTCCCGGCCTCGTGCAGGCGCGCCAGTTCCTTCGGTGTCAGCGACAGCTTCTCCCGCTCGGCCGGCGGCACTTCGCTGATCTGGCACCCGGCGCCCGACGCGGGCGCGTGGTAGCGCTCCCGCTTGTCGCCCAGCACGGTTTCGGCCACCTCGCCGGTGGCGGCGTCGAGCGTCACGGTGTCGGCGTCGACCGCCCCCGAGACCAGGCCCTCGCCCAGCCCGTAGACCGAACTGACCACGTAGCGGCGCCGGTCGCCGCTCACCGGGTCGGCGGTGAACAGCACGCCGCTGCGCTCGGCGGCCACCATCTCCTGTACGACGACGGCGAGTCCGGCGCCGTGCAGCGGCAGCCCGTGGTGCAGCCGGTAGAGCAGTAATCGTTCGGAGAAGGCCGACGCCCAGCACTTCTTGACGTGCGCCTCGACCTCGGCGAGCCCGGTGACGTTCAGGGAGGTGGCGAACTGCCCGGCGAAGGAGAGCCGCGCGCCGTCCTCCTCGGCGCCGGAGGAGCGGACCGCGACCCGGCCGCCTCCCGCCCGCGTGTAGGCGTCCGCGATGACCGACGCCGCCCGCCCGGACAGCTCCGCGGCCTCGACGAGGCCGGCCAGCTGCCCGGAGACGCGTTCCGCCGAGTCCGGGGTGACCTCGTCGAGCAGCTTCCCGATCCGCCCCGACTCATCGAGCGCGGCGATGCACTCCTGGAAGACGTCGAGACCCACCACCGCCCATCGCGGTACGTCGATCCCGTTGCCCGAAAGGGCAAAAAGATTTGCCCCTTTGCCGCCCGCTGCGCGCGCGACCTCACCTGGCGGACTTTCGGCGATGATGGCTCGCATGAAACCCCAAGCTTTCCGATACGCCATGGCCTGAACCACGCTCCGCGTGGCAGTGCGGACACCGCTTTGCCCGAACGGTCATTCACGTCCGAGCGGCAATTCGGTGAATATTTCGCCGAGCGTAGCAGCGCCCCGGACGGCCTCCGCCGGACTGCCCGCGCAACTAAGGTTTTCCCTAGCGACCGTTGAATTGCTCAGCGGCGGCCGGGCGGCGGGCATCTACTGTCCCTGCCGGGCCCGTCCCTCCTGCTTCCGGCTGATTGTTCTCCCCGACCATCGGCGAATCCCTGGCGAACCGCAGCCTGACCGAAGGTTCACAACTCGACAGACGCTGGAGTATGGAGAGAAATATGCTTCGCCTTCCCCCCGGATCGCGTCAGCCTGCCTTCCTGCAGACCCTCCACATGCGCGATCCGGTCCGCTACTTCGAGACGTTGCGCCGGCGCTACGGTCCGGTGTTCCGTATGAAATTGCTCGGCTTCCCGCCCCAGGTCGTGGTCTCGACCGCGGAGCTGGCCGCGGAGATCTACCGTATGGACGGCGACGGCAACCGCGCCGGAGCGCTGCGCGCGGGGTACGTGCCGTGGGTCGGACAGCACTCGCTGCTCACCAACGACGGCGAGGAATGGTGGCGCCACCGCAAGCTGCTCAGCCCCACCCTGCACGGCAGGTCCATCGCGAACTATCCCGAGCTGATCGCCGAGATCGCCGCGAAGGACATCGGGACGTGGCCGCTCGGCAGGCCGTTCACCCTGCGCGAGCACATGCAGGCCATCACCCTGGAGGTCATCCTGCGGCTGGTCTTCGGGGTCCGGGACACCGAGCAGGGGGCCCGGTTACGGGCCGGTCTCATCGACCTGTCCAAGGCCACCGGCTCCGCCGCCCTGTTCCTGACGCCCGCCCGGCTGCGGGCCTGGGCGCAACGGTCTCCGCTGGCGATGCGCCTGCCGTTCCTGCCGACGACCCGCGCCGCGCAGGCCGTCGAGACGGTGGACCACATCCTGTTCGCCGAGATCGCCCGGCGCCGGGCCGAGGAGGACGCGGACGCCGACGACGTCCTGGGGCGGCTGCTCCGCGCCCGGGACGACCAGGGCCGCCCGCTCAGCGACCAGGAGATCCGCGACGAACTGCTCACCCTGCTGGAGGCCGGCCTGGAGACCACGGCGACCGGCCTGTCATGGACCTTCGAGCGGCTGATGCGCAATCCGCGGGTGCTCGCGCGGCTCCAGGAGGAGGTGGAGCAGGGCGAGGACGACACCTACCTCGACGCGGTCGTCAAGGAGGCGCTGCGGTCCCGTCCGGTGATCTTCGGCATGGGGCGGCTGCTGGACAAGCCGTTGCGGGTCGGTGGGTTCGAGGTGCCGGCCGGCTGGGTGGCCATCCCGATGTTCTCGCTGATCCTCCAGGACCGTGCGGTGTACCCGGACGCCGGGGAGTTCCGGCCGGAACGCTTCCTCGGTGAGGGCGCCAAGGCGGCGCAGAAGTCGTTCCTGCCGTTCGGCGGCGGCCGCCGTTACTGCGTCGGCGCCCAACTCGCCACGCTGGAGATGAAGATCATCACTCGCGAGGTGCTCCGGCACGTCCATCTGGCCCCCGCCGACCCCGCGCCGGAGGCCCAGCGCATGTGGCACGCCACCCTCATCCCCGGCAAGCAGGTCGTCGCGGTGGCCCGCAAGCAACCGCCGAAGCGGCGGGCGCCGGTCCAGGAGGCGAAGTGCCCCGTACATCCGGCTCTTTCGGACGACGCGGGGTAACGGGCGGCGAGGCAGCGGAACGCCCCCGCCGCCGCCCGGTTGCCGGTGCTCGCTCCGGCCACCGGAAGGGAACACGCCGCCCTCCGGGGGCGGTCCGGCGGCAGCACCGTCAACCGAAGTGGGCCAAGAATGGAGGAACGGGCGCCCGGCGCCCTGCGGAGCGGCACGTTCCGGTTGGTGGCCGGCGGGTCGCGGCTGGTCAGCCGTCGGACCGCTCGTCACACCCGCCAGAGGCCATGGCCAACGCCTGGGGAATTTGCCAGGGGGCCCACTTCCGTACCGACGGGACGGGAGTGAACGAACAACGCGGAGCAGGCGCGGGAGCACTCTGTGCACTGGCACGATTTGGTCCACCGCGCACGGCGGAGCGGACCGCCGCCGCGGCATCTGGTGGGAGCCAGTCGACGTATGCCGTACACACCCGGCCGCGCGACGCGCCGGTGGGGAATCAGGGAGTCGCTCATGTCTGTCCAGCAGTCCGTCGCCGCGTGCGGCACGGTCCGGTCCCGCTTCGGCCCGGGAGAGACCGCCATCGTCATCGTGATCATCGCGCTGGCGGTGCTCATGACCCTGCGCGGCCTGCCGCTGCCCGAGGTGACGGCCGTGCTCACCAGCGCCGGCCTGCTCGCGGTGACCGTGATCCAGGCCGGGCAGGGGCGTACGGTGCGCGGCGCCGGGCGGGCCCTGCTGTCCTGCGGCCCGGCGTGATGCCCGGCGATGCCGCGCCGACGGGGGCGCCCGATGGCGCCGGTCCTGACGCCGAACCACGGGGCGGGCCGGCTCGCGCTGGAGCTGCGCCGGGCCCGTTCCCGGCGCGACCTGTCCCGGCCGGAACTCGCGCACAAGATCGGCCGGTCGCTCACGACGGTCCAGCGGGCGGAAGCCGGCCGGATCAGGCCGCCGTGGCCGGTGATCCGGGACATCGCCGCGGTCTGCGGTATGGACCTCGACACGGCGGAGGACCTGTGGCGCAAGGCCGGGCGGCCGGGGCGGACCCGCCGTACGGAAGCGCCGCTGCTGAGCCTGGTCCGTACTCCCGGGGACCTGGCGGCGGTCCTGCGGCGGGCCTGGGAGGACGACGGCGCCCCGTCGCTGCGGACGATGGAGGCGCGGGCGGAGCGGCTGGCCCGGACGTACGCGCCGCTCTCGCGGATGTCCGCCTGGCGCATCCGCGAACGCAAGCAGACGCTCTCCTCGCTCCACCAGCTCTACGCCTACCTGATCGCCTGCGAAGTCGCGGAGGAGGACTTCCCGGCGTGGGAGCAGGCGTGGCGCCGGGCCGGTCACCACGAGGAGCGGTCGCCGAGACCTGCGGCGCGGGCCGGTCAGCGCCGCACGACCTCCCTGGACAGAGCGGCGGCGCTGATGCGGCAGGCCGGCCTCCTTCCCTGTGAGCCCTTCCCCGGGCGCCACACGCCCTGGACCGCCCGGTGCCGGTCCTGCGGGAAGCTCAGCCGGTACAAGTTCTCCCAGGTACTGGAAGGGACCTCGTGCCCGGTCTGCCACCACCCCCACGCGGTGCTGTACGCGGGGCCGGAAGAGGTCTGATGAACGGTTCGTACGGGACCGAACGTCGAGGAGGACCGTGGGCAGCCCGGAGAGCTCCGTGTGGGGCGGGGAGCGGCTGGACCTCGATGCCTATCTGGCACGCATCGGGTACGCGGGCGAACGCGCACCGACGCTGGACGTGCTGACCGCGCTGCACGCCGCGCACCTCACCGCGCTCCCCTTCGAGAACCTGGAAGTCGTCCTGGGCCGGACGGTCCGGCTCGACGTGGAATCCCTCCAGGCGAAAATGGTCCGGCGCCCGCGCGGCGGCACCTGCTGCGAGCACACGCTTCTGTACGCCGCGGCGCTGGAAGCGATCGGCTTCACCTTCACGGCGACCGCCTCGCGCGTACGCATGCACGAGCCCCGCACCCGCCCGGCCACCCACGCGTCGCTGCGGGTGGAACTCGACGGCGCGGAGTGGTTCACCGACGTCGGCTTCGGCGCCGAAAGCCCCCGCGCTCCCCTGCGGTTGCGGGACGGCGAGATCTTGCGGCAGGGCGGCTGGACGTACACCCTGGCGCGCGAGGAGGGCCCGACGCCGGGCACGCAGGGCCCGCTGGTGCTGCGGCGGCTGCGGCAGGACGGCTGGTTCGACCTGTACGCCATCGGAACCGAGCCGCGCTTCCCCATCGACTTCACCGTGACCAGCCACTTCACCTCCACGCACCCGCTGTCGCCCTTCCACGGCACGCTGCTGGTCCAGAAGTCCGCAGCCGACCGGCGGCTCGTTCTGCACCACACCCAACTCACCACGTATCTCCCGGATCTCTCGACGGACAGACGTCAGGTGGCGGCGAAGGAACTGCCCGTCGTGCTGAGTGAGGAGTTCGGGGTCGGCCTCGATGCCGAGGACGCCGCAGCACTCGTCGCGCGCTACGAGTGAGGAGAGGGGGTGCGGGACACCCGGATACGAGCCCCCCAGGCACGGTCCGTCCTGGCTGGACCGTACGCCCTGCCGCAGCCTCATAGGGCAAGCACGTGAACACCCCTTGAAAGGCACGGCATGAACTCCACCCTGAGCACGCACGGCGACGGGCCCACGGACGCCACCACCCCCGGCAAGGTCGTCCTGATCACCGGTGCGAGCAGCGGCATCGGCGAGGCGGCCGCGCGCCGGCTGGCCGCCGACGGCCATCGCGTCTTCCTCGGCGCACGGCGCACCGAGCGGCTGGCGGCGCTGGCCGAACGGCTCACCGCCGACGGGCACACGGCGGCGTACCGGCGGCTGGACGTCACCGACGCCGCGGACGTACGGGCCTTCGTGGACGCCGCGCGTGCCGCCTACGGGCGGATCGACGTCCTCGTCAACAACGCCGGTGTGATGCCGCTGTCGCCGCTGGAGGCGCTGCGCACCGAGGAGTGGGACCGGATGCTCGATGTGAACGTGCGCGGTGTGCTCCACGGGATCGCCGCCGCCCTGCCCGTGATGCGGGCGCAGGGCGGCGGGCACTTCGTGAACATCGCGTCGGTCGGCGCGTACGAGGTGTCGCCCACCGCCGCCGTCTACTGCGCCACGAAGTTCGCGGTACGCGCGCTCTCCGAAGGGCTGCGGCAGGAGTCCGGCGGGGACATCCGCGTCACCGTCGTCTCCCCCGGCGTCACCGAGTCCGAACTCGCCGACGGCATCGGCGATCCGCTGGCCCGGCAGGCGATGCGGGACTACCGCGCGGTGGCCATGCCGGCCGCCGCGGTCGCCTCCGCCATCGCCTTCGCGGTCGGGCAGCCCGCGGAGGTCGACGTGAACGAACTCGTCGTCCGGCCGACCGCGAGCGCCCAGTAGGCCCTGGGGCCGGTCAGGTCAGCGAGCGGAGCCAGCCGGTCAGGATGCGGTTCACCTCGTCGGGCCGCTCCTGCTGGACCCAGTGCCCGCAGCCCTTGAGCAGGTGCGCGGCGGAGAGACCGGGGAGGGCGGCGGGGAAGGCTTCGATGGCGTCGGCCATCCAGGTGGTGGACGAGTCGTGTTCGCCGCCGATGAAGAGGGAGGGCTGCGTGAGGGGGGCGCCGTCCCAGGGGGCGAGGTCTTCCCAGTCCCGGTCGACGTTGCGGTAGCGGTTGAGCCCTCCGGTAAGGCCCGTACGCTCGAACTCCTCGGCCAGGGCGTCGAGTTCGGCTTCCGAGAGCCAGGCCGGGCGGGCGTCGCGGACGAACCGGTCGGCCATCTTCCGGCCGGACGGCACGAAGAAGCAGCTGGGGCTGCCGTCGGGGGCCATGGTGTCGGCGGACAGGCTGGCGTAGAAGCCGGCCAGCCAGCCGCGGACGTCCGGCTCGATCTCCGCCTCCGCCCGGCCGGGCCGCTGGAAGTAGCCGACGTAGAACTCCTCGTCGCCGCCGACCATGCCGAAGGCGTCGGTCGGCCGGACGCCGTTGCGGGGTGCGTACGGCACGCCCAGCAGTCCCACGGCGGTGAAGACATCGGGCCGCAGCAGCGCGGTGTTGGCGGCGATGGTGGCACCCCAGTCGTGGCCGACGACGGTCGCGGTGTCCTCGCCCAGGGCGTGCACGACCGCGACGTTGTCGGCGACGTGTGCCGTCATCCGGTACGCCGCGACCTCGGCCGGCTTCGAGGAGCGCCCGTATCCGCGGACGTCCAGGGCGACCGCGCGAAAGCCCGCGGCGGCCAGGGCCGGCAGCTGGTGCCGCCAGGAGCGCCAGGTCTCGGGGAAGCCGTGGAGCAGCAGCACCAGCGGTCCGGTGCCCTGCTCGACCAAGTGGATGCGTCCGCCGGGGACGTCCACCAGCCGGTGCGCCGCGCGGTGTCCGTCGTGGGGCGGGGTGGCTGTGTCGGTGGGCTGGGGCATGGCGGTCTCCTCGTCCGGTCGTCCGGCGCCGTGCGGCGCGTCGCCACTGCGATCATCGAGGGGAATTCGCGCCGTGCCCAAGGGTCTTTGCCGGTTCGGCAAATCGGCCGGTGGAGCCGCCGGTACGGGCACCGGCAATTCGGCCGGCGGAACCACCGGTACGGGGCGCCGCACGCGGTGTGCGGCGCCCCGTACCGTCCGGGCCCCGGCCGGGGAGGCAGGCCGTACCGTACGGTCAGGCGCCGACCGCCTCCCGGTGCGGTGCTGCCTCCGCCAGCGACCGCAGCGCCTCCGGGAGCGCCGCCGCGTGTATCACGCCCAGCCGCTGGGTGGCCCGGGTGAGCGCCACATACAGGTCGCTCGTGCCGAACTCTGCTGGTTCGACCACGAGCACGGTGTCGAACTCCAGGCCCTTGGCCTGCCGCGGGTCGAGCAGCACGACCGGGCGGGTCAGATCGACGTCCTGCCCGGCGGACACCTCCGGCAGGGCGGCGGACAGCGTGGCGTACAGGGCGGCGTGGTGCGGCTGCGGGGCGATGACCGCGAGCCGGCCCTCCGCCGCGCCGTCGGCGCCGAGCTCCCCTTCCTGCGCACGGGGCTTCGCGCCGCCGACGGTCTCCCGTACGGCCGCGTCGGCGACCGCCCGCGGCAGGTCGCCGGCGGCGGCCCCGAGCGCCCAGGGGCGTACGCCGGTCGAGCGGATCGAGCTGGGCGGTTCGAAGCCGGGGTGCACGGAGCGGGGCACCGCCGCGGCGATGTCCATGATCTCGCGCGGTGTCCGGTAGTTGACGCCCAGCCGCACGTGCTCCCAGCGGTCGTCCACGTACGGCGCGAGGATCGTCTCCCACGTGCCGCAGCCGCCCGGCTCCGCGGTCTGCGCCGGGTCGCCGACCAGTGTCATCGAGCGGGTCGGGCAGCGCCGCATCAGCAGCCGCCAGGTCATCGCGGACAGTTCCTGGGCCTCGTCCACGATGATGTGGCCGAACGCCCAGGTGCGGTCGGCCGCCGCCCGCTCGGCGGCGCTGCGGTGGTCGGCCTCCTCCTGCCGGTCGGCGAGCCGGTCCGCGTCGATCAGGTCGTGCGCGGCCAGCACCTCGGAGTCCTCGTCGTCCTTGTCCTCGAACTCCTGGGTGCGGGAGCCGTACGAGAGGTCCAGCACACCCTGCGCGTACTTGATCCGCTCCTGACGCTCGGCCTCCTCGGCGGCGCGCGCCGCGGAGTCGTCCTCGCCGAGGAGTTCGGCGGCCTCGTCCAGCAGCGGCACGTCGGCGGGCGTCCACGCGTCCTCGGCCGGCCAGGGCCCGTGGTGGCCGGGCGTGCGGCGGATGGCGTCCGCGTCGGCGTCCGGCAGGTGCACGGGCTCGGCGAGGAAATCGGCGACCAGTTGCTGCGGCGTGAGCGAGGGCCACAGTTCCTGGATGGCGGCGTGCACCTCGGGAGCGGCCGCCACCGCCTTGCCGAGCTGCGCGATGTCGTCCGGGCCGAGCAGGTTCGGGCCGCCGTAGGGGTCGGCGCCGATCCGGTCGGCCAGCTGCGCGGTGAGCGCGTCGATGACGTGGAACGCGAAGTACGGGCGGGCCAGGTTGTGCGGCAGCCGGGTGGCGCGCGCGTGCTCCCGGGCCGCCGCCGCGATCTCCGCGTCCAGCACCAGCTCGCCGTCCTCGTGGTCGATTACGAGGGCCGGTTCGGGCAGGGCCTGCCGGTCGCGTACGTACGCCGCCAGCGCGTCCGCCATCGCCGCGCCGCCCTTGATTTCGGCGGCCCGCGGGGTGTCGGTGCCGGTCGCGACCACGCCGGGGAACAGCTCGGCGGGCGTGGCGAGCAGGACGCCCGTCTCGCCGAGCGAGGGCAGCACCTCGTCGATGTAGCCGAGGAAGGCCGGGTTGGGGCCGACGATCAGCACGGCCCGGCGGGCCAGCAGCTCGCGGTGCTCGTACAGCAGGTAGGCGGCGCGGTGCAGGGCGACGGCGGTCTTGCCGGTGCCCGGACCGCCCTCCACGACCAGCACACCGCGGTGCGGGGCGCGGATGATGCGGTCCTGCTCGGCCTGGATGGTCTGCACGATGTCGTGCATCCGGCCGGTACGGGCGGCGTCCAGGGCGGCCAGGAGCACGGCGTCCGCGTCGGTGCCCTCATGCCCGGTGCGTTCGGTGTCGGTGAGGTCCAGGATCTCGTCGTGCAGGGCGGTGACCCGCCGCCCCGAGGTGGTGATGTGCCGCCGGCGGCGCAGCCCCATGGGGGTGTGCCCGGTGGCGAGGTAGAACGGACGGGCGACCTCGGCCCGCCAGTCGACGACCAGCGGCGTACGGTCCGCGTCGTCCCGGCGGATGCCGATCCGGCCGATGTGGTGGTCGGCGCCGTCCTGGAACGCCAGCCGCCCGAAGCACAGGCCGTTCTCCCCCGCGTCGAGGGCGGCCAGCAGCCCGGACTGCTCGGCCACCGTCACATCGCGCTCCAGCCGCGCCTGAAAGTTGTTCCCCTCCAGCGGCAGCGCCCGCTTGACGGCGGACTCGGTTCCGGCCCGCAGTTCGGCGAGGCGCTCGTAGAGCAGATCGGTGAATTCCTGCTCCTGCCGCAATTCCTCGTTTGACAATTCAGCTCCGCTCGGATACCGTGTCTTCTAGTGGCTAACCATGCATGAAGAAATTCATCAGACATGGAAACGCCCAATATACGCAGAGAAACACCCCGTCCGTCAATACGGTCCGGGGTGTTTCTGCGTTTGCGTGCGGTGCCGCGAGCGGCGGGCGGGGACGGTGACACCGGTGGGGTCGGCGGGCCGCATCCGGGCTATGGAGGCCCCCTCCACTCAACTGACGAATTCCACACTCTCGAAACGACTGTGGGAGACCTGCTCGTTCGCGTAGATCTTGGCGTCCGCCGTGCCGGGACAACCCGGCCTGGTGAACAGCAGCACCACCTTGTCGGTGCGGTTGGCGGCATGACCCTCGCCGCGGATATCGATGCATCGGTCGGCCTGCGGATTCGCCAGCACCTCCCGAAGCGGAGCCAGAGAATAGGAGAAGTAGCCGCCGGCGGAGCCGTGCCCGACAAAGCGCACGCTGCTGAAGACGGCATTCCGCTGCCGCTGCCCCGGCTGGAGGACGCCTTCCAGACCGGAGCAGTTGGCACCCCGGAAGAGCTGGGCCTCATAACGCGTCTGATTCTCGACCGGACCGTCGCCCTCCATCGCGTAGCAGGTGCCGACACGGGGCGCTTGCAGCGCCTCCTCGACCGGCGGGGGCGTATAGGTGAACAGGCCCCGCGTGGCCCATGCAGTGCCCGGCTGCAGGGCCAGGGCCACGGCGGCCACCATGCTCACGGCAAGGGAGGAGCGATTCACTGCGGGGCCTTTCAGAGGGGGAAACGTACGGGCGGGGGCGGTGGGCCCGGAGGCCCACCGCCGCAGGATCAGCTGGGGAATTCCACACTTTCAAAGGTGATGTCGAAGGCGTGCTGCTTCGGCCTGATCCGCTCCGCACTCCCGACACAGCCGGCACGCCGGAAGACCAGAGCGGTCCGGTTGGTCTGGTTCACGGCGTGCCCGTCACCCGCGCGGTTGTAGCAGCGGTCGAGGGAGGGATTGTCGAGGGTCTCCTGATCACCGCCCGCGGTGGTGTACAGGAAGACACCGTCAGCGGAGGCATAGGAACTGCCCGCCAGGCCGACGGTCAGGACAAGGGCGGTGCCGACGGAGGCCAGGGCCATCGAGATGCGCTTCATCAGTTCTCCTCAGTGGGGAAACAACCACACGGCGAGAGCACGTGCGGGGAACGGGGGCGGCGGGTCGACCTCCGGTGGACACCGGGAGGGCTCGCCGTGCCAGTGCCGCTCGCCCGCGGAGCCCCCGGTCGCGGACGGCGGCCGGCCGGGTCGGTGACGCTGTCGCGGACCGGGTCCGGACTCGACGCATCATGTGAACTCCCTGGGCAAGTACGGCTCATGGGGGCATCGTGCCCATTCGCGACAAGGGTGATCGTTTCCGCACTGCCGAAGATCGGGGCAACGGGGGCACTTTTGTAAAGGGGACTGCTACTCGCGCCGGGCGTGCGCGCCAGCGCCCAGCCCAATGACCGGCGGGGGTACGGTGGTTGGCGGCCTCATGACACTGCAGGAGGGGCGCATGCGAAGGTGGCAAGGATGCGCAGGACGGCGCGGCAGCAGTCGCGAGCGCCGGTGGCGGCGGGTCGCGGGCGCCACCTACACCTGTAGCTCGATCAACTACCCGCCCTGTGCGTCGGGTTACCAGCGGCCGTTGCCCGTACCCACCCCGCCCCCGGACGCCTCGCCGGGTAGTGCGGTAGCAGCGGACGCGCGCTCATCCACGAAGCCCGGCCCTACTGTGCGGGCCAGGCTTCGTCACCGTGCACAACCGGCAGTTTCTCGCAGTTCCCGGCACCTACCGGTAGAAGCTCGCAGAGGCCTGGCTTGCCGTTTTCCCACTCGTCTCCCAGTCGATCACGGCCAACTGGCCGCGGACCGCCCACCGGTGAAGTGGGCCTGACGGGCAGGGATCGGCAGCCGGAAAACGTCACCGCGCCGGGCGGGGCAGAGCGTCATATCGGCCCGGCCGCTACATAAGTAGACCGGCCTCGCTCCGCGTGCGGACCATGCGGCGAGTCAGGCCGGAGCCGGCGCGCCTGCGATGATCGTGCTCGACGTCGTAGCGGGACTCCTACAAAGCTGCTGCCTTGGTGGCACGGCCGTCGCCGCACCACACCTCCGGTCTCGATCACCCACGCCCTCTGCGCCCTTCAGCCCCCTACCAGGAGGACGACGACATCGACGAGGCATGCCCAGCGCCTGCAGGTAGCAGCGTGATCAGACCACTAGGCGCTGTTTCTCGGATCATGTGCGGAGCCAGATGATGAGTGCTGCGAGGGTGACGGTGCCGAGGTGGAGGTAGGCCCGCTTGTCGTAGCGGGTGGCGGCGGCGCGGAAGCCTTTCAGGCGGTTGTCGGCTCGCTCGACGGTGTTGCGTTTCTGGTAGCGCTCGCCGTCGAATCCGGTGGGTCGACCGCCGCGGGAGCCGCGGTTGAGCCGGTTTCTGCGCTGGTCACGCCGCTCGGGGATGGGGTGGGCGATCCCGCGGCGTCGCAGGTAGCGGCGGTTGTACCGGGACGTGTAAGCCTTGTCGGCCAGGACATGCTCAGGCCGGGAGCGCGGCCGCCCGACTCCGAGGCGGGGGACGGCTATCTGCTGCAGTACTGACTCGAGTTGCGGGCCGTCGCCATAGTGACCGGGAGTCAGCGGGAGGGCGAGGGGCCGGCACCGTCCGTCGGCGGCGAGGTGAATTTTGGTGGTGAGGCCGCCGCGGGAGCGTCCCAGGCACTCGCCGAGGCGACCACCTCCTCCAGCCGGACGGCCAGTCTCCGCAGAACCGGATCGGCCTCGTTCGTCCCTGCGCGGGCCCCTTTCTGAAAAGCCGCGGGCAGCGGTGCCCTGCGGGCGCCGGCGGCATGCTGATGGGCTCGCACCGCGGTGGAGACCACCGACACGTCCCAGTCGACCCGGCCCGCCGCGTCCTCGGCGGCCTGGATCTGCGCCAGCAGCATCTTCCAGGTGCCGTCCGCCGACCAGCGGCGATGACGCTTATAGACGGTCTCCCAGGGCCCGAACCGCTCGGGCAGGTCCCGCCACTGCACGCCGGTCCGCACCCGGTAGAGCACCCCGGCCGGTGGTCACTCCACCGGCCTCCACGCGTCCCGCCCCGGGGCAGAAACGACTCCAGGCGGCCCCACTCCGCGTTCGCCAGATCCCCACGACCCATGCCTCCAGCCTGACGTCGACACCCCTTCCGCGTCCGAAGATCCGAGAAACAGCGCCTAGGTGTATTGATCACGAGCATTGTTAACGATGTCGGGGCTTGATCGTGGCGAAGACCTCCGGTGTGGTGGAGCTGACTAGGACTGCACCGCACGGAGGTCTTCGTGTCTCACCGTAATGCCCGGCTGACCATTCACGGCAGGCGGCCGCTCATCGAGCGTGTCCGCACAGGCCGCCCGGTTGCGCATGTCGCCGCCGATATGGGCGTCTCCCGCGTCACGGCCCACAAATGGTGCGCCGCTGCCACACCGCACTCGGCTGCCAGCCACCGATCAGCCGCGTGAACAACCCTCTGGGCCAATACACCTAGCGGAACCCGTCTGAATTATGCGTTTAGCTCGGATAGGGATGTTGTGTGGGTACTTCCCGGCGGGTGGGGGCGGGGCTAGCGTCGGAGGACAGGTTCCTTCCGGACAAGGTGGTGATGAGGATGCAGACCCGTGAGCTGTTCAACAGCCTGGCTTCCCGTTCCGATCACCTGGACAACGACACCCTCACGCAGACCGTCGACGCGCTGCTGGCGTGCGAGCAGGCCACGGCTGCTTGCGCGAGCGGAATGCTCGCGGAGAAGGAGGTGGACGAACTGCGGATGTCGATCGACAGGGACCTGGACTGCGCAGACATCGCTGTGGCGACGCGGCGGGTCCTCACTCGGGGCAGTAACCCCGAAACGACGCTGCTCGCAGCACAGCTGCAGGCCTGCGTACTGGCGTGTCAGCGCAGCCACGAGTCCTGTGACCAGCATGTGCAGCATGCCTGCGCACTGCCGGTTGTGCGCGGAGGCGACCGCGCAGGCCGCAGCGGCTTGCAAACAGGCCATGGAAGCCCTGAGCAAGACGCCGTGATCCTGGTCCGCTCCGCCGGCAGGCGAAGCCACAGCCGACCTTCGCAAGCTGAGCCAGCACCTGGTGGAAGAACTCCGCCGACGCGGCTACCTGCCCGATACGGCACCTACTGAGCCCGCGTCGCCCCCGCCCGCTGCCGACGCGCCATCGGCCCGGTGACGAGTACTCCCCCTGCGAAGCGGTCGACCAATCCTCCTCGGGAGTCCGGCGGCCTCGCGCCTGACTTCCCCACGAGTACGCCGTTCCGATCCCCGGCGAGCCTTCTTGCCCGACACTAGCGGAATGTGCGTTTTCTATGCTTTCGGTGGGTATCTTGACGGCTGAGCGCCCGTGGAATCAGCTGGGAGGAAGCACCGTGTCCCATCCCCTGTCCGACTCACCGCAGCACCGTATCTTCGCCATGTTGGACGTGGACGGTGACGGCGCCATTACCCACGCGGAATACCTCGCACGAGTCGACCGCGTGGCGTCGGCCCTGGAACGCGACGCCCATCATCCGGTCGTCACCGCCGCGCGGGCTGCCCATGAAGCGGTCTTCGCGGACATGGACGCCGACCAGGACGGCCGCGTGACCTTCGAGGAGTACCGCACCTGGGTGGGACATGAGGCGTTCGAGCGCTCCTGCCGGCCCGCGCTGGGGTCCCTGTTCGACATCGCCGACAGCGACGCCGACGGGCGTCTGGACCGCGGCGAGTTCATCCGCCTGCGTACCGCCGCGGGGAACGCTGGAACCGGCGTCGCCGCGGCCTTCGACGCCCTCGACAGTGACGGCGACGGGCTGATCGACCGTGACGCCTACCTGGCGGGCATCAAGACATTCGTCACCGACGGCAGCTCTCCCATGGCCGCGGCCTACGGCAGCGAGCGACCGGCACTCGGAACCCTGTCCTGACCCGCGGTCAAGGCGCCGACCTCAACATCGGTCTCGCTGACGACTCACCAGCAGCCCGTCCACCCGCGCGCACAACGTCTCCGTCACCGGCGAGGGCCCGGCCCCCGCCCCCGTAACCAGGGGCAGCGCGCAGGCGAGAACACCCCCTTCAGCGCCCGGTGGCGACCACGTCCTCCAGACGCTCACGCAGAGCGCTGATGTCGCTGCTGCCCGCATATGGCTCGGTCTCTTCGTGCAGTTCGCTGAGCCGGTCGGTGATGCGGGAACTGTGCAGGCCCTCGGCGATGGTGAGCGCGGTGGTCGTCTCCTGGCAGGCCCCGGCCAGTTCGCCGACGGCCCAGGTGTGTGCGGGCGAGGCCGATGTGATCGAACGCGCGAGACCGTACGCGGCCCTCGGGCCGTAGCCGCAGGGCGTTGGCCAGCAGGACGAGGGACTGCTCGGCCCGGTGGGTGCGACGGTGGCCGGAGGCGTGCTTGGCGGCGATCTGGTGGGCGACGCCGAGGGTGGCCGACAGTTCCGCCTCGTCGAAGAATGCGGTGTGCGGCGGCTCGTCGTCCGGGCGGATGCGGGTGAAGGCGTTCTCGGCCTCCCCGGCCGCCCGCCGGCTCTCTTCCAGGTCGCCGCACAGGGCGCTGAAGCGGGAGTGGAGCGCGGCGAGGATGGCGCGGGTGCCGGGGCCGGCGTGCCGGCGCGCCCCGTACTGGGCGAGGGCGACGAGTTCGAGGACGTCCTCGACGTGCCCCAGGTGGGACATCTGCCGGGCCATGCACTGGAGGATGTGCGCGCCCAACTGCCGGTCGCCGCCCTCGCTGGCGGCGTGCAGCGCGGCGATGAAGAGCCGTTGCGCGCTGACGTGCGCTCCGGCGTCGAAGGACATCCATCCGGCCACGCTGCCCAGGTCGGCGACGGCGCAGAAGAGGCGGCGCCCGGTGGCCTCGGTGTAGGAGGCGGTGGCAGCCACCCACGCCCCAGGCGCGTACGGTGGACACACCGGCGAGCCAAGGAGTGTCCATGGGTGTGGCGGCAGCGATCCGCAACAGCGACGGCGCCTACCTGCTGCACCTGCGTGACAACATCGACGGCATCTGCTGGCCCGGCCACTGGAGCTTCCTCGGCGGCCAACTGGAAGCTGGCGAGACCCCACACAAGGCCATTACCCGCGAACTCCACGAAGAAGCCGGCCTCGTCCTGCCCGACCTGCGCCCCCTGGCCACAGTGCAACAGGGCAACGGCCGGGCGGACATCGAAGTCTTCACCGCCTCCTGGAACGGAGACGCCGCCCGCATCCAGGTCACCGAAGGCATCATGCTCGCCTGGTTCCACCCCCGGATACTGCCGCGCCTCCGCGTCCCACCGTGGTGCGTCGAAGCGATCCACCTCCACCAGGCCGCCGCCCAGCAGGCCGGCGTCGAGGACGCCGGGGCCCGCCACCGTAGGTCACCACCCCCAGGATGAAGCCGACGAGCAGCGGCCCCATCAGGGGAGAGCGAGCCTGCGCGGCGGGCTTTCGCGCTGATGCTGTTCTGGGCAGCAGGACCAGCCCAAGCACGTTGACCGCCGCAAGGGAACTGGCATCTGAACAGTCAAGCCCGCCGTCCCCGGCGTCAGCGGGCGCCTCAAGCGCGACGCGCACCACCCGACCTGCCACTCGCCGGGGACGCCCTGGTCTGCCTCATCGCTCCGGAGACCACCGTCCAGCTCGTGGCGCCCAGAGTGGAACCGCGTCGACCTCCTGATTCGCGGCCGAACTCACCGACGCTGTTCCGGCACTGCTGGAGACGGAACGCATTCCCGGCGGCTGCCGCGCGTACTCGGGAATCTGCACCATGCCGGTGATCAGACAGTTCTCCCAGGTGGTCAGAAACCGTGTCCGTTCGTGCTCGACGGTGACGGCGTTCTGGACGGGCTCGTGTCCTGCGGACAGCTGGCGGCGCCATAAGCGGATGTGCGACTCGAATCCCCGCAGGCGGGTGAGCAGTTCCTCGTACGCCTCGGGTTGGCCGGTCCCCTGCGCCCCATGCGCCCAGGCCGTCGGCCGTAGCCGTCTGCTTACTGTTCTCCAGCTTGCTGGCCTTGGCCTTTGGGATCCGCGAGAACATTTTTTGCGGTGGAGCCCGTGGTCTTCCTGGCGGGCGCCGTCTCCTCCGGAGCGACGGCCTTCTGGATGACCCGACGCTGAGGAGACGTTCCGGCACGAGGCGGGCGAGGCGTAGACGACCGATCAGTCCTCAGCGTTATGGACTTGGGGGTAGCCAGGCGGAGGCAAGGGCGACTGTCGCAGGAACAGGAGAGCCGACGGCAGCGAGGAGCCCCCGGGGAACCGAACCCCACGCTTCCCTGAAGACGACCGTCCCGCCGGAGAACGCCGAGCTGCCGAAGGCCACCGTGCCCCCGGAGAACAGCGCTGCCGTGAAACACACCTCGCCATCGGAGAACGTCGCACCGCCGAAGTCCACCGCACCACCGGAGAACACCGCACGCCTGAAGGTCAGCGCGCCGCCGGAGAACGCCGCACCGCTGAAGTCCACCGCGCCACCGGAGAACTGTGCACGCCCGAAGGTCACCGTGCCGCCGGAGAACGTCGCAACGTGGAAGTACACCGTGCCACCAGCGAACGTCGCACCGCTGAAGTCCACCGTGCCATCGGAGAACACCGAGCTGCCGAAGTCCACCGCACCACCGGAGAACACCGCGCGCTCGAAGGACACCGTGCCACCGGAGAACGACGCGACGCCGAAGCGCACCGTGCCACCGGAGAACAGCGCTCCCGTGAAGCACACCTCGCCATTGGAGAACATCGCACCGCCGAAGCGCACCGTGCTACCGCAGAACTTCGCATCGTGGAAGTTCACCGTGCTGCCGGTGAACGTCGCGCCGCTGAAGTTCACCGCGCCATCGGAGAACATCGCACCGCTGAAGTTCACCGTGCCACCTGAGAACACCGCGCCGCTGAAGTTCATGCCGCCGTCGATGGTGACGCCGGTGAGGTCGAGGTCATAGCCCTGCCAGGAGCGGCGGGCGGCCTGCGGGCGCCGGTAGTGGTCGCCGATAATACGCAGGATCGTGTGCCGGACCTTGCGAAAGGCCAGGTAGCGGTGGCGCTCCTCCTGATGGGCCGGGTCGTCACCGGGGTCGGGGGTGAAGGGGAGCTGGAGGTAGGCGCACAGCACATCGATGCAGGTCTGGCGCAGGCTGTCGTCAGGGGCGTCATCGGCAAGGCCGGCCAGTGCATGGACCCCGCCCAGCCGGACGGCCGGGGAATCCGAGCCGAGCTTGTCGACCGCCTGAGAGAAGCGCTCGGTGTGGAGCCGGGTCGCTTCGCGGTGGGCGCCGGCCTCGTCGACGCGCTGGCGACGGTAGGCGACCACCAGAGCGACGAGCGCACCGGCCCCGGCGACCACCCCGAAGGAGAGCTTCACCAGGTCGAAAAGCGTCTTGGCGTCGAGCTTGGCGGTGTCGTCGATACCTCTGAAGCCCAGCAGCACCACCAGCCCGTAGAAGATGCCGCCCGCGACAAGGACCGCGGCGACGAAGGCGGAGGTCAGTGCCCGGCCGACCTTCCACATCCGCAATTCCCGGTCATCCGCGGCGGGACGTAACCTCCGGTTGGCTGTCATGACGGTGAAGATACGGCCCGGAAGCCAGCGGTTGCGGCCGGCCTGTCGAGTGGTTCGGATCATCTGCCCATGCTGCAGCCGGGGTTGCGGGTACGCAGGCGGTCGGCGAAGCCCGGGCTCGGCATCGAGGAGGTATACCGGCCGGTGCCGGGGCCTGTGCAACCAGCGGGAACGTCAGTGGCCCGCCGTCGCGGCCGTACGCGTCGGGCGAGGTTTCGCCCACGTCGGCGCACTCGACTATGGCCCGGCCGATCTGCCCGTCCAGCGCCAGGGTACCGCCCGCGGGCACGTAGGCGACGTGGTACACGCTGTGCGGGCTGCACCGCGCCTCCTGGGCAACCTTCGTGCACGTCATGCCCTGGTGATTGTGACGGCGCTCAAAGATGTCCACCTTCGCTGCAGAGAGCATCGGTCGCGCCTTCCTGCGGGAGTACGAGCCCACGGCGCGGGCTGCTGACCGGCATCTCAACCGAGGACCCCAGCCCCGTGTCCGGCCGACAGTAGGGACACGGCTCCGCACCCTGGCCGAGCGCCTCAGCCGTACAGTAGCCAGTAGCCAGTCAGGCTGCGGCGGCAGGACCAGCTCGGGGCGGTTGCGCTTCTGCTGCCCGACTTGCTGGATACGGCCTGTACGCACGGCTCAAGATCCCCGTCCGAAACATGCCCTAGCGCGATGGAAACTCCGGGGCACGCTGCCAGTCGGCGGTCCCGCGAGCTGTTGCCCGGTAGCCCCCGGGTGTCTGGCCGACCGTGCGGGTGAATGTGTCGATGAATGCGCTGGTGGTCGCCCACCCGCAGCTTCGGCCGGACTCGGTGACCGAGCGTCCTTCGGCGAGCAGGATCATGGCGTGGAAGACGCGGGTGATGGTCCTCCACTGCGGGTACGTCATGCCGAATTCGTTGCGGAACAAGCGCGACAAGGTGCGTTCACTCACGCCGGAACGCCGGGCCAGCCACTTCGCGGTGCGCGGCCGCGCCAGGTCCTTCGCGACCAGCGAGCACGCGCGGACCAGTCTGGGGTCCTGCGGAGTGGGCAGGGTGAGCGGCTGTACGTGCGAGCGTTTGAGCCTGTCGTGCACGACGGCCAGCAGTCGTCGGGCCTCGGGCGGGGCCAGGCCGGGTTCGCTGCCCGCGATGAGGAGTTCGCGCAGCAGCGGGTCGACGGAGACGACCATGGGCGTCGAGGTGGGGAGCGGTGCGTCGTCCGGAGAAAAGCCGTAGGTGTGCACCCGGCTGATGCCGTACACCCGGTGTTCGTGCCAGGTGTCTGCCGGGGTCCACATCGCCCGGGCACTGGAGGCGACCCAGGACGCCGCCTCGGTCCGCACGGCCAGGACGCCGGTGCTGACGTAAATCAACTGGTGGAACGGGTGGCGGTGGCGGCCGATCGTCTCCCCGGCGAGGTGGTCGTGCCGTGTGATGGCCTGCCGCGTTCCCGATGAGGTGTTCTCCGACATCTTTCGAGAGCGTACCGGGAGGAAATCGGTTCGCCGTTTCCGGTCAGCAGTGCAGCGCTGCGCTGCCGCTCCTACGGGAGGCTGGGGCGGTCACCGGTGTGGCCGTTCTACGAAAGTCAACGGCGGAATTACGGAAGCCCGCCAATGCCCGGACGCGTCAGGCTGTGGGGCATGCCCACGGAGACACCCAGCCCGGCACCTTCGCCCAGCACCGCAAAAACGCCCGGTCCTGCAGAAACGCCCGGTCCTGCAAGGACGCAGCGCGGTAAGCCCTCCACGAAGAGGAAGAGGTTGTCCGCACGGCTGCGTGGTGCCGCTCTCGACACCCGCCCCCTGCGCGTCCCCGCCTTCCGGCGCTTGCTCGCGGGGCAGGGGCTCTCGTACATCGGCACCATGATCACCGAGGTGGCGGTCCCGCTTCAGGTGTACGGCCTGACCCACTCGTCGCTGTACGTCGGCCTGACCGGTCTCGTCGGTCTCGCTCCGCTCGTCGTCTTCGGGCTGTACGGCGGTGCCATCGCCGACCGGGTCGACCGTCGCCGGCTGTATCTGGTCTCCGCGACCGTGACCTGGGCCGTCACCCTGGCCCTGTTCGTACAGGCACTGGTGGGCGCCGGGTCGGTGGGGCTGCTGCTCGGGCTGGTGGCGCTGCAGGCCGCCGCCTTCGCCGTGTCCTCCGCCGCGCGCGGAGCGATCATCCCCCGTGTCGTACCCGCCGCGCTGGTGCCCGCCGCGAACACCCTGAATTACACCGCCGGGAATCTGGGGCAGGTCGCCGGTCCGCTGGTGGCCGGGGTGCTCGTCGGTCTGCCGCACGGATTCGCGTGGGCCTATGGAGTCGACGCCGTCCTGTTCACGGCACTGTTGTATTCCACCGTGCGCCTGCCTCCCCTGCGCATGGAAAGGGGCCTCCCGCAGCGAGGGGGCGTGCGGATGGTGTGGGACGGCTTGCGCTTCATCGGCTCGCACCCGGTTCTGTGGATGTCCTTCGCGATCGATATCGCCGCCATGGTGCTGGCCATGCCCACGGCTTTGTACCCGGAGGCCGCCTCGACGCGGTTCCACGGAGGTGCGGGACTGCTCTACTCGGCCGTCGCCGTGGGCTCACTGGTGGCCGCCGCCTTCAGCGGCTGGATCGGCAAGGTGAGCCGCCAGGGGCGTGCCCTGACCGTTGCCGTGGCTGCCTGGGCGGTGGCCATCGCGGCGGCCGGGGCGACGGACAGCCTGACGCTCACGGTGGGGCTGCTGATCTGCGCGGGCGCCGCCGACCTGGTCAGCGCCGTCTACCGGCAGACCATCATGCAGACCTACGCGCCGGACGAGATGCGGGGCCGCCTCCAGGGAGTCTTCACGGTCGTCGTCGCCGGCGGACCGCGCCTGGGCGATCTGCGAGCCGGGGCCATGGCTTCCGCCACCGGCATCACGCTCGCCTGGTCGGGCGCGGCCCTCGCCTGCCTGGTCCTGGTCGTGGGAGCGGCGCTGACCGTACGGCCGTTCTGGCGCTACGCGGCTTCGTCGGCCTCGCCGGGCTCTCCGGCCTCGTCGGACGGTGTGCTCCCCCAGCCACAGGCCGTGCACGAGGCCGGCCGATGAGACGCAGGCGGCCGGGCCTCAGAGGCCCGGAATCAGACCGGGCCTGACACCGATCTCCGCCATATCCTCGCGGACGGCAGCCACAAAGCGTCCGGCCTCCGCTGCCAGGGCGTCCCAAGTGACCGGCGAGGTCCAGGCATCCGGCGCGAAGACGGAACCGACCCGCCACCCCGGGTTCCGCGCAGGACATCGAGTCGAACACGAAGTCACCGCGCTCGCCGTCCGGCCGCTGAAGCCAGCCCGCCAGAGCATGCGCCAACTCAGCCACGGGGAACAGCTTCTCCGCGAGCACCACCCGGTCGCCGTCCCGGATGACCAGGTTCAACCTCGTCCCAGGGGTGCAGCGCGCGGACCGTCACACCCTGTCGCGCCGAGACCCGACCGACGGTCAGGCCCTCGACGTCACTGGCATCAGGCACGCTCCTCACCGTCGCCGCGGCCGGCGTCCGGTGGGGTGATTCCGATGGCTGCGAGGTTCCGTGCCTCCCGACTGACCGGATCGAAGGGCTTCGCCGCAGTAAAGACGATGCATGTGTTTTCGGGCGTGGTCACCGTCACGTCGCGGGTGTTCCAGGGAGTGTCCCGCGGCTCTTCGACCGAGTCAGGGCGCACCGCGCGACAGGCTTCGACGAGGGAGTCGATCTGGCTGAGCACGCACGCGAAACTGCAGCTCATCGCCGGTGGCTGTGCCGGAACACCCTCCGCCTGGGCGAGGAGTACATCCTGGGACGCCCAGCGGCGCAGGTGCACCAGCCTGCCGGGAATGCCGGGCAGCTCGAAGAGCTCCAGCCCACGGGTCCAGAAGTCCACCGAAGCCGCCAAGTCGCTCGTGGGGATCGTCACGAACGCGGGCATCCCACACTCGGGCCTCACGCAACGCGAGGATCAAGCGCGATCGGGGCGCATAAAGACGCGTCATCAAAGATGCGATGTTCAAATGTCTGACGTTTGTCTGTATGCTGCCGCCATGAAACGCATCAGTACACCGCGGCGGACGGCCAGCCTCTCCGCGCAGCTCGTGGACAGTCTCCGCTCGCACATCGAGGCAGACGGATGGCCGGTGGGCACGCGCATCCCGTCGGAGCAGGCGCTCATTGAGGAGCTCGGGGTCGGGCGCAGCACGCTGCGGGAGGCGCTCGGTGCGCTTGTGCACCTGGGCCTGTTGGAAGCCCGGGTCGGGGACGGCACGTACGTCCGCGCGTCGAGTGAGCTCCAGTCGGTCATGGTGCGGCGAGCGAGTTCCGCCCAACGGAACAACGTGCTCGAACTGCGTACCGTCCTCGAAGAGTACGCCTCCGGAGCCGCCGCCCTGCGCCGCAGCGAGGACCAACTGCGGCAGCTGAGAGAGCTGTTGGCCGACGCCGACGCGGCCTGTGCGGGAGCGGACAGGTCCGCGGCCGAGAGTGTCGACGCGCTGTTCCACCGGGCCGTCGTCCGGGCGAGCGGCAACGACCTCCTGATCGAGATGTACGACCACCTCGGTACGGCTCTCACCTCCTCCCTGGGCGGTCTGCCCTGGGACACCGCCGGTGCCGAGGAGCACGCCGCCCTGCACCGGCGTCTCGTCGACGCGATCGAGGAGCGGGACGAGAGCGGCGCCCGCGCCGCGGCGGCCGCGATCGTCCAGCTCACCCGCGACCACGAGGCCGGTGCAGCACACGTAGCGGAGGGCGAGTGAGTCCGCGGTTAGCGTCGCTGTCCCACCGGCGCTCCCCCTCTGAGTCGTCGACCGCCGACCCCATCCGGCCTGCCGTGTCCGTCGGGCTGGTCTTCGCGATCTGCCTCGTCGCGGCGAAACTGCGTACCAGCCTCACCGGTGTCGGCACGCTACTGCCGGCGATCGAGCGCGGCAGCGACCTGACATCGAGCTGGGGCGGGCTGCTGAATACGCTCCCTCTGCTGACATTCGCCGCGACATCACTCCTGGTAGGCCCGGGCCTACCAGGGATTCGGCACCGCACGTCTGCTGGTGGCCGCCCTCGGCGCACTGACGGTCGGCACCGTGGTCCGGTCACTTCCCTCGGTGGTCTGCCTGTTCACCGGAACCGTGATCCTTTCCGCTGCCGTCGCGTTCGGCAAGGTGCTGCTGCCCGCGCTGGTCCGGCGGAGTATGCTCGCACACCGCATCCAGGGCATCAGCGCTCTCTGCGTCACAGTCATGGGCGTCACCGCCGCGGTCTCCTCCGGGATCTCCGCGCCGCGCTCCCCCAGCTTGCCGGGTTCCTGGCACCCCGCTCTCGCCTGGGGTGTCGCCTTCACCGTCGCGGCATTCCTCGCCTGGCTGCCCCGGACGCGGGGCGACCGGCCCCAATCCGACAAGCCCCACTCTGGCGGCCCCGACTGTCCCGGCAGCTCAGCATGTTCGTGGGCCTGCCGCCCCTGGCCTTCTGCACCGCCGTCGCATGGCTGCCCAGCATTCTGATCCACCGCGGCTCGACCAGCACCACGGCCGGATGGATGCTGTTCTCCTACCAGCTGGTCTCCCTGACAGCCAGCAGTCTCCCGCCCCTGCTCACCCGGGGGCTGTCACGACCAACGATGGACTGCGGCCGGGGCCTCGGTCGCCGTGGCCGGCGGCATCACCGTACTGGTCTCGGCCCCCGCGCTGTCCGTTCTGACGTGCACCCTGCTCGCTGGCGTGCACCCTGCTCGGTCTCGGCGGCGGCGCGTGCCTCGTCCCCGCGCTGACCGTCCAAAGCGAACGCGCCGATAGCTCCGGCGAGACTGCCGCGCCGGCAGGCATGGCGCAGCCCGTCGGCTACCTCATGGCGGCGGCCGGCCCCCTCCTCCTCGGCATCCTGCACGACAGCACGGGCAGCTGGACGCTTCCGCTCGTGGTGCTGGTCGCCCTCGGCGCGGCCATGGCAGCTGCCGGGTATGGCGCAGGGCGCAACCGCCTGGTGCGCTGTTCGGCACGCTGACGAGGCGGTCCGCTCCGCTCTTCCCCCGCAACATGACGATTCCCCCACCTGAACGGGCCTGCCAGGCACAGGCCGAAGAGGAGAGCACTCATGTCCGACTCGCAAACCCCGACCGACGACTTCACCGCACCTACCGCCCATCCCCCGACTGACGAGTTCACCGCACGTACCGCGCGGCGCGCCGCTCACCTGTACGCGACAGATCCGCAGTTCCGCGACGCCGCGCCGCTGGACTCCGTCACCGAGGCGATCCGGCGGCCGGGCCTCCCGCTCGCCGACCTCGTGGCCACGGTGATGGAGGGTTACGCGGATCGTCCCGCCCTGGGCGAGCGTGCCACGGAGCCGGTCACCGACCCGGATACGGGCCGCACCACGCTGCGCCTCCTGGAGCGCTTCGACACGATCACCTACGGCGAACTGTGGGAACGTGTCGGCGCGGTGGCCTCCGAGTGGCGGCACCACCCCGGCCACGCCGTGGACCGCGGCGATTTCGTCGCGCTGCTCGGTCCCACGAGCGCCGAGTACGCCATGGTGGACCTGGCATGCCTCCGCTGCGGTGCGGTGAGCGTTCCTCTCCAGGCCGGTGCCTCGGCGGAGCATCTGGCCCCCATCATCGCGCAGACCGGGCCGCGCCTGCTCGCGGTGGACATGGCCCACCTCGACGTCGCGCTCCAGCTCGCGGCGGACGCCCCCTCCCTGGACAGGATCGTCGTTCTCGGCCACCGTTCCGAGATCACCGCTCACCAGGAAGGGCTGGACTCCGCGCGCGACCGGCTCGCCGCGCAGGGCCGAGGCGTCACCGTGGACACGCTGGCGTCAGTCATCGAGCGGGGGCGGGCCCTGCCGCCCCTCCCCCGGTGCCCCGAGGGAGCGACGCCCGATGCGCTCAGCTCGCTGATCTACACCTCGGGGAGCACCGGCACTCCCAAGGGCGCCATGTACACCGAGCGCCTGGTCCGGCAGTTCTGGGTCGACTTCGTGCCGGGCCAGGGGGTACGGCCGTCCATCGTGCTCAACTACATGCCGCTGAGCCACATGATGGGACGGGGCGTGCTGTTCGGCACGCTCGCCAAGGGGGGCATCGCCTACTTCGTGGCGTCGAGCGACCTGTCGACGCTCTTCGAAGACCTCTCCCTGACCCGCCCCACCGAGTTCATCATGGTGCCCCGCATCAGCGACATGCTCTTCCAGCGCTACCAGGCCGAGTTGGCCCGCCGTAGCGATACGGGCGCGGAGGCGCCAGGAACCACGGCCGATCGGGCGGAGCACGTACAGGAGGACGTGCAAGCGGAACTGCAGGCCGAACTGCGCGAAGAGTTGCGGGAGAAGACCCTGGGCGGCCGCCTCCTGTGGGCCCTCAGCGCCTCGGCCCCGTTGAGCGCCGAGATGACGGCGTTCGTCGAGAAGTGCTTGCACGTCAGGCTGCTCAACGGTTACGGGTCGACGGAAGCCGGAATCGTCTCGCTCGACGGCCGGGTGGTGCGCCCGCCGGTGACCGACCACAAACTGGCGGACGTGCCCGAGCTGGGATACTTCCGGACCGACTCGCCGCACCCCAGGGGCGAACTCCTGATCAAGTCCGACCGGCTCTTTTCCGGTTACTTCCAGCGGCCGGACGCCACCGCCCAGGTCTTCGACGAGGACGGCTTCTACCGCACGGGCGACATCATGGCCCGCACCGGTCCCGACACGCTGGTGTACGTCGACCGCCGTTCCAACGTCCTCAAGCTGTCCCAGGGCGAGTTCGTGGCCACGTCGCGCCTGGAAGCCCTCTTCATCGGCAGTCCGTTCGTCCGGCAGGTCTTCGTGTACGGCAACAGCACCCGTGCCTACCTGCTCGCGGTCATCGTGCCCACCCAGGACGCGCTCGACCGCTCCGGAGAGGACACCCAGCGCCTCAGGTCGATCCTGCGCGAGTCCCTGCAACGCCTCGCCGCCGAGGCGGGACTCAACGCGTACGAGATTCCACGGGACTTCCTCATCGAGACCGAGCCGTTCAGTCAGCAGAACGGGTTGCTCTCCGGAGTGCGCAAGCTGCTGCGGCCCGCGTTGACGAAGCGCTACGGCGAACGCCTCGAAGCGCTGTACACCGAGCTGGCCGAGCGCGGGACCGACGAACTCCAGGCACTGCGCCAGGCCGGCCCGTCCCAGCCGGTACCGGAAACCGTGCTCCGGGCCGCCCGCGCACTCCTCGGACACCGACAAGGCGACGTCAAGCCCGACACGCACTTCCTGGAACTCGGTGGTGACAGCCTCTCCGCGCTGTCGTTCTCACAGCTGCTGAAGGAGATCTTCCACGTCGACGTGCCGGTCGACGTCCTCATCAACCCGGTCAACACCCTTCGGCAGGTGGCTGACCACATCGAGAATGCCCTTGCGGGGCACCAGCGTCCGACCGCCGACAGCGTCCACGGACCGGGCGCGAAGCGCCTCCTGGCGAGCGACCTGAAGCTGGGCGCATTTCTCGACACAGGCACCCTCACGAAGACGGGCAGGCCGGCCGGTCCGCTGCCCGAGGCACGGACCGTCCTGCTGACCGGCGCCAACGGATACCTGGGCCGCTTCCTGTGCCTCGAATGGCTGGAGCGGGTCGCCGAGCGCGGCGGCACCCTGGTGTGTGTGGTCCGTGGCAGCACCGACGAGGCGGCCAGGGCACGGCTCGATGCGGCCTTCGACAGTGGCGACGCGGAACTTCTCCGGCACTACCGTGAAGTGGCCGCCGAGCACCTGGAGGTGATTGCCGGCGACATCGGGGAGGCCGATCTCGGGCTCGACAAGGAGACCTGGCAGCGACTGGCCGACACCGTGGACCTGATCGTCCACCCGGCGGCACTCGTCAACCATGTCCTGCCGTACGACCAGCAGTTCGGCCCCAACGTCCTGGGGACGGCCGAGCTGATCAGGCTCGCGCTCACCTCCCGCGTCAAGCAGTTCACCTACCTGTCGACGGTCGCCGTCGTCTTCGGGGCCGAGGCCGCGGCCGACGAGACGGCGGACATCCGCACGGCCTGCGCAGTGCGCGATCTCGGCGGCGGTTACGCGGACGGTTACGCGGCCAGCAAATGGGCGGGCGAGGTACTGCTCCGCGAGGCGCACGAGACGTACGGTCTGCCGGTCGCCGTGTTCCGCTCGAACATGATCCTCGCGCACCGGCGTTACCGGGGCCAGCTGAACATCCCGGACGTGTTCACCCGCCTCCTGCTGAGCCTGCTGGCGACAGGCATCGCGCCAGGCAGCTTCTACGCCGGAGGCGCCGGCGCCCACACGGGCAGCGGGCACTACGACGGGCTCCCCGTGGACTTCACCGCGCGGGCCGTCGCCGCGCTGGGCGACGGCACACGGGAGGGTTACCGGACCTTCAACGTCGTGAACCCGCACGAGGACGGCATCTCACTCGACACGTTCGTCGACTGGCTGACGGCAGCCGGGCACCCCCTCACGCGCATCCACGACTACGACGCATGGCTCGACCGCTTCGAAACCGCCCTGCGCGGCCCGCCCGACCGCCAGAGGCAGCATTCGCTGCTCCCTCTGCTGCACGCCTTCACTAAGCCGGAGGAGCCCTTGCCCGGATCGGCGCTGCCTGCGCAACGATTCCGCGCGGCCGTGCGGGCCGCCGCCCTCGACGGGAAGGCGGACATCCCCCATCTGTCGCAGGACTTGATCACCAAGTATGTGGCGGACCTTCGGGCGCAACACCTGCTGTGACCAGCCGGGCCGGGTATCGCTGAATCCGGGGCTCGGACTGGGGCCAGGCCGTGTATCAAAAGTGGATCTTGGACTGTGCATGTTCGTGCTTCATGGGTCGGGGACTGTCCCGGACGAGCAGTGGGCGGTGCTGGAGCCGTTGTTGCCGAAGGGTGCCAGGAGGGGACCCCGTCTGTCCTCGGCGGCAGTTGATAGACGGCATACGGTTCCGGATCCGCACCGGTGGTCCATGGCGGGGATGGCCCCGTCGAGTACGGGCCGTGGAGCCGGGTCTGCGACCTGTTCCGCCGATGGCAGCGCAACGGCACCTGGCACCGCATCCTCACCCGTCTCCAGTCCGCGGCCGAGGTGAAGGGCGCGATCACGTGGGACCTGAGTGTCGACTCCACGGTGTGCCGCGCGCATCAGCATGCGGCCGGGGTCCGCAAGCAGGGAAATCCGCAGAAGGAGCCACCTGGCGGCACCTCCACCGAGCCCCGTGATCACGGACTGGGGAGGTCGCGCGGTGGGTTCACCACTGGTCTCCGCCCGGGTTGGCCCCCGTCGGCGGTCGTTGTCCGGGTCTCCGTTCGACGCGTACGACGGGGCCACCGGCGTCCAGGCGGGGCTGTATCTCGGTGCGCAGGTAGTGGTAGCGGTCGGCGGCAACGAGGCCGGCCAGAGCACGGCCGCGAAGGCGTTCGGCGAGGACGGCCACGGTGCCCCGCCTGAGACACAGACGGGGCCGGGTCCGAGAGCAGCCGGCGCCTCGGATGGAGGGAGATTCCGCACGTAACGTCAGCGTAGAAGGCGCGCCTGATGAACTTCAGGTGGGCCGGCCGTTGTCGTCTCCCGCCTTCGTGCGCCGGTGGTGGAGGGTGCCTTGCGCCAGCTCGGGCGGCAAGGAGTGCCAGGACCGAGGCTTCACGGTGAACGTGTCAGGGCCGCGCGGCAACCTCGCGGGTCGCACGCTTCAGGAGAAGGGGAACGGTCTGGTGGTGCAGGGGTGCGGCCGAGGCCCACACGGCTCGGCCGGTGCGGCCGGTGACATGCACGAAGGTCGACCAGGTCACAAGCGAGCCACCGGTGCGGATGACATTGCGGGCGGTGAGCAGCGGCGAACGCGCCTCCAATGTGATCGAGCCGGGCCCGGTGGCCGTGATGGGCCAGCCCAGCACGTGCCGGTGTGCGCCGCGTGGGCCCAACCGCAGGCCGAGCCCGCCACGCCACGCGGCATACAGGCATCGCTGCAAGGCGACGGGTGCCCCTTCGAAGACGATCCGGGCCCATGCTTCGGGCGACAACTGCGGCAGGCCCGCAACGGGTGCCGCGAACGCCGACGCATAGTGAGCACCAGCAGGGTCAACTGCGGTGCGGTGAACGGGCAACGCACGCGAAAGGGGCATGGGCGGATTGTAGAGAATCGTTGGGCCGCCCAGGGCTTGCTTGATCCCATCCGAGAGCAGGGGTGCATGCGTTGGCGGATAGTGACGGCCTCCGATGGCCAGCAACCGCGTTCGAGGCCGGACGTCCTGTTCCCGCGGCACCTTCGGCTCGGCCCGCTGATCTTGCCGTACGGGTTGGCTGTGTGGAGAGTGCGGACGGTTGCGTTCCTGTCGGTGCGACGGCCTGCCGCCGTCAGGGCGCGTAGGGCAACAAATGCGAAGGTTCGCCGGTACCAGCCGGAGCTTGGGCATGGGCCGGGGAAGGGCGCAGCAGAGGCCGCAGGCCAGCGAGCACCGGCAGGTGCAGAAGGTACGGGCGGCGGAAGACCGTCAACGGCAGCGGGCTCCCACCCCGCGGGTAACAGTCGACTCCGGCCCGGCGAACCACTACCGGGGCGCGGTCGTGGGCGATGCGGCCTGCGGCAGGGCGCCTTCGCCCAGACTTCCGAACCCGTCTACGGCGGCGTACGCCGCCTCGCCCCGGTCATCAGTGGCCCGGCAAAGCCACCCTCCACAACCGCGACACCCCCTGTGAGGGCCGGACCGGCGGCGCTAGGCTTGACAGTGCACCGTGAGGTCGCCCGGGCCGGGTGGAGCCGGCCCAAGCGGCGGTCGGGGCGGGTCAGGCGGAGAGCAGGTGAAGTGCGGCGGTCCCCGTCCGCGGGCATCAGCGGTCCCCTGTGGCCGGACTTCCGCTCCCACCGCTAGGCGCGCGCCCTGTCCCCGCGTCCACGCCGTGGAGGCGGGAGCCTGCCGATCGGCGGCTTTCATGCCTGCGACCCTGCGGGAAGTGCGCATCGCCGAAGCGGTGCGCGATCTGGTTCACCGCACAGCGGACTTCGATCCGCTGGAGTTGCTGCACGACCTGACCGAACACACCACAGCCCTGCTGCCGGTGGCCGGAGCCGGCGTCACCGTCCTCGACGACCTGGGGCAGGTGGAGTACGCCACCGCCTCGGACGAACGCTGCCGCCAGCTGGAGGACGACCAGATCGAACTGGGCGAGGGCCCCTGCCTGGACGCCACCCGCGACGGCACCGCCGTGCCCACCGCCGTCCTGACCGGCCCGGCGGCGCTGCGCTGGCCGCGCTTCGCCCGCCGCGCCCAGCGGGCCGGCATCACCGTCGTGGCCGCACTGCCGCTGCGTACCCCCGCGCTGACGGCCGGGGCCCTGAACCTGATGAGCGATCAGGACGCCGAGACCCTGCCCGACGGATTCGACCTGCGCATCGCCCAGGCCCTGGCCGATGCCGCCGCGTCCTGTTTCGGCCACCGGCACGACCTGCACGACCAGGCCGTCCTGATCGAGCAACTGACCACCGCGCTGGACAGCCGCCTGGTGATCGAACAGGCCAAGGGTGTGCTGTCCGAACGCTTGCGCATCAGCCTGGACGACGCGTTCCACCGGCTGCGCGCACACGCCCGCGCCCGCCGGCGCAAACTCACCGACCTGGCCACCGACGTCGCCCACGGCACGGTCCCCGACGAACTGTCCCACTCGTGACAGCCCGGCCGCACCCGGCACCCAGCGGCGCCCCGGCCGCCGCCCCGCCGTGCCCGCGACAGAAGGTGGACCATGCCCCGTGCCGAGATCGACACCCTCTTCGACCGGCTGCGCCACGCCGTGCGCACCGGCCGGGGCCTTGACGTCCTGTCCCCCGGGGCCATCGCGCGCCTGCTCGGCCACGACGCACTGACCTTGTGCCTGGCCACCCCCCGCGGCCATCTGGAGCTCGTCTGGAGCGACGACGCAGCCGACCAACTCGGCCCGAAACTGGACGACCTGCAATACACCCTCGGCGAAGGTCCCACCCTGGACGCGGCCCGCACCGGCCGCACCATCACCGAGCCCGACCTGACCCGGACCCCGGCCGACCGCTGGCCGCAGTTTCTGCCCGCCGCCGCCACCACTCCCGCCCGCGCCGTCGTGGCCATCCCGCTGCGCCTGGGCGTCGTCCCCGCCGGTGCCCTGACCGTCTACCGCATACGCCCCGGGCCGCCGACCGCCCGGCAGCAACAAGCCACCGAACGCTTCGCCCGCGCCGCCCTGACGCTGATCCTGCGCACCTCCCCCGCCCGTCTGCTCACCGGTGAACACGGCACCGGACTCGCCCTGCACCGCGCCGAGGTCCACCAGGCCGCCGGCGTCCTCGCCGTCCAGCTCCGCCTCCCCCTCGACCAGGCCCTTCTACGGCTGCGCGCCCACGCCTACACCCACGACCGGGCCCTGCTCGACGTCGCCCGCGACATCCTCACCCACCGGCTCCACCTCAACAACGGCACGGCATGACATACCGCCGGGCGCCCCAGTTCCGTCACACCGGTGCTGCACCACCTCGTACACGCGATGCATACTGCCGAGTGGGCAGTGATCGACCGGTCGAACCGCCAGGTGCCGGCGCGGGCCCGTGCGGCGAGTGGGAGCGGCTGCTCGACGAGCGGGAGGCGGCCGCCGAGCTGCGCGAGCGCCGCGCCGACGAGCGGGAGCGGGCCGCTGACCGGCGCCAAACCGCTCTCGATACGCAACAGGGGCGGGCAGACCGGCGCTCTCGCGCCGCGGGGCAGGCGGTGACCGGTTGCTGGAAGTCGTCCTCCGCATCCCTGCGTCGGACGCACGAGGCTGTCGCGGAAAGTCAGGACCGGCTGGACCGTCATGCAGCGAGGCTCAAGCGCGCACAGGCGCGCGAGACGCGCGAGCAGCGGGCCGTCGATCGAAGTGGCCACCTCGGCCCGTCAGCGCGACGATGACGATACGCCCGCCCGCCAACGGCACGAGGACGCCCCGGATACGCACTAACACCACCGCAGGCGGGCGGTTCCCTTCAACAGGTGTGCTCATCCAGGTGTGTTCGTACATGGCCGAGAAGAGACCGGGCATGGCCGGCCCTGCCCTGGCAGGCTGCCTCCACCGCTTACTGGAGTCGGGCATGTCACTGCCGATGGGAGGCGGTGACCGGGCGCGAGGGCGGCACCCGCGCCCGCCCTCGCGCCCCGCACCCGGACTGGCGAGCGGTGCCCCAGCAACCGCTGCACTGCCTACCACCACACCGGACGTAGGGGATGTCATACCGCTGCGGCCGGGTGATGCTGACGCGGACGGGTATGCCGATGGCATGCTCAGCGCGTCGAGCCGCCAAGGGTGTGGACTCCTCGGGCCGAGGCGTCCAGCGCCGTATAGGGGAAGGCCCTGATCTCGTTGCTCCGACCCGCCCAGTACCACCTGCTGTATCTGCCCGACGGGTCGTGGGAAACCGTGAGCTGCCTCGCCTCCGTTATCCGGTGCCGTGCCACCGCACCCACCGTGCTCCTCGATGTGTCGCCAGTAGAGCGGCTGACCTTCAACTCCCTGACCGTGCTGGTCCGCAAGGCGATGCATCTGCGCTCGGTGGGCGGCGAACTCCTGCTAACCGGCCCGGGCCCGACCCTTCGCAAAATGGTCGACCGCACGGGAACCGGCTCGCTGCTGCCCCTCTTCACCGACAACACCGCCGCTCTCCGCGCACTGGCCGAGGACGGGCGCACCTGGTGCCGGGTGGACCTGTCCGCTGTGCCAGACACGTTCTTCACCGCACCGCCGCTGCAGTAGCGTTTACCCACCAACCGTGATTATCGGGTGAACATCGTGCGACGGCACGTGCCCGAAGGTTCCGATTTTCGTTGCTCCCACCACATAGGCGCCCTGAAGAAGGCGAGGATCTGATGGAACATCGCGCGGCGCCGGCAACCTACGGCCCCTGGGCTATGACTTCCTGGCGTGCTGTCCGTTCCGTGCGGGCCCGACGCCAAGGTACCGGTGGTGCGCCATCGCCCCGTCGGCGGTACCGACCTCTGGAACTGCGCCGCGAAGCATCACTCGGCACTGTCGCCCAGCGGGCCTCGGTCATCCAGGGTGCCGCGCCCACGGCCGGCGGCGGTGCCCCCTCTGCTGTGGAGAGCCGTATGAACGCACACGTCGGCACGCCTTCGCGCCTTGGCCTCCTCGGCCGGCAGCAACACCATGCCCCAGCCACCCGGCCTGAGGAGGAACCGGCCGCAGGGCGGCCGAAGAAACAGGTCACGCTCCCGACCATGGCCCTGCACGGCTGCGCACCGGATCACCACCGCACCCGCCTTCAGGACGGCGTGGTGGTCCGCGAGGAGTGCGTGCAGTGCGGCTACCGGATCTCCTACGAGCCCGTCGACCGTAACCGCTCTCCTCGCCCCGGCTGGCCCCCCGATCGCGAACCGTCAGGACCGGGCCGAGGCCGCCAAGCGCGCTGACGGCGACCCGTACGCCGAAAATGCCTGCTCGGTGATGGCTACGCAGACGCCCGTGGCGGCCGATGCCGCAGGGTCGTTACGGGCTCGCTTCAACCACCACGCTCTTGCCTCACCGGACCAGGCGGCGACTTGCGGGCCGCCCTCGAAGGCAGCAGCTCGATCGGTGCCGGCACCGCACCATTGCCGACATGCAGGCGCAGGTCGCCGGCGCGGCGTCGTATCCGGTCGCGGGTGGCGACCACCAGCGCCGCCGCGACCAGGTCCAGCCGGGTCACGCGGGTCAGGTCAAGGTGAACGGTCCGGCCGGGAAACCGCTGCGCAAGTTCCCGCAGGCACTGCTCCAGCACGGGGCGGGTGGCGGTGTCGATGGCGCCGCTCAGGCGCAGGCCGAGCGGACGTATCGTCCAGTGCACCCGTAGCGCCTGCGGGCGGGACGGCAGTCGAGGCATGATCGCTCCAGGGTCCGGGGAGCTGCGTTGATCTTCACTTCTGGTGCGGATCCGTGCCCACACTGGGTGGGTACGAACCGCACAGTGCGTGGCCTCAACAGCCCGAACATCGTCCGGCCGGTAGCCCGTCGGCGGCCACAGGGGTGAGGGCGTCGGCAACCGTGGGAGCGGGCCGCAGCACCGCCGCAATACCGGTGACGTGCAGCAGGCACAGTGTCAGTACGCGGTCGCACACCACCCGCAGCCGTCCGCTCCGTGTGCGAAGACGCTGATGCGCGGACAGCAGTAACCGTAGTCCGGAGCAGCCGAAGAACGCGGCCGGACGCAGGCCGAGCAGCACGGCCGACTCCGCAGCGTCCATGACCGCCATGACACGGCCGCGCGCCGAGAAGGTGCTCGCGAGGCCGGGTCGAACTCACCGTGCAGTTCGAGCACCGTGGCATCGCCGATCGCATAGCCGCACAGCCGCCAGCGGCCGGGGAAGCCCGCCGGGCCTGGGGATACGGCGGCCAGATGGCGGTGCCGGCGGTCGGACATGCGCTCTCCACCGTGAAGCAGCCGGGCAGGTAACAGCGCTCTGCGGCCAGCAGGGCGCCACGGGCAGCACACGAGCAGCGTAGCGGCGCCAGCCCGGCCCCTGGGGCGCACGAACGTTCGTGCTCACCGCATCATTCATCTGTCAGCGGCCTGCCCGGTGCCAAAGGGGAGCGGCTCTCTCGGGGCGAGGGGCTGCTGTCGAAACGCACGGGACGGCCCCGGTGTCCTATGCGTGCCCCAGGGTGCAAAGCAGCCACCGGGGTTGCGGCCAGGTCCGCGGCACCCGCCTGGTCGACCTCGTCAAACCATGGGTCCTGAGCTCGTGGCCACGGCCTCCGGCATGGACCCGCAGGCCGCCCTCGTCCATCTCGCCGATCACGTCGATGCCGGGAGGCTCCCTGAGCCGCGAGCAATCCCGCTACTGCAGGCGCAGAACACCTGGGGCACGGCTCTCGAAGATCCCGACGAGCTGGTCGAAGACGGTCTGCCCGCGGCCGTCGTGGGCGGCGGCCAACCTGGCTTCGACAGCCGCCCGGTTCGAAGGGTGGCACCGCGCCAGGCGAAGCTCCAACTGACGTACCGTTTCCGGGTAGCCGAGGTGCTCGCGCGATACGGCATGGTCGTGCCACTCGACGACGTAGTCATCCGCTTCGGGCCCCCCGGGCCCGCCACTGAGGCAGTCCGCGAAGGCGTCGAGGTTCCGGCCGAAGTACTGGCGTCCCGGGCTGTCGAACGCGTCCATGAGAACCCACCAGAAGTCATCCAGCGATCGAATCGAAGCGCCGTCCAGCACGAATATGGCCATCACGAGCCGCAGGATACGTCCGCCTCGGAGTCACGATCACCTGGATCGAACCTGTGCCGTCCAGGCATCGCCTCGCACGGATTCGCCGGAAGATGTGCTTTTTCGAGGACGACCCGTTCGAGGCGATGGCGACGCTGTTCTGCTCCTCGGGTCCGGTCACCTCCTGGAACAGCAGCTCCGATACGGATTTGAACGGTACTTTCCGGTTGATAGGCTCCGCGGCGCTTCGGCGCCACTACTCTGCGGGTACGGCGTGTGACCGCCTTCGGAGTCGGCGCGCCATCGTCGCAGGGAGGCCGCGATGGAGGACGCGGGTGTTCTGCCCCAGCTGCTGGACGGCCTGGCGCAGGCCGCCGAAGCCGAGGAACGCCGCCGGTGGGCGCAGCGGTGCGCCGACGCCCTGGAGCTGGAAGGCATAGCGGCCTCGCTGAACTCGGAGCTGGTGTGGTTCAGCAACGACACCAGTGCCCGGCTGGAGGACGCGCAGTTCACCCTGGGCCAAGGCCCCGGCCTGGCCCCGGACTTCGACCAGGTGCCCTACCAGGTGGCCGACCTGGGCCAGGCGGCGGACGAGCGGTGGCCGCAGTTCGCCGCCGAAGCCCGCAAGCTCGGCGTGCGGGCCGTGTTCGTCTGGCCGCTGCGGGCCGGCGCGGCCCGCTTCGGCACCCTGACCGGCTACCGCAGCCGGCCCGGCCCGCTGACCGGGCGGCAGGCGCACGACGGACTGCGGGTGGCCGATGTGCTGGCCGGGCGGCTGCTGGCCTGGTGGCCTGGCGCCGAAGCCACCCACGGAGGCCGGGGGGCCGCAGGTGCGGTGGAGGTGCACCGCATCGAGGTCTATCAGGCCGCCGGCGTCCTCAGTCACCGGCTGGGCATCGCGGTCGACGAGGCACTGGTGCGGCTGCGCGCCCAGGCGTACGCCGCCGACCGGCCCGTCACCGACGTCGCCCACGACATCCTGCGCGAGCTGCCACCGTGACGCCCGGCCCCGCCCCGCCACGGGGTTGCTCACCGTACGAGGAGACACAGCATGAGCAGGGAAGAAGCCATCACCCGGACGTTCGTGGAACTCGCCGACACCCTGGTGGACGACTTCGACGTCATCGACTTCCTGCAGCACCTGACCACCCGCTGCTGCGAGATCTTCACCCTCGCCGACGCCGCCGTCCTGCTGGCATATCCGGGCCCGGACCTGCACAGCCCTGCCCCGTGCGACCCCAGCCCCGCCCTGTCCAAGGTGCTGGACCTGGCCCTGCGCGAAGGCCCCGGCCGCGACGCCTACCGCACCGGCGCCGCCATCGCCCCCGGCGACCTGGCCCGCGCCCCCGCCGACTGGAACGACTTCACCCCCCAGGCCCGCGACGTCGGCTACACCCACGCCTGCGCCGTGCCCCTGCGGCTGCGGCGGCAGACCCTGGGTAGCCTCCTGCTGCTATGCACCACCTCCGGCCCGCTGCCGGCCGACGACCTGCTCGTGGCCCGCGGCTTCGCCGACGCCGCCACCATCGGCCTGCTCAACGCCCGCACCCTGGAGTACGCCGAGTCCGTCAACGAGCAGCTGCACACCGCCCTGCACAGCCGTATCGTCATCGAACAGGCCAAAGGCTTCCTGGCCTCCCAGCGCCGCATCCCCCTCAACACCGCCTTCGAGGCCATGCGCCGCCATGCCCGCCAGCACTGCGTCAGGCTCACCACCGTCGCCCACAACGTCATCACCACCGGCCAACTCCCCCAGCCCCCCAACACCCCACCGGCCAACCAGCGCCCCGGAAAACCCGCCCAAAACACGCCCTCCGAATGACGCACCGCCGGCTGCCGAACCGGCACCGGCAGCCGGACCGCCCACAGGCGGCCGGTGACGCAAGACAGGGCTGCAGCACCGCCTCCTGTCAGGCCCCCAGGTCGGTGACGAGAGCGGAGGCAGGAGCCCTGAGCATGGCGCGCACGGTCTTGCCGCTGCCGGAGACGGCACGTACGTCCAGCGCCTGAGCCAGGGCGCGGACGATTACCAGGCCGCGCCCACTCTCCTCGCTCATCTGCGCCGGACGCAGGCAGGACCACCCGCGAGGCGCAGCCAGCAAGAACTACGCGTGTGGCAGATGACGTTGGTGACCAGCTCGGTAACGACCAGCACCACATCGTCCGGATCAGCGCGACTGTACTGATGCAGATCTTTTCGGGACAGGAAGGCGGCGGTCAGCCAACGGGCCCGACAGGCGGACTCCCGCGCGCAAGGCAGGAAGTATTCGGCGCAGGTCCTCGGGATGCGGGCGCGGCAGGCGCTCCCTCCTCGCGGCCCGGACGCGCGGACGATGCCCGGTTCGCGCACGCCCCACAACTGGCAACACAGTAGGCAGAGTTAGTTGCGGAAGATGCGCCAGCACATATTCACGCACGTCATCACGCACACGGTCGGCATCCCCCCGGCCCGGCCGAGAAGGTGTTGCATGCCGTCCGGACCCGCCTCACCGGACCACTCGGCAATCACCCAACAGTTCGTGCAGCAGTTCGTGCGCGGCAAGACCGACAGCAGACCCAGCACCAGGCCCTCGCCCGGCGCCAGAGCCCCACCCGCGAGAACCGGCCCGCTACCCGCCCATCAGGATCTCGAACGCCTCTGGCCGACAGGCGGGGTCTACGCTGTGCCCCGCGGCCACCACGTGATCTCAGCCTGCACACCCCGATGATCGGCAATGGCCGTACGCGTCTCTCAGCCGACCCCGACACCAAGAGCGCGACCTCCGGCTGAAGTAAGAGCAGTCACCAAGAGACAAGGAGACACAGCCAGGTGGTCGCCAACGGCGAACAACAACACATACAGGGCCAGCGGATCTGGGCGGTCCGCGCGGCGCGACTGTTCGACGGGCACGCGTTGCGAGCGGGGCGCCCGCTGGTGCTCATCGAGGGTTCGCGCATTGCCGGTGTCGATATGACGGGAGCGGCCCCCTCCGCGGATCTGCGCGTTGTGGATCTCGGCGATGCCACGCTGTTGCCCGGGCTCATCGACTCCCACGTGCACCTGGCCTTCGACCCCGACGACAGGTCGAAGGAGGCGATGGCGGATGAGGATGACCACACCACCCTGACGCGCATGCGCCACCACGCCGGGCAGCACCTGCGGGCGGGCGTCACCACCGTACGAGACCTCGGCGACCGCCGCTTTCTGGCCCTATCGCTCCGTGAGCGCTACACGGCAGGCAGCGAGACGGGCCCGGAGATTGTTGCCGCCGGGCCTCCCAACACGCGTACGCGGGGACACTGCTGGTTCCTGGGAGGCGAAGCCGACGGCGTCGCGACGGTGGAGGCCGCCGTCGAGGAGCGGATCGCGCGCGGCGTCGACGTGGTCAAGGTCATGGCGACCGGTGGTGTGACCACTCCCGGATGGGGGCCGCATCAGTCGCAGTACTCACTCGACGAACTGGCCGCCGTGACCCGGACTGCCCATGCTCACGGCAGGGCGGTCACCGCGCATGCGCACGGTCGGCAGGGGATGGCCGATGCCGTGGCCGCCGGCGTCGACGGCCTGGAGCATGCCTCCTTCTTCACCGAGGACGGTGTCGAGCCCGACTGGAAGACCGTTGCGGCCGTGGTGGAGGCAGGCATCTTCATTGGCGCCACCGAAGCATGGCTGCCGACGGGCGCGATGGTCGCACCGCACATGGCCGAGCGCGTGGTGCAGCGCGCCGCGAATTTCGCGCGGATGCACCGCGAAGGAGCCCGGCTGGTCTGCTGCTCCGATGCCGGTGCCGGCCCCCGCAAGCCCCACGGTGTGCTCCCGTACGGAATCATCCACTTCGGCTCGCTCGGCCTCACCCACGCCGAAGCCCTGGCCTCGGCCACGTCCCTCGCCGCACAGGCATGCGGGCTGGCCCACCGCAAAGGAAGGGTCGCCGCTGGCTACGACGCCGACCTCATCGCCGTACCCGGCAACCCGCTGCAGCACCTGGAGACGCTGCTCGACATCCGAGCCGTGATCCGAGCCGGAACGATCGTCAGCGGGAGAACGGCGTCCTTGCCTTAGCGGGTAACTGGCCGTCCGGCGCCTTGGCCTGGGCGGCCTGCAGCGTCGCGGACGAAAGAGAGCGGCGCAGGACGATTGTGGCCGACCCTGACAATCCGCCCCCGGCGAACCGGCCCCGCCACTTGCGCACGCTGTCCAGGTGCAGGCCGGTCTCCCGGGCGACGCTCGCGTTGGAGCGGCCCCTGGCCGTGTGCAGCACGATGTGCGCCCCCATCCGGGCCTGGTGGAAGGTCTTGTGGCTCGTACGTCATCTTCTTCAGCCGATGCCTTTGCGAGGCGATCAGCGATATCCGACCGGCGGAAGCAACCGGCAAGGCAGGCAAGGCCGATCAGCAGATGTGGATCTCCTGAGCCAGGGCCTGTGCGGAGTCGTGATCACGCTGTGGCCGGCCACCGATCGGGGCGCCTGGAAAGAGGTGGCGTGCGCTGGGCAGCGGCCGGGCTTCGTCGTCGTCCGACGGCGTACGGAGCAGCGGGCGGTGGAAGTAGCGCGCAGGTCGGGAGGATCAGTCCGGCGCGCAGGAGCGAGGACTCACCACTGCCAGACGGGCCGGCCAGCACCGGCAAGGGCCTCTCGCGCACCCTGACCATCAGCTGCTGGATGAGGTCGTCCCGGCCGACACGGTGACGGAATCAAAGGGCGCGTAATCTTCCCGCCGTGCGACCGTGATGCTTCGATACCTGATAGCGGCTCGGCGAAGCCGTGCAGGAGTGACGACGCTCCGAAGGAGGGCCGCGTGCCGGCATTCGACTTCGTCATCGTGGGCGCGGGGACGGCCGGCTGTGTGCTGGCGGCGAGGCTGTCGCAGGACGTGAACACTCATGTCCTGCTGATCGAGGCGGGTGGCTCACAGGTGCTGCCCGCGCAGACCTCGCCTCCCGTATGGCCCACCCTGCTCCAGACCCCCGCGAACTGGGGAGACTTCACCGTCGAGCAGTCGGCCACCGGCACATCCGTACAACTGCCGCGAGGGCGCGGGCTCGGCGGATCTTCGGCGATCAACGGCATGGTCTTCACCCGCGGCCACCGCTCCGGCTACGACCGGTGGCCCAGCCAGGGCGCCAAGGGCTGGGGCTTCGACGATCTGCTGCCGTACTTCCGGCGCAGTGAGACCGCGGTGGGCCGCGATCCGGCACTGCGCGGGATCGACGGCCCACTGACCGTGGGACCCGCCAACCCGCCGCATCCGGTCATCGAAGCGTGCCTGGAAGCGGCCGCGGAGACGGGGTATGCCAGGGCCCCCGACATCAGCGGCGGCCTGGAGGAGGGCTTCGGACTGACGGACCTCAACATCGTCGACGGCAGGCGGCAGAGCGCCGCCGACGCCTATCTCGCGCCGGCCCTGGAGCGGCCCAACCTGAGCGTCGTGACCAACGCCCTGGTGCGGCGGCTGCGCATCAGCGGCGGGCGCTGTGTCGGCGTGGAGTACCGCACCGGTACCGACGAGGTGAGCGTCGACTGCGCGGGTGAAGTCGTCCTGACTGCCGGTGTCATCGGCTCCGCACAGCTGCTGCTCCTGTCGGGGGTCGGCCCGCAGGCCCATCTGGCCGACGTGGGCCTCACGACCGTCCTCGACCTGCCGGGCGTCGGCGCCCGGCTCCACGACCATCCGATCGTCAGCGTCACGTCGAGCGCGGCCCGCCCGCTGCCGCCACGGCGCAACAACCACGGCGAAGCCATCGGTCTCATACGCAGCGATCCCGCTGTCGAAGAGCCGGACCTCCAGGTCGTCTTCGTCGACGTGCCTTCCCACCTGCCCTCGGGCAAGGACCCCGAGGACGGCTACACCATCGCTGTCTCCGCGATCCGCCCGTACAGCCGCGGCACGCTGCGGCTGGCAAGCGACGATCCCGGTGCGGCGCCGGTGCTCGACCCGGGTTTCTACACCGACGAGCGTGACCTGACGGCGGTCGTCGCCGGTGTGCGGCTCGTCCGGGAGATCGGCTACGCCCCGGCGCTCGCGCCGTGGCGTGGTCGGGAGGTGGTTCCCGGGCCGGACGCGGACGACGACGATGCCGTGCGCGGGTTCGTCCGCCGGACCCTCACCTCGTACTGCCATCCGGTGGGCACCTGCCGGATGGGGGCCGATCCCCTCTCTGTCACCGGGCCCGACCTGCGGGTCCACGGCATCGACGGACTCCGGGTCGCCGACGCCTCGGTGTTCCCGTCCATTCCGTCGGCGAATACGGTCGCCACGGTGTACGCCGTGGCCGAACGAGCCGCGGACCTGCTGCGCGGCACCGCCTAAAGGAGGGCATCGCCATAAGCGTGCTGCCCGCCCGGCTGACGGAGCGGTTCGCCGTCCCCCACCCGCACGAGCTGTCGCCGCACCGCCTGCCCGCCGCCGGATACCTTTCCAGGCGGAGTTCGGGCCTTCACGTGAGGCCGCGGAGCCAGATGACCGCGCCGCGGAGGTGGAGTGCTGCAGGGTAGCTCTCGGGGGTCTTGTCGTAGCGGGTGGGTGCGCCACGAGGCGACCGTCCTCATCGCTGCCGTCAACGAGTGGCTGTGACGCGCACCTCCACAGACGTCCTACGCGACCCTGACCACGTACTTGCCCTGGACGCCGCCCGCCTCCAGTGCCCGATGTGCCGCTGCCGTCTCCTCCAGGGGGAAGACCGTGTCCACCGCAGGGCTCAGCTTGCCCTCGACCACGTGGCGGGCGAGGTCGTCGAAGTCCGCCCGCGTGGGGTTGCCGCTGAAGAAGCGCACCCGGCCGTGTCCGTGGACCGTGCTGGCCGCGAGGTAGCCGAGCGACGCAGCGGGCCGTTTCATGTCGAAGGCGATGGTGACCATGCGCCCGCCCGGATTCAACAGGCGCCGGAAGGCCCGCAGGTCGGTCCCCGCGGTGTCCAGGACCACGTCGAAGCGGCCCAGTTCCGCCGGCCGCACGGCCCGGTGGTCGACGGCCTTGTGCGCGCCGAGCCCGCGGACGAAGTCGAGGTTGGCTGCGCGGGCCAGGGCCGTGACCTCGGCGCCGTACGCCCGTCCGAGCTGGACGGCGGCGTTGCCGACACCGCCCGCCGCGCCCCGGACGAGGAGTCGTTCGCCGGGACGCAGCCCTGCTTTGTCCCGCAGCGCGGTGATGGCCGTGGTGGCCACCGGCAGCGCGGCGGCGTCCACCGGGTCAAGGCCGTCGGGGAGCCGGCCGACCCGCTCGGCGGGCACGGTCACGTACTCGGCGGCGCTGCCGAACCCGGAGGTGCGGCCCAAGACCCCCCATACGCAGTCGCCGGCCGCGAACCGTGTGACTCCGGCCCCCCGTACGGCGACCTCGCCGGTGAAGTCCAAGCCGACGCGCTTGGGGAATTTCCGGCCGCTCAGCAGGCGGAGACGGCCGGCACGGACTGCCAGTTCGCCGCCGTTGACGCTGAACGCGCGCACCTTCACCAGGACCTCGCCGGGGGCCGGCTCGGGGCGTGGCACGCGGCCCGTATAGAGCACATCGGGGCCGCCATAGCGGTCGTAGAGCACGGCCTTCATCATGCGGTCCTTCATCGTTCTGCCTTCGTCGCCGGGTGCCGTACAGGGATCTGGCACCGACCGTAAGCTCTTAAGTGGACGCAATCGTCCGTTTGGACCGGAAGTGAGAGACAGTGATGGCGGAATCCTCTCGGATCACAGCCCGGGACGGGGTGCGGGCGGACGCCCGGCGCAACCGGGAGCGCGTCCTCGTCGCCGCCCGTGCGGTCTTTGCGGAGCACGGGATCGACGCCCCGATGGCGACCGTGGCGCGACGGGCCGGGGTCGGCGTGGCGACGCTGTACCGGCATTTCCCGACCCGGGACGCCCTGGTGAGAGGCGCGTTCGCGCAGCAGATGGAGACCTGCGCGCGGGCGCTCACCGAGGCTCTGGCCGCCCCTGACCCGTGGCAGGGCTTCCAGCAGCTGGTCGAGACGGTCTGCGCTCTGCAACGGGAGGAACGCGGGTTCCCGGCCGCGTTCGTCGCGGCCTTCCCGGAAAGCACGTCGGAACACGCGCAGTCCCGGCAACACGCCGAGCGGGACTTCATGACCCTGGTACGCAGGGCCCAGGCGTCGGGCGCGCTGCGGGCCGATTTTCACCCTTCCGACCTCGCCGTGGTCCTGTTGGCACACTGCGGTCTGGTGACCGCCCTACCGGATGACGGTGCAGCGTCCCGGCGCCTGGTGGCCTATCTGCTCCAGTCGTTCCGCACCGACCCGGCCAACAAACCGCTGCCCCCGCCGGCTGCACTGACACTGCGCAGCCTCCCGATGGCAACTGACGGCCCCCAGGGGCAGTGCCCCCCACGAGCCTGACAAGAAGCGGTACCTACCGCAGGGCACCTCAGTCCGACAACTCCACTTTCGCAACAGGCCCCAGCAGGATGGCTTGGACTCGACACGCACCCGTCCACCAGGAGCTTCTCCACGCCCGGTCCCCGCCCTCGCCCCCAGTGGCCCTGCTCCGCACGCAGGTTGAGGAAACCTCAGTGGGGGTGGGCGTGAGGGAGCGCGCGCCGAAGTGATCGGCGCCGGTCACGAGCGCGGGACGGTGGTCGAAACGACACCGATCCATTCGTGTCCGCGTCGTGCTCGGCTACCTGCGAGCCGGGCGCGAGCTGGATCCGGCCGAGCTTGCGGCTCAGGGCCGACTCGGACTCCCCTCCGGTGTGCTCAGCTGTGCTCAGCGAGGAGCACTACCGCCGGGGGACTCTGCTCCCAGGAGCGCGAGCAGCCCGGGGAATCTCTTCTCGATGTCCGCGCGTCGTAGTCGGATGCCCTTGCGGTTGCCGTAGTCGATCTCCTCAATGAGACCTGCCTCGCGCAGGACCCGGAAGTGGTGGGTCTGGGTCTGCTTCGAGATCGGAAGATCGAACGAGTTGCAGCCCCGCTCGCTGTCGCTGCGGTCGGCTGCCAACTCCGTCATCACCGAACGACGGTGCTCGTCGGCGAGGGCGCGGAACACCGCACCCAGATCGAGCGCCTCGGCCTCCGGGCCGACCAGGTTCCTCCCGGCCACGCCACACCTCCTTCAAGTACGACTTGCATCGTACCTGAAGGACGTGCTCCACTTAGGTACGAAAATTTCCGTACCTTGCCCCGGGCTGTGCTGCCCCGTGCCGCCGCGCCCTGAGCCCCGGCCCCGGCACTCGCCGGGGACCTGGTCATCGACACTCCGAGAGGTCATCGTCATGAAGAAGCCCGAGGTGCTGATAGTCGGTGCCGGAATCGCAGGGCCCGCACTCGCCTACTGGCTCTCCCGCAATGGATACCGGCCGACGGTCGTCGAACACGCCCGGCAGCTGCGCTCCGGTGGTAGCGCGATCGTCGTGAAGGGGCCCGCGATCCCGGTCGCCGAGCGCATGGGCATCCTCCCGCAGCTCCGCGAGCTCGCCACCCGCAATCGGTCGCTGACCCTGCTCGACCCCGACGGCAGGCGAATCCTGCAACTCCCGCTCACCTCGGACCAGGCGCCGACGGTCGAGGTGACCCGAGCCGACCTGTCCGAGGTGCTCCACCGCTCGGCGCAGACCGAGGCCGAGTTCGTGTTCGACGACACGGTCACCGCTCTCGACCAGGATGAAGACGGGGTCGATGTCACCTTCCGGCGGTCCGCGCCACGGCGATTCGACCTGGTAGTCGGTGCCGACGGGATGCACTCCACCGTTCGACGCCTGGTATTCGGCCCCGAGCGGCAGTTCGCGGGCGACCTGGGCCTGTACGGCGCGACCGTCCCGCTGGAACCCGACGCCATCGAGGACCCGACCGAGATGACGATGCTGACCGTGCCGAACCGGATGCTGGTCCTCCACCCCTCGCGGACCACCCCGCTCGCGATCTTCACCTTCCGGGCCGCACAGCCGGCGCCCCACGACCGCAAGAACATCGCCCTCCACAAGCAGACCGTGGCCGACGCCTACGCCGACGTGCGATGGCGGGCACCGGAACTCGTGGCGGCGTTCCTCGACCACCCGGCTCCGTTCTTCGACCCCCTGACCACCGTCCGGGTGCCCTCGTGGTCCCGCGGACGGGTCGTACTGCTCGGGGACGCGGCGGCGGCGACAGCCCTGCTGGGTGACGGGTCCAGCATGGCGATGGCGGGCGCGTACGCCCTCGCGGAAGAGCTCGCCGCCCATCCCGGTGATCACGCCCACGCCTTCGCCGCCTACGAGTCGCGGCTCCGCCGTGAGGTAGGTCCGCGGCAGCGACGCGTCGGCCTGCTCTCCAGGCTCATGGTGCCCCGCACCCGGCCGGGCCTCGCGGTGCGCAACGCCGTGGGCCGCGCGGTCGGCCGCACGAACCGGATCGCCTCTCGCGAAGCCGCGAACCGGTAGACCGGGTCCGCACCGACCGGTGCATAGCTCCGCGGTGGCTCGCGGCCGGCTCGGCGCCGCCATGTCCGACGAGCCCGGCGGGGCAGGCCATCGCCGATGCGGCAGGTCGGCTGCTGTCGGCCTCACCCACCGTTCCCGGCGCTCGCCACGACACCGGTGCTGGCGGTGACTACCCCCCCCCCCCGCGACGCGGAGGTGAAGTGCTGGACGGACAAGGCGTATCGATGCGCCGGCGGCACCACCCGGGCGCCCTTCCGCGGCCTGCGTCTCAAGCTGCGGCAACGTCGGCACAACAGCACCCAGGCCAAAATCCCTTGCCTCGGCGAGCAAGTGGCCGCCCTGAAGGGCTGGCGCCTCCGGCGGAAACCCCGCTGTAGCACCAACCGAGCCACCGCCATCGTCAAGACCATCCCCGCCCTTCGTCACGCCTCGACCTGAGGTTGGAGAAGGCTCAGTGTGTCCTCAGGGTGATGGCGGCGAGGGAAGGCAGGAGAGGGTCATAGCCGCGTGGCCGTGCGGATCAGTGCGGCGAGGGTGAGGGAGCGGCTGTGTGGGGGCCAGGCGATGTGGGTGACGATGGGGGGTGCGTCGGTCAGGGGGACGGCGGTGTGCTCGGCCCATAGCCAGGCGCGGGCGGAGTCGGGGAAGACGGCCATGGTGCGTCCGAGGGCGATCAGTTGGGCCAGTTGTGTCTGGTCGTGGATCTCGGGGCCCGGGCCGGGCGGGTAGGTGCCGTGGCGGGGCCAGCGGGCGAGCGGAAGGTCGGGGATGTCACTGATGTCGGCCAGGGACAGCGTCTTGTGTGCGGCGAGGGGGTGTCCGGCGGGCAGGATGGCGATCTGCCCCTCGGTCAGCAGTTGCTCGCTGTCGAACCCGGTGAGGGAGTTGTACGGCGTGTGCATGAGCGCCACATCGGCGCGGCCGTCGCGCAGCATTTCCTCCTGCTCACACGTGCCGCTCGGCAGCACCTCGATCTCTGCGGCGTCGGGCTCGGCCGCGTAGGCGTCGAGGAGTTTTTGCAGCAGCTCGTGGGACGCGGCGGCCTTTACTGCCAGCACCAGGCGGTTGCGGGAGCCGCCCGGCCTGTCGGTGCCACCGGCGCGACGGGTGCGGCGAGGGGCAGCGGTGATCGCGTCGAGGGCTGCGCGGCCCTCGTCCAGCAGCACCTCTCCGGCGCCGGTCAGGCAGACGCCGCGGCGGTTGCGTTCCAGCAGGCGGACACCGAGGCGCCGTTCAAGCTGCTGGATCGCCCGGGACAGCGGTGGCTGGGCCATGCCGAGGCGCTCGGCGGCGCGGCCGAAGTGCAGTTCCTCGGCAACGGCCAGGAAGTACTTCAGCTCGCGGGTCTCCAAGGTGTCCACGGCCACAGCGTACGCCGGTGATACCTACCGGGTATGACAGGGCACCGTATCGGTGTTGGCTGCGCCGCTCGTCCGCGAGCGAGCATCAACGGCATGAGCGAAACGAAGATCGCGCTGGTGACCGGCGCGAACAAGGGAATCGGGTACGAAATCGCGGCCGGGCTCGGCGCCCTCGGCTACCGCGTGGGTGTGGGGGCCCGTGATGAGGACCGGCGCGAGGCCGCCGTCCAGAAGCTGCGCGGCGCCGGGGTGGACGCGTTCGGGGTGCCGCTGGATGTGACCGGCGACGAGAGCGTCACCGGTGCCGCGGAGTTGATCGAACGGCGGGCCGGGCGCCTGGATGTCCTGGTCAACAACGCCGGCATCTCGGGCCCGCCGACGGGTCCGGGGTGGGGCCAGGACCCGACCATGCTCGACCTCGACGTGGTCCGTACGGTCGTGGAGACCAACGTCATCGGTGTCATCCGGGTGACCAACGCGATGCTGCCGCTGCTGCGGCGCTCGGCGTCACCGCGCATCGTCAATGTCTCCAGTTCCGTCGGCTCCCTGACCTGGCAGGCCGACCCCGGCATCGACATCGGCCCGATCATGGCGGCCTACGCACCGACGAAGACGTACCTCAACGCCGTCACCGTGCAGTACGCCCGGCAACTCGCCGGCACGAACATCCTGATCAACGCCGCCTGCCCGGGCCTGGTCGCGACCGACTTCAACGGCCATTACGGGCCCCGCACCCCCGAGCAGGGCGCGGCCACGGCCATCCGGCTCGCCACGCTGCCCGACGGCGGCCCGACCGGCTCGTTCTTCAACGACGACGGAGTCATCCCCTGGTGAGCCCGGCCACCCCGTGCCGATCGCGGCGGAGAGCGGCACGGAAGGCTCCCCGTCGCCGCGAGCGCCTTGCCGATCCAGCAATCTTACTTGCCACTCGCCGACGCGTGCGCGCAGGCTGCATCTCAGGAAGTGCCGGCCCGCAGCCTGGAGTCGGTGCCTCCTGGTCGCAATTGCCTTACCGACAGAGGGGCGGCAGATGGATAATCGTCATGTTGTGATCATTCCGATCGAGATCGACGAGGAGAAGGAAGAGGCGTATCTCGACGCCTGGCAGGCTGCCGCCGAGGTGATGGCGGCGCAACCCGGTTTTCTTCGGACGTACATGTTCCGCACGATCGTTCCGGGAAGCAGGTTCACCCTCGTCAACGTGGCGGAATGGGAGTCCACCGCGCACTGGGAAGAGGCGATGAACGTCTGCCCGATGATGGGGCAGACGCTGGCCGTCGCCCACGCCTCGAACTACGAGGCGATCCGGACGGTGCTGCCATCCCCCCGGCGCGACGCCCGCACGCCCGCCGACCTGTCCCCCGCCGAGGCGCATCGCCGCGTCGTGGACGGGGAACTCACGCTGGTCGATGTCCGCGAGGACGACGAATGGGCAGCGCGTCACCCGGCCTGCGCCGTCCACGCCGCGCTCGGCACGTTGCCGGCCTCGCTGCCCGGACTGCCCGCCGGCCCGCTGGCCTTCATATGCCGCACGGGCGCGCGCAGCGTGCAGGCCGGCGCGCAGGCGATCCGCGCGGGCCGGTCCTCCGTCCACAACGTGGCGGGCGGCCTTGAGGCATGGGAGGCGGCAGGGCTGCCGGTCACCCTCCCCGGCCGCGAGGACGCGCTGGACAACGGCGACCGTGCCGGAACCGCCGCCCACTGAGCCGAAGAGGGCGCCCGGTTGGCCCTATTGGGGCTGATCGAGGTCCAGCTGCGCGGTGTCGGCCGGACGCACCGCCGGCGTCGTGCCATCCGCACCGTACGTATCCGCACTACGAGCGGCAGCCGGCGGCGCGCCCCGGGCCGGAGCAGCACTGTGCGGGGTGCGCGACCGGCGACGTGGCGCGCTGCACCTTCGACGGCGAGGTGGCCGAGCGGTATCTACACCACTTCGGCGGCCTCACCAAGGCCAGCCGGCAGCTGTGGCGGGTCACCACCCGCGGGCACCTCCACACCACCGGCCCGACCGGCGATGACAACCTGTGGCAGACGAAGGCCGCGCGCCCTGGACGAGGCCGCGATCAGCGAGTGCGGAATCCGCAGTCGGGTCGCGGCCTGGCGGTGGCTGCGGCGACGGCCCTGATGAGGGCCGTCCTGCCGACCGCAGACCCGTACGCCAACACCTCCGACAACCGGGCAGAAGTGGCTTCCTCGGCCGTGCCCGGCGGCGGCCTGCAACTGGTGTGGCTCCAGCACCCGCACCTGGAGACCCGGATGGACAGCCTCTGGCACGCCCAGCAAACGGCCGCCCACCAGGCCTTTCGCACCGTTACGGAAGCGCAGACGGCCCTCTCCCCCACGGCCAAGGAGGTCACCGCGACCAGCCGCACCTACACCCGCTGGGCACGCTCGACTTCGCGCACGACCCGGCGACGGTCGACCAGCCTCCACCCCTCAGCACCGCTGTTACGGCACCCGCCAATAAACAGCAGGCATCAATCAGCCAGAAGGAACTGACCGACAGAACCAGTTCGAGCATCCGTATCCGAGTCAGCAGACGCAGACGGCATATACAGCGCGCCTCTCGGGGGCCGGCCCAGCAGGATCCGTCGGTGCAGTTCCCGCAGGCCGTGGCCCGGTTCGGCGCCGAGCTCTTCCGCGAGGCGGTGCCTGAGCTGCGCGTAGCAGCGCAGCGCCTCCGCGCCGTCTCCCGCCATGTACAGGGCGTGCATGAGGGCCTCGGCGACGGATTCCGTCGTGGGGTGCTCGTCCAGCAGATCTCTCAGTTGCTGCGCCACGGCGGCCGGGTCGCCGCTGTGCACCTCGAGGTCCGCCAGGCGTACGGCGGCGTCCACCCGACGGCGCCGCCACGCCTCGCGCACCCGGGCCGGCCACGCACCGCGCAGTCCGGCGAGGGGTTCGCCGCGCCACAGGGCGAGGGATTCACGGAGCAGCGCGGCCTGCCGGTCCCGAGGCTGTCCGCTGACGCGGGCCAGCGCCACCAGCCGGCGGAACCTGCGCAGGTCGACCGCGTCGGGGTCGAGGTCCAGCTGGTAGCCGCCGGGCCGGCGCAGCACCGGCAGCCGTCCCCGGCCACCGGTGTCCCGCTCTTCTCCCAGGCGCCGGATGCGGCATATGTGGGCGTACAGCGCACGGCGCGCCCCTTCCGGGGGGTCCGCGCCCCACACCCGCTCGATCAGCGCCTCGACGGGCACCGGCCGGCCGGCGTCGACGGCCAGCGCGGCCAGCACGGCCCGGCGCTGCGGCGGCCCCGCATCCATCGCACGCCCCCGCAGCACGACTTCCACCGGTCCCGACAGGCACAGCCGCACCACCATGTCCAGCCCCCGTTCACCTTGTCTCCACGGTCCTCGCACCGGCGCCGCAGGGCGACAAGCTTTCGGCAAACTTTCAATCAATAACCGACCGTCAGTCTGAACCCGGACATGCCGGGCCCCACCGGAGGCGGCGGGCACCGGCCGGGAACCGATGCGGGGTTCGGTGCGCCCGCGAACTCCACCGGCAGACGGGAGTTGACACGTGTACCGATCGAACACGGCGACGGCGGTCCGAAGCAACGGCTCACCGCCGGCACCCTCGACGACCGGGGCGCCGGGGCGTGGCGTACTGGCGGGGGCCTTCGCGCTGCTGTCCGCCCTACGGCAGGCCGAGGACGCGGGGCTCACCACCCTGGCGTCCGCCAGCGGCCTGCCCAAGACGACGGCGTACCGGCTCCTGGAGCAGTTGAGCGACCTCGGAGCCGTCGAGCACCGGCAGGGCCGTTACCGCATCGGTCCGCATCTGTTCCGGCTCGGCCAGGGATGGCAGCCGTGTCCCGAGCTGCGTCCCGCCGCACGGCGGCCATCGCGGCGGCTGGCGTCCGTCACCGGGACGACGGTGGGACTCGCCGTGCTGCACCAGGGGCAGACGATGATCCTGGAGTGGACGACCGGACTCGACACGACGCTTCCGCCGGTGAACGACCGGCCGGTCTGGCCGTGGTACACGGCGGCCGGGAAGGTCCTGGTCGCCCTGTCCGGCCCCGAACTGCCCCTCGGCCCCTCGCGGGACTCCTGGCCGGACGAGGCTGCCGCCATCCGCCGGCACGGAGCCGCTTTCGACCGGGAGGAGGTGCTGGAGGGCGTGTGCTGCACCGCCGTACCGGTGCCGGTACGCAGCGGTCCTCCGATGGCGGCGCTGTGCGTGCTGACCGATCCGGAACACCGCCTGGACCGCCTCGCCGAGGCCGCCCGGCGGACCGCGGCCGCCATCGGCGCGGCGCTCGGCCACCGCAGGTGAGCCCCGCCCCGCACTCCCGGGGGTCCGCACCCCTGTCACCTGGCAGGCGCTCCGGCTGACGGCCTTGCTCCCTGTTCCGCTCAGCGGCACAGAGGGCGACAGGTCACCGCCCGGTCGGCAGGCTGTCCACGCCGGCCGGGTTCCTCGTACCGCGCAGGCACACCGCGCTCCAACGGTCTGCTGGGAGAGCCTCATGAAGTCGTCCGCGACGCGGTCCGGGGCCGGCGGACACGCCCGTACCCCGTGCGATGCCGCGGCCCGCGCCCACTCCAGCGGCCCGCTGGATCTCTTGCGCGCCGAGTTCGACGGCGTGCACGACGTGTGGCGCTCGGCCTCGGGAATGGTGTACGTGGCCGGCCCGGAGGCGGCGCGGGCGGTGCTGGGCAACCGGCCGGCCATCGTGGCCGAGACGTCCGACTTCTACCGGACCCGGCACGGCGTCTTCGGGCCGCGGGCCGCGCAGGCGGAGATCGGCCGTGCGGCCCGCGCCCTGATGCACCACCACCTCGACGCCCGGCGGTCGCAGCTGCCCCGGCTGATCCACGAGCGCCTCGCGCCCCGCAGTTCCTGGCCGGACGCGGGGAACCTGCTGGTCCACGAGCACCTGGCGGATGTCCTGCTGCACCCGGGCGCGCCGATCTCCCTGCGTACGACGGTCGGCAAGGTCGTCACCCGCGCCGTGCTGGCGGGTGCCCGCAGGCGCCACGCACCGCCGTCCAGGCTCCTCCTCCGCCACCGCGCGTCCGCCGCGCTGCAGGCCGAGATACGCGCCCGGCAGCACCGGCGACAGCACCACGGCGGCAGCGCCGGCCCCCGCGACCTGCTCGATGTCGTGGTGGACGGCTGCGGTCCCGCGACGGCATCCGACGATCTCGCCGAGGTCTACCTGTCTTTCCTGTTCGCCGCGGTGGGCTCCATCGGCTTCGCCCTCGGATGGTCGGTCCACCTTCTCGGCACCCATCCCGGCTGCCCGGCGGCACCGGACCGGATCGTGCGCGAGGCCCTGCGCCTGTGGCCGGTGGCCTGGCTGTTCGCCCGTACGCCGCTGCGGGCCGTGGAGCTCGGCGGGATGACGGTGACACCCGAGGACCAGCTCGCCGTGTGCACCTACCTGGTGCACCGGCATCCCGCGTACTGGGAGCGACCCGACGAGTTCCTCCCGCAGCGCTGGGCGGCACCCGTCTCCCGGGCCGCCTACCTCCCCTTCGGGCACGGGCCGCACACCTGCGCCGGAGCGACCGTCACCCTGCAACTCCTCAAGGACATCGTCGGCCTGCTCATCCATGACTGGCGGCTGTCGGTCATCCACGACGGCGGCGGTCCTCAGGTGGGCCCGGCGCTGGCTCCGCCGCGCTTCACCGCGGTGCTGAGCCCACGTGCCAACAGCTCCGGAAGGAGGTGAACTCCCATGCGCGCGTTGTACCGCCAAGTGAAATCGGCTCTCAACATCCGACGCCAGTACGAATACTTCTGGTACCTCTACCACCACATCTGACCGGCCCGGCGCGGGGACCCACGCCCGACCGGCTCCCCGCGCCACGTAAGGGGAACGCTCGCCATGACCACCCCCCAGCACCCCGACGACTTCCTGCGTCTCCTGCGAATGCGCAGCGCGGCCGAGGACGGGATCTTCCGGGTCGACGAGGAACGGCTCGCCGTGTTCGATCCGGAAGCGGCCCGCCGGATCAGCGCCGCGAACTGGCACCGGTTCGTCATGCACGACCGCCTGGTCGACATGGTGCGGCGGCGCCGGAGTCCCGAGGTGCGGTGGAGCCAGGTACGGTCCGCCTGGCTCACCCAGCTGCACGCGCTGGCCACGCCGGAACAGCACGGCCGGCTGATCGAGCGCATGGCACAGATCATGGACGCGCGGCTCGGCCGGGACGTGGATCTCACCATGCTCAGCCAGGACGTGGCCGTGCGGTCGCTGCTGCCGCTCGCGCTGTCGGGCCTCACCACCGGCGAGGCGGATCTCGTCCGCCGGGACCTGGAGATGAAGCTGCTGCGGCTGGTCTCGCCCGACCCGGGCAGCACCTGGCACCACCTGCGGTTCGTCGCGGTCCAGATACGGTCGGGACTGGTCGTGCGCCGGGTCCTGCGCCAACGCGCCCGCGGGCGCCGGGGCCGCGAGCCGGACCTCGCCGACCCGATCGTCGACCTGCTGCCCGCACTCGGCATGGACCGCGCCCTGGACGTGGTGACGGCCGTCCTCACCGCCATCGGCGGCCCGCCGGGCACGGCCGCCGCGAGCGTGCTGTACGAGTTCGCCCGCCGCCCCGAGTGGCAGCGGCGGCTCGCCGATGAGCTGGGCGCCGTCGACCCCGTCGCGTTCCGTACGGCACCGCCGGACGCGGCCCCGGTGACCCACCGCTTCGTCAAGGAAGTGCTGCGCCTGTGGAGTCCGCCGCTGCTGCTGGTACGACGCTCCACGGTCCCGTTCGACCTCGGGAAGACACGCCTGGCGCCGGGCGACTGGTACTTGCTGAGCCCGCACATGATCCATCGCGATGACCGCGTCTGGAAACGGCCCGACCTCTTCGACCCGGACCGATTTCTGCCCGGTGCGCCCCACGGCCCGGCGGACCGCACGTGCTACGTGCCGTTCGGCTGGGCGCCCAAGAAGTGCATCGGCGCGAACATCGCCATCGTCCAGCTGATGGCCCTGTGCCACCTGCTGTGCACCCGGTACCGCCTGACCGTGCACCGGCCGGACGAGGTCACGATGGCCTTGCGTTTCGCTCCGGTACCGGAGAACTTCCGGGGGGAGCTGGCCTTCCGGTAACGGGGGCCGATTCCTGAGTGGTGGTGCCGTGTGCTGAGTGGCGGTGCGGTCCCGGCTCCGCCGCGTACCCTGCTCGATCGCCCGCCGCATGTCCCCACGCGTCTCTTGCGCCATGCACACCTTCTGCGCCCGGTGCGTCCCGTATGCGCCATACGGGCTCTGCGGCCCGTCGAGATGCCCGCCGCCAATACCGGGTTACCGGGAGGCCGGGTCACCGGTAGACCGGGTCACCGGTAGGAGCCATCGGCACCAGGCCGGTTCCGATGAGCGGAACAGAGCATGACCGGGCGACCGCGGGCGTATCAGACTGCCGACTGCGCCATCTGAGCCGCAACCGTCGGAGGGCGCCGGACCATTCGGCTCCGCGCGCCTCACGACAGGGGGGAATCACCATGAAAGCGCAATCTCTGGTGCATGCATTACGCGACACCGCATACCTGGACGGCATCGACGTGGGCGCCTATCTGGACCTGGTCCGCGAGCAACACCCACAGCTGTACGCAGAACTCGACTTCGGCCGGGACGGCGCCCAGCAGGCCCTCGCCTCGCTCGCCCAGGTGTTCAACGAGTTCGAGACCGACGACCGGGACAACGGTCGCGGCGATTCCTATCGCCGAGCTCAACAGAACATCGCCGTACGGATGACGGGAATCCGCCGGCTCTTCGAACTGGCCGGCGGAGTACAGGACGTACGGGACCTGCCTCCCACGTGGCGCATCCTGGACCTGCTCGCGGGCGACGGGCTGCTCACCCGCGCCCTGCGGGTGCTGGCACCGCAGGTACGCGACGGCGTCATCAGCAGCGACATCGCGCGCACGATGGTGACCGCGGCGCTGGCCGCGGGCCTGCCCGCGATCCGGCAGGACGCCCGGTTCCTCTTCATTCGAAGCACCACCATGGACGCCGTCATCCTGGCCTACGGAAGCCACCATGTGCCGTCGGACGACCGCACCACGGTGTTCCAGGAGGCCGCGCGGGTGCTGAGGCCGGGCGGGCGGTTCGTCGTCCACGACTTCGAAGAGGGCTCGCCCTCCGCGCGCTGGTTCTCCGAAGCCGTCCACCGGCACTCCGCGGCCGGCCACCCCTACCGGCACTTCACGGCGGAGGAACTGCGACGGGGCCTCGGCGCGGCCGGACTGCGCGGGATTCGCGTCCACCGCGTCTACGACCCCTTCATCATGCGGGCGGCCACACGCGAGGACGCCGCCGGGCAGCTCGCCGACTACATGCACGACATGTACGGCCTGTGCGGTCTCGACCGCGGCGACGCGACACGAGAAACGGTACGTGCGCGGGTCTGGCACCTGTGTGAGGAATGTTTTTGCTTCGGCCCCCACGACGGCGGCGCCGACCACACCGACACGTGGCCGCGACATCCCGCCGTGTACCGCGTGGGCGGACAGTGGGTCGCGGAGATTCCACGCATCGCGCTCGTCGGAGTGGGCGAAAAATAGCCCGCCGACCGCACGCCAGGAAAGCAAAGGGAAGCAAAGGAAAGCAAGGCAGAAGAACAGGGGGGCTTGGAATATGTGTGGAATCGCCGTGGAATTACGGCCGCGCACGCCGGGTGAAGTGCCCGTCGCGCGTATCGGGAAAATGCTCGCGGAGATCGCGCATCGCGGTGATCCGGAGAACGCGGGCGGGGCCCGCGGGCTGCCGGGAGCGGCCCTGGGCTGCAACCGGCTGGCCATCGTCGACCGGGAGTCGGCGATCCAGCCGATGACCGACAGCACCGGCACCCTGTGGGTCGCGTTCAACGGGGAGATCTACAACCACGCCGCCCTGCGACGCGAACTGCGCCGCCTCGGCCACACCGTCCGCACCGGCTCGGACACCGAGATCCTGCTGCACGGGTACCGGGAGTGGGGCCGTGACCTGCCCGCCCGTCTGGACGGCATGTTCGCCTTCGTGGTGTACGACGTCGCCCGCCGCGCCTACCTCGCGGCCCGCGACCGGTTCGGGGTCAAGCCGCTCTACCGGGCCACGGACGGCGACGCGGAGTACTTCGCGTCGGAGATGAAGTGCTTCCTCCCTTTCGGGCTGACGCCCGAAATCTTCCCGGCCGGCCACTGGACGGACGGCCGTACCACGGTCCGCTACCACGAGGAGCCCGAACGGCCGCCGGCCGGGACGGACCGTTCGCTGGTCGCGGAGTTCGGGCACCTGCTGGACGAGGCCGTCCGTAAACGGGTGGACACCGACCTGCCGATCGGCGTCATCTACAGCGGCGGCCTGGACAGTGCCTCCGTGCTCGCCCTGGCGGCACGGCACCATCCCGACGTCACCGCCATCTCGGTCGGCTTTCCCGGCTCGTCCGATCTCGCGTTCGCCGTCAGGTCCTGCGCGGACCTCGGCATCCGCCATGTGGTGCGGCACCTGAGCCTCGACGGCCTGGTACGCGATCTGCCCAAGCGGGTCCGGGAGGCCGAGACGTTCGAGACGGTCGACATCATGGACGCCTCCGTCATGGCACCCGCCTTCGAGACCGCCGCCGAACTCGGCCTCAAGGTCGCCCTGGTGGGCGACGGCAGCGACGAACTGCTGGCCGGCTACGACCTCTTCCGGGAACACCCCGACCCGGTGGAGCTCATGCGGTACCGGGTCGGGAACCTGCACCGTACCGATCTGCAGCGGGTCGACCGGGTGGCGATGCACCGCACCGTCGAGGCCCGGGTCCCCTTCCTCGACCGCGACCTCGCCGATTTCGCCTGGCGGCTGCCGATGGACGTCAAGTACCGCGACGGCACCGAGAAGTGGGTCCTGCGGGAAGCCATGGCCGGCATCCTCCCGCCGTACCTGGCCCGGCGCCCCAAGATCCGGATGCCCGAAGGCACCGGCCTGCTCTACCAGTTGCTGGAGCACGTCAAGGGGCAGTGGCCCCACCGGGCGCCCGGCCGGCACCCGGAGCTGCGGCGCCGGATCGGACTGGACCAGCCGGACGCCGCATACCTCCTGGAGCTGTACCTGGAACACGGCTATCCGCTGCCCCGAAGCCGTCACAAGCGGCCCGGCTGGGACTTCGCCCCCCACGGCTACTTCGCCTTCCCGGGCGCCGGAGCCCGCTGACCGGTTCCGGAACCCGACGAGGAAGCCCGACACGCTTACACGAAGACGAAGAAGAGGAAAGGGACGACCCTATGGGGGATTCAACGGTGCTGCTGGTGTACGCCCGGGGCGGGCCGCCACCGAGCGACGCCATACCGAAGGCCGCGGCCGCCACGGACCGCCTCCACCTGCTGCTCCTCGACCCGCTGCCGCTCCCGGCGGTCGCCCCGGCGGCCCGGTGCTGCGCCTCGGTCACCGACCTCACCGCCGACCGCCCGGAACCTGGTGAGCTGATCGACAGAATCGTGGCCCTGGCCCGCCGCACCGCGGCCGACGCGGTGCTGACCTTCTCCGAGTTCGCGCTGCTCGCCGTCGCCGAGGCCGCCGAGCGGCTCGGCCTGCGCGGTCCCGGCCCGGGGGCGGCCAGGGCCCGCAGCAAGCGCCTGATGCGGCGCACCTGGGCGGACGCGGGCCTGCCCGTCCCCCGCTTCCGCTACGTCGACTCGCTCACCGACCTGGAACGGGCCTGGGCCGAACTGCACCCGCCCATACTGCTCAAGTCGGCGTGGGGCGCCGGGTCGATCGGCCAGACCGTACTGGAGCAAAGGGCCCAACTGGCCGGTGCCTGGCGCCACATGCTCGGGGCGCTGACGGCGGCGAGGGCCCGCAGCATGAGCGAACTCAAGGCCGGTGAGGCCGGCCACGAACTCATCGCGGAAGAACTCATCCCGGCCACCACCGAGTCCTGGTACGACCGATCCGGCTACGGCGACTACCTCAGCGTCGAGGGAATGGTCGTCGACGGCGTCTACCACCCGGTGTGCATCACCGGGCGGCTGCCTACTGTGCCGGACTTCACCGAACTGGGGAACATGGCGCCCTGCGTACTGCCCGAGCCCCTTCAGCACACGGTGTCCGAGCTGTCGCGGCAGGCGGTCGACGCCCTCGGCCTGGGGACCTGCGGCACCCACACCGAGATCAAGCTGATGGCGGACCGCCGGCTGTGCCTGCTGGAGACCGCGGCCCGGTTCGGCGGACTGCTGCTCACCCAGCAGATCGAGGCCATCCACGGGGTGGACCTGGTCGGTGCGCTCACCCGGGCGCACCTCGGACAGGACCCGGGCCTGCCGGACGGCCTGCTGACCGGCCCCGGACGCTGCGCGGCCGGCTCGGTCAACGTCCTCGCGACCGACTCCCGGGGCCGGCCGTGGACGACCCGGCCGCTCTTCCTTCCCGAGGCGGTGGACTGGGACCGTCTGTTGTCCCCGGGCAGCGGCATCCGGGTGGCACCCGATTTCACGGTCCCGTCCGGCACCGTCATGCACCGTTACCGAACCGGTCACGGCTCCCTGAACCTGGCGGGTGTCCTCCTGCTCACGGCGCCAACCCCCCAGGTTCTGCTGCGCGATTCCTACGCGGTCCTCAACGGTCTCGAAGAAGCCTTGGCGGGCGCCGCCCTCGCTCATGGCTGACCGGCCCCGGCCACACATCACGCCGGGCCGTCGTGCCCCCGGTCCTTCGCGCGCCGGGATCACGACGACCTGGCGCGAGGCGCCGCCCGCGGCCCGCGCCCTGATCGGCGGCATGTTCGTCAACCGGCTCGGCGGGTTCGTCCAGGTGTTCATCGTCCTCTACCTGACCGGCCTGGGGTTCTCCGCGACGCAGGCGAGCCTGACGCTCGCCGCGTACGGCACGGGCTCGGTCGCCGGGGTCCTCGCGGGCGGCCGGCTGTGCGACCGCTTCGGCGGGCACGCCACCATCGTCGGGTCCATGGTGGTGTCGTCGGTGCTGCTGCCCGCCGTCCCGTTCACGAGCGACTTCACCGTGCTGCTGCTCGTCCTCGCCCTCCAGGCGGCCGCCGGGCAGGCCTACCGCCCGGCCGCGGCCGACCTGCTGAGCCGGATGCTGCCGGCCGACCGGCACGTCATGATCTTCTCGATGTACCGACTGGCGATCAACCTCGGCGCCGCGGCAGCCCCGCTGCTGGGCGCAGCACTGGTCGCCCAATCGTACGAACTCCTCTTCTTCACGGAGGCGGCTGCCGGCCTGGCCTACGCGATCGTCGTCGCACGTTGTGTGCCCAGACAGCGGCGCCGGGAACCGGTGACCCGCGCCCACTCGGGCCCGCGCGGCCGCGGCTACCGTCCGCTCCTCGCCGACCGCCGTTATCTGCTCCTGCTCCTCGCGATGCTGATCAGCACCCTGGTCTACGTCCAGTACCTGTCCGCCCTGCCGCTCGCCGTCCACGACCAGGGCCTGCCCACCACGGTCTACGCGGTGCTCATCACGGTAAACGGGCTCACCGTCGTCGCCTTCGAACTCCCGGTCACCCGCTTCACCCAGCGGTGCCGCATGCGGCCGGTGGCCGCCGCGGGAACGGCACTGACCTGCCTCGGGATGATGCTGTACGGACCGTACTGGGGCATCGCCGGACTGGTGGTCGCGACCCTGACGTGGTCCTTCGGCGAAGCCCTGTCGGCTCCCACCCTCTTCCTGGCCTACCCGGCCAGGGCGGGCCCGCCGGACCTGCGGGGCCGCTACCTGGGCGCGGCGAGCGCGATGTACGGCCTCGGATCCACCGCGGGCCCGGTCCTCGCGGTCGCCGGCTGGGACCTGCTCGGCCGCTCCCTGTGGTGGTGGTCGGCCGTCGCCGGGCTGCTGGCCGTACCCGCCGCGTGGGCAGGCGTACGGCCCGACGCACACGGCGACGGGTCACGTCCGCCTGTGGGCACCTGAAGCGGCTCACCGGGTCGGCGCGGCCGGGGGTGCCTCGCGGGGGGGATGCTCCCCCGTGCTCGGACCCGAACTCCGGCGATGTCGATGCAGGCGCTGGGAGCGCAGACACAACGTGACGTGGAAGGTGGGGCGGCGGGTGTTGGGTGCGCAGCAGCGGTTCTTCGACCGGCTGGTCGACGGGCGCGGGGCGGACGGTGGCCCCGTACGCCTTGGTCTGCACCTATGTGAAGTCGTGGCGTGCGGAGATCTGCGGCAAGCACGCAGGGGGGCGCCTCCCGCCCCACCTCGGGCGCCTGTTGGCGCGGCTGAGCGATCCGCCGGGCCGGTTCGGCCCTGGAACACGTCTCTGCCGCCGTGGTCGCGGCGGAACTGGTCATCATGCTGCTCGCCCACCTCGGCACCGAACGGCGACACTGGCGCCACTACAAGAAGGACAAGGCAGCACCCCACCAGCATGACGACATCAGGCTCGGCCCCGGCCTGGTCTATCCCGTCGCCGCACTGGCCCTGGTCGCCATCGCCGTGATCAGCGGCACCGACGTCGAGTGGAACATCGGCACGCTGAGCCTGCTCGGCGTCCTCGGCATCCTGGTTCCGGGCTACGCCGCCAACTCCGTCATGCAGCTCAGCACCCGGGGCCGCAGCAAGCCGCTCAAGGGCTGGCAGGAGATGCTGGCGTACACCCTGGCCGCACTCGGCGGAGCCGCCGCGGCCGCCTTCATCTGACCACCGCCCCACCGGCGCCGGGCACACACCCGCGATGTGTGCCCGGCACCGTCTTTGCCCATCAAGGTCGGCCCCAACAGCCCACGGGAGCCGGTGCGCCCCGGCCCGGGGACGTGTCAGAAGCGCACGTCGGAGCAGGCGTAGAAGGCGTTGCCGGTGTCGGCGATGGTCCAGACGCCGAGGATGAGGTGCCGGCCGGTCTTCTGTGGCAGGACGCCGACGTGGGTGACCGTGGAGCCGGGCAGACGGCCGCCGAAGGGCACCGTCAGGAAGGGCTGCGGGTCCAGGTCGGCCCTGGTCAGGGGCTTGTGGGGTCCCAGCCGTCCTTGGTGATGTAGTAGCGGAAGTCGGTGGTGGCGTGGCGGGCGGTGATCCGCCAGGTGAAGTTGTGGCTCTGGCCCGCGGTCAGCTTGGTGGCCGGCCAGTTCCCGCCCCGCGGGTCGTCCAGTTCGGAGAAGCGCCCGATGCCGCCCGCGCAGATGCGCCCGTCGGCGGGCCCGCGCGCGGGGAATCCCTTGGGCCCCTCCACGCTCGGCGGCTCCCACTGAATCTGCCCGCAGTTTCGGACGGTGCCGTTGCCGCACAACTGCTGGCGGCTGACGGGCGAGTCGGTGTAGCCGTGGCCCTGAGCGCTGCCGCTGGTGGCGAGCAGGGCCGTGCCGGCGAGGCCGAGGCCGAGGAGTAACGAGGTGAGCTTCCTGCGCATGGCGTGCTCCCGTGGTCCAAGGGTGCGGATGAGGCGGACACGTACCTCGGATGCCCTGCCCGGACGGACAGGGAGGACGAGGTGGCGGTACGGAGGCAACCGGAGGGCACACGTCCGATGCGGTCTAGACCAAGTTCGAGGCTAGCCCGACGATTTGAGCATGTCCATATCAACGGCAAGTCCGTCGGGACATGGATCGCCCTGGTCACTGCAGGCCCTTCCAGAACTTCTTGGACCAACGCGAGATCCCCCGGCCGAAGTCCTGCCGAGCGCTGGGCACCTGACCCCGGCTTCGCACGATCCCCGGCAGAGCCAAGCCGACAGGCCGGTCGGATACTTGCTCTGCGATTTCCCGGCATGATCATGGCATGGCAGTCTGACGCTGGCCTTGATGCGCCTTTGTCGGTATTAGGGCTGTCATTGCTGCTATAGACCACGGCAGCGGGCGGACACGCACACGTGAGCGCCCATGGTGCGGATGTAGCGGCGAACGGGACCTTCATCAAACTTCCGACGTCGACCGGTGACTTCTCACGCGGCTGGTGTCCGGGGACGTGCGGGCGCCGCGGCGCCTGCGTCCTCTGCGACAGGCGGGCACCCATCGCCGTGCACCACCGAAAGGCAGCCGGTGCCGACCGGGGTCGCCCCGGAGTCCCAGGAGGAACACTTTCATGAAGCGCCTGACAGGTACGGTTGCGGCCGCGGCGGTTTTCGTACGGCACTCATCGTCGGAGGCTCGGGGCAGGCCTTCGCCGCCACCAAGACCGTCCAGTGGAAGAACAAGGCCGCCGGGTACTGCCTGTCGTCCATCGCTGACACGCTCAGCACGGCCAAGTGCAACCTGCGGATCACCAACTAGCAGGAGACGAAGCAGGCCGACGGGACCTTCGTCCTCGAGAACTCGACCGACGGCTGATGCTTGGACAGCAGGAAGAACGGCACCGCCTACACCCACTCGTGCAACGGCGTTAACAACCAGCAGTGGCGCGGGGCCAACACTTCCACTCACCTTCCACAACCATTGGTTGTGTCTGGTGTGGTGCAGGGTTGTTTGATCGAGTGGTCGGGGCGGTGGTGGGATCAGTGCATGTCTACCCGCACAGAGCAGATCATGTATGTCCAGACGCCTGAGTTCGCGCGTCACGCGGAGCGGATCGCGGAGGTGACCGATGCGACGTCTCGACTGAACGTGCTTCCGTTCAGCGACAGCAAAGGTCGCGCGAAACTACTTTCTGTTGTGTTCGGTGGCCCGCTGCCGGAATCGGTGACGATCTACCCGCCGTTCTTCACCGAGCACGGGCTGAACACGACGTTCGGCGAGAACGTCTTCGTCAACCAGGGATGCACCTTCATGGACAAGGGAGGCATCCGTATCGGCAACGGCGTCATGATCGCCCCGAAGGCCAGCCTCATCACCGGAGGACATCCACTGCCCCTGGCCGAGCGCCGCGAGTACCTCTCCTTCGCCCCGATCGTCATCGAGGACGACGTCTGGATCGGGACAGCTGCCGTGATCACGCAGGGAGTGACCATCGGCGCCGGTGCGGTGGTCGCTGCCGGTGCGGTGGTCACTCGTGATGTTCCTGCCCGCACCGTGGTCGCGGGAGTGCCCGCCCGGGTGATCAAGACGATCGACTGAGCCCGGCCGGCTGCCGGCCCGGGTGCGCAGCACCTCTGCGGTCTGATCCCGATGCCCCGTCACGCCAGGCTGAGCGACCGGTGGTGTACCGCGTCCGACCTCTGCTGCCCTCCAGTACCGGTCGTCGTGGCGGGCTGCGGGCCGATCACCGCCGCATTGTGGAGACGATCGCCTATGAGGCGGCACGGTGGGCGACGCACTGGCTCACCCACCACCACCTCGGCACCGACAGCGACTGATCAACCCAGGCGCCGCATCACACCGACGCCTGGCGGTCAGCCGCCCGGGGTCGGCTGCAGGGCGGCGCGCAGCAGCTTGACGGGGGCGGCCGCGGCCGCCATGGCTTCGGAATAGACGGCCGTACGGGCGGGTCGCCCAAGAGCGCGACGGCGGCCTGCACAGCATCCCGGCCTGGACGGGCACGGTACGCAGGGCGGCGAGCGCGGCCGCAGCCTGTCCGGCCGGAGTGTCGGCGAGGGGCCAGCGGGCTGCCGGAAGCCCGGCGCCGCACCCCGCCGCCGCGCCGGGGCTTTCTTCGTCGCCAGCCAGCACCGGTTGGGGCTGTTGTCCCTAACGGGCCCAACACCTCCTGGGTGCGGACATGCGAGACGCCTTGCCGGATGCCCGGCAGGGCCTTGTCGGTATGCGGTGCGAGTGGGCCCGCCCCAGCGGTGCGCCTCGTCGGGGCGGGCCTGGTCGTGCGCTGCGCGAGCCAGGTCAATTGTCCAGCCAGTCTCGGAGATTACGATGCGGGCGGCGTAGGTGGCGGGCCCGTTGGTGCCCGGCTCGGTATCACCGTCGTGGTACTCGGCGGGGCCGATGTCGCGGGCCAGCGGTGCCAAGTACCAGGCCGGCTGGGCCAGGAACGGGACTGGGTCGGCCCGCAGCTCGGCGAGTAGGTTCGCCACTGCGGAGAACACGCTCGCCGAGACGCTTGGTCCAGTAACGGAAGCACGGCGGGCGAGAGCCGAACACCGTTCTCGTCTTCCCTCTCAGCGCGATCGGGGGCATCGCTCACTGGTGCTCGTCTCGCGATCGGCGGCGGCCCGCCGTCACCGTGATGTACCGGCTGTGGCACTCATGGACGCATCCTTCCGGCGGCGTCGAGCCTGCCGCCTGCTGGCCGGGGAGTGCGAGCGGTGACGTAAGAAACGGGAAGTACACACGAACCGAGACTGATGCTGACCGCTCCGATTCCGCCGGAACACCCCGCCGGCCATCAAGGCGCGCCTTCGTCCAGCGACGTGAGCTTCGAGGGGCGACGTCCAACGCTCCAGCGCCCGCGCTCCTCTTGCACCAGGTCAAGCGCCCGGGATGAGTCCTCCGCACACGGCGCGATCGTAGAGTCGCTGGACCCATTCGTTAGCACCGGGACCGGGATCGTCGGTCAGGACGGGGTTCGGGCCGGTCTCGATGAGGTGCAGCAGCGACCCGGCGACGCCGAAGCAGTCGTCCGGGCCGAAGCAGGAGACGAGGGCCCGGGCCTCTTCGCCCGTGACGGGTTCCACGATGGCCTCGAGTTGCCGGACCCGCCTGTCGATCTCTTCTTCGCTCGCTCGCCCGCGCCGTCGTCATCGCCGGACTCCTGGACGAGGACGGCGAACGCACCCTGTCTGTGATCACGACGCCGGGCGTGCCGGACTGGGACACCGTGGGACTGTGCCGGTACGGCGCCCTGTCCGTCGAAACCACCGGCAGAGGCTTCTTGGGGACGACGAATGATCGACCGCGCCGCCATGCCCGAAGCCTTCCGCCGCGCGCTGGCCGATGCGCCCGGTAGGCCGTGCGGCCTCGGGAAGCTGCCGCTCGCCGAAGGCCGGCCAGCCGAGGTGCCGTACCTGGTGCTGCGCCCGGAAGGCGGACCTGTCGGCGGCGCGCCCCGGCCGGCGCCTCCGAGGACGCGTAACTCCTTTACCGGATGACGGCCCTGGCCGCCCGTACCGACCAAGCCGAGTGAGTGGCGGACCGAGTACGACGTGCGGTCCTCGAACGCACCGCGACCGGTGACTGGCACTGGCCGATCGACGTGCCGGACGTCAGCGTGTGGGCGCGCGGGCCAACGACTCGGTCCGCGATGGAGTCAGGATGTGTCGGCCTGACAGGTCGGCTGGCAGGTGGCCGACCGAGGAGCGGTCCGAGACCAGTGAAACGGTCACACGGTGGCCTTGGCGCCTTGGTCTAGCGGCGTCGCTCGCGTCGTAAACCACTGGCTGATCGCATCATCCCGGAGGAAGGCTGTGCCCCATGACGACAACCTTGATCACCGGGGCCAACAAGGGTCTCGGCCACGAGGCCGCCCGCCGCCTGATCGCTGCGGGCCACACCGTTTACGTCGGAGCGCGCAACATTGAGCGGGGGTCGGCGGCCGCGGCCGAGCTCGGTGCCCGGTTCGTGCAACTCGATGTCACCGACGACGCGTCGGTGGCCGCCGCAGTGGCCACCGTTGAGGCCGACGGTGGCCTGGACGTCCTGGTCAACAACGCCGGAATCGAGGTGCGGTCGCCGGAAGGCGACATCATCGGCGCCGCGGAGCTGACCGCCGACGTGATGCGCGAGGTGTTCGAGACCAACGTCTTCGGCCTGGTCCGGGTGACCCACGCGTTCCTGCCGCTGCTGGAACGTTCCGCCGCCCCGGTCGTGGTCAATGTGAGCAGCGGCCTGGCCTCGCTGGCCCGGGCCGCCGGCCAAGGCTATCCGGGGGTCGCCTACGCGACCTCCAAGACTGCGGTCAACATGCTCACCGTGCAGTTCGCCAAGGCGTTCCCACTGATGCGGATCAACGCCGTGGAACCCGGCTACACCGCAACAGACCTGAACCGGCACGAGGGCGCGCAGACCGTCGAGCAGGGCGCCGAGATCATCGTTCGGATGGCTCAGCTGGAACAGGACGGCCCGACCGGCGGCTACTTCGACGCGGCGGGCCCCCTGCCCTGGTAGGCGACCAGGTTGGCGACGCGGCCCACGCTGCCGCTCGACCAGGGCCGTGCCGTGCCAACGGCCGCACGGGTTCTTTGAGTGCGGCCAAGAAGCGGGCCCGTGCGGCCTTGAACCACCCTGCCTTCTGCGGCGTCCCGCATGCACATTCCGGCGATCTGATCGAAGAGTGGGCAGGCCCCTGGCTGGTTCGGCAGAAGGTCAGCACTGCCGCCTGCTCGTCACCCTGGTCCGCTATCGCACCGGGCTCCCGTACGTCGCGCTAGCCGAACGGTACGGCACCGCCCGTTCCACGATCTCCCATGCCATCGGCGAGATGCGCTCACTGCCAGCGGTTCACGGTTTCGCCGTCCCGGGCCGCCCCGGTGTCCGGCTGCGTCCTGTGGCGGACGTGTTCGCCTACGCCGAGGCCGAGGGGATCAGGCTGCGGATCGACGGCGCCGAGACCCAGGTCCGCCGGCCTCAGGCCAGTCGGCCCGGGCGACGGGCCTTCCTATCCGGTAAGACGCAGCAGAACCCCATCAAAACCACCACCCGCGCCTGCTGTGATAGCCGGGCGCGGGCCGCCCAGGGCACATGCACGACCAGACCGCGACGCGCACCGAGGGCATCGCCGAGCAGCTCCGACTCCGGCCCAGGACGACAGCCAAGGTCGACAAGGGCCACCGGGACCCGGCCAACAAGTCCCCCGACCAGGTCAGCGCCCGCCGAAGAAGCGAAGGACAACGCGCCGCCCGGCGAGCAGCACACCCGGCAGGAAACGCCACGACGGCAGCCCTCCAAGCGGATCTGCATCGAGCACACCAACGCCAAGCTGCAGCACTGGCACCCACTCCAGCACTACCCCAGTCTCCGCAAGAACTACGCCGAGCCCCACCAGGCAATCGCCTCCCTGGTCTCGGCCCACTCCGCCCGCCAGCCACCCCGCCACAAGCCGAGCACCGCATCGGCGCTCGCCTGGCAGGCGGCCTGCTGATCAACCACCTGCCAACCCACCAGACCAACACACCCAGACCACAATCACAAACCGAATCATCAGAGCAGACGCGGTGACAGTCGATGCGGGATCCACGGCTGACACCATCACCTACCCACGACACTGTTTTGTCGGCCAGCGGGCTCGCCCGAAGCACCGCATATCCGAGAATCCCAGAGGCTGGTACTACTCCGGGCGTCTGGTCCGCTCTATGACGACGTCGAAGCGGGTGCGATCGGGTATCGGAACGGCGCTGCTCCATAGCCTTCTGGCGTATCCGGCATCGGCTCCAGCAGGAGGTTACGCGGCTGTTTTCGGCATGCGTGCCGGTGGGCGGAGTGATGGCGGCAAGCGGCTCGGCCTGGGAAGCCTCGTGGTGCGCATCGGTGGCCACGGCTGGGCCGGTGGCCGCAGCCTTCTGCAAGGGGGCCGGAAGCCGACGACGTGGCCGTCACGGCGCCCTGGCTCCTCTAGACGCCGTCTGCCAGTGCTCCTAATGTCCGGGCCGATGGGCGGCAGCACGGTACGGCAACCGGGCACCCGTCGGCGCATGGTGCCGCTGGTCCACCGCTCACCTGCCGTGCACGGGGGTTCCCGACCGGCGGCGCGTGACGACTGCCGGGTGGCCGACTTCTTTCCGCGTACATGACGATCAGTGATGACCGAGACTGGTGAAGGGCGGCGTCGCGAGGGCCCGCGGCCATCCCTTCTCACGGATGGAGGACCCTATGGAGCCTTCAGCCAGCACTGCACCGTTTGCGGCCGATGCGGGCGTGTCGCTTCTGCGGGCCCGGGCCCTGAATGGGCTCCTTGGCCACCTCGCGCCACCTGACCGTGAGGCGATCCGCAGCTCCGCTCACGCGCTGCACCGCCTGCTGCGTAGCCAGGGCGCCCGGAACGGAGGGACGGTACTGGTCGCCTACGGAGGCGGAAAAGACAGCAGTTACACGGTGGCGTTCACGCGCGGCATGCAACTGCTCCTCGGCCGGTGGTACGGCGATATGTTCACCCTCCGGACGGCCACCAACTGGCACGCGGGTATGCCGCGGGCGGTGATGGAGAACATCGACCGGGTCTATACGGCGCTGGGCATGCACGAGGACCCCGCGTGCGAGCTGCTGCTCGTCGAGGGCAGCCGCGTACGGCCGTTCGCCGTCGGCATTCCGCGCTCGCGGGAAGTGACGGCACGTAACCGTGCCGACATCCTGATGACCGGCCACCGCACCCATGCCGATGCCCGGCCCACCTTCTGCAACGCGTGCAATCTGAGCATGGCCAACGCCTTCGGAGTCGCGGCCTCATACCAACAGGGCGCCGACGTCATCATCACCGGTGACTCGGCCGAGGAGCAGCGGGCCTACACAGCGTGGATCAACCGCCTCGCCCGCCAGGTGCCCCGCCACGGCAGGCCGGGGCAGCCTTCAGGGTTCGGCAAGGTGCTGGGCGCGCTGGACGACGTGGCCCGGGCCTATTTCGAGGACATCCACGGGCCGCAGGGATCACGGGGTGCCGGCCACGGCGTACAGTCCGAAGTCCTGCCCCACCTGCAGTTCTTCTCGATCTACGCGAGCACGGCCTACGACGCGGGCAGCCACTGGGACCTGCTCTCGCACCACCTCGGTTTCGTCTTCGACGATCTCGCCTTCAGTTTCACCGAGTCCGACTGTGCGAATCCGGCGCTGATGGCTCACCTGCGGGGGCCGAAGGCCCAGTACCTCTTCCACCGCGACTACCGGGAGGGGCTGGAGGAGTACGCGACCTTCGCGCTGAGACTGATGCGGCGCAAGGAGTTTCCGCAACCGCTGATCGACACGATGGCGGCCCGCTACGCGGCTCCGGAGGCTCAGTCGGTACTGCGCAGGCGCGTCAACGCTTTCGCCCAGGAGGCATACGGGCTCGACGAGCGGCAACTGGTGTGCATGGTGTACTCGCCGTTCACCGGGGCCGGCGCCGGTCTGCGCCGCTACCTCACGAGCCGGGCGCCCCATCTCGCCAGGTGTGAGGTAGCCATCCGCCACCTGCTCTCCAGCCAGGACGGTGACGGGGACACAGATGACAGGGACCGGCTGGCGGCGGAACTGGAGCAGCTGAGCGGTCTGGAGCTGGGGCAGTTACGGACCCTTTACGGCAGTGACCTCAATCCAGGGCTGGTCCAGAGCATTCTGCGCGGAGACCCCCACAAGGAGCGCATCCGCACCCGGCACGCTCCGGACGGCCCGGAGATCGGCGAAACTCTCTCCGGGCGGTGAACGATGGCAGCGACTCGCGGCGCGTTCGTCCAGATCGGCGCCACGCGTGACGGCTTGGACCCGTACCTGCGCTGTGCGCGCCGGCGTGGCATGACCGCGGTGCTGGTGGAGACACCTGCCTATCTGCGGTGGCGCCGGCTGCTGCGTCGTCAGCCCTTCGACCTGGAGTTGCCGGTACCGGGCCTCGACAACACCGGGCAGATCGCCGACGCCTTGCGCGCCGCGGAGGTCGAGCCCGCTCTCGTACTCGCGGGATTCGAGCGGTATGTGCCGACGGCCTTCCGCTTCGCGGCGGCCGCACGCGTCGCGCCATGGCCGTACGTCGGGCGGCACTTCGTCCCTTTGGACAAAGTGCAGCAACGCGCCGCGCTGCGCCGGCACGCGCCTACGGTGCTGCAGCCCGGATACGCGCAGGTGCCTACGGGCGCTGTCGGCACCGATGAGAACGGCAGCAACGGTCCGGGGCCAGGCGGGCCCGGCCTTCCCACCGGGCTCTCGTTCCCGCAAGTGGTCAAACCTGCCGACGGTGCGGGCGGACTCGGCGTCTCCCTCGTACGGAACGAGGCGGAGCGCGCGATCGCCCTCCGGGACGCCGCGGCGACCGGCAACTACGGCGGTGGCGCTTTCAGCGGTCTGCTGGTGGAGGAACACATCTCCGGTACGGAGTACTCCCTGCAAGGTCTCGCCTGGAACGGCCGGTCCCGCATCCTCACCTGCTGCGAGAAGCTCGTCCTTTTGGAGAGGAGCGGAGCGCTGCGGGGCTTCCGGGAAGCCGGCCACCTCGCCGCGCCCGGCCCGGCCGCGCCACCGGCGCTCAAGGCACTGGCGCAAGCCGGCCTAACGGCCACCGGCTACGAAGAAGGCCCGTTCCACATCGATGTGATCGAGAACGATCAGGGCCCGTTCTTCATCGAAATGGGTTTCCGGCTCTCGGGCTTCGGGTTGGTCGCCCTCGTTACGCGTGTCTCCGGGCTGAGTTGGGCGGAGCACGCCTTCGCGGCGCATCTTGAGCGCAAGGCCCCGGTGGCGTCGCCGAACGGCGGGCGGCGCCGTCCCGCGGCCGGCCAGCTGCTGGCCACCGACCCGGGCCAGCTGGCCCGCGCCGCGAGACTCGCGGCCGAACAGGCGCACCAGGCGCGGGTACGGGTGGAGGCCAGTCCTCCCGTACCCGGACCGGACGGGTTCACCGAGCGGGAACTCGCCTGCCTCGCCTCGGACCGGCAGCGCCATGCCACCATCCTCGGCCGCGTCACGATCGAGCACGACGATCCCGCCTGGGTCCGTGACCGCCTTCTCTACTGTGCCGGGAGCGTACCGGGCGGCTGATCCCCGCGATCACTGAGGACGACGCCTTCCTTCGCGCGCTCGTCGATGTGGAGCGCGAAGATGTCCGGCCGGGCGTAGTGCCCCGTCACATCGAGGTCGAAGCGCGCCCGGGCGAGTTCGGCGAGATCCAGCTCGGCGGTGAGGATGCCTTCCCCGTCCCGCAGCGGCCCGGCCAGCACCTCCCCGAGCGGGGAGACGATGACGCTGCCCCCACCGATCAGCACCGTGCCCGCCTCGTCGCCCTGTACGGGGTGTACGTCCTGTGGCAGGTCGGCGCGCGTCAGGTACTGGCTGGCGCTGAGTACGAAGCACCGGCCCTCCAAGGCCACGTGCCGCATCGTCGCCTGCCAGCTTTCCCTGTCGTCCACGGTGGGCGCGCACCAGATATCGACGTTCTTGGTGTACATCGCGGTGCGGAACAGCGGCATGTAGTTCTCCCAGCAGATGGCCGAGCCCAGGCGGGCACGGCCGATCTCGACCACCGGCATCGAGGAGCCGTCGCCCAGGCCCCAGATCAGCCGCTCGGAACCGGTCGGCATCAACTTCCGGTGCTTGCCCAGCAGTCCACCCGGCCCGAAGAACAGCGCCACGCAGTACAGGGTTCGGCCGCTGCGCTCGACCGCCCCGACGACGGCGTGGTGCCCCAGCTCACGGGTCAGCGCACCCAGCGCCTCGGTCTCGGGGCCGGGTACGTCGATCGCCGCATCCCAGTAACGGCGGAACTCCTCCCGCCCGATCGCGGACCGCGACCCCACGGTCACCCCGAAATCCAGGCCCTTGGGATAGCCGCCGATGAACGCCTCCGGCAGAACGACGAGTTCCGCGCCCTCCCGCATCGCCTCAGTGATGAGCCGCTGCGCCTTTGCCAATGCTTCGCCGGTATCGAACAGCGGAGACCCTGCCTGCACGACGGCTGCCTTCATGCGGTCCATGACGCAAAGATACGGAACCGGCACGGAGCGGTGGCCGCTATCGCGAGGAAAAACGATCGGCCCACTCCATGGACTGTCGATCGAGCTTCCCGCACCAGGATGCCCGCATTCACCCAAGCGGAATCTTGACCAACTGAGCGTCTGGTTCGGCAGGCCGGGCGTCGCGCCGGTTGGGAGTGGCTTCGTCATGAGGCGGCGGGTCGATCACCATGAGGCGGGTCGCAGCTGCGACACCCTCGGCCTGCTCCTGACCGTTTTGGTCACTGCCGCCGGCGCGTCTGACACCGCGGCCGGCACCCGGTTGCCGTCAAAGATCGCAGCCGCCCACCCACGGGTGCGCGATGCGTCCAACGCCTACCCGGACTACTGCGTGAACGGCGCGGCCCACGCCAACTGCCGCATTCAAGTCGAGATCTGGGACAACGCCAACCACCGGTTCAACTCGGCCTTCAAGGACGACAACTCCTGCGCCCGGGGCCGCCACCCGGTCGGCGGTTCGTGGTGCGTATCCAATTGGGACCCTGTCGATTACGGCAGTCGTGTCACCGTGCACGCCTACTTCCGGCTGTACAGCAGCAACCGGCAGGTCAACGACACCAGCACCAACTCACCGTCGACCACGGTGTCGTACACGGGGATGGCGCACTGCTGAGCCACCGGCGCCCGTGATCCAGCGCTGCCCCCGATGACGCCACGGCGTCGGCAGGCGCCTCGCTCGCACCGGTCGGAGCAGAGAAGGGAAGCCGCTGACGGACCGACCGGACGGGCTGACGACACCTGTGGTCAAGGCGCTGAACCCGGCCCGTGCGCCGAGGCCGACAGCAGCAGGCGCAACGGTCCGGCCGCCGTCATCCTTAGGGCGAGCGCCGGGGAAAGACGCCCCGCCGCAAGCATGATCCCGAGTGCGGTGAGCCCGCCCACGACCAGACCGGTCAGGACGTCGTGCGGATAGTGCACGCCCACCCAGACCCGGGAGGCCGCCATGGCAGCCGCCGCTCCGCAGGCGAGGGCACCCAGCCACCGCGAGACGAACAGCAGCGCCACGGCCGCTGCCGCCGCGATCGCCGCGTGATTGCTGGGGAACGACCAGTCGCCGGGCGCCGGGCACGCCTCCAGGGTGCTCACCCGCAGGCTCTGGCACGGTCGGTCCTCGCGGACCACAGGCTTCAGGACGACGTCCAGGCCGTACGCCAGGAGAGCGGCGAGCGGTACGGCCAGCGCCGTCACCGCAGCCGCGGCTCCCGTGCGGCGGGCCCGCCACCAGCCCAGGACCATGAGCAGGGCGAAGAGCGCCAGCCCGTATGCGGACCACACCGTGACCGCGGTGTCCAGCCAGCGGGGCGAGTGCTGCGCCAGGCGCGTCACGGCTTCGTAGGCGGGGCCGTCGACCGGCGCCCCGTCGAACGCCAGGATCACCTACATGTCCCCTTCGCCAGGGCGGACCTGCGGCTTCGGTACGCGTACGAAGCGGCGGCGGGCGGCATCAGCGGACCCACCGGCGCGGCGCAGGCGGCCGGCGGCGGCTGCGCGGGGAGCAGGCCCTGCGCGGGCTGCGACGATGGAACGGGTACGGGCATCGGCACGAGTCCTTCCCGGCGGCGGCCGGATGCACGGCACCCGGCCGCGCACCCGACCGACTACAATTCTGTAGACGGTCTACAGCACTGTAGACGATGGTGAGGTGAGGAGCGTTCCCGTGAACGCCGAAAAGGACGAGCGCCGGCCGGGGGGCGAGCTGGAAGCCGCGGTGCTGGCCGCACTGTGGGCCGCGGACACACCGCTCACCCCGGCCCAGGTACAGGCCGCTCTCGACTCCGGCCTGGCCCGTACGACCGTGACCACGATCCTGTCGCGCCTGTACGAGAAGGGCACCCTCCACCGGGAGCGGCAGGGCCGCGGCTACGCCTACCGCCCCGTCCAGGACCCGCACGGCCTGACCGCCCTGCGCATGCACGGCGAACTCGACCGCGACAGCGACCGCAAGACGGTGCTGGCCCGCTTCGTCGCCCATCTGAGCCCGGACGACGAGCAGGTGCTGCGCCGGCTGCTGGAGGAGGGCCCGTGATGATCGCATTGCTGCTGGCCCCGCTCCTTCTGCCCTGCGCGGCGCCCCTGCTGGCCCGCCGTGTCCTCGACCGCTGCCCGCCGGTGGCCGCCCTGTGGATCCTCAGCGTCTCGGCGCTGCTCCTCGCGGCCGGCACCGTGGCGGCGCTCGGCACCCTCGCGCTGACCGGCCTGCTCGACATCCCGGCCTTCGCCGCCCTCGGTGAACTGGTGCACCCGCTGCGCACCGCCCCCGAACGGCTGGTACTGCCCCTGGCCGCCCTGGCCACCGCCCTGCTCATCCTCGCGACCCTCACCCTCGGCCACTCGGTCGTACGGCAGGCCGCCCGTCTGCGTACCGCCCGGTCCCAAGCCGGCCGCCAGCCCGCCGCGGGCGACCTGTGCGTCGTCGAATCGCCACACCCCGACGCCTACGCCCTGCCCGGCCGCCCGCACCGCATCGTCGTCACCACCGCCATGCTGCGCAGCCTCGACGCACGCGAGCGCGAAGCACTCTTCGCGCACGAGCGCGCCCACAACGCCGGCGGTCATCACTACTTCCTGGCCGCGGCCGAACTCGCCGCGCACTGCCACCCCGCCCTGCGCCCGGTACGCGAGGACATCCGGCTGGCCGCCGAACGGGCCGCCGACGAAGCCGCCGCCACCAGCGTCGGCGACCGTGGCCTGACCGCGCGCGCCATCGCCCGCGCCGCGCTGGCCGCGCACACGGCACACACCTCCCGGTCCACGGTCACACCCGCGGCCACCACCGGCCCCGTACCCCGGCGCGTGACAGCCCTGCTGCGCCCCGCCGCACGCGCCCCGCGCGCCGCTTCCTGGATCGCCGTCCCGCTGGCCGTCTGCGCCTTGCTGTCCTGCGGGGCCGCGGGGACCGGCGCGCTCCACGTCCACCAGGACGTCGAAGTCGCCCAGGGCGAGACCGGCCCCTGAGCCGCCCGCCCGAGTACGCGGCACCGGCCGGGCTCCTCCCCAGGTGATCGCCGGTCGGGGCGCGGCGAGCACGGCGGCCGCAGCCAGGACGTCCCGGCCCCACTGCGAGCCGACTCCGTCTCCCCCTACGCCTGGCTGCCGTGTCCCGGAAAGCGCATGCGGCCCTGTACACCACACGGGGCACATCTGCCGATCCGGGCAACGCCGAAGGGCAAGAAGGCATCTCCGGTGGTGCGGGTGATCGGGCCCGTACGAAGCCTCGGACAGGAGGCGGTGTGCCGTTGTACATGGCCTGGCGGGGCGCGCTGGGCGATACGGGCCTGTGGTGGTCCCAGACCCGCGACGGAATCACCTGGACACCACACCAACGGGTGCTCGGCGCCATGTCGCTGGAACGCCCCGTCCTGGCGGCATGGCGCGGCCTGCTCTACCTGGCCTGGCGTGACGAGCGCGACCAGGCACTGTGGTGGGCCGTGAGCGACGGCTCCAGTTGGAGCCGACCGCGCGCGGTCCCCGGCGCCCACTCCAGCCACTCCCCCGCCCTGGTCGCCGGCCACCACGGACTGCACCTGTACTGGAAAGGGCCGGGCGCCGACGAGCGGCTGTTCCACGCCGCCTTCGACGGCCGGTTCTGGATACCCGGGCAGGCGCTGTTCAACGGCTGGCCCATGACCTCCTCACGCCCCAGTGCCACCACCACCCACACCGCCTGCACCTGGCTGACCTTCACCGGCGCAGGCCGCGACCGCACGATCCGCCTGTGCCCCTCCCCCGACGGTACGGAGTGGAACCACCGCCACGTCGTACGGGGACCGCACACCGCAACCGGCTCCTGGCCCTCGGTGGTCGGCCGGACCGGGGCCGGGCGCGCCGACCGCCTGCTGCTGGCCTGGCCCGACCACGACGGCGCCGTATGGTGCGCGCTCTCCCAAGACGCCGCCCAGCACTGGTCGCGGCCGGCCCCCGTACCCGCCCGCACCCTGCGCGGCATCGCCTTCGCCGGCTGGGGCACGGTGGACGCCTACGCCGCCTGGGCCATGACGCCGGAAGGCGAGTACGGCATCTTCTGGGCCGACACCACCGGCGGCCCCACCTGGCATGACCCGGACACCCTCTGCCCCCTCCAGCACGGGCAACGGCGCCTGGACGAACGGGCCTCCCTCCGGGAGCCGGCCATGGCCGCCTACGGCACCATGTGGCGCTGAACACCGCAGTCCACCCGGGCAGCAGTGGACACTGCCATGGGGCCGGTCCGCGCGGCGGCACGAAGGCGGTGTCCCGCACCGGTCGTCAGGCTCGGTGGTCCACCAGACGGGGATGCCGGCGATCACTTCCGTGGACAGAACCGCGCCCCCTCAAGACCGCCGTTCGGGTCGGGACGGCCGCCCTGCCGCTCCTGCCACGATTTTCTGCAGCAGGCTGTACGAGAGGATCGGCAGCAGCACCCCAGGGCGATGGGAGAACCAGCCGGCGGCCAACACCGCTGCCGCGCTGCTGTTGTTCATCCCCGTGGCAAAGATCAGGGAGATTCCGTCCGGCCGGTCGCACCGCGTCCAGGAGGACATCCACCGCCCGCAGCAAAAGGTCAGGCAGCACACCGCGCCGGACAGGCCGAGTGCCAGCACCAGCAGGTCGGAGTCCGGACGGGCGAGCACCTGCCCCAATGCGCCCGCGGCGTTGACGTAGCACAGCAGCAGGATGTTCACCAGGTTCACTGCCTTGACCGCGGGCAGCACCTGGTGGACACGGTCCTCGCCGAGCGCGACGCGTACGGCGATCCCGGCAAGGCACGGCAGTACCACCGACACCAGCGCGAACACTCCGGCACCGGTCCCGGCGATGACGTCGACCGTGGTGGTGTCGTCCAGGATTCCGGCACCATGGGGGCCGACCAGTCGACCGGCCAGGTGGATCCCGAGCGGGACGGTGAGCGGGCTGAGCACAGTGGAGCCGATCACCATCGCGACGACCAGCGGGACGTTGCCTCCCGCGGTCTGTCCCCACGAGGCGGCGCCGCCCGCGATCGGCATCGCCAGCACCAGCAGGAGCCCGACCACCAGCCCCTCCGCCTCTCCCGGATCGGGCCAGGCACGCAGGCCCAGGGCAACGGCTGGCAGCACGAGCAAGGGGAGCAGGGCATTGGCGGCGATGCCGAGCACCAGCCGCGCCGGCCGGCACAGCACGACGCGCAGATCGGTGATGCGCACCCCCAGCCCGGCGTTGAACAACATCATCGCGAGCAACACCATTGGCAGGGTCAACACGGACGCGCCCATCGGCATGCGCAGCACCAAGCCGCGCAGCGCCTCACCGGGCCCCGGCAACGCACCGGCCAGCACGTAGCAGGCCAGCATCAGCCTCAACAGCCACCGCTGCACGACCGCCGTCACCGTCATCACCGTCGTCACGCATCCGAGCCTATCGATCACCCATCGCGACTGCTTCAAGCGCGTATTTTCACCGGACGTGCCACAGCCCCCTCGGCTGCGGCACACCGGCGAGGGCGGTGGGGCCCGTCCGCGGTGGTTCCAGTGCTTGGTACCGGCAACCATGCGGCGGTGTCGCGGTGGTTGTCCCCCGCGTAGGTGCGGCGGTTCTGCCAGGGCGGTGGCCAAGACGGCCGGCGCCGCCGCGGCAGCGGCCAGACGCGGTGCGAAACGAACCGCGTGATCCTCCTGGAGGACGCCCCGAGGCACGGGCGGTTAGCGCCCAAGTGCCGGCCGGTCGCCGGACGTAGACCACTGTAAAGCCACCCGGACAGATGTGGTTGACGGATTGACGGCCCCTTACACAACGCGGGCCTCCCCATGTCCACCACGCTCCACCGCCCCAGGCGCGTGCAGGCCGCCCCGCACCCCTCCGATCGCGCCCCGCCCCGCCCCGCCCCGGCAGCCCCGCTTCGTTCTCCCCATGAGCGCCGCGTGCGCCCAGGCAGGCACATGCAGGCTCCTCCCCGTCAGGGCGGCACGGGGCGAGGCGATCGTCCGAAGTGGGCGCGTCGTGTGGTGTACGGCGAGGTCGTACGGTCAGCCGACGGGATGCGGACGTCAAGACGGTGGTTACGGACAGCCCGCTCCTGTTCACGGCCAATTGCCGCTCCTTTCATGTGCCCCCTCCTCCCCCGGACGCGCTGTCGCCACGACAGTCGGTGCGGCCCGCTACGGGCCCGTGTGTCCCAGGAGGGAGCGCTTTCATGCCCGACATGACCCGTCGCAGACTTCTCACCGGCGCCGCCGGTGCGGTCGGCGGCGCCGCCACGCTGTCGTTGCTGCCGCCCAGCATCCAGGCGGCCGTGGCGGCCGGCCCGGTGCGGGGCGGCTCGCTGCGCGACATCGAGCACGTGGTCCTGCTGATGCAGGAGAACCGCTCGTTCGACCACTACTTCGGCACCCTGCGCGGCGTCCGCGGCTTCGCCGACCCGCACGCGCCGCAGCTCCCCGGTGGCCGCCCGGTCTTCTACCAGCCGGATGCCGAACACCCCGACGGCTACCTGCTGCCCTTCCGCCTGAACACCCACGAGAGCAGCGCCCAGGCCATCCCCTCCACCAGCCACGCCTGGCTCGTCCAGCACGAGGCGCTCAACGGCGGGAAGATGGACCGCTGGCTGCCCGCGCACCGGGCGGCCGACGGCGTCAACGGCCCGTACGTGATGGGCTACCACACCCGCGAGGACATCCCCTTCCAGTACGCCCTCGCCGACGCCTTCACCGTCTGCGACAACTACTTCTGCTCGGTCCTCGGCCCCACCTGGCCCAACCGCCTGTACTGGATGACCGGCACCCTGGACCCCGGCGGCACCCGCGGCGGCCCGGTCATCAGCAACACCGCTCCGGGCCCGTACCGCTGGACCACGTACGCCGAGCGCCTGCAGAAGGCCGGCATCAGCTGGCGGGTCTACCAGGAGCAGGACAACTACGGCTGCAACATGCTGGAGGAGTTCCAGCGGTTCCGTAACGCGAAGCCGGGCGATCCGCTGTACGAGCGGGGGATGCGCCGGCTGCCCGCGGGCACCTTCGAGGACGACGCGCGCAACGACCGGCTGCCCGCGGTGTCGTGGATCATCCCCACCAGCTACCAGTCCGAGCACCCCGCCTACCTCCCGGCCGCGGGCGCCGACTACGTCGCGAAGAAGATCGAGGCCATCGCCGACAACCGTGAGGTGTGGCGCAAGACCGCCTTCATCCTCAACTACGACGAGAACGACGGCCTGTTCGACCACGTGCCGCCGCCGTCGCCGCCCGCCGGGACGCCCGACGAGTTCGTGGGCGGCCTGCCCATCGGGGGCGGCTTTCGCGTCCCGTGCCTGATCGTCTCACCGTGGACGGTGGGCGGCTGGGCCGCCGGCGAAGCCTTCGACCACACCTCCGTACTGCGGTTCCTGGAACGCTGGACGGGGGTGCGCGAGCCCAACATCAGCGACTGGCGCCGCGCCACCTTCGGCGACCTGACCTCCGCCTTCGGCTTCGGCAGCCCCGCGCACCGCCCGCCGTGGCTGCCCGACGGCACCGAGGAGCAGCTGGAGGAGGCCCAGTGGGAGGTCGCGCACCTCCCGAAGCCGACGTTCCCGGGCACCGGGCAGAAGCCGCCGGGCCAGGAACCCGGGCGGCGCGGACGGCGCTGAGCGACCGGTGGGGCGCGGGGAGCACCGGCAGACGGCCGGCGGTTCCCCGCGCCCTCGTCCGCCTGCGGCCCACTGTCCCCGATAATGGTTCCGTCGCTGCACGGAGCCGACGACGGGAGTACGCACTTGGTGAGGGAGGCCGGCCACACGGTGACCACGCGGCGCTGCGCTCTGGTACGGACGGCGGTCACGGCCCTCGTCCTCACTGTGGCAGGCTCGGCCTGTACTCCGGCCGGCTCCGGCCGGACACCGGATACGCCGACGACTGCCTCCGCCGCCTCGCCGCGGGCCCAGGAGTACGACCCGTCCCGCTTCGCGCCCCAGGTGGTCACGCACGCCCGCCAGGCCGGCGTGAATGCCCGTCTGCTGATGGCGATCCTGTACAACGAGGCGTACAAGCCGCACGACCCGGCGTGGGAACGGGCCTGGCAGCGGAGCAAACCGGATGCTGCCTTCGGCATCGCCAACATGCACAGGGCCGCCTTCGACCAGACCAAGCGCGGACGCGACTTCGCCGACCGCGACTGGCACGAGCTGCCCGACGATCGGGATCTCGCCATCAAGGCAGCGGCGTGGTATCTGCACGACTTGGACGCGCAATTGCCCGCCCGGCGCAGCGGATCGCTGTCCCGGGACGAGTTGCTGGCCTTGGGCTACAACACCGGCGCGGGCAACATGCGGGCCTTTGCCCGAGGCACGGCACCCGGCCCCCAGGCCCAGTCGTACCTGGACCGTCTGCACGACAACTGGGCCACGGCCCAACAAGCTCTTCAGCGCAACTGACTCTTCTGTGATGTATCGGGCCGCCTGCTGAGGCCCGTCAGGGGCGGTCACCGTCAGGGCACCGACTGACCCGCTGCCGGACGAGGCCCCTCGGGGCCCACGGAGCGGACCAGGTTGCCCGCCTGTTCCCGGTGCTCGTGCACGAGGCGGATCACCATGGCATCCTCACCGGTCGCCGAGGCCACGCGTGTGACCGAACCGCTTCGGACGTCGTCGGCGGCGAAGACCCCGGGAAGGGTGGACTCCAGCAGCATCGGATCGCGGCCCAGCGAGGCCCATTTGTTCGCGTCGGCCACCGCCTGGGCGTCGGCGCCGGTGAGGACGAAGCCCTTCTCGTCCAGGGCCAGCACACCCCTGAGCCATTCCGTGCGCGGCCGGGCCCCGATGAACACGAACAGCGCCGCGGCCTGCAGCTCGTGGCACTCATGGCTTGCGTTGTTTGCAGCACCTCGATCCTGGGGTGCCGCTCCACCTGGTCCACCAGGTAGCACGACATGTCCGCGTTGAGATCGCCACCCCGGACGAGGAGGTAAACCTTGGACGCGTGGTTGGCGAGGAACAGCGCCGCCTGCCCGGCGGAGTTCCCACCGCCGACCACGGCGACCGGATCCGCCCGGCAGAGACTGGCCTCGTGGACCGTCGCCGCGTAGTAGACGCTGATGCCTTCCAGACGGTCGAGGCCGGGCACTTCGAGCCTGCGGTACCACACGCCCGAGGCGAGCACCACGGCGCCCGCCCGCGCCCTGGACCCGTCGGTGAAGGTGACGACGTACTCGTCGTCCTGCGGGCTGAGCCCCGTGACCTGGGCCGGCACCATGAGGCGGGCACCGAACTTGTGGGCTTGGAGCACCGCGCGTTCGATGAGCTCGCCCCCGGAGATGCCCGACGGGAAGCCGAGGTAGTTCTCGATGCGCGACGAGCTGGCGGCCTGGCCTCCGGTGGCCACCGCGTCGACGGTGACCGTGGTGAGGCGACGAGGCCGCCGCATCCCTCGCGATCCACCGCAGCACACTGTGCTACAGGCTGCGGCGCATCCGCGAAATCAGCGGCAACGATCTCGCAGACGTCGAAGACCGGCTGAATCTCCAGGTGGCGACCCGGGTGTGGAGAATTGTGCTGGGCAGATCCTCCGGCTGATGCCTCTGACAACAGCTGAGCTAGCGGGCCGGTGCAAGGGCTGTCCCGTAAGTGACCTTCAGATCTCGCAACCCGGTCTGGAAGACCCATACATGGGAGTGGACACCAGCTCCCGTGTACCGGACTGGGAGAGGACGCTGTGCCTCGTGGGATTCCCGCTGGCGGAGTGCCTGGACGGTGGGCCTCGGAGTCACGGGGGCCGGTCCCGCGCCTCATCGTCCGCACCAGATGCATCAGTTGATCAGGCCGGCGCTGATCAGCCAGATGTGTTCGCAGGTCGCAGATGCCTTTTGCAACTCGTCGCGGGATTTCTGCGAGGCGTGGTAGAAGGTCCGCTCGATCATCCAGCACAGGGCGCGTGCCATCGACGACGCCTGGTCCGGTGCGGTGCCCGCCTGGACGCCGGCGCGCTCCAGGACGGCGGTGATGGCCGCGATGAACAGGTCAGCCGTGTGGTTCCACAGCTCGCCGATCTCCGGCACGGTCAGTGAGAGGTCGATCGCCGTGCGCATGACCAGGCCGTGCTCGTTCCACAGCTCGACCGTGCGCTGCATGGCTGCTGCGATGGCCTGGCGCGGCTCGTCGGTCTGCGCGGTGGTCCGGGACCGTTCCCACAGGTGCTCGACGGTCCGGGCCACGAGTGCCGTGACCGCTTCCTGTTTGGAACCGAAGTAGAAGTACAGGGCGCCGCGTGTGATGCCGGCGCCCTGGGCGATGCCGCCGACGGTCATGGCGTCGTAGCCCTTGTGCGCCAGCAGGGCTTCGCAGGTGTCCAGGATGGCCCGCTCCCGGACATCGCCCTTGCGTTCGGTGGCGCGCCGGCTGCGCGCGGGGTGGTAGCTGGGCATCAGAGCTGAGCGCCCTCGGCGAAGTCGGTCGTACGGGAGAGCTGCTCCCAAGCGCGGATGTCCTCGTCCACGGCCGTGCGCGCGGCGCTGACCAGCCGCAGCGCGTCCGAGCCCAGGACGAGGTGGGCCGGCGGCTGATCGACCGACGTGATGTGCACGACCGCTTCCCCGGCCTTGGCCGGGTTGCCCAGTTGGTTCCCGCTGGCCTTCTGCCGCGCCTCACGGATGGGGGTGAACAGCTCGTCGTAGTCGTCGATGGACTGCGCGGCGCGTGTCATGGACCGTCCGGCCCAGTCGGTACGGAAGGAGCCGGGCTCGATCGCCGTCACGTGGATCCCGAACTGCGCGACCTCCTTGCCCAGCGCCTCCAGAATGCCCTCCAGGGCGAACTTGCTGCCGCAGTAGGCGGACATGCCGGGCACGGCCATGAGCCCACCCATGGAGGTGACGGCCATCAGGTGTCCGCGGCGGCGCCGGCGCATGTGGGGCAGCGCTGCCTGCAGGGTGGCCACTGCCCCGAACACGTTGACCTCGAACTGCCGCCGCACCTCGGCCAGCGGGGTTTCCTCGAAGGTCCCCTCCAGGCCGTAGCCGGCGTTGGCGATGACCACGTCCAGCGGACCGACGCTGCTCTCGACCTCCCCGACCACGCCGAATAGGGCGTCATCGTCCGTCACGTCCAGAATTCGGCCGTGAGCGCGCCCGGGCCTGAGCTCTTCGAAGGACCGCAGGTCCGCTTCGGAGCGGACGGTGCCGACGACGGTGTGCCCGGCGGCCAGGGCGGCCTGGGCGAAGGCACGACCAAGGCCCGTACTGACGCCGGTGATGAGCCAGTTTCGCTTCTCCACGGTTCTTCCTCCAGAGAGGCCTCGGGAGAGCCGGATCGCCCTCTTCAGCAAAAGTCTACACGGTGTCGATTTTTATCGTCATGGTGTCGATTCCGGTAGCGCTCCCGGGATGAAACCCCAGGCCATCCACGTACCGCGCACCGCCCGGATCGGCGCCGTCAAGGCCCAGCAGCCAAACCGTCAACCAGAACCGCGCCGCAGTCATCACAACGACAGCCGCGGAGCCGACCGGCCCGGCACGGGCTGCTACCAAGAACCGTACGGCGCGGCCAGGGCTACACCCTGCCCGTCACCGCTCTCCCCGCCGTGCACCGCCGGCTCCTCTCCCGCTGCCAGCCGCTCGACCTCGGCCACGGCGTTCCAGCGGTCCCGGCTCAGCGCAAGGCCCGCCGCGAGTACGAGAACCGCGTCAACTCCCTCATAGCCGACGCTCGGCACTGATGGACCGCCGAGTCTGCAGCCCAGAACGCTCCGCAGGGCCACTCGCCACCTGGCCGTAGCTATACGAGGACAGGGCCATCACCGTGGGCGGCCCGGGTGATCACCTCGGCTTCGCGCGACGACCCGCCGGCCGTGCCGTACCGCCATCGTGCATCCGAACCCAGATACGAGTGTCCCGTGCACGGGGCACACATCCGGGGCTTTCATCCCCCTGCTTCCCCGGCCGGCGCGGAGCGGAGCACAACCGGTAGTTCGCGGTGGCCGTTGGAGACGAAGCTCGGCAGGGGGCGCAGCCGGTGTGCCGGGACGGCGAGAGCGAGATCGGGGAAGCGTTCGAAGAGGCCGCGCAGGGCGATCGTGCCTTCCAGCCGGGCGAGTGCGGCACCCAGGCAGGCGTGCACTCCGTGTCCGAAGGAGAGGTGGGATTTGTCCGTCCTGGCGGGGTCGAACTGATCGGCGGTGGGACCGTGGAGGTCCGGGTGCCGGTTGGCGGCGCCGTACGAGGCGAGGATCGCGTCCCCTTTGCGGATCGTCGGGCCGTGGCCGGGCAGCGGGATGTCCTCCACCGCGTAGCGCATGGGCAGGTACGGTACCGGGGCCTCCCAGCGCAGCGTCTCCTCCACGACGTCCTGCCAGCCGACGCGGCCCGCTCGCGCGAGGGCGAGCCGGCCGGGGTGGGTGAGCAAGGCCGTGACGGCTTGGTCGATCAGGTTGACGGTGGTCTCGAACCCGGCGTTGATCACCAGGAGGAGAGTGTCGATCAGTTCGGTCTCGGTGAGACGTGATCCGTCGCCCTCACTGTCCCGCGCGGTGATGAGCTTGGAGGCCAGGTCGTCGCCGGGCTCGGCCCGTTTCGCGGCGACCAGGCCGGTCAGCAGCGCGTACAGTTCAGCGACGTTGGCGCCTGCCTCCACCGGGTCCAGACTGGTGGAGAAGACCTTGTCGACGGTACGGCGGAAGCGTGGCCCGTCCGCTTCGGACAGGCCCACCAAGTGGCTGACGACCCTGATCGGCAACGGCGACGCGAAGCGTTCACGCAGGTCCACCGGCGTACCGGGCGGTGTGGCAGCAAGGCCGTCGAGCAGCTCTCCGGCGATGCGTTCGATGACGGGTGCCAGGGCGTTGACGTGCCGCGCGGTGAAGACCTGGCTGATGATGCGGCGGAGCCGACGGTGTTCGTCACCGTAGGCGGTGAACATGTTGTCCACCGCCACCCACAGCTCCAGCGGCCAGACCCCCGCGATCCGGCCGGGATAGGCAGGCCAGTGACGGCGGGCATCCTTGGAGACGCGCGGGTCCATGAGGAGCCGACGCAGCAGAACAGGGTCGGAGACCGCCCAGGCTTCGACGCCGAGCACGTCCACCCGGGTGAGCGGGCCACGGGCGCGCAACCGGGCGTCCTCACCGTGCCGGTCACGGCCTGCGGGATCCAGGACGAAGACGGGCGACTCATCCATGCGGGACTCCTTGAAGTCCGCGGCCGTGGGCCGGGCCCGGGAACGGCCTGGTCGAATGGGACTGCTCCGGTGCGGTGCTGACAGCCGGCCCAGCCACCTTCTACGACGGCGATGTCACGGGCTGCACCGACTACGGTATCCACCGCCCGAGGGAGCAGGCTACGGCTCCCTCGGATCCGCGACACGGCCGCGGACTGCAACACACGGATTCCCGGCAGCGGACGCGGCTGGGTACCTGTGGACCGGCGCCCGCGGCCGCGAAGGTGGTGGACAACGCCACTAGGCGGTGGACAACGCCACTGGGGTACGCGCGGACGTTCCCGTTGAGGTGCTGTCCGGCTTGCCACCGGTGACCGCCTGAGTCCCGGCACCTGATTCCGGGGCCGGGGCCTTCCCCGGTCAGTGACCAGCGGCCTGCCTGATCAAGGCAGCCACCTCAGCGGGCCGCGACACGTACACGGAGTGGCTGCCGGCGACTTCGACGACCCGGGCGCCCGCCCGCTCCGCCATCGCGCGCTGCGCCGGCGGCGGGATCATCCGGTCGTCCGTCGCGACGAGGTACCAGCTCGGCCTGGTCCGCCAGGCCGGTTCCGCCACGGCGCCGGACAGGGCCTCCTCGCCCCAGGGGACCTGGGAGTCGGCCAGGAACTCCGCCTGCTCGGTGGGCAGGTCCGCGGCGAAGGAGTGCGCGAATTTGTCACGGTCCAGGAACAGGAAACCGTCCCTCGGCGGCAGAATGGGCGGGACCGCAGCACCCGGCGGCGGATCGGCGATGAGGGTGTTGACCGACTCGCCCTTGTCCGGCGCGAATGCGGCGATGTACACCAGCGCCGACACCTTCGGATGATGGCCCGCCGCTGAGATCACGGCGCCGCCGTAGGAGTGGCCTACCAGGACGACGGGCCCGTCCAGTGCGTCGAGCACCAGCCGCACCGCGGCGACGTCTCCTTCGAGGGACAATGTCGGGTTCTGGACGACGCGGACCCCGTAACCGTCCCGCTTGAGGATGTCATAGACCCCCTGCCAGCCTGTTCCGTCGACGAAGGCTCCGTGGACGAGAACGACATTTCCCGGTTCCGGACCAGTGCCCATGACGTCTCCTTCGAGGTGTCCGGCCGTCGCAGCCACGCGAAGCAAGCTAGGCGGAAGCACGAGCGGCCGAATCCGTCAGGTGACGTAGTTCGGCGAATGCGTACCGCATCGGTGACTGCTGGGCGGTACCCGTCTCGGTCCGTTCCCACGCCGTTCCCGCCGACGCGATCCCATCAGCATTGCGTACGCCCTGGTCATCGTGTGGCGGCCTGTCTCCCGTGCTCGTGACCCACCTCTCGCGGCTCCCGAGACCGGCTACGCCAGGTGCCCTGCTGTCGGGTCTGCCAGGCATCTGAAACCCGCCCGCGGCCGGGTCGCCCGGCCGGAGAGCCGCCTACACTGCCGCACGGCTCCTGAATCGGCCCCTTCCGGGATTTGCACCGCACGGGCACCCCGTGGGCAGCGCTCGCGGACGGCAGGTGGCCCAGGCCGCACGCCGACGGCCCTGCTGCGCCGCCGCTCCTGGAGCAGCCGGTGAGCCCTGCCCCGCACCGAACCGGAAAAGGGCCGGGGAGCCGAGGCGACGGAGGGAGTGGCACGCCATGCAGATCGTCGTGGACCTCACCCGCTGTCAGGCGTACGCGCAATGCGTCTTCCTCGCGCCGGAGGTCTTCCGGCTGCCCAGGGAGGAGAGCCTGCTGTACCGCCCGGACGTTCCCGAGGACCAGATGGAGCGCGTGCGCCAGGCCGCGGCGGCGTGCCCGGTGCAGGCGATCCTGATGGGAGAGGCGGTGAGTCCCGGTGCCCGGTGACCTGCGGGACGGCCGGATCGTCATCGTCGGCGCGTCGCTGGCCGGACTGCGCGCCGCGGAGACGCTGCGCGACGAGGGCTTCACCGGTTCGCTGACCGTGCTGGGCGAGGAGCCGTGGCCGCCGTACGACAGGCCGCCGCTGACCAAGCAGGTGCTCCTCGGCACCGCGGCCCCGGAGAGCACCGGGCTGCCGATGCGCCGGGACGTGGACGCCGACTGGCGGCTCGGGGTACGCGCCGACGGGCTCGATCCGATCGGCAAGCGTGTGCTGCTGGCCGGCGGCGAGGCGCTGCCGTACGACCGGCTGCTGATCGCCACCGGTACCCGGGCGCGCCCCTGGCCCCACCCGGAACAGGCCGCTCTGGACGGGGTACTGGCCGTGCGTACCCGCGACGACGCCGCGCATCTGGCCGACCGGCTGGCCGCCGGTCCGCGCCGGGTGCTGGTCATCGGCGGCGGCTTCACCGGCTCGGAGATCGCCTCGGCCTGCCGGGAACGGGACATCGAGGTCACGGTCGCCGAACGCGGCCCCGGACCGCTGGTGGGCGCGCTCGGCGGCACGTTGGCGAAGCTCGCCGCCGGCCTGCAACGGGCCCACGGCGTGGACCTGCGCTGCGGCGTGACGGTCACCGCACTGCGCGGGGACGACAAGGGCCGCTTCACCGGGGCGGATCTCTCCGACGGCAGCCGCATCGACGCGGACGTGTGCGTCATCGCGTTGGGCGCGGTGCGCAACGTCGAATGGCTGGCGGACTCCGGGCTGGCGGCGGGCCCCCACGGAGTCGCCTGCGACGCCGGATGCCGTGCCTTCACCCGGTACGGGATCGTCACCGACGACGTCTTCGTGGCCGGTGACGTCTCCCGCTTCCCGCATCCGCTCTTCGACTACCAGATGCTCTCCCTGGAACATTGGGGCAACGCGGTCGCCCAGGCCGAGGTGGCGGCCCACAACATGGTCAGCCCGGGGCCGCTGCGCCGTCCGCACCTCGGCGTTCCGGTGTTCTGGTCGAACCACTTCGGGATCAGCATCAAGTCCGTGGGCGTCCCCACCTTCTCCGACCAGGTGGTCGTCGCCCAAGGCTCGGTGGCCGAACGCCGGCTGGCGGCGGTCTACGGCTACCAGGGCCGCGTCACCGCCGCGGTCACCGTCGACATGGGCAAGTGGCTGGAGCACTACCAGCGACTGATCGAGACCGCCGCCCCGTTCCCGCCCGCTCCCGGCGCGGCCGACGGCCACCCGCTGATCAGCGAACTCCCGGTGCCCTCCGACGTACCGGACCCCGCGGGGCTCTCCCACGGCCCCACCGTCGCGCTCACCGGTCATCTGCCGGACCGCCGGCTCACCGTGCGGCATTCCGGCACCTGACTCCTCAGCTCTGTTGTCAGTCCCTCCCGTCCGAGGAGCCGTCATGGCCGTCGACACCCTGCTGGAGCGGATCACCGACTACGCCAGCCGTCCCGACCCCTACCCGCTGTACGCGGAGCTGCGCGAGGCGGGCGTGGCGCGGCAGACGGACGGCAGCTACCTGATCGGCGGGTATCACGACATCGTCGCGTTGCTGCACGACCCGCGGCTCAGTTCCGACCGCCGCAACCGCGCCGCGCCCTACCACGGTCTGCGCGAGGACGAGGAGACGCTGGTCCCCTTCCTCCGGCTCGACGACCCCGAGCACCACCGGCTGCGCGCGCTGGCCATGCGGCCGTTCGGGCCACCGCACAGCCCGGGCCGGGTCGACGCGATGCGCGGTGAAATCGCCCGTATCACCCGGGAACTGGCCGAGGCGTTCCGCGGCCGTACGCACCTCGACCTCGTCGACGACTTCGCCTACCCGCTGCCCGTCACCGTGATCTGCCGGCTGCTCGGCGTCCCGCGCGAGGACGAGCCGGTCTTCCGTGACTGGTCCACCACGATCATCGACGCCTTCGACGTCCGGTCCGGCGAGGACGCCGACAAGCGTCAACGGGCCGGTGCCCAGGCCCGCACGGAGATGGGCCGCTACCTGGTGGACCTCGCCGAGCGGCGCCGCGGACAGCCGGACGACACCATGCTCTCCGCGTTCGTCAACGCCCCGGCCGCGGACGGCGTGCTCATCCGCGAGGAACTGGCGGCCACCGCAGTCCTGTTGCTGGTCGCCGGACACGAGACCACCGTCAACCTGATCACCAACGGCGTACTCACCCTGCTGCGCCACCCCGACCAGCTGGACCGACTCCTGCGGGAGCCGCAGCTGATGCCCACGGCGGTGGAGGAACTGCTGCGCTACGAGCCACCCGTACACCTGCTACAACGCGTACCCCTCGCCCACATAGACGTCGCGGGCACAACCCTCCCCAAGGGCGTGCCGGTGGTACTCGCCGTGGCCTCGGGCAGCCGCGACCCCAGGCGCTTCCAGAACCCCGACCGGTTCGACCCCACCCGCCAGGACAACCAGCACCTCGGCTTCGGCAGCGGCATCCACCTCTGCTACGGCGCCCCCCTCGCCCGCATAGAAGCCCAAACCGCCCTCACGGCACTCCTGCCCCACCTCAGCACAGCAACGCTCACCGAAGACCCACCCCCTTACCGCCACAGCGCCCTCCTGCGCGGTCCTCGGCACCTGCCCCTCGATTTGGCGTCGCCTCGAAATAAAGGGTGACTCGGGTGATGCTCTCGTAGAATCCAAGTACAGAGCGCCGACCATGCTCCCGAAGGATGAGTGCCGGCGCGTGATGCAGCGAGAACGTCTGCGGGGCACCAGTGAGGTCGGGATGTTCCCCGCTTGGCTCGAAGGGCAGCGGCTCCGCCGTCGGGTGGATGAGCGCGGGTCGGGGTGGTGTGACTGGTGCTTGAACGACTTCCCCGCAGATGTGGTGGAAATCGATCACATGCGGCCCCTTGAGACGGGACGGACCGACACGGATGGGAACGTTCAGGTGTTGTGCGTCGGGTGCCACCAGCTCAAGACCGGCACGGAGTTCGGAATGTGAACGCCGGGCGTTGATCACCCGAAACTATGCCCGTGCAAGTGAAAGGGGTGGGTGCGAGGCAGGTCGGCTCCCCCGCAGTGGTTGAGCGGCCCAGAGACCGGCAGTGCGGCGAGGATGCCCCCGGCGCTTCCGCTCCCGCTCGTTGTCGCTCCCCGTTGGGTCGCGTGCCCTTGGTTCGTACACGTGTTGTCGTGTGAGGGCGACGCGATGACGATGATGCCCCCTGCCGCTGCGGGGGCCGCCGACGCGAATCCGGTTGCGATGGCTGCTGCGGCTACGGCAAGCGCTGTGACTGCCCTACGAGTGGCCATGTTCTGCGAACGATGATCGGCGCGGTAGGTCACCGCTGATCGCACGAACGGACCTCCGCGGGCGGTCATCGCTCCCACCATTCGGGCCCGGAGCCAGTGCCGCGCCATCGGGCACGTACCTGCTCCAGTGACGTGATCAGGTCTGTCACGTCGGTTGCGGTCAGCTCCGAATGGGACGGCATCCCGTCCTCGTTCTGCCCGTACAGCCGGTCCCTGTGCCGCGGGGTGTACTCCAAACGAGCCAGCGCGCGCGGGTGTTACTTGGGGCGGGTGGGGGCTGGCTTGTCCGTGGAGGGCCGTGCGGGACAGTGGTCTGCGATGTCCTCGACCTCTCCCAGTAGCTCTTCTGCGTGCCGCTCGGTGCGGGTTCCGCCGGGCTGGTCGATCACTGTCAGGAAGTGCTGAACCGACGCGTTCTCTTTGAGCATTGCGAACGCCAACTCTTCCGGGCTGTGCTGGGACAAGTGTGCAACGGCTTCAACGTCGCTTCTGCATGGCGGTTGTATGAAGTCTGGGCAGACCAAGCAACCTCGGCCTGCATCCTCGTAGTTGATCAGTTCGTCCATACTTCCTCCATGTCGTCGGCGCGGCGGGTCCGGCCTTGCGTCGTATCAGGTCGTACCGAGTGATCAGCGTGTGAACGCTCCCCCTCCGCCGACGACCCATTCGCCGCTCCGTCGAACGCTGTCTGTTTCGACCCGACGAGCCCACCACATCAGTTCGCCCCATGCCGCGTCCGCCTCGCGCGACCAGGCGGCGGGCGCGTGCTCCACGATGTCCAGCGCGGCGCCGATGCGCTGCTCTGCTGTGGCGAGTTGCTCGCGCGGCGGCGAGCCGGACCAGGCCCGGGTCGCATTGTCCTGGGTGCCGCCGCCGTTGACCGTGGCGGCCTGCGTCCACCCCGTAACCGCTGGGGAGGCTCCCGACTCCTCCAGCGCAATCGCGAGCAGCAGCATGACGCCGTTGGCCACCCCGGACGGCACGTGGATCACGCCGGTCGATGCGGACCCGACCCCGGCCGTCGTGGCGTTCCGGAACACGATGGCCACTACTCCCCGACGGCATGGTGAACGTCCCGCTCGTGATCTGTACGTTGACACCGACGGAAATGGTCGTCGTGTTGAGCTGGAGGTCACCGTCGCCGGTCGCCGTCACGCTGCCGTCGAAGCACGTGCCCGGCGTACTGGTGGCACAGCGGAACCAGGCCGCCGTCCCCGCGGCGGCACCGGTCGTCGTGATGGGCGTACCGGCCAGCGTGGCGACGCCGGCCGACGCGCAGCCGAACGCCGGATCCTGCAAGCCGAACGTGGCCGGCAGCGTCTGGCGGCTGACCGCAGTGTTCGCGCTGGACGGCATCGCGGCCGTATAGATCTTGATGGTGCCGACGCGTCGCGCCGCTGTCGACGTAGTCCACCGCGGTGTCGCACACCGCGTTCTGCACGGCCGTGGCCAAGTGGGTTGCCATGGCTCTCCTCAGTTTCTGCTGTCGAAGACGGCCCCCCAATGCGCTGCACGGGCTGCCTTTCCCGCCAACGGCCGGCTCCCTGTCCAACGCCGGTCAGCAGGAAGAACCCGCAGCTCATAGCGTTGGCGAGATCCCGTTGGAGACTGTCGATTCAGCCCATGGCCCGCCCCTGCCGCGCTGCTTAGCGTGAGGGGCGCGGTCAGGAGACCGGCTGTCCCGGAAGAAATGAGAAGCGCCATGCTCGCCCAGTTCGTGCTCTTCGACGGCTTCGACCCGCTGGATGTCATCGCCCCGTACGAGGTGTTCAGCGCCGCCGGGAACTTCACCGACCAGGTGCGGGTCGAACTGGTCAGCGCCGAGGGGGCCAGGGAGGTTCCCAGTGGGATTCCCGGCGTATCCCTGACGGCCGCTGCCCCGCTGGACCCGGGCCGCGCGGACCTGATCGTCGTCCCCGGCGCGGCGGGCACGCTGCCCGCGGGGACGGACGCCCCCACCGGGGAACCGTCCGGCGCGACCATCCCCGTCCTCATCGGCAACTCCCTCACCACCGCGCTTCCGGGGCTGCTGGCCAAGGCCCTCGCCACGCCCGGCACCACGGTGGCCACGGTCTGCGGGGGTTCGCTGGTTCTGGCGATGGCCGGGCTCATCAAGGGCCGTAACGCGATGACCCACCAACAGGGCGTGGACGTGCTCGCCCGCAACGGCGTCACCGTCGTCCGCGCCCGCGTCGTGGACGACGGTGACCTGGTGACTGCCGGAGGCGTCACTTCCGGTCTCGACCTGGCCCTGCACCTGCTGGACCGGGAGATCGGCCCGAAGATCGCCTTGGCCGTCGAGCACCTCTTCGCGCACGAACGCCGGGGCGTGGTGTGGCGTGACCGGGGGGCGGTCCCCCAGCCCAGCCCCTTCGACACGGCGCAGGGCGCCGCCGGCATGCCGTCGTCCGCGTCCGTTTCGGCCTGACACCTCGCACGCCTACGCGTCCCGCCGTACGTTGCCTGCCACGGCGGGTACGGCGGGGCGCGCCATCCTCCGGCGCGGACCGGGAACCGAGCACGTGCCGCCCCGGCGGCCCGGGCTGCCCGCCGCAACTGTGGCGAACGGAAGGAAGCCATGGACACACCACACAGCGAGGTCTCGACGGGGGGCGCCCTCCACAGCCCCCTCCCGGGCTCCGGCCTCAGCCCTGGGAAGGCGGTGATCAAACGGTTCGGCGGCGCCTCGGGACTGGTGGCCACCGCGGCTCCCACCCTCGTGTTCGTCGTCGCCGACCGTCTCGGCGGCCTGCGGCTCGCCCTGGTGGCCACCACGGTGACGGTGATCGTCGTCCTCGCCTGGCGTCTGCGTGCCAAGGAGCAGGTACGGCACGCCGTCATCGGCGCGCTGGTGGCGGTGGCCTGTGCGGCCGTGGCGGCCGGCACCGGGGAGGCCAAAGGATTCTTCCTGCTGCCGATCCTCATACCGGCCGTGGCGACGGTGGTTTGTGTCCTGTCGATGGCGGCCGGCCGCCCGCTGGCCGGTCTGGTCGCGAACCGGCTGGTCGGCGGCCCGCCGCGGTGGCGCTCGTACCGGCCCCTCAGGCGCTTCTACGGGGCGGCGACCCTGCTCATCTCGGTGGTGAGCCTCGCGAGTCTGGTGGCGCAGGTGATTCTCTACCGCCAGGCCGAGATCGCCTGGCTCGCAGTCCTGCACATCCTCATGGGACCCCTGTGGCTCGCCGTCACAGCCGCCTCCCTCCTCCTGTCCCGCATGGCCGTGACCCGGTACCGCAAGGCGGCCAGGCAGGAGTCGGAGTACGCGGGGGCCGAGGCGTGACGACGCGGAAGAAGCGTTACGGAGCGAGACCCACGGTGCCGCCCGTCGGCCGCTGAGCGGCGCCCCGCCGCACCGGATCACTGCCGTCCCCGACGGGCGAGACGGTCCCCGACCGGGACGTCGTCCTGCGCATCGTCCTGGTCCTCTTGAGGGCTTCCTCGGACTGACCCTGAAAACCGTCTTCCGCCTCAAGGGCGCCAGATGACGTCGGCGCTAGCGGCCGCTGCACTGACCACCGCCCCACCGGTGCCGGGCACACCGCCAACGTGCGCCCGGCACCGTCTTCGCCTCCCCGGCCCGGGAAACAGCGGGCAGCGATCGGCGGTCGGCGCGCCCGCCCCGGGCACGCACGTCGCCGTCTACGCGGCCGGGGTGAGTTCGGCGCGGCCGAAGAGCAGGGCGTAGCCGGTGGGGAGCTGGTGGAGGATGCGGGTGATCAGGTCGGGGCCGGCGCAGGCGGCGACGGCGGAGAAGACGGAGCCGGTGTCCCAGCGGGTGGTGGCCAGGGAGGCGCCGGTGCGGGCGGCGAGGTCTTTGACGAAGGCCCAGCCGGTCAGCGGCTGGGGGTCGGGGATCTGCGTGGTGAGCACACGGGCGGCTTCGAAGGGCAGGCAGGCGGCCAGGTCGACGCGTTCGTCGCCGGTGAGCTGGCGTCCCAGTCCGGCAAGCACCAGGCGGACGGCTTCCTCGGCCCTCTCACGGGTGGGGTAGGCGCCCTCGTAGCGGACCTTTTCCAGCATCTGCTCGTAGGCCGTCCCGTACAGCTGCTGGGGCGGTGCGTACCGGTCGGTGAGCACTGGGGTGTTGCCTTTCTTGTTGTGGCCGGTGTGCGGGCACCGGCGTGCGGGATGGTCAGGTGGGCTGGGGGCGGCCGAAGAGCAGGTCGTAGCCGTCCGGGAGCTGCAGCAGGATCTGGCCCAGCAGGTCCTCGCCGGCGGCGTCGGCGACGGTGGACAGTACGGCGCTGACGTCCCAGGCCGCGGTCTGCTCGGTGGCGCCCTCGATCCACGCGGCGGTCGCGCGGACGAACCGCTCCGGGGACAGCGGCTCGGCGCTCTGCAGCGGATTGAGCAGGATCAGGGCGAACGCCTCGGGCAGGCGCGCTGCCAGCTGGGCGCGGACATCGCCGATCAGGTGTGCGCCGAGGAGGGCGAGCACCACACGGGCCGCGCGCTCGGCTTCCTCCAAAGTGCCGTATTCGCCGCGTTCCTTGACGTGACCGAGGAACGCTTCGCATCGCAGAGTCATCGCGGCCGTCACCCCTTTTTCTTCGGACTGCTCATGAGGGTGCGGAGAGCGGGGTAAGGGGGAGATCAGGTGCCCGCCTCCGCACCCGTCCGGCCGGTGTCAGCCGGAGGTCTCCTTGCGGCCGGATCCGGCGCCGATGGAAATCTTGCGGGGCTTGGCGCGCTCGACGATCGGGACGCGCAGGGTGAGCACACCCGCGTCGTAGTCGGCCTGGATGCGCTCGGTGTCGAGGGTGTCGGCGAGCACGATCTGACGGGAGAAGACACCCAGCGGCCGTTCGGACAGCTCCGTCTGTACGTCGTCGGCCTCCGCCACCGGGCGCCGCTCGGCCCTGATGGACAGTCTGTTCCGCTCGACGTCGATGTCGATCGCGTCCGCGGTGACACCCGGAAGGTCGAAGACCATCACGAGCTCGTCGCCTTCGCGGTAGGCGTCCATCGGCATCGCCCACGGCCGGGACCAGGTGCCCGGGCCCATCAGCTGCTGCTCCAGCCGGTCCAGCTCACGGAAGGGGACAGTGCGCATCAACATCGTGAAAACACCTCCAGCGGGTCCAGGCCGTTGCTGCCAATGCGCCTCACGGACACCGTTGTAACATGTCATCCGATGGATGACAAACATGATGTCGTCGACCTGATGACAACCCGAGGGAGGTGCCCGTGACCGCAGCCGACCAGCAGTCCGCCACCAGCACGAACGCCCACAGCCCGGCGTCATTCCTCGCCGCCGCGGCGGCCCTCAACGCCATCGACGACGCCCTGCGCGACGCCCAGCGCGACGCCCCGGACACACCCGAAGACCCCGGCCCGGAACCGGAGCAGGCGCTGGCCTCCCTGATGTTGCTGCGGCAGGTGCGCGAGCAGCTCGCCGGGTGGGAGACCGGCCTGATCGAAACAGCCCGCAACGCGGGAGCCAGCTGGGCGGATCTCGCCCGGCCCCTCGGCGTCGCCAGCCGCCAGGCCGCCGAGCGCCGCTACCTGCGCGGCCGCCCCGGCCCGGCCGGGACCACCGGCGAGCAACGCGTGACGGCCACCCGCCAGGCCCGGGCCGCCGAACGTACGACCGCCGCCTGGGCCCGCGCCAACGCCGCCGACCTGCGCCGCCTCGCCGGCCAGATCACCGCCCTCACCGACCTTCCCCCGGCCGCCCGCCACCCGCTCGGCGAACTCCACGCGGCCCTCGCCCACGACGACCCCCTCCACCTCATCGCCCCCCTGACCGCCACCCGCCCCCACCTGGCCGCCGCCCACCCCGACCTCGCCGCCCGTATCGACACCCTCACACCCTCCTGAGGCCCACCCGTCGCGTCCCGCTGCGCCGGAGCCTGGAACGGGTGCCGCGCGGCACACAGTCGAGGCCCGGCTCGGGGAGCCCCACGAGGGCGGTCCGCAGCCGGACGCCGCCGCCCCGGCACCACCGGTGGGCCGGCCGCCGGTGCGGCGCCATCGCTGGCCCGCCTGGTCGACGGCCTCTCGCCGCTGCCGGCCATGCTGCTGGACCACCGCTACGACATCCTCGCCTGCCACCCCGAGACGGCGCGGCTGTTACCGGATTTCGAGGCCGTACCGCCGTCACGGCGCAAGGCGATGTGGCTGTGCCTTCTGCACCCGGCGATGCGCGGCTTTTACGCCGACCGGGAGCAAACGCTGCGGGACGGGATCGCCCACCTGCGCGCGGCATCGGCCGCCCACCCGGAAGACCGGGACCTGTCCGGCCTCATCGCCAAATTCGCCATGCAGGACGAGGACTTCGCCCGCCTGTGTTCGTAACGGGAGGCCGGCGTCAACGGACGCGGCCGGAAGGTGCTGCGGCATCCGGTCGCCGGTGCGATCACCGTCGACTTCGAAGTCCTGCTACCGCTCCAGGACCCGGGACTGCGCCTGCTCGTTTACCGCGCCGCGGACGAGGAGAGCCGCGCGTCCCTGGACCGGCTGTGCGCACGATGAAGGGGCCCCAACTCACGGTTGGTCGCAAGAAGCGTGACCCATCGGTGCCGACAAACGTGTCCCCGGACCAGGAATCACAGCTCACCGACCCTCACTGGTTCCAACTGACGTGTCCAGGCTCAGCTCTACCGGCGGACCGCCGAGATCAGTCCGCCGAACTACTCCTCGCGCTGCGGCGGGGTGCTGATCGGGCGGCCGTAGGCGGCAGCGCGCTCGTGCAGGGTGTGGCTGTCGGCCTCCCGGCCGTGCCCGACCAGCCGGCCCACCGGGTCGTCGGGCAACTCCGAGACCCACAGGGACGCCGCCGATCCCGGCTCGGCGGCCGCGCCGAAGCGCTCGATCACTCCGCGCGTGCCCAGCGGCAGCCCTATCCGACTGCCTGCCGCCGACTGCGCGCTGATCCGGGCCGGCAGGACCGGTTCGCCACCGGGCCTGCTGTGCCGCCCGTCTCGATCTTCGGGTCACACAGCCTATGGCCGAGGTGTGGCAGATCAGTCCAGCAGCGCCAGGAAGCCGCGTCGGCAGATCGTCGGCCGACGTGACCGCAAGCGTCGCGGGTCTCCGCCCTGCCGTCAGCGGCGCCCAGGCACCTGCCCCCGGAACCAAACACCCACCACAGGACCAAACGCTCCCTACTGTGTTCTGCGGGTCAGTCAGCCGAAAGCGGCGATGGCCGCTCTCACCGGAGTAGACCGGCTCATCGGTTGGGCTCTACCTCAACAGTTTGAGGAAATCCGCTTGCCCGCCCCCGGGGTACCTGGTGTCACCGGGGGACTGGTTAGCCATGTACTCGATGCCGGGATCATCATCCGGAGCTTCGTTTCCCTGGCGGTTCCCGGGCAGGTCAGCCCCGCCGCAGTGGTTCAGTGGTGTGGTGAACGGCACCTCGCCCAGGTTGTTGCTCACAGGCCCGCTCCCGGTCGTGGTGGCTCCGCTCGCGTGCGCGTCCGGCCGGTTGGCGCACAGCGTGCCGAACGCCGGCGAGAGAAGGACACCGAACCCGCCGGCTGACGCGATGGGCGCGGCGGCCATGCTTACACCCGCCGTCGCGACGGTGAGGGCGAGTGCGGTCATGGCTCTGTGTGTGGGCATATGCCGACAACGACTCCGGCACCACGGGGACATCACCGACTACGCCAACCGGACAACACAACATCGGCTGGGGGGCCATAAACATGCCCCGACAGCACCTGCCCGGCCCTCACATCGATCGGAGCTGGTTGCCGGCCGGTCGCGGGTGGCGCGGCGGGTCCATTGCGGGGCCGAGGTGATGCTGATGCCGAGGAGGTCGCCGAGGACGGCAGCGGGCAGGTCGTTGGCCAGGGCGAGCAGGGCGGTCTTGCGGCTGGGGTGGGCGGGCAGGTGAGGGCGGCGGAGTTCGGCCGCGAGGGCGGCGGGCGAGCGGTGGCCGTCGCGGAGGCGGTCGGTGGTCAGCTCGGTGATTTTGGAGAGCGGCATGCCGTACAGGAGCATCAGGGCTCCTGCTGCCCGTACGTCGAGTATGTCCAGAGGCAGGGTGTCGTCGCACAGGCAGTGCTGCAGGTGAGTGGTGTATTCGGTGTCGCTGAACCAGGTGTGGGCCTCGCCGCGGGCCCCGGGCTGACGTAGTACGCGCCGGTCAGACGGCGTTGGTGGGCCCAGCGCAGGAAGGGGCGAGCATGGCGGCGTTCGAGCGGGCCGGTCAGCCACAATCAGCCACAAATCGACCTGGTTTTGAGTGAGGCCGGCCAGGGCGGTGTGCTGGTCGTCCAGCTACAGAAGGAAAGCGCCGGCGATGCGTCCGCGTTCGGTCGGCGGACAGCTGCTGCTGGCCGGGCCTTCACCGGCCGCACGCAGGCTCATCATGCGTACCGGGCCCGGGCCGTTGATGCAGGTCCTTCCCGGCGTTGCCGCCGCGGTGCGCTTTCCGGCCCGGGACGGCCACACCTGGCGCGGTGCCGGCCCAGTCGAGGAGGAGACCACCCTCTTCGCCGCGTGCCGGAATATGCCTGACGACCGAGTGGCCCAGGCTTCACAGCTCGGGGGCGCCTTCGCCGGGGCTGGACTCCGCCCGCGACAGGGTGTCCCCGGCCAGGGAGCTGAGGCAGGCCACCGCTGCGCCTGGACACGAGTCGCGGCAGGCCGATGGGCACAGGGCCGCCGGCACACGCCCCTGAATCAGGCTGTGCCGTCCCGGCGATACCCGTCATGAGGTCCGCGGCCGGCCTCGTCCCGCACGAGCAAAGACAGCAGGGAAGCCACGGTCAGGCCCGCTTCGGCCGGGTGGCGCAGGATCTTGCCGGGTTCGATCCGGTACGTGTTGGTGCGGCCTTCGCGGGTGTGGGAGAGGTAGCCGTCGCCCTCCAGGTCGGTGATGATCTTCTGCACGGCGCGTTCGGTCAGCCTGCAGTACGCGGCGATGTCACGGATGCGGGCGTGGTGGTTGTCGGCGATGGCGGCCAGCACCCGGGCGTGGTTGGTCACGAACGTCCATCCGGTGTGCGGCTCGGGAACGTCACTCATACCTCGATACTAACGACCAATGGTTCACGCACAGAAATACATGTACTCTTCTTCGTGTATTGGTTTACGTGAATGAGCTGGATGGGCAAGCCTGGAAGCGAAGGCAGGTGAGCCGACACAGAAAAAGAGGAAGGCCATGCCGGAGCCGGAGCCTGCACACAGCACCTCCCCCCTCACCAGGCGCGACGCCGGAGGCGACACCCCGCAGTCCGCGCCGGCGGCGCAGCTCGCACCGAGCCTGGTGGCCATCGAGGTGGCCGCGGACAGCGACCGCACCGACATCGCGATCTGGGGGGACCTCGACCTGGGCACCGGCCGGCACATCGAGCCGGTCGCACTCACCGCCCTGGACCACAGCGTCCGCGGCCTCGACCTCCATCTCGACGCCGTGCACTTCTGCGATTGCGCCGGCCTGGGCACCCTGCTGCACCTGCGCAGCCAGGCCCTGGACCAGAACAAGACCGTCACCCTGCGCACCAGCAGCCGCGCCATCGACCGCATCCTGGACCTGACCGGCACCCGGCGCCTCTTCACCGCCCCCGGCCCGGACGGCCAGGACGCGGCGCACTCCCCGATCACGGACCGCGTCCCGCACAGCACCGACCAGGAACTGCAGGAGGAGGTGATCCACCTGCGGCGCGCCATGCAGACCCGCCCGGCCATCGACCTGGCCCGCGGCATCCTGATGGCCACCTTCACCCTGAGCCCCGAAGACGCCTGGGCCGTCCTGGTCGCCACCTCCCAGAAGACGAACACCAAACTCCACCGCATAGCCCAGGACCTCGCCGACAGCGTCCAGGGGACCGCACTGCCCGAAGACACACAGACACAGCTCGCAGCGGCAGTTGCCACAATCAAGGCCACCGGCACCGCCGCGCCGACAGCACCGTCCCAGCGCAGCGGTGTCACCGGTCAGCGCATCCGCACCGCATCACGCGAGGCATAGCCCCCGATGCGAGCCCGCACCGGTGCCGGACGGGCGAGGTACGCGCCCGGCGAAGACCGCCCCGGCTATGCCCGGCCCACTGCGCCGGGCGCTCCAGCTCCACCTCACCGAGACTGCACAGCCTCGTACACACGACGCATACTGCCCGGGTGGGAAGCGATCGATCGGGCGATCTGCCAGGCACCGCCGCGGACCCGTGCGGCGAGCGGGAGCGGCTGCTCGACGAGCGCGAAAAGGCGGTCGAACATCGCGAGCGCCGCGCCGACGAACGGGAACGGCTGGCGGATCAGCGTGATGAGGCCGCCGACCAGCGAGAGCACCTCGCGGACGCCCGCGAAGACGCCGCTGACCTGAGAGAACGCCGGGCCGACGAGCGGGAGCGGGCCGCTGACCGGCGCCAGGCCGCTCTCAGGAGCCGCGTGGGGTGAGGGCCGGCCGCGGGACCGGACGTGAGGCGACGTCCTGGCCAGCGATCACGTCGAAGAGGGCCCGGGCCACCTCGGCCCCGAAGGCGTGCACGTCATGACTCATCGCCGAGAGCGTGGGGTGGGTGAGCCTGCACAACTGCGAGTCGTCCCAGGCCAGCAGGGACAGACCGTCGGGTACGGAGATGCCCAGTTCGGCAGCGACGCCGACACCGGTCACCGCCATGATGTCGTTGTCGTACAGGATCGCGGTCGGACGGTCGGGCGCGAGCAGCAGGGAGCGGGTGGCGCGGGCCCCTTCCTCGCCCGCGAATCCGGCGGCGAACTGCCGGGGGCCGTCGAGTCCGAGTTCGCGCAGCGTGGTCTCGAACGCGGTGTCCCTCCCGAGTTCAGATCAACCTGCCGGAGCCGCTCACCGCGCTCCCTTCCTCTTCGGCACCGACGCCTGGACTGCCCGCAAGGCGCCGAACATCCGCCCCTTCGCTCGCGGCCGGCGAGCCGGTCGCGGTCATGGTCGGAGCCGTAGGTCGTGCGGGCGGTCGGCCGCCGCGGTCTCGGCTGCGAGCACCAGGTCGTGCTCGCGCGTGAGCCGGGGACGGAACAGGAGTTCGCCGTCGGGGCCCGCGTATCCGGCCACCGGGAACTGGCGGAGATGGCGGTGGTCCACGAGGTCGCCCGTCACCATGCCCAGCCGGACCTCCGGCCCGCCCCCGTACGCGCGCAGCAACAGTTCCCAGACCGCCTCCCTTCCGGGATGGTGCCCGGCGACCGGAGAGAAGGGCACATCGACGCCGAAGCGGCCGTCCTGATCCACCTGGCAGGAGGTTTCGAAGACCCGCTCGGGCGCGCCGCGCAGTCGGGCCTGGAACCGGTAGTGGTGAGCGCGTGCTCTCCACCCGAGGAGCTGTCCCGTAAGCCGGAGCGTCTCGTTCTCGACGGCGCATGTCACGACCTCGGCGTGTGCGGGTCTGTGCCAGGCGCGCAGCGCGAGCGTCCCGTTCGGTGTCGGGTACGGGATCCAGGTCTTGATGCCCTCTCGCCACGAGGAGAGCTGGTGCGCCGGTTCCAGGAGGTGTGCAGTTTCGATCAGTCCTGCCCGGACGGGACGTGAGGCTCTGCCGTCGCACCGGGCCAGCAGTACGTCCCAATCGCCCTCGGCGAGTTCACATACGCGCTTGTCGAGGGTGACGTGCAGAGAACGGGCGCCTTCTGCCGTATCGCGTTCGACCGGAAGCTGGATGGGCTCGGCACGCTCGGGGTCGCGCGGCCGCAGCGTGAGGCTCCAGGCTCCCGGCCCGAGGTGCCGTGGGGGCAGCGCGAAGACGAGTGAGCCGTCCGTCGTCACCCGGCAGGCCACGGTGGGCAACGACGGGGCGAGCTGTGCGGGGCCGAGGCGGCTGACGAGCAGTCGTACGCGACGCCGCCACCGCGCGCCACCACCGGCGTTCCGCGACGAGCGTTTCCCGGCCGCGGCGCGTGCGGTAGCGCGGTCGGTGAACAGTGCCTCGTACTGTGCGGCGATCAGCTCGGGCCGGAAGCGTTCGGCGGTGCGCCGGGCTGTCCCGGCCATCCGCCGGCGTGCGGCTTCGTTCTCGATCAGGTGGCGGAGCTCGTCGGCCAGGGTGTCCTGGAGGGGGCCGTGGTCCGGGACGAGAAGCCCGTTCTGACCAGGCGTGATGAGTTCGCGGGGGGCGTGGCCGCTGTCGGTGCTCACCACCGGCAGCCCCCAGCTCATCGCCTCCACGAGGGATATGCCGGACAGATCGGCGCCACTGCCGGACACGACGGCGATGGCGCCCTTGGCCCACTCCGCATCCGTAGGGGCAGGGGTCCCCATGACCAGGACGTGGTCGTGCAGGCCGAGTTCTTCGACGCGGTGTCGGAGCCGCTGCTGTTCCCCACCGCGTCCGTGGATGCGCAGGCTCCAGTCCGGATGCACCTTCGCGACCTTGGCGAAGGCCTCCAGGAACCGGTCGTAGCCCTCTGCCGGCAGGAGCCGGCCGGCCGCCAGAACCACTTTCGAGTTGCCGGTGGAGGGTTCGGCACCGGGTACGGGAGAACACACCGGGATGCTGGTGAGCCGCACCGGAGCGTGGGGCAGCGCGGCGCGGTGCGCGCGTGCGGCGGCCCGGGAGAAGGACACGTAGGCGTCGAGACGGGCGATGGCCGCCTCCAGTTCGCGGCGCAGCGGGGCGCGGTGGGACGCGTGGGCCCGGTATTCCTGACCGATCCGAAGGTGATCGGCGCGGCCGTGTTCGGCGAGGAAACAGACCGCGTGGGGCTGGGTCGCCACGACCACGTCGGCGTCGGTGTCGCGCAGGTGGGCGGCGAGCCGGTCCTCGCCCAGTCTGCTGGGCGGTGTCGGGCCGGTGTAGGCCGTGTCGTACGGGCACACGGCGCCGGGCAGCCACTGGTCGACGATGGTGCCCGCGTAGTGCGGGGAGGCGGGACGCAGGTCGACCATCGCCCGCACCGTCACCTCTTCGGCCACCGCGAACGGCATCCGGTCGGCGGTCCGGTAGAGGGAGACGATCTCCACCTCGTGGCGTGCGGCGAGGGCGGTGGCGAGGCTGGTCGTGTTCCGGACCGCGACGCCGGCCGTGTAGGCGTCGTGCAGCAGGAAGGTGATCTTCATGGCCCCGTCGCCCACTCAGCCGACCAGCCGGGCGCGCAGCGCCACAGCGCGCTCGACCAGGCCGGAGAACAGGTCGGGACGCAGGACCACCAGGATTCCGGCCACCGCGACGCAGGCGATGACGACGGCTTCCCGGCCACCCCAGGTGCGCCCGTGCGGCAAGGGCCGGCCCGCCACGCGCCGCGCGCGAAAGGCCGTGCCGGGGGTGGGCGAGGCAGGCGCGTGCCCTTGTGGGCCGTGTCGGTTGTCGTGCATGCGTTCAGGCTGGTCGCCGGAGGGGTCCACGCGTATCCGGCAGTCATCCGGACCGCGTCCGCCGGTCGGCTGGTCCGCACCCCCCAAGTGGCCGGGCCGTACCCGCAGGGACGGCGAGGGGCCAGGGAACCGGCAGGGGGCCGGCGGGGGCCGTTCAGCGCGGGCGTGCCGCGGGGCGGGTGAGCTGCTGCATCAGCCATGGGAGCGGGCTGCGCCGGAGAAACGGGCGGGTGGTCCTCGAACGGTACGGAATCGGCGGCGAGCAGGCGGTTCGGTAGCCTTGTGCCGATTTCACCAGCCGAGCGCGGCGTGCACCATCCACCGGTGCGCCTCCGCGCATCCGCCGACGGGCCGGAGCCTTCCCCCTAACGGCTGGAACCGGCCCGCCGGGTGTCCGGAGTCCCTGGCGGCCGCACCACCGCGCGCCCTGCGAGACTTACCGTCGACAGCAGGCGATCACCGTACAAGAGCCTCATTTGTGGCTGGCGGCGTACGGGCCGCTCGCAACCGATGCAGGCAGGCAACAGTAAGGCGGACCGGGTGTGATCCGGGTAGTGGTGGTGGACGACGAGGCGCTGGTGCGGTCCGGTTTCGAACTGATCCTGAACACGTCCGACGACATCCAGGTCGTGGCGACCGCGGACGGGGCGCACGCGGCCGAGGTGATCCGGCGCGAGGCCCCGGACGTCGTGCTCCTCGACATCCGTATGCCGGACGTCGACGGCCTGACCGTGCTGCGCCAGGTACGGGCCCTGCCCGAGGCGCCCGTGGTGGCGATGCTGACCACCTTCGACACCGACGAGTACATCCTGACGGCGCTGCGCTCCGGGGCCGCCGGCTTCCTCCTCAAGGACACCGAGCCCGAACAACTCGCCCACCTGGTACGTACGCTGGCCGCCGGCGGGGTGGTGATGTCCCCGAAAGCCTCGCGTGCTCTGCTGCGCAGCCATCCCGGGGCCGGTGCACCGCAGGACGCGGACGTGGCGCGGGTCGCCCTGCTCAGCGACCGGGAACGTGACGTGCTCGTCCTGGTGGCGGAGGGCCTGTCCAACGCCGACATCGGCACCCGCATCCACCTCAGCGCGGGCACCGTCAAGGACCACGTCAGTTCGATCCTGACCAAGCTCCGGGTTTCCAGTCGCGTCCAGGCCGCACTGCTCGCCGAGCGGGCCGGGCTGCTCGGCGGCAACACGGAACAGGACACAGGATGGTGAGCGTGGGCAAGCCGCTGTGGCGGCGCGTACCGCCGTGGGCCGTCGACACCTGCCTCGTGGCCTTCGCCGCCCTCGACGCCTGGATCAGTCTCCTCGACGAGGAGCACCCCTTGGTGCTGGCCTGCGCCGCCCTCGGCTGCGCCGGACTGTTCCTGCGCAGGCGCTTCCCGCTGGCCGTCTTCCTTCTGACGCTGCCCATGACCTTCTATCTGGACGTGGCGTTCGCACCGATCACCGCCCTGTACACCCTGGCCACGCACAGCCGCAATCGTCCCTTGCTGGCCGGCTGCGCCCTGCTCCACGCGGTGGTCGGCTCCCTTGACCCGTCTTCGCTGTCCGACACCTTCTCCGACAACCACGCCTGGACGCTCGTCCAGGCCGTCTACACGCTGGCCACGGCCTTCGCCCCGGTCCTGTTCGGCCAACTCGTACAGGCCCGGCACGACATGGCCCAGCAGCTCATGGAGGTCGAAGAGGCCCGCGAACACGAACGCGCCCTGTACGCGCAGACCGTGCTCGCCCGTGAGCGTGCCCAACTGGCCCGCGAGATGCACGACGTCGTCTCCCACCAGGTCAGCCTCATCGCCGTACGGGCCGGAGCACTGCAGGTCGCCGCCAAGGACACCGACACCCGCGAGGCCGCCCGCACCATCCGCTCCCTGAGCGCGAACACCCTCGACGAACTCCGCCACATGGTCAACCTGCTGCGCGCCTCCGGCGGCAGGACCACCGAACTCACCCCCCAGCCCACCCTGGCCGACCTGCACCACCTGGTCACCACCAGCGGCATCGAAACGACCCTGACCGGCGACCTCCCACCCGACATCAGCACCACCGCCCAACGCACCATCTACCGCACGGTCCAAGAAGCCCTCACCAACGTACGCAAACACGCGCCCGGAGCCCGCGCCGAGGTACGCCTGTGGCACGACGCGGCCCGCTTCGGCGTCACCGTCACCAACACGGCACCCACCCGCCCCTCGGTCGCCCTCCCCAGCTCCCGACAGGGCCTGATCGGCCTGCGGGAACGCGCCGACCTCCTCGACGGCACCTTCACCACCGGCCCGACCCCCCAAGGCGGGTTCCAGGTCGAACTGCAGGCGCCCGTACGGGCCGACTGAGCCGGTACGTACGGGCCGGCCGACCCCGTGCGGGCGCCCACCGGCAGCCCGGCAGCGTACTGCGTGGCGCGCGCAACCACGGCGGCTTCCGCGCGCCACTCCATCGGATCCTGCTCTCCTCGACACGGTGTTCCGAGGAGTCCTGGACGCGCAGAGCGCCGCCCCTGCTGGCCCCCTCCCTCGTCGCTGCCTCACCCCCGTCGCCCCGCCGTCACTGGGGCCGGGTAGGCGTGGGTGACCGGCGCTCGGATCACCGGCCCGGGGGCGACATCCGGGGTTGTGCCCCCGGGCTGTCAACCGTGCGGTACTGGCCCCAATGCGACCGCACGGAACAGAAGTTCTGGGCAGGAGCGAATGCAGGGATGCTCCGCATCTTCGACCTCACCCCGGACGACGGCCACGCGCTCCTCGCCCCGCTCGCCGGACCCGCCACCCTCGTCACCGCCGCCGCACCGGACGGCCACCGCCTACGCCGCCTCCTCAACACCGCACAGGCCGCCGCCCGCCACTCCGCCTCGACGCACAGCGAGCCGTAACCGCGATCACCTGACCCGATACCGGGGACCGCAGTGAGCTTGCCAAGGAAGCGTCAGGCCATGCACGTCCGTGGGCGCGGTATGACTATTCGCCCCCCGGTTGGCCCCAGGACCGTTCGGGTGAACAATCGGCGCAGGCCGGGTGGCGGTCGGCGATCCGCGCTGGTGCGCTCCGCCTCCCGGCCGATCCGCCACAGCCGGATCGCGGCATGACGGCGGGGACGTGACGGTGAGGCGATGCGGCTGGTCAGGCCCCGGGGACGGGCGCGTGGTGGGTGTGGGCGGCGTGCAGATGGTCGGCCAGCCAGCGGGCGGGGTGATCGTTGCCGCGGGCGGCGAGGATGAAGGCGAGCAGGAGGATTTCCGGGGGCAGGGCGACGGGGTGGCCCAGCCGGTCGAAGAGCCGGTGGGCGCGGTCGCGTACGTAGGTGGCCACCGGTTCGTCGTCGAGGAAGAACGGCAGGTGCAGACCGTGTTCCCGGGCGGTCTCGGCGGCGTGGGTGGCGGTTTCGGTGAGCGACTGCTCCACCGTCATGGTCTCGATGGGGGCCCGGTACGGGGTGAACCACGCCCAGTCCGCGTCCGCCGGGCCGGGGCCGAGGAGCCGGGCGGCCAGGTGGCGGGCGATGACCGGGGCGCAGTGGAAGCCGTCGCGGTAGGTACCGGTGGCGAAGTGCAGGCCCGCCACCGGGCAGGGCCCGATGAGCGGGAAGCCGTCCAGCGTGATGGGGCGTGCGCCCCACATCCATGCGGTGAGCTGGCTGCCGGCGAGAGCCTGGTCGATCTCCTGGCGCGCGCTGCGGATCAGGATCTCCGCGGCGCCGGCCACCGGGCCGTCCGGACGCGTGCAGGTGATGAAGTTGGTGGCGCCCAGGTACTGGCGCTCCGTGCCGGGCAGGGGCAGCAGGTGCAGGCCGCAGCCGGCGGCCCGGTTGGGGGTGCGGATCGCCTGGCGGGCGCCGCCGGGCCGGGTGCGCCGGGTCAGCAGGGCGGATCCGGCGCCGTGCAGCAGCGGGGGCACCGCCCCGGGCGGCAGCACATCGGCGGTCAGCTCACTGCTGCGGCTACCGGCGGCCAGGACGACCGCGCCGGCGCCGAGCGTGCTGCCGTCGGCCAGCCGGACCCCTCGTACCGTGTCCGCGCTGACCAGCACCTCGGACACGGTGTCCGGCACCATCCGTACCCGGTGCCGACAGGCGGCCGCCTCCAGGGCGGCCAGCACGGCGCGCGCGTCGACGCAGCCCTCCCGGTGCAGGTGCACCGCACGCAGCGGACGGGCCTGCGGTGCGGGGGCCAGGCCGGGGACGTCAGCGGGGTCGATGACATCGTGCGGCTCCCCGTGTTCCTCGACGGCCCGGCACAGAGCCGTGAAGTTATCGGCGGCGATCGCCCCGGCCCCGGCGCCCAGCACGACGAAGGTGCCCGGGACGTGGGAGCGCAGCGCGGTCTCGCCCGTGGGCGGCCCGGCATCGTCGGCGAGCTGCTCCAGCCACCTGGGCCACTGGTCCAGCGCCTGACGGGCGAGCGCGAACTTCGCCTGTGCCGCCGGGTGCCATCCGGTGTACCGGGTGACCTCGCCGAAGCAGTTGAGCATCGCCCCGGCAGCGGCGGTGGCCGCCCCGGCCCGCCCGGGCGGGCCGATCACCGCGATCCGCAGCCCCGGAGCACGCCGGGCCGTCTCGACCGCCACCGCCAGCCCGAGCACCCCGTTGCCCACCACCGCCACATCCACACTCGTCTCGCGCACCACGGTCCGCCTCTCGTCTGCAAGGACAACGGTGCGCTACCGGCAGCCGGACCGCAGTACGTCGCCGAACGCCGCCTGCGCGGCGGCCCGGGCCGGCGTGAGCACGAGCATGGGGGCGTTGGCGCCGCGGCGGGAGCTGAAGGCGTAGGAGGGCCGGCCCGAATCACGGCCCGCATCTGTTCGCAGGGGACAGCGGGCTCCAGACAGGTGGGCCGCCCCACCCGATGCACGGCGTCCTGGATGCCGTGCTGGCGGCAAAGCCAGCCAGGTCAGTGACCGTGCCGCCGGCCACGGCGACGACCAGGCCCGCGCGGCTGCCGCTGCGAAGGCCCGATCCTTGATGCGCCCGATCGAGGGCGTTGCCCATCACCACCGGCATCGGCACTTTTCTCAAAACCAAGATCCGGACCATGCACGGACCAACGCCCCCTCATTGGCAGCCCCAGCCAGCATTGCCACAGGTCAGCAACGCCGTACTTCCTGTTCCTGGAACTGCGGCACAGGGTCTCGATCCACCGCGTGACCGGCCGGGTGAGCAAGTGCCCATCGAGGAGAGGAACAAGCCGCGTGGCTCGGAGGAGGCGGCGCTGCGGATTCCGTCGTCCGGGACTACGCCGCCTCCCAGCTGATGTCCCAGTCGGGCTGCGGGCAGCGAGCGGAATCGGCGCCTTTCGTGAACGGAGCTGGACGCCTCGGCCCCCAGAACACGCGCTTTCGGCGGCACAACACGCCGGCCGGGCGGAGGAGATACCCGCTTCCGGCACCCTGCCCCCACCTTCGGGGAGGAATTCTCCTGTGCCGGGCAGGTGAACACCGTCCGCACCACGTGCGCGGGCCCAGACTGCAACTGCCCACTCAGTCTGGTCGCCCCTGCACGTCCACGCCGGTCGTATCCGCCAAGGTAGCACGTAACGGAAGGCGGGACTTGGCGAAGCAGAGCGATCTGTGGCCAATTCCTGCCGTACGTCCTGGTCGTCCAGTAGCCCTCCCCCATGCGCCACTCCATGACGCCATGCCTTCCCGCACCCGTCCGCGCCCCGTTTGTGCCCCGGGTCGGGGCCAGGGCCCGTCCGGTCAACGTCACCGTGGCGAATCACCCTCGCGCCGCCATTCCCGGCGTCCGGACAAGATCCGGACAAACCCCGGTGTCATCTCCCGCGCACGCTGCGCATCTGGCTACGGTGACGGGCATGCCCCATCTCCTCCTCGTCGAGGACGATCCCCTGCTGCGCGCTACGTTGGTGCGCGTGCTCCGCGGCCGCGGCCACGCCGTGGCCACCGCGGCGACCGGAATGTCCGGCCTGGACGCCGCCGTGACCGACCGGCCGGACCTCGTCGTCCTGGACCTCGGGCTGCCGGACGTGGACGGCGCCCAAGTGCTGCGGATGCTGCGGGCGGTCAGCGACGTACCGGTGATCGTGGCCACCGCGCGGAACGAGGAGCCGGTCATGGTCGCGGTCCTCGGGGACGGTGCCGACGACTACATCGTCAAGCCCTTCGGCCCGGCCCAGCTGGATGCGCGGATCAAGGCGGTGCTGCGCCGCTTCGGCACCGCCGGGCCGGAGCCCGCGCTGCGGGTCGGCGGTCTGCTGGTGGACGCGGCGGCGCGGGAGGTGACCCTGGACGGCGCGTCGCTGGAGCTGACGCCGCGCGAATTCGACCTGCTGGTGTACCTGGCCCGGCGGGCGGGGCAGGTGATCTCCCGGCGGGAACTGCTGGCGGAGGTGTGGCAGCAGCCGCTGGGCGGCACGGACAAGACACTGGACGTCCATCTGTCATGGTTGCGGCGGAAGCTGGGCGAGACGGCGCAGCGGCCGCGGTACCTGCACACGGTCCGTACGGTGGGCGTGAAACTGGCGGCGCCCGATGAGCTGGCGCTGGCAGGCGCCTCGAACACGGCGGGCGGATCGGACGTCGCGCCCGCCGGCTGCGGCGACTCCCCCACCCCCGTACTGCCCGGCACGCCGTAACCACGCACCGCGGCCTGCTCCTTCGCGCCGGCGCTACCACCGCGCTCGCACACCGCCAGCTGGTTCCGCCGGCCCTGCGCATCCGCAACCGCGCCAGCCACCGGGCTCCCGCCGACACCACCTCGCGCGTCCGTTCACTGGTCTCCCAGATCAGCCAGACATCGACCGTCTCTCGGGACGGGGCCGGGCTCGCCGCTGTCGGGGCCCTCGTCGGCAACGTCTTCACCCCCTCGCCCGACGGCGTCGGCACGCTCCACACGGCCGTTCCCGAGGGCGGCGGGAGAAGCGGACCATCGTCGAGGATGACGGGCCAGGCTTTCCGCAGGGGTGCATCCCGGCACTCGGCGACTACGGTCGCGGGGCGACGGGTCTGGGCCTGGAGATCGTCCAGGCCCAGACCACCGCGGAGCAGTCGAGCGGCTCGCCGGCAGGGGCGCGGCGGCTGTGGGCGGTGGCCGTGGCCCAGCGCGCTCCCTCCGGCCTGGCGGCCCCCGTGTCTGGAGGTGGGCAGCCGCAGGCCCGGCTCTGGAGGTGCCGCCCGGACAGGTCCTACGTCGCCGGCTGAGGGAACACCGTCCGTACCGCTCGCCCCCACTTGTTGGCCTTCAGGCCGGGGCGCAGGGCCGCCATGGCGCCGCAGTACTTGGTGAACTGGACGGCGCGCAGTCCGTAGGTGTGCAGCAGCCGGTCCGCCTCCGTGAGGTGGCCGGTCACCGCGGTCTTGGTCTCGACGAGCACCACGTCTTCGTCGGCGCGTACGCTGCGGCCGGTCCCCGCGTCCTGGCAGACCAGGCCGGCGTCGCAGGTGATGCGCCGGCCGTCGGCGACGAACGTGGCGCGCTGGTAGTCGGTCACCAGCGACGGGACCAGTTCCCCGGGCGCGGCGATGCCGTACGTACCGTGCAGCACGGCGGCCAGGAAGTCGCGCGGGCCGCGTCCCAGCGTCGCCTCGTCGGACAGCAGGGGCCGCCTTCGCTTGTCCGTCTCGCCGCGCCGTCCCTTGAGCTTGATCTCGAACTGCCGCTCGCCGGAATGCTCGTACAGCCGCTCGCGGATCTTGTAGCGGTTCCGGCGGCCCTGCCGGTGGTCGTGGAAGGACCGCAGGTCGAGGGTGTCGTAGTAGACGGAGTGGTAGCCGAACCACCGGCGGCCGTTGATGCACAGCGCCTGGAACGGGCCGCCGGTCCGGTGCGGGTCGGTCAGCCGGGCCGCGAAGTCCGCGAAGACCTCGACCGGTACCAGGTAGCTGTGGTCGATGCGCGCCATCAGCTCCGCGCGGGCCTGGAGCTCGCAGAGGGTTATCGGGCGTGCAGCCATGGCGGCGTCGGCGACGGCCTGTAAGGCGGGGATCACACGGTCTCCTCGGAGAGGGAGCGGGGCTGCGGGTGAGCGTCGGAGGGAGCGGGCGTGCGGGTCCGTCGGGAATGCTCGTCCGGGGGTGCCGTGCGGGTGGGCGCCGTGGACGTGTCCGGAAGGCGGAAGCGGACGTCCACCACCATCAGGTCCCGGACGTAATCCACCTCGTTGACCGTCCAGTTGAGGGGGGCGCCGAGTCTGCGCGCCAGGTCGTCGCGGACCGCCTGGGGGTCGGCGTGCACGGTGTCCAGGGTGACGACGATGCGGCGGGTACGGGCCATCAGGCGCGGGTGGTCGGCGCCGTACATGACCAGGAGCAGCAGCCCGGCGAGCGCCGCGGCGACGGAGAACCTCAGATGCGGCAGGCCGCACAGCAGGCCGAGCACCAGGGTCGTGAAGTAGTACGCGACCTCCTCGTGCTGGACCGAGTCGGAGCGCAGCCGGACGATCGACAGCACCCCGAACAGACCGAAGCCCAGGGCCATGCCACCCTCGCCGACCTGGGCCAGCGCCGAGACGACCGCGAACAGCGCGACGTTGAGCGCCAGGTAGGCGGGCACCAGATCGCGGCGCCGGTGGCGCGGGTAGTAGATGGCGAACGTCAGCACGCCCACCGCGGCGAGATCGAGCGCCAGATGAGCGGCGAGCTGCCCCAGCGTCTCCATGAAACGTCTCCTTCGGTCGCTGATCGGTACGCGTCAGACGCTAGGAACGGACGGGTTAACTCCACCCCCCTTCCGGGTTAACGCCACGGCCCTCCGAGCGGTCGGCGCATCCGCCCCTCTCCAGGGACGACACCCTGCCGTCGGGCTCTGTCGCCGCATCGGCCGGCGTGCGGCAGGTGCCGCAGGACGAACACGACCAGGCTCGGCGGGTGGCTGAAGCGGCGGCCGGCGGACCGGGTGCTCGTGGAGTGGACGCCGGACGAGCCGGTGCAGGTCACCGCGGGCCCGCGCCGCACCACCCCGCTGTACCTGGCCACGGACGGCACCGCTCTGCACGGATCCTGGGAGATGGGCGACCTCTCCTCGTTCGCGGGCGGGCTGAACGCGCGGGAGGTCACCCGGCTGCTGCTCTACCGCCCCCGCTACAGCACCAGCACCGTCTTCACCGGCATTCACCGCCTGAGAGAGCGGGCCACCGCGCACTTCGGCGGCGCCCTGTTCCCGCGCTGCCCCGAAGCCGCCCTGCACAGCGGTCCCCGCGACCTGGCCGACGACGCCGACGTACTCGGGGCATTCGTGCAGGCGATGGGGGACGCCTGGGACACCCGGCCCCTGGAGACGGTAACGACCGCTGCGCATCTGACCGGCGGCTTCGACAGCGGCGTCCTCGCCACACGCGCCGCTGCACCGCGACTGCACCCACGTCAACGGCGAGTCAGCCCGTACGACGAGCCGCTGTACCGCCCGTTCCAGCGGCTGACCGAAGGGCTGGCCGCCTTCGGTGTGCGCGCTGTGGTCACCGGTCTGGGCGGCGACTAGATGATGGCCCTCCGCCAGGCGGAGTACCCGCACCAGCCGATGGGCGCTCTGTCCGACGCCGCGAGCCCGTGCGGCGGGCGGCCTACCGCGCCGGCTTGCCCGCCGTCCGGCGGAGTGCGGCCTGCTGCGCGAGGCCGGTCAGGCGGTGCGCAGGGGCATTTCCGTCCGGTGCCTCGCGGGTTCCGGCCGCACGCCGCCGCCTCGCTGCGGCCCGGGATGCGGTGAGTCTCACCTCGGCTCTCGTCGGCCACTGCGCCGCGCGCCGGGCTGCCCCCGACTCCGCCGCCAGTGCCCGGCGCTTCCTCGGCCTGGCCCAGGTCCTGCTCCCCACCTGGACGCACGGCTGGCCCGCGTTGCCGGCCCGGGCACCGGCGGGCCCATGTGCTGACACGGCGCTCACGCCGCCCTGACTTCCTTCGCACGGCTTCCCGGCGCCGGGCGGCGGTACCCGCCTGGGGCCGGGCCCGCACCGGACCTGTCCCACTGGCACGGATGGCCGATGCCGCAAGCCCTCGGTCACCGGTGCGCCGCCCTGTCGTGGCTGCACCGCGTTGGCCAGCCGCCGCCCGGCGCCTGCCCTTGGCGTTGACCGCTCGGATGGCGGAAGCCCTGCTGGTCATCGGGAGGCCCCGCCCTCCACCCCTTGCTACCTTTTTCCCTATTGCCGGATTTATCCTGCCGTGAGGTCGGCAGACCGAACAACGCGGGGATCGCACTCATGACGCACAGCAGCGCTCGGCGGCGCGGCCTCCCGCCGCCTCCGGCCGCGGAGGCCGTCCCGGGCCAGGGGGCCGGGGCCGGGCCGTACGACTATGCGCGGTTCAGCCGACTGGCGGGCCCGCTGACCGAACCCGGCCCGGAGGAGCCCGGCGTCCCCTATCGGGTGCGCTACCGCAGTCTGCTGGGCGCCGGGAAGCACCGGGTGCGCACCGCGCTGCTGCTGGCCGGCGCACCGCTCGTCTCGCTGGGTCTGCTGGTGTGGCTGATGCAGCCGCAGCACTGGGTGCACCGCCCGGGGGTGAGCGCCTGGGAGCGGGCCGCGGACCTGGTCATGCTCATATCCCTGGGGCTGCTGGAAGGTTTCCGCCTGGTCAACGTGGCCTCCAACGCGCACGCCACCTTGATGGCGCGCGATCCCATACCGGTGGTGGCTGCGCCGGGCTCCCGGGTGGCGCTGCTGACCAGTTTCGTGCCCGGCAAGGAGCCCCTGGCCATGGTGCGGGCCACACTGCAGGGGGCGCGGGCGGTACGCCACCGGGGGCGGGTGGACGTGTGGCTGCTGGACGAAGGCAACACCCGGGCGGCGCGGCAGCTGTGCCGCGAACTGGGGGTGCGCCACTTCTCCCGGAAGAACGTCGTGAAATGGAACCAGCCCTCGGGGCCGTTTCGCGCCCGCACCAAGCACGGCAACTACAACGCCTGGCTGGACCGGCACGGGCACGCCTACGACTTCATGGCCGGGGTGGACACCGATCACGTGCCGCTGCCGGAGTTCCTGGAGCGGATGCTGGGCTACTTCCGTGACCCGGACGTCGCCTTCGTCGTCGGCCCCCAGGTCTACGGCAACTGCACCAGCGCGCTCGCCCGGGCGTGCGAGAGCCAGCAGTTCCTCTTCCACGCCCTGATACAGCGGGCCGGCAACGCCTACCGGGCCCCGATGTTCGTGGGCACCAACAACTGCGTGCGCATCGGCGCGCTGAAGCAGGTCGGCGGGCTGTACGACTCGATAACCGAGGACATGGCCACCGGCATGGAGATCCACCGGCACCGCAACCCGGCCACCGGACAGCGGTGGCGCTCGGTGTACACCCCCGACGTCCTGGCGGTCGGCGAGGGACCGGCCACCTGGAGCGACTTCTTCAACCAGCAGCTGCGCTGGAGCCGGGGCACCTACGAGACGCTGGGCCGCCAGTTCCCGCGCGCCGTGCGGTCGCTGGCGCCCGGACGCGTCCTCAACTACGCGCTGATGATCGCCTACTACCCGCTGACGGCCGTCAACTGGGCTCTCGGCGGCCTGTCGTGCCTGCTGTTTCTGGGGCTGGGGGCCTCCGGCCTGCACATCGAGACGCAGGTGTGGCTGATGCTCTACAGCGATGCGGCGGCCCTGCAGATCGGCCTGTATCTGTGGAACCGCCGGCACAACGTCAGCCCGCACGAGCCGCAGGGCTCCTCGGGCGCGGCCGGGATGGCACTGTCGGCGCTGGCCGCCCCGCTGTACGCGCGCTCCCTGACCGCGGCCCTGCTGCGACGCAAGGCCGGCTTCGTGGTCACCGCCAAGGGAGAGACCGCCAGCCCCGACACCTGGCGCACCTTTGCCACCCACCTGGGCTGGGCGTCGCTGTTCGCCGGCTGCCTGCTCGCCGCGCCGCTGCTCGGCCATCTGCACATCGCCATGTGCCTGTGGGCCGCCCTGGCGCTCGTCATCGCCCTGGCCCCGCCCCTGCTGTGGCGCCTGGGCGCCCGCACCGCCGCGGCCGCGCCGGATCGCAGCGTCCCGCCGCACCCGACTGCGGCTGCGGCTGCGGCGGTGCCCGCACCGCCCTAAGGCGCACGGCCCGCGCCACTCGAAAGGACTTCTTCGTGCCCCGTCGTTCCCGCATCCGCTCCCGCAAGAGCGCCTACGGTATGGCCGCCCTGCTGGCGCTGGCGGGCCTGAACGCCCCGGCCGTCTACGGCTTCGCCACCCGCGCCTACCACCAGTACACCATCAGCCGGCCGGAGTACCTGGCCCGCTACGGACGCTGGGAGAGCGTCGAGATCCCCGAGCGCCGGCGCATCAACACCATCCACGCCGCGCTGCTGCACACCGGCAAGGTGCTGCTGCTCGCCGGCTCCGGCAACGACGCCAAGCAGTTCGCCGCCAAAACCTTCCGCAGCGTGCTGTGGGACCCGGCCACGAACACCTTCACCGAGGTGCCCACCCCCCGGGACCTGTTCTGCTCCGGGCACGCCCAGCTGCCCGGCGGGCGGCTGCTGGTGGCCGGCGGCACCGCTCGTTACGAAAAGCTCGAAGGCGACGTCCACCGCGCCGGCGGCACCATGATCGTCGCCAATGAGTACCCCGACGCCCCGAAAACCCTGCCCGCCGGCACCGTCTTCCGCTCACCGGCCGGCAAGATCTACCGCTCCCAAAGCGCCGTCGTGCTGCCCCGGGCCCGCAAGACGACCGCCGCCGGGGGCCAGCGGGTGCAGATCAGCGCCAGCCGCACCCCGGTATACGTGGAAGCCGACCGCCCCGGCCCTCAAGGCGCCACACATACCGCCGCCCGCTACACCATCAACGGGCTCACCGGTGCCGACGCCCGCAACCACTACGGCACCGCCAGCAAACTCGCCCTGGACAAGAAAGACTTCCAGGGCATCCGCCACGCCTACGAATTCGACCCGGTCGCCGAACGCTACCTGCCCACCGCCCCCATGGCCCGGGCCCGCTGGTATCCGACCCTGGCCCCCCTGACCGACGGCACTGTCCTGGCCGTCTCCGGCCTGGACGACATGGGCCAGATCATCAACGGCCACAACGAGATCTACCGTCCCGCCACCCGCACCTGGTCCACCGGGCCCACCCGATACTTCCCCACCTACCCCGCCCTGTTCCTGACCGCCGACGGCCAGCTGTTCTACTCCGGCGCCAGCTCCGGCTACGGCCCCGCCGACCGCGGCCGCCGGCCCGGGCTCTGGGACGTACGCGCCAACACCTTCCGGCCCGTGCCCCAACTGGCCCAGGCCGACCGCAGCGAGACCGCCGCCACGGTCCTCCTGCCGCCCGCCCAGCAACAGCGCGTCATGATTCTGGGCGGCGGCGGGGCCGGCGAGTCCCCCCTGTCCACCGGGCGCACCGCCATCGCCGACCTGACGAGCCCCGCCCCCCGGTACCGCACCGGCCCCAGCCTGGGCCGCGGCACCCGCTACCTGAACGCCGTGCTCACCCCCGACGACCAGCTCTTCACCACCGGCGGGTCGGGCGACTACCGCGGCAAGGGCGCCAGCGACCATCACACTGCCCAGTTCTACGACCCGGCCCGCAACGTCTTCCGCCCGGCCGCCGACCCCACCATCGGCCGCAACTACCACGCCGCGGCCCTGTTGCTACCCGACGGCCGGATCGCCACCTTCGGGTCCGATCCCCTGTTCGCCGACGCGGCCAACACCCGGGCCGGTTCCTTCGAACAGCGCATCGAGGTCTACTCCCCGCCCTACCTCTACCGCACCGACCGCCCCCGTCTGCTGGGCGGTGTCTCGCGCATCGCGCGCGGCGCCGACGCCACCTTCACCCTCAAGTCGGCCACCGCCATCCGTACGGCCCGCCTGATGCGTCCCAGCGCCGTCACCCACACCACCGACATCGAGCAGCGCTCCATCGCCCTGGACATCGCCCAGCACGGCACCCGCCTGCGCGTGAATGTGCCCCGCTCCCCCGGTCTGGTCCCGAGCGGCTGGTACATGCTCACCGTCACCGACGCCCGCGGTACTCCATCACCGGCCCGCTGGCTGCAGGTGACGTAGAGACCCGACAGCATCGCCCGGCGCCGTCCCGCCCCGGGCACCAGCCGTCCCAGCCCCGGCGTGCGCGGACCGCGCCGTCCCGCCTCGGGCACCATCCGTCCCAGACCCGGCGTGCGCGGACCGCGCCGTCTCCTGCCCCGGCACGGCGTGCGCCAGAGCCACGGCGTACGGCATCCACCACCGGCCCGCCGGCGGCCCGCCCCGGCAGGCGCCGTCCGACTCCCCCGGAACCTTGACCCACAGATAGGCATCCAGGCGGGGGTGCCCCGTCGACGCGGTGGGCAGCCGCCCCAGCGCCCGGCCCGGCGGATTGCACCACGCCTCACCGCCGTTGGGGCCCGCGCCCGCCACCGCCGGCGGTGGGCCGTTGCCGTTACGGCTGGTGTCGATCACAAAGTGCGCCCCGCCCAGCGCCCGGGAGATCTCTTCGCCGTACGCCACCGTGGTCCGGGTGGTGTGAAAACTGGCGACGTTCAACGCGAATCCGTCGGCCCGCCGCCCACCCGAAGCGGCCAGCGCGGCGGCCAGCCGGTCGGTGTCACGGACCCAGCCGGGATTGCCCGCGTCCAGATACACCCGCACCCCGGGGCCGTGTTTGAGCGTATCGACCGCCTCGGCGAGCAGCCGCTGCCGCAGCTGCTCAGGCGCGCAACCGGTCAGGGCCTGCGCCACCGCGTCGGGCTCCAGGATCACCACCGCCCGCCGGTCGCCCAGGCCCGCCGCCAGGCGGCCGACCCACCATCGGTACCCGGCCGCATCCGCAGCACCCCCGGCCGAGTGCTGGCCGCAGTCCCGCCCCGGAATGTGATAGGCCACCAGCACCGGCACCCGCCCCACGGCTTCGGCCGCCATACTGACCTCCCGGGCCCGCGGCAACGGATCCCCTTGCGTCAGCCAGACCGCAACCGGCTGCCCGGCCAGCCATCGCAGCACAGCCCGCTCCGCCCCACCCCCGCCCGCAACGCCGTCCAGCGCCCGGCGCGCAGCATTGTCCGGGTCGACCCACAGCCCTCCCTGCCACGGCGCCGCAGGCAGCGCCGGCCCGCCGATCCATCCCCCACACGTCAACAGCACTCCCACGACCATCAGGCGGACCCCGGACTGGCCCCGGCCCCGCCGCCGCATCCCGCTCCACCTGCCCATATCCCTGCCATCCTTCGTCACCCCCGTCTCGGCTGCCCCTCGGCCCCACCCTGACCGAGCGCGCTGTCCACGGCAGGCCCGCTAGGCCGAACGGCCGGAAGCCAGACCAGCGAACCCCACAGGCTCCAGCGCGGCCGCGAACACGCCTGGTGCCAGGCGGGCGGCACCCCAGGAGACATGCCGGACTCGCCCCGGCGGATACAGCCGCGAGCCGACGCCGGCACGACTGACCACGCCGATGCCCGGATGCTCCACAACCCGCCATCAAGCAGCGGCGCCCCGGTGACGTTGCACCCTGGGCGGGTGGTCGGCCGCGATCTTCCGGGGAGACCTCGCCGTCCAGCGCAGCGGCGACATCACCTCCCCGCACGCATCCGGTGCGACAGGTGCCACCAGCGCGGATCACAGACCGAGATCCGCGTCCGCGGCCCTTTTCCGCCTGCCGCCAAGCCGACGCACCCCGTCCCAGCACCCGGGCTTCGGCCCCGTCTCGCCGCTGCCGATCGTCCAGATGCGGAAACAGCCTCTGATACTTCAGTCGCGCTCCCCCATTTGCGCTGGTTAGCGTTTCCGTATCAGGTCTAGCTGACTGGTGGCGCGTCATGAGGCGACGGTTCGTGTCTCCCCCGGATGAGCTTGTTGCCGCGGCAGCGGATGCGGGACTGCGTACGGGTCTGCTGGGCCCGGCCGACCGCAAGAACAGTTGGCAGCTTGCCAAGCATGCGGGGCCATGCCACGCCATACGGCCTGCAGCGCCTGCTGTCGTGGCACCGGCGGAACTCCGTCGACATCCGCGACGCCCTGCAGGACTACGCGGCCGAACGGCGCGGCGAGCCAGGCCGCGTGCTGCTCGTGGACGACACTTCACCAAGAAAGGCACCTTCTCAGCCTGGGACATCACCGTACTCGGGTCCGCTGGCGTACAACGACCGGCGTAGACGCAGAGGGCGGTGGCATCGGGGGCGTGCGTGGGGCGGGGGCACGGCGGGCACCGGTCAGCACGCTTCACATCCACCAGCAGGAGCGTCTCGATCGCCAGGGCGCAGGCCCACGCGGTCACACCCGCCGGCGATCAGCAACACGCCGAAGCGCCGCCCGGGCAGACATCGGCAGCGCCGCGGCAGAGCCGAAACCGGTGCGGACGGCGGTGTCGGCTCCGCCAGCCTCGATGGAAGGCGCACTTACGCCGCGAGTCTCGTGACACCGCGCAGCGCAGAACCCGTCAACTCGCCACGCCATCGCTCACCAGCACTGGTGAGCTGCTCAACCTGCGGCCGGTTGGCCTCAGGAGTTGAGCCCCGGTTAGGCGTTGATGCAGGGCTGTCTCAGCGTCCTTCAGGTGTCTGTCCGCGGTTTCTTGGCGCCGGTGGCGGGTGCTGGTGGCCCTTCTGCTGCGTACGCATCTGCCGTGTAACGCTCCCGCCCTCGCCGAAACCAGCCGACGGGGATTCCTCACCTCTCACCTGCCGCCGCCCCAACGCCGGGACATCTTCCCCCTCTCCGTCACCGGACGGTCGTACCTCAGGTCGTCGAAGAGCCTGGCCGATTCCCTGGCGTCCCACTTCAATACGTTGCCCTTGGGTGTGGGGACGCCGATGCCGGACAGGGGGACGTTGATCTGTTTGCCGTGTCCGCCTGCGACGCTTTGTACGGCTAGGAAGATCTGGCTGAGATCGCGCAGGGTCATGTCCTTGTCGACGATGAGTGTGTCGAGCCCGGCCTGCATGGCTGGGCCGATCTGTGTCGGGTCGAAGAGGGTGTCGGGCTGGGCGGCCTGGTGGGCGAGGGTGGAGAGGAACTTCTGCTGGTTTTTCGACCGGCCCAGGTCGCCCTGCCTCTCCTGGTGCCGCTGGCGGACGAAGGCGAGCGCCTGCCTGCCGGTCAGGGTGTGACAGCCTTTGCGCAGGTCGGCGCCCGACTTCTCGTCCTTGATGTCCCGGTCCAGGCACATCCGGACGCCGCCGATGGCGTCGACGATGTTCACGAACCCGGCGAAGCCGATCTCCGCGTAGTGGTCGATGCGCAGCCCGGTGTTCTTCTCGACGGTGTGTACGAGCAGTTCGGGGCCGCCGTAAGAAAAGGCGGCGTTCAGCTTGTCCCTCTCGGGCCGCTTGGTCTTCCCCGTCGTCGTGTCGAGGCGGCCGGGCACGGTGATCCAGGAGTCGCGCGGCAGGCTGATCATGCTGGTTCCCCGGGACCCGGAGTGCAGCAGCATCATGGAGTCGGTGCGCCGACCGCCGCCCCCGCCGGCGTGCAGGTCTTTGACGTCGTCGTCCGAGAGTCCGTCGCGGCTGTCCGAGCCCACGATGAGGTAGTTGGTCCCCTCGCCGGGCGGCGGTCGGTCCCCGTACGCGCCGAGGTCGACGTCACGTTGGAGCCGGGTCTCGGCCCAGCCGTACGTGCCGCCCGCCGCGACGACCACAACGGCCAGCAGGACGAGCACCGCCCGCCGCAGCCTCCTGCGCTTCTTCGGCTGCCGGGCGTGGGCGCGCCGGGGCCCGTAGCGCGAGCTGGGGCGTTCGGCGAACCGCTCACGCGCGGCGGTTCCTTCCGGGGCCGCGTACGGGCCCTGGCCGGCGGCGGGCACACCCGGATCAGCGTACAGTTTTGGGCCAGCACGCAGGTCAGGATCGGCGAGCGAACCCGGATCGGCATACAGACCCGGATCGGCGAGCGAATCTGGATCGGCGTACAGCTTCGGCTCGGCGTACGGGCCCCAACCACCCGCCGACTTGTGTCCGGCCCGCTGGTCGAGCGGGTCTGTCATGGTCAGCTCCCTCGGTCATGTCCCAGGGTCATTTCCCAGGTCGGACCGGCGCGGCCGCGCGCCGGTTCCCCTCCCGTGCGTTCCGCCGTCCCCTCACTGCGGCGACAGGCTCCGCCGCGGGGGTAGGTCCTGCAGCGGCGCTTCGGACGTCTCCGCGAACGGCGCTTCGAGCAGATACGGGTCGGCGGTTCCGGTGCGCTTCATGGTGTGCCACTTCAGGCGGGTGCCGAGCAGCGCCGTGGTCACGGAGTGGATGACCACCAGGTACATCAACTGCCGGTAGACGAACTGCTGGAGCGGCAGCACCCACAGCACGCGCAGCCGTTCCCGGTCGAGCCGCAGTGCGTACGCGGCGGTGACCAACTGGACGGCGAGGAAACCGAACCAGACGAGGGCGGCCTCCCCGGGGTCGCGGAACAGCGCCCCGAAGAGGGCGAACAGGTCCACGACCGGTGCGCACAGCGGCAGCACGATCTGGAACAGCGTGACGTAGAGCAGCACGCGACGGCCGAAGCGTCCGGCGGGGCCGACCTCCTTCACCGTGTGACGGTGCTTCCACATCGACTGGAGGGTGCCGTAGCACCAGCGGTAGCGCTGGCGCCACAGCTGTCGTACGGTGCTGGGCACCTCGGTCCAGGCGACCGCCGACTCCTCGTAGACGACGCGCCAGCCGGCCCGCCAGAGCGCCATCGTGAGGTCGGTGTCCTCGGCCAGGGTCTCGTCGCTGACACCGCCGACGCCCATCAGCGCGTCTCTGCGGAAGGCGCCGATCGCTCCCGGGACCGTCGGCATGCACTCCAGGACCTCGAACATCCGCCGGTCGAGGTTGAAGCCGAGGACGTACTCCAGGTGCTGCCATTTGCCCATCAGGCGGCGCCGGTTGCCGACCTTGGTGTTGCCGCTGACCGCGCCGACCGCCGGGTGGGCGAGCGGCTGGATCAGCCGGGCCAGCGCCGCGGGCTCGAAGATGGTGTCCGCGTCGACCATGACGACGATGTCGTGGCGGGCGTACGCCAGGCCGGTGTTGAGGGCGCTGGGCTTGCCGCCGTTGGGCTGGCGGATCACCGTCACCCGCGGATCGTCGATGCCCTCGGCGATGTCGGCGGTGGAGTCGGTCGAGCCGTCGTCGATCACGATGATCTGCAGGTGCGGGTGGGTGGAAGCCAGGAGCGAGTACACGGTGGAGGCGATGCCGGCCTCCTCGTTGTACGCCGGCACCAGGACCGTCACCGGGTCCCGCACCGCGCGCAGCCGTGGTGCGCCGGGCCGGTACCGGTGCAGCCTGCGGACGTGGAGGCGGGCGAACAGCGCGAACAGGAGCATCCGCAGGACGCCGAGCACGCCCGTGAGGGTCAGTGTCCACACCATCACGGTGAGGAAGGCGTGCCCGAGCCGCTGCGACCAGATCAGGCCCTCGCCCTTGATCTTCTCGGTGGCCGGGACCTCTTCGAGGAAGGAGGCGCGGCCGAGTCCGCCGCTGATGGTGGTGAACCGTTTCGCGCCGCGGTCCTCCAGCAGATCCTTGGCCTCGTGGTAGCCGAGGTCGGTGTGGCTGTGCTGCGTCACCACCCCCCGCCACGGCTTGCGGTCCTTGTGATCCGAGGCGACCACCAGGTACCCCTGCGCCGCCGCGCGCTTCGCGGCCGGCCACTCGGGGCCGCAGAGCGTGTCCGCGGCCGTGGTGTGCGGCAGCCTCAACAGGGTGGTGTTGATGCCGGCCGCGCCCGCGAAAGCGGCCTGAGTGAGTGGCAGTTCGAGCCGTGCGCGCAGCGGGGAGGCGACACCGAGGTCGCCGCCGCTGTAGGTGTACGAGCCGATCTCGTGCCCGTCGTGCAGGATCTGCCGCACCAGCTCCGGGTTCCGGGCCGCGTCCTTCCCGTGGAGGAAGAAGGTCGCCCGCGCATGGTGGCTGCGCAGCAGGTCGAGCAGACGCGGCGTCCACACCGGGTCGGGCTCGCCGTCGAAGGTGAGCGCGACGGTCCCGGGGGGCATGGCCGCGGTGGCGACTCCCGTCGGGCCGAACCGCAGCAGCGGCTTTCCGTCGTCCGCCTCCCGCGGGATCGGCCGGGTGCACGGCGGCTTGGTGCGCGCGGCGTCGACCTGGTGGGTCGTCCAGCCCTCGAAGACCAGGGCGACGGCGACCACCAGGAGGACCAGCAGGAGCACGAGCCAGTGTCCGCGCGGCGGCCGCCGGACAGCGGCGGCGTGCCGGCTCACTGCTTCGGGCCTCCGGCCGGCGGGGCGGATCTGCCGGCCGGCGGGCGGCGGCGGTCGTCGCGGTCCGCTCGGTTCCTGGCCGACGGCCGGTGTGCCTCGGCCCGGGCCGGTGCGCCGCGGCCGTACTGCGATGTGCCGGTGCCCGGACCGGACGGCGCCGGTCCGTTCATACTCGGCGGGTGCGTGCCGACTGGCTGCCGGAGCCCGCTGACCAGCATGCCGACGAACGCCAGGTACCCGAGGCAGGAGCAGCCCACGGCCAGCGCCATGCCTTGCAGCGTCCGCCTGCGCCAGCCCGACCGGGAGATGAAGACGGGATGTTGGGGAGCGGCGGCTTCGGGAGGCCGTGCCGCCGGGGTCACGTGAGGCGCCGCGCCCTGGTACGGCATGCGCGGTGCCATGTCCCGCCCCGTGTGCGGCGCCGGGTACTGCTCCCTGCGGGCAGGGGGTACGGACGACCGTCGCCCGTCGTGCGGTGTGCTGGCTATGTGGGGGATGCCCTGCACTGATGCTCCTGATCTGCGGCCGCGCACGCGCGGCTCTTTGTCTGTGGGGGACACGGACCCGGGGGCCCGCTGTACTGCCCGTGAGACGCCGGAGCCGCATCCCGGTGCCCGGCGCGTACGGGCGCTTCCCGTACGTGCGCATGCCATGCGGCCTTCCCGGGTGGGGCCGGGAAGGCCGCGTAGACATGTGCCCTCGCAAGGGCCGGGAGGACCGGGTACAGCCCTCAGTGATCACGCAGCCCCCCGACCCTACTCGCGCACCCGGGTGGCACGGCAACAGGCCAATCCGGCCTTCACCTCGCGATAAACGACATTTACAGCGTCGAAATCCCGGTCACACGCGCCGTCGCGCCGCGCTCCGTACGCAAGCACGGCCGTTGACGGCGATACGGCGTCACGGCGTCATGGCGTCACCGAGAGGCACGCAGGCCGACCATGATGCAGAGCCCCCTCCCGCCGCCTCGACGCCCGCAGCCTCCGCGGCCTGGCCCACCCCTTGCGCATGCGCATCTTCGAGGTGCTCAGCCTCGACGGTCCGGCCACCGCCACCCACCTCGCCGCCCGCCTCGGTGAGAACACCGGTACCGTCAGCTGGCACCTGCGCCACCTCGCCGAACACGGCTTCATCGAGGAGGAGACCGGGCGCGGCACCAAGCGCGAGCGCTGGTGGCGGCGGGTCGCGGCCGACAACGACCTGTACACGGCCGACTTCCGGGACGACCCCGACAGCCGGGGACCGCTGTCGGTGTACCTGCACGAACTGGTACAGCTGTACTTCCACCGCGTCACGGACTACGTGAACGGCGACTGGGACGACACCTGGCGGCGCGCCGGCACCCTCGCGGACTGGCACAACCTGCGACTAGCACCCGAGCAACTGGCCGCTTTGAACGCCGAGTTGGCCGAGGTCGTCGCCCGGCACACCCCTCCCCCGGACGCCGACCCGGCACCCGGCGCGCTCCCCGTCGTCGTCCAACTCCAGTCCTTTCCGCGCGAAGAGCGCGGCGCGGGGTGAACGCCTGGAGCAGCGGCGGGCTACTGCGGCGCCACCGCGACTTCCGGCTGTTGTGGTGCGGTGAGACCGCCGGCAAGTTCGGCGCCTCGGTCACCGGGGTGGCGATGCCGCTCATCGCCGTGTCCACTTTGCACGCGGGACCGTTCGAGGTGGGGCTGTTGAGCACGGCGGCCTGGCTGCCGTGGCTGGTCATCGGTCTGCCGGTGGGTGCCTGGGTGGACCGGCTGCGGCGCCGGCCGGTGATGCTGGCGTCCGCCGCCGTCTCCTGCGTCCTGTTCGCGGCCGTGCCGGTCGCGGCGTGGCGCGGCCTGCTCGGTACGGGGCTGCTGCTGGCCGTCGCCCTGCTGACGGGTACGGCGACGGTGTTCTTCCAGACCGCGTACACCGCCTACCTGCCGAGCATCCTGGCGCCCGACGACCAGGCCGAGGGCAACGCCAAGCTGCACGGCAGCGCGTCCGCGGCGCAGCTCGCCGGGCTCGGCTCCGGCGGGCTGATCGCGCAGGCGGCGGGGGCGGTGAACGGGATGTTCGCCAACGCCGCGACGTTCCTCGTGTCGTTGCTGTGCCTGACGGGCATCCGGCACCGCGAGCCCCGGCCCGGCCGGGCGGAGCGGCGGCCCGGCGGGCCGGCCGGTGAGGTCGGCGAGGGGCTGCGGCTGATCGCCGGTGATCCCTGGCTGCGTACGCTCACGCTGTTCGGTGCCGCTTCCAACCTGGCCCTGATGGGGTATCAGTCGATCCAGGTGGTCTTCCTCGTCCGGGAGGTCGGCCTGGCGCCCGGCGTGGTCGGCGGGCCGGCCGCCGCGACCGGGGCGGGCGGCGTGGCCGGCGCCTTCGTCGCCCGCCGCGTTGCGGCGCGGGTGGGGACGTCCCGCGCGACGCTCCTGTTCGAGTTCGGTCTCGCCCTGTTCGCGCTGCTCATCCCGCTGACCACGGACGGCGCCGGGGTCGTGTTCTTCCTGGCCGGCGGCTGCTGTGTCTCGGCGGGCGTGGTGGCCGGGAACGTACTCAAAGCGGGGTTCCAGCAGCGGTACTGCCCGCCGCGGCTCCTCGGCCGGGTCACCGCCGGTTCGGCCTTCCTCGGGTACGGCACGATCCCGCTCGGCTCCCTGCTCGGCGGCGCGCTCGGGTCCGCGCTCGGGCTGCGGGCGACCCTGTGGATCACCACGGCGGGGATTCCGCTCGCCGCCGTGATCCTGCTCTGCTCACCGCTGCGGCGCGCCCGCGATCTGCCGGTTTCCCGGCAATGGCCCGGCGACGAGGGCTCGTTGTCCGGTGGTGGCGGGGAGGCGGCGCTGCCCCGGCCGTGACGTACGGGCGGCGCGCTCCACTCCGTACGGAGTTGGTCCAGACCTATTGACGGCCCCTGCGGGTCACCCTACGGTTCGGGCAGCGCGACGCGCGGGTTCCGGCCACCGCCCGCACGCCGCCACCCCCGTACGCCCCCGCTCGGCACCACCCCCCACCCACGCTCCACCGGTTCCCCCTCCTCAGTCACCGCCGGCCACGGCCGGAAAGGAGCACATCATGTTCGGTCGGGCGCTTCGCCTGCTCGGAATCGGCCTGGCGATGGTCTGCGCCGCCCAGTTGCCGGCCGCCGCGGCCCCGCACGCCGCACCCCGGGACACCACCTGTCCGGTCAAGTCCAGACCCGCGGGCAAGGTGCTCCAGGGGTACTGGGAGAACTGGGACGGCGCCGCCAACGGCGTCCACCCGCCGTTCGGCTGGACCAAGATCACTGATCCCCGGATCGCCCAGCACGGCTACAACGTCCTCAACGCCGCCTTCCCCGTGATCCGCTCCGACGGCACGGTCCTGTGGGAGGACGGCATGGACGCGACCGTGAAGGTCGCGACGCCGGCCGAGATGTGCGAGGCCAAGGCCGCGGGGCAGACGATCCTGATGTCCATCGGCGGCGCCGCCGCGGGCATCGACCTCAGCTCCAGCAAGGTCGCCGACCGGTTCGTGGAGACGGTGGTGCCGATCCTGAAGCAGTACAACTTCGACGGCATCGACATCGACATCGAGACCGGGCTCACCGGCAGCGGCAACATCAACACCCTGTCCGCCTCGCAGGCCAACCTGATCCGCATCATCGACGGCGTGCTCGCCCGGATGCCGTCGAACTTCGGCCTGACCATGGCGCCGGAGACGGCGTACGTCACCGGCGGCAGCGTCACCTACGGCTCGATCTGGGGCGCCTACCTGCCGATCGTGAAGAAGTACGCGGACAACGGGCGCCTGTGGTGGCTCAACATGCAGTACTACAACGGGAGCATGTACGGCTGCTCCGGCGACGCGTACTCCGCCGGTACCGTCCAGGGCTTCACCGCGCAGACGGACTGCCTGAACAAGGGCCTGGTGATCCAGGGCACGACCATCAAGGTCCCCTACGACAAGCAGGTCCCGGGCCTGCCGGCGCAGCCGGGCGCGGGCGGCGGCTATATGTCACCGGGCCTGGTCGGCCAGGCGTGGAACACCTACCGTGGCGGGCTGAAGGGCCTGATGACGTGGTCGGTCAACTGGGACGGCTCGAAGGCGTGGTCGTTCGGCAACAACGTCAAGGCGCTCCAGGGGCGCTGATCCGCGCGCCGCAGCGGTACGCCTCCGACGCGGTACGCAGGTGAACCCGTACGCGGGCGGGCCCGGGCCTACGTCCGGGCCCGCCCGCGCAGGGGCTCAGCTCTCGCCCTCCTGGGAGGGGTGCAGGCCCAGCATCTCCAGGAGCATCTTCAGCTCTTCGGCGTCGCGCGCCTGGCCGGCCAGGGTCAGCCGGGCCTGCTGCCGCACGGCGCCGGCCTCGTCGTGCTCGGGCTCGGCCGGGTCAGTCGGGTTCTCGCTGCGGTGGTCTTCCTTAATCATCACCGCCATTGTCCCATCCCCCCGGAAGGCGCGGACACCCCGGGGCCCGGCCGGCCGGAGCGGAGTCCGCGCTACCGATTTCTGAAGCCGCCTTCAGAAAATGCGAATTCCGCTCCCGCAGACCGGTCGATCCGGGTAATTCTGAAGGCGCTTTCAGGTTCTCCGGAATTACCGAGACCTTTTGACCATCCCACGCATTGCGTGCCATCATTCTTTTCGGCGCCGGCCCCGGGAGGCCGCCGCGCCGCCGTGCCGAAGAATTCGAGGAGGTGGTCGTTGTGCTCTACGGCGAACCTCCCAGTTGCCCACGCCGCCCCAGCTGACCGGGCCGCATGGCCCGCATGAATTCTTACGGGTACTGCCATGAATTTCCTCCGGTTTCCGGCCGGCGGCGCGCTGCGCGCTGCCCGCCTGCGCCCCGTGGACCTCCTGGTCCTCTGCGGCGTTCTCGCCCTTCTGTTTCTCATCGTACGGGTCGGTGCCACCGCCGACCGTCCTTTCGACCCCGGAAATCCGCCGGCCGTCTCCACCGATCCGCGGCATCTGCCGTACTATGCGGCGCGTTCCGTGCTGCGGATGTTCGCGGGGCTGGTGCCCGCGGTGCTCTTCACGTTCGTGTTCGGGACCTGGGCGGCCCGGTCCCGGCGGGCGGCCAAGGTGATCGTCCCGGCGGTCGACATCCTGCAGTCCGTACCGGTGCTGACTTTTCTGAGTATCACCGTCACCGGATTCGTCGCGCTGTTCCCGCACTCCACGCTGGGCCTGGAATGCGCGTCGGTCTTCGCCGTCTTCACCGCGCTGGTGTGGAACATGGCGCTGGCCTTCTACCAGTCGCTGACCACCCAGCCCAGGGAGCTGGACGAGGCGGCCCGGCTGATGGGGCTGACCCGCTGGCAGCGGTTCTGGAAGCTGGACGTGCCCAGCGGCATGATCGCCCAGGTCTGGAACGGCATGATCAGCTTCGGTGCCGCCTGGTTCGCGCTCAGCGCCTCCGAGACGATCACCGTCAACAACCGGGACAACGCCCTGCCGGGCATGGGCTCGTACGTGGCCCAGGCGCTGGCCGACGGGGAGGGCGCCCGGGTCGTCCTGGCCATCGCCGTCATGGTCGCGATGGTGGTGTCGGTCAACTTCCTGTTCTGGCGGCCGGTGACGGCGTGGGCCGAGCGGTTCCGTACCGAGGACTGCGAGATCGCCGAGCAGCCGCGCAGCCGGGTCCTGGAGCTGCTGCGCCGCTCCACGCTGCCCGGCCGCCTGGGGCGCGCCCTGCGCCCGGCCGGTGAACGGCTCGACCGCGCGATGCGGGTGCTGGGCACCGGCGGCGGGCGGCTCGGGGCGGCCGGCGACGAGGCCCGGCGCAAGCGGGGCGACCTGGTCTTCTCCGTGCTGTACGCGCTGGCCGTCGCGGCGATCGGCTGGCAGGCGGTCTCCTACGTCCTGGCCCGCGTGCCGCTTCCCGAGATCGGCCACGACGCGCTGCTCGCGCTGATCACCTACGGCCGGGTGCTGCTGCTGGTCGCCTTCTCCACCGTGGTGTGGGTGCCCGTCGGCGTGTGGATCGGGATGCACCCCAGGGTCAACCGGATCGCCCAGCCGGTCGTGCAGGTGCTGGCGTCCTTCCCGTCGAACTTCGTCTTCCCGCTCGTCGTCATCGTGCTGGGCGCCTCCGGCATCTCGCTGAACTGGGGCTGCGTCGTGCTGATGGCGCTCGGCGCCCAGTGGTACGTGCTGTTCAACGTCATCGCGGGGGCCAGCGCCATCCCCGGCGACCTGCGCGAGGCCGCCGCCGACCTGGGGCTGCGCGGCCGGCTGCGCTGGACGAAGCTGATCCTGCCGGCGGTCTTCCCCTCGTACGTCACCGGCGCGCTGACCGCCTCGGGCGGCGCCTGGAACGCCTCGATCCAGGCCGAGATCGTCACCTACGGCAGCACCACGCTGACCGCGGTCGGCATCGGCGCGTACATCCAGCAGGCCACCGCCGACGGCGACTTCGCCCGCAACTTCCTCGGGGCCGTCCTGATGAGCGTCTACGTCGTCGTCATCAACCGGCTGTTCTGGCGGCGGCTGTACCGCTTCGCGATCAAGCGCTGCGCCCTGTAACGGCCCCTCCCCCTTCACTCCCCCGGCCCAGGCCGTCGGACCGCCGCGCGCCCGGACCGCCGTACCTCTCGGAGTCATCCCATGAACACCACTCCTGTGAACACCACCCCCGTCATCAGCGTCCGCGGCCTCCGCAAGGACTTCCCCGGGCCCTCCGGCGGCGTCCTGACGGTCCTCGACGACGTGACCTTCGACCTGTACGAGGGCCAGGTCGTGGCGCTGCTCGGCAAGTCCGGGTCGGGCAAGTCGACGCTGCTGCGCCACGTCGCCGGGCTGCTGGCGCCCTCCGGCGGCACCGTGCACTACCGGGGCGAGCCGGTCACCGGCCCCAACCGCGGCACCGCGATGCTCTTCCAGTCCTTCGCCCTGATGCCGTGGCTGACGGTGCAGCAGAACGTCGAACTCGGCCTCCAGGCCCGCGGCGTGCACGCCGTCGAGCGGCGGGGCCGGGCGCTGCGCGCCATCGACATGGTCGGCCTGGACGGCTTCGAGAACGCCTACCCCAAGGAGCTGTCCGGCGGTATGCGGCAGCGGGTGGGCTTCGCCCGCGCCCTGGTCGTCGAGCCGGACGTGCTCCTGATGGACGAGCCGTTCTCCGCCCTGGACGTGCTGACCGCGCAGACCCTCCGCAACGAGCTGCTGGAACTGCTCGCCCACCCCGACTCCCCCACCCGCACCGTCCTGCTGGTCACCCACTCCATCGAGGAGGCGGTCCAGCTCGCCGACCGCATCCTGGTGCTCGACACCCATCCCGGGCGGATCAAGGCCGACCTGCGGGTCGCCCTGCCGCAGCCCCGCGACCGCCGCGACGACGGCTTCCAGGCGCTGGTCGAGGACGCGTACGAAGCACTGACCGGGCAGCGCACCGCGCCTGCTGCCGGCCCCGGTCAGGACCCGCTGCGGGCCGCCGAGCCGCTGCCGACCGCCACCGTGGAAGCGCTCACCGGCCTGCTGGAGGTCCTGGACACCCGGGGCGGGGCCGTGGAGCTGGCGGCGCTGGCCGACGCGCTGGCGTACGAGGTGGACGATCTAATGCCGGTGGTCGAGGCGGCGCAGCTGCTCGGCTACGCCAGGGTCGCGGACAACCGGCTGTACCTGACGGTCACCGGCCGCGGCTTCGCCCGTGCCGACATCCTGCCGCGCAAGCACCTGTTCGCGGCCGCCGCGCTCGCCAACGTCCCGCTGATCGCCACCATCCGCACGCTCCTGCTGGCCTCCGACAGCGGCCGGCTGCGCGAGCCGTACCTGATCGGGCGGCTGTGCGGCAACGCCTCCGAGCGCGCCGCGCACCGGCAGCTGGCCACCGCGGTCACCTGGGGCCGCTACGCCGAGCTGTACGAGTACGACGCCGACGACCGTGTGCTGCTGCTCCCCGCCGAGCACCGCCGCCACGCCGCCTGAGCGCGGGGCCCGGCGCCACGGGTCCCGACCGCGCCCACCGGTACTCCCGAGGAGGATCACCGTGAAGCCGCACCAGATACCGCACCAGATACCCGTGAAGCCGCACCGGACCACGCCGGGTCCGGCCGTCCCGAGCCCGCCGGAGTCCGTCGCGGGCACCACCGGGGCCCTCCGCGCCCTGCTCGCCGTTGCCGTGCTGCCGGCGCTGGTGGTCGCCGCCGTCGCGCTGTCCCCGCCGGCCGCCACCCCGCTGATCTGCGCGGGGCTGCTCGGGGCGGGCTGTACGGCGGTGGTCTTCGCCGTCGCGGGATGGCGCTGCCTGTCCCGCCGTACGCCGAGGAGCCGGACCCGGTGAGAACGTCCACCCGTGGCGCCGCTGCCTGTGGCGCGCGGCGCCCCGGCCTCCGTATCGCCGTCCCCGCCCTGCTCCTCGCCGGACTGCTGGCCTTTCCCGGGGTACTGCCCAACAGTCCGGGGCACCTCGGGAGTCTGGCCGAGACCGCGCTGCCCTGGTTCGGTGCGCTCGTGCCGGTCCTGCTGGGGTGGGCGGCGATGCGCCGCTCCGTGGTGGGGGTGGCCGCCGCGCTGGTGCCGGGGGTGGTGTGGGCCTGTGTGTTCCTGCCCGGCTATCTCCCGGGCGGGGACGGCGCGCGGGCCGACTTCCACGTCCTGACGTTCAACGTCGGCGGCGACCGCACCGCGCCCGCCGAGGTCGCCCGGCAGGTGATCGGCACGGGGGCCGACGTGGTGGCGCTGGAGAAGGTGCCCGCGTCGGCCATGCCCGCGTACGAACGGGCGCTGGGCGCGGTCTACCCGCACCATGTCACGGCCAACACCCTCGGCCTGTGGTCCCGTTACCCGGTGCGCGGGACGGCGAACCTGAACCTGGGCGGCGCCTGGCCGCACGCCGTACGGGCGCTCGTCGCCACCCCCGGCGGCGACACCGCCGTATACGCCGTGCGCCTGCCGTCCGTACGGGTGCGGGCGGACGCGGGCTTCACCGTGGACGCGCGCGACCGGAGCGCGGCCGAGCTGGCCGGCCGGGTGCGCGAGGACCGGGCGGCCCGTGTGGTGGTGCTCGGCGATCTCAACGGCAGCCTGCGCGACCGAGGGCTGGCACCGCTGGCCCGGCAGCTGGCCGCCGCCCAGCGGGAGGCCGGGCGCGGCCCCGGCTTCACCTGGCCCGCGGCGTTCCCGCTCGTACGCATCGACCACGTCCTGCTGCGCGGTCTGACGGCCACCGGGTCCACCGTCCTGGCGGACCACCTCGGCAGCGATCACCGGCCGGTGCTGACCGGGCTGCGCGGAGCGGACGGTACGTGAGGCCGCCGGTCGCCGACGTACCGGAACGGCCGATCGCCGGGTTTGTCCGGGCGGGCCGCTGGACACCCAGTCTGCGTACGTTCGAAACGATCTCCCTTCAGAACGAATTCCAGGAGGCGTCCATGACAGCGCAGGTCGGCGACGAACTGTGGGACGAGTTCCACCGGGCCGTCAACATGACCTCACGCGAGCTGCAGGAGTGGCTGAGCGTCGAGGCCGCGGGCGAGAACAGCGAGGAGGTTCCCGACCGGGCCGGGCGGCCCCTCGGGCGGCAGGTCCTGGAGATTCTCGGCAAGCGCCGTACCGACCTCACCGACGCCGACGCGGCGGCCATGCGCCGTGTCGTCGAGATCATCCGTACCCAGCGCCCGGCCGGTACGGACGTCACGGCCGGTGGCGCGGACTGGCGCCACGGTCTGATGGACATCGGCCACGACCCGCTGAAGCCGGAGTGAGCGCCTGACCGCTCGCTCACCTCCCCAGCGCCCGCGTCCGTAACGCCAGCAGCGCCGCGAAGCGGAAGTCCGGATCGGCGAGGCGGCCGTCGAAGAGGGCGTCCAATTGGCGCAGGCGTTTGCGGGCCGTCTGGGGATGGATGCCCAGGGCCTGCGCGACCTCGGGGGCGCTGCGGCCCCAGGACATGAGCAGGGCGTCGAGTGTCTCCGCCAGCCGCGCCGCGCGGCCCGCGGGCAGTCCGTCGAGCGCGCCGAGCGCCCGGTCCGCCAGCAGGCGCCCGATGTGCGCGCCACCCAGCAGGTGCACCTCGGCCAGTCGGTCACCGACGGTCAGGAGGCCGCCGTCCGGCGCTCCCGTGTCCCGGTGGTGGTTCAGCGCCAGACGCACGCACACCAGCGACACCCAGGCGTCGCGTGGCGCGACGGCCGGGCCGAGTGCCGCGGTGCGGCCGCGGACCGCGCTCCGTACGTCCTCGACACCGGTCGGGCCGCCGTCCCCCGGCTCCGGAAGGACCACCACGAGGTCCGCTCCGCGCGACAGCGCCAGGACCTCCCCGCCTAGCCCCGGCATGGTGAACCGGCTGCCCGCCGCGTCCCGTACGACGAGGCAGGCGACCCTGCGGGGCAGCGGCCAGCGGGCCCGCGCGGCGAGCGCTTCGAGCGGTTCGCGGGGCGTGCCGCGCGGCTGTTCCAGCAACGCCTGCGCCAGGGCGCGCCGGCTGCGCTGCACCTCGCCCTCCGCACGGGCCTGGGCGGCGACGAACCCCCTGACCGCCTCGTTGGACAGGGCGTTGATGTGGGTCAGCACCGCTTCGTGCAGCGGCAGGACGATCTCGGTGGGCAGCGAAGCCGTACGGGCGATCTCCGCGTAGCGGCGGCTGCCGACCCGAGCGCCGACGCGGAAGGCGGCCTGGAGGCCGTCCGTGGTGCGCCCGTTGAGGAATTCCACGCGCCCCAGGTGGCGGAAGTGCCGGACGTGATGGTCCTGGGTGCTCTCCGGGGCCTCCGTCAGCTCCGCGAACTGGCGCATCGCGCGGCACACCGAGTCGACCAGGTCGCGCCCCATGGAGGAGTCGAGCGGGCGCCGGTAGGCGGGCACCTCGTCGCGGATGGCCTCGACCATGTCGGAGGCGATGGCGTCGATCCGGGGGCGCAGCAACGAGCCGAAGGACGTCGGGAGTTCGTGCCAGGGGCCGCGCGCGAACGTCTCGCCAGACGGGTTCTGCATCGCGGGCCTCCTCCGGGCCGTGGACAACGGGGCGTTCGAGTCCCCGGGCCGGGATCGTGCCCCGTTCCGGCCCCGGCGGTCCAGCCCCGTACGCGCCCGGTGCCGCGACGGCCCGCCGCCCGCCGCTGCCCGCGGCCCCGCCGGGAGCTCCGGCGCCTGACCCGGCAGTCCCCGAAGATGTCATCCACGTGACATATTTCTCGCCATCGGGCCCTTTTCCCTGGCGTAACGGCCCTTGCGGCGCGAGCGTGGTCCCGACGTTACGCGCCGGTAGCTTCTTGGCCCCGGTACTCAGGGGTGCCGGTCCGGCGTGCCGCGTCCGCCCTTCTTGTGTCCGTACCGAACCACGGCAAGAGGAGTACACGTGATGCGCAGCAACGGGACCACGCGCACGAGACGCCGCCGGCCACTGGCCGCACTGACCGGCCTGCTGGTGACGGCCGGTCTGGCGCTGGCCGGCACGACCACGGCCGCGAGCGCCCAGACCGCGCCCGCTCGGACCACCGCCGCACCGGCGGCCTCCGCACCGCACGCGACCGCCTCCCCCACCGCCGCCGACCCCGTCGGGCCGCGGCAGGGCGACTTCCTGTCCGCCTTCCTCTACTCGGTCGCCAAACCGACCGCCCTGCCCATCGGCGCGAACGACTGGTCGTGCAAGCCGGGCCGGACCCATCCCCGTCCGGTCGTCCTCGTGCACGGCACGTTCGAGAACCGGTACGCCAACTGGGCCGCCCTCTCCCCCACGCTCAAGGACGCCGGCTACTGCGTCTTCGCCCTCAACTACGGAGGTACCCGGGGCCCCATTCTCGCCACCGGCGACATCGCGAAGTCGGCCGGACAGCTCGATACGTTCGTCGACCGGGTGCGGGCGGCGACCGGCGCGGACAAGGTCGACCTCGTCGGGTACTCGCAGGGCGGCATGATGCCGCGGTACTACATCAAGAACCTGGGCGGGGCCGCGAAGATCGACAAGCTCGTCGCCTTCGTACCGACCAACCACGGCACGTCGCTCCTCGGCTTCGGCCTGCTGGCCCGGCTGATCCCCGGCGCCGATGTCGTGGCCGGCGCGGTCTGCCCCGCCTGCGAGCAGCAGGTCGTCGGCTCGCGCTTCATCAAAGAGCTGAACGCCGGCGGCGAGACCGACCCGGCCGTCGACTACACCGTCATCACCACCTGGTACGACGAGGTCGTGACCCCCTACTCCTCGGCGTTCCTGGCCCCGGCCCGCAACGTCACCAACGAGACGGTCCAGAGCCACTGCCTGATCGACCCCATCACCCACCTCAACATCACCTACGACCGGACGGCGACCCGCCTCGCCCTGAACGCGCTCGACCCGGCCCACGCCCAGCGCCCCACCTGCTGACGCGGCAGGGCCCCGGCGGGCCGCGTGCGACCGCCGGGGCCCTGGTCGGGGAAGGTCCGCAGAACTGGCAGTATCGAGGGATGGCAGAACTGATCACCGCCGCCTGCGACGGGGCGTCGAAAGGAAACCCCGGGCCCGCGGCCTGGGCATGGGTCATCGCGGGAGCCACGGGCGCCGTGGAGCGCTGGGAGGCCGGGCCGCTGGGCACCGCGACCAACAACGTGGCGGAACTGACCGCGCTGCGGGAACTGTTGGCGGCCACCGACCCCGCCGTGCCGCTCCAGGTGCGGATGGACTCGCAGTACGCGATGAAGGCGGTCACCACCTGGCTGCCGGGGTGGCGCAAGAAGGGGTGGAAGACCGCGGCGGGCAAGCCGGTGGCCAACCGGGATCTGATCGTCGCGATCGACGGGCTGCTCGCCGGGCGGTCGGTGGACTTCGTGTACGTACCGGCGCACCAGGTCGACGGTGACCCGCTGAACGCGGCGGCGGACGGGGCGGCCAGCGAGACCGCCCGTACCCAGCAGGCCATCGGCAGCGCCCTGGGCTCCGCGCTGCCGGAGCCGGAGCCGCCCGCCGCCTCCTCCGGCGGGGCGGCGCGGCCGTCGCGCGCCGGACGGGTCCCCGCGGCGCGCCAGGGCAAGGGCCGGCCGGCGTCGCGGGCGACCATCAAGGCGCGCTTCCCGGGGCAGTGCCGCTGCGGGCAGGCGTACGGCAAGGGCGAACCGATCTCGAAGAACTCCGACGGCTGGGGCCACCCGGCGTGCGCGGCGGGTGCCGGGGCGGCCGGATAGCGATACGGACGGCGGCGCGCCCGTGGGAGTCTTCCGCGGGGCGCCGCCGTCGGCGTTTTCTGCCGGATTCTTTTCACAAGAGGCTGCGGAAGATGAATATCCGTCGCATTTCACGGTCGCACCATCACATGAAATGCTTGTCCTACTTGTCGTACGAAAAACTATCAGCACCGGCGTCGACTGCGCTGCGGATAACTCGTCCGAGTGAAGTACCCGCCTGTTGACGCCGGCGTACTCCTCCAAGGCGGCCCGGTGATGGAATCCTTTCTTCCTGTGATCAGGGAGCTGCCATCCGGGGAGCCCCGCGACTCTGCAACTCCAGCCTCCCACCCGGCACTTGAACCGCCGCCGCGCCCCGGCGCGCCGCGGGGTGCCGGCATTCCGGAGGCCGGAATTGCGGAAAGAGTGGCTGGTAGAATTGAAGTTTTCTCGGTGTACGGCACTTGTGGCCGCGGTGGGATCCTTGGCTGCCGTTCTCACGGTCGGCGCCCCGGCGGCGACGTCACAGGAACCGCCGTCGGTCGCCGCGGACTCCGCCCGCTATGCCCACGACGGTGAGCAGCGGGCTTTCCGGGACGAGCAGCTTCCCCAGAGCGCCATGCCCGGCGACAGGTCGAAAGGGGTCATCACCCCCATCGGCCACCAGGGCTTCCGCCTCCGGTACGACGGCTCCGCCCTCGGCCGCGTCAACGCCCTCGAACGGCGCTACCGCGCGCTGCGGCCGGTGTCCCTCACCTCCTGGCTGAACACCCGCGCGTACTCGGCTCCCCACCTTTCGCGCTGCCCCACCAGGGTGCCGCTGGCCGACGCGGACGGCTTCTGCTGGCAGCGCGGGTCGTCGGACGACCTGGGATGGGCGTACGTTCCACAGGGCCTGACCGGTTCGGGTGAGGCCGAGCCGCGCTCCGGGCTCTGGCAGGGGCGCAGCATCGTCGCCGCGAGCTGGGCGTCCAGCTACAGCCACCCGAGCGCCCCGCGCAGCCCGAACAACCGCCCCTGGCGCGGCGCCAAGCAGGTCGACCACTTCATGAAGGTGTCGTTCACGGACGTCACCGACCGGGGCCGGGCGCGCTACCGCAGCGCCCTGCTCGTCGCCCCGCAGCGCAACGGCTTCGCCGCGCTGAAGGGACACGGCGACACCCTCTCCTGGTACGGCCCCCACCTGTTCCTCTACAGCAACGAGCGGCTGCGCGTCTTCGACGTACGCCACCTGTGGGCCACCACCGCGTCCTCGGGGCGCGTGGGCGTGCACCGCGGCGCGGTGAGCGCCAGCTGGCAGCAGGCCGCGCTGCCGCAGGTCGCCGAGTACTCCTTCATCGGCCGCCGCGGGTGCGGCAGCGGTTCGGGCGAGACGCCCTGCTTCAGCGGCGCCTCCATCGACCACGGCTCGGCGTTGTCGCCGTCGCTGGTGACCGTCGAGACCAGCAGGCCCACCTCCCGGGTGGTGCGGTGGCCGCTCAGCCCGACCAGCCACCTGCTGCGCTCCGACAGCCGCGGCCTGGTGCGGGCCACTGCCGGGTACCGTGTGCCGCTGGCGGGTCCGCAGGGTGTCGTGCAGCTGGAGGACCAGTTCTACTTCAGCGCCATGTGCCCGGACGCGCGCCGGCGCTTCGGTGAGCCGTACTGCCTCTACCGCGGCAGCAACAACGGCCCGGTCCGCGTGTGGAGCCGTACTCCGGCAGCCGCCGAAAACCTCTTCTACTGGCCCGCCACCGAGCGGCTCTGGGTCTCCAACGAGTCCCCGTACCGCAAGTACGTACGCCCGCACCCCGAGCTGAACGGGCGCGTCGTCTACAACGTGTCCCTGGAGGACTGACGCACGACCGCGCGATCCGCCCGGCCGGGCCCCATGACGGCCGGGCGGATCTCCCCCGGTGTGCGGCCGAAGCGGTCCCGGAAGACCCGGGTGAAGTGCAGCTGGCCGGCGAAGCCCCAGCGGTGGGCGATGTCCGCGACGGTCAGCCGGGCGGACGCGGGGTCGGCCAGGTCCTGCCGGGCCCGCTCCAGGCGGCGTTCCAGGATGTAGCGGGACGGGCTCGGTCCGGCCCGCCGGAAGTCGCGGCCGAGCTGGCGCGTGGAGATGCCGAGCGCGTTCGCGACGTGCTCGGGGCCCAGGCGGGGGTCGGCCAGATGCCGGTCGATGTGTTGTTTGGCGAGCAGCAGCCGGGTGCCCGGCTCCCCGCCGCCACGGCCGCCGTCGCCGCGGAGTACGGCCAGGGAGCGCACAAGCTCCAGTACGGTGCGCTCGGCCGCCGCGTCACCGGTGCCCGGCCGTCCGAACCGGTCGGCCAGTACGGTCTCCAGGCAGCGCAGCAGCGGCGCCTCGTCCGGCGCCCCGCGGCCGAAGACCAGCGGCGCGGGCACCCCGCCGGGCAGGCACCGCTCGGCGAACACCTCGCGGGGCATGTCCACCAGCAGCTGGCGCATCGCGGTGGGGAACCCGAGCAGGTACGAGCGGCGGGTGTCGTACAGGACCAGATCGCCGGCGCCGAGGGTGAAGCAGCCGCCGCCGTGGAAGAACACCGCCCGGCCGGACACCAGCAGGGTGGCGAAGACCGAGTCCTTGGGGGCCGCGCGGCAGGTGCGGGGGCTGCGTTCGATGACGTGCTCGTTGCCGGCGATGTCGGCCAGCCGCAGGCTGCCGAGGCCGGTGTTGGTCTGCGTGGCCAGCAGTCCGTCCTCGGAGTACGGGGAGCAGGTCAGGCCGACCAGGGCCCGCCGGTTGTAGTCCTCCCACAGGTCCACGCGGTCCGCGGGGGCGACCGACCGGGTCGAGATCCGGGAGAAGGCGGCGGGACGTCCGGGCACCTCCGCCTCCTTGCTTCGGGCGTGGGTCCGGTGCAGCCTACTCCGCGACGCCGCGCCCGAACACGGCTCCGCGCGGACGGCCCGGAGCCGCCAGGATCTTGATGTCCGTCCCCGCCCTCTCCAGCAGCGCCGCGAAACCCCGCTCGACGACGGCCTCCAGCGGAACGACCGAGGTGACCACGGGCGTGAGGTCGAGGCCGCCTTCGCGGACCAGCCGGATCAGCTCGGGGTAGGTGTCGCGGTAGCCGACGCCGGCCACGATGGACTGTTCGTTGTTGACCAGGGCGAGGGCGTCGAAGGCGAGCCGTGGGGCCAGACCGATCAGGACGGTCCGGCCCCCGCGCCGGGTGGCCGCGAGGCAGGCGTCCAGCGCGGACTGCGAGCCGACGGCCTCGAACGCGGCGTCCACGCCTTCGGCGCCGGCCAGGCGGCGGATGCGCTCGCCCGCGCGGGGATCCGGCCTGCGCGGGTCGGCGGCGTCGCGGGCGTCGGCCAGGTCGGTCGCGCCCAGCCGTCCGGCGAGCGCGAGCCGGTCGGGCCGCACGTCGGCCGCGATGATCCGCCGTATCCCGCGCCGCGCCGCGAGCAGTACGGTCAGCAGCCCCACCGGCTCCAGGCCGACGACGGCCACGCTGCGCACGTCCCCGGCGCGCCGCAGCGCGTGCAGGGCGACCGAGGCCGGTTCGAAGAGCGCGGCCTGTTCGAGGGGCACGTCCGGCGGCAGCCGGTGCGCCATGTACGACTGGACGACGGCGTACTCGGCCGGCCCGCCGTCGCCCACCAGCCCGGCGAAGCCGAAGTGCCGGCAGATGTTGTACTCACCGGCGCGGCAGCGTGGGCACGTGCCGCAGCGGTAGTGCGGTTCGACGGCCACCCGGTCGCCAGTCGCCGGGCTGTCCGCGGCCACCCCGTCGCCCACGGCCGCGACCGTCCCGCAGAACTCGTGCCCGAGGACGAGCGGCGCCCGCGCGCCCGAGGCCGGGTGGGACGCGCGGGTGGGGATGGCGTGCGGCCCGTCGGCGTACTCGTGCAGGTCGCTGCCGCAGATGCCGCAGTAGGCGACCTGGAGAAGCACCTCGTGCGGGCCGGGGACGGGGACGGCGCGCTCGGTGACGCGCACATCCCGTGGGCCGTACCAGACCACCGCTTTCATACGGGGCTCCTGTCGGCCGGGCGCGGGCTCAGCGGAACAACCCGTCGACGTGGTCGGCGCCGATGCCGACCCGCTCGTAGTGGGCGCGGCACATCGCGATGTAGTCGTGCACGTCGAAGTAGCCGGTGGGCTCGCCGTGCTCGTCGAGCCAGATGAGCGGCCCCTTGACGATGAACAGGGTCTTCATCGGCTCGTCGCTCTCGTACGCGACCAGGGTGTGGCCCTCCCCCGGCGCCTCGTAAACGAAGTCCCCGGCGCGCGCCGTCCAGGGCCGTTCCAGGTAGCCCCACTTGCCGGAGAGGGTGTACGCGAACACCTCGTGCGGGTGGTAGTGCCGGTTGACCAGCCCGGCTTCCTTGGCGCGCAGGATGTCGGACCAGGAGTTGTCCTTGACGTTGATCCACAGCGGGCGTGAGCCCACGGTCCCGGTGAACGGGGCGTAGTAGCGGTCGTCGTCGGTGGCCGCGCCCGGGATGTGGACCTCGGGCAGGGCGTCGGGCTTGAAGGAGTTCTCGATGGGCCTGAGGTTCTTCCAGAACTCGTCGGCTGCCTGCTCGGGCATGGCGTACTCCGTATGCGCTCGTCCGGTTCCGTCGGATGGGTGGCCGGAAGTCAACCGCGCACCGGGCCGCCCCGTCTTGCCCGGGACGAACCCCGCCGTTGCCTGAAACGGCCATCCCGCCGGGCACGGTGCGGCTGAAGGGCGGACCCGGTCACAGCGAACGGGTGGTTGTGGGCCTCGCGGCGCCGTCTGCGGGCAGACGGTCACGGAGGGGACCGGTACGGCTGATGACGAGGATGGGTCAGGCATGAGCGAACACGAGCGTTCCCGAACGATGCCCGCGCTGCCCGAGCACGTATTCGACCAGGCGAGCAATGTGGGGCAGCTCGACAGCTGGCTGCCGCAGGAGCTGCACGTCCGCGCGGAGGAGCTGCCGGCGGTGACCGTGCACGAGGACCGTACGGGCGAGGACGCGCCCGCCCTGTTCCGCGCCGAGCGCGACCAGATGCGGCTGGAGTGGGGCACCCGGGAGACCGGCGGCTACGCTGGCTGGCTCCAGGTGGCCGGCATCGGCAGCGGCGCCAGCGAGGTGACGGTGCACCTGTCCTTCTTCGAGGAGCAGCACGACCCCGGCGAGAAGGCCGTCAACGCCGAGCTGGACCGCAGCCTGGAGCGTCTGGCGGAGCAGGTACGGCTGCGGGTCGACGACGGGGGCAGCGGCTGACCGGGCCGGCCGGGGCACGCGTACGGCACCGCGCCCGGCCGTGGCGCGGTGCCGCGAGCAGCCCTCGCGCTGCTCGGCCCGTGCGTCGGCAGGTCACGCCCGGGACGGAGAGACAGCGCTCAAGGATCCGGAAGGCAGCCCCTTCCGGCGGGGGGTCAGCGCTTGCGCTGGAAGGTCTTGCCCTGGTGCGCGCCGGCCGAGCACGACGCCTTCTCGGCCGCCGTCATCTTGCGCGTCTTGACGACCACCGCGTTGCTGACGCCGTCCGTACCGTTGGGGGCCGGGCCGGTGACGGTGTCCGGCACGAACCAGTAGTAGTGCCCCCACTTGGGGCTGTCGTAGTGCGTCTGCCAGGTGCCCGAGACGGCCTGCATCACCTGGGCGCGGGAGATCCAGCCCACCTCGCCGGGCCGCACGGTCATGTCCAGCGAGCTGTTCTCGGTGTGCGAACTGGACCAGGTGTGGCTGTACTGCGCCGTGACGCTCAGGTCGATGATGCCCGCGAGCTTGCCGCCGGCGGTGACGGAGACGCCCGCCGTGTCGGTGGACCCCACCGTGTCCGACCAGCCCATCGACTGGGTGGCGGGTGACGTGGTGCAGTTGTACAGCGAGTTGGACACCTGCCGGAAGTCGCCCAGGTACGCCTTCCCGAGCACCGGCTCGTTGAAGCTGCACTTGCCCTCGCCGGACGCGCAGTCGGCTATCAGCTGCTTGCGGTCCGGGCCGTCGGCCGCCGCTGCGGGCACGGTCATCGCCGCGGCCAGGCCCGCGGCCGTCGCCGCGAGCACCAGCGCGCGTCCTGCGTACCGCACGGTGCGGTTCTTCGTCATGTTCCGTTCCTGCCTCTCGCCTTGCCTCGTGGATGCGGCCAGGCCGTTGAATTCTCAACCGACCTGTGGTAACCGCCTGTTGCGTGAGAGGCTGATGCAAAAGGTGATCCAATTACACCAAGATCTGGTCAAGTTGTAGATGTTCGTTACAGGCATCCCTACCGTCGTCCGGCCTGCGGCCCGTCGGCGGCCTTCACGACGGACGTCGGTCCGGCCGGGCCAGGCCGACCAGCACGTCGCTGTGCGGGGAGCGGGCCTTGGCCGACGGGCGGACGGCCCGTCCGGTGGCGTCCCCGGGATCCGGGTACAGCAGCGCGTGGCGCCTGCGGGCTTCGGCCGCGGCCTCGGGGCGCGGCACCGCCGTGTGTTCCGCCCTGCCGTCCGGCCACAGCGTGGTGACCAGGCACAGGTCGTCGAGACGGCGCGCGTCCCGCAAGTGCCGGGCCACGCCCCGCGCGCCGGCCGGCACCGTCAGACACGCCCCGCCCGCGGTGTCGAACTCCGCGACGGCCAGGCCCTCGGCTCCCAGCCGCCTGCCCGCCGCCCGGCGCTCTCGCCCGGACCCGAAGCACCAAACGTCGCTGTTGCGGTGTACGACGACGGCGGCCGCCTCCGGTCCCGTACCCACGGCGGTCCCGCCGTCCGGGGCCTCGCACCACGGGAAGGGGCGGCACAGCAGCCGCACTCCCCCGCGCTCCGCCCAGTCCACGGCACCCTCGTGGACGACCTTGGCCCCGTGCCGGGACATCCGGCGCGCCCCTTCGTAGCTGATACGGGCGAGGGTGCGGGCCTCCGGGACCAGGTAGGGGTCGGCGGTGCACACTCCGGGCACGTCGGAGAAGAGTTCGCAGGTGTCGGCGCCCAGTGCGGCAGCCGTCGCCACCGCCGAGAGGTCCGAGCTGTTACGGCCCAGCATGACGGTCCGTCCGTCCGCGTCGACGGCCTGCCCCCCGGGGACGACCGCGACCGGGCAGGCGGCCAGGGCCCCGGCCAGCGCCCCTGGCCCGGCCGAGACGAGTTTCGCCCGGTCGCCCGGCCCCTCGGCGAGGAGCCCGGTGTCCGCCGCCTGGAGGGGGCGGGCCGTCACGCCCTCGGCGTCGAGCGCGGCGGCCAGCAGGGCGACACTCACCGTCTCGCCGGTGGTCAGCAGCATGGCGGCGGCGTCCGCCGGCGGGTCTTCGGACAGGTGGTCCAGGGTCTGCTGGAGCCGGCCCGTCGTCCCGGACATCGCGCTCGCCACCACGACCAGCGGGCGCCGGTCCTCGGCGACGCGACCCGCCGCGTACCGGGCCACCCGGTGGTAGCCGTCGAGGTCGGCGAAGGCCGAGCCGCCGAACTTCAGCACCAGCGGCCGCCCGTCGGGCACACGGCGGGCCGTCATCCGAGCCACCCGTTCTTCAGGGCGAGTTCGACGATCTGCAGCGCATTGAGCGCCGCCCCCACCCACAGGTTGTCGGCGACCACCCAGAGCGCGACCGCCCGGTCGTCCTCCGGCTCGACGCGTATCCGCCCGACGTGGACCAGCGCACGGTCCTCCGGCCGCGCGAAGACGGTACGGGGCATGGGGTACGCGGGGCTCTGCGACCGGCCGTAGGCCCGTATCCCGGGGGTCGCGGCCAGGGCGGCCCCGACGGACCCGGCCGTGACCGGCTCCCGCAGCCGGACGTGCACGGCCTCGGAGTGGCAGTCGAAGACCGGGACCCGGACCGCGGTGGCGCTCACCCGCAGGTCCGGCAGGCCGAGGATCTTGCGCGGCTCGCGGACGAGCTTGCGCTCCTCGTGCGTGAGCCCGGTGTCGTCCGGCAACCCTATCTCCGGGACGAGGTTGAAGGCCAGCGGCTGTCCGAAGCGCCCGCCGGGGGCGCCTTCCGCGCGCGGATCGTCCAGGATCGCCCTGGACTCCTCGGCCAGTTCCCGCAGGCCGCGCACCCCGCCGCCGGACGCCGCCTGGTAGGTGGCCACCACGACGTCTTCCAGACCCGCCAGTTCGTGCAGCGGCTTCAGGGCGCGCACCAGCTGAATGGTCGAGCAGTTGGGGTTGGACACGAGGTTCGATGCCGGCCGGTCGTCGAGCACGCCGGGGTTGACCTGCGGTACGGCCAGGGGAACGTCGGCGCGCATCCGGAAGGCGGAGCTGTTGTCGACGACCAGCACTCCGGCCGAGGCCAGTCGCTCGGCCTCGCGGGCGCTGATCTCCGCCCCCGCGGAGAAGACGGCGATGTCCAGGCCCCGGGGGTCCAGCCCGTCGAGCGTCACCAGTTCCGCCATGGGCAGCGACAGTCCCAGTTCGCCGCCCAGGTCCCGGCCGAGGCTGCGCGCCGAGCCGACGGGCACCACCTGTTCCACCGGCACGATCCCGCCGTCGAGCAGGGCCAGGCACTCCCGGCCCACCGCTCCGGTGGCCCCCACTACCGCGATGCGGAGCATGCACGTCCTCCTGTCGGCCCCCCGCGGGGCTTCATTGCCTGGTGGTGCCGGACAACCGCCCCCGGAAGGCACGCCGGTACGCGTGCGGGGTGGTGTTGAGGGACCGCACGAACTGGTACCGCAGGGCCGCCGCGTTGGCGAATCCCGTACGGGCCGCGATCGCCTCCATCGTCTCGTCGGTGTTCTCCAGCAGCCGCTGGGCGCTCAGCACCCGCTGCGCCAGCAGCCAGCGGTAGGGGGTGGTGCCCGTCTCCGTCCGGAAACGGCGGGCGAAGGTGCGCGGCGACATACAGGCCCGCGCCGACAGCTGCTCCACGCTGATCTCCTGGTCCAGGTTCATCTCGGCCCAGACCAGCGCCTCGCGTACGCCGTCCTCCCCGCAGTGGGCGACCGGCCGCTCGATGTACTGGGCCTGGCCGCCCTCCCGGTGCGGGGGCACCACCATGCGCCGGGCGATGGCGTTGGCGACGTCGCTGCCCTGGAGCTTGCGCACCAGGTGGAGGCAGGCGTCGATGCCCGCCGAGGTGCCGGCCGAGGTGAGGATCGGGTCCTCGTCCACGTAGAGCACTCCCGGTTCGACCCCGGCCTTGGGGAAGCGCTCGGCGAGCGCGTCGGCGTAGCGCCAGTGTGTGGTGCAGCGCCGTCCGTCGAGCAGCCCGGCGGCGCCCAGGACGAAGGCGCCGACGCAGACGCTGACCACCCGGGCCCCCCGGGCCACCGCCTGGCGCAGGGCTTCCAGCAGGGCGGGCGGGAAGTCCCTGGTGTGGAAGTCGTCCCCGACCGGGATGGCGATGAGGTCGGCGTCCTCCAGCCGGTCGAGGCCGTAGGGCGTGCTGATGGTGAACCCGGGCACCGCCCGTACCGACGAGGACTCCGCGGCGACGAGCGCGAAGTCGTAGGCGGGCAGCCCCTCCTCCCTGCGATCGATCCCGAATACTTCGCAGATGACGCCCAGCTCGAATGGATGGACGTTCTCCAGCAGGACCGCGGCTACATTCTCCAGCATGGGACCCAATGTGGCAGTAAAGCGTGGGGTTCTGACAGCCTTCACACTGTTCCATGGCCGGATCGGCGCCCATACTCTCAGCGTGAACCTGAATCGGCGGGGAGACCCGCACGCGGGGCGGCGGGCGGCGGCGCATCGCCGAAGGGTTCGTCGAGGGAGACGATCCCGCTGCGGATGCCCAATACGACCGCTTGCGTGCGGTCGGAAACACCCGCCTTGGTGAAGAGCGCGGACAGGTGGTTCTTCACCGTCTTCTCGGAGATTCCGAGCGCCCTGGCGACACTGCGATTGGAATTCCCCTGGGATATGAGCACCAGAATCTGGCGCTCACGGGCCGTCAGGAGGTCGAGTGCCGCGCGGGCCGCGCGGACCCCTTCGGAGGGGGACGGCCTCGCGGCCGCCCGCAGGTCCTTTATCAACTGCCCCTGGACTTCGAGCGCGTCCCGGGCCTCGCCGAGCGCCTTGTACACGTTGGCGACCACTTTGACCAGGGCCGCCACGGGTCTGGACGGCGCGCCGCAGAACTCGCAGCACTGGTGATAACTCAACTCCGCAACAGCCCCTCGCGCAACACCTGACATTCTACGAATTCCCTCCGTCGACTTGGATGGGTCGATTCGTGATTCCCTTGACGCTCGGGCTTCCCCGCATGGCCCGGGCTTTGCGCAGGGCTCGGGGGACCGTGCGGGTGGGTCAAGCAGGATTCCGCGCGTGGATCGCGACCGTCTTGCACCGCGTGTATTCGCGCAGCGCCTCCAGCCCCTTCTCCACGCCGATTCCGGAGCGCCGGTAGCCGCCGAACGGCAGCTCGACTCCCCCGGCCGCGCTGTAGTCGTTCACGAACACCTGGCCCACCCGCAGCCGTCCGGCGAGCCAGTGGGCCGTGGTCACGTCGGAGGTCCAGACCCCGGCGGCCAGCCCGTACGTGGTGTGTTCCGCCAGGGCGACCGCCTCGTCCAGCGTGTCGAAGGCCGTCACGCACAGGACCGGGCCGAAGATCTCCTCGTTGAAGACGCGGTGCCGGGGCGTCACCCGGGCGAGGATCGTGGGCTCCACGTAGAAGCCGTCCGCGTACGCCGCTCCCCCGGGCACGCCCCCGCCGACGACGACCTCGGTGTCCCGGCGGGCCTCGGCCAGGTGGGCGAGGACCCTCGCACGCTGCTTCGCGGAGATGAGCGGCCCCATGTCGGGATCGTCGATGCCCGGGCCGATGCGCAGGGCGCGGAACCGCTCGGCGAGGGCGGACACCAGCTCGTCGTGCACGGACCGGTGGACGATCAGCCGGCTCCCGGCGCTGCAGTTCTGGCCGGCGTGCTCCGTGATCGCCTCCACGATCTGCGGCACCGCCCGTGCGGCGTCGTAGTCGGGGAGCACCACATGCGGTGACTTTCCGCCCAGTTCCAGGGTGACCGGCACGATGTTTCGCGCGGCGGCGGTCATGACGGCCTCGCCGACCTCCCGCGAGCCGGTGAACGCGATGCGGTCCACGCCGGGGTCCGCGGCGAGGGCGGCTCCCGCTTCCTCTCCGTAGCCGGGCACGACGTTCAGGACGCCCGCCGGGAGTCCCGCCTCTTCGGCGAGGGCGGCCAGGCGGAGCGAGGTCAGGGGCGCGTCCTCGGCGGGTTTGAGGACACAGCAGTTGCCCGCGGCGAGGGCCGGGGCCAGGGTCCTGGCGGCGATCTGCAGCGGGTAGTTCCAGGGGATGATGTGCCCGCACACGCCGTACGGTTCGCGGAGGGTGAAGGCCAGCCGGTCCGGCCGCTGCTGAATCGTTTCGCCACCGAGCGACTCCACGGCGTTGGCGTAGAAGTCGAAGTACCGGGCGGCGACATCGGCGTCCGTCAGCGCCTGGCCGATCGGCTTGCCGGTGTCGAGGGTCTCCAGCCGGGCCAGTTCCGCGCGCTCACCGCGCAGCGCGTCGGCGATCCGCCGGCAGATCCGGGACCGCTCCACCGGTGTCACGAACCGCCAGACCGTCTCGTACGCCTGCCGGGCCGCCTCCACGGCCGAGCGGACCTCGCCCGTACCGCACCGGGCGACCCGTGCGAAGGGGCGGGCGTCCGACGGATCGAGGACGTCGATCCACCGCTCGGTGGGCACCCTCTTCCCCGCGATGACCGCCGCGTGCTCCGGTAGACATGCGTGACTCACGGCTCTATCCAGCTCCTTGACGCGGGGGGGGGAGGCGGGGCGTGGGGCGGTGGGGTGGTGCTCGGCCGTCAGCGGGCCATCGAGCCGACGATGACCCTTTCGAGATCGCGCGCCGCGACGTCGCGCGGGCAGCACACCAGCAGCCGCTGCTGCTTGAGCGCGCCCTCGACGAGATGGCGTACGTCCTTGGCGCCGTAGCCGAAGTCCCGCAGGCCGCCGGGCCCTCCGGTGTCCGCCACGAGGCTCAGCAGGGTCGCCGGAAGCACGTCCGCGCCGTTGGCCGTGGTGACCCCGGCGAGATTCGCACCGAGCAATTCCGCGGCGCGCAAATGGCGTTCGGGGGAGGTCGGATACGTGAATTCGAATGCCGCCGCCGCGGTGGAGACGACCGCGGCTCCGTGCGGGACCATGGCGTGGTCGACTTCGTATCCGGCCGGCCGGTAATCGCGGACCAGCCCGGCGATCGGGTAGGCGCAGGCATGCGGAATGTGGGTTCCGGCATTGCCGAATCCCATGCCCGCGAAGCTCGCGGCCCGGCTCATTCCCGTACGGGCTTCCAGATCGTCGGGGTTGAGCACGGCCCGCCGGAGATAGCGGCCCACCAAGGCGAGCGCCTGCTCCGCCCATACGTCGCTGATCGGGTTGGCGCCGATGTACAGGGGGCGGTCCGCCGGCGTGGGGTACGGAGGGCGCCGGTCGTAGGCGCGCGCGGTGTACGACTCGCAGGCGTGCGTCAGGACGTCGTACCCGGACGCGGCGGTGACCGCCGGGGGCAGGGTCAGCGTGTTCGCCGGGTCGACCAGCGCGAGGGCGGGCAGCAGCCGCGGGTCGCTGATGCCGGTCTTCACGTTCAGGCCCGTGACGCCGAGGGCGACCATGGCGGTGCACTCGCTGCCGCTGCCGGCCGTGGTGGGCACCGCGACCAGCGGCTTGAGCGGGCCGGGGATCGGGGACCCGGCGCCGATGGGGGCGTTTAGGTAGTCGCGTACCGGGCGGCCGGGGTAACTCAGCAGCAGGTTCAGCATCTTGGCGGTGTCGATCGAGCTGCCGCCGCCGAGACCGACGTAGCCGTCCACCTGGAGGGCCGCCAGTTCCCTGGCCGCCTCGGCGCAGCTCTCGTCGGTGGGTTCCACCCGGGCCCGGTCGAACAGCGCGACCGAGATCCCTTCCTGCTCGATCTGCTTGGCGACGCGGGCGGGCAGCCCGAGACCGACCAGGACGGGGTCGGTCACCAACAGCACCGAGGTGATGCCGGACGTGCGCAGCGCGTGGCCGATCTCCCGGGTGGCGCCGACACCGAATTTCAGCGGAGGAGCCTGCCAGCTGATAATGCGTTCTTGTTCCGGCGCGTTTTCGGCCCACCCGGACGATGCCACGGCCCAACCCCCGTCTTCATTCCCTGAACTTGGAATTCTGGTCCATGGAAAACATGGAGAACAGTGACGCAGAACTGAATAACTCAGGCGACTCGGTCAAACCGGTTTGGTTCACACTGAATTCGACCGGATGAGGGCCATAGTAGACAGTCGATTTCGGTCACGCCATAGGACCCTGGTCCTATGGCCGGATAGTCCTGGTAAGCGCTTCCGGCAATCTTGCGGAACAGTGACCGGCAGCGGTGGCCGGCCGTGCGCCCGGGGCCGCCGAAGCCTCGCATCGCTCCACTTTGCGCCCGTATTCGCGTGACGTGAGAGTACTGCCGGGACCACGGTCACCGTGCCGGAATTCTTCCTTCAGGGGCGGTCGGCAGGGGCGGATCCCGGCCATCCGCCCGCAGGACGCCGGCGCCCTCGCGACCGCCCGCTTCCCGGCGGGCGCACCGTACGGCGATGGCAGGAATTCGAGGTTCCTCGTCAGTGCTGCCACTGTTGCGGGCATCGCTCCGTCCGCACAGTGAGTCGCATGGCACAGAACAACGCGACGAAAGCGTCGGACGGGGCCGGGAAGCAGCACGCGGGCGTGCGGCAGGTCTGGCGCGAGTCCCCCACAGCGGTGAAGTCCCTGCTGGCCGGCACCATGATCAACCGGCTCGGCGGCTTCGTGCAGGTCTTCATGGTGCTGTATCTGACCCATCGCGGCTTCTCCGACACCCAGGCGGGCGCCGCGCTCGGGGCGTACGGCGGGGGCGCTGTGCTCGGCACGCTGATCGGCGGCGGGATGTCCGACCGGCTCGGGCCGCGGCTGACGATCGTGTCCACCCTGCTGGGGTCGGCCGTGCTACTCCCCTGCGTCCTGTATCTGGACAACTACTGGGCCATCCTCGCGGTCATCGGCGTCAGCGGTGCGGCCAGCATGGCCTACCAGCCCGCCTCCACCAGCGTGATCAGCCACCTCACGCCGACCGAGCGGCACGTCATGATCTTCGCGATGGGCCGTCTGGCGATCAACCTCGGCACGACGGCCGCGCCCCTGCTGGGCGCCGCGCTCGTGAAGATTTCCTGGGACTTCCTGTTCTGGGGCGAGGCACTGGCCGTGGTGATCTTCTCCACGGTGGTCGCGACCACCCTGCCGCATGTCGCACCGGATACGGCCGGGCCGGCGGACGACGGCACGGGCGACGGCGGAAAGGCACCCCGGGCCTCGTATCTGGCGGTGCTGGCCGACCGCCGCTATCTGATGTTCCTGCTGGCGATGTTCGTCAGCTCCGTGATCTACATCCAGCACATCTCGGCCCTGCCGCTGACGGTGCGTCACCTCGGCATGGGCGTCGAGGTCTACGCGGTGCTGATCGCGCTGAACGGCTTCCTCGTCATCGCCTGCGAACTCCTGGTCGCCAAGGTGGTGCAGCGCTGGCGGATCCGTACCGCCGTGATCATCGGTGTCCTGCTGACCGGCATCGGTATGAGCATGTACGCGCTGCCCTGGGGCCTGGCCGCGCTCGTGATCGCCACCCTCGTCTGGTCGCTCGGCGAGATCATCGGCTATCCGTCCCTGTTCTTCGCCTATCCCGCACAGGCGGGCCCGCCCGGACTGCGGGGCCGCTACCTGGGGGCCTCCAACGCCCTGTACGGACTCGGCAGCGCCATCGGCCCGTTCATCGGCGTGATGATCTGGAACCGCTTCCAGGAAGGACTGTGGATCGGCTGCGGAATCGTGGGCCTGATCGCCGGAGCCGCCGCATGGGGCGGGGTGCGCCCGAAGGCCGAAACGGCGGACGGGGCCACGGACCGGGCCGACGGCGAAGACCAGAAAGGCGAGAACAGGAGGGGCGGGACCGGCGGTTCCGGGACGGCCGACGCGGAGATCCGTACGGCGACCTAGGCCCTGTCGTCGAATTCCCGCCTGCCGCGCGACTCCCCCAGCCACCGCTGGGAAGTGCCCCCATTCCCCCACGCCTGCACGGCGCGGGGGGGGGGGGACCTCCACCGTTGTCGGGTTCTTCCCGGTACACCCAGTACCGGGAAGACCCTCCGCCTTGCGATCGGCGCGGCTTCCGAAGACGGATCGAAGAGGCGAGACGGAGCGCAGAGGAGTGCACCAGACGCCGCGCGGCCCGCCCTCCGGACGAACGACAGGAATTCGCCGACAGGACCTGGGACGGACGCCGCACACCCACACCGGAACACCGCATCAGCAGCGGGAACCATCGCAGAAGGGGAAGCACACAGATGCCACGCCATGTAGTCCTGATCGACCCCTATTCCGAGGCCGCCGAGTACGCCAACGCCTTTCGGGCCCGGGGGGTCGAACCGGTGGCGGTGCTCAGCACACCGGCGCCGCTGAAATCGTATCTGCACGGCTGGAAGCCGGAGGCTTTCCACGCGACGCACTTTTACGACGGTGACTTCGCGAAGCTCGCCGAGACCGTGCGCGGCTATGATCCGGTCGCCGTCATTCCCGGCAACGAGTCCGCGGTCAGGCTCGTGGACGCAGTGGTCGAAGAACTCACCCCCGGGGCCGGAAATGTCCCCGCACTGTCCGCGGCGCGCCGTGACAAGTGGCCCATGGCCCAGGCCGTGGCGAGCGCGGGCGTTCCGCACCTGCGCACGTTCGCCACCGCGAGCGAGGAGGAAGCGGCGGGCTGGCTGCGGGAGAACGGCCTGGAGGGGCAGGCGCTGGTGCTCAAGCCCCGGTGCAGCGGCGGGACCGACGGGGTGCACAAGGTGGAGGCCGGCGAGGACTGGCGGCCCTCCTTCCGGCGGCTGCTGGGCTCGGTCAACATGTTCGACCTGACGAACGACAGCATCGTCATCCAGGAGTTCGCCCCGGGAACCGAGTTCGTCGTGGACACCTACTCCGTCGACGGGCGGATGGGGCTGGTGGCCGTGGTCCGGTACAGCAAGTCGGCCAGGGGGAACCGCATCGGGGTCTACGACGCGGAGGACTACCTGCAGCCCGACGACCCGCTGGTCGGCGTCCTGGAGTCCTACACGCGCCAGGTCGCCGACGCGGTCGGCATCCGTACGGGATGCACCCACACCGAGATCATGCTGACGGACGACGGGCCCCGGCTGATCGAGATCGCGGCGCGTCTCGACGGGGGCTGTGCGCAGCAGGCCGCACGGCTCGCAACGGGAGACTGCCAGATCGACCGCGCCGTGCGGCATCATCTGGACTCCGCCTTCACCCCCGGATACGAGATCGTGCGGCCCACCCGGGTGGTGTGGCTCTCCGCGGCCAACAGCGGCACCATGAGCAACGCTGAGGTGCTCGACGCGGCGCGCGAGCTGGCCTCGTTCCAGAAGCTGGCCTGCCGCTACCCCAACGGCTCCCGGGTGCCCAAGACCGAGGACCTGTTCACCACCCTCGGCTGGGTGCTGCTCTCCGCCCCCGATCAGGAGACCCTCGACCAGGACACCAAGCGGGTGCGGGAGATCGAGGCCAAGGTGGTCATCGATCCACCCGGCCTGGTCTGACGGCGGCACGGCCGAACGGCCCGGTCGCGCCGGTGGGCAGCCCCCTCCGGTGTGACCGGGCCGTTCGGCCGGCGGTCTACTTGTCGTCGGCGAGCCCGGCGATGGCCTGGCCGAAGACCTCCCGCGCCCGCCGGAGCACCTGTCCGCGCCAGTCGGCGTCGCCGGGGCAGAAGGCGTCACGGATCAGCTGCTTGAGGTCCGACCGTACGGCCTCGGCCGGGGCATGGTGCCGGTGCAGCCAGGCGTCGGCGCACAGCGCCAGCAGCACCTGGGGCCCCGGCTGGGTGCCGAACTCCAGGGTGATCGCGGTCAGCCGGCTGCCGGCGCCGAGGCCGTCCGCCACGGCGGTCGCCGTGTTGCCGACGATCGGTGTGGAGGAGGACGTGCCCTCCTCCGAGGCGGTGAGCGCCTCGCCGTACCAGCGGCGGGCCCGCTGGTGGGCGTCCGGGTCGCGGCCGCCGCGGAAGATGGGTTCCCCGGCCCCGCGCTCGCCCAGCCCGGTGTGCAGGTCGATGTATCCGATGTGGGCCGCGCCCGCCATCTGCTCGGCCACCACCGTCTCGAACACCCGCCGGGACCAGGCCGGCGCCTGCCCGCCGTAGAACAGGCCGTCGGGATGGCGGTACTGACCCCGGGTCACGGCTTCCTGGAGACGCTGCGGACCGAGCCGCTCGCGCAGCGCGGTGAGGTTCGCGACCAGCTCGTCGGGGGCGAACTCGCCGCCCTCCGCCGGCACCAGCGTGCCGTGCACGGCGTCGTAGGAGTCGTTGTGCGGCGGGGCGTGGTGGTTGACGAAGTTGCGGTTGAGGTCGATGTTGTCCTCGTTGACGCGCCGCAGGTAGGCGAAGCCGTACGGGTTGAGTCCGTGCACCAGCAGCACGCCGGTCGTGGGCCCCGTGGCGGCCTTCGCGACACCTTCCCGCAGCAGGATGCGGGTCTGGCAGGCCGAACCGCAAAAGCCCTCGATGCCGTGCGTTCCGGAGACCGTCACCAGCAGCTTCGCCGGGCCGAGCGGCCCCAGATAGGCGGTGTCCACGGCGAGTTCGCCGCCGTCGGGCCCGCGGTGGCCGGGCAGGACGAAGGTCCTCAGGCGTGCGCCCGCCTCCTGGGCCGCCGCCAGGAAGTCGGCGCGGGCCCGGGCGTAGTCGGGCGCGAAGTCGGGGGGAGTCTCGTCAGACATGCTGCCTCGCGTTCCTGGGGTCCCTGATGGATGGAGAACGTCGCCGGTGGGGACGCCGACGGGCCCGGAGCCCCGCAGGGGGCGCCGGGCCCGGTCGGCCGGGTGGGGCTCAGCACCGCGCCGAGGGCAGCGGCACCCCGAGGGCCGTGAGGATCGAGTGCGCCCCTGCCTCCGTGGGCACGTGCAGCAGGCACAGCACCCGGTCGCCCGGCTCGGTGTGCTCGGCGAAGTACCGGTTGGTGTCGGGCACATGGCTCAGCGGCCGCTCCCGGTACAGGTCGAGCGGGCGGCCGATGCCGGGGATGACCCCGCGGACCGGGTCGAAGGGCGCTCCGGGCGCGAGTGCCGCGGCGACCTCGGCCGCCAGGGCCTCCTGACTGTCGTCCTTGCCGGTGAGGTCCGGATACATCGAGATGTCCGGGTGACCGCTGAACGCCGACATCGCGCGGTGCACCACGGGGTTGTACGTCTTGAGCGCGATCACCTCGGGGAACGGGCGCCCGTCGGCGAGCAGCCGGGCGAAGTGCGCCGCCCAGCTCTCCTTGAACACCACCCCGTTGCGGTACGCGTCACCCACGAACTGGATCATGATGTGCAGGCAGCCGCGCCCCGACGGCAGCTCCGCCCATCGTGAGGTGAGCAGCGCCACGACCCGGTCGCGCTCGCGGTCCACCCCGACGACGACGTAATCGGCCTTGGTCAGCATGTCGCGGCGGAGCGTGAAGAGTTGGCGGGTGCGCAGCCCGGGCATGGCGAGGACCAGGCCGTCCACGATCCGCTTCTCGGTCTCGGTCGGCAGGTCCCGGCCGGGCGGCAGGGTCAGGATCTCGACTCCCCGCCGCCCGTCCGGCCGTGCGGCACGGCCGTTGTCAGCCACCGCCGTCCCCGCTCAGACGTCGGCCGCGGTGGGCAGCGGGATCTGCGCGTCGCTCCTGCCGACCACGGTGAGCTGGTGCAGCTCCACGAAGTACAGCTTCCACAGCCAGTAGATGTGGTTGAGGTGTTCGGTGACCCGCTGCTCGTCGGCCTCCGACGTGATCAGCGTGGACAGCACCCGCCACACGAAGTCGTCGTGGTCGTCGTCGAGGTCGGTGTTGACATGGGCGCGGGCGCCCTTGACGTTCTCCTCGCCGAGGACGGTGCCCAGGTTGTCCAGCCATTCGGGCTGGGTGCGGGTGGTGACGTACTCCACGAAGTAGACGCTGGTGATCAGCGCCAGCGGGCTGTCGTCGAATTCCATGCCGTACTGGAGGTATCCGGTGAGCAGCTTGGTGGAGAGCATCGGCTCGGTGGAGTAGATCTGGTCCTTGGTGACCCCGACCTTGGCGAGGTCGGCCGCGAACAGCCGGTCGTGCAGCATCTCGTCGTCGGTGTAGTGCGCCCACGCCTTGGCCTGCACCGGGTCCACCTTGGTGAAGTACTTGATGGCCAGCGCGTCCACGGTCCGCTTGCGGCGTAGCCGCAGGATCGTCTCGATGTTGTGGCGCTTGTAGTAGTCGAGGTTCAGCTCGGCGGCGTTCTTCTGGTGCTGGGCGTACGGGACCGTCTCGTAGAAGTCCTTGATGAAGGTGTCGAGGAGCGCGTCGACCTTCTTGCGCAGTTCGGGGTTGCTCGTCATGGCGTGCATTCCTCCTTGGGGGTCAGTGGCAGCCGCAGCCGGCACTGGAGATGCGCTGCATCCGGCCGCGGCGTACCGCCTTGCGGGCGCCGAGCACGGCGGTTCCGTCCGAGGTCAGCAGCGAGCTGCGGGGGCAGAGGAAGGCCAGGGCGAAGCGCGTCGCCGGAGTGACGCCCAGGCCGAGGTTGACGACGCCACCGGTCGCGCCGTACACCTCGTTGGGGCCGCAGTTCGCCGGGATGACCTCCGTGGTGGTGTTGATCCCGAAGCCGAGTTCCCAGATGACGCGGTAGCGCGGGTCGTCGGTGAGGAGCTTGTCCAGCTCCGCGGCGGCCGGTGCGGCCGCCGCCGTCTGCGGGGTGACGCCCTCGATGCTGCCGGCGGTGATGTGCAGGGTCACGGCGTTGGCGACGAGCGGCGTGAGCGCTTCGAACAGCCGCTGCTGGTCGGGGCCGTCGGCCGGATCCTCGTGACGGTGGACGATGGGCCAGCCGCGCAGGGTCAGGTCCCCGTTGAGGCCGAGCAGCCGGGCGTCCGGCGCGAAGGTGGTGATCTCCGCGGCGGTGACGCTGAGCTTTCCCGGCGGGAAGATCTGCTGGTCGCCCGGTTCCATGACGCCGGCCTGCTGGTTCCAGACGCAGTCGCCGAGCTCGTGGTCGAACTCGGCCTCGGTGCCGGAGGCGGCGTCGACGATCGTCAGGCGGCGGCTCTCCCCCACCCGGTCGAAGAACTCCTCGGCCACCCGCGCCTGTCGGTCCGCGTCGGTACGGGCGGCGGTGCGCAGGAAGTAGCTGATCTGTTCCCCGGTCAGCGGCGTGGATCCGGCCGGCAGCACGGCCAGCTTGCGCCCGCCCAGTTCCCGTTCGGCCGGCGAGTCGAGGAACCGCCCGGGGCAGACCGCCAGCACGTGCGCGCCCTCGGGGACGCTCCGCTCGATGACCTCGCCCAGGCGCGCGCCGGGCGGGAGCGTCAGGCGCAGTACGCGCGAGCATCCGTCACCGGGCAGCAGGGAAAGCGGCTCGGCGTACTGTTCAGTCGTGATCAGGCAGAACGTCTCGGCCGGCGCGCCGAACTGGCCGAGGTCGCTTGTCGTGATGTCCAGCGGTGGCACGGGCGCACTCCCTAGAAACGACAGTGAGAACCCCACGGCGGGGCGTGGTTCCTGCCCCGCCGTGGGTCGGTACTCAGCCCAGGAGCGTGCCCAGGTAGTTGCGGTTCTTCTGCACCTTGATCTTCTTCATGGCCAGTCACCTCCTGTGTTTTTTATTTCCTTGTATTCACCCCGCCGGGCCGTGCGGTGGCGCTCCGCTAGGAGACGGAGACGACCCGCTCGGCGGTGGGGTGGTCCAGGCGGCCGAGCACCGCGACTCCATTGCTGGTCAGCACGCGGGTGCCGGGCACGATGATGTCCAGGTGGTACTGGGTGTACGGGGTGAGGCCGAGCCCGTAGTGCAGGCAGCCCTCGGTGCCGCCGTACACCTCGTTCATGGCGTGGTTGCCGGGCAGGATGTCGTGCGAGACGTTGAGGGCGTGGCCGATCTCCCACACGATCCGGTAGCGGGAGTCCACGGCGAACATCTGCTCCAGCATCGCCACCGCCGGCGCCGCTCCGGCGTCCAGCGCCTCCAGGCTCGTGATCCTGCCGTCCTCGACGACGGCCTTGATCGCGTTGTCGCGCATCGACCAGAGCCGGGAGTGGATGCGCGCCTGGTCGGCCCGGGAGAAGGAGGGGGTGCCGCTGTGCAGGATCGGGTATCCGCGCAGCGTGATCTCACCCTCCAGCGGCAGTTTCAGTGCCTCGTCGAACTCTCTGATCTCGACCGGCAGTACGCTGACCTCGCCGGACGGCACGATCTGCTGGTCGCCCCAGTCCAGCGGTCCGGCCTGCTGGTTCCACACCAGGCCGTCGCGCAGGTGGTCGAGGGTGGCGCGGGTGCCGTGCGCCGGGTCCGCGTAGACCAGGTGCTCGGAGTCCTCGGCCAGTTCGAAGAAGGTGTCGCAGAACGCCGCCTGGTCGGCCGCCGAGGTCCGCTCCATCACACCGAGGAAGTGCCGGATCTCGTCGAGGCCGGTGGGCGTCGAGTTGCACGCCATGCCCATGATCTTCCGCTGTCCCACCAGATCGGGGTCCGGCGATTCGAAGAATCTGTAGGGCGATATCACCAGCACATGCGCGGGTTCCGGGATCTTCTTGCCGAGGATTTCGGTGAAGTCGTCCCCCCGGTCCATCGTGATGGTGAGGAATTCCCGGTAGGGAGCCGTCCGGGCGATGTCGAACCGGTCGACCAGTTCGGAATTCGTGACCAGGCAGAAGCTGCTTCCGGTGGCTTCACCGAACTGGCTGAACCGGCCGGGATCAATGGTTATCTGTGCGGACACGATCACTCCCGTCATGGCCTCTGCGTATTTCCTCGGCGTGGTCATTACTTTGGCCGACCGCGGAGTTGCTCCGCTATAGGACATTGGTCCCTGCGCCCGCGTCCTGTTCGGTCGGCGCCGCGCGGCCGCCCGACGGCCGCCGCTCCACCGGGACTTCGGAAGGAGGCCCAACGACCGATCGCGGGTCCGCCGCTTCCACCGCTACTGTCCGGTAAGAACCGCCGTCCGGCGGTCGTCACGATCACAGGGAGCACCTCCGCATGCGCGTCATCGCCTTCGATCACCTGGTCCTCAACGTCGCGGACGCCGAGCGCGCCCTCGGCTTCTACTGCGGTCCGCTGGGGCTGGAGCCGGTGCGCGTCGAGGAGTGGCGCGCCGGGAAGGTGCCGTTCCCCTCGGTACGGGTGAGTCCGACCACGATCATCGACCTCCTCGAAGGCGACCGGGGCGAGTCCAACGTCGACCACATCTGTCTGGTCGTGGAGCCGCTGGACTGGCAGGAGGTGATCGACTCCGGTGCCCTCACGGTGGTCGACGGACCCGGGCAGCGGTTCGGCGCCCGGGGCAACGCGCAGTCCGTCTACGTACGGGACCCGGACGGCAACACGGTCGAACTGCGGTGGTACCCGCAGGACCAGGAGGCGTAAGGGCGGCGGCCCACCGGACCTCGTCCATGCGTAAAACGGGCGGTGGCCCGGCGGGATTTCCCGCCGGGCCACCGCCCGCATTATGCGGCGCGCAAGCGCGTCACACAGGCGTCACCGCTTGAACGCGTCCTTCGCCTTTTCACCGGCCTCGCGTATATCGCCCTTGGCGCGTTCCGCGCGGCCTTCCGCCGTCATGCGCTCGTTGCCGACCGCACGGCCGACGTTTTCCTTCACGGCGCCCTTGGCGCGCTCGGCCTTGCTGGAAGCCTTCTTGTCGGCGGTCATGGTCGCGCTCCTTTTCGGTCGAGCCGTTTCCTTGACAGTGCATCGCGTGCCCGTGCGCCGGGACCGTAAACAGGCGGATCCGGTGCGGATTCCGGACGGGGTTCCGCGCCGCTTGGGTACGGGCCCGTCGCGGCCGCGTGCGGGGCGCGCCAGGGGCGGGGTAATGCGGCCGGTACGGCGGAGAACCGGGTGTACTCGGACCGTGAACTGGTACCCGATGCGGCTGACCACCCCGGTCAAGCAGCATGTCTTCGGCGGCCGGGCCATCCCCGAGCGGCTCGGCCGGGCCGGGCTGCCGGACGGGCCGGTCGCGGAGACGTGGGAGGTCAGTGATGTCGAGGGCGAGCACGCCCATGTCCTGAACGGGGCGCTGGCCGGGCACACGCTGCGGGAGCTGGCCCTGGGCCACCCGGACGAGCTGGTCGGCCGGGGCTGGCGCGGGCCCCGGTTTCCGCTGCTGACGAAGTTCATCGACGCCCACCGGCCGCTGCCGGTCCATCTGCACCCCGACGACACGGCGGCGCGCGAGCAGGAGGGCGAGCCGAACGGCAAGACGGAGGCGTGGCACATCCTGTACGCGCCGCCCGGCACCACCGCGCTCGCCGGGGTACGGCCCGGGGTGGACCACGACCGGCTGCGGCAGGCACTGCTCGGCCAGGACTTCGACGCGGTGCTGCGGCGCCTGCCGGTGCACGCCGGTCAGACTCTGTACGTACCGGGCGGTACACCGCACAGTTTCGGGCCCGGCACCCTCGTGTACGAGATCGAGCAGACCTCCGACCTCCAGCAGCACGCGATGCGCCACCGCATGGAGGACGGGGCCCCGATCGACGACGGGCAGTGGCGGGCCAACATCGAGGCGCTGCTGCGCGAGTGGCGGCCGGAGCACCGGCCGGATTTCCACCCCGGGCTGCGGCTGCCGTCGGAGGGCGGCGTGGCGCGGCGGATGCTGTGCGCCGGGCCGTATTTCGCGCTGGAGAACTGGCGGGTCCGGGCGCCGGGCTCCGCGGTGCCGGCGTTCGACACCTGTGTGGTGCTCAGCAACATCGGCGCCGCGACGGAGGTGACGTGCGGGGCGGTACGGGAATCCCTCGGCCCCGCCGAGACGCTTCTGCTGCCCGCCGCCACGGTCTCCGGCGTCCGCATCCACGGCCCCGCCGACGTGCTCCTCGGCTACCTGCCCGACCTGGAGCGCGATGTCCGCGCCCCGCTGCTCGCGGCGGGCCACTCCCCCGGGGCGATCGCCGCGCTGGGCGAGGGGCTGGGGTAGCCGCGGGGCACCGCACCGGCCGGTCATCCGCCGCTCCACCCAGAAGGTGATCTTCTGGGTGATTACGGCAAATAGGTAAAAGATTCCCGTGTGGGGAATTTGTCGCGGACTCCGGTGTACACCAACTACGCCCCCGCTCCGTGCGGACGCACGGGCCGGTGACGATCAAAAGGATGGGATGAATGAACGACAACCATATCCGGCCGCCCCGGCCCCCGGCGGCCTTCCTCCTCCCCGGGCGGGCGCCCACGCCGGTTCCCGGACCCGTGGCGCACCTTTCCGATGCGTACTGAGACACTCCCGGTCGAGTCCGAGTTCTTCGCTCCCCGCGCGGCCATCGACGACCTGCTGTGCACCTTCCTGACGGAGCGGGCGCAGAGCGCCGCGGTGCCCGGCCAGTCGGCGCTGGTCCTGCTGCTGCGGGACTTCATCGAGGGCGGAAAACGGGTCCGGCCGCTGCTGTGCGTGGCCGGCTGGCGGGCGGCGGGCGGGGACGGGGACCCCGCGCAGGCCGTACGGCTGGCCGCCTCCATCGAGTTGGCGCACGCCTGCGCCCTCGTGCACGACGACATCATGGACGCGGCCGACAGCCGTCGCGGGCGCCCCTCGGTCCACCGGATACTCGCCGACCGCCATCCCCTGCCGGAGATGGCCGAACGATTCGGCACCAGTGGCGCCATCCTGGTGGGCGACCTGGCCCTCGTCTGGTCCGACGAGCTGCTGCACACCACCCGGATGCCCGACGCGCACCGCGTCGCCGTCCTGCGCGTCGTCGACCTGGCGCGGGCCGAACTGATCGCCGGCCAGCACCTGGACCTGCTGACCACCGGCGACCTCGACGTGAGCCTGGAGACCGCGCTGACCGTCGTCCGCTACAAGACGGCCAAGTACACCATCGAGCGGCCCCTACAGGTCGGGGCCGCCCTGGCCGGCGCCGACCCGCGGCTCATGGACGCCTGCAGCGCCTACGGCGTACCGCTCGGCGAGGCGTTCCAGCTCCGGGACGACGTGCTCGGGGTGTTCGGCGACCCGGACCACATGGGCAAGTCGCACCTGGACGATCTGCGCGAGGGCAAGTGCACCAGCCTCATCGTCCGGGCCCTGCGGGACGCCACGCCCGCCCAGGCCAAGCGGCTGCGCGCGGTGATCGGCGACCCCCAGCTGGGCGAGCCGGAGGCGGCGGAGGTCCGCGACATCCTCACGAGCACCGGGGCCCGCGCCGCGGTGGAGCGGATGATCGAGAAGCGGTACGAGCAGGCCCTCCACGCCCTGGACACAGCGCCCTTCGCCCATGGGGCGGTCAGCACGCTCAAGGCCGTCGCGGAAGCGGCCGTCCATCGGACGGCATGACGCGGCGGCCCCGTCCCGCCCACCGGCCGGCGCCGGGGCGCGCGGGCCCGGAACCACCGCCCGACCAGTACGGAGCCGCCCCATGACGACGCCCACGACGAGCGCTCCCGCGACGGCGCTGCTGACCGTCTGGCGGGAGATCCGGCTGAGCTGGCTGTTCATCCGCGTCGACCGCTGGACCACCATCTTCCCCGGCACCTGCTTCGTCGCGGCGGCGGCCGTCCACGCGCGGCTGTCCCCGCGCGAGGCCGCGGTCACCGTGGTCCTGGGGGCGGTGTACTTCTGGCTGTTCATCTACGAGCACACCCTGGCCAACCAGCTCGTCGGCGTCGAGGAGGACCGCCACAACAAGCCCTTCCGGCCGCTGGTCACCGGCGAGAGCACCATCCGGGGCGCCCGGCTGCGCCTGGTCGCCGTACGTATCGCCTTCCCCGTGTACGGCTACTGCCTGGGCGTCCTGAAGTGGGCGCTGATGTGGCAGATCCTGTCCCTGCTGCAACACGAGTACGGTTGGGGCCGCCACTGGGTGGGCAGGAACCTGTACGCCGGGATCGGCGTCATCGCCCAGCTGGCGGCCGCGTGGGAGATCGTCACCGTGCTCACGCCGGACGCCTGGCGCTGGATCTGGACGCTGACGATCACGGTGACCTTCCTGATGTCCGTCCAGGACCTGCGCGACATGCACGGTGACCGCGTGGTCCGCCGCTCCACGATGCCCCTGGTCTTCGGCGAGCTGCCCACCCGGGGCTTCCTGTGCGCCGGCTTCGCCGTCGGCCCCGTCTTCATCCACTCCTTCCTGATGGCGCCCGCCGGCGCGCACTGGTGGCTCGTCGCCAGCGATGTCCTCCTGTGCGGCCTGAGCCTGGTGCTGGCGGCCCGGGTCTGGCTGCTGCGCGGCCCGGAGCACGACCAGCGCAGCTACCGCCTGGTGGAGCAGTGGTACACCTTCGCCCTCGCCGCCTCCATCTACACACTCCGCTGAACGAAAGGGCCCGACGTGCCAGGAGAGGGGACCGAGCGGCAGCCGCGGCTGCGGATCAGGGGCGTGTGGAAGGCGTACGGACGCAGACACGTGCTGCGCGGCGCCGACCTGGACGTGCCGGCCGGGGCGCTGGTCGGTGTCGTCGGGGAGAACGGCTCGGGCAAGAGCACGCTGCTGCGCATCGCGGTGGGCGAACTGACGCCCGACACGGGCACGGTGGCGCGCGCCGGGGCGGTCGGGTACTGCCCGCAACGTGCCGTACTGAACGACTCGTTCACCGTCCTGCAGCATCTGCGGCTGTTCCAGGTGGCCTACCGGCTGCCGACCCTGGCGCGGGCCCACGAGCTGATAAATCTGCTGGCGTTCGCCGGCTGCGAGCGCCTGCGGCCCGGCGAACTGAGCGGCGGGACGCGGCAGAAGCTGAACCTGCTGCTCGCGCTGATGCACGACCCGCAGCTGCTGGTGCTCGACGAGCCGTACCAGGGCTTCGACTGGGACACCCACCAGCGTTTCTGGGCGCTGGCCGCGGGCCTGCGCGATGCGGGCCGGTCGATCGTCGTGGTCTCCCATCTGCTGCACGACCTCCACCATTTCGACGCGGTCGGACACTTGCGGGAGGGCCGCCTGTCCTTCGAGGAGCCCATCCGATGAGGCGGCACCCGGCGGCGTTCACCGAGATGCTGCGCTGCACACTGATCGGCCAGCTGCGCAACCGCATGGCCCTCCTGCTGGCGGTCGCGTTCATCCCCGTATGGATCGCCGTGGCCCGCCTGTGCTCCTCGGACCGGCCGGTGCGCTTCTCCCTGGGCTCCCCCGGCACCGACGCCGTCGCCCGGGCGAGTCACGTCAGCCAGGTCGCCAACGCGCTCGCCGCCGTCACCCTGGTCACCGGATTCGTGATGTTCATGGAGACGTTCAAGGCCGGGGAGATGGACCGCCGGCTGCTGCTGGCCGGCTACCCGCGCCTGCCGATGCTGCTGGCGAAGGTCACCGCCGTCGCCCTGGTTTCCGCGCTCCTGGCGCTGTACACCACGGTCGTCCTGTCGGCCTCGGTCCCCGTGCGGCAGGTGGGGCCCCTGGGTCTCGGCCTCCTGGGGGCCGGCCTCGCCTACGGCGGCATCGGCCTGCTCCTGGGCTCGTTGGTCCGCGGTGAGCTGGAAGGTTTCTTCCTGGTCATCATGCTCGCCCTGGTCGACACCGGTCTGCAGAACCCGGTCCTCAACGTGGTCGACCTGTCCGGCCTGGAAATGCTGCCTCTGTACGGCGCGGACCGCATGGCGCTGGCGGCGGCGTTCACCTCCCGTACCCCCTGGTCGTACGGCCTGCTCTCGCTCGCCTGGTCCGCCGCGACCAGCGCCCTGGCCCTGCTCGTCTTCCACCTCCGCACCCGCTCCCACTGCACGGGCGCCGCCGCGGCCACCGGGATTCCCGCACCGGTGACCGCGGCCGGGCCGTCCGAGGCGGCCGCGCGGACCGCCGTCCGGCGCTCCCGCTAGCGAGTGGCCGCCGCGTCGCGCCGGTGGACGTAGCGGCCCAGCGCCATCAGGGGGAAGACATGCCGGTAGTACCCGTACCGGCAGGCCACGGCCCGGGGAACGAGCACGCCGGTGAACTCCGGCTCCTCCCACGTACCGTCGTCGGTCTGCCGTCCGGTCAGCCAGCGCACCCCGGAGCGCACCGCGGCGCTGTCGCGTTCCCCCGCGGCGAGCAGCGCGAGCAGGGCCCAGGCGGTCTGCGACGGGACGGACGGGCCACGGCCGACGCGCCCCGGATCGGCGTAGGACTCCCAGTCCTCGCCCCAGCCGCCGTCGTCGTTCTGCACGGACGTCAGCCAGGTGACGGCGCGCCGGACGGCGGGATGGCCGCAGGGCGTCCCGGCGGCGATGAGTGCCGGCAGGACGCAGCCGGTGCCGTAGACATGGTTGACACCCCAGCGTCCGAACCACGCGCCGTCGTCCTCCTGCCGGCCGAGCAGCCATTGCACGGCGCGCCGGGTGCGGGGGTCGTCGGCCATCCCCGCGGCGGCCAGCATCTCCACCACGTGGGCGGTGATGTCGGCGGTGGGCGCGTCGACGCAGTACTCACCGAAGTCGAAGAAGGGGAGCTTGCCGGGCAGCGCACTGGCGTTGTCGACGTCGAAGGCCGCCCACCCGCCGTCCGCGCTCTGCATGCCGAGGCACCAGCGCACCGCGTCGCGCACCGCGTCGTCGACGCGTGCCCGGTCGGGGTGCTCGATCCGGAGCAGGGCGAGGACCACCTCGGAGGTGTCATCGTTGTCGGGGTAGGTCCGGTTGTGGAACTGGAAGGCCCAGCCGCCCGGAGCGAGGCGGGGCCGCCGTGCGGTCCAGTCGCCGGGCCGGTCGCTCTGCCGGGCCAGCAGCCAGTCGGCGGCGCCGACCAGTGCGGGGTGGCCGGCGTCCAGGCCCGCATCGAGCAGTGCCGTGACGGCCAGCCCGGTGTCCCACACCGGGCTGCGGACGGTCCGCAGTTTCCGCATGTCGTCCTCGGGCCAGGAGGCGCTCTCGTCCAAGAAGCGCAACGCGGCCTTGAGCACCGGGTGGTCCGGTGCGTAACCGTGCAGGTGCAGTGCGAGCGTCACCCATGTGGTGATGGGCGTGCACGCTCCCCAGCTGCCGTCCGTCTCCTGGCGTTCGAGGAGCCAGCGGGCACACATGTTCGTGGCGATCCGGCGCACCGCGCGCGGGGTGATCCTGCGGCCCGCGCGCAGCACGGTGTTCGCGCGCTGGAAGACACCGGCCCACCTGGTGATGGGCGCCGACACCGGGCGTACGGGAGTGCCGTCGGACGGGACGAAGAGTTCGTCGATGCCGAAGGGGACCGGCTGCACGGGCCGGTACGCGCTGATGACACCGAGCGATACGAGTGCCTGGCGCATGATGGAGCTGAAGGCGTAGATGTTCAGCGGTGCCCATGTGGGCAGGGCGATGATCTCCGGCGGGATCTCCGGAAGGTCGTCCCAGCACCACAGGCCGCACATGGCGAGCCACACGTGGGCCTCCAGCGGAGCGGCGGCCACGCCGCCCTGCTCGCGCACCCAGGCCGCGCACCGGCCCATGTGGTCCTCGTCCGGACGGTGGCCGGCCAGCCGGAGCGCCACGTACGCCTGGACGGTGGTCCCCAGGTGTCCGGCTCCCCCGAAGACCAGGGGCCAGGAGCCGTCGGCACTCTGCTGCGAACGGATCCACCGCCCGCCGGCGGTGGCCACCCGTTCGTCCAGAATGCCCAGAACATGCCGCAGGAACAGGTCGTGGGCGTCGTAGCTCACGTCCGTCGTGAACTCCTCCTCCCACCAGCCCCCGGTGTGCCGGCGGCTCAGCAGGTGGTCCGCCGCCCGCCGTACCGCCCGCCGCGCCGCCTCCTCCTCCGCCGCCGGGAGCGGCCCCTTCTCGCGTGGCGCGTCGTCGGCCGTCGTCGTCATGGCACTCCCGCACTTCGCTGGTGATCCGGATGCGTCCGTGCCGCGACGGCGGTCGCCGCCCGGCACACATGCCGCAGAACTATCCGTAAGCGGCGAAAAGACACACCGGGAGTACGGGTTTCACCTGCCTGCCGCACAGCCGGGACCTGGACACCTCACCCGCCCGCTCATACGCAGTTCCGCAGCACGCCCCAGAGCAGCAGCACGGCCACGGCCGCCACGCCCGCCCACACCGAGGTCAGGACCGGCGGCCGGCCCCGGACCGCGCGCAGCCAGGAGAGCAGGATCAGCGGCAGGGCCGCCACGAAGAGGGCGTTGTGGGCGAGGGCCGCGGCCACATCGCCCCGGGTGAGGGCGTGCAGGGCCCGCAGCGTGCCGCAGCCGGGGCAGGACAGTCCGGTGAGGGCGCGGAACGGGCAACCGGGGTAGTGTCCGGGCGCTTCCGGGTCGCGCAGGGCCACCAGTGCGGTCAGGGCGGCGAACAGCACGGCGCCGGACCAGGCCGCGCCCGTCCGGCGCCGGGCGGGGTGCGGCGGCACGGTCAGTAGCCGCCTCCCCCCGCCGCGCTGGAGATGATGACGATCAGCAGGACGAACAGGCCGACCCCCAGGCTGATGAACGTCCACATCTTCGCCTTCCCGGCTGCCTGCTCGGCGCCGGCGTAGTCGCCCGTGTTGAACTTCGCGTTGGCCTGGGTGGCGTAGATGATGGCGGCGATGCCGGTGGGCAGGAAGCAGAGCAGGGTCACCAGGATGGCCGGGACGAGGTAGTTCTGCGGCGGCCTGGCGTACTGCTGGTATCCGGGGCCGTACTGCGGCTGGTACTGCGGCGGCGGTGGCGGTCCGGTGGGCGGCTGCTGGGACTGGCCGTCATAGGGGGTGTTGCCGGTGTAGGGGGTGTTGCCGCCCCAGTCCTCGCCGGGCGGACCTTGCGGATAGGCCATGACGGCCTCCTTCTCCAGTCGGATCGTTCGGCCGTACGGGCTGCCGGTCGCCCCGGCCGTACGACGGGCGGGGGATCAGCCGGCGGGACCGGCGGTCTCGGTGCGTTCCTCGAAGCGGATCCAGGTCTGCCGCTCGTGCTGCCAGGCCCACCGGCCCGGTGCGGTGCCCGGGTCGAGCGCCAGGGCCTGCCGGTAGGCGGCGTCCGGCAGGCCGTGGGTGAAGACGAACTGGGCGCGGGTGCGGACGCATTCGAAGACCACGCCGTCGGGGGCGTCCACGGCGGGCTTGCGTCCGATCAGGCGGCGGACGAAGCCGCGCAGTCCGGTGTACGCGTCCTCACCGACCCGTTCGAACACGGCGCGCAGAAAGGGCTGGAGCGTGTGCCCGGCCAGCAGCACCAGCGCGTAGGTCTCCGGTCCGCGGCGCATCGGCGCGCGCCGGTAGGTGGCCTGGATGCCGGCCTCGCGCAGCAGGTCGTCGGTGGCGTGCACCGCGTCGAGCGGGTACGCCGCGGGCCAGAAGATCTCGATGTCGGTCATGTGGCCTCTTCGGGGCGGTCCGGCCCGGTGGGGGCGGCGGTGCTCGGGTGAATCCGTACGACGCCGTCGTCGGTCGCGGTGAGCACCGCGCCGTCCCGGCCGGTGCAGGCGACGCCCACCGGGCGCCCGGTCAGTTCGGCGCGGTGCTGCGGGGTGCCGTCGTGGTTCCAGCGGACGAGGACGCCGTCGTCGCTCGCCACCGCGAGCGCCGCGCCGTCCGGAGCGAACGCCAACTCCCGTACGGCGCCGCCCTGGTGGACGCGGTGCAGCAGCCGACCGCTCCAGGTCCAGGCGCGGACCCGGCCGTCCGGGCTGCCGGTGGCGAGCCGGTCGGCGCTGACCGCGAAGGCGCAGACCGGCTGCGGGTGGGGCCAGTGCACGGTGGTGCGTCCGTGCACGTCGAGCCGGCGTACGGCGCCGTCGGCGGTGCCGGCCAGCAGGTGCCGGTCGCCGGGTGCGAAGGCCAGGCAGGGTGCCAGCGGCGCCGGGGCGGCCGACAGGCTGCGGACGATACGGCCGTTCGTGTCGTGCACCAGGATGCGGTCGCCGCCCGCCATGGCGAGCCAGCGGCCGTCGCCGCTGAAGGCCAGTGCGGTGATCTGTCCGGCGCGTCCCGGAAGCGTCTGTACGGGCACTTCCGTCTCCAGGTCCCAGACGACGGTGGTGCCGTTCTCGTGGAGGGTGGCGATGTGGCGGGGCCACGGGCTCCAGGCCAGGCGCAGCACCGGGCCGTGCTGCCGGACGGCGCACTCCGCCAGCAGTTCCGGCGGGTCCAGCCGGAAGACCCGCAGCGAGCCGTCCAGGCAGGCGGCGGCGAGCAGGTCGCGCGGGCCGATGGCGACCTGCGTGCACGGGCCGAGGCCGGGGAGCAGTCCGGGCGTACGGGGGCGGTCGGCGGAGCGCGAGGTGAACACCGGGGGTGTGTACGCGGGTGGCGCGGTGGAGGTGGCGGACGGGGCGGTGTCCCCGGGTGGTGTGGTGGGTTGCGGCGGGACGGTGCGGGCGCCCTGGGCGGCGGACGCGCTGGGCACGGGGCCGGGCTGCGGTGTGACCGGCCGGCTGCGGATGTAGCGTGCGAACTTGTCCCGTACACCGGCCGCCCAGGGCTGTTCGGAGGCTGGCTGTGGCTGGTACGGCGGGTACGCGGGCGGGGGCTGCGCGGACGGTCGGGGCACGGCGCCGCCCGGCGGCGGGCCGGAACCGGGCGCCCGCTGGGGCACGGTCCGTTCGGACGCCAGGCTCCCCACATCGCCGCCGGATGCGGCCGACGGCGCTGCGCCCCGCTCCCCCGCGCCGGACGGCTCCGCCTGCTCCGCGCGCTCCGGTACGACGAACAGCTGTGTCTCGTCGGACCGCAGGAACAGCACCGGCGTCGCCCACTCCAGGCTGCCGGGCAGCGTCATCTTCACGCTCTCGCGCGCCAGCGTCATCGCCCGGTCGACCGGGCGCCCGCGGGCCATGCCGGTGTAGAAGGACGACGCGAAGGCGAGCGCGGCCGGGTCGGTGATCTCGTACTGCATCGCGACCACCGCCGGCACCCCCTCCCGCATGATCTTCGCGGCGGTGCTGCTGAAGACGCCCTCGGCGCCGCTGGTCGCCGACTCGCAGGCGTTCAGCACGACCAGCCGCAGCTGGGGACTGTCGTGGATCAGGCGGCCCAGGTCCGTGCCGGAGACGTGCATCGCGGTGCCGTCCTCGGCGGACAGTTCCAGGTACCCGGACTCGGTCTCGGGGTCGAAGCCGCCGTGGCCGACGAAGTGCAGGACGTGCGGGGCGCGGTCGCGGACCGCCTCGGCCAGTTCCTGCCAGCTGTCACCGCGCAGCCAGTCCACGGCCACATCGGTGCTCACCCGCTGGAGCGCCTGGGTGATCTCGTCGCGTTCGCGTTCGCTCTGGAGCGCGGGCAGATCGGTGGGCCGGGAGATCACGCCGAGGACACGCAGCGGCGGCGTCACACACACCGGCGCGGGGGCACCCATCAGCTGCGGGGAGCGGACGACCGGCACCCGCAGGCCGAGGTAGCTGTCGCGCGCGTACGGGTCGATCGCGAACTCCCAGGGGATGCCGGAGACCTGCGGCCCGTCCAGGCCCAGCACGACGCGCAGCGGTTCGTCCTGCTGCCGGGCGTGCTCCCGGCAGCGGTCGAAGAGCAGCCGGATGTCGCCGGTCAGCACGGTGTCGGAGAGCCGTTCACCGAAATCCCGGACGCTTTTCTCGACCAGCGAGGCGCGGCGGGTGATGACCGGGCTGGCCGATCTGATCAGGGCCATCCGGACCTCGGCGAGCATCAGCCGCAGCTCGTCGGGCCCGTAGGGCGGGCGCACCTTGGCGCTGGCCCGGCCGAGCGGCGACGTACACATGATCACCCACTCGTCCCGGACCTCGAAGACGTCCAGGCGAAACGGCAGTCCCCCCATACCGCTACCTCCACGTGCGATCACACGTCTCTCGTCAGCGCCTCCAGGACGCGCCGGGTCTTGGTCTGCTGGGCGAGGTCCGGCTGCAGGTCCAGGTGGCGCAGCAGGGCCAGCAGCGACGCCCGTACCACCTCCGCGCCCTCCGGCTCCACCCGCTCGGAGACCTCCAGCCAGTCGAGCGGCGGCCCGCCGTGCGGCGTCAGCGACCAGCGCTCGACGGTCAGTTCGTGGCGCCGGTGGCGGACGCCGCGCCAGCGTTCGGCGCGCACCGGCCCGTACACGGTCAGCTCCCGGAAGTCGACGGGCAGGTCGGCGCAGTCGGCCAGGAAGTCTTCCTGGGCGTGGGAGAAGGCGGTGTGCAGCGGCCGCTGTCCGTCGGTCACCGCGTCGATGTCGTGGCGGTCGCGGGTACGGGTCAGCGAGGCCGCGAGCACCTGCCGCTCGCCCGACCAGTCGGATTCCAGGCGGAGTTCGTCGTCGCCGCGCCGGTGGAAGTCCAGCCAGTGGCGGGGCACCCGGGCCCGGCGGCAGGGCCGGAGCTTGACCGTGGAGTCGCCCTCCTTGTCCTGGCGCGCCCGCAGCCGCAATATCAACCCGGCTTCCAGCAGCGGGAGTTCGCCCGGCCGACGGCGGGGCCCCTCGCAGAAGAAGACCTGGCACCAGACGCCCCCGTCGTCCGGTGCCAGAGCCTTGGCGGCCACCTCCGCCCGCGCGTCGGAGAACGTGACCTTGATCTCGACCGAATCCAGTCGGTGACCGGGTTCTGCGGAGCCTGTCATGACGTGCCCCCCGAGTTCGCCGTCCGCGCTCTCCGTCCGCGCGTGCTGCCACTCAACCCCATGCGCCGGGCCCGCGCTTCAGGGACCTCCCCACATATGCGCAAGCTCTTCAGGGGTGCTGCCCGCGGGAGCATGATGGTCCCGGCGCCTGAGGACGGGCCGACGTACGGCACCTGTGGGCACCCGGGGGGCGACATGGACGGCAGGCAACGGACTTCCGGCTGGTCCCGGCCCGCCCGCCCGGCGGGCCCCGGCCTCGTGGGCCGTGAGCGCGAGCGCCGTCTGATCGACGACCTGCTGGCGGCGGGGGCGGACGGAGGCGCGGCGCTGCTGCTGTGGGGCGAGCCCGGGGTGGGCAAGACGGCGCTGCTGGAGTACGCGGCCGGGCAGGCCGGGGACGCGGCGCTGTGGGCGCGCGGCATCGAGTCGGAGACGGTCCTGCCGTTCGCGGCCCTCGCCGACCTGTTGCTCCCGTTTGATACGGAATTCAGGGAACTCCCCGGGGTGCAGCGCGCGGCGCTGGAATCGTGCCTGGCTTTGTCGGGCGAGCCGCTGGCCAATCCGTACGCGGCCTGCATGGGCGCGCTGAACGTGCTGGCCGCGCTCGGCGAGAAGCGGCCGGTGGCGGTGCTCGTCGACGACCTCCAGTGGATCGACCCGTCCTCGCAGCGGGTGCTGCTGTTCGTCGCGCGGCGGGTGGCGGGCGAGCGGGTCGCCCTCGCGTTCACCTCGCGCGAGGACCAGGGCGAGCCTGGAGTGCCGCACAGCCTGCCGTCCGTCGAGGTCACCGGGCTGTCGCGGAGCGAGTGCGGGCAGTTGCTGCGGCAGCACGGGATCGTGGCCGCGCCCGCGGTGGAGACGGACCTGGTGAAGATCAGCGGCGGCAACCCCCTCGCCCTCCTGGAGGCCGCCCACTCCCTGACCCCCGAACAGCGGCGCGGCGAGCAGCCGATGCACAACCCGCCCTCGCTCGGCCGGCATCTGGAGCGGGCCTGGTCGGCGCGTATCCGCGCGCTGCCGGAGGCCACCCGGCAGGCGCTGACCGTGCTGGCCGCGCACCGGTCGACGGAGCTGACCGGGCTGTGCGAGGCCCTGGCGGTGCTGGGCCTGTCGCTGGAGGCGCTGTGCCCGGCCGAGGAGGACGGGCTCGTGACGGCGACCGGTGACGGGCTGGACTTCCGCCATCCCGTGCTGCGCCCGCTGGTCCTGGGGCGGGCGCCGCTGGCGTACCGGCTCGCCGCGTTCGGCGCCCTCGCGGACGTCACCCGCGGCCCGCTGCACGCCTGGTACCGGGCCTCCGCCGCCACCGGCCCGGACGAGCGGGCCGCCGCCGCCCTGTCCGAGGCGGCGGAGGAGGCCCGCCGGCGCAGCGCGTTCGAGGAGTCCGCGCTCGCCTGGCGGCGCGCCGCGGAACTCACCGGGGACCGGGCAGCCCGCGCGGACCTGCTGCACCGTGCCGCGTCCGACGCCTTCCTGGGCGGCTCGGCGTCCAGCTCGCAGTGGTGCGAGGAAGCCCTGCGCACGACCGCGGAGCCCGCCGTGCGCGCCGACATCGAATTACTGCTGGGCCGTATCCACACCTGGAACGGCGAGCCCGCGCGCGCCTACGAACTCCTCGTCGAGGCCGCGCAGAACATCCGCCGTACCGATCCCGTACGGGCGTGTGTGCTGCTCGCCGAGGCGGTGGTGCCCGCCAGCATGGACGGCCGGGTGGCCTCGGCGGTGCGTACGGCCGAGGACTCCTTCCAGCTGGCCTCGGAGTCGGGCCCGGACCGCTGGCTGAGCATGGCCCTGCTGGGCTCGGCGCTGGCCTTGTCCGGACAGACCGGCCGGGGCAGGGAGATGCTGGGCGCGGCCGACGGCCACTGCACGGGTGATCCGGTACGCAATCAGCAGTTGTACGCGCTGGCCGGGCAGGCGTGGAACTGGATCGAGGACCGGGACCGCAGCCGCCGGCTGTTCAACTCGGCCGTGGAGTCGGCCCGCCGGCACAGCGCGCCCGGTGTGCTGCCGTTCACCCTGGCCGTACGCAGCGAGCTGGAGGCCCGCGTCGGCCACTGGACCGCCGGGTACGGCGACGCCACCGAGGCGCTGCGCTGGGCGGAGGAGCTGGGCCAGAACGCCTGCGTCGGCTACAGCCTGGCCTGCCTCGCACGGCTGGACGCGCTGCGCGGCGACCGGGTGCGGTGCGAGGAGCAGGTGAGCCGCGCGCGGCGGGAGATCGGCGGGTACGGCATCGGCTGCCTGGAGGCGCACCTGACCGCCGCGCTGGGCCTGGCGGCCCTCGCGCACGGCGACCACTGCGCCGCGGCCGACCAGTTGGAGCAGAGTTTCGCGCTGGTCACCGCGCAGGGGGTGGGCAATCCGGCGGTGGTGCCGTGCGCCGCCGACCTCGCGGAAGCGCAGTTACGGGCAGGCGACGCCGCGCGCGCCACGGAGGTCACGGACTGGCTGGAGGAGCGCGCGCGGGCCACCGGACTGGCCGCCCCGGAGGCGGCCGCCGCGCGCTGCCGTGGCCTGCTGGCCGAGTCGTACGAGGCGGCGCGGGCCGCGTTCGCCGCCGCGCTCACGGCGCACCAGCGCGCCCGTGACCCGTTCGAGCAGGCCCGTACGCTGCTGTGCGAAGCGGAACTGCTGCGCCGCTACCGCCACCCCGCCGCCGCCCGCGCCCCGCTCACCTCGGCGCTGGCGCGCTTCGAGAGCCTGGGCGCCGTGCCGTGGGCCCGCCGGGCCGCCGGTGAACTGGCCGCCACCGGCGCCCCGTTGACGGCCCCGGCAGCGCGCGACGGCGTCCTGCGGCAGCTGACGCCGCAGGAGTTCCAGGTGGCGCGTGCGGTGGCGCGCGGCCTGAACAACACCGAGGCGGCCGTCTCCCTGTTCGTCTCCCGCAAGACGGTCGAGGCCCATCTCACCCGCGTCTACCGGAAACTGGGCGTCCGCTCGCGGACCGAACTGGCGCGGCTGATGGCCTCCTCGGAACCGGTCGACTGACGCCGCTCCGCGCCATCGCGGCCCTTCCCACATCCACCGAAAAAGGGGCCAACACCCCCGCTGACCAGGGTCCGGATTGACGTACGCCCGAGGCTCGTGTGTCATGCGTTGGCAAAGAAATGGCAACGGGGGTCTCATGAGTCAGGGCACCAACGTCGAGAGCGACGCGCTGCGCGCCTACGCGCGCGCCGCCGAGAGCGCGGCCGACCGGATCGCGAAGATCCGCGGCCGTACGGCCACCCTCGATCTGTCGGACGGCACCTTCGGGCAGCTCCCGGAGGCCAACAGCCTGCGCGCCGACTACATCGGCCAGAAGGACCAGTCCGGTACGGACCTGGAGGACAGCGCGGAGATGCTGCGCACCATCGCCGAGGCGGTGCGCGGGTCAGCGGAGAACTACGACGCCAACGAGGACGAGACGGCGCGCGGCTTCGGGAACGGCGCCTGATGGGCGCCGGACAAGCGGCGGGCAGCGCGCTCGACCGCGTCAACTACGTCCTGGACTGGAGCAACCCGCTCGCCGCCACCCTCGACGAGGTCATCAAGGGCATCCTCAAGCAGTGCGGCGCCGACGACTGGTTCGACTGGGTCACCGGCGACAGCGAGCTGCTGGAGAAGACCGCCCAGGAGTGGCGCGACGCGGCCCGCGACCTGCGGGACGTGGTGGCCGACCTGGTCGCCGAGCGCAAGTCCGTGGAGCGGGTGTGGGAGAGCGAGGCCGCGCAGGGCTTCGGCAAGACCATGACCGACTTCGAGCAGGCGCTGCTCGGCGAGGCCGACGACATGGACACCGTCGCCGAGCTGCTGGAGATGGCGGCTGCGGCCTGCGTCATCGCCGAGCAGGCGATGACGGACCTGCTGGTGGAGATCGTCGAGGCGCTGATGGTCACCGCCGCGACCACGGCGATCCTGTCGGTGCTCACGGCGGGCGCGGCGGCGGCGATCGGCCCGCTCGCGGGCGCGGCGAACGTGGCGTACCGGGCGGCCAAGGCGACCCGTATCGCGGCGAAGCTGGCCGACAAGCTCGCCGACATCGCCCGGCAGACGCGGGCCCTGGCCAAGCTCTCCCGGCTGCGCCGGTACCTGCGCGGGCTGGACCGGGCGAAAATCAAGGAGTGGAAGGGCGCGCGGAAGCGGATCGCCGGCAACCTCCTGCGCGGCGAACGGCCCGAGATATCCGACATCGCCCAGTACATGGCGTGGAAGCAGGGCAAGAAGATCACCAAGGGCGTGCTCGGCGTCGACATCGGCGGCGCCGTGACGGGCTCCGCCGCGGAGAACGGCCCCGGGCTCGCGGAAGAGGCGTACGAGTACGGCAGGCGCCCGCCGTCGCAGAGCTTCGACGAGCGCATGGGGCAGCATCCCGACCAGGCCAAGAAGTCCGTCCGGGAGGCGTTCGGGTGAGGATCGGCGAGGCACTCTGGTCCGGGCTCAAGGCATGGGTGGCGCCGCCCGACCGGCACGCGCTGCTCCGCGAGGCCAAGGCGCGGGCGGCGGCGCTGCTGCCGCCCGGCGAGACGGTGGTGGACGGGCACACCGTCGAGCCCGGTGAGCGGGTGCCGCAGCCGCCGAAGCCGTACCGGGTGGACGCGTTCGGCCTCCGGCCCAGGGCCACCGACCGGCTGCTGAACGGCGCGGAGCGGGTCGATCTGGCGCTGGACCGGATCAATCCCTTCAACGCGGCGATGGACGCCTGGGACCGGCGGGGCGAGGACCGCAGCGCGCAGTGGCACGGCGGCTGGGAGAGCGCCGCCGGGCGGCTGGCGGCGGCGCTGCGCCCGCGTACGGAGGAGAAGTACCTGTCGGTGATGCTGCTCACCGGGGGCGGCCTGCACGTGATGCGCGTCCGGCTCACCTCGGACGGCAAGAAGGTGGCGGACGCCGCCGAGCCCGCCTACGCCGTCGCCCGTCAGGACATCGCCTGGCTGCGGGACCGCAAGGACGTACGGCACGGCACACACGAGATCGGCTTCGCCGACGGGTCGTGGGTGACGGTGTTCCTCCCCCTCGGCGGCTGGGGCTCACTCGTGGAGGCGTTTTCGCACCGGCTGCGCCACACCGACCCGAGGCCCTGAGCGGCCCGGTCCGCCCGGCGGAGGCACGGTCCGGCCCGTCGCCGGGAGGCCGAGTGGCTCGCACCACAACGGCTCCGAAAGCCCCGCGCCATGCGGGACACCACCGCCGAATGGGTTAGGTTCGCAAGTCGAGGCGCCTTCCGGGCTGCCGGTGGCCCGTCGCCCACTGTCTGCTCCCGGCGCCCCGGTAACGGACCCTACCCGGGAGAAGAAGCCATGCAGGACCCGGAGGACTCACCGTCCTCAGCGTACGTGCCGGACGCGGCCGCCGTGGCCCCCAGCGCGAACGGCGGCCCGGACGGCAGCCGGGACGACAGCCCGGAGGACGACCGGCAGGCGGAGCTGGACCGGCTCCGCCGCGAGGTACGCGACCTGCGCGGCAAGCTCGTCGCGCATCCACTGGTCTCCCAGGCGCAGGGCATGCTCCAGGAGCGCTACCGGCTGCCGGACGCGGAGAGCGCGTTCGAGCTGATGAAGCGCTGTTCACAACAGCACAATCTGAAGCTGCGGGCCCTGGCGTCCGCCGTGGTGTCCGTGCCCCGCCCCGACGACGACCGGGGCCTGTGGTTCCCCGGCCGGTCCGGCCGGATGCCGCCGGCGCTGCGGTTCCTGCCCGGCCACCGGCCGGACAAGGTCAACCGCAGCACCGTCCTGAAGCAGGTGCTGCACCAGGCGCTGACGGTCACCGACACCACCATGGCCGACCTCCAGTCGCTGGAGCCGGCGATCGGGCTGCGGATGGAGCAGCACCGCGGCCTCAGCGAGGAGTTCCTGGACTACTTCGCCGTGGTCGAGGAGGGCACGCCCTGCTCCCTCGCCGCCCGGCGCCGGGTCCGCGTCCTCTCCGACGTCTCCACCGACCGGACGCTGAGCGAACCGGCCCGCGAGATGATCCTCGCGGTCGGCTCCCGCACCGTGCACAGCATCCCGATGCTCTCGGCCGCCGGCCGTACCGTCGGCGTGTACTCCCTCCACCTCCCCGGCCGGCACCAGGAACTCACGCGCGCGGAGGCCACCGCCCTGGACGGGATGGGCGCGGAGGCCGGCCGGTGGCTCGACTGGCACCAGCGCACCATCATGCTCGACGCCCTGGAAGAGCTGCACCGGCACGGCACGGTATTGCGGGGACGCCCGCGGCGACGGCCGACGGACTAGGACTGCCGTCCCGGCCCCACCGGCGGGCCGGCTCAGAGGCAGACCGCCCCGCCCTCCCCCGCGCCGTGTTCCACGAGCATCGCGCTCCACGCCGCCGCCGGGCTCATGTTGAGGACGACGGCCAGCCCGCCTTCGGGCAGCTCCCCGCGGTCCACGGCGGCGGCGAGGTTGAACAGGGCGTCATTGGGGCCGAGATGGCCGTTGTCGCGCAGATTGTCGGTGCATGCGGCGGAGAGCTTGACGTCCAGCGACTCGGCGACGATCCGGTGCGCGGCGGTGGACAGGTTCTGTCCCACGTAACAGGAGACCGCGTCCCGGTCCAGGCCGTTGCGCTCCAGCAGCCGGCCGGTCAGCGCCGCGATCCGCTTCCTGGACTCCACCGCGAGCCGGAACGCGTACGTGGGCACGTCGGTGCATTCCTCGCGCCACTGCTCCGGCGCCCGGCCCCGGTAGTCGACGTGGAACAGGTCCCAGTACGTGCCGCTGGTCTCCAGCAGGATGTCGCGGACGCGCAGCGGACCGTCCCGGGAGACCAGGACGGCCTGGCCGCTGTCGCCGTTGACGGTCACCGGGTGCCGGTAGCGGCGCGCGGTGACCGGTTTGCTGCCGTGCGCGACCAGTATGTGCGCCGCGGACGGTTCGGTGGCGAGCCGCCCGGCCGCGGCGAGCAGGGCGGGCACCACGGAGGCGCAGCCCAGGCCGCCCACCGAGAACGCCCACGCCCGGTCGGCGCCGAGGAGCCGTTGCAGCCGGGTCGCCTCGGAGGTGGAGAACGTCTCCGGCGCCCGGGACTCGATCAGGACCAGTCCGTCCAGCCGTTCCGGCCCGAGCCCAGCCGCGGCGAGCGCCTGCCGCCCGGCACGGGTCGCGAGGTCCACCGCGGACAGGTCCGGGCCGACGGCCACCGTATCGATGCCGAGGGCCAGACAGGACGCCCGTTCCGCGGCGCCCAGTTCGGCCAGCTCCGGCAGGTCCGCCACGGCGGTACGCCCCGGCAGATGAGTGGCCACGACGCGCAACGCAACGCTCATTCCACGATCCCCGCTTCCAACTGCTCGATCTGCCGCTGACTCAACGCGACCAGCGGAAAGTCGGACGGCACATGCCCGCCCGCACCGGGCCGCTCGGCGTACGCCACCAGCCCGGTCAGCAGGGCGGCCCAGTCCTGGCACAGGGCGCGGGCCGCGTTCTCGTCGAGCAGGTGGCGGGAGCTCGTGACGGAGAGGTGCAGTTCGGGTCCGGCCGGGCCGTCGATGACCGTGCCGGATGTCTCCAGCGCGTGGCCGAGGGTGGTGTGTTCCGCGATCTCGCCGCCCAGTTCGAGCAGCCGCCAGCCGCTGTCCGGGGTGGTTTCCCCGCCGAGGAGTCCGCCCAGGTAGTTGAAGCCGATCGACGGGGTGGCCAGCCCGGCCAGGGCGCTGCCGGTTTCGGGGGCGAGGTAGCGCAGGGCTCCGTGGCCCAGGCCGTTGCCGGGGATGACGCCGAGTTGTTCCTTGATCCGTTTGATGAGGTGTCCCGCGGCGGGTCCGCCGGTCCGTACCTCGGCCAGGTCGGTCGTGCCGGGGTCCAGCCGTACGGGGTAGACGCAGGTGAACCAGCCCACCGTGCGGGACAGGTCCATGTCCTCGGTGAGCGGTTCGCGGCCGTGGCCCTCCACGTCGATCAGCACCGGCCCGGCGCCGTCCCCGCGCGCCGCGCGCCATCCGGCCACCGCGGCGGCCAGCGTGGCGAGCAGGAGGTCGCCGGTCCCGGAGTAGAACGCCGCCGGGACGGTCGTCAGCAGCGCGGCGGTCACCGGAGCCGGCAGCGATACGGAAACGTGTCCGGCATGCGCGGGAGTGTCGCGCCCGGGGTCCAGGGGACGTCCGCCGGGCAGCGGCTCGCCGGGGGCCAACGTGCGCTCCCAAGCGGGGAGTTCGGCCTGCCACTGCGGAGTTTCCGCGAGTGACGCCAGGGTCCGCGCCCACTGCCCGAAGGAGGTCGGCACGGGCGGGAGGCTTACGGGTTCGCCCGCGGCCAGCGCCTCGTACGCCGTTTCCAGGTCGGACAGTATGGCCTTCCAGGACAGCACGTCGACCACGAGGTGGTGGACGGCGAGCAGCAGACGGCCTTCCTCGGACGTCCCGCGGTCCAGCAGGACGAGCTGCGCGGTGATCCCGGCGCGGGGATCGAGCCGCCCGGCCGCGGCCCGGCCCTCCCGTTCGAGGAGACCGGCCAGCTCCCGCGGATCGAGGTCTGCCGCGTCCACCCGGCGAACGTGGGGACCCGCGCCGTCCGCGTCGGCTCCCGGCACCGTCAGCGCCCAGGTGGCCGGGTCGGTGCCCTCCTCCCCCGCCAGGCGGGCCCGGAGCATCGCGTGGTGGGCCCGTACCGCCCGGAAAGCAGCGTCCAGTACGGCGGGGTCCGTTCCGGCGGGGACGGCCACGGTCACGGTCTGCGCGAACAGCCCCGGCATCCCCGCCCGTTCGGCGAACTCCCGCATCACCGGCGTGAGCGGCACACGCTGGTCCGTCCCCTCGTCCGCCTCGGTGCGCGGCGGTGCGGCCGCGGCCGTGGCCACCGCCGCGATCGCCGCGGCCGTCCGGTGTTCGAAGACATCGCGCTGCGAGATCATCACTCCGGCGCGGCGGGCGCGGGCCACCAGCTGGATGGACATCACCGAGTCCCCGCCGATGACGAAGAAGTCGTCGTCGGGCCGGACCGTGGCCACGCCCACCAGGTCGGCGAACAGCTTCCGCAGGACCGGCTCGGCGTCGGGCGGCGATTCGGGCGGCTCAACGGAGGCAGGCGGCTCAAGTGCCGGGTGCAGCACCGGACGCGCTTCCGGCTGCGCCCCTTCCGCCCCCAGCTCCCCCAGCGTCCGCCCCGGCTCCGCCATCGCCGCCGCGACCAGTTCGGGGAACCACCGTACGAGGCGGTCGGCGGTGGCCCGGTCGAAGAGGGCCGTCGCGTAGTCGAGTTCGCCGATCATGGGGCCGGTCCCGGCGTCCACGATGCCGAAGGACAGGTCGAACTTCGCGGTGCCGGGCACCACACCGCCGATGTCGGTGTCCGCGTACCGGGTGATCTCCACTCCGGCCAGGCCGCCTTCGTACTGCGGCACGTTCTGGTAGGTGTACGTCACGTCGTACAGCGGGTGCCGGGCGAGGTCGCGCCGGGCGCCTGCCGCCGAGACGATCTGGCTGACCGGGATCTCCTCGTGGTCCAGGACGCCCGCGACGGTGCCGGCGCACCGCCGGACCAGTTCGTCGAACGTCAGGTCCGCGGTGGTGTCGGTACGGAACGGCGGGAGGTTGTTGAAGTAGCCCAGGACATCCTGGATGTCGGGGTGGACGCGCCCGGAGGTGGCGACGCCGATGACGATGTCGCGGTGCCCGGACCACCGGTGCACCAGCGCGTCGAGCACGGCGAGCATGGTGACGAAGGTCGTGACCCCGTGCCGGCGGCTGTACTCCCGTACCCGCTCGGCGTTCTCCGCGTCGACGAGGAAGGGGAGCACTTCGCCGTCGTACGACTGGACGTCCGGGCGGGGGCGGTCCAGCGGCAGTTCGGGGCGGTCCAGACAGGTCAGCTCCGCGCGCCAGAAGTCCAGGCTGCGCCGCCAGCGCGCTCCGTCCGGCAGGGAGCGCTGCCAGGCGGCGTAGTCCTGGTACTGGACGGGCAGTTCGGGCAGGCGGGCCGGGGTGCCGGTGCTGCGGGCCCGGTAGAACTCGGCGAGGTCACGGGTGAACAGCGCGGTGGAGCCGCCGTCGAAGACGGTGTGGTGGAAGGTCAGGACGAGGACGTGGTCCGCCTCGGCCCGCTTGATGAGCAGCGCCCGCAGCAGGGTGTCGCGGGTGAGGTCGAAGGGCTGCGCGACGGCGTCCCGGATGAGGGTGCGGACGCGCGGACCGCGCTGTTCCCCGGGCATCCGGCTCACGTCCAGGACGGCGAGGAGCGGTTCGGGCGCGGTGAACGTCACGTACGGCGCGCTGTCGGCGTCGGTCAGGAAGGCGCTGCGCAGCACCTCGTGCCGGGCGGCCATGTCGGTCAGCGCGTCCTGGAGAGCGGCCGTGTCCAGCGGGCCGGTCAGGTGCAGGGGCGCGGGGACGTTGTAGAGCGGGCTGCCCGGGTTGACCTGGTCGAGGTACCACAGGGGTTCCTGGCCGAAGGACAGCGGCAGCGGGCCGTCGCGCCCGATCCGGGGTATCGGCAGGTCGTCCGGTCCCCCGGCGGCCCCGGCTTCCCCCGCTTCGGCGCTCAGTTCGTGCAGCCGCCGGGCGAGGGCGCGGACCGTGGTGTGGGCGTACAGGTCGGCGAAGGTCACCGGTACGCCGAAATCCTGCTGGAGGCGGCGCAGCAGGCCGACGCCGACGAGGGAGGTGCCGCCGAGCATGAAGTAGTCGGAGTCGGGCCCGGCGTCGGGCCGGTCGAGCAGGTCCGCCCAGACCGCGGCGACGCGCCGTTCGGTCTCCGCGAGGCCGGACGGCGCGGCGGCGGCCCCGGCCGGGCGGGAGGGGGCGGGCGGCTCGGTGCGGGGGCGGCCGAACGGGCAGCGGGTCGGCTCGAAGGGGTATGTCGGTGCCTCGATGCGCCGGATGCCGGTGCCCCGGTAGTGGCGCTCCCAGTCGAGGGCGGCACCGAGGGCGTAGAGGCGGCCGAGGGAGGCCAGGACCTCGGCGCGGGAGCCGTCGGCGGCGAGGTCCACGACGGTCAGGTCCGGGGCGAGGGCGCCGATCTCGCGCGCGAGAACACCCCCGCCGGCGAGCGCCACGAGCAGGGCTCCGTCGCGGGCCAGCCCCGCCGCCACCGGCTCCAGCCGCGCCCGGTCGGGTGCCGGGTCCGGCCGCTGCCCGGCGGCCTCGGCGACGGCTTCGGCGAGCGTGAGCCTGCCCCGTACGGCGCGGACGGCGAGGTTGCCCGCCCCGGAGCCGATCAGGCCGATGTCCGTGAGCCCCAGCGACTCGGCCACGTGGTGGAGGGCGTACTGCCGGACGACGGTGCGGCCCGCCGGGTCGGTGGTCGCGGCGTCGAGTTCCGCGCAGCCGGCCGGTACGGGGAAGTCCGCGCACAGCCGGGCCCAGGCCGCGTCGTCGAGGAGCGCGTCCCCGGAGAACAGCAGGACCGGCCGCGGCGCGTCGGGCGCGGGCGCCTCGGGGGCGGTGGCCGCGCGCAGCCGTACGGCCAGTTCGCCGATCGTCGTGGCGGTCACCGCCAGCCGGTACGGATGGTCGTCACGGCCCCGGTTGAGCGCGTGCGCGACGGCCCGCAGGGGCTGGCCGGTCTGCTCGGCGAAGGCAGCCAGGCGGGTGCGGTAGCGGTCCAGGGCGGTGGCCGAACGGGCCGAGACGGTGACCAGTTCGGCTCCCGGCGCGGCTGCCGGATCGGGGGCGGCGGGGGGTGCCTGTTCCAGTACGGCGTGCACGTTGGTGCCGGTCATGCCCCAGCTGCTCAGCCCGGCGCGGCGTACGGTCGGCGCGTCCGGCCAGGGGCGGGGCGCGTCGTTCACGTACACCGGGCCGGTGAAGTCGATCAGCGGGTTGGGGGCGGTGAAGTTGACGGCCGGGTAGTGGACGCCGTGCCGCAGCGCCGCCATGACCTTGAACAGCCCGGCGATGCCCGCCACGTTGCCGAGGTGCCCGATGTTGGCCTTGACCGAGCCGATCGCGCACTGCCGGGCGGTCACGCCCGCGGCGGTGAACGCCCGGCGCAGCGCGTCCACCTCGACCACGTCGCCGAGCGGGGTGCCGGAGCCGTGGCACTCGACGTAGCCGATGGTCTCCGCCCCGACCTCCCCGTCCCGCCATGCCTCGGCCAGCACGGCGGCCTGGGCCGTCTGGCTCGGCGCGGCCATGGTGGCGGCGCGGTAGCCGTTGTGGTTGACGGCGACACCCTTGAGGACGGCCCGTACGTTGTCGCCGTCGGCGAGCGCTTCGGACAGCAGTTTCAGTACGACGATGCCGCCGCCCTCCCCCGCGGTCATGCCGTTGGCGTCGGCGTCGAACGGGCGGCACCGCTCGTCGCTCGACTCCAGACCCGGCAGCGGTGTCCAGTCGGCCTTCCTGACCGGCGGGGGCAGCAGGTTGACGCCGCCGACGATGGCCAGCGGCGCCTCCCCGGTGCGCAGTTGCCGGACCGCGAGGTGCACCGCGGTCAGCCCGCTGCTGCACGCGGTGTCCACCACCAGGGCGGGTCCCTGGAGGTCGAAGAGGTAGCTGAGGCGGGCGGCGAGCGCGGCCGTGGACGTGCCGAGCAGCTGGACCACGTCCCGGTCGGTCTCCGCGACCCAATCGGGGCCGGTTTCCACGGCGGCGAGCAGGACCGAGGCGGCCGAGCCGCGCAGCGCGGCCGGGGCGTACCCGGCGGATTCGATGGCCTGGTGGGTGAGCTGGAGCAGTAATCGCTGGTGCGGGTCCATCAGTTCGGCCTCGCGCCGCGGGATGCCGAACAGCTCGTGGTCGAACAGGTCGATCCGGTCCAGGTATCCCATGGCGAGATAGCGTTCGCCGGGGTCGTCGCCGGGGTGCAGCCGGTCGCGTCCCGGCCTGCCGACGCTGTCGCGGCCCGCGCGCAGATTGTCGTGGAACGTCTCCAGGTCCGCCGCGTCGGGAAAGATCCCGGCAGCCCCGATGATCGCGACGTCACCCGTCCTCATGTGTCTTCTCCGATTCTCCGGGCGGTCAGGTCCGCGCTACAGCTCGTGGCTGAGGCCGTCGTCCACCGGGGCCGTCCCGCGGCGGTCGACGGTCTCGGCCATCGCCTCGATGGTCGAGTGCTCGAAGAACAGCGCGACCGGCAGGTTCCGGCCGCTGAGCCGGGCGAGTTCGCTGCGTACGGCCATCAGCTTCAGCGAGGTGCCGCCCGCGTCGAAGAACTTCTCCCGCATGCCGAACTCCGGGCGGCCGAGCACCTGGCACCAGATGTGGTGGACGGCGCGTTCGGTGGCGGTACGGGGGCCGCGGTCGGCCTGCGGGCGTACGCGGTCCGGGGCGGGCAGCGCGGCCCGGTCGGTCTTGCCGTTCGGGGTCAGCGGGAGCGCTTCGAGGGGCACGATCGCCGCCGGGACGAGGTGCCCCGGCAGGAACCGGGCCACGTGGTCGCGCAGCAGTTGCGGGTCCGCGTCGGCGCGCTCCGCCGGGACGACGTAGCCGATCAGCTGCCGGTCGCCGGTGCGGTCCACGCGGGCGGTCACCACAGCCCGGGCGACGGCCGGGTGCGCGGTGAGCACCGCCTCGATCTCACCCGGCTCGACCCGGAACCCGCGGATCTTGACCTGGTCGTCGGCCCGTCCCAGGAATTCCAGCCCGCCGTCGGCGTCCCACCGCACCAGGTCGCCGGTGCGGTACATGCGTCCGCCGTACGGGCAGGCCACGAACCGTTCCGCGGTCGCGGCGGGCCGGTTGACGTAGCCGCGGGCCAGGCCGGGACCGGTGGTGTAGAGCTCGCCGGTCACCCCGGCGGGGACCGGGCGCAGGGCGGCGTCGAGCACGTACGCGCGGACGTTGCCGACCGGGCGGCCGATCGGCGGCGGCCGGTCCCCGGGGCCGGTGTCCGGGGCGACGCGGGTGGCGGTGCTGATCACGGTGGCCTCGGTGGGGCCGTAGGTGTTCCACATCCGCGTACGCCCCGCCCACCGGCTCGCCAGGTCGGCGGGCAGCCGCTCGGCGCCCACGACCAGGTTCCGTATCCCGGGCAGGGCCGCCGGGTCGAGCATGGCGAGCAGGGACGGCACCATGCACACCGTGCTGACGCTGTACGAGCCGACCAGGCGGGCCAGCGCCTCGGGATCGGTGCGTTCCGGGCCGGTGGCGATGACCAGGGTGCCGCCGGCGGCCAGCGTGACCGCCACGTCCATCACGGCCGCGTCGAAGCTGAACGACGCGAACTGCAGCCCCACCACGCCTTCGCCCGCGCCGAGCACCGGCCGCAGCGCCATGGCGAGGTTGACCACGCCGCGGTGCGGGACGGCCACGCCCTTGGGCCGTCCCGTCGAACCGGACGTGTAGATCACGTACGCCAACTGGTCCAGGTTCACGACTTGCTGGCGCGGCGCCGCGGACTCACCGTCGATGACTTCCGCCACCGCGTCCAGCTCCACGACCGCCGGTCCGGGCGGGATACCGGCCGACGTGCCGGCCGTACCGAGGACGAGGGCCGCGCCGCTGTCGGCCACCATGTACGCGAGCCGCTCGGCGGGGTAGTCCGGGTCCAGCGGCACATACGCGCCGCCCGCCTTCCACACGGCCAGCATCGCCGCGATCATGTCCACCCCGCGCGGCAGGCACAGCCCGACCCGCGTCTCGGGTCCGACTCCCTTGCCGACCAGGTACCGCGCCAACCGGTCGGTCCGCGCGTCCAGTTCGGCGTACGGAACGGTGTCGGAGCCGCAGCGCAGCGCCACCGCGTCCGGGGTGCGGGCCGCCTGCGCCCGGAAGAGGTCCATGAACGTGCCGTCCGGCAGCGGGCGTTCGGTGTCGTTCCAGCCCATGACCAGCCGGTGGTGTTCGGTCTCGTCCAGTACGTCAAGGTCGCCGATCCGTCCGTACGGATCGTCCGCGACCTGCTCCAGCACGCGGACCAGGCGGTCCGCCACGGTCCGTACGGTGTCCGCGTCGAACAGGTCGGTGGCGTACTCCAGATGGCAGACCAGGCCCGCCGGAGCGCCGTCCGCGTCGTGATCCTCGCGCAGCAGAAGCGAAAGGTCGAAGCGGGTCGAGGAGATCGCGCACGGCTCGGGGGACGCGGTCAGCCCGGCGAAGGAGAGCGCGGTGTCCGGGGTGTTCTGGAAGGCGAAGCCGAGCTGGAACAGCGACTGCCGGGACAGCGACCGGTCGGGGTTCAGCACCTCCACCAGGCGGTCGAACGGCAGGTCCTGGTGGCTGTAGGCGGCGAGGTCGGCCTCGCGTACCCGGGCGGTCAGTTCGGCGAACGTGGGGTTGCCGCGTACGTCCGTGCGCAGCACCAGCGTGTTCAGGAAGCAGCCCACCAGGTCGTCCAGGGCTTCGTCGACCCGGCCCGCGACCGGCGCGCCGAACGGGATGTCGTCGCCCGCGCCCAGCCGGGAGAAGAGCACCGCCGACGCCGCCTGCGTCACCATCGACAGGGTCGCGCCGCACTCCCGGGCGACCTCCAGCAGGCGCCGGTGGGTGCGGGCCGGTGTGCGGACGGCCAGGGTCCGGCCGCGGTGGCTCGCGGTGGCCGGGCGCGGCCGGTCGGCGGGCAGGTCCAGCTCGTTCGGCAGGTCCGCGAGGGCCCCGGTCCAGTAGGCGAGCTGGCTGCCGAACAGGCTCGCCGGGTCCTCCTCGTCCGCCAGCAGCTCGCGCTGCCACAGCGTGAAGTCCGCGTACTGCACGGGCAGCGGCGGCCGGTCCGGGGCGTGTCCTTCGACGCGTGCCGTGTACGCGGCCGACAGGTCCCGGGCGAGGATGCCGAGCGACCAGCCGTCGGCGCAGATGTGGTGCAGCACCACGAGCAGTACGTGTTCGCCGGGCCCGGTCGCGAACAGGGTGACGCGCCACGGCGGGGCGGCCGTGAGGTCGAAGCCCCGGCCCGCTTCGGCGGCGAGCGCGTCCTGCAATCGCTGCTCGGGCACGTCCACAGTCGGCAGGCGTACGTCGGCCTCCGCCAGGATCTCCTGGTACGGGGCGCCGTCCGCCTCCCCGTAGACCGTGCGCAGCGTCTCGTGCCGTACGGCCGTGTCACGCCAGGCGGCCTCCAGCGCGGCCCGGTCCAGTGTGCCGCACAGCCGCAGGCACAGCGTGATGTTGTTGACGCTGTCCGGGCCCTCCAGCCGGTCGAGGAACCACATCCGCTGCTGGGCGGAGGACATGGGCAGCGGGGTGGGCCGCACGGCGGGGGTCACCGCCGGGCGCGCCGCGCCGAGCCGGTCCAGGCGCCGGACGAGCCGGGCCGGGGTCGGATGCTCGAACAGCATGCGGTTGGAGACTTCGACGCCCAGTACGGTACGGATGCGGCTCGCGAGCCGGGTGGCCAGCAGCGAGTCGCCGCCGAGCGTGACGAAGCTGTCGTCCGGGCGGACCCTGGGCGCCTTGAGCACCTGGGCGAACAGGGAGCACAGGAGGTCCTCCTGCGGCGTGCCCGCCCGGCCGTCGGCGGCCTCGGGCGCCGGGTCCGGCGCGGGCAGGGCCGCCCGGTCGACCTTGCCGTTCCGGGTCAGCGGGAGCCGTTCCAGGACGACGGTCGCGGCGGGCCGCAGATACTCCGGCAGGTGGGCGGCCGCGAACCGCCGGACGGCGTCGGCGACCGGGGCGCCGGGGCGCGCGGGGACGACGTAGGCAACCAGCCGCTTGTGCCCGGGGGTGTCCTCCCGTACGGCGACCGTCGCCTGGGCGGCCTCCGGGCAGCGGGCCAGGACGGCGGCCGTCTCGTCCGGCTCGACGCGGTAGCCGCGGATCTTGACCTGGTCGTCGGTGCGGCCGAGGAACTCCAGGTGCCCGTCGGCGTTCCAGCGCACGAGGTCGCCGGTGCGGTACATGCGCCCGCCGTAAGGGCAGGCGACGAACCGATCGGCGGTGAGTGCAGGCCGGTGCAGATAGCCACGTGCGACGCCGGACCCGGCCACGTACAGCTCGCCCGGGACGCCGGCCGGTGCGGGCCGCAGCCCGCCGTCCAGGACGTACAGGCGGACGCCGGAGCGCGGGCCGCCCAGCGGCAGGGGCTCCGGCACGGGGGCGCCCGGCCGGAGCCGGTGGACGGTCGCGCACAGGGTGGTCTCGGTGGGACCGTACAGGTGGCGGATCTCCACGTCCGGGCAGACGCGGGCGACGCGGGCCACGGCCTCGGCGGGCACCACGTCGCCGCCGGTCAGGACGTGCCGCAGACCGGCCAGGCACTCCGGGGTCTCCTGGGCCAGCACCCGGAACAGACCGGCCGTCAGGTGGACCGCCGTCAGGCCCGCGTCGGCGACCAGGCCCGTCAGCAGGTCGGAGTCGGCGACGCCGGCGGGGGCCACGACGACGCAGCCGCCGTTCAGCAGCGGCACCCAGATCTCCAGGAAGGAGGCGTCGAAGGTGTGCGGGGCGTGGAAGAGCATCCGGCCGGTGGCGCAGTCGCCCCAGCAGGGGTCCGCCGCCAGCGACGCGACGCCGCCGTGGGTCGCCGTCACGCCCTTGGGCTCCCCGGTGGACCCGGAGGTGTGGAGCACGGAGAACGCCGAGTCCGCCGTCACCCGTGCCGGTACGGGCCCCGTGCCGCCCGTACCGGCGAGGGCGTCCGCCAGGTCGGCCCCGGTCACCTCGAAGGCCGCCGCCGCGTTGCCGGTCATCAGGCCGGTACGCCCCGGCGGGCCGGCCGGGTCCACGGGCACGTACGCCGCCCCCGCCTTGACGACGCCGAGCAGCACGGCCACCAGCTCCGGGGACCGGGGCAGCCGCACCGTCACCCGGTCCCCCTCCCCCACCCCGCGAGCCCTCAGGAATCGCGCGACGGCATCCGCCCGCCGGTCCAGCTCGCCGTACGTCAGCTCCGCGCCTCCGCCGACGACGGCCGCCCGGTCCCGGCACCGCGCCACCACCCGCGCGAAGGCGCCGGTCACCGTCTCCCCCGTCACGCCGGGCGGGCCGACGTTGACCCCCGTCGTCAGCCGCTCGCGCTCGCCGGCCAGCAGCGCGTCGATCTGCGCGGGCCGCACCGAGGTGTCGTCCGCGAGCTGTTCCAGCACCCGCAGCAGGCGGGCCGCCACCGCCTCGGCCGCGTCCCGGGCGAAGAGGTCCGGCCGGTAGGTGAGCCGGAAGTCGCCGGGCAGCGCGTTCAGGACGAGGGGGTAGTGGGCCGCGGACCGCCCGGTGACCGCGCCGAGCCGCACCCCGTGGCCGAGGTCGCCGGACGGCATCTCCTGTGGGAGGTTCTGGTAGACCACCAGCGTGTCGAACAGTTCCCGGGTGCCGGTGAGATGGTGCAGCTCCGACAGGCCGAGGTGCTCGTGCGGCAGCAGCGCGGCCTGCTCGGCGGACAGCCTGCGCAGGAAGTCCGCCAGCGGCTCCCGCTCGCCCCAACGCGCCCGTACCGGCAGCGTGTTGATGAACATCCCGACCATGTGCTCGATGCCCGGCACCTCCGGCGGGCGACCCGCGGCGGTCGTGCCGAATACCACGTCGTCGCGGCCGGTCAGCCTGCCGAGCAGGATGCCCCACGCGCCGCGGACCAGGGTGCTCACCGTCACGCCGAGGCGGCGCGCCTGCCGTTCCAGCCGGGCGGCCAGCGGCGCGGTGAGACCGACCGGGACCTCGGCCGGGTCCGTCGGCGCACGGGTCCCCTTGCCCGCCGCGACCAGCGTGGGCCGGACGCCCGCGAGCGCCTGCCGCCAGGCCGCGAGAGCGGCGGCCCGGTCCCGGGCGCCCAGCCAGGACATGTACGTGGCGTAGGGCGTCACCGGCGGCAGGCAGGCGGGGTCCCCGGCGTGCTCGTACAGCGTCATCCATTCGTCGAGCAGAATCGCGATGGACCAGCCGTCGCAGAGAATGTGATGCAGACCCAGCAGAACGCGGTGACGCCCACCGGCGAGCCGTAACACCGTGACCCGCAGCAGCGGCGATTCGGCGAGGTCGAACCGGCGCCGCCATTCCCGCTCCGTCACCTCCCGCAGAACGGAATCGCCCGCCGCACTCAAGTCGATTTCCGTCCAGGGGACCTCGGCCTCGCGCAGCACGAACTGTACGGTTTCCCCGGAATCCAGCGTACGGAATCCCGCGCGCAACGGCGGGTGCCGCCGTATCAGCCGCTGCAATGCGGAACGCAGCATTCCCAGGTCGAGCGGCCCTTCGAAATCCAGGGCCGTCTGACTGCGGTAGATGTCGGTGGCCCCCGGGTCATAACCGGCATGGAAGAACATGCCCGTCTGCATGGCGGTCAGCGGCCAGATGTCAGCCAATTCCGGCTTTCCCATGCGCGCGGCCCCCGCTCCGCTCTGCGATCGCTCAGCACAACATCCCGGTCATGTTATCCAGCGCGGTGCGGCGAAAGGGGACGTCCAACTGGGCACTTTTCCGCGCCTAATTGAGGTGGACGGTTCAGCCGGCCGGCACCTGGGCGGCGCGGGCCCGCAGTGCCGCGAGGCCGCGGGCGATGCCCTCCTGTTCGTGGCTGCCGCGGCGTACGCAGGTCAGGACGCGGCGCAGCGGCCGGGGGTCGCCGTGTACGGGTACGCGTACCACGCCCGCGTGCGCCGCGCAGGAGACCAGGCGCGGGACGAGGCAGACGCCGAGGCCGTGGGCCACCATGTCGAGGACGGCGTGCCAGGCGTTCGCGTGGTGGGTCATCCGGGGCGCGAAGCCGGCGGCCGTGCACAGCGCCCGGGCCAGGTGATCCTGGTCGTGGTGGGCGGAGATCCAGTCCTCCCCGGCGGCGTCGGCCAGTTCGACGTGGTCGCGCCCGGCGAGGGGGTGACCCGACGGCACCGCGAGATCCTGCGCCTCGTCGAGCAGCGGCTGCTGGTCGAAGCGGGCATCGTCCGACGACGGGCTGCCGGACAGCGGGGTCACCACGGCGATGTCCAGTTCCCCGGACAGGAGTTGCCGGTAGCACCGGTCGGTCTCGGTCTCGGTGAGCAGCGCCCGGACCGGGCGGGGTTCGCGCAGCAGCGCCTGTGCCGCGGGCGCCAGCAGGGGGCCCACGCTGGTGGCGAATCCGCCGACGCGCAGGGTGCGGTACGGACTGGCGTCGTGCCGGCTGAGATCCGCGCGCACCCGCTCCCACTGCGCGGTCAGCGCGTCGGCGTGGCTCAGCAGCACGTGCCCGGCCTCGGTGAGGCGCAGCCGGCGCCCGTCCCGCTCCAGCAGGTCCGCGCCCACCTGCCGGGCCAGTTGGCGCAGTTGCTCGGAGACCGCGGACGGCGACAGGTGCAGGGCCCGTGCCGTGGCCGTCACCGTCCCCTGGGCATGCAGCACGCGCAGCGTCTGGAGCAGCCGCAGATCGATCATGCGGTGATTCAACACGATGCCGTGCGAAATTCTGCGATGGACCCGCACGATCGCCGGACGCACGCTGGGTTCATGGCGTCACAGCGAAGCAGTGCCGGGACGGACGCGGGCCATGTGCCGGCGGAGACGGGAGCTACCGCCGGGCCGGACCCGACGGCCGTACGACCGCGGCGGCCGGGCCCGCCCGCGCCGGTGTTCGTGCTGCGCAGCGTGGTGTGCGTGCAGCTCGGCCAGGCCCTCGGCAAAGGGCTGATAGACGATGTCGGCGGACCGTGGGGCGTGGTGGCGCTGCGGTTGGCCCTCGCCGCCGTGGTCCTCCTCCTGTGGCGGCGCCCCCGGCTGCCCGCCGCACGCGGAGACCGGCTGCTGGTCCTCGCCTTCGGTACGTCGATCGCCGGTATGAACCTGGTCTACTCGGCGATGGCGTACCTGCCGCTGGGAGTCGCCGTGACCCTGCAACTGCTGGGTCCTCTGGCGATCGCGCTCGGGTCCGTACGGCGGTGGCGCGACGCCCTGTGGGGCGTACTGGCGGTGGCCGGCGTCCTGCTGTTCGCGGCCCCGGGTGCGGCCGGTTCCCTGCCCGCGGCCGGTCTGGCCTACGCGCTGGCGTCCGCCGCGGCCATGGGGAGCTATCTCCTGCTGAGCCGCCGGGCGGGCGCCCGCTCGCACGGCGCCGGGCCGCTGGCCCTCGCGGTGGCGTGGGCGGCCGTGCTCACCGTTCCGTACGGCCTGGTGGAGAGCGGCGCGGCACGGCTGACCGGGCCGTCGACGCTTGCCATGGCGCTGGGGGTCGCCCTCCTCTCGGCGGTGGTCCCGTACTCCCTGGAGTTCACGGCGCTGCGCCGGCTGCCGGTGCGGGTGGTCGGTGTGCTGCAGAGTCTGGAGCCGGTCGTGGCGGGCCTGGCCGGGCTGCTGCTCCTGCGGGAGTGGCTGACGGCGGTGCAGTGGGCGGCGATCGGGTGCATCGCCGCCGCTTCGGCCGGCGTGGTCGCCACCGGGCAGCGCCCGGAGCCGTCCTGAACGGGCTCTCCTGTATGGGCCGTCCCGAAACGGGCCTGCCTGTACGGGAGTCGGCCCCCCTCTCCTCACCGGGCTCTCGCGGGCGCCACCGTGACGCCGTAAAGCCGGATCTTGCGGTAGATGGTGGCCCGCGAGATGCCCAACTGCCGGGCCGCCGCTTCGCGGTTGCCCGCGGTGTCGTGCAGGGCCCGGACGATCGTGTCGCGTTCGGCGGCTTCCCAGGGGGTGAGGGTGCGGCGGCAGGTGCTGTGGCACTCGGGTGCGAGGTCGTGCGGCTGGAGGTCGGCCTGGCGGCGCCCGCGTGCCGCCTGCTGGAGCACCTGGCTCAGGTGCCGTACGTTGCCGGGCCAGTCGAAGCGGGTGAGGACCTGGAGCGCCGCCGGAGTGCAGGACACGGTGCCGCCGCGGCCGTGCCGGGCCAGCAGCGCGGGGACGAGTTCGCGGATGTCCTCGGGGCGGTAGCGCAGCGGCGCCACCGCCACCGTGCACGGGAAGACGGCGCTGTCCAGCGCCGGGGGCACCGGGCCCGCGGGCGCGGCGGGAGCAACCGGGCCCGGTCCGGGGACGGTGTGGAGGCCGACCACCCAGGGACCGGCGCCCCGGTTGCGGCGGGCCCCGACGAGCAGCGCTTCCAGCCGGTGTGTCAGCTCCCGGCCGGCCAGTTCCAGGTGCCGGAGCACCACCGTGCCGTCCTCGTCGCGCAGGGCTTCCTCGGTACGGGCCAGCACATGCGGGGTGCGCTGGGTGGTAGCCAGGTCCAGGACACGCAGGGCGGCCCCGGGCCGTACCCAGTGGTGGGCCGCGCGCACCAGCGCCAGTTTGCCGACGCCCGCCTCGCCCACCACCCGGGTGGGCAGCCGCTGCCGGCAGGCGGACGCGACGTCCCGGCTCGCGGAACGCCAGGACGGCGAGCTGCCCGCCAGGCCCGGCAGCAGTGCCGGGAGCGCCGCCGGGGGCCGGTGTGCCGGGGCCTGCGGGGCGGACGTCCGTCCCGGTGCGGCGGTGGCGGTACGGGCCTCCGGCATCGTCACACCGGCCAGGCAGCCGACCGGCCGGTCCGGCGGCCCGATCAGGGTGCAGCGGGCCCGTACGTCGGGACCGGAGGCCAGCCGCAGCGACGCGTCGACGCGCTGCCTGCGGCTGCCCGGCGGCGCGGCCAGCAGGTCGGCGGCCAGCGCGCCCAACTGGCGCAGGTCCTGCGGCTCCAGGAGACTGACCGCGTCGGTGTTGGCCGTCCGCAGGGTGGGGGTCACGAGGACCACCGGGCCGCTGGTGCGGCGCACGGCGGCGAGGAAGGCGTCCAGGGCCGCGCGTTCACCGCCGGAGTAGCGGTCGAGCAGCCGCTCCTCGATGTCGGCGGCGGCCCGCCGTACCACCGCGGCCATCAGCGGCGAGGCGTCCTGCCGCAGACAGGTCAGGTTGACCACGCCTTCCTGGCGCCCGGTGAGCGGGTTGCGTACGGGAATGCCGGCGCACGCGGCGCGCTGGAGCGGTTCGGCGAAGTGCTCGGGGCCGAAGACGGTGCTCAGGCGCCGTTCGGCCAGCGCGGTGCCGATCCCGTTGGTGCCGACGGCCTCTTCGGCGTAGCTGAAACCCGGTGCCAGGTGCACCCGGTCCATCAGGCGGACCACGGCCGGGTCGCCGCCCCGGCAGGTCAGGACGCGGGCCGCGGCGTCGGCGAGGACCACACTGGCCGTGCAGTCCGCGAGGAGTTCCCCGACGCGGTCGAGCACCGGTGCCGCAGCGGCCAGCAGGCGGCTGTCCCAGTCGATGTGCTGTTCCAGGTGCGGTACGTGCAGCCGGTCGGCGTCGACGGCGTGCCGGCGGCATCGCTCCCAGGAGCTGAGGATGCGGTCCCTGGTCTGCGGGTGCGGAACGCCGGACGCGGCGGCGGCCGTGCCGCGTCTTTGCGGTCCGCGCGGCGTCGCCGTTTCCCGGGCGCCGCTCAGCGCCCGCTCGCGTGCCCGCATGACCGCCCGATCGGAAGCGTCCCGGAAATCCATGGTGGCAGTCATGCCCCGGGGGCCCGGACCGCGATCCCCGCCGCCGCGCCCAATCGCGCCGCGACGCTCACGGCCGTGTCACGACAGGCCGAAGGGCCGCTCAGCAAAGGGCGGTTGGCGCCGTACCGTCTCAGAGTGAGACATCACGGCCACCGGGGGCGTGCTGTACTTCTGAGCGCGGTCCGGCGACTCCGGGCGCCGCGGACGACCGCACCCGCACCCCACCCCCGCGCGAGGACCGCCCATGCCGCCCAGGACGCAGGAGCCGACCGTGACGCTGTGCTGCGACGGACGTCCGCTCACCCTCGACCCGAGCCGGCCCCTCGACCGGTACGCGCTCAGGATCACCGAAGCGAACCGATCCGCGCTGACCGAGCTGTTCGACGCGCTGGACATACTGGAGTATCTGATCGGCGAGATCCGGGACACCGCGCACGAGACGGTGGCGGGCGCCCACACCTGTCTCGCCCAGTCCCTGCACCGCGTGCAGGCCAGTCTGGTGACCGTGGAGGCGCTGGGCGACCTGACCCGCCATCTGCTGCCCGGGCTCGCGGCGCCGCAGGACGGCGGCGGCCGTAACTGAGCCGGGCCCGCCCGGGCGGCGGGCCCGCTGTCCGGCGTACGGCCCGTCAGTCCCGGCCGGAGCGCAGCTCGCTCCAGTCCAGCAGTTCGTCGGCCTCGCGCTCGGTCTCCTTGGCTACCTGGCGGACCTGGGCCAGGACATCGCCGTGCTTCTCGATGAGACTGTCGTAGATCGGCGGTCCTGCGGGCAGGCGGGCAGCGGTCATGTGGGGTCAGTCCTCGAACGGTTCAGCCGCACCGGCCCTCGCCCGCGGCGAGGGAGGATGCGGGATCTACAACGACGCCGGAACGCCGGGCGGACGGCGCTTCAGACGGCGAGGAGGGAGTCCTCCCGCACGCCCGTGCCGGGCAGCCGGTGCCTGGCCGCGACCAGTGCCGCATCAACGTCCTTCGTTCCGGTGGATATACACAGCGAGTAGGCGAGATCGTCCATCCGCCGCCGCAGCTCAGGACTGCCGTCCTGGGCACGCAGCACCCGCAGTGTCTCGTACTGATCGACGAGGTTACCCAACACCACCGGGTGCGCCAACAACATCCTCTTCTCCTCCCATCACACTCGTGCCCTGTCTCACGGCAGCGGCTACCCGTCTCACGGCTCGCCATGCCCACGCCGAAGGAGATACATCACACGCCCCACAGCTCACCTCGTGTCCCGCGCGCCCCGCACACCGGACGCACCGCACCCGCGATGCTGGCAGCAGACGTACGCCACAGCGAAGGGAGCACGGACATGCACATCGACCTCTCCGGCCGGACGGCCGTGGTGACCGGTTCGTCCCAGGGCATCGGCCACGCCATCGCCACCGGCCTCGCCCGGGCGGGCGCGAGCGTCGTGCTCACGGGACGCGACACCGGGCGGCTCGACACCGCCGCCGGGCAGCTGCGGGAGGCGGTGCCCGGGGCGGAGGTCTCCGGCGTCACCGCCGACCTCGCCACCGAGAGCGGCGCGCGGGACCTCCTGTCGGCCGTGCCGCACACCGACATCCTGGTGAACAACCTCGGCATCTTCGGCTCGCGTCCGGCCCTGGAGATCACGGACGCGGAGTGGCGCACCTACTTCGAGACCAATGTGCTCAGCGCCGTCCGGCTGATCCGGGCGTACCTGCCGGGGATGAAGGGGCGCGGCTGGGGGCGCGTACAGAACATCGCCAGCGACTCCGCGGTCGTGGTGCCCGCCGAGATGATCCATTACGGTATGTCCAAGACCTCGCTGCTGGCCGTCTCGCGCGGCTTCGCCAAGGAGGCCGCCGGGACGGGTGTCACCGTGAACTCAGTGATCGCCGGGCCGACGCACACCGGCGGCGTCGAGGACTTCGTATATCAGTTGGTCGACCGCGATCTTCCGTGGGACGCTGCCCAGCGCGAATTCATGCGCCTGCACCGCCCGCAGTCGCTGCTGCAACGCCTCATCGAGCCCGAGGAGATCGCCAACATGGTCGTGTACCTCAGCTCGCCGCAGGCCTCGGCGACCACGGGCGGCGCGCTGCGTGTGGACGGCGGATACGTGGACTCGATCCTTCCCTGAGCCCGCTGCCGTCCCGCGCTCCGTTGCCCGATCCGTACGTCATTCCGCCCCCGGTTTCCCCGCCCGCGAGAAAGTGAGCATCCGGCATGCCCGACAGAAGTCACGACCGAAACCGGGCCGAGGACCGGGAGCGGAATTCCGGCGGCGGGAGCGGCGGGAGCCCGTTCACCGGCCGGCTGCGGGACCGGGCCGCCGTGCTCGAAACCCTCGACCCCGACGCCCCGCTCGACGACCTGGAACCGCTGCGGGCGCTGATCGGTGACGCCCGTGTCGTCGCGCTCGGCGAGAATTCCCATTTCATCCGGGAATTCGGGCTGGCCCGCGAACGCGTGCTGCGTTTCCTGGTCCAGCGGTGCGGTTTCACCGCCCTGGCCTTCGAGTTCGGTTTCAGCGAGGGCGTCGCGCTGGACGCCTGGGTCCAAGGGGCCGGTACGGAGGAGGACTTCGACCGGCAGACCGGAGCCGCCATCCCGATCGGGCTCTCCGGTCCGCTGCACTGGCTGCGCCGCTACAACCGGACGGCCACGCTTCCCGTACGGTTCGCCGGTGTCGACGTGCCCGAGGCCGGGGGCTCGCTGCTCCCGGCCCTGGCGCCGGTGGCCGAGTACCTCCGCGAGGTCGATCCGGACGGCCTGCCGCTGGTCCAGGACGCGATGAAGATCGCCGACCGGTTCGCGGGCGCGTCGATGGCGCTCGCCGCGCCGGCCTGGTCCCGGCTGGACACCGCCGAACAGGACGCCCTGAGCGCGCTGCTGACGCGGCTGCGCACCCGGCTGCGGGCCATGGAACCGCTGTACGTCGAGCGCGGCGGCCGGTGGGAGTACGACGTCGCGCTGCACCGGGCCGAGGCGGCGTGCCACACCGACCACCAGTTCCGTGCCATGGCGGAGCTGTACGCCGGGCGCGGCGCGGTGGCCGACGCCTCCGCCCGCGAGGTGTTCATGGCCGACTCGGTGCGCTGGCTCCTGGACCACACCCCGCCGGGCACGCGCGTCGTGCTGCCCGCGCACAACGCCCACATCCAGCGGACCCCGGTGTTCTTCGACGGCCGACTCACGTCGCTCCCCATGGGCCATCATCTGCACCACGCGCTGGGCGACGACTATTTCGCCCTCGCCATGACCAGCGTCGGCGGCCACACCGCCGAGATGCACCTCGACGAGGACACCACCTTCGGCTTCCGGGTCGAGGACACCCCGCTGGCCCCGCCCGAGCCCGGCAGCCTCGAAGCCGCCGTCGCGGACGCGGGGCTGGGGTCCGGTATCGCCCTCGCCGGGCTGCGCGGGCACCAGGGGCCGGGCGGCCCCGACCGTATCCGCATGCACAGCGGTTACCTGCACACCCCCGTGCTCGACGCCTTCGACGGCGTCCTGAGCGTCCCGGCCTCCACCGTCGCCGACGACCTCGGGTTCTGGCCGCCCCGCCGGCCGCCCCGTTCCGCCCGTTGCGGGGACAGGGGCCGGTCGGAACGGCAGAGTGGAAGCCTGGACTCTCGCACGGGTCGTCGGGGAGTGAGGCCGCCATGACGTACGGGCTGGTACTGACACGTGAGGCACGGAGCCGGCTGAACGGCCTGCGCCGTGACGATCCCCGGGCGGCCCGGCTCGTCGGGGAAGCGGTCACCGCGCTGCTGGCCGAGGGCCTGCGGCTGGGGCCGCCCCTGGTGGCGCCGGTGGGTGTCGCGCTGCGGGCGGGCGAGCCGCGGGAGGCGCTGGACTACTGGTACCGGCGCCAGCTCGCGCTGCTGATGAAGATCCGGCGGGCGGTGGCCGACGTGAAGGCGTCGCGGCGGCAGCTGGACCGGCAGATCGGCGAACTGGGGCGGCAGGCCAGGCGGCTGGCCGAGCTGGGGGCGCGGGCCGCGGGCTCCGGCCGGGAGGACCTCGCCGAGGAGGCGGAGGAGCGGCGCACGACGGTACGGCAGCGGCAGGCGCTGCTCGGCGAGTCGTCCGCCGGTGTCCGCGAGCGGGAGGCCGACCTCGTCGGGATCAGCCGGCGGGTGCAGGACAAGGTCGACCTCTTCCTGGCCCGCAGGCGGGGCGTGGAGGCGGTCCAGCACGCCGGGCGGGCCCAGCAGGACGTCCACGACGCGCTGACCGAGCTGGACGGGCCGCCCGGCGAGGGAGCGGCGGCGGCCCGTGCCGTCGCGGACAGCACGGTCGTCGCGGCCCGCACCGAAGCGCGCGACATGGCCGACGGGGCGCAGCGGCTGGAGCACGAGGTGCGTGCGCCGCTGGGCGTACGGCCGTCGGCGACGGAACTGTACGAACTGCGGCTCGCCGCGCTGACCGGCCGGGACCTGCGGGTGCTGTGCACGGTCGAGGCCGCGGAGTCCGGGACGGCGCAGGCCGGCGCCGTGGTGCTGCTCGCGGTTCGGCGCGGACCGCGGCCAGTGGTGGGACTGGTACGAGCACGCCCTGCCCCTCGCCCGCGAACGCCTCGCCAGGAGGGAGCGGCGGGGCCGGGAGCCCGGCGCGGAGGACGCGGTGTTCGCGGGCAGCCGGGAAACCTTCCGCGACTGGTATCCCGGGACCGAGGAGGAGCGGCAGGACGGCGCGGCCCTGCTGGTGGCCCGCAACCGGGCGCAGCGGCTGGCCTCGGTACGCCGCCGCCGGGGCCTGACACAGCGTCAGGTGGCCGTGCTGATGGGCGTGCCCGTCGAGCGTGTGGCGGCGCTGGAGCAGGCCGAGCCCGGCGCCGTCGAGGTGCGTACGCTCGCCGCCTATGTGGCGGCTCTCAGCGGCCGGCTGGAGGTCATCGCGGACTTCGACACCGAGCGGCTGATCCTGGGCTGAGCCCCGGGCCGCCGCCGGGTCCGGTCCGTCCGTCATGCGTCGGATTCAGGCCGTACGCGGCACACCTCCAAGCCATCCGCCGCGTAGCGGTCCCGGGGGCCGCGTACCGGTGTGCGGGCCCGCCGGAGAGGCGAACGGGCAGGGGCGCGGCGCCCCGGCCCGGGAACACGGCCGAGCAAGCAGGCAGAAACGGGCGGGTTTTCTGCCGCTACGGGCATCGGAACGCGCCCGGCCGCTTGCTATAAACCTGGTGCCGGGCAGAAACGGGCAGGACGATGACCGAACGGAACGCCGTGGAACCGAGGGAACCGAGCAGGAGTGCGCCGTGAGAGCCGAGGAACGCCAGCACCGCATCCTCGTGCTGGCCCGTCAGGCCGGACGGGTGGACGTCACGGACGTGGCCGGTGAGTTCGGGGTGGCGCGCGAGACCGTACGGCGTGATCTGAGCGAACTGGAACGGCGCGGCCTGGTCCGGCGCACCCACGGGGCCGCGTACCCGGTGGAGAGCGCCGGATTCGAGACGACGCTGGCCCGGCGCGAGACCCAGCACGTGGCGGAGAAGCGGCGCATCGCGGCCGCCGCCGTCCAGCTCGTCGGCGAGGCCGAGACGGTCTTCGTCGACGAGGGGTACACCCCCGAGCTGGTGGCGATGCTGCTGCCCACGGACCGGCAGCTGACCGTGGTGACCTCCTCGCTGCGCACCGCGTCGCTGGTCTCCGCGTCCGACGCGGTCACCGTGCTGCTGCTCGGCGGGCGGGTGCGGTCCGGCACCCAGGCGGCGGTGGGGTCCTGGGCCCGGGACATGCTCGCCGGCTTCGTCATCGACCTGGCGTTCCTCGGGGCCAACGGGGTCTCGCGGGAACACGGCCTGACCACGCCCGACCCGACCGTCGCCGAGGTGAAGGCGCAGGCGGTGCGCTCGTCGCGGCGGCGGGTGCTGATCGGGGTGCACAGCAAGTTCGGCGCGAGCAGCTTCTGCCGGTTCGCCGCCGTACGCGACATGGACACGATCGTCACAGACACCGGCCTCTCCGCGCCGGAGGCCCACCGGTACACGCTGCTGGGGCCGCAGGTGCTCCGGGTCTGACCGGGGCGCGTACCCGAAGAGAATCCGCGCCTGTACGGGCGTGACCACACCACGGCGGGACCACCCGCACACCAGGGCCGCACGGGAGCCGGCGTGCGGGCCGGCGGTCCGCCGTGCCCGCGACCGCGCCCGGCGGGTCGCCCCGGCCGGCGAGTTCTTCCAGCAGAGAGGTGTTGAGCCGTGCGAGCACGATCCCCCGGACGGACCGTTCGCGGTGAGCGGTCCGCCGTACGCCCCGGGCGCCGCGGCCCGATCGGATGGGCGGCGGCCACCGTCGCCGCCGCGCTGGTCCTCAGCGGCTGCTACCGCGGCGCCGGCAACCTCGGCAACGAGGGCCGGGACACCATCAACGTCCTGATGGTGAACAACCCGCAGATGGCCGACCTGCAACGGCTGACCGCCGAGCACTTCACCCGGCAGACCGGCATCAAGGTCAACTACACCGTGCTGCCCGAGGACGACCTGCGCGACAAGATGAGCCAGGACTTCTCCAGCCAGGCCGGCCAGTACGACGTGGCCAGCCTCAGCAACTACGAGACCCCGATCTACGCCCGCAACGGCTGGCTGAGCCCGCTGGGTGAACGCGCCGCGCGGGACACCTCCTTCGACCAGGCGGATCTGCTCGCCCCCGTACGCAAGTCGCTGACCGCGGCCGACGGGAAGGTCTACGCCGAGCCGTTCTACGGGGAGTCGTCGTTCCTGATGTACCGCAAGGACGTGCTGCGGGACGCGGGGCTGACGATGCCCGCGAAACCCACCTGGAAGCAGGTCGCGGCGCTCGCGGCGAAGCTCGACGGCGCGCGGCCCGGCATGAAGGGCATCTGCCTGCGCGGCCAGCCCGGCTGGGGGCAGCTCGCGGCGCCGCTGACCTCGGTGGTCAACACCTTCGGCGGCACATGGTTCACCAAGGACTGGCAGGCCCGCGTCAACAGCCCGGAGTTCACCGCCGCCACCCGCTTCTACGTCGACCTGCTGCGCGAGCACGGGGAGGCGGGCGCCCCGCAGGCCGGGTACACCGAGTGCCTGAACGACATGCAGCAGGGCAAGGTCGCCATGTGGTACGACGCGACCGCCGGCGCGGGGTCGCTGGAGAGCGGTGACTCCAAGGTCGCCGGGAAGGTCGGCTACGTACCCGCGCCGGTCGAGCGAACGGCGAGCTCGGGCTGGCTCTACACCTGGGCGTGGGGCGTGCAGAAGGCGAGCACCCACCAGGACGCCGCCTGGAGATTCATCTCCTGGGCGTCCGGCAAGGGCTACGAGCGGCTGGTGGGCGAGCGGCTGGGCTGGTCGAAGGTGCCGGCCGGGAAGCGCGCCTCCACCTACCGCGACCCCGACTACCTGCGGCAGTCCGGGGCGTTCGCCGCGGCGACGAAGAACGCGATCGCCTCGGCGCGCCCCGACGACCCCGGGGTGCAGCCGCGGCCCGCGCCCGGCATCCAGTTCGTCGGCATCCCCGAGTTCTCCGATCTGGGCACCAAGGTCTCGCACGAGGTCAGTTCGGCGATCGCCGGGCGGCAGAGCGTGTCCGAGGCCCTCGACAAGAGCCAGCGGCTGGCGGAGGAGGTGGCCCGTGCCTACGCGAAGCGTTGAGACCCGGGACGAGCGGGGCGGTTTGAGCGGGACGCGGAGCCCCGGCGCCACCGCCGCCCGGCCGCGCGGCGGCGCCCGCGCCCCCGGTCGCGCCGCCGCCTGGGCCCGCCGCGCGCCGCTGCTGCCCGCCCTGGTCTTCCTGATCGTGGTGACCCAGCTGCCCTTCGTGGCGACCGTGGTCATCTCCTTCGTCCGGTGGAACGCGCTGGCCCCCGACAACCGGGGCTTCGCCGCCTTCGACAACTACAAGGCCGTCTTCACCGACCCCGCGATGCGCTCCGCGATCTGGACGACGGTCCTGCTGACCGTGACCGTCGTGCTGGTCAGCCTCGTACTGGGGCTGGGGCTCGCGCTGCTCCTGGACCGGAAGTTCACGGGACGCGGCGTCGTCCGTACGATGCTGATCACCCCGTTCCTGGTCGTACCGGTCGCCGCCGCGCTGCTGTGGAAGCACGCGCTCTACAACGCCTCGTACGGGCTGATCAACGGAACGCTGACCTGGATATGGAAGCTGTTCGGCAGCGCCGACCCGCCGCAGCCGGACTGGATGACCACCTCGCCGCTGGCAGCCGTCGAGGTGGCGCTGATCTGGCAGTGGACGCCGTTCATGATGCTGATCCTGCTGGCCGGACTGCAGAGCCGGCCCGCCGACGCCGTCGAGGCGGCGCGGGTGGACGGCGCCTCCACCTGGGACGTGTTCCGCTACCTCACCCTCCCCCACCTGCGCCGCTACCTGGAGCTCGCCGCGCTGCTCGGCACGATCTACGTGGTGCAGAACTTCGACGCGGTGTTCACCATCACCTCGGGCGGCCTGGGCACCGGCAACCTCCCGTACACCATCTACCAGACCTTCTACCAGGCGCACGACTACGGACGGGCCTCCGCGCAGGGCGTCGTGGTCGTGGTCTGCTCCCTGCTGGTGGCGACCTTCGCGCTGCGCACCGTCTCGTCCCTGCTCCGTGAGGAGATCACCCGATGAGCGCGACCACGGTACGGGCCGTCGCCCCCGCCGAACGGCGCCGCCGGCGCACCGGGAGCCTGCTGGGCCTGGCCGCCTGGCTCTGCGGCATCGCCTTCTTCCTGCCGGTCGCGTGGATGGTGCTCACCTCCTTCCACAGCGAGGCGGACGCGGCCACCAACCCGCCGAGCGTCGGCGCCGGGCTGACGCTGCACGGCTACCGCGAGTTCTTCGGCGCGGGCACCGGCGTCAGCCCCTGGCCGCCGCTGCTGAATTCGCTGACGGCCTCGGTGGCGTCCACGCTGCTGGTGCTGGCGCTCGCCGTACCGGCGGCGTACGCGCTGTCCATCAAACCGGTGCGCAAGTGGAGCGATGTGCTCTTCTTCTTCCTGTCCACCAAGATGCTGCCGCTGGTGGCAGGGCTGCTGCCGGTCTACCTCATCGCCCAGAACGTGCGCATGCTGGACGACATCTGGCTGCTCGTCATCCTCTACACCTCGATGAACCTGCCGATCGCGGTGTGGATGATGCGCTCCTTCCTGGCCGAGGTGCCGGTGGAGATCCTGGAGGCGGCGTCCATCGACGGCGCCGGGCTGCCGACGACCCTGGTGCGGATCGTCGCGCCGGTCGCGCTGCCCGGCATCGCGGCCACCGCGCTGATCTCCTTCATCTTCAGCTGGAACGAGCTGCTCTTCGCCCGGGTGCTCACCGGCATCGTCGCCGGGACCTCCCCGGTCTTCCTGACCGGGTTCGTGACCAGCCAGGGCCTGTTCCTGGCCAAGGTGTGCGCCGCCGCCACCGTCATCTCCCTCCCGGTGCTCGCCGCCGGGTTCGCCGCCCAGGACAAGCTCGTCCAGGGCCTCTCCCTAGGAGCCGTGAAATGAAGGCCGCAGTGATCAGCGCCCCGGGCCGTGTCGAGATCACCACCGTCGACGATCCGGCGCCCGGGCCCGGTGAGGTCGTCGTGGATGTGGCGGGCTGCGGACTGTGCGGCACCGACCTGCACATTCTGCAGGGCGAGTTCGCGCCGACGCTGCCCGTCGTGCCCGGTCACGAGTTCGCCGGTACGGTCGTCGCCCTGGGCGCCGGGGTCACCGGACTGGCCGAGGGCGACCGGGTCGCCGTCGATCCGTCCCTGTACTGCCACACGTGTCACTACTGCCGCATCGGACGCAACAACTTGTGCGAGCGGTGGGCCGCCATCGGCGTGACGACCGCGGGCGGCGCCGCGGAGTTCGCCGTCGCGCCCGCCGCGAACTGCGTGAAGCTGCCCGAGCACGTACGGACCGAGGACGCGGCCCTCATCGAGCCGCTGTCCTGCGCCGTACGGGGCTACGACATCCTGCGCTCCCAGCAGCTCGGCACCCATGTGCTGATCTACGGTTCCGGGACGATGGGCCTGATGATGCTGGAACTGGCCAAGCGCACCGGCGCGGCGAGCGTCGACATGCTCGACGTCAACCCGCAACGCCTGGAGACCGCACGGCAGTTGGGGTGCAGCAACGCGGCCGCCTCCGCCGACGAGCTGGACCGGCCGCGCGGCTGGGAGGTGGTCATCGACGCGACCGGCAACGCGCACGCCATCCAGGACGGGCTGGGCCGCGTCGGCAAGGGCGGCACGTTCCTCCAGTTCGGCGTCTCCGACTACGCGACGCGCGCCACGATCGAGCCGTACCGGATCTACAACCAGGAGATCACCATCACCGGCTCGATGGCGGTGCTGCACAGCTACGAGCGGGCCGCGGAGCTGTTCGCCGCGGGCGTCCTGGACCCGGAGATCTTCATCAGCGACCGGCTGCCGCTGGACCGCTACGCGGAGGCGATGGACCGCTTCAAGGCGGGGCAGGGACGGAAGATCCAGGTCACGCCCTGACCCAGGTCACGCCTTGATCCAAGGCCGTTGTCAGACCCCTGCGGCATGATGCGGGTGTGGGCCCGGAGAGCTGTCGGTGGCGGTCCGGGCCCCGCGCCGAAGGGGGCCGAGGGGCATGACGGACCGGAAGTGTTACGTACTCATCCCGGGGGCCGGGGGCGTGCCCTGGCACTGGCACCGGGTGGCGGCGGAGCTGCGGCGCCACGGCCATGACGTGATCGCGGCGGACCTGCCGAACGACGACCCGTCGGCGGGCCTGGCGGAGTACGCCGACGCGGTGGTCCGGGCCGTGGGCGACCGGCCGGGCGTCGTCCTCGTCGCGCATTCGCTGGGCGCGTTCACCGCGCCGCTGGTGTGCGGGCGGATACCGGTGGAGCGGATGGTGCTGGTGGCGGCGATGGTGCCGGCGCCCGGCGAGCCGCCGGGCGACTGGTGGGAGAACACCGGCCACAGCGCGCTGATGGCCGAGCGGGAGCGGCTGGACGGCGGCCCGCCGGACGAGAATGTGCTCTTCTACCACGACGTGCCCCCGGAGCTGGCGGCCGAGGCGGCTTCGCGGGAGCGCGTACAGTCGGGCGGCCCGTTCGGGCAGCCGTGGCCGCTCGCCCGCTGGCCGGAGGTGCCGACCTCGTTCCTGCTCTGCCGCGACGACCGGCTCTTCCCCGCCACGTGGCTCCGCGGCCTGGTGCGGGAGCGGCTGGGCATCGAGCCGGAGGAGATGGACGGCGGCCATCTCCCGCTGCTCGCCCGTCCCCGGGAGCTGGCGGAGCGGGTGATGCGGCTGAGCGGGGGGTGAGCGGACCCAATCGGGGGATTGACGGCGGCCGATCGCCGTCGGTGTGCACGTCCTTCAGGGCTGTGGTGCGGGAGGTGTTGGAGCCTGGACCGATGGCGGGGACCATGGCCCTGCCGGCTCGTACGGGATGGACGAGAGGACGCCGATGGACGACGCGACGCTGTACCTGGAAGGCGCCCGGCCGGTGCTCCGCTTCGAGCGGGTGCTCCCCCGGCCGCCCGAGGCGGTATGGCGGTCGCTGACGGACCGCGAGGAGCTGGCCGGCTGGTTCCCGAGCGCGATCGCCGCCGGCGGTACGGAGCCGTGGGCCGCCGGCGCTCCGCTGACGTTCACCTTTCCCGGGGCCGAGGGCCCGGCGCCGACGGGCGAGGTCCTCGAATCCGACCGGCCCCGCCTGCTGGCGTACACCTGGGACGGCGAGGCGCTGCGGTTCGAGCTGTCACCACGGCCGGACGGCGGCACCCACCTCGTCTTCTCCTACCGCGCCACTCCCGGCACGGCGGCCCTGAACGCGGCCGGCTGGCAGGTCTGCCTCGCCAAACTGACCGACGGCCCAGCGCGGGCCCCGGCCTGGCAACCCCTGTTCGACGGCTACGTGGCAGCGTTCGAACCCCTCCTCGGCCCACAGGAAGGCCCGCCCGCGAGCGTGGGACGGGAACGGTGAGCGGGGCGGGGAGCGATGTCGGGGGTGGGACCACCCACCCCCACGTACGCCCCTTCGCCCCCGGCGACGGCGCCCCGCTCGTCGCGGCATGGGCACGTAGCGTCCCCTACGACCCCGTCACCCGGGAGCGCTTCCGCCGCCACGTCCTGCTTGATCCGAACTTCGATCCGGCGGGGCTGCGCGTCGCCGTTCGGGACGGCGAGGTGGTCGGTGCCGCGTACGGGGTGCGGCGGAGGGTGGCGGTGGGTGGGGATGGTCTGGAGCCTGAGCAGGGTTGGATTCCGTTTTTCTTTGTGGATCCGGCTGTCCGCCGTGCCGGGCTGGGGCGGCGGCTGCTCACCGGCGTTCTCGACTGGCTCGCCGGACACGGCCGCACTCGCGTCGACTTCGCCTCGTACACCCCGCATTACTTCCTCCCCGGCCTGGACCGGGATGCCTATCCGGAGGCCGCCCGGCTGCTGACGGGCCTGGGCTTCGCGCCCCGGCTCGAAGCCGTCGCGATGGACCGCGGCCTGGTCGGCTACCGGATGCCCGAAGCGGTACGGCAGCGGGCCGCCGCGCTGGCCGCCGAGGGCTACCGCTTCGGCACGCCTCGGGACGACGACCTGGTGGGGCTGCTGCGGCTGGCCGAGGCGGAGTTCGGCCCGGACTGGCCGCAGACGATCCGGCATGCGCTCGACACCGGCGCGCCCCTGGACCGCATCGTCTCGGCCCATGATCCGGCGGGTGAGGCCGTGGGGTGGGCGATGCACGGTGCGTACGAGGGGCTGGCCGAGCGGTTCGGCCCGTTCGGCGTACGGGCGGACCAGCGCGGCACCGGCCTGGGCAAGGTGCTGCTGCACCTGACGCTGGAGCGGATGCGGGCGGCGGACGCGCACGGGGCCTGGTTCCTGTGGACCGGCGAGGGCAGCCCGGCCGGGCATCTCTACCGGTCGGCGGGGTTCGCCACGACCCGCAGGTTCCAGGTCTTACGGCGGGAGGTACGGCCATGAGGCGGCGCCGGGTCCTGGCGGGGCTGGCGGGAGCGGCGGTGAGCGCGGCGGGCTGCGGCGCCCCCGACCGGGGTGGCAGCGGGCGTCCGGGCGACCCGATCGTGCTCACGCTGCTGTCGCACTATGCGACCGATCCGCTGAAGTCGGCGCTGCAACGCGTGGTGGACGAGTGGAACGCGGCGCACGACCGGGTGCACGTACGGACGACGGCGGTCCGTTTCCAGGATCTGCTGACCACCCTGATGGTGCGGCAGGCCGCCGGGCAGGGCGCGGACATCATCCACCCGTACAGCCTGTGGGCCGGGCAACTGGCGCAGGCGGGGGTGGTGCGGCCGGCGCCGCCCGAGGACACCGCCCGTATCGAGCGCGGTTTCGCCCGGCCCGCGGTCCGGGCGGCCTCGGTGCGGGGCCGGCCCGTCGGCTATCCCACCGAGGTGCAGTCGTACGCGCTCTACTACAACAAGCGGCTGCTGCGCGCGGCCGGACTGGCCGGGCCGCCGCGCACCTGGCGGGAGCTGGAGGAGGCCGCGTACCGGACCGCGCGGCGCGACCGGCACGGCAACACGCTCGTGCAGGGTTTCGGGCTGTCGCGGACGGACGATTCCACGGTGGTGAACCAGACGCTGGCGCTGCTGGCCTCCCGTGGCGGATCGTTCCTCCAGCCGGACGGTACGCGCAGCGCCCTCGACTCCCCCGCCGGACGCGCCGTCTTCGCGCTGGAGCGGCGGCTGATCGACCGGGGCGCCAGCGACCCCGGCATCGACCTGCTGAAAGCCTTCCCCGCCGGCCGGGTGGCGATGGCGGTCAGCGGCGCGTGGTGGACCGGCAGCCTGAAGCAGACGATGGGCCGGGACTACCGCGATGTCGGGGTGGCGCCGGTGCCGGGCCCCGCGCCCGGCAACCGGGGCACGGTCACCACCGGCTTCCTGCTGGGCGTCAACGCGAAGAGCCGGCATCCGCGGGAGGCGTGGGAGTTCCTGCGCTGGCTGAACGACGAGGTGGTGCCGGCCGGTCCCCGGGCGGGCCGGGCCGCGGCCGTACGGGCCACGCGGATGAGCGTCCTCCAGATGTCCGTCGGCACGATGACCGGCCGCACCGGTGACATGCGGGCGCTGCTGGCCGCCGGCGGCGACCCGAACCTCGGCCCGTTCGTCGACGCGCTGGACTACGCCACGCCCGAACCGAACGGGCCGCGCGCGCAGAAGGCCAAGGCGCTGCTGCGCAAGAACATCGAGGAGATGTGGACCGGCCGCCACCCGCCGGACGCGGCCGTGCGCAATGCCGTACGCCAGGTTGACCAGGAACTCTCCCGCTGACCGCGCGCCCCTCCCCCGGGCCCCGATCGGTCCGCCCGTCCCGAAAGGCTGGTGCTGCATGGCGACAACCGTCACAAGCGCGGACGGCGACGGCGGCGAGGCCGAGCGCCCGGGCAGAGCCGAAGGCCGCGGCCGTGCGGCGGGCGGACGGAGCGTACGTACGGCCGGGGACCGCGCCCGCCCCGCCGCGCGCCGGACCCGCTACCGCTGCCGGCAGACCGCCGTCGCCTACCTCTTCCTCGCCCCCAGCCTCGCCTTCTTCGCGGTCTTCCTCCTGCTGCCGCTGCTGTTCGCGGTGCTGCTGTCGCTGTCCCGCTGGGCCGGCTTCGACCTGGCCGACATACGGCCGGCGGGGGTGGACAACTTCGCCGCCCTCTTCGCCCGCGGCTCGTCCTTCCTGACGCCGGTCCTGACCAACACCCTGCTGTACGCGCTGGGCACCGTGGCCCTGGCGCTGACCGGCGCCGTACTGGTCGCGCACTGCATCACCCACCTGCGCTTCCAGGGGTTCTGGCGCACGCTGTACTTCCTGCCGATCGTGACGACCGTGGTCGCGGTCGGCAATGTGTGGAAATACATGTACGAGCCGGGCGGCCTGGTCAACGGCGTGCTCAACGCGCTCGGGCTGCGCTCCGTGGCCTTCCTCCAAGACCCGGCGACGGCGCTCCCGTCGGTCGTGGTGGTCCAGGCGTGGGCCTCCCTCGGTTCCGCGATCCTGATCCTCACGGCGGGCCTGAAGGCCATCCCGCACGTCTACTACGAGGCGGCGGAGCTGGACGGCGCCGGGCCGTTCACCGTCTTCACGCGCATCACGCTGCCGCTGCTGCGGCCGTCCCTGCTGTTCGTGTGCGTGACCCAGTTCATCACCGGCCTCCAGTCGTTCGCGCTGATCATCGTCATGACCGGTGAGGGCGGTCCGGGCGACGCGACGAACGTGGCGGCGCTGGAGATGTACCAGCGGGCGTTCACGTACGGGGACTGGGGCTCGGCGAGCGCGGCGGCCCTCGTGCTGTTCGTCCTCATCCTGGTGATCACTTTGGCGCAGTTGTGGCTGTTCCGGCGCAAGGGAGCGGACGGATGAGGCGGCGCGGGCGGGTTCCCTGGCTGTCGTACCTGCTGGTGGGGCTGGGCGCGGTGGTGACGGTGGTGCCGTTCCTGGACATGCTGCTGACCTCGTTCAAGGGGCCGGGCGAGTACGGCAGGCTGCCCTACCGCTTCCTCCCCGAGGCGTTCGACCTGTCCAACTACCGGGAGGCGTTCGTCCGGCTCGACCTGCCGCTGCTGTTCCGCAACAGCGTCGTCGCCACCGCGGTGATCACCGGTTCGGTGCTGCTGACGTCCTCGCTGGCGGGCTACGCCCTGGCCAAGCTGCGCTTCCCGGGCCGCGATGTGATCTTCCGGCTGGTGCTCGCGACGATGATGTTCCCGCCGTTCGTCTTCTTCATCCCGCACTTCCTGATCCTGGTGCACTGGCCGCTGGCGGGCGGCAACGGCCTGCTCGGCGAGGGCGGGGCCGGGCTGACGGTCAGCCTCGCCGCCCTGGTCATGCCGTTCCTGGTGTCCGGCTTCGGGATCTTCTTGATGCGGCAGTTCATCGTGTCCGTGCCGGACGAGATGCTGGAGGCGGCGCGCATCGACGGCGCCGGGGAGTTCACCGTGTGGTGGCGCATCGTCGTACCGCAGACCCGGCCGGTGGCGGTGACGCTCGCGCTGCTCACGTTCGTGGGCGCCTGGAACGAGTACATCTGGGCGCTGCTGGTCTCCACCGCGAACCCCCGGCTGATGACGCTTCCCGTGGGCATCCAGACGCTGCAGAGCTACCTCGACCCGAACCGCATGGTGCCGGTCATGATGGCCGGGCTCATGCTGAGCGTGCTGCCGGTGCTGCTGCTGTTCCTGCTGCTCCAGAAGCACTACATCCGGGGTGTCATGCTCAGCGGCCTCAAGTAGGGCCGCCGGGACGCTCAGGCAGCGGTGCCGTCGCGCTGTTCCGCGAAGGTGATCCGCGCCTTGACGTCGGGCACGGCGACGCCCGGCAGCAGGTACCGCCACAGGGTGATCACCCGCTGGTGCAGGTCGGCCCGGCCGGTGGAGATCTGCGACAGGAGCTGCGTACCGGAGTACGAGCTGACCAGCATCCAGGCCAGGTCGTCCACGTCCACCTCCGGCTGCAGCTCCCCCTTGTCCCGCGCGGCCCGCAGCTGCCCGGCGAACTCCTGCACCCAGTACTGGTACGGAGCGTCGTCCTGCACCCCGAACTCGCCCTGCTCGATCGCCAGCCGTACGCCGGCCCGCAGCGCCGGGTTGGTCTGCAGCTCACCGGCGAGGTACAGCGTGATGTCGACCAGCCGCTGGAGGCCGTCCTCGCCGGGCGGCAGCTCCAGCCCGTTGCCCTGCTCGACCATGACGGCGTGCGCCAGGGCCTCCTTGGACGCGAAGTGGAAGTACATCCCGCCCTGGGTGACCCCGGCCCGCTTCATGATCTTGCTGACGCTCGCGCCACTGAACCCGAACTCGTCGAACACTTCGGAAGCCGCCCGGAGAATTGCCTCCCGCGTCTTGACCGCCCGCTCCTGCACTGACCGCACCATTTCCCTCGGCAAACACGTGAATGGTACGAAGAAAACGCGTCCCCTGCCGACCCGGTACCGACGCCACCCGTGATCTGGATCACGTCAACGGATCTCCCGGGGCTCTCCGGGCGGACGGCCGGGCCCGGTCAGGCGCCCACGGACAGCGCCTCCCCCTCCGTCATGGCCGGCAGCTCCTCGAACGTGGTGGGGAACATCGTGTGCGGCAGCCCGGCACCGGCCCACACCCGGTCGTACCCGGCCGGCGCGGTGTCCACCAAGGTCCGCAGCGGCGCGGGATGCCCGACAGGAGCCACCCCGCCCACCACCTGCCCCGTGGCCTCGAAGACGAGGCTGTTGGCGATGGTGCCGACCGGACAGCCCAGCAGTTCCTCGGCGGCCACCGCGGCGGGCGCCGGCGCGGCCCCCTGGCGGGGGCGGCCCGTACCGGGGGCTCAGTCGCCGAGGCGCCCGCACAGGTGCTCCAGCGCGAAGGCGCCGGCCCGGTGCTGGGTCAGGCGTTCCGCCTCCAGCTGCCGCAGCAGGCCGTCGAGCAGGCGGGCGTCCTGCGGGTCCTGGAGGAATTCCAATACGGCCCGCTGGAACGCGCCGCGCAAGGTCGACGGCATCGCGTCGGAGGCGTCGAAGCACACCTTGTCCGCGGCCCGGAAGAGTTTCTGCACCGCCGCGGTGCTCGCCGAGAGCTGACCGCTGCCCGTACTGCCGTCGGAGAAGAAGGGCCGCTCCCCCGGGCGCGCCAGCCGGGCCCACTCGCCGCGGGCCGGTTGCGAGGTCAGCGCCGCCAGCAGTTCCCAGGCCGCGGCGCTGGGGCGGAAGACGGCCGCCATGTCTCCGGAGACCTCGAAGGCGCGGCGGTCGGCCGGGAGGCCGGGGACGAAGGTGTGGGTGGGCGCGGGCAGCACATCGTCGGCGTAGTGGCGGCGGATGAAGGAGCCCTGGTGCTCCAGGGTGCATCGGCCGGAGTTCAGCAGGCCGTACCGGCCGTCGCCCAGATACTCGAATCCGGTGGAGATCGCGTTCTCGGCGGCCTTCGGGCCGTCCTTCGCGAGCAGGTCCCGCCACGCCTGCCACGCCCGCCGCACCGGTGTGCTGGTCCACGGCAGGTCGCCGGTGGCCCACGCGTCGTACACCGTCGGGCCGTACTTCTGGAGCAGCAGGTCCTCGACCCAGTCCGTGCCCGGCCAGCCGGATGTCGCGCCGGAGGCCATGCCCAGGCACCAGCGGGGGTGCGCGGCCGTCCGGCGGTCGCCGGGCCGACTCCACACGATGCTCTTGAGGTCCACCCGCACCGGCACCCAGTAGGAGTGCTGGCGCCACTCGCCCTGCTGGTTCTTCAGGGTGATCCGCTGGGCCCACGGGCCGAGCGCCAATCCCGCCACATCCTCCGCGAGGGGCTTGGCGGAGCCTTCACGCGCGTACTCGGACAGTTCGCCCAGTCCGTTGAGGATCGCGACGTCGGGCGGCGAGTCCGTGCGCAGCTGGGTCGCCAGGGTCTCCGTGAGGGAGCGGGTGCCCTCGTAGACGTACGTATGGCCCGTGCGCTTGCCGATCTCCTTCAGCGTCTCGACGAACGGCCGCTCCTCCTCGTCCGTCCACGGCCCCAGGACCACCACCGTCCGGTCCTCCTCGGACGAGCAGCCGGCCGGCAGCAGGGCGGCCGTGACCAGCAGGCAGCAGGCCAGGGCGGGGCGGAGCATCCGGCGCGGGCTTCTCATGCGGACCTCCAGTCGATCTTCCAGTGTTCGCGGCCGTACTGACGGAGCGTCAGGCCGCACCCCACGGCGCCCGCCGCGCCCACGACCAGGGCCAGCACCGATGCCAGCACCCACGCGCCCGGGTGGGTGCCGCGCAGCCGCCCCGCGAGGTCGGCGTCCACCTTCTCGATCGCGGCGTCGGGACCGTCCGCCCCTTCGGTCCGCTCCGGTCCGGCCGCGCGCGGCACGGATATCCGTCCGAGCCGGGCGGTGGAGCGTTCCACGTCCTGCTGGGCGCCGTGCTGCACGGTGACCCCGGACCACAGCACGCCGAACACCAGCAGGACGGGCAGTGCGTACAGGGCCAGCAGGGGGCTGCGGACGCGCAGGCGGGCGCGGACGTAGTCGAGCAGGCCGACGAAGACGAACGCGAGGACCAGGGCGGCCAGCAGCGCCGCCGAGGCGGTGACGGCGAACATGGCGCGCCAGCCCGACAGATCGGCGACGGCGGCGCGGAGGTCGGTCTCCAGGACGCCGATGCGGTTCAGGACGGCGGTGGAGCCGGTGCGCAGCAGGGTCGTCGCGTACTCCATGCCGGCCCTGCGCAGCGGCCGGCTGTCGTGGTGGCTGTCGGCCCACTTGATCCAGTCGTCGTAGGCGACGACCAGGCCGGAGACCACCCGGACCTCCTGCTCCTGCGCCTTGCTCAGCGCCCCGGTCTGCACGGCGTTGTTGAGGCTCTGGGACGCCGCGGTGACCAGGGACGGATAGCGCTCGCCGAGCCCGACGAGGTCGGTCTGCGGCAGGGGTTCGCCGTCGTCCGCGCCGAGCCGGCGTTCGGCCTCGGCCTGGGCGAGGGACAACGACACCCGGGTGTGGGCCAGTTCGACGAGGGCCGGGGCGTAACGGCCGCGCAGGTCCTCCGTACGTCCGTGGACGTCGAAGTACGCGGTGCCGGCGAGGGCGAGGACGGTGAAGGTGAGGGCGGGCAGCATCAGCATCCGGCTGAACAGGAACCTGCCGGTGTGCTTGCGTCCGCGCACCGGGTCGCGCCCCGAGGACCAGCACCACAGCGCGCGGAGCGGCCGCCTGCGGGCCGGGGGGTCCACGGGCGGCGCGCCGCGTCCCGGTGATCCGCTGCCGTGGCCGCTCATCGGGCCCCCTCGCTCGCGGTGTCGTCGTACGGGGGAAGGGCCTCACCGGACCGTCCGTACCGGCTCGCGCGGCGGAACCAGCGGGGGCGCTGGTCGCCGCGGCGGTGCCGGAAGCCGATGGGGCGGGTGCGGTAGGCGTTGTCGAGCAGGGCCTCGGCCAGGGCCCGGTCCCGGGCGCGGGCGGCGGGCGGCAGCTGTTCGAAGAGCCGCAGATAGCCGGCCGCCAGCTCCTCGCGCAGCGCGTGCTCCGTACGCGGGACGGTGATCTTCTCGGCCTGGATGTCGGGTTCCGCGCAGAGCGCGCCCAGCGGACCGGGCTCCGCCGCGGGCGCGGTGGTGACGAGCAGGAGCAGCAGTTCCAGGAGGTCGACGCGGAGCCGGTCCTGGGCGTGCCGGTCGGTCAGCCCCTCCCTCAGGGTGAGCCGGTGCAGCGCGAGCCAGGCCAGCCGGGCGGCGGACACGGTGGGCGGACCGCCGTCGGCGGGCGGGGCCGCGAGGATGCGGACCATGGCCGTCCGGGCGGCGGTGCGGTGCCGCGAGTCGGCGGGGACGGCTTCGAGGCAGTCCAGGGCGAGCTGCGGCTTGGCGTCGGCGAGGTGGATGCGGGCCAGGCCGAAGGCGGCGCTGCCGAGCGCGTGGTTGCGGTGCCAGACCGCCCCGTACAGGGCCACGGCCTCCTTCGGGGCGCGCAGGACCTCGTGGCAGTAGCCGAGGGCCAGCTTCGGCGCGTACTCCCCCGGGATCGCCTCGTAGACCCGGTCGAAGCACTCCAGCGCCGCCGGCACCCGGTCGTCCACGAGGTGCAGCAGCCCTTCGTGCCAGTGCAGGCGCCAGTCGTACGCGGCGAGTTCGCCGACGGCGGTGCGGGCGCGGGCCAGCTCGGCCCCGGCGGCGATCCGCTCCCCCGCGGCCGCCTCCGGGTGGTCGCGGGCGATCTCCAGGTGGAGCCGGCAGTGCAGCAGCGCCTTCTCGGGGGACTCCTTCCACGCGTCGCTGAGCTGGAGCAGGCCGACCGGGTCGTCGTAGGAGGTGCGGTGCAGTTCCGTCCAGTTTCCGTCGGCGATGTCCGGTTTGGGGACCGGCAGGCCGAGGGCGACCTCGGCGGGCGTGGGCGGCCGGGCCGTCAGCCCGCGCTTGACGTTGCTGCCGTCCCGCCACTGGCCGAGCGGCGGTGCCTTGCCCAGCTCGCCGTCGAGGGCGGCGGGCGCTGCGGCGAAGAGCGAGGAGGGCTCGAAGGCGGCCTCCTCGCCGAGCCGCAGCGAGCGCAGCTCCCGCAGCACACCGCGCAGCTGTACGGACATCTCGCGGGCGTCGGCGAAGCGCTCCTCCGGGCGCGGGGCGGTGGCCCGCGCCAGTACCCGTTCCAGGGAGCGCGTGCCGAGGCCCGGGGGAGCTTCGGGGACCCGGGCGACCAGCTCCCCGAGCACGGCGCCGACCGCGTACAGGTCGGCCGCGACGGTCATGGCGGTGGAGCTGTGCAGTTCGGGCGCCGGGTAGGTGACGGGGCCCGAGGTGCCGATGGGGCGCACACCGGCCACGTCGATGAGCTTGATGCCGGCGCCGCAGTGGATGATGTTGGTGAGGGAGAGGTCGCCGTAGACGAGGCCGCGCTCGTCGTGGAGGTAGGTCAGCGCGTCCAGGATGAGCAGTCCGTAGACCGCGATGAATTCGTGCACCCGGTGGTCGTGGAAGGGCTCGGCGCGCCGCGCGATCCGGTCGGCGACCCAGCGCAGCGGCGCGCCGTCGGCGAACTCCATCACGATGAAGCTGAGGTTGCCGTCCGCGGGGCCGGGCTGCCGGGCGTAGTTGAACACCTTGATGATCGACGGGTGGTTGAGGCCGACCAGCCGCAGGCGCTCCCGGCCCGCCTCCTCCACGGCCCGCGCGTCGTCCGGATCGTGTACGCCCTTCAGGGCCACCGGCCGCTCGGCGAGCATCCGGTCGCGGGCGAGGTACACCTGTCCGTAGCTGCCCTGGCCGAGGCGGCCGACGACGCGGTACTGCTGGTGCAGCTCCTGGCCGCGGACGAGGCCGGGCCGCCGTGCGGGGAGCAGCAGCGGTACGGGGCCGTCCGCCGCGCACGGCGCGGGGGCCGGGTCGGGCTCCGGCTCGACGAGGGAGTCCGGGTTGCCGACGGTGACGTGCGGGAGGTCGGTCAGGCCGTCGCCGGGCGGGAGGACGACGTAACCGCGTGGGGCGCGCGGCAGGTCGAGGCGCTGGAGGGCGTCCTCGACGGCGATGCCGATCCGGAACAGCCGGTACGCGGCGTCCGCGCTGTTCTTCAGGGTGCCGCCCTGGCGCAGCTCCGCCAGCTTCGCGGCGAGCTGCCGGTGCGTCGGTGCGTATCCGTCGGCGTCCTCCGGCCCGGCGCGGGTGCCCCGCAGCCGGCGGTACTGCTCCTCCAGGCCGGACAGGACGGTCAGCCGGGCGGCGACGGCCGCTTCGTGGCGGCTGGCCCAGCGGTCGTCGAGGAGTTCGCGGACGACGCGGGCGAGCAGCGGTGCGCGCGGGTCGCGGAAGACGAGCAGGAGGCGGCTGTGTCCCGGGGTGAGCAGCGCGCGCAGCAGCACCAGGACCGGCTCGTCGGCCGAGGCGAGCCGGTCGACGGAGAGGAAGGCGGCGGACAGCGGCGGGGCCTGCTCGGCGATCTGCCGTGTGATCTCGACCGTGTCGCCGGCCGGTGCCTTGGAGGTGGTCAGGCCGGCCCGGACCGCGATGCGCCGGACCAGTTGGCCGGCCGTCCAGCCCGTCGCGTCCAGGGCGATGTCGATCGAGCCGGCCCGCGGCTCGGTGGCCCCGCCACGCCGCAGCGGCCACGGATTGCGCTCCCGGTCGGCCAGGATCAGCGCGGAGTGCAGCGCGGTCCGGGCGTCGTGCTCGTCGTCGGCGACGAAGGCCAGCTCGACGGTCTCGGCCGGGCTGTCCGGACGGTGGCGCCCCGGGGTGCCGCGGACGCCGTCGGACCGCACCGGCGAGCCGCGGCGCGGTACCGCGCCGCTGCCCGTGCCCGCGGTCCGGCCCGCGCTGCCCTCTCCGGCCGTGCCCCGGCCGGTGACCGTACCCCGGCCGGTGACCGTCACTCGGCCGGTGGCCGGTCCGGTGTCGCCGAGCCAGCGGGCGAGCCAGCGGCGCAGCCCGAGCGCCCGGTCGGAGCCGGCCGCGCCGGGGACGAGCCGGATGGAGCCCGCGACGGCCCGCGCGCCGGTGACCCGCAGCCGCAGCTTCTCGTCGGCCAGGTGGGCCAGGATGGTCTCGGTCGGGATCATGTAGGCGTGGCTGGAGGGGACCGGGAAGCGCTCGGTGCCGTGCTGGTGGACGAGGATGCCGATGACGCCGCCCGTACGGCCGTGCACCACGCCGCTGCCGCTGAAGCCGTGCCGGACCACATAGGGCGCCGACTCCGGGTCGAGCTGGACCCACTCGGGTTCGTGGCCGGGGCCGCCGCGGCCCATGAGCCGCGCGGTGATGTGCTCGCCGCCGGGCAGGTCCTGCGGATAGCCGACGGTGTGCACCCGTTCGTCGCGCGCCGGGACCTGCCGGTGCAGCACGGCGGGCTCCACCGGCGGCTCCTCGGCCAGCCGCAGCAGCGCGATGTCGGCGCTGAACCGGGAGGTGGGCGGCCTCAGATGCCGGGTGAGCACCTCGGCCGCCAGGGGGCGGGGCACCGCGTCCGGGGCGCCGGGGAATTCGGCGTACACCTTCTCCAGGGGCAGCGGCGGGGCGGGCGGACGGCCGTCCGTGGCGGGGGCGCGTCTGGCGAGGACGACGTGGGCGCAGGTGAGGACCAGGGCGCCGGGCAGCAGCACGCCCGCGCCGAGCGGTGTGGCACCCCGGCGCTCCCCCTGGAACAACCGGACCCGCCAGCATCCGTCGCCTGAGGAGTAGTTGGAAGTTCCCCCGAGCTCCCTCATACTCCTGACGATAGCCGCGGGGAGTGACAACCGTCCCCCGCCGCGTGACGGGAGGTCCGTGATGGGCGCGAACGGCGGGCGGGGCGGGGCCGACGGCGCGGAGACCGCGGGCCTGTCGGACGTGATCGGCCGCATCCGCGAGGAGCTGGAGACGGCGCAGCGCGAAGGCGAACAGAGCCGGCTCCGGTTCCTGGTGGAACGCGTCAACGTGGAGTTCGCCGTCCAGGTCCGCCGTGAGGGCTCGGGCCGCGGCGGCCTGCGGATCGGCGTGGTCACCGCGGAGGCCGGCGGCACGCTCGCGCGGGACAGCACCCACCGCATCGAGATCGAGCTCAAACCGCACGACCGGGACGCCCCTCCGGAGGGGCCGGGCATCAGCGTGGGCGGGCCTTCTTAGCGGCGGTACGGCGGTTCGGCGGCGGTACGACGGTGTGCGCAGCGGCCTTGCGGAAGCGTGCACGGTGATCTTGCGGGGCCGTCCGCGGTGCCCCCGCGAGGCCCCGCGGTCACCCGTACGGACGAGGGCCCGGAAGTGCCCGGGCCGGGCGGTGGAGCAGGACGTCAGCGGCGGTTCTCCGGGGCCGCGGCCCACTTCGCCGGCCGGGTCCCGGGGTGCGGGCGGGGCGGTGGCGGGTGAGAGTCGTGTCAACAACCCCGCTCCATAAGGAGAGATCATGCGTCGCATCGCGATAGCCGCCGTCGGCGTCCTCGCCGCCGGATTCGTCGCCGCCGCTCCCGCGGCCGCCGCCCCCGCGGGCGGCGGTGGCAAGCACCTCCACCACCACACCGCCAGCCACTGGCAGGCCGCCCACAAGGAGGTCGTGAACGCCGGCGGGCCGGACGGTGCCACCGTCGGTGAGGCCAGCGCCGCCTCGCACACGAAGGTCAGCGAGCTCGACAAGCACAAGTACTACTTCCACCACTGGGCGCGCTGACCACACGCCGCCCGGTTCCACCACGCACACCCGGCCGTATCGGCCCGCAGCCCTTCGCCCGTTCCCCGGTGCGAAGGGCTGCGCCGTGCGGCCGTGCGGGCGTCCGCGCTCACCAGGCGACCGGCAGGGATTCCACTCCGTACGCGGCGTTCAGTGGTGTGAAGCGCAGCTCCTCGACGGGGACGCGCAAGCGCAGACCCGGCAGCCGCCGCAGGACACGGGGCACGCAGACCCGCAGTTCCATCCGGGCCAGTTCGGCGCCCAGGCAGTGGTGCGCGCCGTGGCCGAGGGCGAGGTGGGGCGTCGGCTCACGGGTGACGTCGAGGCGGTCGAGGCCGTCGGCCAGCGCCGGATCGCGGTTGGCGGACGGCAGATGGCACAGCACGTACTCGCCCGCCGCGATGTCCTGGTCCGCGATCGTGACGTCCTCCTTCGCCTGGAAGACCTTGCCGAAGGTCACCACCGACAGGTGGCGGATCAGTTCCTCGGCCATCCGGTCGGGCCGGGCGCGCCCGTCGCGCACCAGCTCCGCCTGTACGGGGTCGAGGATCAGGGCGAGCAGGGACAGGCCCAGGGTGCCGGCGATCGTCGCGTATCCGGCCAGCAGCAACTGGCAGGCGATTCCGGCGAGTTCGTCGTCGCTCAGCTCGGCGCCGTGCGCGGCGACCAGGTGGCCCAGGACGTTGTCGCCGGGTGTGGCGCGTGCGGTTTCCACCAGTTCCCGCAGGTACGCGTCGAGCCGGCGGAACGCTCCCGCCTGCGCCTCGTGGATGGGGTGGAAGTCGTGCAGGAGCGCCAGGTCGTGGTGGAGGCGCCCGGCGTCCTGGAGGGGCACGCCCAGCAGTTCCAGGAACAGCAGCCGGGGCACCGGCAGCACGAAGTCGGCGATCAGGTCGGCGGGCGGCCCGGCCCGCTCGATGGCGTCGAGGTGCCGGTCGGCCAGGGTTTCCGCGCGCGGCTCCAGGACGCGGGCACGCTGGGCGCTGAACTCCGGGGTGAGCATCCGGCGGATGCGGCCGTGCTCCTCGGGCTCGTACGTGTAGAAGACGCCGGGCCGCGGCGGCGGAAAGCCTTCGGGCGGTTCCGGGGGCGGCACCGGGCCGTTCACGGCGGCCCGGGAGCTGAAGCGCCGCTGGTCGGCGATGACGCGGCGGGCGTCGGCGTAGCGCGTGACCATCCAGGCGCGGGCCCCGGTCGGCAAGGTGGTGCGGACCACGGGCCGCTCGGCGCGCAGCCGGGCGAAGTCCTCCGCCGGGTCGAAGGGGCAGGCGCCGGAGCGGCGTACGAACAGCGGTACGGCGGAGGCGGTGGCCGGGCCGGTCGCGGTGCTTCCGGCGGCGCCGTTCGCACCGCCCCGACAGGCGTCCATGACATCGGCCACCAGCCCGGCCTCCTCGGTGGCCAGGTAGAAGTGGTTGCCGGGCAGCGTACGGAGCCGGAAGGCGGCGCCGGTCATCGCGCGCCAGGACCACATGTCGTCCTCGCTCGCCCTGGGGTCGTCCGCGCCACGGTAGGCGACGATCGGCGCGGTGATCCGCGGGGTGCGTACGGGCCGGTAGGCGCGGAGCAGCGCGTGGTCGGCGCGGAGCACCGGCATGACCAGGTCCAGCAGCTGGGGCGAGCCGCGCAGCGCCGGGTCGGCGGCCATCGCCAGCTCGGCGATCTCCCGGTCGTCCGCCGCGGTGTCCGGCGGCGGCCCGGCCACGCACAGATACGGGGCGCCGTGCCCGGACACCAGCAGGGCCACCGGTGCGGTGCCGTCGCGTTCGGCGAGCCGCACGGCCACCTCATACGCGACGACCGCGCCCATGCTGTGCCCGAAGAGCGCCAGCGGGCGGTCGAGCAGCCCGCGCAGCGCCGCGTGCGCCTGGTCGGCGAGGTCGTCCATGGAGGTGAGCGGCGGCTCGGCGATCCGGTTCTGCCGCCCCGGATAGCAGACCGCGCCGACCTCGGTACCGGCCGGTACCCGGTCCTGCCACCCGTGGAAGAAGGTCGCGGCGCCCCCGGCGTGCGGGAAGCAGATCAGCCGCAGCGCGGGGTCCGACAGCACCCGGCGGCGCAGCAGCCACCGGGAGGCGTCGGTGCGGCCCGCTGCGGGTTCGCGGGCGGATACGCCGGTCATACGGGGTCCTTCCGCTCGGGGGCGGGGCCTTCGGTTCCGGGTACGGCCGCACCGCGCGCCGCCTCCAGTTCCGCGGCCAGGAGCGAGACGGTCGGCGCGAGGAACACCGTTTTGACGGACAGGTCCACGCCGAAGCTGTCCTGGCAGCGCTGGACGACCTGGAGGGCGGCCAGGGAGTGCCCGCCGAGGGCGAAGAAGTCGTCGTGCAGGCCGATGCCTTCCTCGTTGCCGAGCACGTCCTGCCAGATGCGCAGGACTTCGCGTTCGAGGGGGCTCCATGTGGTGGTGGCGGGGCCGGCGAGCGAGGTCTCCAGCGCCTCGTCGGGCTGCTCACCGCCATCGGCCTGCGGCTCGGCGCCGCCGTCCCGCCCAGCGTCATCCCTTCCGGGCGGGCCGGTGACCGTATCCGGCGGCAGTACGGAAACGACCACCTGCCCGAGCGACAGCGCACCGAGGCACCGCTCGAACGCGGCCAGCGCATCGGCCGGTTCCAGCCCGCCCAACGGTGCCCCGCTCCTTAGCGCGCGCTGCCGCCGCTCGCCTTCCCGCCCCATGCCGACGCCGTTCCAGCGGTCCCAGTTCACGGCGAGAACCGCTGGGCCCTCGATACGGGCCGCGGCGTGCGCGTACGTGTCCAGGAAAGCGTTGGCCGCGCCGTAGCAGGACAGGCCGGGGGCCTGCGAGAACGCCGCCAGGGAGGAGAAGAGCAGCACGAAGTCCGGCCGGGCGCCGGTCTCGCGGAGGGCGTCGGCGAGGGTGACGGTGCCGGTGGTCTTGGCCGCCAGCGCCTCCGCCACCGTGTCCGGGGTCAGCAGCTGGGCCAGGCCGCCCGCCGGCACACCGGCCGCGTGGACGACGCCGTCCAGGCCGCCGAAGCGCCGCAGCGCCTCGCGCAGCACATCGCGGGTCCGCGCGGCGTCGGTGATGTCGGCGCTGACGGCGAGGAGTTCGCCGGGCAGCTCCGACAGTTCGTCCGCCGTGGCGCGCACCGCGTCCGGGTCGCGGCCGAGGAGGACGACGCGGGCGTGGTGGTCGCGGAGCAGGTGCCCGGCGAGCAGCCGTCCGATGCCGCCCGTACCGCCGGTGATCAGATAGCACCCGCCGTCCCGGAGAGCCGTTCCGTTGGCCACGGGTGGCGTACGGAGCGGCTCGAACCGGCGCAGCCAGCGGCGGCCGGCACGCAGCCCGACCGGTCCGGATTCCGCCGGTCGGGTGAATTCGCGCAGGAGGTCGCGGGCCAGATCGCGAGCCGCGGGTCCGCCGTCGGCCGCCGCGCCCCGCCCGTCGATGTCCACCACCCGTACGGTCGCGGCATCACCCAGTTCCGCGCGCAGCGCGCCCGCCGCGCCGACCGTGAGCGCTGCCCAGGGGTCAAGGTCCTCGCTGCCGGTGATCTCCAGCGCCCCTCGGGTGACCAGGCACAGTTCGGTGCCGTCCGCCGGTGTCGCGAGCGCGCGGGCCAGTCCGGCGAGGTCGCTCAGCGGCGGGCAGGTGGCGTGGGACGGCGCCCCGTTCCAGGTGCTGACGATCCGCAGCGGGAGGCCGGGGCCTCCCCCGGCGGTCTCGATGGCTTTGGCGTACTGGTCGGGTGCGCACGGGTCGAGGGCGACGGTCCGTTCGCCGTCCAGGTCGTGACCGTGCCGCGCGACGCCGCTGTCCGGCAGGACGGTGGTCAACGAAGCGCCCTGATCGGCGAGTTGGCGGCGCAGCGCGTCGGCGGTCGGGGTGCCGTCGTGGAGGAGCACCCAGCGGTGGCCGGTGACTTCCGTACCCGTACGGACCGGTTCCGGTGCGAGGTCGCGCTGCCAGGCGATCCCGTACCAGGGCCCGGCTGCCTGGTCCAGTGTCGGAGCAACAGCCGCCGCCGGTCGGTGCCGCGTGGGCGCGAAGGGGTACGCCGCCGCGGGCACCCGCGGGCCGGGCGTCGGCCACAGCGCGGCCAGATCGACGTCGATGCCCGCTTCCCAGGTGCGGGCGAGCGCGGTCAGCAGCACCTCGCGGTCGTCGCGTCCCTCCAGCGGGTGCCGCATGGCGGGCACGCCGCGGTCGAGGCCCTGCGTACGGGCGAGCGTGGTCAGGGTGGTGCCGGGACCCGCTTCGAGGAGGACGCGCGGGTCGTGGTCGCGCAGGCAGGCGAGCCCGAGGTCGAAGCGGACGGTCTCCCGGAGGTGACCGACCCAGTACTCGGGGTCGGTGAAGTCGGCGTCGGCGGTGCCGGTGACGTTGGAGATCAGCGGTACGGTCGGCCGGTCCAGGGCGATGCCGCGCACCACGTCGCGGAAGGCGCCGAGCACCGGCTCGACGAGCGCGGAGTGCGCGGCGGTGGCCAGTTGCAGGACGTTGCAGGCGATGCCCTGCGCGGTCAGGCGGCGGCGCGCCGTCTCGATGCGGGGCGCGGGCCCGGACAGGACACAGGCGTCGGGGCCGTTGACCACCGCGAGGCAGACGCCGTCGCCGCGGAAGGCTTCGAGGTCGCGGGCGTCGGCGCGGACGACCAGCATGGCCCCGTTGTCGATGCCGGACAGCAGCCGGCCCCTGCTGCTGACGAGGGTGAGCGCGTCCGGCAGGGACAGCACGCCCGCGAGGTGGGCGGCGGCGTACTCGCCGAGGCTGTGGCCCATCAGGACGGTGGGCGTCACGCCGAAGGAGCCGAGCAGCCGGGCCACGGCGATCTCGGTGATGAAGACGGCGGGCATCGCCACGCGCGGATCGTTGTCGGCGTCCGGCGGGGTGTCCGCCGCGGACTCCGTGCCGGGCCCGGCGGGCCACCAGGCGCGCAGGCGCCGGGCCGCCTCCCGGTCGGGCAGCAGCCGCAGGCAGGTGTCCACGGCCTCCCGGAACACCGGTTCGTCGCGGTACAGCCCGCATCCCATCCCCGGGTACTGCGAACCGCCGCCCGGGAAGACGAACGCCACCTCGCCCGCGCGCCCTTCGCGCGGCAGCGCCGCTTCCGTACGGAAGGCGGATTCCGTGAGCGCGTGGGCGCGGTCGCGCAGGACCACGGCGCGGCGCAGCGGCAGCCGGCGCCGCCCGACGGCCAGGGTGCGGGCGTAGTCGGCGAACTCCTCGTCGCGCAGGCCGCGCAGCGTACGGGGGTGCGCGGCGGCCATCGCGTCGAGCCCCCGCTCGTCGCGCGCCGACCAGGCCAGCAGCTGCCAGGGCCGGGCGGGCGCGGGCGGCCGGGCCGGGGGCGGTTCCTGGAGGATGACGTGGGCGTTCGTGCCGCCGACTCCGAAGGCGCTGACCGCGGCGCGGCGGGGCGCCGACGTACGCGGCCAGTCCTCCGCCGTCACGGCGGGCACGAACGGGCCGGTGGCGAAGTCGATGTCGGGGTTGGGGTGGAACGGGGCGTTCGGGCTGGGCGGGATGCGGCCGTGGCGGACCATGAGGGCGGCCTTGATGAACCCGGCCACCCCGGCGGCGGCGTCGGCGTGTCCGATGTTGGCCTTCACCGAGCCCAGCCGGCAGGTGCCGCGGCCGGTGGCGCCGGCCGCGCGGTAGGCGCGGGTCAGGGCGGTGACCTCGATGGCGTCACCCAGCGCGGTGGCCGTGCCGTGCGCCTCGACGTATCCGATGCTGTCCGGGTGGACGGCGGCGTCCCGCAGTGCCGCTTCGATGACGGCCTGCTGCCCGGGGACGCCGGGCGCGGCGTAACTCAGTTTGTCGTTGCCGTCGTTGTTGACGGCGCTGCCCTTGATCACGGCGTAGATGCGGTCGCCGTCGGCGCGGGCGTCGGCGAGGGGGCGCAGGGCCACGATGCCCAGCCCGTCGCCGGAGACGAAGCCCGAGGCGTCCCGGTCGAAGCAGCGGACGTATCCGTCGGCCGACCAGACGCCGCCCGCGCGGCGCAGATAGCCCTGACGGCGCCACGGCGACCAGGACACGCCCCCGGCCAGCGCCAGGTCGCAGTCGCCCGCCGCCAGCGCCCGGCAGGCGACGTGGACGGCGACCAGCGAGGTGGAGCAGGCCGCCTGCACGGCGAACGCGGGCCCGGTCAGGCCCAGTTTGTAGGCGGCGCGGGTCGGCAGGAAGTCCTTGTCGTCCGCGGCCATCAGCAGGTCCGCCGAGGTGCCGAGGAAGACGGAGCTGTCCGGGGTGCGGTGGGTGCCGACGGTCTGGCCCGCGTAGACGCCGACGCGTCCGGGGAACCGTTCGGGGTCGTGGCCGGTGTCGTCGAGGGCGTGCCAGGCGGCTTCCAGGAACATCCGCTGCTGGGGGTCCATGACGGCGGTCTCGCGCGCGGAGTAGCCGAAGAACGCGGAGTCGAACCGGTCGGCGTCCCAGAGGATGCCCGCGGCGGGCACCAGCGCGGGGTCGGCCAGGCGCGCGGGCCCGGCGCCCGCCTCGGCCAGCTGCTCGGGGGTCAGTTCCCCGATGCCGCGCCGCCCTTCGGTGATCATGCTCCAGAACTCGTCCGGGCCGGTGGCGCCGGGGAAGCGGCAGGCGATGCCGACGACCGCGACATCGGTCTCCCGCCGGGCGGGGCCGGGCCCGGGCGCGGGGTCCGGTACGGCCTGCGGGTCACGGTCGGACGAGGCTGCGGGCCCGCTGCCGGACGGCGTCACGGGCCCGCCGTCCCCGCCCGCCGGCTCGCTGCGCGCTGCGGTCACTTGAATCCGCCTTTCACCGTGCGTACGGCCGGTAGAGGATGCCCGGGAGCGCGCGCGGCGCCGGGCGGTGCGGTGCCCGCGCCCCGGGCGCCGTTGCGCGTACGGTCGAGGAGCGCGGCCAGTCGCCGCACCGTGCGGGCGTCCATCAGGTCGGCAGCGGCCAGCCGGGTGCCCCAGCGCGCGGTGACGGCCGCCTGGATGCGGATCATGTCGAGCGAGGTGGCGCCGAGGTCGGCGAAGTCGTCGTCGGGGGCCACCTCGGCCAGGCCCAGCACGGTGGCCACCAGCTCCGCCACGTCCCGTTCCCGCCCGGGGCCGGTGGTGTCGCGCCTGGTCTGCGGGGTGCACCGCCGTACCGCGGGCGGCGCCAGGGCCGTACGGTCGATCTTGCCGTGCGCGGTGAGCGGCAGCCGGTCCACGAGGACGAAGGACGACGGCACCAGGTGGGCGGGCAGCAGCGCGGCCAGGTGCCGGCGCAGCGCGGCGCCGGTGACCGTGGTGCCGGGGGCGGCTTGCACGTACGCGGTGAGCCGGTCGGTGCCGCCGACGGGCGGCGGGCCGTCCGGTCCCGGCGGCGGTACGGAGCCGTCGGGCGCGCCGCGCGTCGCGGTCACGGCGGCCGCGGTGACGTCCGGGTGGCGCAGCAGGGCCGCCTCCACCTCGCCGGGCTCGATGCGGTAGCCGCGGACGTTGAGCTGCGCGTCGATCCGCCCGAGGAACAGGTAGGAGCCGTCCGGGAGGCGGCGGGCCAGGTCGCCGGTGCGGTAGAGCAGGCGGCCGGGACGGTCCGCCGCGAAGCGGTCGGGGACGAAGTGGCGCCGGGTTTCCGCCGGGCGGTCGAGGTAGCCGAGTCCGACGCCGGGGCCGCCGATGTGGACCTCGCCGGGTTCCCCGTCCGGTACGGGGGTTCCCCGCTCGTCCAGGAGGTGTACGGAGACGCCGGGCAGCGGGTGCCCGATGCCCGGGGTGCCCTGTCCGGGGCGGCAGCGGCCCATGGTGGCGCAGACGCCCGCCTCGGTCGGCCCGTACGCGTTGAACAGGCGCACCCGGCCGCCCCAGCGCCGTACCAGGTACTCGGGCAGCGGCTCACCGCCGGAGGTCAGGGTGGTGACGGGGATGGGCTCCTCCTCCGGCAGCGTCGCCACCAGCGAGGCGGCGCCGGAGAGGTGACTGATGTGCAACTCACGTAATATCCGGCTGAGTTCGGGCCCGTGCAGGGGCACGTCGGCGCGCGGGACGACGAGGGTGCCGCCGCTGAGCAGGCTCATGGCCAGCTCCCAGATCCACACGTCGAAGGTGAACGGCGCGAACTGCAGCACCCGCGCGCCGTCCAGGTCGCCGTAGACGTGCTGGAGCCCGCACGCGAGGTTGACCACCGCACGGTGCGGTATCCGTACGCCCTTGGGCGCGCCGGACGAACCCGAGGTGTGCAGGACGTAGGCGAGGTCTTCGGGACCGGCGGCGTGGCCGGGCTGGGCGGTCGGCGCGGGTGGGCGTGCGGGCGCCCGTAGTGTGCGGTCCGTCAGGCGTACGCAGGTCACGGCGTCCCCGGCGGAGCCGGACAGCACGTCGGGGTCCGGCTCCCGGTCGGTGAGCACCGTCCGTACCCCGGCCTCCCGGAGCACCGCCCGGTTGCGTGCGGCCGGGTACGAGGCCGGCAGCGGCACATAGGCGCCGCCCGCCGTCCAGAGCGCCAGCACCGCCACGGGCAGCAGCGGCGAGCGCTCCATCGTGACGCCGACGGTGTCGCCCGGCCGCACTCCGGCCAGGGCCAGTTCGGCGGCCAGGGCGCGGGCCCGGCCGTCCAGTTCGGCGTAGGTCAGCCGGCCGCCGGGGTACTCCAGCGCGGCGCGCCCGGGCACCGATCGCGCCCGCTGCCGGAAGAGCGCGACCGCGCCCTCCCCCGCCCGGCCGCCGCCCGTCACGCGCCCTCCATCGGGCGTGGGGCGGCGCCCCGGCGGGCACGGAACTGTTCGGTGAGGATGGCGATGTGCTCGCGCCGGTGGCCCTGGTCCAGCGCGGTGCGCACCCGGTCGCGCAGGGCCTTGAGGTACGAGGCGTCGATCCCGGCGCTCTCGGCCGCTCCGGTGAGGTTCTCCAGGACGTCGATGTGGGTGGTCAGCGGGGCCTGCTCGAAGTGGTAGTCGCCGCGTTCGATCAGGTCGAGGCCGACCCGTACGGTGTTCTCGAAGCCCGGGTCGTACAGCGGCACCGAGTCGGCGAACGCGCCGAGAGGCACCCCGATGTGCTCGGCGATCGCCGCGCACTCAAGGAAGCCGCTGACGAACGCGTAGTAGAAGGCGCTGGCCACGACGTGGTACGCCTTCGCGTAGCGCGGTTCGGCGTGCAGGTGCACCTGGTGGCCGGACATCGCCTTGGTCACCGGGCCCAGCTCGGCGAAGTCCTCCGGCGCCCCGCCGTAGACGGTGAAGCAGGCGTCGGTGCCGATGGCGTCCGGGTAGTTGAGGATGGCCGCCTCCATGTAGCGGCCCCCGGCGCCGGTCACCCGGTCCTGGAGCGGCCCGACGCTCTCCGGCACGCCGCTGGAGTGCTGGACGACCAGCCGCCCGGTCAGGTCGGCGCCGGATTCCTCCAGCACCTGGTGGGTGACCGGGTAGTTGAGCAGACACAGCAGGGTGGTCCGGGACGCGCCGATCGCCCCGGCCGCGGTGGGGTGGACCCGGATCCGCGGGCTCTCGGCCGCCACGTCCCGGGCGCGCCGCTCGGTGCGGTTCCACACCGCCACCTCCAGGCCGGCCGCGGCGCAGGCCCGGATCACACCCGAGCCGATCACACCGGTGCCGATCACGGTCACGTCCGCCATGTCAGTGCTCCGTCCTGGTGAAGGTCATGAGGATGGCGCCGACCTCGGGCGCCTCGGCCCAGCCGGCGAAGGCCGCGAGGAGGCGGCCGGCCTGTTCGTCCCCCAGCGTGTCCGCCAGGCGGGCGCGGACCTTTTCGAGCCGGGCCAGCAGCCGGCCGAAGGAGCCCCGTACGTCCTCGGTGAGGTCCCTCAGTTCGGTGATGTGCAGCCCGGCCTCGCGGGCCGCCGCCAGATGCGTGTGCGGCGGGTCCAGCGACACCGCGTTCAGCAGGCTGAGGTAGGGGCCGATGCGGTCCAGCAGGTCCGGGGTGATCCGGCCGCGGACGTACGGGGTCTCGACGACGAGCCGGCCGCCCGGCCGCAGCACCCGGGAGAGGGCCCCGTACAGCTCCGCGACGTCGAAGTGCGGGGTGCTCTCGAAGGCCAGCGCCGCGTCGAAGGAGCCGTCCTCGAAGGGCGGCCGCAGCGCGTCGGCGTGCTGGAAGCGCACCGCGTGGCCGAGCCCGAGCTGCCGGGCGTACGCGGACGCGGCGGCCAGGGCCCGGTCGTCGATGTCGATACCGACGACGCTCGCGCCCGAGGTCTCGGCGAGGCGGACGGCGGGACGGCCGTTGCCGCAGCCCACGTCCAGGACGCGGCTGCCCGGGGCGGCGCCGAGCTGGGAGAGCACCAGGGCGGTCAGCCGCTCGGTGGCCTCCTCGACGGTCGCCGGGTCGTCGGCGCCGGTCCACATACCGAAATGCCGGTCGGGCCCGGCGGCGTCCTCTTCGAGGACGGTGAGCATGGCGTAGGTGCGCTCGATCTCCTGGTGGGAAAAGGCCCCGGTCCAACTCGGTTCGGCGGACATGCGGAAATACCCTCCGTCGTGATCTGTACCGAATTACGGACCGGCCGGGACCGACTGCCGCCGCCCTCCTCCCTCTTCCCGCTGCCGGCACGTGAAAATGCAAGTACGGGCGCCCGCGCGGGCAATGCGGTGCCGCCCCGCGGCGCCGGAAGTCCGGCGGTACGAAAACAACGCGATGCCGGGAGCGCTCCTGGAGGTCCGGCATCCGGCTGCAAGAGTTGCCGAGGGCCGGGCGGGCGTCAAGCAACGGTTTTGGCCACCCGTCGGCACCCGGCCGGAACGCTCCGGGCGGGCCGCCGCGGACGTACCCGGCGGGGCAATTCGATTGCACCCCATCATCCCCATCGACACCTCGCGCGTTCCGTTCCGCACCGCACGCTCCGGCGGAATCGGCCACCTTCCGCGTACGGCCCGGGATATGACCAATAGGGGTCGCCCCTCGGCGGCACGGCGGCACTAACGTCTTTCCGGTGAGTTGCCGCGCCGGGTGACACCCGTACGCGCCGCAGGCACGGAAAGCACCGCACACCCGGGGCACCGGCACCGGGGAAAGACGATCGCGGGCAGGGCTCCTACTTCCGTACTGGAGATTCCGTGGACACACACCCCGAACCCATCGATTACCCTTTTTCCGAGCCGTCCGGGCTCACCGTCGATCCGGAATACGAGGACTGCCGCAGCCGCCCCGGCCTGACGTGGATCCGGCCGCCGTACGGTGACCACGCCTGGCTGGTGACGCGCTACGCGGACATCCGCTTCGTCCTGCGGGACCGGCGGTTCGTCCGCACGCCCCCGCCGGGCAGCGACGAGGCGCGGCTGACCCCGCTGCCGCTGCAGGACAGCATCCTGAACACCGATCCGCCCCAGCAGCCCCGCCTGCGCAAGGCCCTCGCCCAGGGCCTCAAGTTCAACGCCGAGCACGTCCGTGAGCTGGAGGAACTGGCCACCGGGGAGGCGCGGCGGCTGCTGGCCCGCTGCACGGCGGAGCCGCCCCCGGCCGATCTGGCCGCCGCGTACACCAAGCCGCTCACCGTGGCCATCCTCTGCCCGCTGATCGGCATCCCCGAAGAGGACCTGGCGGTCTTCCTCGACTGGTTCGAGGGGTTCGCGGGCACCGGCCTGCCCGCCGACGTGGTGGAGTCGCGTATCGAGGAGATCTCCCGCTACACGGCCCGGCTCATCGCCGACCGCCGGCAGCGGCCGCGGGAGGACCTGGTCAGCCGCCTGGTGGCCCGGCTGGGCCAGGACGACGGGCTGTCGATGGAGGAGCTGGGCGAGCTGGTCAACGACATCCTGCTCGCCGTCGACAACGTCACCACCCAGCTCACCAACGCCTGTTACGTGCTGCTCTCCTCCCCCGCCCACTTCCGGGAGCTGGCGGCCGACCCGGACCTGCTGCCGCGGGCGGCCGACGAGCTGCTGCGCTACGCGCCGTTCCCCTCGCACGTCACCTTCGCCCGGTACGCCACCGAGGACGTGGAGGTCGGCGGCACCCTCGTACGGGCCGGTGAGCAGGTGCTGCCCGCGCTGCCGGCCGGCAACCACGACCCGCGGATGTTCGCCGAGCCGGAGCGGCTGGACTTCCACCGCGGCGGCAACCCGCATCTGTCCTTCGGCCACGGCACCCATCACTGCATGGGGCCGCCGCTGGTGCGGATGCTGGTGAAGGTGGCCGTGGCCGCCCTGCTCGGCCACCCCGGCCTGCGGCTGGCCGCGCCGGACGAGGAGCTGCCGTGGCGCGCCGACCTGATCATCCGGCGGATCGAGGAGCTGCCGGTCACCTGGTGAGCAGACGAAAAGCGGAGGCCGGGCCCAGCCCGGCCTCCGCCCGAATTCCGCGTGCCGACCGCGAATTCCGCTGTTCGTGTCCGCCAGGATTTCAGGTACGGGTCAGCGGCCCGAACACCTGGCTGCTGCGGTCGTCAGCGGCTTCCCTGGAGTAGAGGTCACGACAGGCCACGAAATACTCCTCGTGGCTGATGCGACCGTCGCTGTCGGTGTCGATGCTGCGGGCGCCGGTCCGGGCGTCGCGGGTCGACAGACCGAACGCGCGCAGCAGTTCGGCGTACTCGTCCTGGGACAGGTACCCGTCGTTGTCCGTGTCCGCCACGTCGAACTCCGCGTCCGTGATCGGACGGAGCAGACCGTCGGCCGTGGACGGCTTCGCGTTGCGGTCCATGTAACCCTGGAACTCGGTCCGCGAAATCCTGTTGTCCTTGTCCGTGTCGGTCAATTCGTACATGATCTGCCAGGCTTTGGCGTACGCCTCGTGCAGGCGCGCCCACTTGGGGCTCTCCTTGCTGTAACCGAAGTGCGTCAGCGTCCGTTCGGCCAGTTGCCGGAGGTCGTCTTCCTCGATGTAGCCGTTACCGTTGACGTCCGCCAGGTTGAACCACTGGTCCGATTTCTGCGCTATGACACCGGCGACCATTCCGCTCTCCGTTCCTGTAGACGGCAAGCTGTGATTCGCGCATGGAGCACTCTACCGACGCGGGTGTAAGGGGCCACCTCGAAAACGCGACATTCGCCCGTCCGCACGGGAGTTTCCGCCGGGAATTCCGTTGCCGCTGAGCGGTACTGGCCGTCGTGGTGGGCGAGGTGAGCGGTGTCCGCGTCAGGCTCCTGCGTCGGCGGGGGCGCAGCGGTGCAGGGACTCGGCGGTGAGCGGGGAGGGGACACCGGGGAGAGCGCCGCCGAGCGGCAGCGCCGGCAGCTCCGTCTCGGTGGTGGCCGGGCGGCGAACGCCAGAAGGCGCAGCGGCGGGCACCCGCGGTGACCGGCCTGTCCGAGCTATCCCTCGGATTCCGGTTCCGCGATACGGTGCCCGCCCCTTGGGAGCGCCGTCACGCGGCGGCCCGGTACTCCTCGTCCGCGTTCCGGGTGACCTCCGCCCGCACCCGGGCCAGGGCCCGGCTGATCAGGCGCGAGACGTGCATCTGGGACAGGCCCAGCTCGGCGGCGATGGCGCTTTGCGTCATGTCCTTGAAGAACCGCAGGTACAGGATGCGGCGTTCCCGTTCGGGCAGCCGGGCCAGGGCGGGCTTGACCGCCTCGCGGTCCTCTATGAGCCCGAAGCGGCTGTCGGCCGAGCCCAGGGTGTCCATGAGGGTGTAGTCGTCGTTGTCGCCGCTGCGGTCCAGGGCCACGTCCAGCGACAGCGACCGGTAGGTCTCCAGGGCCTCCAGCCCGAGGACGGCCTCCTCCTCGGTCAGCCGGGCGTGCCCGGCGATCTGCGCCACGGTCGGCGAGCGCCCGTCCAGGGTCGTGCTCAGCTCGCGCACGGCCTTGCGGACCTTGTTGCGCAGCTCCTGGGTGCGCCGGGGCACATGCACGTCCCAGGTGTGGTCGCGGAAGTGCCGCTTGAGTTCGCCGGTGATGGTGGGGATGGCGAACTGCTCGAAGGCGTCGGCACGCTCGGGATCGAACCGGTCGACCGCCTTGACCAGGCCCAGCGCGGCGACCTGCTTGAGGTCGTCGAGCTGCTCCCCGCGCTCCCGCAGCCGGACGGCCTGCCGGTGCGCCAGCGGCAGCCAGGCGGTGATCACCCGCTGCCGCAGCCGCTCCTTCTTGGGCCCGTCCGGCAGCGTGATCAGCAGCCGCATCTCCTCGGTGGTGTCGGGGTCGTCGGCACGGCGCCCGTGGTGGCGCGCGATCGTGGTGGTGGCCATCGCCGGCTCTCCTTAGACGCTGGTGGGCGGTTCGCAGGCTTACGAGTGGCCACTCGCCGGAAGACGACAGACTGGCCCCTCTGTGACGGGGTGCCTGCGGTTCCGAAGCACTGACGGTCTTGTGTCCAGGCATGCGCGGCTCACACTCCGGGATTGCGGACTTTTTCTTCCGGCCGTGCCTCTGGGGTAAAAGCCCAGGTGAGACGGCTGCGCGGACAGCGGGCGGCGCGGCCCCGGCTCCTCACTCCTCCAGCACGACCTTCCCGAACACCGTCGTCGTCAGCCCGAAGAAGTCCGCGTGGACGAGCCGTCGGGACACCGGGCGGGTGACGCCGCCCGCGGTGACGGTGGCGGTGGCCGTCGTGCGGTCGGTGAAGCAGGTCTCGGACTCCTCGATCAGGAGGCGGTGGCGGGTGGGGGACGGGAAGCGGCCCGGCGGCGGGGTCAGGTCACCGGTCCAAATGAAGCCGGTGCCGCGGGGTGTGCAGGTGAGTTCGGCGGTGGCGTCGGCCGGCGTCCATTCGAGGTCGCCGGCGGTGCTGGGCCGCTGCTGCACGGTGGCGACGACGCGGCGGCTCGCGGCGGCGCCCTCGCGTCCCGGCCCGGTGAACTCGCCGACGTCGTTGGCCGCCGCCGGGCCGCTCAGCTCGATGTGGATCCGGCCGTCCGCCGTCATCGCGGCGGTGACCGTGCGCTCGGGCATCAGCTGGACGTATTCCCCGGTGACCACCTTCGACAGGTGGAGCGGTTCGACGGCGTACGGCTGGTAGCGGGCGAGGGCGGGCCGCAGGAAGGGGTAGTACGCGGGGCTGTCGGCGAGGTCGCCGAGGTTCACGTCGATGTCGCAGGACCACAGACCCAGCTGTGTGTCGTAGACGGGGGCGAAGGTGGCGACCGAGACCGTGGCGGGTGCGCCGCCGACGGTTTCGGCCAGGGTCCGGCCGGTGGCGGTGCCGGCCGCGTTCGGGAAGTTGGCGGGGCGCAGCCGCGGCAGGACGGAGTCGTCGGCCCATACGGGGTCGATGCCGCAGCGGGTGACGAGTTCGGCCGGGAGGCGGCTGCCCGGGTCGAGGACGACGGCGAGGAGTTCGTCGTCGCCGGAGCTGAACCACGGGCGGCGGAGGTATACGCGGATGCCCGCGGCGCGGCGGGTGCGGGTCACCCGGTGCGCGTCGGTGTCCACCGTCTGTTCCCAGGTGAAGGTGGGGACGAGATGGCTCACTTCGGGTGGCTCCGGGCGCCGGGTGGCCGGGACCGGCCAGCCCTGCCCGGCGGGCCCGGAAGCGGCGGGCCCCCGGCTGGTGATCAGTTCGGGCCGGTCGGTGATCGCCGGGTGGAAGTACTCGCGGAAGCGGGTGGTCGCGGTCGGCGTGTAGGTGACGTTGCGGTGGCGGGTGTCGCGGAACTCGTGCCGTACGCCGCTGAACGTGAACGTGTCGCTGCGGGGGCCGGGCGTGAGGTCGCCCACGTGGTCGTACCCGGTCACCCGCCGGGGCGCGGGCTCCTTGACGTCGTCGAGCCACTCCTGCCAGGTCGCGTCGAGGTCGATGCGGCCGGTGCTCCTGGCGTGCAGGGAGAGCACGCCCTCCACGAACGCGGAGGTCTCCCCGGCCGTACGGCTGAACCGCAGGTCCGCCAGGGACGGCGGCGCCAGGGGCTTCTCGACGGCGTGGACGAGGGTGAGTTCCGTCCACGGCGTGATCATCCAGTTCTCGCCGGCCGCCGACGCCACCGTCAGTTCCCGCCGCTTCTCCGGGGTCAGACCCAGCGGGTCGTTCCACAAGGGCGAGGCGGTGAGCAGCTGCCACACGCGGAACAGCCGGAGGTCCTGTTCGGCGATCCGGCAGCTCAGGCGGACGGTCACGACCTCCGCCTTGGGCACGTACACGGTCAGGACGCCGCCCGTCGGCGGGTCCGGCGGGCGGTCCCCCTCCACGATCCGCAGCCGCAGCGGCCTCGCCTGGGGCCAGGTGCCGGTGAAGTCGTACGTGCGGTGGGGTCCCGCGTCCGTCCCCGTGCCCGTGCCCGGAAGTCCCCGCAGGGCGATGCCGCGCGCGGGCACGTCGGGCAGGTACGGCAGCAGCAGTTGCGGGGCGTCGTGGACGACGTACTCGCCGGTGTGCAGGCCGCTGCCGCGTGGCACGGGCAGTTCGGTCAGCGGGGACGTGTCGTGCGGGCTGTGCTTGGCGACGTGGATCTCCCCGGCGGCCTTGAGGTCGCGGGTGACGCGCGGGTCCTCCGGGAGGCTGACGACCGTGTCGAGGTAGCTGCCGGACTCGCGGGACGCCGCGGCGAAGTACTGGCGGCGCAGCGCGTCCGGCTTGCCGGGGCCGAAGACCGCGTCGTACACGCCGTGCTGTTCGGCCATCTGGAGCGAGCTCTTGGGCGGGCTCAGGTGGCGTTCGTCGAAGGCGCGGTAGCGGCGGTCGAGCCCGTCGGCGGGCGACACCTGCTCGTGGTCGGGAACCTGTCCGTTGCGCAGGGCGGCCCACTCGCCGGGCGACAGCGGCCGTCCGGACGCGTCGATGGTGCTGCGGATGACCAGACGCGGTTCCGACTCGCCTTCCAGGAACGGCCACCTCGGCACGATGACGGGCGGTGGTACGGGTTCCCAGCGGCCGTACGTGACGGGTTCGGTGGCGGTGCCCTCCACGGAGGGGGCCTCGGGGCCGAGGCTGTTGCCGGCGAGGTCGACCAGGCGGGCGCGCAGCCGGTAGGTGCGGCCGTAGCGCAGCGCGGGCAGGGTGCCGGGGGTCGGCCGGAACGCGGCGGCGAGCGGGAAGCGGTCGGAGATCTCGGGGTTGGGCACCTGCGGCCGGTCGCCGGGGCCCAGGGTCCGGCCGGGCGGTGGCGCGGCGAGGCTCCAGCCGTGCCAGCCGAAGAGCGCCTGGTGGACGTAGAGCTGCTGGTCGTCGGCGCGGTCCCGGGTGACGGCGGACGCCTTGACGTGGCCTTCGTCGGGTGCGGCGCCGATCGGTACGGCGGGCGCTCCGGGCCGCCTGATCGCGTACTCCCCCGTACGGGCGCACAGCGGATACCAGGCGGTGACGCGCCCGGTCCGCTCGTCCGCCGCGCCGACGTCGACGCGCAGGCCGCGTACGAGGTGCGCGGCGTCCAGGACCGCGGCGGCGACGGGCTTGCTGTCGGGGCCGACGCCCGCCGTGTGCCGGGCGTCGGCCTCCATCTGGTCGGCCAGGGCGCGGTCGCGGTCGTCGTGGACGACGGTCAGGCCCGCGCCGTGCAGGGCGGGGAGGGCGGTGGGGTCCGCGGCGGCGGCCGTGCCCGGCGCGTTCGTGCCGCTCAGATACTGGTCGAGGACGCGGGAGAACTCCACGAACTTCATGGCCGCGCCGTCCAGGTCCAGATCCGTGACGTGCACGGTGTCGGCGCCCAGCTTGAGCATCCGGTGGCCGTGGAATCCGTCGTCGGCGGCGTACGGTTCGAAGCGGCGGCCCGGTACGTGGCGCAGCGCCGTCCAGGGGCGCAGCGACTCGTCGGTGTTCAGCTGCCCTTGGGCGGCGGTGAAGGTCACCCGGGCCTGCCACCCGTCGGCGAGCCCGGCCGGCGGGGTGACGACCAGGTCCAGGGCGAGGCCGAAGCGGCGCAGGAGTTCCGGGTAGTCGGCGAGCAGGGCACACGCGATGTGGAAGTCGAAGTCCGGTTTCGCGGGCGGTGCTTCGGCTTCGGCTGCCGCCTGGCCCGTACCGGCTCCGGACGCCGCGGATCGCGGCGCGCGGTCGTAGAACCGGTACATCTCGGCGAGCCCGAGCAGCGCGCCGTCCTCCGCGTACTCGCGCGCGGCGCGGTTCATGTGCCGGGGGCGGTACGGGTTCGGGTCGGCGGCGGCGCCGAACCGACCGCCCGCCGACCGGGCGAGGAGTTCGTCGAGGCGCGGATAGCCGGCGCCGACCCGGCCCGCGAAGGTCCGGATGGCGGAGGTCAGCACGCCGCGGAGATCGTGGCTCTGGGGATGGTCCCAACTGGCGACCACGCCCTGGGTCGGCCCGGCCGCCAGCGCCGCGCCGTTCCCCGCGCTTCCACCCGACGGGGGCTCCGCCCGGCGGGCCGCTGTGGCGCTGACCGCCGCCTCGTACAGCGCCGTGACCTGGTCGCGGACCGCACCGGCGGGGTACGAGCGCAGCGTCGGGGGCCGTTCGGCCGCGGCGGCGAAGGCGCCGGCGGGCGGGCGGACCACCGTGTCGCCCTTGAACAGTTCGCCCCACAGTCCGCTGTCGGCCGGTGGGAAGCGCCCGGTCCTCGCCGTGGTGGGGACGAGGACACCGGGCCCGGTGGCGCCGGGCGCCAGGAACTCGATCTGAAGCGCGGGCGCGTACCTGCGCAGGGTGTCCGGCCAGTCCCGGAAGCCGTCGAAGGCGTCCAGCCGGGTGCCGCCGGTGAGGCGGGGGCTGACCAGCACGGTCAGCCGGAGCGTGCCGTCGGCCGCCTGGCCGTCGGGCAGTACGGTCCAGCGGATCGTCTCGGGCATGGCTCAGCTCACCTCCGCGAAGGCGGTGCAGTATTCGGTGACGGGGTCGCGCCGGGCGCCGGTGACCGGATCGGTGTAGGGCGCCATCATCTCGGCGAAGGCGGGCGGCCGCGGCGGTTCCTCGGCCGCCGCGCCGAGCGGCGCGGGGGCGGGTCCGCTGCCCACGAACCGCTTCTCGCATTCGATGGTGACCGACTGCGACCAGAAGCCGATGTGCACGCTGACGGAGATTCTGGCGCGCCCGTAGACGGTGCCGGTCGCGGTCTCGAAGGTGAGGTCGAGGTAGATCTCGATGGAGGCGGAGACGATGCCGAGGACATCGACCTCGCCGCGGGCCCGGAAGTAGCCGGTCAGCCGGGATTCGCCGGTGGCCAGCTCCAGGCGGAAGTAGATGCCCGCCATGACGGACAGGCTGCCGCTGGCCACCCCGAAGTTGAGCGAGACGGCCGCGCCGAATTCGAGGGCCGCTTCCAGTACGGCCACTCGCTTCGGCGTCAGCACGATGCCGAAGAAGCCCCCGCCGCCGAGCAGCGAGACGGTGAGCCGGAACGGGGCCTGGCGGCTGCAGAAGGCGAACCCGATCTCCAGTGACCGGCCGATGAAGGGCAGGTCCAGATAGGCGTCCAGCCGCAGGTTCTCCAGGCTGAACACGCCGATGGCCAGGTTCGGCAGCGGCAGCCCGTACCGGGCGACGATGCCGGACGGGGTGACCTGGATGCCGGGCGGGTCGCTGAAGCCGTCCACCGGGATCAGTTTGCGCAGCGTCTGGACGAAGGCGAGCGGGCCGATGAAATCGACGCTCTTGAGGACGACGTCGATGTCGGGTTTGCGCCCGGCGCGCGCGACGAAGCGGACGTGCTTGAAGCTCAGCCGCAGCGCGTTGAACTTCGGCACCAGGATGAGGGAGAAGTTCTCCAGGCTGCAGCTGATGTCGGCGCCGACGCTCAGGTCCCCGCGCAGGGAGCCGCGCAGGTCCACGACGAGGGACAGCCGCCCGCCGGTGTCCGGCAGGAAGACCGGCGACCCGTCGAGAAGCACGGGCTGGATGTCGGGGTTCCACTCCAGCCGCGCGTTGACGGTCTCCGGCAGCTTGAAGCCGTTGGCGGCGGCCTGCACGGCGTCGCGCAGCGCGACGACCTCCCCGGCGGCCCGGGTCCAGGTCGCGATCTGCTGCTGCACGCGGGTCAGCAGCGTCCGTACGCCCGGGTCCGTACCGGCGGGCAGGGCGGCGACCAGATTCGCCAGCGCGGCGGCGAAGGCGTTGAAGGCGTCGTCCACCTGCCGCATCGTGATCGGTCCGGTGCGCCCGGCGAGCCCCTGGGCGACGAAGTCGGCGACGACGGTGGCGAACTTCTCCGCCGTGTCGGCGACCTGCCGGGCGGCCGGCGGATAGCGGTCCAGTTCATGGGTGAGCAGTTGCCGGGCGCGGCCGAGGTCGGAGAGGAAGCCGGTGACCGCGCTGACGGTCTCGGTGAAGAAGTTGGGCACCTTCAGGGCCTTGCCCAGCCCTTCCACGCCCTTGATCACCTGGGCCAGCGGGACCACGCCCAGCAGGCTGGGCCCGATCTCGTCCAGTACGTCCAGCGGGCGGAAGAACTCCTCGGGCTTGAAGGTGCCGTTCGCGATGCGGTCGAGCGCGTCCTGCCCGGCCGCCACCGGAACGCCGGAGACCGGCCCGGTCAGCCGGGACAGTCCGGACACGATCATGCTGGGCGCGGTGAGGCCGCCGGACCGGTCCCGCTGCCCGCCGAAGTCCATTTGCAGCGGCTGGTCGGCGGGGGTGAGCAGGCTGAGGAAGACCTGCCCCGCGTTGGCCTTGCGGACCGGTCCTCCGACGGTGTCGAAGCCGGACAGGGCGTACCGCTTCGCGTAGGCGACGGGCACGGTGGCGTCCCTGCCGCTGAGCCGGCCCACGGCGGGCACGGCGGCCTGCGCCCAGCGCAGCTGCGGCAGGAACGGGGCGTTCTTCGACACGGCCGGATCGCCCGGCGCCGGGTCCGCCAGCGCGGGCGGCGCGGCCATGCCCCACACCATCCGGGCCACGTCGAGCCGGGTGTCGTCGGGCCGCAGGACGGGCGCGAGGGCCACCGACTGGCCGAGCAGGTCGGCGCTGGCCTCGGGCGGGTGCGCCACCGCGACGGCACCGGCGGCGGCCGCCGGGTTCGGCGGGTTGCGGTCCAGCGCGTTGTACTCGGCGACGGCAGCGGCCAGCCCCTCGCCGGTGGCCAGGGTCTCATCGAGGAACAGCAGCGGCGTACGGAACTCCACCGCGGTGCCGCCGTGGTCCACCGCGGTGACCTTGAAGTGGAAGAGCTGCTCGGCGGGCGTGGCGGGGAAGAACTTCCGCCGGTCGGCGGGCGGGACGAGGTTCGGCGTCTGCGGGGTGTCGAGCCGCACGCTGGTGAAGGGGAACAGCACGTTCGCCAGGTCGCTCGCGGGGTCGGGCCCGGCGGGCAGCGGGGTGTTCGGGTCGTACGTCTTCAACGGCTGCCGGACTACCACGAATTCGCGCTGGATGAGATAGGCGCCGCGGACGTCGTCGAACTTCCGCTCCGTGACGCGGACGTACACCGCCTTGTGTCCGAACGGGCAGAGGAAGCCCTCGCGCATCACCCGTACGTACTGGTCGCGGCCCATGGAGGCACGGTGGCGCCACTCGGAGAGCGAGACGCCGCGGGGCCGCCGCGGCCAGCTGCCGAGACCGTCCAGCCAGCCGCCGGCCGTCGAGAGCATCAGCAGCCGTACGGCGACCGGTTCCGGGACGTACGGCGTGCCGTCGGGCTGGAGGAGGCCGGCGCCGGTGGTGAGGTCCACGATGTCCCGGCGATCCTCCGGCTCCAGCGCCTGCCGGAAGGCGTACGGGGCGCCGGGGTCGCCGCCGCGCTCCCGGTTCCAGACCGCGCGGACCGTAGCGGCGTCGAGCCGGGTGTGCCAGAGCTCGACGCGGGTGCCGGGGCCGGATGCGGGGGCCCGGTCCCGGTGGATCCAGCGCGCTTTCTGGGAGGGGGACAGATACAGCCGGTAGGGCAGTTCGATGCCGGTGCGGGGGCGTGCGGGGTCGGCCAGCGGGTCCTGCGGTCCGGCCGCGGCGAGCGGTGCCGCGGTCCCGGCGGAGGCGGTCGGCACGCCCGCGGCCCGCGCGAGGGCGAGCGCGGCTTCCGGCCCGTGGCGGGCGGTGAGTTCGGCCGTCGTACGGAGCAGCCGCACCAGGGTCATGGCCCGGGCCGCGGCGTCCTCACCGCCTGCGTCTGCCGGCGGTGGCCCGAGCGCCGGAGCCGCCGGCGTCTCCGGTGCGCGCGCGGCGTCCACGACGCGCAGCGGCAGCCGTCGCATGGCGTCGAGCAGGCCGTCCTCGGAGAAGGGCACCGCGTCCTGCGGGCCGACGTCGAAGACGAGGACGCTCCGGCCGCTGATGAGCGAGCCCACCGGCAGCGCGCGGGACTCCCCCGGCACTTCGTCGCTGAAGGCCTGCTCCACCGTGTGCTGCGGCCCGAAGGTGACGGCGATCCAGCCGTCCGCCTGCGGGTCCGCACGCACCAGCCGTCTGTTCCCGCCGGTCTCCTCGACCTTCAGCCCGGCGAAGCCGAACGTCAGGTCCAGCAGATCGGTACCGCGCAGCAACCGCAGCGCCGCCGGAGTGCTCATGGCTCCCCCTCCCCGCGCATCGTCCGGGCTCTCCCGGCCGTGCGCACAGCCCCCACGTGGTCTAGCTCTACCACCTACCTCTGACAGCGCAGCCGCACCAGAGGGTGCGGTCGATCGCAACAGCCCTAAATTTGTTCGAAGTTGACCCAGGTCCGTCGTTCCGGGCCGCGGGGATCGTCGGCCTGGGACCATGCGGCGTCGATACGCATCGTGGCTCGGCGCTCGGTGTCGTACGGGTCCCAGCCAGGGTCGCCGGTGGCGGCGAAGCGTACCCATGCCCCGTGCATGCGGGCGGCGAGGTCCGCGGGCGGCTCGTCGGGGCCGAGCAGGGCGTTCGGTCCGTACAGCTGGGGAAGACGCGCGAGGTCGAAGACGAAGGGCAGCTCGACCGCGTGGGTGGCGCCCAGCTGCCCCTCCAGCGCGCGCGAGCGCCAGGCGAATTCGTACGCGTAAGTGGCGGACCCGGCGTGGGCGGCATGGGCGTCGGCCAGGGCCCAGCTGCCCGCGCCGAACAGGGCGTCGCCCATGACGGCGGACCGCAGCGCGCCGTGCGATGCCCCAGGGCGGGTCTTCCGGTAGGCGTCGACGAGCCGGGCCGGGTCCGGGTGCGAGCGGGCCGCCGTGGCATCGACGTCCGCGGCGGTCGAGGTGGCGTATGTGCCCACGGGGACGAGGTAGAGGTTCGCCTCCTCGGTGTTGGTTCCGATGAGCAGGTCGACGCCGGTTCCGGCGCCGGCGGCGACGGCCTCGGCGGGCTGGGTGGCGAGGACGAGACCGAAGGGGCTGAGGCCGAGCAGCGGGTCGCGGTGCGTCGCGGTCCGGAGGTCGATGCCCGCGAGCCGGGTGGCGGCCTCGACCAGGCGCTCGTCGGAGACCTCCGCGAAGGCGTCGATACGGGGCGCGATGCCCAGGTGCCCGGCCGCCGCCTCGGTGACGCGGGCGGCCTGCTCGCCGGTGAACGCCCCCAGGCCGTTGCCGCTCTGGACGATCACCCGGCGGAAGAGCCCCGCGGCCTCAGAGGTGGCGAGTAGACCGCCGACGATGGTGGCCCCGGCCGACTGGCCGAAGAGGGTGACGTTGCCCGGGTCACCGCCGAAGGCGGCGATGTTCTCCTGCACCCAGCGCAGGGCCGCGGCGGCATCGAGCAGTCCGCGGTTGGCGGGCGCGCCGGGGATGTCGAGGAACCCGGCGATGCCGAGACGGTAGTTGAGGGTGACCAGGACGACGCCGTCGCGGGCGAACGCGGACCCGTCGTACAGCGCGGACCGCGTCGATCCGGCGACGAATCCGCCGCCGTGGACGAACACCATGACGGGCAGGCCGCCGCCCGGCGCGGCGGGCGTCCAGACATTGACGGTGAGGTAGTCCTCGCCGCGGCTCCAGCCGGTGCCGAAGTACGGGGACATGTCCACGCTGCCGAGCGCGCGCTCGGACTGCGGCGCGTTGGGCCCCGGCACGGTGGCATCCCGTACGCCGTCCCACGGCTCGTGCGGCCGGGGCGGCGCGAACCGGCCGGCGCCGCGGGGAGGGGCGGCGTAGGGGATGTTCAGGAAGGCGGCGGTGTCGCCGCGCCGCAGACCGCGGACGGCTCCCTGCGCCGTGGTGACGACGGGGGCGGGGTGGTGGTTCACAGTGGTGCCTCTCCGCGGGCTTCAGCGCTGCTCGGTGTACGGGGTGAAGGGCGCCCAGCCCTTGATGGCGAACTTCTCTCCCTCGCGTGCCACTTCCACGGCGCCGTGGCCGCCCAGGTGCGCGGGGATGACGAGGGCGTTGGTGTCGGCCGCCCGGCCCAGCACCTTGCGGCGGGTGGCGCGGGCGCCCGCCGGGTCCTCGCAGAAGCAGCTGTTGGTGTCCGGTTCGAGGATTTGCACGGGGTTGTGCAGCATGTCGCCGACGAACACCGCGCGGTCCGTCCCGGAGGTGAGGGTCAGTACGGAGGAGCCGGGGGTGTGTCCGGGGGCCGCTTCGAGACGGAGGTTCGCGTCGATCCGGTGGCTGTTCTCCCACAGCAGCGTCTGCCCCGCCTCGTGCACCGGGGCCACGCTGTCCTCGAAGACGTTCTGATTACCGCGGCCGAGCACCGGCTTGTGACCGTTCTCGGGATTCCAGAAGACGAAATCATCCTTAGGCATCAGATACGTGGCACGGGGAAAGGTGGGCACCCAGCTCCGTCCGTCCAGATACGTGTTCCAGCCGACGTGATCGATGTGGAGATGTGTGTTGATCACGATGTCCACGTCCTCGGGCGCGACACCGGCCCGGGCGAGATTCGCCAGGAAGTCCGTTTCCCGATGGCTCCAGACCGGTGCGTACGGGCGCTCCTTGTGGTTGCCCACACCGGTGTCGACCAGAATGGTCCGGCCCTCGCTGCGCAGCAGCCAGGTCTGGATGGCCGAGTTCACGATCCGCGTTCCGGAATCCAGGAAATGCGGCTCCAGCCAGGAGGCGCCGTCCTCCCACACGTTCTTCGGACTGTCCGGAAAGAATGTCTCGGGTGTCATGTCGACGGGTCCGAAGTATTCCCATACCCGGGTCACGGTGACATCGCCGAGCGTTATTTGTTCCATGGTGCGTCCCTGGTAATTCGGATGATTCACCGGAACCGTACGAGCGGCCTGGACGCTCGCGGTATCCGTCATCTGACTGCACCTGCGTACGGGCCTCCGGCCGCTTGTAGCCTGAACGGGCAAGGAAAAACGGCTCCGATACGTAGAGCCACAACTTCTGGAGACTCCGTGGACGGGCACGCAGGCGACCTCGGTACGGCCACGGAACCGGAATCCGGTACGGAGCCGGTCGTCGGCCGGGACGCCGAGCTGGCGCGCCTCCTGCGTACGGTGGACCCGGCGTCGGCCGAGCGGGTTCTGATGCTGGTCGGCGACCTGGGCGTGGGGAAAAGCGCGCTGCTGGCCCACGTGGCGCGCCGCGCCGAGGCCGACGGCACGCACGTACTGCGCGCCGAGGGAAGCGAATCGGAGTCGGGCCTCGCGTTCTCCGCGCTGCACCAGTTGCTGCGGCCGGTGGCCGCCGAAATGGACCGGCTTCCGGAGCGGCAGCGCGCGGCGCTCCGCGACGCCTTCGGCGCGGGACCGGCGACGCCTGCGCAGACAACCGCATCCGATCCCCTGCTGATCGGCGTCGCCATCCTCAGCCTGCTCTCCGCCCTGGGCGACCGGCGCCCCGTACTCGTCGTGCTGGACGACGCGCAGTGGTGCGACCGCGCCTCCCTGGACGCCCTGGCCTTCGCCGCCAGGCGGCTGGACGGCGACGATCCGGTGACGGTGCTGGTCGCCACCCGTAACGCCCACCTACCGGGACTCGACCGTCACATACCGACGCTCACCCTGGAACCGCTCGACGACGCCGCGGCCAACCAGCTGCTGGACCTCCAGCCGAACAGCCCCACCGGCCGCACCAGAATGCAGATCCTCGACCAGGCCGTCGGCAATCCTCTGGCACTGGCCGAGCTGACAAGGGCAGCGAGCCTCCACGGCACGGCTGCGTCGCTCACGCCCGCGGGCCCGCTCCCGCTCACCGACCGCCTGGAACGCCTCTTCGCCGCCCGCCTGGACGGCCTTCCCGCCCCCACCGCACAGGCCCTACTGCTTCTGGCCGCGATGGACAGCGTCGATTCCGCGCTCTCCGTACAGGCCGGACTGCCGGAAGCCGGGGACGCGGTGTGGCTGCCCGCCGAAGAGGCCGCACTGGTACGGCGGGCCGGCCGGAACGTCCGGTTCCGCCATCCGCTGGTCAGATCCGCCGTGTACCACTTCGCGCCCTCGGACGCCCGGCGCGCCGCTCACCGCACGCTGGCCGAGCTGCTGCGGTACGAACCGGACCGGCGCGCCTGGCATCGGGCCGCCTCCTGCCCGGACCCGGACGCTGCCGTGGCGGCGGAGCTGGAACGGACCGCCGGCCGGGCCCGTCGGCGCGGCGGTTACGCGGCGGCGGCCAAGGCGCTGCAGCGCGCCGCGGAGCTGGCACCGGAGCGCGAGGGCGGTGCCCGGCTGCTGGTCGAAGCCGCTCGGGCGGCCGTGTTCACCGGGGATCTCGCCTGGGTCGAGGAACTGGCCGCCGCGGTACGGGCGCGCACGGACGACGCGTCGCTGCTGACCGCCGCGACGGTACAGGCCGGGCGGCTGGCGGCCCTGACCGTACGCCACACGGCCGTATTCTCCCGACTCGCCGACGCGGCCGACCAGTTGGCCGCCGCCCGCCCTACCACCGCTCTGGACCTCCTGGCCGGCGCCGCCGTGGTCCGCTTCTACTCCGGCGAGGACGCCCAGCGGCACCGTATCCAGGCCCTCCTGCGACGCCTCCCCGAAGACGCCGCGTACCTGGGCCTGCGCACCTGGGTACAGACCGTTTCCGACCCTTCTGGCAACCGTCCCCACCTCGCCTCCCTCCTCCCCCGGTTGTCTGCCGATGCGGAGACCCGCCCGGAACGGCTCGTCGCGGTCGGCATCATGGCGTGGCTCCTGGACGAAACCCCACAGGCCGTCCGCGCCTTCGACGCGGCCTTCGGCCGCTGGGAGTTGCGGGGGCCGCTGCCGGAGGGGCTGGGCGGCGCGGTGGCCTGGGCCTATGTCGAGCGGGGGCGGTGGGGGCAGGCCCGCGAGGGCTGCGCCCGTATCACCGCGGTCGGCCGGTCCGCCGGCCTCGACCACGCCGTGGCCTGCGCGGCCGCGGTGGACGCCACCGTACTGGCCTATCAGGGCGATTCGGCGGCAGCGCGCACCCGGGCCGAGGACGCGCTCGCCCTGATCGATCCACTGGAAAGCCGCTCGGTCGCCGTCTACGCCCGCCGCGCGCTCGGTGCCGCGTCGGCCGCGGAAGGTGCGTACGAGAGTGCGTACGGCCAACTGCGCATGGCCTTCACGGCGGACGGCGCGCCCCTGCACTACCACGCGTCCTACCCATCCCTCGCAGATCTGGCCGCCGCCGCTGTACGTACCGGCCGCCACAAGGAGGCCACGCACATCGTCGAACGAGCCGCCCGCGCGCTTGCGGGCAACGCCTCGCCCCGGCTGCGCGCGCTGATAAGCCGGGCCCGCGGCCTCCTGGCGGACCCCGAGGACGCCGAGCCGCACTTTCGGGCGGCCCTCGCGGACCCCGTACTTGAGAACTGGCCCTTTGAACGCGCGCAGACCTTGCTGGACTTCGCCGAATGGCTGCGCCGCCGCCGGCGCATCGCGGAGGCGCGGGCTCCGCTCACCGAGGCCCTGGAGACCTTCCGGCGCCTCGGCGCCCGCCCGTGGATCGAACGCGCCCGCGCCGAATCACGCGCCGCCGGTCTCCATGTGACGGACACACCCCCCGACGCGCTCGCCGAACTCACCCCGCAACAACAACAGATCATCCGGCTCGCCGCCCGCGGGCTCACCAACCGCGAGATCGCCGAGAAGCTCTTCCTCTCCCCCCGCACGGTCGGCTCCCACCTCTACCGCAGCTTCCCCAAACTGGGCATCACCGCCCGCTCCCAACTGCGCGACCTCCTCGAAGGATTCGCCACGCCATTGATTAGCCCCACGGAAACGGGCTGCTAAACAATGCGCGGTGCGGTGAAGTGGAGGTATCCGTGTCCCGGCCTGGTGCCCGCGTCACCGCGGGCGGCCGACGGCGCACGGACGCACCGGGGTGCGGACGGGCACCCTCACGGGGGTGGGGTGCCCGGCGCCCGTTCCCGGCTCCGGTGATCAGACGGTGAGTGAGGTCTGCGGAGGCGGCGCGGGAGCCAGAGTGTGGCGTACGTACCACTCGGTGGCCAACAGCCGCTCCCGGGCCTCCGGCGCGAGACCGGCGATCAGCCCCGGCAGGGCTCCCCGCTCCACTTCGCTGCGGTGCGCCAGTACGGCGGCGGTCTTCTGCCCGACCCAGGGGCCGACATCGACGGTCGCGGTGACCCGTTCGTCCGGAACGCTGTACACCGCTTTGCGCGCGCCGATCAGGTCCCTCAGCGCCGGCACCGCCGAGTGCGGGTGCGTGGCCAGGTAGAGGGCGCGCGGCTGCCAGGGGGCGCCGGCCTCGGGGTAGAGCTGTTCGAGCCCGGCCGCCTGGGCCGCCAGCGTGGTCACCCGGTGGGTGTGCACGTGGTCCGGATGGCCGGGCAGCCCGCCGTACGCGTCATGCGTGACGACGATGTCCGGACGGAACTCCCGGATGTGCGCCACCACGCGTCGCACCGCCTCGTCGAGCGGCGCGTCCAGAAACCGCGCGCTACCCGGAGCCGACCACGGCACCCGCGCGTCGGCGTACCCCAGCATCCGCGGCTCACCCGCCCCGAGAACGCGCAGCGCCTCGGCCAATTCCGCGGCACGCGGGGAGTCCGCGGCCCAGGTCGCCGTGACGACCGCGGTCCGCGCGCCCTCGGCGGCGTGCCGGGCGAGCACACCGCCCGCCGCCAGGGACTCGTCGTCCGGGTGGGCGAAGACTCCGAGCAGACTCGGCACGGACATGGCCGACTCACCTTCCGATAGGAGACGGCCCCACGATCACCCCCATGGGGCCGGGGGCCGCACACCCGCCCCCCATCACGTCAACCGCATCCCATGAGCCGTGACAACCACGTCGTAAGCCCCCTTGAGGCCCCCCTCGCCCACATAGCACCGGTAGCCGGAAGGCTTGTCGAGCGGGACCAGGCGGACCTTGGGGACCTTGTCGCAGCGCAGTGACCTGGCGGCCTTGCCGCCGTAGATCCCGTACTGCTTCCACGCCCGGGCGCGGACGCCCTCGTCGGTGACCACGCCGCCCTTCGTCGGGGTGGCCGTATACTGCATCAGAATGAAGCCGCCCTTGGTCTCGACGTTGAAGGGCACGTCGACGCCCAGGTATTTGACGGTGCACGTGAACTTCTGCGGCGTGTTGCCGACTTCGGCGGTGTCGCAGGAGGTGACGGTCTGCTGGGGCACGCCGCCGCCCATGGCCAGGACGCGGCTCTCCAGGTCGTACTTGATCTGGTCCAGCACCGGTGCCTTCTTGCCGGGCGCGGGATGCTGGGGCGCGGCCTTCCCGGACGGTGTGGCCGTCGGGCTCGGTACGGGGGTGCCGTTGGTGAGCAGCGGGTCCGGTGACGACCCGCACGCGCTCGCCGCCGCGACCACCAGGCCCACTGTTGCCGCCGTACGTATCCACTTGTTGCGCTGCACTGCTGCTGCCCCGTTTCCCCGTTATGCGTTGATCATCGAGCGTCGTCCTGCGGGGCTGCCCGCCGGACGTCGCCCGATCATAGGGTTCGGGGGCGGAAGCGGAGTGGGCGGGGCCTTGGCAGCAGGGCCTATGCCTTGAGGTGGCCGCTCATCCACTCCAAGGCGGCGGGTATCTCACGGCGCCAGGTGTCGAAATTGTGGCCGCCGCTGTCGAGGATGATCGACGCGATCCGGCCCGGGGATTTGGTCTGCCGGATGAACCGCAAGGTGTTCCGGTAATTCGACTCGCCCTGCTTGCTGGTGGTGACGAGGAGGTTCACCGGTGCCGCGGGGAGGTTTTTCTGCCGCCACATGAGGTCGTTCTCCCGCTCCAGTTGCTTGTCGCCGCCGAACAGTGCGCCGGTGTCGCGATCCAGCGGGGCCTTGTAGTCACCGGAGAGGGCCACGCCGGTGGAGAACGCCTTCGGGTAGCGCATCGGCATTTTCAGAGCGCAGTAGCCGCCCGTGGAGTCCCCTATGACACCCCAGTTCTTGGCGTCGGTGCCGACCCGGTAGTGGCTGGCTATGTCGTCGCGTACGTCATGGGTGAAGAACGTCTCGGTCTGGGGTCCGTTCGGGACGTCCACGCACTCGGTGTCCCTCGGCGGCGCCACGGTCGGGCTCATCATGACGAATATGGTCGGCTGCATCTTCTTCTTGCCGACCAGGTCGTGCTGCGTCTGCGGGTAGTCCAGCTTCTTGTAGAGGGCTTGCTTGGTACCCGGGTGGCCGGTCAGCACCACGGACACCGGGAAGCGTTTCTTCGCGTACTCCGACTGGAAGTACTGCGGCGGCAGATACACGAACGCCTCGCTATTGATCTTGGATTTTTCACCCTTGAGCGCGACCTTCTCGATCCGGCCGGCGTCCCGGGGCTTGGAACCGCCGGGGAGGCCCGCGCGCTCGATGCCGAGCACCTTCACCTTCGCGCCGCCGGGGCCGGCGCTCGCGAGATCCTGCTGGATGCCGAGCAATTCCCCCCAGGAACCGAAGAAAAGGTACGCATTGTTCGCGAGGAGGCCGATCAACGCGAAGATGGACACCTGGGTGGCCAGCAGCAGGCCGATGCGGCCGAGGACCGTGCGCCAGTTCTGCCTGGACAGGCGCGGCCACAGCCAGATGGTGAGGACAAAGAGTGCTACCGCGCAAAGGACGGCCAGGAGCAGCACTTTCTTGCTGGTCAGACCCATGTGGCGCTTTCTTACGGGCGGCCGGTCAGCCGGGCCGCGGGTGCCGCCCCGGGCCCTGATACACCGTCGTACAGGGCGCGGAAGCCGAGATACCGCGGCTCACACACACGCGTTCTCCCGACCGGGGCGGCGAGGCAGTGATGTCTTCAGGCTAGATGGAGAAAAGCCCGGGAGGGTTGCGTGGCGTCCGCACTGAAAAAGCGCCGGCCGTGCCGCGGACGGGAAAAGCCTCAGCCCGACCGGGCCAGCCGGAATCCGAGGTCGTCGATGCGCAGCGTCGGATGGCTTTTGCGGCGGCAGGCGGCGCGGCAGCCCCGGGGCCGGTCCAGCCAGCCGCCGCCGCGGAATGTGCGGTACGGGCCGTAGACCTGGGCGTCGTAGATGTCCCAGCACCACTCCCACACGTTGCCGATCATGTCGTACAGGCCCCAGGCGTTGGGGGTTCTGGTGGCCACGTCATGCACCTCGCCACCGGAGTTGTCCCGGTACCAGGCGATCTCGTCCAGCTCGCCGTAGCGGACACCGGAGGTCCCGGCCCGGCACGCGTACTCCCATTCCGCCTCGGTCGGCAGGCGGTAGCCGTCGGCCCGCCAGTCGCAGACGACATCCTGTGCGTCGGGGTCGGTGCCCGTCGTGTAGCAGGGCTGCCGGCCCGTCGCGCGGGAGAGCAGGTTGCAGAACCGTACGGCGTCCAGCCAGGAGACCTCGGTCACCGGCGTCCGGGGTCCCGCCGGGCCGGCGGGCGCCGCGCCCACCACGGCTCGGTACAGCTCACGGGTGACCGGGTACGGCGCCAGCCGGAAGGCCGCGACCTCGGCCCGCCGGTCCGTCTTCGCGGCCTCGTCCCGGAGGACGACCTCGCCCGCCGGTATCGCGGTCAGGGGCCCGGCCGTCAGCCGGGGTGTTGTCGTGTCGGAGCTTGTCACCAGGGTGTTCTACCGGACCGGGGGCGGTTGGCAAGGCCGCTCCGGAGCGGCGGCCCTACGGGGGCACGGGGCATGCCGTACGGCCGTCACGCGATCTTCATGCGCGGACACGGTGCGGACATGACACCGATACAACCGCATACCGCCGCCACCGCACCGAACCCGGATGGCGCAAAGCGCCGCGATGTGCGGCCCGGCGCGTGTAGGGCGACGCCGGAGGGTTACCCATGCGGTACCCCGGCGGGGTTCGCCGGGAGTCCTCCGAGTGAGGGGCCCTCGATGTCGCTGCTGTCCGGTGTGCCCGGCCTGTCCGGGATCCGCGTGCCCCACGTACCGAAGCCGTCGCTGCCGCTGCCCGGCCCGGTGGTACGGGGCGTGCGGGCAGGTGCCCGAGGGGCCCTGGAGGTGGTCTGGCAGCTGGCGGGAGTGCCCGGCCGGGCGGTGTGGTCGCGGCCGGGGCGCTGTTACATCGCGGTGCACGGGGTGCAGACGGCAGGCGGGGAGCGGGTCGCGCGGCGGGTGGAAGAGGTCCTGGAGCGGCAGCCGGGGGTGGAGTGGGCGCGGGTGAACAGCCCGTCCGGGCGGGTGGTGGTCGCGCTGGGGGCGGGGGCACCGCGGCAGCGGGAGCTGATCGCCCTGGTGGCGGAGGCCGAGGCGGGCGCGGAAGCGCGTACGGATGCGGAGTGCGACAAGCACGGCGAGTGGTGCCAGGAGCCGCACCACCCCTGCGAGGGGCCGCGGACCCGCCAGTCGATGACGGGGCTGGCCGCCGACACGATCGGCCTGGGCATCGTCACACTCGTCCGCCTGACCCCATGGGCCCCGCTGCCCGCCGAGCTGGCCTCGCTGGCAGGGCTGTTCGAGCACCACCCCCGGTTGCGTGCCTGGGTGGCGCGCGGCCTGGCCGGTCCGGCGCAGGCCGAGTCGCTGCTCCCGGCGGTCAGCGCGCTGGCGCAGGGCGTGGCCACCCGGGGTGGTGGGCTGATGCTGGACGCGGTGCAGCGGATCGCCCAGTGGCGGGAGGCCGGCGCGTACAAGAACGCCTGGGAGGCGGTGGAGCCGCAGTTGGTGCGCGGCCCGCAGGACGCCGCCGCGGAGCCGATCGTGGTCGAGCGCCCGGTACCGGCGCCGAAGGACTCGATGGACCGCTACACCGACCGGTCGCTGATCGCCGGGATGGCGGCCGGTGCGGCGGCCGTGCCGTTCGCCGGGCCGCGCCGCGGGCTGGCCGTGGCGCTGGCGGGCATGCCGAAGGCGCCGGAGGCCGGGCGGGAGGGGTTCGCCACGTACCTGGGCCGGTCCCTGGCGCTGCGCGGCGTGGTGGCCATGGACCGTGGTGTGCTGCGGCGGCTCGGTCAGGTGGACTGCGTGGTGCTGGACGGTACCGCGCTGCGCGGCGACCGGTACGACCTCGCCGACCTGGAGCTGCTCGCGGAGGCGGACCCGGACGGGACCACCGCCCGTCTCTTCGAGCTGTTCGACGCCGACGAGCCGCTGGAGACACACCGGTCGGCGGACGGCTGGGTGCTCGGCCCGGCGGCGGACCTGCCCGGCCGGAAGGACGGCGAGCCCGACGGCGCGGCGGAGGACGCCGTGCGCCGGCTGCGGAAGAAGGGCTACGACCATCTGCTGGGCCTGGCGCGGAACGGGAAACCGCAGGCGATCGCGGCGCTGGCGGCGCAGACCGCGCCGGGCGCGCAGGCCGTGGCGGCCGCCGCGCGCCGCGCCGGGGCGCGGATCGTGCTGGCCGCCGACCGCCCGGACACGGAATGCCGATACGCCGACGCCATCCTGCCCGGCGGCAAGCGGCTGGTGGCGTCCGTACGGGAACTCCAGGCCAACGGCGCGGTCGTCCTGCTCGTCTCGGGCAACCGCCGCGCCCTGGGCGCCGCCGACTGCGGCATCGGCGTACACCGCAAGGGGAAGGCGCCGCCCTGGGGCGCGCACCTGCTGGTCGGCGGCGATCTGAGTACGGCCGGGCTGATCGTGGACGCGGTGGCGGTGGCGGCGCAGGTGGACCGGGAGAGCGCGATGCTGGCCGCGGGCGGCAGCGGGGTGGGGGCGGTGGCCGCCGTACAGGCCCGCGCGTTCCGTGCCACCCGCCGCGCCGCGACCGCCGGGCACACCGCCGGATCGGCCGCCTTCTGCCTCGGCGCCTGGCGCGCCCGGCAGTTGCTGGCCCGCCCGCCGCTCCCGGCGGCGCAGAGCACGCCGTGGCATCTGATGCCGGCCTCCCAGGTGCTGGAGCGCCTGGCGGCGACTCCGGACGGGCTGTCGTCCCGCGAGGCCACGGCCCGTTCGTCGCCCGCGCGGCGCACCGACGGCCCGCGGCGCACCGGCCTCGCCACCGCGTTCGTCGAGGAGCTGGCCAACCCGCTCACCCCGGTCCTCGCGGCGGGCGCCGCGCTGTCCGCCGCCGTCGGCTCGCGCACCGACGCGGCGCTCGTGGCCGCGATCACCGGCACCTCGGCGCTCGTCGGCGGCGTCCAGCGGGTACGTACGGAACGGGCGCTGGCCGAGCTGTTCGAGCGCTCCGCGATCAACGCGCGGGTACGGCGGGACGGCGACGAGCGGCAGGTGAGCGCCGGTGACCTGGTCCCCGGGGACGTCATCGTGCTGGGAGGCACCGAGGACGTGGTCCCGGCCGACTGCCGTCTGCTGACGGCCGAGGGCCTGGAGGTGGACGAGTCGTCGCTGACCGGCGAGTCCCTGCCGGTCGCCAAGGACCCCGCACCGGTGGTGGCGGCGCAGCTCGCGGACCGGCGCTCGATGCTGTACGAGGGGACGACGGTGGCCGCGGGCCGGGCCACGGCCGTGGTCGTCGCCACCGGCCCGGCCACGGAGGTCGGGCGCAGTCTGGCCACCGCGCGGCAGGCCGCCCCCACGGCCGGTGTGGAGAAACGGCTGGCGTCGCTGACCAAGGCGAGCCTGCCGATCGCGCTCGGGTCGGCCGCCGCCGTGGCCGGGGCCGGGCTGCTGCACGGCAGGCGCCTGCACCACACGCTGGCCTCGGCGGTGAACCTTGCGGTCGCCTCCGTCCCCGAAGGGCTGCCGTTCCTGGTCAGCGCGGCCCAACTGGCCGCCGCCCGGCGCCTCGCCGAGCACGGGGCGCTGGTGCGCAACCCTCGTACGATCGAGGCGCTCGGCCGCGCCGACGTGCTGTGCTTCGACAAGACCGGCACGCTCACCGAAGGCACCCTGGAGCTCGCGGAGGTCAGCGACGGCGAACGGGCGCTGCCCGCCCGCCGGTTGGACGACGCGCGCCGGAAGATCCTGGCCGCGGCCCTGCGCGCCACCCCGTCCGAGCACTCCTCGGAACCGCTGGCGCACCAGACCGACCGGGCGGTGATGTCCGGGGCCCATCGGCGGCACGTCACCGTAGAGGACGGCGCGCCCGGCTGGCACCGTACCGACGACCTGCCGTTCGAGCCGTCCCGCGCCTATCACGCCACCACCGGGCGGTCCTCGCGCGGCGCGCTGCTCAGCGTGAAGGGCGCGCCCGAGAACGTTCTGGAACGCTGCGCCCGGCGCCGTACCGGCAGCACGGCCGACCGCCCGCTCGACGACCGGGAACGTGCCCGCCTGACCGCGACCGCCGAGGAACTGGCCGGCGCGGGCCGCCGGGTCCTGGCGGTCGCCGAACGCCCGATGGAGCCCGGCGAGTCCCTCGCCGAAGAAGCCGTGGACGGGCTCGTGCTGCTCGGCTTCCTCACCCTGTCCGATCCCGTACGGGCCGGAGCACCGCCCGCCGCCGAGCGGCTGCGCGAGGCCGGTGTTCAGATCGTCATGCTCACCGGGGACCACCCGGCCACCGCCGACGCGATCGCCTCCACCATCAACAACGGCGCCTCCCAGCGCGTGTGCGGCGCCGCCGAACTGGACGAACTGGACGACGACGCGCTCGACGCGCTGCTGCCCCGGGTCGATGTGATCGCCCGGTGCAGCCCGCACCACAAGGTCCGCATCGTGCAGGCGTACCAGCGCATCGGCCGGGTGGTGGCGATGACCGGCGACGGCGCCAACGACGCGCCCGCCATCCGGCTCGCGGACATCGGTATCGCGCTGGGCCGCCGGGGTACCCCGGCCGCCACCGCCGCCGCCGACCTCGTGGTCAGCGACGACCGGCTGGAGACGATCATCGCCGCGCTGATGGAGGGACGGGCGATGTGGACCTCGGTCCGCGCCGCGCTGGCCGTCCTCATCGGCGGCAACCTCGGCGAGATCGGCTTCAGTGTGCTCGCCGCGGCCCTCACCGGCCGCGCCCCGCTGACCGCCCGGCAGATCATGCTGGTCAACCTGCTCACCGACCTGGCACCGGCGCTGGCCATCGCGATCCGCGAACCGTCCGGCGACGGCGGCGAACGCCTGCTGCGTGAGGGCCCCGACCGCTCCCTGGGCACCGCGCTCACCCGGGAGCTGCTGCTGCGCGGCTTCACCACGACCCTCGGCGCGACGCTGGCCTGGGGCGCGGCCCGGCTCACCGGCCGGCGCCGCCGCGCGGGCACCGTCGCGCTGGCCGCGGTGGTCGGCACCCAGCTCGCGCAGACGGTGCTCATCGGTGGGCCGGACCGCAGGGTGCTGATCGCCGGCCTGGGGTCGGCCGCGGTGCTGGCGGCGGTCATCCAGACGCCGGGCGTCAGCCGGTTCTTCGGCTGCACCCCGATGGGCCCGGTGGCCTGGGGCATCACGCTCGGCGCCATCGCCGCGGCCACCCTCGCGGGCACGGCGCTCGCCCCCGTCGTACGACGGATGCCCGCCGCTCAGCCGAAGTCGTAGTCGAAGGTGTACGGAACGGACTCCTGGCCGGGCTCGTGGGTGAACGCGCCGGTGCCGCGCAGCCCGGCCAGTTCCCCGGTGCCCGAGCCCGGCACGACCTGGAAGGCGCAGCGCACGCTCCCCCGCTCGTCGAACGAGCCGCGCTCCTCCACGACGAACGTGCCCCTGTGCCCGTCCACACTCCCGTCCAGCAGTTCCATACCGGTGAACGTGCCGGTCTTCTCCGTGAGGTAGACGATCGTGTACGCGCAGGTCGTCTCCGCCGCCTCGATGCCGCCGGCGAAGGCGTTGGTGACGGCGGCGTGCGCGAGGCCCGGGTACGTGCCCTCCGGGCGGCTCCCGAGGGCGCGTTCCTCCCAGCCGGCATAGGTGAAGTGGCCGGTGAGCCGCGTACGGCGGGCGCTGGACTGCGTGGACATGGTGGTCCTTCCGGTCGTGCGTCGGCGCGGCACCCGTAACCGGTCCGCGCGGCGGTCGATCACAGCCTGACCCCCGTACCTGACACCTCCTGTCAGGTACGGCGCGACAATGACCGCATGCGCGTCGACCGTCTGCTCTCCCTCCTCCTGCTCCTCCAGAACCGCGGCCGGATGACCGCCACCGAACTGGCCGCCGAACTGGAGGTGTCGCCGCGCACGGTCTACCGGGACATCGAAGCCCTCAGCGCCGCGGGCATCCCGGTCCGCTCCGAACGCGGCCCGGACGGCGGCTACTCGCTCATGGACGGCTACCGCACCCGGCTGACCGGACTGTCCGACGCCGAGGCCGAGTCCCTGTTCCTCGCGGGCGTACCCGGTGCCGCCCGCGAACTGGGCCTGGGCGCCGTCCTGGCGACCGCCCAGCTCAAACTCCAGGCCGCACTCCCGCCCGGCCCGGCCGACCGGGCCCGCCGCCTCCAGGACCGCTTCCACCTGGACGCCCCCGCCTGGTTCCGGGACGCCGACCCGGTCCCCCACCTGGCGTCCGTGGCACACGCCGTATGGGAACAGCACACACTGCGCGTCCAGTACCGGGCCTGGGGCGGCACCGTCGCGGAACGGGAACTGCACCCGCTCGGCCTCGTCCTCAAGGGCGGCATCTGGTACGCGGTCGCCACCCCCGCCGGCACACCAACCCCCCGCACGTACCGCATCTCCCGCCTCCTGACCGCCGAAGCAACGCACACCCCCTTCGACCGACCCCCCGCCTTCGACCTGGCCGCCTACTGGACCGACTCCTCCCGCCGCCTCGAATCCCAACTCCACCAGGCCACAGCACGCCTGCGCATCTCCCCCCGCGCCCAACGCCTCCTGCCCATGCAATTCGGCACAGCAGGCACCCAGGCCCTCAAAACCGCCGGCCCACCGGACGACGACGGCTGGACAGAAGTGAACCTCCCGGTCGAAACCCCCTCCGTAGCCGTCGGCGACCTCCTCAGACTCGGCACGGAGGCGGAGGTGCTGGGGCCGGAGGAACTTCGGGGGGAAGTGGGGCGGGTGGCGGCCGAATTGGCGCGGCGGTACGGGGAGTTGACCCCCGACGCGTGAATTCTTCTTCGTCACCGACCGTTGAACGGGAACTCCGGCACCAGCTCCTTCGTCGTACGAGACATGAGCACCAGCACCACCCGGCCCACCGCTCCGGAGCCCGTCGCTCCTGCCCCCACCACGCCCGACGCGTGGCGGGACCTGCTGGACGACTGGGACGACATCCGCAACGGGTACCACCTCGGCGAAGCGGACGAAGCGGTCCTCCAGTGCGTGCATCGCCTCGACGCCGACCCGACGGGCCCGGACGCCCTTCTGTGGACCCTCGGGCTGGTCACGCTGGTTCCATACGTCGCCGCGGCCGCGCCGGGCCCTGGAGTCGAAGCCCGGACGGCCGAGGTGCTCTCCGTGGTGGCCCGCGCGCACGGCGACCGGATGTGCGAGCACGAGAAGCACCCCTTCGAGCCGTACGAAGACGACTTGGACACCCAGCTCGAAGAACTCCCCTCCGCTCTCTCGGCCCTGATATCCCAGGAGGCCGAGGTCCCGGACGAATACGCCCCGGGCCACTGGCACTGCCCGCGCAACATCGCCGGGTTCGCCCGCGCGGCTCTGAGCTACCTCACCATGTGAAGCAGCCCACCCCACCCCACCTTGACCTCAAGTCCGCTTGAGGACCCAGGCTCCTCAGGTGTCACGCACCCGCCTTACGGCGCTCACCACCCGAGGAGAACCAGCCATGACCACAACGGCCGTCGCCGCTTGGATACGGGACCACGCCCATCCGCTCACCATGGCGGACCCCGGCGCCCCGGCCGACGATCTCGCTCCGCTGGACGGCCTCGTCCGGGGCGCGCGGGTCGTCGCGGTCGGTGCGTCGACGCGGCTGTCGCATGAGTTGGCCGGGGTCTCCCACCGGATTCTCCGGTTTCTGGTCGAGCGTCACGGCTTTCGTTCGCTGGCGTTGGAGGGAGACGATGCCGTACGGGCCGGGCTGGACGCGTATGTCCGGACCGGCGCCGGGGATCCGCGGGCGATGCTGGCGCAGGCGCGGCCGTTCTGGCGGATCGAGGAGATCGCTGACGCGGTGGAGTGGATGCGGGCGTACAACGTCGCGCATCCGGATGATCCGGTGCGGTTCGCCGGTGCTCCCGAGGGGCAGCGGGTGCCACAGGGGCCGGGCGGGCTTGCGGACATCGAGCGGGTTCTGGCGGAGGACACCATCCGGTGGCAGCAGCACACCGGCGACAAGGTCGTCTACTGGGGCGGCCTCGCGCACACCGTCAAGGGCGATCCCCGGACCGTCTCCCCCTCGTCGCCCCCGGCGACACACCGCAACGCGGGCGGTTACCTGCGCGAACACTACGGCAGCGGGTACGTCTCGATCGGCCTGACCTTCCACCACGGCTCGGCTCCGATGGCCGTTCCCGCCCCGCCGGAGGAGTTCGCCGAAGCCACACTGGGACGCTCCGGCCTTCCGGACGCGTACCTCTGGAACCTGCGCGCACCGAGCCCGGCGGCCGTACGGGAGTGGCTCACCGCGCCGGTCAGGACGCGGCTGGTCGGGCCGCGCTACGACGCTCGTGACTATGCCGCGCACCATCTGTCCGGCGGCTCCCTCGCGGACTGGTTCGACGCGCTGGTGCACGTCCGGACCGTCTCGTCCGCGCGCTTCCTCTGAAACGCTCACCGCCCCGTCCGCACCACTCCCGCCTCCAGATGCTCCCCCACCACCCTGCCGACCCGCGCCAACGCCCCCGCCTGCGTCATCGCGTGATGGGTGCAGGCGATGTCGTGGCTTTCGATGTGGCCGGTGACCAGGTGGCGCCAGGATTCGGCGGTGGGGGCATGAGGGGGCTTGTTCTCGGTGGCGTGGAAGTAGAGGAGGTCGCCTTCGTAGATGCCTTCGGAGAAGGTCGGGAGGAGTTTGACCGAGTTGGTGAACACCTCGGTGACAGCGGTGAGGCGGTCCTCGCCGAGTGCGGGGTGTTCCTTGAGCGAGTCGAGGAGTTGGCCGCCGCCACTCTGGCTCCGCAGCACAGCTGCCACGCCGGGGACCGTCAGCGGGCGGGGGAACCGGTCCGGGTCGTGGCCCGCCGCCTCCAGAAGGAGGGCGAGGATGTCGTGTTCCGTCACCGCGGTGCCGGTCGCTCCGTGGGGGTCGATGGGGCGCGAGTCGAGCATGGCGAGCAGGCCGACCCGTTCTCCCCTGGCCTGGAGCCGGACGGCGATGGCGTGGGCGAGCGCGCCGCCGAGGGACCAGCCGAGCAGGTGGTAGGGGCCGGTGGGCTGGACGGCGCGGATCTGGCCGACGTAGTCGGCGACCATCTCCTCGAAGGTGGTGGGCAGCATCGTGCGCTGGGCCAGGCCGCGCGCCTGGAGTCCGTACACCGGCAGGTCGGGGCCGAGGTGGCGCAGCAGCCCCGCGTAGCACCAGCTGAGCCCGCCGGAGGGGTGGACGCAGAAGAGCGGAGGCCGGGTGCCCTGGGTGCGCAGCGGCAGCAGCACCTCGAAGCCGTCGGTGCCGTCGCCGGTCTCCAGCGCCTCGGCCAGGTCGGCGACGGTCGGCGCTTCGAACAGGGTGCGGATGGAGAGTTCGGCGCCCAGGGCGGAGCGGATACGGCTGATGAGTTTGGCCGCGAGCAGGGAGTGCCCGCCGAGGGCGAAGAAGTCGTCGTCGATGCCGACCTGCCGCACTCCGAGGGTTTCGGCGAACAGCGCGCACAGCACCTTTTCCCGAGAGCTGCGCGGCGCCCGGCCGTTGCGGGCGGCGGGGGCCTCGGGGACGGGCAACGCGGCGCGGTCGAGCTTGCCGTTCGAGGTCAGGGGCAGCTGGTCCAGGAGGGCGAAGGCGCCGGGGACCATGTATTCGGGCAGGCGGGCGGCGGCCCAGGCGCGCAGGGTCTCGTTGTCGACCTGCGTGGGATCGGGGGACGTACGGCCGTCGGCGCGGCGTGAGGCCGGGATGCGGGTGTGCGCGTCGCGGCCGGGGATTCCGGCGGCGGGGACCACGTACGCGGCCAGGCGCCGGTCGCCGGGGGTGTCCTCCCGTACGGTGACCACCGCGTGGGCGACGCCCGGGTGCCGGGCCAGCGCGGTCTCGATCTCGCCGGGTTCGATGCGGAAGCCGCGTACCTTGACCTGCCCGTCGGCGCGGCCGAGGTATTCGAGGATGCCGTCGGGCGTCCAGCGCGCCCGGTCGCCGGTGCGGTACATGCGTGAGCCCGGCGCACCGCAGGTGCAGGGCACTCCGGGGTCGCCGCAGGTGCCGCCGGCCGATCCGCTGCCCGCGTGGGCGAACGGGTTGGCGACGAACCGCTCCGCGGTCAGCGCGGGCCGGCCGAGGTAGCCGCGGGCGATCTGGTCGCCGGCCAGGTACAGCTCGCCCGGTACCCCGGCCGGCACCGGGTTGAGCGCGGCGTCCAGGACATACGCCTGGACGTTGCGCCCGGGGCGTCCGATGACGGGCTGTCCGTCCTGGTCGGCGATGCGGCAGTACACCGCGTCCACGGTGCACTCGGTCGGCCCGTAGTAGTTGTACGCGGTGGTGCCGGGCAGGGTGCGCAGCTTCTCCCACAGGGCGGTGTCGATGGCCTCGCCGCCCACCATGAGGATGCGCGGGCTGTGCCCTTCGCCGGTGCACAGCCCGGCGGCGAGCAGCTGGTGGAGGTAGGTGGGGGTGAGGTCGAGGAAGTCGATGCGCCGGTCGGTGATGTAGGCGACGAGGGCGGGCGGGTCGAGGCGTACGGCGTCCTCGACCAGGTGGAGTTCGTGGCCGGCGGCCAGGAACAGCGGGCCTTCCCAGGCGGTGTCGAAGGAGAACGCGGCGGTCAGCGCGGCCCGCAGGCGGCGCCGGGCCGCGGCCGTCTCCGGGTCGATCAGTTCGGCCTTGTGGTCGAAGAAGAGGTTCGTCAGCTGGCGGTGTTCCACGACGATGCCCTTGGGCTGCCCGGTGGATCCGGAGGTGTAGCTCACGTAGGCCGGGTGGCCGGGCGTCAGCGGGCTCCGGCGGTCGGCGTCCGTGGGGTCGGTGACCGGCCGGTTTCCCAAGTCCCGCACGGTGGCGGGGTCGTCGAGGCACAGCGCGGTGGCGGTGTCCGGCAGGCGCTCACCGGCCGCCGTCGTGGTGAGTACGCATGCGGGGCGGGTGTCGGCGAGCAGGAAGCGGATGCGCTCGGCGGGCAGCTCCGGGTCGACCGGCACATACGCGGCGCCGGTCTTGAGCACCGCCAGCAGGCCCGCGATGTGCTCGGCCGTGCGCGGCAGCGCCAGCGCCACGCATGTCTCGGGTCCGGCGCCGCGTGCGATCAGCGCGTGCGCCAGCCGGTTGGCGCGGGCATTCAGTTCGGCGTATGTCCAGTTGGTGGCGCCGCAGACGAGCGCGGTGGCGTCGGGTGTGCGGCGCGCCTGCTCCTGGAAGAGGTCGGGCAGGGTGGTGACCGGGACCGTACGGGCGGTGTCGTTCCAGCCGGTGGTCACCCGGCGGCGCTCGACCGCCGGCAGCAGGTCGATGCCGCCGACGGGCTGCTCCGGGTCGACCTCGGCGAGCGTGTCCAGCAGGGCCAGGAAGCGGCGCTGGTGGGCGGCGGTGACCTCGGCGTCGTACAGGCCGGGGTCGGCCTGGAAGTCGATGCGCAGGCTGCCGTCGTCGGTGCGCTCGTAGACGTTGACGCCGAGGCCGGTGACCGGCCCGTTGGAGAGATTGTGCAGGGTGGCCGGGTGCTGCCCGAAGCTCAGCTCCGGGTCGTAGCTCATGATGTTGATGCCCCAGTCGCCGAGGTGGCCGCCGGTGTGCGCGGCGCCCATTTCCTGGACGAGGTACGGCGACGGGTAGCGCTGGTGGCGCAGCAGCCCGCGGGCCCGCTCGGAGGTGTGGCGCACCAGCTCCCGTACGGTCGTGTACGGGCCCAGTCCGACGTGCAGCGGCAGCACGTTGGCGAGCATGCACGGCGTGTTGCGGGGTACGGCGCCGACGCGGCCGGTGACGGTGAGGTCCAGCGTCACGTCGGTGTTGCCGCTCATCCGGTGTACGTACAGCGCGAGGGCGGCCATCGCGACCACGGGCAGCCCGGACCGGGTCTGCCGGGCCAGGGAGCGCAGTCCGTCGGCGGCGGGCGCGGGCAGGTGGGCGGTCTCCCGCACGAAGCGGTGCGGCACGGAGGCCAGGCGGCTCGCGAGATCGGTGTCGGTGGTCCGGCCGGCGAACCGCTCGGCCCAGAACGCGCGGTCGCGGGTGAACCGTTCGGAGGCGTGGTACGCGGCTTCGTCGGCCAGCAGCTCTTCCAGCGTGTTCAGCCGGCACGGGGGAATGTCCTCGCCCGCCTCCAGCGCGGAGTAGACCTCGGCGACGCGCTGGATGAAGAGGGAGAAGCCGTAGCCGTCCAGGACGATGTGGTGCAGGGCCATGTACAGCACGCAGTGGTCGTCGGGCAGCCGCAGCACCGCGAAGCTGAACAGCGGGGAGCGCCGCAGGTCGACGGGCTCGCGCAGGTCGTCCCACATCCATGCCTCGGCCCGGGCGTACGGATCGCGCGGCCCGGCGGTGCCGGGGTCCCGCAGGTCCACGACGGGCAGCGGCCAGTCGTCCGCCAGGTCGGGCACCTGCCACACGCCGCCGTCCTCGTCGGTCTCGAAGCGGACCCGTACGGTGTCGACGCCGGCCACGGTGTGGCGCACCGCGGCGTCGAGCAGGACCAAGTCGACCGGGCCGTGGATGTCCACGTACTCGGCGGCACGGTAGCTCGGGTTCTCCGTGTCCAGCTCCTGGGAGAACCACACTCCCGTCTGCGCGACGGTCAGCGGCATTCGGCGACCGCGGTTGCCTGGCTTCCTGTTCATGCTTGCCGTCTCCTGACGAAGGTGCTGGTCTTCACGGCGGCCGGGCCGGTGGCGTGGCCACCCGACCGGTCGCACCTCACGCGCCATACAGGGCCAACGAGCACACATGACGGGTGTATCGGTTCGTCGGCAAATCTCTTTGGACAGGTGTGCGGAGACGGGTCCGGCGCACGGTGGGCGGACCGTCCGCACGGCCGCTCACCCGCAGCTCACCGGCGGAATTCGGGGTGGAGCGCGGGGCGGCGCCGGGGGCCGGGCGGCGGGCCGGCCCCCGGTCCGGCGGTCACGCGTACGTCGAATACGTGCGCCAAGGCGTGCCGCCGGGGTCACTCTCCGGGGCGTACGAGGTCCGACGGGTCGGTGTTCGCGCCGCACACGACGACGCACACCCGCTCGCCCGGCGCGGGCCGGTACGCGCCCGAGCGGAGCGCGGCGTAGGCGGCCGCCGTACCGTGCTCGACCGCCAGTCTGCGGTCGTCCCACAGGGCGCGGCGCGCGTCGAGGATCGCCTCGTCCGGTACGAGCAGCGAGACCGCCTCGGCGCGCCGGGCCCAGTCCAGGGCCATGTGCGTGACGCGGCGGGCGCCCAGCGAGTCGGCGGCGACGGACCGCACCGGCACGTCGACCACCCGGCCCGCCTCGATCGCCGCGTTCAGCGCCCGGCAGTTCTCCGGTTCGACGGCCACGACCCGTACGCCGTGGTGGTGCGCGGCCGCCGCGACCCCGCTGAACAGGCCACCGCCGCCGACCGCGACCACCACCGTGTCCAGACCGGGCAGCGCGGCGCGGATCTCCTCCAGCAGGGTGCCGGCGCCGGCCGCGATCAGCGGGTGGTCGTACGCATGCGACTCCAGCGCCCCGGTCCGCGCGATGTGTTCGCGGGACGCCTCCAGGGCGGCGGCGTACTCGGTGCCCACCTGGCGTACTTCGGCGCCGAGGCGCCGCAGTTTGGCTACCTTGACCGGCGGCGCGGTCTCCGGCACGAACACGGTCGCCGGGATGCCGTGCCGGGCCGCGGCCCAGGCGCAGGCCAGTCCGGCGTTGCCTCCGGAGGCGATGACCACGCCGGCCTCGGGCATGGTGCCGGCCGCGCGGTGCGCCGCGGTGAAGTTCGCCGCGCCGCGGGCCTTGAAGGAGCCGGTGTGCTGGGTGAACTCGTAGGCGAGCCAGCCGTCGGCGGGCCCGAAGGTGCCGGGGTCGACCGGCGCGACGGTCACCGGGCGCACGTCCCCGGCGATCCGGCCGGCCGCCGCCCGCACGTCCTCGTAGCTGATGCTGCTCATCGCGGACCACTCTCCCGGGTCGAACGTCGTGAACGGTGGTGCCGGCCGGAGGTCCGCCTCGCGCCCGGACCGGTCCAGTTGATCACGCGTCCCCGTGGGCCCCCGCTCGGGCCAGGGGGCGAAAGTCCCGTCCCGTCAGGACTTTCCGCCCATGGCGCACGGGACCGTACGGCGAAATGATCTTGATACGCCGGGCCGGCGGCGCGTCCTGGCCGCCGGCCGACCGAAGGGAAACCTCCGCACGTCATGACATTACGCAAGCCCGCCGTGCTCGCCCCGGCCGCCGCGACAGCCCTGTTCGTGGGGCTGCTCCAGGCACCTGCCGCCCAGGCCGCAGGCGGTCCGCCGTCCTCCGGTGCCCGCGCCCTGGACAACGTGCTGTGCATCTACAGCACCGAGATCACCGACCGCACCACCGGCGGTTACGTATGGGACGTCGCCAAGCGGGCCCACGCGCTGTGGAAGAGCGAGGACTTCCAGCGCACGTACGGGAAGCTCTCCTACGCCGAGCAGATGAACAAGCTGCTGTACGAATTGAACGTGAGTCAGCACGTGTTCGGCCACAGCTGGCTCGTGCACTTCAACTCCGGCGGCGCGCTGCACCGGAAACTCGACGGGGGCGAAGAGGCCCGCTACGACACCTATTCGTTCCAGCCTAACGACCCGGACGGCACCAACGGCGACGGTTCGCCGGTCGACGGCATGTCCGTCAATTACACCGGCTACGACATCAACGTCCCGGGCAAGCCCCTGGTCGAATGGGACCGGCCGAGCCGCAAGCAGGACCAGGGCCAGGCGTATTCGCCGCGCGCCGCACACTGCAAGAAGCTGACCGGCACCCAGCAGAAGGCATTCGACCAGGAAATCCGGCGGCGGGCGGACATCAACGAGAAATACACGCTCCTGCCGAGCTGGAACTTCGTCCTCACCGGTGGCTGGGCGGGCACGTCGGCGCGCAACTGCACCACCTTCGCCCTCCAGGTCTGGGACGCGACGATGAAGGACGCCCCGTCCGAGCGTCTCGACGCGTCCGGCGGCCTGCCCGCGGCCGACATCAACAAGCTGGGCGGCGAGGTGCCGGGCGACCTGACACAGAGCGAGTTCTCGGCGTGGATTCCAGCCCTGGCCGGCAAGTGGATCCGCGAGAAGAACGGCGGGCAGAACGAGAACGCGGAGGTTCCGCGCTTCGCGGACGACGTACTGGCACCGGCCGACGCGCGGTAGACGCCGGGGCGCGGCGGGCGTGGGGCCGAGCGATCGGATGGCCGGTTGCCTCGCCCCTCCCCCAACCGCGCCCCTCCCGTGCCATCGTCGTGGCACACCGCCCCACCCCAGGGAGCCACCGTGCCCGACCGCACCCCGCACACCCCCTCCCGCCCCGGCGCCGCCGACCTGGTGATCGAGGGCGGCACCGTCCTCGTCCACGACGACCACGACGGCATCGGCTTCGCCGAGGACGCCGCGGTCGTCGTACGGAACGGCCGGATCGACGCGGTCACCACGGCCGCGGCGGTGGCGGACCTGCCCGCCGCCGAACGCCTCGACGCCCGCGGCCGGGCCGTGCTGTCCGGCCTGATCAACTGCCATACACACGCGCCGATGGTGCTCTTCCGGGGCAGCGCCGAGGACCTGCCCATCGAGGAGTGGTTCAACGAGCGGATCTGGCCGGCCGAGACCCGCCTCACCGACCACGACGTACGGCTCGGCGCGCTGCTCGCCTGCGCCGAGATGATCAGCCGCGGTGTCACCACGTTCGCCGACCACTACTTCGCGATGGACGAGGTGGCGCACGCCGTGGAGGTGAGCGGACTGCGGGCGAACCTCGGGTGGGCGTACTTCTCCTCGATGGGCCCGGCGGGCCGCGAACGCTCGCTGGACTTCGCGCTGCGCCGCCGCGGCGGGGCCGGCGGCCGGATCACCACCTCGCTCGCGCCGCATGCGCCGTACACCGTCTCCGACGCCGACCTGCGCGCGACCGCCGGGCTCGCCCGCGACCACGGCCTGCCCGTCCACCTGCACGCCGCCGAGAACCGCGAACAGACCGAGCACAGCCTCGCCCGCCACGGCCGCACCCCGATCGAGACGCCGCACCGCACCGGCCTGCTGGACGTGGACGTCCTGATCGCCCACGGCACCGGCATCCTGGAGCGGGACCTCCCGGTGCTCGGCAGCGCCACCGCACGGGTCGGCGTGGCCACCGCCCCCAGGAGCCACCTGAAGTTCGCGTGGGACACGACGCCCGTACGGCTGCTGCGCTCGATCGGCGTCCCGGTCGGCCTGGCGACGGACGGGGCCGCGTCGAACAACACTTTGGACGTCTGGGAGAGCATGACGCTCACGGCCCTGATGCAGAAGGCGGCGGAACGGGACCCGCGGTGGCTGACCGCCCGCCAGGCGCTCGATCACGCGACGACGCAGAGCGCCCGCGCACTCGGCCTCGACGGGCAGGTGGGGCGGCTGGCGCCGGGCGGACATCGTGCTGGTGGACCTCACCGGGCCGCACGTCCAGCCGGTGCACGACCTGGCCACCGCCCTCGTGCACAGCGTCCGCTCCGGCGACGTACGCACCACCGTCGTCGACGGCCGCGTCCTCATGCGCGACCGCCGCCTGCTGACCCTCGACGTGCCCGCGATCACCGCGGAGATCCGCGGCCGGCTGCCCGCCCTGCTCGATCGCGGCCACGGCGACCGCGTTCAGCACTACGACGGCTGAGCGCCCGCTGTCACTGCCCGGCCGTCGCGTCCAGATAGGTGCCCAGCGGCTGGAGCGGGGTCCACAGCTGCTCGAAGTAGGCGGCGAAGTAGGACATGTAGGTGCGGTCCTGGACGCTGAAGCCGTTCAGCTTCTGGCGGGAGCCGCCGGAGAAGGCGAGGAAGACGACGCTGTCGTCGATCAGGGCCATGTTCAGGCCGTCCGCTGCGGCCGTCCACCGCAGCACACTGGCCTCGTAGTTGAGGATGTCGCCGGTCTCCTCGCGGTGCCGCCGGGCCCAGGCCAGGACGTCCTTGTCGGGCACGCCGTCGGTCTCCGGGATGCCGATGATGCGACGGACGCTGCGCTGGTCCTCGGTGTCCTCGCGGGCCCAGGCCAGGATGTCCGCGAAGTAGTCGGCGGACGCCTTGGTCGTGTACTGGTCGGGCGGGTAGCGGCGGGTGTAGGTGACGCGGATCTCCGAACGCGCCGACCGGACGCTGCGCGCCGCGGCGGAGTAGAACTCGGGGTTGCTGCGGTACCAGGTCGCGGCGAGCAGCGCGTCGCCGCCGACGTCCGGCAGCGCGGCCGGGCGCGCCGGCGCGGCGCGGCCGTCCGGGTCCCTGCGCAGCGCGTCCAGGCGGCGCTTCGCGTCCCGCCACCGGTCCAGCCAGTCCCCCGGCTCCTCCCCGCACGCGGTCACGAACGCGCAGGTCAGCTCCCAGCTGGGGAAGCGGCGGCCGTTGAGCATCGCGGACACCGAGCTGCGTCCGCACTTCATCTGGAGGGCGAGGCGCGCCTCCGTGGGCTCGAAGCACCGCAGGCGCAGTTCGCGCAGCTGCTCGGCGAAGGCCGCCACGGGTTCCGGTACGGGCTGGGGTGCGGGTGAGGACGGGGACCGGCCGGTCAATGGATCTTCCCCCCGGATGCGCGGTGGCGGCGGTGGCACGGACGGGGTGACACAGATGTTCCGCGCCTGTCCGTCATTGTCCGCCCGTGTCACGGGTGTTCGCCAGTGTCCGTGCGCGCCGTCCTGGTGCTCATGTATTCCGCCGCCCGTCGCTCAGGCATGGGCGCAGGTGAGCGCGGGGCCGAGACTGCCGTTAGGGGCCGCGCCGCCGCGCACGGCATCCGACGGGGCGGAAGGAGCGCGCCATGTGACCTGACCGATGACCGCGACCGGGCGGAGGGCGGAAGCGTCCCCCATCGCCGCAGCGCAACACAGAGGCCGCTCCCTGGAGCTTCTGGCGGGAAGCAGGGAACGGCCTTCTGCCGGAATCAGGAGACCCCATGTACGTCACGCACAAGGAGACCTCATGTTCGTCCATTGCAGGATAGCCCTTCGCTGTACGGGCACCGCCTTCCTGGCGGTGCTCATCGTGGGCGTCACGCTGGTGACGCCCGCCCCCACCGGATTCCCCCTCTCGCAGGACGCCCTCTGGGTCCTGCTGGCGGCGTCGGCGCTGACGCCGGCCGCCGCGGCGGGCGGAACGAGGTGGGGGCGGTGAGCGGATCGCCGGGGGCGGCGGTGTGCCGGCGATGCGGCGCGCCGGAGCCGCGCGTCTTCACCACCCCTGTCGTCGACTGCTCCGGCCGGCTGCGGATCGCCACGTCCGTGATCTGCGCGTGCGGCGAAGCCACTCTGATCGGCGTACGGCCGGCCCGTACGGACGGCGGCCGGGACACGCGGGCGGACGAGGCCCGGCGGCTGTTCCCGTTCTCCGTGTACTGACGGGGACAGGGCCGGGACCAGGTACGGAACGGGCGGGGCCGCCCCGGGCCCCGCCCGCGCCACGGCACCGGACCGGCGTACGACGCCACGGCGCCCGTCTGGGTATCGTCGGCCGTCGGACCGGTGATCCAGCCGGTGACCGGATGACGCGATGCGAAAGGTGCAGGCGCTGTGCGACGCCCTCAAGGCCGTGACCACGACCGAGGCCGCGAATACGGCCGAGGCCACGAATACCGGCGGGGCCGCGGCCACGGCCGTCCCTCCGACGGGCGTCCGGCCGGACGCCCGCAGGGCATCCGTGACGGCCTGGCCGGGGAGCTGCGCCGGATGGACGGTGCCTCGTACGGCGGGTACAAATCGCTCCTCGGCTCCTGGGCCATGCCCGGCTTCACCCTGGAGGTGATCCGCGGGCAGTCCGACCCGTACGCGCCGCCCGCGCGGGTCGCGCTGCGCGTACCGGCCGAGGAGGCGGGCTTCCCGGCGGACCTGTGGGAGTCGCCGGTACGGCGGCGGGCACTGGCGAGCTATCTGGCCCGGCGGGCCGCCGAGGCGGCGGACCACCGGTCGCTGCGCGTGGACGCGGGCGGCCAGGAGGTGCTGGAGCGCAGCTCGTGCCTGGTGGACGCGCGGGACGGCGCGGTGACGCTGCGGCTGGGCGTGGACCTGCCGGGGCACGGCCGCCGCATCGACGGGCACGCGGCGGAGCACGTTCTGTGCGGCCTGCTGCCGAAGGTCGTCGAGCGCGCGCTGCGCTACACCGCGCTGGACGCCGACGATGTACGCGCCTTCGCGGACGTCGTCGAGGACTCGGACGCGTTGCGTGCCGCGCTGCCCGGTCTCGGCCTGGTGGCGTTCGTCGCGGACGGCGCGGTGCTGCCGCGGCGCAGCGGCGTGGACGACCGCCCGGCGGCCGGCGGCGGGGTCGTCCCCTTCGCCTCGCCCGAGGAGCTGCGGGTCTCGGTGGACCTGCCGCACGCCGGGAGGGTCACCGGCATGGGTGTCCGCCAGGGCGTCACCCTGATCGTCGGCGGCGGCTTCCACGGCAAGTCGACGCTGCTGCGCGCCCTGGAGACCGGCATCTGGGACCACGTGCCGGGCGACGGCCGGGAGCTGGTGGTGGCCCGGCCCGACACCGTCAAGATCCGTTCCGAGGACGGCCGGCGGGTCGAGCGGGTGGACGTGCACGCCTTCGTCGACCACCTGCCGAGCGGCGCGGACACCACCGACTTCCGTACGGACAACGCCTCCGGATCCACCTCGCAGGCCGCCTCCCTGTGCGAGGCCGTCGAGGCGGGCGCCCGGGTGCTGCTCATCGACGAGGACACCGCGGCCACCAACCTCATGATCCGCGACGCGCGGATGCAGGCACTGGTGGCCAAGGAGCGCGAACCGCTGACGCCGTTCGTGGACCTGGTGCGCTCGCTGCACCGGGACCACGGCGTCTCCACCGTGCTGGTGATGGGCGGCTCCGGCGACTACATGGAGGTCGCGGACCAGGTGCTCATGATGGACGCGTACCTGCCGTCCGATGTCACCGCGCGGGCACGGCAGTTGGCGGCGGTGCCGACCGGCCGGACCGCGGAGGCGGAGTCCTTCCCCGGCATCGCGCACCGCCGCCCGGACCCCGGCTCGCTCGACACGTCGGTACGCGGCCGCTCCCGTATCCGCGCCCGCGGAGACGACGCGCTGACCTTCGGCGAGCACGACGTCGACCTGCGGGCCGTCGAGCAGATCGCGGACGCCCGCCAGGTGGTGGGCATCGGTCTGGCCCTGGAACTGATGGTGCGGCGCGGGTACGTGGACGGCGACCGCACGCTGGCCGAGGCGCTCGACCTGCTCGACGGCGACCTGGCGGACGGCGCGCACCGCCTCCTCGCCGTCCGCGACGAGGACTTCGCGCTGCCCCGCCGCCATGAGGTCGCCGCGGCACTGAACCGGCTGCGGGGACTGCGGGTGCTGGGGCGGCCGGCCACCCCGTAGCCGGCCGCCGGCCCGGCTCAGAGCTCCCCGAGCCGGGCCCATACCCGGTCGAACACCGCGTCGACCGAGGAGCCGCTCGCGTGCCGCGCGTTCGCGGCGCCGGCCCGGGCGGTCAGGCCGGGGTCCTCCAGGCCGCGGAGCGCGGCGGCGCCGCGGCGTACGGTCTCGGCGCGGCCGTCCGGGCCGGTGGGGTCCAGGCCCCGTACGTCGAAGCCGAACTCCCGCAGATTCTCCGGCGCCACGCTCTCGGCCACGCCCCCGGCGGCCGCGATGGGCAGGACGACGGGCTTGCCGTGGAAGGCCGCCGACGTCACCGACGACGGGCGTGCGTCGACGAAGGTCGCCGAGGGCAGCGAGGTCTGGAGATAGGCGTCGGAGACCTGGAAGACGGCGTGCACGATGCGCGGCGGCACCTCCAGCACGCAGGCCGATCCCTTCGCCACGAGTTCCGCCAGAGCGCCGGTCGCGAGGCCGTCGAGACCGGTGCCCACCCCGGAGAGGACGAGTTGCCAGCCGTCCAGTCCGGCCGAGGCGAAGATGTCGGCCGCCAGGTCCAGGTGCTTGTCCGGGTGGATCCGCCCGGCCGACAGCACCCACTTCTTCGACACGTCCAGGTTCCCGAGCCTGCGGACCACACCCGGATCGGCGCTGAAACGGGCCTTGTCCCAGGACGGCTCGGGCCCGGCGCCCAGCCACATCGCGGCGGGCGACTCCACCACGGCGTGCCAGCGCACCCCGTGTCCCGCCACAACGTCGCCGAGCCACTTCGAGGCCACGCCGACGAAGTCCGCCGCCGCCAGCGATTCCTTGTACAGGCCGCACACCTGGTGCGCGTGACCGGCGTCGCCGAGGGTTTCGGCGACCCATCGCGGGTCCGGCCACTGGGAGCCGTCGCCGCCGCGCAGGAAGAGGGCGAGCCGGTAGCCGTACTTCTCCTTCAGCGCGGCCGGCAGCGGTGCGAGCGGGAACGCGTACGGGAGGAAGACCCAGTCGATGCCGCCCTGCCGTTCCACGGCCTGGCGCAGGGACGCCTCCACCGAGAGCCAGCCGATGTGCAGGGGCGCCTTCTGCGCGGACAGGTCGTTGAACGGGACCTCCACCACCCCGTCGGGCACCGCGTCCCGCGGATCGAGCATCAGGCACCCCGAGGGGCGCAGCGGGTAGGCGTACGACACCGCCATGCCGTGGGCGAGCGCGTACGAGATGAGCGGCCGCATGAACTGGGCGGTGTGCCCGGCGATCGTGATGGGCACCGGGGTCTTGTCGATCACCCGGCTGTAGGCGGACTTTCCCATGACGAGCAGATGCACGGTTGCCTCCGGCTGGTCGTGGACGGCCGTGCGGCCGTCCGGCTCAGGCCGCCCACCGGCGGACCCAGGCGCCGGCGGACACGACCGCCGTCGCGGTGAAGACGCAGGTGATCAGGACGCTGATCGCGAGGTGCGGGTGGTCGCCCGGCAGCAGGACCCCGCGCAGGGCGTCGGCGATATAGGTCGCGGGGTTGAAGTCGCCGACCGCTTGCAGGGCCGGCGGGAGGAGGGGGGCGGGCAGGACGACCGCGCCTGCCCCCAGCGAGGCGAGGGAGACCAGCAGGCTGAGCGGCGAGGCCAGTTCGGGTGTGGGGGTGAGGCCGCCGATGAGCGCGCCGATGCCGACGTAGGCGAAGACCGCGACCGGGACGACCAGGACGGCGAGCGGCGAGACGGCCAGTTCGACGTCGAGCAGCCAGGCGTCGAGCACAATGGTGGCCACGATGCCGGGCAGCGCGAACGCGCAGAAGGCCGCGCCGGTCGAGACGATCAGCAGCGCGGGCCGGACGGGCAGCCGCAGCAGGTGATCGAGGCCGCCGGTCTGCCGCAGGTTGACGAAGTGGGCGGACGTCTTGCCCATGGAGTCCACGGAGGCGGACAGCAACACCGCCCCGATCAGGGCGTGGCTGACCGCGCCGGGAGTCGAGTGGCGCAGCGCGGTGCCCAGCATCAGCCCGTAGAGGACCGGCAGGATCGTGCCGAGGACCAGGAAGGTGCGCCAGGTCCACCGCCAGTTGAGGATCTGCAGGCTGATCAGCTGGCCGAGTTCGGTGCGGATGCCGGGCCGGGACCGGGCGTCCGGCGGCCGCATGACGGACAGGACACCGGCCGTATCGGCGGTTTCAGTGGTGTTCGGCATGGTGGAAGTACAGATCCTCCAGATTCGCGGAACGTACCCGGACGTCGGCGATGCGGTCGTTGTCCCCCATCCGCTGGAACAGCCCCATGACGGCCTCCGGCTCGGCGAGGGTGCGCCACAGGCCGGACCCGGCCCGGTCCCATGCGTACTCCGGCGGCAGATCCGGCCCCAGTGCGCCGTCACCGACCACCTCGACGCGCAGCGCGCTGCCGAGGCGGCGTTTCAGTTCGGCCGGGCGGCCCGCCGCGGCGACCCGGCCCGCGACCAGGATGACGACCTTGCCCAGGACCCGTTCCGCCTCCAGGGGGTCGTGGGTCACCAGCACGATCGTGCGTCCGAGGCTCCGGTTGAGTTCGCCGAGCCTGCTCCAGACCTCGGCGCGGCGGCCCGGGTCCAGGCCGGCGGTCGGCTCGTCCAGAATCACCAGGGACACCGCGCCCGCGCAGGCCATCGCGATCAGGGCGAGCTGCCGCCGGCCCCCGGACAGGTGGTTCAGCCGCCGGCGGGCGAAGGCGCCGAGCCCCCACCAGTCGATGAGCGCGTCCCGCTCGTCGCGCGCCGCGGCCCTCGGCAGCCCGCGCAGCCGTACCGCCTCGGCGGGGGTGAGGAGGCACATGGGCGTGGCGTCCTGGGCGAGGTAGCCGGTGGACGACCGGGCCGCCCCGGCCTCGGCCGCCGGAGCCCCCCACCCGCGCCGTCGCTCCGTGACAGGTCCCCGTGTTCACGGGGCGCCTCCCTCAACGGACGCGCAATCCACAGCCGCCTGGCCCGTGAGCGGAACGGGCAGCAGCACCACGTGGGCCGGGAGCGTGCGCGCCTGCGCGGTGATGGCCGCGGCCCAGCGCGCGCCCTGGTCCGGGTCCAGGTGCCACGGTCCGGTGCTTTCCAGCCGCTGCGTGCACGGAAGTTCGTCCGTACCGGTGTGGTCCCGGGCTGGCCAGGCGACGCACTGCGCCGGGACGCCCCGGCGTTCCGCTCGGAGCCTGGCGACGGCGGTGGCCAGGTACTCGTCACCGGCTGCGACCATAGCGATAGGGGCCCTCATCACTGGTCCATTACCTGAATTGTCGCCCATATGAGGAGCGCCCTTAACAGGACAGAAGTGCGCCGGGGCGGCGCGGCGGCCCGCCCATACACCGCCCGTACACGGCCCTTGGCAAGATCCACCCATGACTTCACCCAGCTCCTCCCCCACGACTTCCCCGATCCCTCCCGTCGTTCCCGCCGGCCGGCTGCGCGACAGTGAGCAGCCCACCCTCACGCTGTCCACGGACGCCGAGTTACGTCCGTGGCGGCCCGCCGACGCGCAGGTGCTGGTCGCCGCCTGCCAGGACCCGGACATCGTCCACTGGAACCGGCCCGCGCGGGTCTCGCCGAACGGCGCCCGGGACAAGATCGCCCACTGGCACCGGCGGTGGCACGACGAACAGGCCGCCATCTGGGCCGTGGCGGGTGCGGGTGGCGGCGCGGCGGTGGGGCTGGCCGGGATCGGGGACATGGATCTCCGCGGCGGCAGCGCCGAGTTCCTCTACTGGCTGCTGCCGGCCGGACGCGGACGCGGGCTGGCCGTGTCGGCGACCGTACGGATCAGCCGGTGGGCCGTACATGAACTGGGCCTGCACCGGCTGCGGCTCTCGCACTCCGTCGCCAACCCGGCGTCCTGCCGTGTGGCGGAAAGGGCCGGCTTCCGGCTCGAAGGCACCATGCGCAGCGCGCTGTTGCACGCCGATGGCTGGCACGACGAGCACTTGCACGCCCGTATCGCGGGCGACGACTGGCCGGACCCGGCATGACGGGCGTGGGGCGCGAGCCGTAGGGGTCCGGCTACGGGTGTGCCCGAGCCACCGTCGCGGGTTGCGGGCGCGGCGGTGGCTCGGGCGGTCCTCGTACGGTACGGGCCGGACTCAGCCGGTGGTGTGGCCGGAGAGGCGTTCGACGCCGCGTAGGAGGGCGGAGTGGTCGAGGCCGCCGTCGCCCTGTGCGCGCAGGGCGGCGACCAGGGAGGCGACCAGGGTGCCGACGGGCAGGGCGGCGCCGACCGTGCGGGCGGCGTCGGTGACGATGCCCATGTCCTTGTGGTGCAGATCGATGCGGAAGCCCGGGGTGAAGTCGCGGTTCAGGAAGTTGGTCTTCTTGCGGGTCAGGACGGTGGAGCCGGCCAGCCCGCCGCCCAGGACTTCCAGGGCGGCGGTCAGGTCGACGCCGGACTTCTCCAGGAAGACCACGGCTTCGGCGCAGGCCTGGAGGTTGACGGCGACGATGAGCTGGTTGGCGGCCTTGACGGTCTGCCCCGCTCCGTGCGGGCCGCAGCGCACGATGGTCGTGCCGAGCGCTTCGAACAGGGGGCGGGCGGCGTCGAAGTCCTCCTGGGGGCCGCCGACCATGATGGACAGCACCGCCTCGATGGCGCCGGCCTCGCCGCCGGAGACCGGGGCGTCCAGCACCCGCAGGCCCCGCTCTGCTGCGGCGGCGGCCAGGTCGACGGACGTCTGCGGGGTGATCGAGGACATGTCGATCAGCAGTGCCCCGCGCCGGGCGTTGGCCAGGATGCCGTCGGGCCCGTAGGCGATGGCCTCGACCTGGGGGGAGGCAGGCACCATGGTGACGATGACATCGGCCCCGGCCACGGCTTCGGCGATCGAGGCGGCGGGGGTGCCGCCGGCGGTCGCCAGCCGGTCGAGCTTGTCCGGTTCGAGGGTGTGGCCGGTGACCGGGTAGCCGGCCTTGAGCAGGTTCTCGGCCATGGGCGCGCCCATGATGCCCAGCCCGATCCACGCGATCTTCGGAAGAGTGCTCATGTACGGGGTGCCTTTCGTGCGGCGGGTCAGGGGGCGGTGGTGGCGCGCTGGGGGCGGGGCAGCCAGGCGAACGCGTCCGCGCTGGGGGTGTTGCCGGGCTTGTACTCCAGGCCCGTCCAGCCGGCGTAGCCGTTGGTGTGCAGCCGGTCCAGGAGGTCTTCGAGGGGGAGGGTGCCGGTGCCGGGGGCGCCGCGGCCGGGGTTGTCGGCGATCTGGACGTGGCCGGTCAGCGGGGTGTAGCGGTCGATGACCGCTTCCAGGTCCTCGCCGTTCCTCGCCAGGTGGTAGAGGTCCATCAGGAAGCGGGCGTTGTCCAGGCCGGTGGCCGCGTTGACCGCGTCCACCACCTCGATCGCCTTGGGCGCCGAGACGATCGGGCAGGCGGGTGACTCCGGCGCGTTGAGTGCCTCGATCAGCAGCGTGGCGCCCACCCGGTGGGCGGCGCGGGCGGCCAGGGTCAGGTTCTCCAGCGCCAGGGCGTCCTGGGCGGCCGGGTCCACGCCCTGGACGCGGTTGCCGTACAGGGCGTTGAGCGCGGTGCAGCCCAGCGACTGCGCGAAGTCCGCGGCCACCTCCACGTTGGCGCGGAAGCGCTCGGACTCCTCCCCGGGGACGGACAGGGCGCCGCGGTCGGGGCCGGGCAGCTGCCCGGCGTAGAAGTTCAGGCCGACCAGCTGCGTACCCGCATCGCGCAGCGCGTTGCGCAGGGCGTCCAGCTGCCGTTGTGCGGGGACGGGGGCGTCGGTCCAGGGCCACCACAGCTCGACCGCGGTGAACCCGGCCGCGGCGGCCGCCGCCGGGCGTTCCAGCAGCGGCAGCTCGGTGAACAGGATCGAGAGGTTGACATCGAAACGCGCGTCGGAGAAGCCCACGACGGAGCCGTCCTTTCGTGATGCGGGGTGCGGAAGCGGCAGGGCGGGGGCGGCGGCCCCCACCCGCCCGGCTCAGCTCATCGGCACGACGGCGGTCGGCGCGTGGCCCGGCTCGGTGGCCAGGTCCTCGAACTCGTTGACGCTGCCGATGTCGGTGCCGCTCATCGCAATGTTGGTGACCCGTTCCAGGATGGCCTCGACGACCACCGGGACCCGGTGCTCGGCGGCCAGCTTCTTGGCCTCCTCGAAGGCGGGCAGCAGTTGGTCCGGCTCGGTGACGCGGATGGCCTTGCAGCCCAGCCCCTCGGCGACCTTGACGTGGTCCACGCCGTACACACCGAGTTCGGGGGTGTTGATGTTCTCGAACTCCAGGGTGACCTGGTAGTCCATGTCGAAGTTGCGCTGTGCCTGGCGGATCAGGCCCAGGTAGGAGTTGTTGACCAGCACGTGCACATACGGGATGCGGTGCTGCGCGCCGACCGCCAGCTCCTCCAGCATGAACTGGAAGTCGTAGTCCCCGGAGAGCGCGACGACGCTGCCGTCGGGGTCGGCGGTGGCCACGCCCAGCGCGGCCGGGATGGTCCAGCCGAGCGGCCCGGCCTGGCCGCAGTTGATCCAGTGGCGCGGCTTGTAGACGTGCAGCATCTGGGCGCCGGCGATCTGGGAGAGGCCGATGGTGGTGACGTACCGGGTCTCGGGGCCGAAGGCGCGGTTCATCTCCTCGTACACCCGCTGCGGCTTGAGCGGCACGTTGTCGAAGTGGGTACGGCGCTGGAGCGTGGCCCGGCGGTGCTGCGCCGCGGCGGCCCACTCGCCGCGGTCGGGCAGCTCGCCCGCGGCCCGCTGCTCCTTGGCGACCTCGATGAACAGTTCCAGCGCGGCCCTGGCGTCGGAGGCGATGCCGTAGTCGGGGGCGAAGATTTTGCCGATCTGGGTGGGCTCGATGTCGACGTGCACGAAGGTGCGGCCCTGGGTGTAGACGTCCAGCTTGCCGGTGTGGCGGTTGGCCCAGCGGTTGCCGATGCCGAGGACGAAGTCGGACTCCAGGAACGTGGCGTTGCCGTAGCGGTGCGAGGTCTGCAGGCCCACCATGCCGGCGTTCAGGCGGTGGTCGTCGGGGAGGGTGCCCCAGCCCATCAGCGTCGGGACGACCGGGACGCCGGTCAGCTCGGCGAACTCGGCCAGCAGGTCCGAGGCGTCGGCGTTGATGATGCCGCCGCCCGCGACGATCAGGGGCCGTTCGGCCGCGTTGAGCATGGCGAGGGCCTTCTCGATCTGCTTGCGCGTCGCCTTCGGCCGGTGCACCGGCAGCGGCTCGTACGTCTCCGGGTCGAACTCGATCTCCGTCATCTGGACGTCGATCGGCAGGTCGATCAGGACCGGTCCGGGGCGGCCGGAGCGCATCAGGTGGAACGCCTGCTGGAAGACGCCGGGGACCTGGGCGGCCTCCAGGACGGTGGTGGCGGCCTTGGTGACCGGGGTGGCGATCGAGGCGATGTCGACGGCCTGGAAGTCCTCCTTGTGGATCACCGCGGTCGGTGCCTGGCCGGTGATGCACAGGATCGGGATCGAGTCGCCGGTCGCGGAGTAGAGGCCGGTGATCATGTCGGTGCCGGCCGGGCCCGAGGTGCCGATGCAGACGCCGATATTGCCGGGGCGGGCGCGGGTGTAGCCCTCGGCCATGTGGGAGGCGCCCTCGACATGGCGGGCGAGCGTGTGATGGATGCCGCCGTCGGCCCGCAGCGCCGCGTAGAACGGGTTGATCGCCGCGCCCGGCACACCGAACGCGTTGGTCACGCCCTCGCGCTTGAGGATCTCCACAGCCGCACGAGCGGCGGTCATTCGAGGCATCGAGTACTCCTGCGTCGGCCTGTCGGGATCGCGCTCCGGCCCGGGGGCGGAGGCGTGAGCTGCACTGTTTCCGCATAATGGAATTGCTGTTTTGCTGTGCGGAAGTACGAAGAAAGTAGAGCGCACCCCTCCAGCCGTCAAGAGAGCGCTCGGGGAGTGAGCGGCGGTACGGGGAGCCGGGGTCCGGGCAGCGGAGCGGGCCGGGGCGGGGGATCACAGCCGGCAGCGTCCAGGGCTTTCGGTCCGCCCGCCCACACCCGCACACACCAGGACCGTCATGACCTGCGCGTTAAGCTGCCCGTCACGCCACCACCGCCCCGGCCACCCCGAGGAGACCGCCCCATGCCCGCCCGTACCGTCCTGTTCCTCCAGCACATCGAGGTCGAGAAGCCCGGCCTGATCCTGGACGCGTTGGACGGCAGCGGCCTCCACGCCGACATCCGCAACCTGATCGACACGCCGGGCGCCTCGGCGGACGATCTGCCGCCGGTGTCCGACCTGGCGGGGCTGGTCGTCATGGGCGGCCCCATGAACGCGGACGACCTGGCGGGCCACCCGGCGCTGAAGCTGGAGCGGGACCTCCTGGCCGACGCGCTGCGCGCCGGGATACCGACGCTGGGCGTGTGCCTGGGCGCTCAGCTCCTCGCCCGTGTCCAGGGTCTGGCCGTACGGACGAGCACCGAGATGGGCCGCCCCGGCGAGATCGGCTGGGCGCCGCTGCGGGACGTGGACCGCGACGACCCGGTCGTCGGCCCGCTGGCGGAGGCTCCGGCCGTGCTCCACTGGCACGGCGACCGCATCGTCCCGGCCGCGGACACCCGTGTCCTGGCGAGCACCGGGTCGACCGAGTGCCAGGCGTTCCGCGCCGGACCGGCCGCCTGGGGCCTCCAGTTCCACCTGGAGGTCACCCCCGGCCTCCAGGACAACTGGCTCGCCGAGCCGTCCTTCACCGCCGAGGCCGAGGAAGCCCTCGGCCCCGACGCCACGACCCGGCTGCGGGCCGACGCCCTCGCCGCCGCCCCGGCCCTGCGCCCCCTGGCCGAGCGGAGCCTGTCCCACCTGCGGACCCTCTTCATGGAGCGCGCCGGCCTCTGACCGGCACGGGCCGGCGGATCCGCCCTATCCCGCTCCCCCGCCCAGCCACACCCCGACCACCTCGGCCGCGACCGACGCCACGGTCCGGCCGGTGGTGTCGATCACCGTGGTGCCCGGCGGCTCCGGGCGCCGGAGGTCGGCGTACTGGCGCAGGGTGCGGGCGAGTTGGCCGTCCGCCCCGGAGCCGATCTCCCGGCGGCGGACCCGTTGCTCCAGGGCGGATACGTCGGCGGTCAGCCGTACGGACACGATGTCGGCGCCCGGTACGGCGTCGGCGATCCACGCCAGCTCCCGTTCCAGCGTGACGAACACGCCCGTCAGGAGCAGCCGGGTGTGGCCCACCTCGGCCAGGTTCGCCCAGACCGCGGCGAGGTTGCGGCGGGACAGTTCGCCGGGCGCGAGGCCGGGCGGCGGCCAGGGGTGGACCTGGTCCAGCTGGTCGGTGTCGATGACGGCGTGCGGGATGTCCGCGCGGCCGAGCTGGTGGGCGATCTCGTACGCCGTCGTGGACTTGCCGACCCCGGCGGCGCCGCACAGGACCAGAACCTTCGTCGTAGGCTGCATCACCGCCCATGGTCGGCCCACCGCACCCGCCTCGCCAGCGAATTTACGCGCCTGGCAAGCTGTCCAGCGCCCGTGGGCGCCCGTGCCCGGACGGGCCCGCGTCCGCAGCCATCCCGGGCCACCGCCCGGTTCCCAGGAGCAGGAGAGACGACCGTGCGCAACGCCGTGGTGACGCCTGAGGGCGACCGTATCCGCTGGGCCGAACTGCCGGGCGAGGAACCGGTCCGCGTCTATCTGCACGGCCTCGGCGCCACCTCGCCCGCCTACTTCGCCGAGACGGCCGCGCACCCGCGCCTGGCGGGCCACCGCTCGCTGCTCCTGGATCTGCTGGGCTTCGGCATCAGCGACCGGCCGACCAGCTTCCCGTACACCCTGGAGGCACACGCCGACGCCGTCGCCGAGGCGCTGCGGGCCGCCGGGGTGAATGCGGCGGACGTGATCGCCCACAGCATGGGCGGCTCGGTGGCGATCCTGCTCGCCGCCCGGCACCCGGACCTGGTGGCGCGGCTCGTCCTCATCGACGCCAACCTCGACCCGATCACCCCGGAGCGGGGCCGGCCGGGCAGCGGCGGCATCGCCGCGCTCTCCGAGGAGGAGTTCCTCGCGGGCGGCTGGGAGCGGATACGGGACGTGGCGGGCGCGCACTGGTGGTCCACGATGCGGTTGGCCGGGCTGGAGGCGCTGCACCGCAGCGCGGTGCACCTCACCCGGGGCAGCGAACCGGTCATGCGCGAGGTGCTGTTGAAGCTGGCGATTCCGCGTACGTACCTGCTGCCCGAGGCCGATGTCCCGCTGCCGGGCGCCGGGGAGCTGACGGCGGCCGGGGTACGGGTGGTGCCGGTGCCCGACTGCGGGCACAACATCATGCTGGACAACCCGGAGGGGTACGTCCGCGCGGTCGCGGCGGCGCTGGCGCCGCAAGCCACCGGCTGAACCGGCCCGGACCGCCCCCGGCCTGCGCGGATTGACGCCGTCGCGCAGGCGTTGAGCTTCCGTTCATCGGGCTGCCGGATGCTGGCCATGCCGTCGGCACGCTGGTGCCGGCGGATGGGGGAAGTTCCGTGCCGAGATGGGGACATCTGTGATGAACGTCGTTGAAGAACCGCTTCGCGTGCCCGCCGTGTCGTTACCGCGCCAGCTGCCCGCGGGCAGCGCCCGGTCGCTGCCGATGCTGGACGCGGTGGTGGAGGTGCTGCGCGCCGCCGGTGAGGATGTGCACGTGGTGTACTCCGCGCACGGCGACGTGTTCAAGGTGGTGCCGCGGCAGGACATGGCCGCCTGACGGACCGGGGATGCCCCGGTCAGCTGTCGCCCTGCCGCAGCAGTACGTTGCGGCAGGCGGCGGAGAAGTTGCTCAGGCAGGCGTGCACATCTGCCTGCGGCCCGCGACGCGCTCCCGTACGGCGTCGAGCCGCACCGGTTCGTCGGCCCGCGGCAGCACGGCCAGTTCGCGGTACGCCGCCACGAACGCCTCGGTCGCGCCGATCAGCGCACATGCGACGTCGTCAACCTCCTCGGGCCCCGGCATGGCCGTGGGACCGACGGCGACCGACAGCCGCAGCCGCCGTTCCTCCACCCGCTCGACCAGTTCCTGTACGGGCCTGCGCTCGGCGAGCGCGGCGTGCAGGGCGGAGAGGGCGGTGGCCAGTTCGCCGTAGGCGCGGTTGATGTCGCCGTAGACCTGGCGCTGCTCCTGACGCACCCATTGCTCCCGCTCGTACCGGGCCTGCCCGGCGACCTGCTCGGCGAGAGCCCGCGCCGCCACCTCCGCGCTCTGCTTCGCCGCGCGAAAGCCGGCCGGCCCGCCGGCCGCGGCACCGAGCACCGCCCCGGATACGGGGCGCCAAGGTACTCCCGGCCGGCGGTGCCCGGTACGGGCCGTGCCTACCGGATCGGCACCCCCGCCACCGTCCTGGCGATGACCAGCCGCTGGATCTCGCTCGTGCCCTCGAAGATGCTGTAAATCGCGGCGTCCCTGTGCATCCGCTCGACCGGGTACTCGCGGGTGTAGCCGTTGCCGCCGAGGATCTGCATCGCCTGGGCGGTGACCTTCTTGGCGGTCTCGCCGGCGAAGAGCTTGGACATGGAGCCCTCGGCGGAGGTGAACGGCTTGCCGGTGGTGGCCATCCAGGAGGCGCGCCAGACCAGGAGGCGGGCGGCGTCGATCTGGGTGCGCATATCGGCCAGCTGGAAGGCGACGCCCTGGTTGTCGATGATCGGGCGGCCGAACTGGACGCGGGTCTTGGCGTAGTCGAGCGCCACCTCGTACGCGGCGCGGGCGATGCCGACGGCCTGGGCGCCGACGGCCGGGCGGGACGCCTCGAAGGTGGCCATCGCGGCGTTCTTCACGCGTTCTCCGCCGGGGTTCTTCGCGCGCTCCCGCGCCCGCGCCAGCCGCTCGTCCAGCTTCTCCTTGCCGCCGAGCAGGCAGTGGCCGGGCACGCGTACGTCCTCCAGGACGACCTCGGCGGTGTGCGAGGCGCGGATGCCGTGCTTCTTGAACTTCTGACCCTGGGAGAGGCCGGGGGTGTCCGGCGGGATGATGAAGGAGGCGTGGCCCTTGGGGCCGAGGTCGGGGTCGACGACCGCGACGACGACGTGGACGCTCGCGATACCGCCGTTGGTCGCCCAGGTCTTGGTGCCGTTGAGCACCCATTCGTCCTTGGCCTCGTCGTAGACGGCGCGGGTGCGCATCGCGGACACGTCGGAGCCCGCGTCCGGTTCGGAGGAGCAGAAGGCGGCCACCTTCACGTCGTCGGCGTCGCCGTACATCTGGGGGATCCAGGTGCCGATCTGCTCCTCGGTGCCGTTGGCCAGCACGCCGACGGCGGCCAGGCCGGTGCCGACGATCGACAGCCCGATGCCGGCGTCGCCCCAGAACAGCTCCTCCATGGCCATGGGGATGCCGAGGCCGGTCGGGTCGAAGAACTGCTGGGCGTAGAAGTCGAGCGAGTACAGGCCGATTTTGGCCGCTTCCTGGATGACGGGCCAGGGGGTCTCCTCGCGCTCGTCCCACTCGGCGGCCGCGGGGCGCATCACGTCGGCGGCGAAGCCGTGGATCCAGTCCCGGACCTCCTTCTGCTCGTCGCTCAGCTCCATGGTGAACTCGGCCATGACCCCTCCAGCGCTGCGTTCCCGGGTGCGGACCCAGGAATGTTACTTGCGGTAACACGAGTCTGTTACCCGTCAGTAAGGGATGTCAACTCCCCCAGCCGCGCATTCACCCCGCGGTGAGGGTGTTACGTTGCGCGAGCGTCACGGATTCACAGGGCGGGGAGTGGGACATGGAGAACACGCAGTACAACGGCCGGCAGCGGGCCACCGCGGTGGAGCAGCCCGCCGCGGGGCACGACGCCGCGGCGGCCCCGCCGGACCCGGCCCGGCGGCAGCAGACGGCGACCGAGCGCCGGCGCCGCGAACTGCTGGAGGCCGCCGACCGGGTGGTGCTGCGCGACGGCCCGGACGCCTCGATGAACGCCATCGCGGCGGAGGCCGGCATCACCAAGCCGATCCTCTACCGGCACTTCGGCGACAAGGGCGGCCTCTATCGGGCCTTGGCGGTACGGCACACCGACGCCCTGCTGGACGGGCTGCGGGCCGCGCTGGACTCCCCCGTACCGCGCCGGGACCGCGTGGAGGCGACGCTCGACACGTACCTGACGGCGATCGAGACCCGTCCGCAGGTCTACCGGTTCCTGATGCACCCCGCCGAAGAGAAACCGGACGAGAAACCGGGGGCCGACAAGGACACCGGCTTCGACGTCGGCCGGCACTCCGCGCCGCTGCTGCGCCGGCTCGGCGAGGAACTGGCCGAGGTCATAGGCGAGCGGCTGGACCTGGGACCGGGCGGCGAGGAGCTGGCCCGCGTCTGGGGCCACGGCATCGTCGGCATGATGCACGCGGCCGGCGACTGGTGGCTGCGCGAACGCCCGTGCTCGCGGGCGCAGTTGGTCCAGCACCTGGCCGACCTGCTGTGGGGACGGCTGGCGGCGGCCGGGGACCGGCTGGGCGGGCCGGGGTTCTGAGGACGGACGGTTTCCGCGAGCCGGTCACCGTACGGCCCGGTCGCCGCCCCGCTAAGCCTCCGCCGCCCGCTCCCCCGCCCACGGCGCCCGGGCCGCCGCCCGCAGGGCACGGCGGCGGCGCAGACCGGTGAGGTGGTCGAGGTAGAGACCGCCCGCCAGGTGGTCGCACTCGTGCTGGAGGCAGCGGGCGAAGAAGCCGGTGCCGGAGACGGTGCGCGGCTCGCCCGTCACACTGAACCCCTCCACCACCGCATGGTCGTGACGCGGCGTACCGGCCTCGATGCCGGGCACCGACAGACAGCCCTCGGGACCGCGTACGACGACGCCGTCGGCCTCCACCAGCCGCGGGTTGACGAGGTGTCCGAGGTGCCGGCGGTCCTCGTCGTCCGGGCAGTCGTAGACGAACACCCGCAGCGGCACCCCGATCTGGTTGGCCGCCAGGCCGACACCGCGGGCCGCGTACATCGTCGCGAACATGTCCTCGACGAGTTCGGCGAGGCCGGCGTCGAAGGCGGTGACCTCCTCGCAGGCGCCGGTCAGGGCCGGGTCGCCGAGGAGGCGCAAGGGACGCGGGCGGCCGGAGCTGCCGGGGATCGAGCGGGAACGCATGCGGGTAAGCGTACGTTCTGGAACGTGCGACGTCGCAGGTCGTCGCACGGTGCCGGGGTCGCGGCACGGGTAGCGGGATTCGGGGCCGCCGCCGGATCTCGATAGGCTGATCCCCGACCGAAGCCTCCGGCCGGTCATCGGCTCCGGAGGAGGCGTTCCACCGGCAGCCCCAAGGGCGGGAGGGCGCCGGATGCAAGGAGGATCAAGGACGATGGCAGGCAACACGGAGCCGCTGTCGCCGCGGGCCAAGCTGGCCGTGACGGCGGGCAAAGCCGCGGCGGCGGTGTCGCGCGCGGCGGGGCGCGGCAGCGGATCGGTGATCGGCGGCAAGGTGGCGCTCCGGCTCGACCCCGACCTGCTGGCCCGGCTCGCCCGGCACCTGGACGTGGTGCTGGTGTCGGCGACCAACGGAAAGACGACGACGACCCGGCTGATCGCGGAGGCGCTGCGGGCCAGCGGCCCGGTGGTCTCCAACGCGCTCGGCGCCAACATGCCGGCGGGCATCACCTCCGCCCTGGCCGGCGGTTCCGACGCCCGCTTCGGCGTCATCGAGGTGGACGAGAAGTACCTGGCGGGCGTGGCGCGGGACGTGGCGCCCAAGGCCATAGCGCTGCTGAACCTCTCGCGCGACCAGCTCGACCGGGCCGCGGAGACGCGCATGCTGGCCGAGCGCTGGCGCGAGGGCCTGGTCGGCTCCAAGGCGCTGATCATCGCCAACTGCGACGACCCGCTGATCGTGTGGGCGGCCTCGTCGTCGACGAACGTGGTGTGGGTCGCGGCGGGCCAGGAGTGGAAGGACGACGCCTGGTCCTGCCCATCGTGCGGCGGCGTGATGCAGCGCCCCGGCGACGACTGGTTCTGCGCCGAGTGCGGCTTCCGGCGGCCCACGCCGAGCTGGGCGCTGTCCGGCGACCACGTACTCGACCCGCACGGCAGCGCCTGGCCGATCCGGCTCCAGCTGCCGGGCCGGGCCAACAAGGCCAACGCCGCCACGTCGGCGGCGGTCGCCGCGGCGTTCGGCGTACCCCCGCAGGTGGCCCTGGAGCGGATGTACTCCGTGCAGGCCGTCGCCGGCCGCTACGACGTCGTCTCGTTCCAGCAGCGCGATCTGCGCCTGCTGCTGGCGAAGAACCCGGCGGGCTGGCTGGAGACGTTCTCGCTGATCGACCCGCCGCCCACCCCGGTGATCCTGTCGGTGAACGCGCGCGGCGCGGACGGCACGGACACCTCCTGGCTGTGGGACGTGGACTACACCCGGCTGGCCGGGCACCCGATCTTCGTGCTCGGTGACCGCAAGCTCGACCTGGCGGTCCGCCTGGAGGTCGCGAACCTGGACTTCCGGGTCTGTGACACGCTGGACGAGGCGGTACAGATGGCGCCTCCGGGCCGTATCGAAGTGATCGCCAACTACACGGCCTTCCAGGACCTCCGCAGGCGCGTGGGCAACTGACGTGAACCAGCGACCTTCACGACAAGGACGAGCGAGCATGAGTGACAACAGCCTGCGGCTGGTGTGGATCTACCCGGACCTGCTGAGCACCTACGGGGACCAGGGCAACGCCCTGGTGGTGGAGCGCCGGGCCCGCCAGCGCGGGCTGGACGTCCAGCGCCTCGACGTCCGCTCCGACCAGCAGATCCCCACCTCCGGCGACATCTACCTGATCGGCGGTGGCGAGGACCGGCCGCAGCGGCTGGCGGCCGAGCGGCTGCGCCGCGACGGCGGTCTGAACCGCGCGGTCGCCAATGGCGCGATCGTCTTCTCGGTGTGCGCCGGCTACCAGATCCTGGGCCACGAGTTCATCAACGACCTCGGGGAGCGGGAGCAGGGCCTGGGCCTGCTGGACGTGGTGAGCACGCGCGGCGAGGGCGAGCGGTGCGTCGGTGACGTGCTGGCCGACATCGACCCGCAGCTGAACCTGCCGCCGCTGACCGGTTTCGAGAACCACCAGGGCGTGACCCACCTGGGGCAGACGGCCCGCCCGTTCGCCCGGGTCCGCTTCGGCAAGGGCAACGGCGTCGGCGACGGCTACGAGGGCGCGTACAACGACACCGTCTTCGGTACGTACATGCACGGCCCGGTCATGGCGCGCAACCCGCACATCGCCGACCTGCTGATCAAGCTGGCGCTGGACGTCAACGCGCTGCCGCCGGCCGACGACCACTGGTACGAGGCGCTGCGGCAGGAACGCATCGCCGCGGCCACGCAGCCCGCTTAATCGGTTCGCCGCACCCCGTACGCCCGCAGTGTCCGCACTGCGGGCGTACGTGTGCGCAGGGCCACCGCGCTTGTAGGGTGAGCGCAATCCAACCGGACGACGGGGTCCGGGCGTCCGGCTGAGAGTCGTGCCCGCGCCCGGCCAGGGCCCGGCGGGCAGGCTCTGAAGTGCTAAGGGTCTGCGAGAACCATGCGTATTGGTGTGCTCACCTCCGGGGGCGACTGCCCCGGGCTGAACGCCGTCATCCGCTCCGTCGTCCACCGAGCCACCGCCGACCACGGCGACGAGGTGATCGGGTTCCGGGACGGCTGGAAGGGCCTGCTGGAGTGCGACTACCGCAAGCTCGACCTGGACGCCGTGAACGGCATCCTGGCGCGCGGCGGCACCATCCTGGGCTCGTCCCGGGTGCAGCCCGCACACCTGCGGGACGGTGTGGAGCGGGCCCGCGGCCATGTGGCCGACCTGGGCCTGGACGCGATCATCCCGATCGGCGGCGAGGGGACGCTCAAGGCGGCCCGGCTGCTGTCCGACGCGGGCCTGCCGATCGTGGGCGTGCCCAAGACGATCGACAACGACATCGCCGCGACCGACGTCACCTTCGGCTTCGACACGGCGGTGGGCGTGGCCACCGACGCGCTGGACCGCCTGAAGACCACCGCGGAGTCGCACCAGCGGGTACTGATCGTCGAGGTCATGGGCCGGCACACGGGCTGGATCGCGCTGCACTCCGGGATGGCGGCGGGCGCGCACGCCATCGTGGTGCCGGAGCGCCCGTTCGACGTGGCGGAGCTGACCCGCAAGGTCGGTGAGCGTTTCGAGGCGGGCAAGAAGTTCGCGATCGTGGTGGTCGCCGAGGGCGCGAAGCCGCGCGAGGGCTCGATGGCCTTCGACGAGGGCGGCACCGACATCTACGGGCACGAGCGGTTCGCCGGGGTGGCCCGGCAGCTGTCCCTGGAGCTGGAGCGGCGGCTCGGCAAGGAGGCCCGCGCGGTGATCCTGGGCCACGTCCAGCGGGGCGGCACGCCGACCGCGTACGACCGGGTGCTGGCGACCCGCTTCGGGTGGCACGCGGTGGAGGCGGCGCACGACGGCGCGTTCGGCATGATGACGGCGCTGCGCGGCACGGACATCACGCTGGTGCCGCTGGCCGAGGCAGTGGAGTCGCTCAAGACCGTGCCCGGGGAACGCTACGCCGAGGTGGACTGCGTGCTGTAGCCCGCCATGACCGCTTCGTGACCGGCCCGTGACTGCTCCGTGCGGGCCGCCACGCGGCCTGTTCCACCGCCCCCGGCCGAGGCCCCGGCCGGGGGCGGTTCTAGGCTGGTCGCGGAGTATCGGTACGAATCAGGAGCGAGCGGATGGATCACGGCGGGCACGGCATGAACATGGATCTGCCGCCGTTCACGCTGGGGCGCGGCATGGAGTTCGGCGGGGACCCGTTCTTCCTGATCGGCTGCCTGGTGGGGCTGGGGCTGTACGGCTGGGCCGTGCTGCGGCTGCGGCGGCGCGGCGACCACTGGCCGGTGGCCCGGACGGTCGCCTGGGTCATCGGTGTGCTGACCGTGGCGCTGGTGATGTGCACCAAGCTGAACGACTACGGCATGGTCATGTTCAGCGTGCACATGGTGCAGCACATGGTGATCAGCATGCTGTCGCCGATCCTGCTGCTGCTCGGTGGGCCGGTGACGCTGGCGCTGCGCGCGCTGCCGGCCGCCGGCCGGGGCCGCAAGGGGCCCCGCGAGCTGCTGGTGGCGCTGCTGCACAGCCGGTACATGCGGGTGATCACCCATGCGGCGTTCACCATCCCGATGTTCATCGCGAGCCTGTACGCGCTGTACTTCACGCCGCTCTTCGACTTCCTGATGCAGTCCCGGGCCGGGCACATCGCGATGATGGTGCACTTCCTGGCGGTGGGCCTGGTCTTCTTCTGGCCGATCATGGGCGTGGACCCGGGTCCGCACCGGCCCGGCTACGTGATGCGGATGCTGGAGCTGTTCGCGGGCATGCCCTTCCACGCGTTCTTCGGCATCGCCCTGATGATGGGCACCGAGACAATGATCAAGACGTTCGAGAACCCGCCGGCCTCCCTGGGCATCGACGCGCTCAGCGACCAGAGCGCGGCCGGCGGCATCGCCTGGGCCTTCAGCGAGATCCCGTCGGTGCTGGTGCTCGTGGCGCTGCTGTACCAGTGGTACAAGTCCGAGGAGCGCCAGAACCAGCGCAAGGACCGCGCGGCGGCGCGCGACGGCGACCAGGAGCTCGCGGCGTACAACGCCTACCTCGCCTCCCTCCAGGCCCGCGGCCAGCAGGGCGGCGCGAGGTGACCGAAGGCTGACCGCGGGTCACGCACGACAGCTGGCGGTACGGGCCGCGGCCGGGGACCATGTCCCCAAGGCCGCGGCCCGCGGCGTTGGGCCACCGGGCCGCCGTGAGGAGGTTGCGGGGATGCCCGGATCCGCTAAGGCGATGGCGGCGTGCACGGTGGGCGGACTGGTCGTGACGACGGCCTACACCGTGGCGCTGGGCAGCAGTGGCTGGCTCTGGTTTGCCTGGGTGGTGCTGGCCCTGGTGACGGTGGGGGTGGTGGCGGCACGGCCGTCGTGAGGGTGGCGAGCGCTCCCCTCCGTCGTCCCGGGCCCCGGAGGGGCCGTTCTAAGCTGCGAGGATGTGGAAAGAAGCGGCCCGCGCCGCGTGGCCCGACGCCGAATTCGCGCCCCCTGTGGCCCCGGGTGACCTGACGGACGCGGAGCACCGCCTCGGGTGCGGCCTGCCGGCCGAGCTGACCGGGCTGCTCCGGGAGACGGACGGGGTCGTGGGGCCGTACGGGATCGATGCCGTATGGCCCCTGGAGCGCATCGTCGAGCAGAACCTCCGCTTCCGGTCCGACCACTCGCTCGCCGAGCTGTACATGCCCTTCGACGCGTTGCTGTTCTTCGGCGACAACGGGGGCGGTGACCAGTTCGCCTTCGTCCGCACTCCCCCGCGGCCGGACGTCTTCGTGTGGGAGCACGAGGACGACAGCCGGCGGTGGGCCGCCCGGGACCTGCGCGACTATCTGCGACGGTGCCTCGCGGCGGACGGCGAGGACTGGTACCGGTAGCCACGGCGTGGCTGCTACCGGGGGGGCCGGGGTCAGCGCTGCCGGACGTACTTGCGCACCAGAACGCCGTTGTCGAACGTGCGGACCCAGTCCAGCGTGAAGTCCGTGACCGTGAAGTCCGTGCCGAACATCGGCATGCCGGAGCCGTAGATCTGCGGGTAGGTCTTGATGACCAGCTCGTCGACCTCGTCGAGCAGTGCGCCGGCCACCTGTGAGCCACCGCAGAGCCAGATGCCCAGGCCGCCCTCCTCGGCCTTGAGGGCGCGGACGGCGCCGACCAGGTCCTCGGTGATCAGGTGTACGTTCGGGTCGGGCGACTCGCCGAGGCCGCGGGAGGCCACGTACTCGCGGAGGTGGCCGTACGGGCTGGTGACGCCGGCGTCCAGTCCCACCCGGTAGCTGCCGCGCCCCTGGATCACCGTGTCGAACTTCTGGTTCGGCGCGTCGTGGAAGTCCAGTACGCGGCGGCCCTCGGCCGAGACGGTCTCCGGGTATTCCGTCTTCAGGAACTCCAGGAACTCCTCGTCGACATACCGCATCATCGACGACGCGTCACCGTTCGGGTCGCCGATGAAGCCGTCGATCGAGCAGGCCACGAAGTAGGTGAGCTTGCGCAAAGGGTCCTCTTTTCCGCCGGTGACGCGCGGTCGCGTCGCAGTCAGGGTCGGTGCGGTGGCGGACGGGCACACCTCTTCGCCGTAACCACTTCACTCATAGTGCTTCAGGTGTAGTGGTTGCGCAAGCCTTTTTCTCCGGCGCGCCTGCCAGGGGCGGTGGTACGCCCCTGGCAGGCACTCAGCAGCGGCTCACCGGGCGGCAGTCACCGCTCAGGAGTGGGCGACATCCACGACGAGCTGGTTGTTCTGCTGGGTGACCCGGAACGGGAGCCGCTTGGCGACTCCCAGACCTATCTGCGTGTCCCCCTCGAAGCTGGCCGCGAACCGGGTGTCCTTGAAGGAGCGGTAGCCCGCGATGTTCACGCCCGGCAGCGGCTTGCCGGCCTTGCCCGGGTACGTCGTCCTGCCCGTGCCCGGGTCGTAGCTCGGCGCCGCCACCCGGATCTCCAGGATCGCCCCGCCGCCGACCTTGATGAGGTCGCCGGAACCGTCCTGGTGCAGCTCCTTCACATAACCGATCCGGTAGCCGACCGGCTTGCCGCCGGCGGTCGGCACCTCGAAGACCATCCGGTCGAAGCAGTCGTGCTGCCCGGTCCGGATCGCCGTCAGCGGCTTGTGGGCGTCCGCGTCGGCGGACTTCAGGGCGCTCCCCCAGCCGGCGGTGTCACACGCGGCCGCCGGTGCGGCCCCCGTCGCGGACGCCGCCGTCGCCGTGACCGCCGTCGCCGACACCGCCGCGCCTGCCAGCACGACCGCGGTCACCGCAGTGCCCAATCGTCGCATTGCCTACCCCGTATCTCGTCGCGTCCCATCGGATGCCGATGGTTCGTCCATGGCGTGGCCCGGCCGGTCGGATCCGGCCGGTCCATACGTGCGATCATCGCGTACGGGTCTGACAACGCGGCCCCGGGAGCGACGGGTTTCAGCCGCCGCCCGCCGACCGGAGGCCAAGGCGCCCTTGGCGGCCAAAACGCCCTGTGCGACGCTCGCGTCACGGCGGGGGGCCGCCCGCGCACACCGCCCCCGCCGGCACCGGTTCGTACGAATGCCGATACGGCCGCCTGTTACGGACAGCCCGGCGCGGTGTCCCGCGGCACCGCCCGACGGGCCGACAGGCCGGCCGTGAAGCCAAGGAGAGCCAGAAGATGACCACTTCTGATCACGTCGGCCAGCCCCCTCTCACCGACCCCACCGGCCACGCCCACCGAACCGATCAGGCCAACCCTTCCGGCCACACCGACCCGACCCTCTACCGGACCCCCGCCGACGCCATCGCCGCTCCCCCGGAAAAGCTCGCCTACCTTGTCGGCTTCGACCGCTCCGCACAGCGCCCGGACGCGCTGATCACCGTGGACACGGACCCGGAATCGAGTTCCTACGGACGGGTGCTGCACATGGCCGACGTGCCCGGACTGGGCGACGAACTGCACCACTTCGGCTGGAACGCCTGCTCCAGCGCCCTTGCCCATGAGGGCCACCACCAGCCCGAACGGCGGTACTTACTGACGCCGGGACTCCGCTCCTCCCGGCTGCACGTCTTCGACACCCACCCGGACCCGGCCCGCCCCCGCCTGGTGAAGGTGATCGAACCCGCCGAACTGGCCGACAAAGCAGGCTACTCACGGCCGCACACCCTCCACTGCGGCCCCGGCGGCGTCCTGCTGTCCTGCCTCGGCGGCGCGCACGGCAACGACGGGCCGGGCGGCGTGGCGCTCCTCGACCACGAGACCTTCGACGTACTGCGCGCCTGGGAGACGGACCGCGGCCCGCAGCGCCTGGCCTACGACGTCTGGTGGCACCTCCAGCACAACATCGCCGTGACCAGCGAATGGGGCACACCGTCGATGGTCGAGAACGGCGTGGACCCGGAGTTGCTGCTCGGCCGCTCGTACGGGCACGCGCTGCACTTCTGGGAGCTGGATTCCGGCCGCCACCTGCAACGCCTCGACCTGGGCGACGAGCACCAAATGGTCCTGGAACTGCGGCCTGCTCACGACCCGGCCGCGACCTGGGGCTTCGCGGGTGTCGTGGTGAGCGTGGCGGACCTGTCGGCCTCGGTGTGGCGGTGGCAGCGCGAGGACGACGGGCGGTTCACGGCCCGCAAGGTGATCACGATTCCCGCGGAGCCCGCCAAGGAGGACGAACTGCCGCCGGCGCTCAAGCCGTTCGGCGCGGTGCCGCCGCTGGTCACCGACATCAATCTGTCGGTGGACGACCGCTGGCTGTACGTCTCGGCGTGGGGCACCGGCGAACTCCACCAGTACGACGTGAGCGACCCGGCCCACCCCCGTAGGACCGCGTCCGTACGGCTCGGCGGCATCACCGCCCGGCAGCCGCACCCGGCGGCGCCCGGCCTGCCGCTCACCGGCGGCCCGCAAATGGTCGAACTCAGCCGCGACGGACGCCGGGTGTACCTCACCAATTCCTTGTACGGCGCGTGGGACGACCAGTTCTACCCCGACGGCATCCACCCCTGGCTCGCCAAACTCGACGCCGACACCGAGAACGGCGGCCTCACCCCCGACCTGCGTTTCTTCCCGCACGGCGAGGACTTCCGCGGACTGCGCGTCCACCAGACGCGTTTGCAGGGCGGCGATGCGTCGTCCGATTCGTACTGCTATCGCTGACCGTGCACAAGGAACCGGAACTTACGGTGCACCCATCGGTGAAAGCCGTCGCGCACGACTTCCTCTCCCACGCGGACCGGCTGTGTCCCGGCCTGGTCGAAGGGCTGTATCTGACGGGGTCGGTCGCGCTGGGGGATTTCCGGCCGGGGCGCAGCGACATCGATTACGTGGCGGTCTCCGGGCGCCGCCCCTCGGAGGCGGACGTGGCGGCTCTGGAGCGGGCCCATGCCGCGACGCGCGCCCGGCACCGTCGCCCGTACTTCGACGGAGTCCACGTCACCTGGAGCGATCTCGCGGGCAGTTCCGCCGACTGCGCCGGGGCTGCGCGCACGCATATGGGCCGGTTCCGCGCGGGCGGCGGTTTCGAGGTCAATCCGGTGACGTGGTCGGTGCTCGCGAAGCACGCCGTGCCGGTACGCGGCCCCGCTCCGGGAGAGTTCGACGTGGCCGTGGACGCGGCCGCCCTGCGCGACTGGACGCGGGAAAACCTCGACACCTACTGGTGCGGCTGGCAGCAAGCGCACGGCAAACCGCTGTCGGTCAGGGGCGTGTGGGCGCTCGGTGGCCGGGCCATCGCCTGGGGCGTGCTCGGTGTCACCCGGCTCCACTACACACTGGCCACCGGGGAGATCACGTCCAAGGGCGGTGCGGGCCACTACGCCTTGCGGACGTTCGGCGCCGACCGGCATCCCGTGATCCACGAGGCGTTGCGCCTCCATGGTTCCGCCGCCCGTCCCGCGACTCCCCACGCCGCCGCTGCCCGCCTGCGCAACCCGTTCGTCCGCCGCAGGGCCGCCCTGGACTACATGGCCATGGTGATCGACGCAGCGCCGGCGGGCCGTTGACGTTCGCCGGCCCGAGCGGACCGCCACATCGCCGGCCGGCGGAATCCCCGTAGTGTTCCATGATCTTCTGCCACGGCCGCGCTCTGCTGTCTCCTCCTGCCCCGAGCCCGGCCGCTTCCTCTCAAGCCAAGGAGCGCCCACATGCCCACCACTCCCCCGCCCTCCTTCCTCCTCGTGCACGGCGCCTGGCACCGGCCCGCGTGCTGGAAGCCTCTTCAGGACGCCCTCGCCGTCGAGGGCCTGCGGTCCCACACGGTCGCACTGCCCAGTTCCGGTCCGCAGGGCACGCCTGCCGCCGGTGTGTACGACGACGCCGAGGCGATATCCGCGCGGCTGCGCGAGATCGACGGGCCGGTGGTCGTCGTCGGCCATTCGTACGGCGGCATCCCCGTCACCGAGGCGGCCGCCGCGCATCCGGGCGTCGTCCACCTCGTCTATCTCGCCGCCTACATGCCCGCCGAGGGGGAATCGCTCGGCAGTCTGCACGGCCGCGAGCCGTCCAAGCCCGTGGACCTCGACGGTGTGCAGCCGCCCATCTTCGAGGATCCGCGTACGTCGCTGTACACGGATGTGCCCGACGACCTGGCCGAGCGGGCCGTCGGTGAACTCGTCGAGCAGAGCCGGCGGTCGTTCCAGGAACCGGTGACGCGCGCGGCGTGGCGGACCGTTCCTGCCACGTACGTCGTCTGCGAGGGCGACCAGGCGCTGCGGCCCGCGATGCAGACGAAGATGTCCGCGAACGCCGCCCACGTCGAATGGCTCGGCACCGGCCACTCCGCCTTCCTCTCCGCACCCGCCGAACTGGCCGCCCTCCTCGGACGGATCGCCTCCAGGGCCACTGCGAGCTGACGTACGACGGCCCGGCCCCCCTCCTCGTACGAGAAGGGGCCGGGCCGTACGGTACGCGCGCTCGGCGCCGGTCACTCGTGCGCTTCGGCTTCCACCGGCTTCGGGATCAGGAACGAGGTCGCCACGGCCACCGCCATGATGATCACGCCCGCGATCATTCCCGCGGTGTAGCCCGAGGCGGACGTCGGATCGTCGGCCGGGGCGGCGGTCTTGACCGCGTACAGGACGGCGAAGCTGAGGCCGGAGCCGAGATTGAAGGCACCGGCGTTCAGGCCGGGCAGGAAGCCCGGGTTCTCCTTCGGCGACAGGACGATGCCGAGTCCGTTGAGGACGATGTTCGCCACGCCCGCGTACGTGATGCCCACCAGGATGGAGGCCGCGAGCAGCAGCCCCCGGGAGTGGGCGGAGAGCGTGACGATCATCAGCACGACGGTCGCCGCCGCCCCGATCAGCCCCAGGCGCAGCACCCGGCCGTACCCGAAGGTGGCCGCCAGCCGGCCGGCGAGCGGGCCCATCGCGAGCCCGGCGATGGCGTACGGGGTCAGCGTCCACCACGCGGACTGCTCGGCCGACATGCCGAGCCCGGCCTGGGCGTCCTGCGCGAACGCCGGGATGAGCCCGTTCATGACGGCGAACACGCCGGTCATCGTCAGCATCGTGGTCAGCAGCGTCGCCCAGGTCGAGCGCTGCCGCAGGTGCCTGGTGGCGACCAGGGGATGCCCGGAGCGGTCCTCGGTGCGCCAGAACAGCCAGAACGCGGCCGCGGCCACGACCACCAGGACCGCGATCAGCGGCCAGTTGGCGGCGGCCAGCTTGCCCGCCTCGTTGAGCGCGACGAGCAGCGAGCCGACGGAGATCACCAGCAGCACGACGCCCGGCCAGTCCATGCGGTGGCTGTCGGGCACCTTGGACTCGGGGGCCATGGTGGCGACGAGGGCGGTGGCGATCGCGGCGACGACGGCCATCGCCCAGAAGACCGCCGCGAAGCCGTGCCGGTCGGCGAGGTAGCCGCCGGCGAGCGAGTCGACGCCGGCGATGCCGCCGTTGACCGCGGTGATCACGCCGAGCAGGGTGCCGTACCGCTTGGGCTCGGTGACCTCGACCCGCAGCATGATCAGGCACAGCGGTACGGTCGGGCCCGAGACGCCCTGGATGATGCGGCCGGCGAACAGCATCGGCACGCTCTGCGCCAGCGCCGCGACGACACAGCCGACGACCATCAGGGCCATCATCCCGGCGAGCACCTTGCGGCGGCCGACGATGTCCCCGAGCCGGGGCAGGAACAGCGAGAACAGCGCCGCCGAGGTGAAGAACGCGGTCTGGGTCAGCCCGATCTCGGCGGAGGTGGCGCCGAGGCTGTCCTCGATGTTCTTCAGCGCGGGGCTGAGCATGCTGGCGTTGAGCTGGAAGGCGATACAGGCCGTCAGCAGCGCCGTGACCAGCACGCCGACCCGTACGGTGCGCCCCGGGCCGGACGTTTCGGCGGCCCGTGCGGTGTGCGGTGCGCTCATGCCCGGACGTCACCGATGCGTTCGAGGGCGTCCACCACCAGGTTCCAGAACCGTTCGTGGTCGAGCTGGACGGCGACCTGGGTGCGGCAGTCCTCGGGGAGCGGCCAGCGGAAGTCGGTGACCGTCATGCCCATCGTCAGACCGCCGGTCAGCTCGATGTCCACCGGGGCCTTGCGGACGGTCATCACGTCCGGGTCGATGACGTACGCGACGGCGCAGGGGTCGTGCACCGGCGGGTACTCGAAGCCCTGGTTCTCCCGGTAGGCGTCGCGGAAGAAGTCCAGCAGTTCCAGGACGAACCGGGCGGGCTTGGTGCCGACGTCGGCGATCTTCTTGGTGACCTCGGGGGTGGCCAGCGCCTGGTGGGTGAGGTCCAGGCCGACCATGGTGACGGGCCAGCGCTCGTTGAAGACGATGTGCGCGGCGTGCGGGTCGATGACGATGTTGAACTCGGCGACCGCGCTCCAGTTGCCCTCGTGGTAGCCGCCGCCCATCAGCACGACCTCGCGGACGCGCTCGGCGATCCGGGGCTCCTTGCGCACGGCCATCGCGATGTTCGTCAGGCCCGCGGTGGGGACGATGGTGATCTCGCCCGGCTCGTGCGACATCACCGTGTCGATGATGAGGTCGACGGCGTGCCGGCGGTCGAGCTCGATATTCGGCTCGGGCAGGTCCGGGCCGTCCAGGCCGGTGTCGCCGTGGATCTCCGGTGCGTTCTCGATGGTCCGTACGAGGGGCCGGGGGCAGCCGGCCGCGAACGGCACGCCGGTGATGCCGGCGATGCGGGCGACGGACAGCGCGTTACGGGTGACCTTCTCCAGGGTCTGGTTCCCGACCACGGTCGTCACGGCGACCAGGTCGATGTCGGGATTGCCGTGCGCCAGGAGCATGGCGATGGCGTCGTCGTGCCCGGGGTCGCAGTCGAGAATGATCTTTCTGGCCAACGGAAGAGCCCCTTTGCTCAGCTGAAGGTGTTGAAGTGGATCTCTTGGTGCACAGCAGAAGGGCTGTTACCGAAAGAGCACGGACGGACGGCGGCGCACCGGCCCGGCGAACGGGACCGACCACGGCTGGTGCTACCGGGCACCTCCCCTTCGACACGGGTCGGGTAATCGATTTCACGGCGGCGGTGCCTCCGTCCAGGGCCCTGACCAGCGATCGAGGCCCCGTCCCGTCATAGTGCCAGAGCAAACGGGCAGGGCGGACATCCGGGGCTCCGGCGGGCCGCATACGCCTGGGGGCCTCCGGATCAGCCGTCGCGACCCGGCTCCTTGGAGGTGTCCGGCGGACCCACGTCGGCCGGGCCGTCCGACACCGGCCGGTCATGAGCAGCAAGCACCGTCCCGATCGTGTCCGCCTCGCCCGCCACCTCGCCTTCGCGATAGCGAAACGCAGCGTGATGCCCGCCAGGTAGCGGGGGAAGGTCTGCAGGCCCTGGATCACCCCTCGCGCCCCGGCTCCCCGGAAGCCTCCGGCCCCTCCCCCGGACCCGCATCGGCAAGCGCGTCCGGCACCGGCCGATCATGCGCGGAAAGCACCGTCTCAACCGTGTCCGCCTCGGCCGCCGCCTTGTCTTCGCGATAGCGCACCACCCGCGCGAACCGCAGCGTCACACCCGCCGGGTAGCGGGTCGAGGTCTGCAGGCCGTCGTACGCGATCTCCACGACCAGCTCGGGGCGTACGGTCACGACGTAGCCGGTCTCGTCCACGGCCAGCTCGCGCAAACGTTCCGTCTGCCAGGTCAGCATGACGTCGGTGAGGCCCTTGAAGGTCTTGCCGAGCATCACGAACGTGCCGTTCGGGCCGCGGGCGCCGAGGTGGAGGTTGGAGAGCTTGCCGGTGCGGCGGCCGTGGCCCCATTCGGCGGCCAGCACCACCAGGTCGAGCGTGTGCACCGGCTTCACCTTCAGCCAGGCGGCGCCGCGGCGGCCCGCGCTGTACGGCGCGTCCAGCGCCTTGACCATGACGCCTTCGTGGCCCCGTCGCAGCGTCTCGGTCCAGAACGCCTCGGCGGCCTCACGTGCGGTGGTGTCGGTCGGGTCCTCGACCACCATGCGCCGTACCCGCCGCTCTTCCGGGACCAGCCGGACCAGTTCCGCGTGCCGCCGGTCGCCGGGCAGGTCCAGAAGGTCTTGATCGCCCACGGCGAGTACGTCGAAGAAGACCGGGGACAGCGGCAGCGCGGCCCGGGCGGCGGCCACGTCCACGCGGGAGCCGAAGCGGCCCGCGATCTGCTGGAACGGCAGCGGGCGGCCGTCGTCGCCGAGGGCGATGACCTCGCCGTCCAGGATGAAGCACGGCGCGTCGAGGGCCAGCGCGGCCTCGGTGATCTCGGGAAGCCGGTCGGTCACATCGTCGAGGGTGCGGGTGTAGATCCGTACGTACGAGCCGTCCCGGTGCACCTGTACCCGGATGCCGTCCAGCTTCTCCTCCACGGCGCACCGGCCGGCCTTGTCGACCGCCTCGGCCAGGGACTTCGCGCCGTGCGCCAGCATGGGCCCGACGGGCCGCCCCACCGTCAGCCGGAACTCGGCGAGCGCCGAGGGGCCCTCGGCGAGCAGGCCGCGGGCGACCTCCTCCAGGGACCCGGCCAGCATCACGGCCCGCCGTACGTCCGCGACCGGCACCTCGGCCGCCGCGGCGATCGCCTCGGCGGCGATGGCGTCGAGCGCGCCCTGCCGTACCTCGCCGGTCAGCAGGCCGACGAGAAACCGCTGCTCCTCCTCGGTCGCCGCGCCCAGCAGTTCCTGGACGAGGCGGAGCCGCTCGGCCTGCGAGCCGGGTCCGGCGACGGCGGCCAGGGCGGTCAGGGCCGCGTCCGTACCGAGGACGGTCAGCGTGGCGGTGTCCGCGGGCGGTACGGGGTGGCGCAGCACGCTCCAGCCGACCCCGATCCGCCCCTGGGGCAGCCGCCCGGCGAGATACGCGATGGCCACCGGCGCGTCGTCCGGTTCGGCCTGGCGGAACAGCTCGGCCAGCAGCTTGATCTTCTGGGACCGCGCCGAGGTGGCGGCGACCTCCCCGGACACACGTGCGAGTCGGGCCAGCAGCATGGCAACATCCTGCAACGGTGACGCCGCGATCGCACGATCACCGGCGCCGGTGCGCCGCACCACCGTCACCAGGGCACCGCCGCACCGGGCCCCCGTCGCTCACTTGCCGAACCCCTCGGACAGGCCGCGGACGAAGTGCCGCTGCGCGACCAGAAAGATCACGATCATGGGCAACGCGGCGATGGTCAGACCGGCGAAGAGCATCGGCCAGTCCGAGTTCAGGCGCCCGGCCATGTCGGCGAGCCCCACGGGCAGCGTCTTGAGGTGGTCGTCGGTGATGAAGACGAGCGCGAAGGCGTACTCGTTCCAGGAGAACAGCGCCTGGAGGAGCGCGGCGGAGACCAGGATCGGGCGGGCCATCGGGACGACCACGCGCCAGAAGGTCTGCCAGCGGCTCGCCCCGTCGATCAGCGCCGCCTCCTCGACCTCCACCGGCTGCCCCAGCAGGTAGGCGCGGATGAGGAAGGTGGTGAAGGGCACTTTGAAGGCGGTGTAGAGGACGATCAGCGCCCAGTACGTGTCGTAGATGTGCAGCGCCTGGAGGAGCTGCGTCAGCGGGACCAGCGCCACGGTCGGCGAGAGCATCATGGCGCCGAGGACGAGCAGCAGCGCGGGCTGGGAGCAGGGGATGGCGAGGCGGGTCAGTCCGTACGCGGCCCAGGCGCTGATCAGGACGACGGCGAGGACGCTGGCGGCGGTGACCAGCGCGCTGTTGAGCAGGTAGCCGAACACGCCCTGGTGCCACGCGTCGGCGTAGGTGCCCCAGTCGGGGTGCGCGGGCAGCCCCCACGGGTCGGAGAAGATCTCCCCGTTCGTCTTCAGGCCGGACAGGGCCATCCAGCACAGCGGGTAGACGACGGCGACGGCGAGCGCGGCGAGTCCGCAGTACGTGAGGACGCGCAGCACGGCCGAACCGGAGCGGGCGGGCCCGCGGCGCGTGGCGGGAGCGGTCGGCGGGGCGTCCGCGGGCGTGGGCTTGTGCAGGGTCAGGGTCATGCCGCTACCGCCTTCCGGCGCGAGTGGAGGAGCTGGACGGCGCCGGCCACGAAGGTGATGACGAACATGACGGTGCCGACGGCTGCGGCGTACCCCATGTCGTCGCCAGTGAAGGCACTGGCGTACAGCCACGTGCCCAGTGTCTGGCTGGAGTTGGAGGGCCCGCCGCCGGTCATCACCATCACCTCGTTGAACACGAGGAAGGCGCCGGAGACGGTGAGGATGACGAGCAGGGTCGTCATCTCGCGGACCATCGGGACGGTGACGGCGAAGAACGTGCGGATACGGCCCGCGCCGTCCACCGTCGCCGCCTCGTACAGCTCGCGCGGGATGCGCTGGACGGCGACCGTCAGCAGCATCGTGGTGTAGCCGAAGGACTGCCACTGGCTCATGTTGATGACGCCCCAGATGGAGGTGTCCGGGTCGCCCAGCCAGTCGTGTGCGAAGCGGCCGAGGCCGAGGGTGTCCAGCGCGCTGTTGATGAGCCCGGCGTCGGGCTGGTAGAGGAACTGGAAGAGCAGGCCGGCGACAGTCATGGAGACGGCCGCGGGGATGAAGTAGACCGTACGCAGCAGCCCGCGGAGCCGCCGTCCGATGACCGCCTCCAGGATGGCGGCCAGTACGAGCGCCGCGCCGACCTGGAAAATGACCGACGTGACGGCGTAACAGAGGTTGTTGGCGAGGGCCTTCCAGAAGACGGGGTCCTGGAGGGCTTGCCGGTAGTTCTCCAGGCCGACGTAGCGCATGCCGGGCTGGAAGACGCTGAACTTGAACAGGCTGAGGCGGATGTTCTCCACGATCGGGTAGTAGACGAACAGAGCGATCAGGGCGAGCGCTGGGGCGGCGTACAGGGCGTGGCGGAATCGGCGTCGCTGCATGACGGCGGCACCTCCTTCGGGACGTCGGGGTGTACGGGGAGCGGTCACGGGGGTCAGTCGCGGACGCGGAAGCGGTGCGCCTGCCGGGCGCCCTCGCGTACCTGGCGCACCGCCTGCGCGGCGGTGGCCCGGCCGCCGAGGACCGCTTCGGCCGCCGAGAGATACGGATTGACGATCTTGTCGTCGGCCCGGGTGTCGAGCCACAGCGCCATGTCCTTGCTCGCGAGCGTGCGCTGCGCCTCGGACAGCCCCTTGAGGCGCGCGGCGTCCGCCGTACCCTTGACCGCACTCAGCCAGCCCAGGTCGCGGACCACTTTGCGGGCCTGGTCAGGGCTGGTCAGGAACTTGAGGAAGTCAACGGCGAGCGCCTTGTTGGGCGAGGAGTTGGCGACCAGCAGGCCGTCCGCTCCCCCGGCGACGGCGCGCGCGGAGCCCGCGGCGCCCGGGATGGCGGGCATGGTGAAGAAGTCCCAGTTCTTCGCGAACTTCTCCGGGGCGCCGCCCTTCGTACTGAGGTAGGAGAATTCCAGCGTCTCCAGATACTGCATCGCGGCCTTGCCGTACAACAGGCGGTTCTGCGCGGACTCGTGGCTCATGCTCGTACCGGACGGCCCCATGCAGCGCTTCTTGAGCTGCGCCAGGTCGTTGAAGGCGCGTTCGTAGCCGGGGTGGGTGAAGGCACCGTCGCCCCCGTCGCCGTCGTAGTCCCTGGCCAGGACGGCGGGCGGCACCTCCATGGCGTTGAACTGGGTGAGCAGGTGCCCGGCGGGCCAGCCGTACTGGTTGCCGAAGGCGAGCGGGGTGTGGCCCGCCGCGGCGATGCGGTCGCAGGCCGCGAGCAGTTCGGGGAAGGTTCGCGGCTTCCGCCCGACCCCGGCCGCGGCGAAGATCTCCTTGTTGTACGCGAAGACCTTGGCGTCCATGTCGAGCGGCACCCCGTACCGGTGCCCGTCGAAGGTGAAGGCGTTCAGCGCGCCCGGCTCGAACGTGCGGCCCCACGCGGTGCCGTTGAGGGGCTCCGACAGGTCGGCGGCCAGCTTGCCGTCGGCGAACTTGCGCGCGTACCGGCCGGGCCAGGTGAAGTAGATGTCCGGCATCTCCCGGGAGGCGGCGAGCACCGCGATGCGGTCCTTGTACGGCTGGTCGCCGACGGCCTGGAGGTCGATGGTGACACCCGGGTTCCGGCGCTCGTACGCGCGGACCGCGCTCTGGAAATACGGCGCGTACTCGGGGTCGGCCCACTTCTCCAGGATGGTGAGGTGCCCGCGCGGGGGCCCGTCGAGGGCGAAGTCGTTCGGGGTGACGCGGACGGGGACCTGCCCGCACCCGCTGACCAGCAGGGTCAGCAGGGCGACGAGCAGGCGGCCGGCGACGGCGGTGGAGGTGCGGCGCATCGGCTCTCCTGGCGGGGAACTCCGGGCGGGAAGGGACTGGTCAGGGACATCGGGACGGGTCGCGGGGGTGCGCGCCGTCCAGGGCGAGGGGGTGCCCGAAGGCGCCGGGCAGGGTGCAGACGGCCGCCGCATACGTGGCGGCGTACCCGGCCGCGTCGGCGAGTGGGCGGCCCCGGTGGAGGGCGAGGTGCAGGGCGGCGATGAAGGAGTCGCCGGCGCCGAGGGTGTCGGTGGCCCGGACGGGCACGACCGGCTGGTGGTGCGTGGTGCCCCCGTACGACAGCAGCGCGCCCCGGGCGCCGCGCGTCACCACGGCCAGCTTCGCGCCGAGGCGGTGCGCGCGGGCCAGCAGCCCGGCGGCCTCGTCCTCGTCCGCGTCGGGCCGGGAGAGGACGGCGCTGCGTACGAAGGGCAGCAGCGGTTCGGCGTAACTCCAGGGCCGGTCCGAGAAGTCGAAGCTCACCGGGCAGGCGGCGGCCAGCCGCGGCAACTGCTCCTCCATGCCGCTGCAGTCGCCGGTGTGCACCAGGTCGAAGCCGCGCAGCCAGCGCAGGTCGGCGTCGTCCAGGGTGAACAGGGAGATCGTCTCGTCGCAGTCGCCGAAGGTGCGGTTGCCGTCGTCGTCGAGGTGGACGGTCGCGTAGGCGTTGGGTCCCGCGGCGATACGGGCCCGTTCCGTCGATACGCCTTCGGCCGCCAGGGCCGCCCGTACGTGCCGGCCCGCCGCGTCGCTGCCGGTGACGCCGAGGTACGCGGCCTCGGCGCCGCAACGTGCCGCGTGCACGGCGACGTTGAGGGCGTTGCCGCCCGGGTACATCAGTCCGCGCCGGGGGTAGCGATCGACGACGTTGTCGCCGAGTCCGCAGATGCGCATACCGCTCTTTCCTCCAGTTGGCTCCGGTGGGGGCCGGCCCGGCGCGCGGGCACGCGCCGGGCCGGGCGGGTACGGAGCGGACTCAGTACTCGACCTGGAACATGTAGCGGCGCTTGTCCAGGTCGTGGCCGCGCACGGACTCGTAGTGGCGGGCCAGCCGGGTGCCGAAGACGTCCAGCGCGATGGGCGTGATGTCCCCGCGCAATTCCTCGGGCACCCCGGGCAGCGAGAAGATCCGGGAGTCGACGTAATGCGCCTTGCGGGTGTACTTGTCGAGGAACCGCCGGGTGCGCTCGGCCATCGGGCGGGTGGCGTCCTCGCCGAGGAAGAGGATCACGGGCTGGTCCTCGGTGACGACCTCGAAGGCGCCGTGGAAGAACTCACCGGCGTGGTAGCTGCCGCCGTGCTTCCACTGCATCTCCATCAGGTAGCACATGGTGAAGCCGTAGCCCGCGCCGTAGTTGGGGCCCGCGGAGAGCACGTACGTCACCGGCTCGTCGGCCAGTGCGGTGGCGATGGAGTGGGCGAGCGCCTCGCCCTCCTCTTGGGCGGTGTAGAGGGCGTCGGGCAGCGCTTCGTACGCCTTGCGGATGGCCGCGTAGTCGCCTTCCACGCCCGTCTTCTCCAGCAGCGCGTACGCGAGCTGCCCGAAGAGCACGCCCTTGGGGGCGACGACGGTGTCCTCGCTGCGGTACGTGAAGGCGATGTCCGCGGCCTGCGCCAGCGGGCTGTCGTCGTCACGGGTCAGCGCGGCGACCTTGGCGCCGGTGGACTTGGCGTAGTGGGCGGCGGCGACGGTCTCCTTGGTGGTGCCGGTGTGCGAGGAGACCAGGACGAGGGAGCCCTCGCCGAGCAGCGCGGGCTTGCGCAGGTTGAACTCGTCGCTGTTCATGTGGAAGACCGGGAAGCCGGCGCGGGTCTCCAGCAGGAAGTGCACCGGGTAGGAGGCGGTGAGCGAGCCTCCGCAGCCGACCAGGAAGACATTGCGCAGGCCGCCTTCGACGACCTCGGCCACGAAGGCGCGGGCCGTTTCGTGCTGGCTCAGGGCGAAGGCCACGGCCTCCTTGAAGTCCTCGGTGATGGGCTTGAGGGGCAGGGTTGCGGTGGTCACGCGGATCCTCTCCGAGCAGGTTGGGAACGTTCCCAATGCAGACCGGGAACGCCCCTGGACGCGAGATTGGGAACGTTCCCATCGGGAATGCTGGGAACCTTCCCACCGTCGTGGGCGGAGCGTCAATACCCCTGCACAGCCGATAGCCTGGCGGCGCCATGACGACGAACCGACGCAGCGGCCCGCACCGGCCCGCCACCATCCCCGACGTCGCCCGCGAGGCGGGCGTCTCCCGCTCCACCGCCTCGCGGGCCCTGGCCGACTACGGCTCCGTCAGCCCCGAGGCCCGCGAACGCGTACGGGCCGCCGCCGAGAAGCTGGGCTACCGCCCCAACCAGCTCGCCCGCTCCATGATCACCGGCCGGACGCACACCCTGGGCGCGGTGATCGCCGACATCCAGAACCCGTTCTTCGCGGGCGTCACCCGCGGCATCACCGACGCCGCCCGCGCCGCCGGCTACCAGATCCTGCTGGCCAACACCGACGAGGACCCGGCCGCCGAGCGGGCCGCCGTCAAGACGCTGCGCGACAAGCACGTCGACGGCCTGATCGTCGCCCCCGCCTCCACCACGGACACCGGCCACCTCAGCGCCGCGCACGAAGGCGGCTGCCCGGTCGTGCTCCTCGACCGCCGCGTGCCCCGCCTCGGCCTGGACTCCGTCACCGTCGACAACCACGGCGCCGCCCGGGACGCGGTCCGCCGCCTGCTCGCCATGGGGCACCGGCGCATCGCCCTGGTCAGCCTGGTCGGCAACGACGCCACCGACGACCCGGTGGACCCCGGCTCCACCGGCCTGGCCCGTATCGAGGGCTACCGCGCCGCGCTGCGCGAGGCGGGCGTCGAGGACACCGAAACGTACCTGCGCACCGGCGCCTTCCACGGCCAGGACCCGGCCGTGCTCGCCCGCGGCCTGCTGGACTCCCCCGAGCCGCCGACCGCCGTGTTCGCCACCGACAGCCTGATCGCGCTGGGCGTCCTGTCCGCCGCGCGCGAGCTGGGACTGCGTGTTCCGGAGGACCTGTCCGTGGTCACCTTCGACGACACCGACTGGGCGCGCGCCCTGCGTCCCCGGATCAGCGTCGTCGCCCAGCCGGTCCAGGAGCTGGGCGCCACGGCCGTACGGTCCCTGATCGCCCGCGTCCAGGGCGGCGGCCACCGCCCCGAACACACCACACTGCCCACGGAGTTCATCGAGCGGGAGTCGGTGGCGCGGGCGACGCAGCAGCGGAAATAGCCTCACGGGGCAGGGCAGTTGGGTCCGATCTTCGGAGGAATTCCGGTCGCCACCGTCCCGTCATGGCCATGATGTACGGCATGAAGCCGGTCAAGCGGTGTCTCCTGCTCGCCTTCCTGGCCGCCGTCGCCGTCGGCTACGTCCAGCTCCTGTGGTACGGGCCCTGGTGGATCGACGGGGCCCATCTGCGCACCCGCGATCTCCAGGCCGCCGACGGTGTGGTCATCACCGGCTTCCGCACCGCGCTGGTCGCCCTCGGGGCCGGGCTCATCGCGGCGGCCGGCCTCCTCTACACCCACCGCACGCTCCAGCACACCCGGGAGAAGGACCGGGAACAGGCGGAGATCGCGCGGGAGGGGCAGGTCACCGACCGGTACGTGGAGGCGATCAAGCTGCTCGGCTCGGCGAACCTCACCGAGCGGCTGGGCGGGATCTACGCGCTGCAACGCATCATGCACGACTCGCGCAAGGACCATCCGACGGTCGTCAACGTGCTGGCGGCGTACGTCCGTACGCACAACGCGGCCCCCGGCGACGGGACCGGCGGGCACCAGGACGCGGACCGGGCCGGGCCCGGCCACGCCCACCCGCTGCCCGAGGACCTCCGGACCGCCCTCGCCGTGATCTCCGGCCGCCCGGCACGCGAGCTGCCCGACGAGCGCGTGGACCTGCGCGGCATCGACTTCCGCCGGGCGGACCTGCGCGGCATGAACTTCGAGAGAGTGGACCTCGGGGGCGCGGACCTGCGGGAAGCGGATCTGCGCGGGGCCTCGCTGCGCGATGCCGACCTGTCCGGTGCGGGCCTTCGGGAGGCGAATCTGCGGGGCGCCGGCCTGGTACGCGCCCGCCTGGCGAAGGCCGACCTCCAGGAGGCGAACCTGCGCGACGCCCTCCTGTGGTTCGCGGACCTGCGGGACACGAACCTCCAGGCCGCCGATCTGACCGAGGCCGACCTCGAAGGCGCCGACCTCACGAGGGCCAACCTGCGGGGGGCGAACTTCCTCTACGCCGACCTGAGCGAGGCGGAGCTGGAGGCCGCCGACCTGCGCGGTATCGATCTGGAGAACACGGACCTCAAAACGGTGCCGCTGTCGGACCACGGCTACCTGGCCGCCGACCAGCTCGCACGGGCGCGCCTGCGCCGCTCGACCCGGCTGCCTCCGGAGCTGGCCAGGGACGCCGGGGTACTGGCCCGCGTGGCGGCGTGCGAGGCGGCCGGGCGGGTGTGAAGTCGGTGGGGCGGTGAGCGCCGTACGACGCGGGTGTGAAGCCGGTGGGGCGGTGGACGCCGTACGACGCGGCCGGGGCCGTACGCGTACCCGTCAGGCACCGTACGCGTACCCCTCAGACATCCGCCTCGATCTCCCGCGACGACGGCGACCGCTTCCCCTTGCCCACACCCGCCGCTTCGGCCGCCGCGTGCAGCGAGCGCAGGGCCAGCAGGAGCACCCCGATGTCGTCGAGGAGGACCGGGTCGGGCAGCAGATCGACCGGGGAGAGCACATAGAGCAGCGCTCCCCAGTACGCGAGCTTGTTCTCCAGCGGTACGCCCGCCTCGCGCAGGACGGCGCGGGCACGGACCACCTTGACCAGGAGCACGATCGCCGCGCCGACCATCACCGCCAGCAGGACCGCGACGATCACCACGACCGCCCACATCTCACCGCTCATTCCTGACGTCTTCCCTCCCTCGCCCGTGGAATACCGGCCGCGCCCGGCATTCTTCCGCCGGCACGGACGGCACCCATGTCAACGAGTGATCAGGGATGGCGAAACGGCTCGCGGGACGTACGGGGCCAGAGTTTCCCACGGGCCCGACGGCCGCCCCGGTCGTCAGTGCAGCAATTCCGGATCGGGTTTCCGCTCCTCGCGGATGATTTCCCGTTGTTTCGCCGGTGGCGCGCCGGACATTCTGCCCCGCGAGTGGAATCGCATTTCCTCCACGCTCTTCTGCATGGACACCCGGAGTTTCTTGCCCAACGGCCTTTCCACGAGCCGGTGCACCGCCCAGGAAAGGGCCAGCATGAATGCCACGATCCCGGGCAGCAGCACGGCCGCGGGCACCCGGCTGCGCAGCAGGTCGATAAGGGTGAAACCGACATACATGTGGAGCAGATAGAGCGGATAGGTGAGCGATCCGGCGGTGGACAGCCAGCGCCACTGGAGTTTGTCGAACCACCCCAGCGCGATGGCGGCCATCAGCGCGAAGGCCAGTAGCACGGCCAGGCGTACCGGCCAGCCGTGCGCCATGTCCGCCTTCGCGCCGAGATTCATCACCAGCCGCCCGCGCAGATAGTGCTGGGCGAGCAGGAAGGAGACCGCGACGATCGCCCACAGCAGGACGGTGGGCCGGAAACGGTGCATGAGGTAGAAGGCGATGCCCGCGATGAAGTACGGGGAGTACGGCGCTATGGCCCACACCGACAGCAGGTCGCTGTTGGACTTCAGCGCCACCACGCCGGCCACCGTCCACAGGCCGCAGAACAGCACACACCTGCGGTAGGTGACCCCGCGGAACACCACGATCGCGAACAGCAGATAGAACTTCAGCTCGATGAACAGCGTCCAGTAGGCGTCGTCCACGTCGGGGACGCCGACCCCCTGCTGGAGCATGGTGAGATTCGTCAGCACCGTCTCCCAGTTGTCCGCGCTGCGGACGTTCGGCCACACGGTCAGGACCGCCGCGGTCAGCAGTACGGCGACCCAATAGGCCGGATAGAGACGGGAGACGCGGGATGTCACGAAATCGCCCAGGGAACGCCCCCAGGCGCTCATACAGATGACGAATCCGCTGATCAGGAAGAAGACTTCGACGCCGAGCCAGCCGTACTCCGACAGGTGGTAGACGACCGGGGAGAAAGCGTTCGGGTCGTCGCCCCAGCCGTCGCGCAGGGTGATGTAGTGATAAGCCAGGACCATCAGGGCGGCCAGCAGCCGCAGTCCGTCGAGGACACGCAGTCTGGGCCGCCGCGCCTCCCCCTGCGGGCCGGGAGGGTGTTCTGGCGCGGCGTAAAGCATCCGGGTCCTTAACGACGGTGCGGCGGCAGCCTGTCCGAGTTTCACGGTAAACGACGGGAAATGCGCGAACGGATCGCGGAGTTTAGCGTACGACACCACACCTGCCCCATGTCCACAACGTCGACGAACTTCCTGAAGTCGCCTTCCTGCACAGGTCAGCGCGGTATCGCCGGGCAGCGCCGGTGGCGTTCGTGAGAAAAGGATGAGAAATCGGGGCGGCGGCGAACCGTACGGACGAAAAAGGAGTCGGGGCGGAAACCGGCACGCTCCGGCAACGCGCGCCCCCGGCATGCCGATCCGCACTGCGGCGTGCGCCGCCCGGGCTCCGCCCGCCCCGCCCCGGGCGCCCCCAGGTGCTCCCCCGCCCCGGCCGCCCGCCGCCCGAACCCGGAGCGGCTCCTTCCAGTTATGGCGAAGTTGTTGCCAGCAGCCTCAGTTGCCCCAACAATGCGCACGTCAAAGCCGAAGGAACTTCGGCCACAGATTCTGAGAGGACCCCCACATGAAAAGCCCTCTCGTCGGTGCCCTGGCCACGGCCGTCCTGGGTACCGCCGCCCTCGTGGGCACCGCCGGAACCGCCGGCGCGGCCACGATCACGGACGCCACGGCCACCACGGCCAAGGCGATCCCCAGAGCCGTGAACTATGCCGGCACCGTGGCGCTCAGCAACTGTTCCGGATCGATCGTGCGCATGCCCACTTCGACCGACAACGATCCGGCCCTGGTCCTGTCCAACGGCCACTGCCTGGAGAGCGGCATGCCGGACGCGGGCGAGGTCATCGTCGACCAGCCCTCCAGCCGCAGCTTCACCGTGCTCAGCGCCTCGGCCGGCAACCTCGGCACGGTCCGCGCCACCAAGGTCGTCTACGGCACGATGACCGACACCGATGTCTCGCTCTACGAACTCTCCTCCACCTACGCCCAGATAAAGCAGCGCTACGGCATCACGGCGCTGGACATGGCCACCACCCACCCGGTCAAGGGCGCCGCCATCGCCGTCGTGTCCGGGTACTGGAAGAAGACCTACAACTGCAACGTGGACGGCTTCGCCTACCGGCTGAAGGAGGGCGACTGGACCTGGAAGGACTCGGTCCGCTACACCTCCCCGTGCAACGTCATCGGCGGCACCTCGGGCTCCCCGGTGATCGACGTCGCCTCCGGCAAGGTGGCGGCCGTCAACAACACGATCAATGAGAGCGGCCAGCGCTGCACGCTCAACAACCCGTGCGAGGTCGACGCCAACGGCCGCGTGAACGTGCGCCGCGGCATCGGCTACGCCCAGGAGACGTACGAGATACCCAAGTGCTTCGGCACCGGCAACAAGCTGGACCTGAGCCGCCCGGGCTGCGTCCTGCCCAAGCCGTAGTCCGCGCACCGGCGGGCACCCCGCGTGCCCGCCGGTCCGGCCCCTTCCTCCCCCGCCGGGCCCCCTCCGTACGCCGGACGGCCGCCGTGTTCACCCGGCGGGGTGAGGCACCCCGGGGTCCGTCCGACGCGTCCGCCCGCACGGGCGGTGGTGTGGCACGGTCGGACCATGAACGCGGCATCCGACATCCGGTCCCAGGCCACCACCCTCGCCCGCGATCTCGGCGGGACGTGGCAGCCGGACGACGCCGACCGCAATCTCGCCCTCACCCTGGTCCTCGCCCGGGACGACAACGGCGGCCGGCTCACCGCCCGGATCATCACCCACATCCTGCTGAACGCGTCGTGGGGCCTGAAGCCCATCGGCGCCATGTACCAGCTGATGGCCTGCACCGCCGAATTCCTCGACGACCCCGGACAGCGCGAGTCGGACACCGGCCGAGAGGCCCTGGACGAGGTCAACCGCCTCCTCGACAGGGTCGCCGCGCTGCCCCCGGACGGCATCTGACCGCAGCCGCCGGATCTGACCGCAGTGCCGCCGGATCTGACCGGAGCGCTACGGTTTCGACCGGACGACCTGTACGGCGGCCCCGGTGGCCCGTAGGGCGGCGACTTCCCCGGCGGGGGTGGCGGTGTCCGTGACAACCGTCCCGTAACGGGCGGCGGTGCCGTACGCGTACGTGGCGCGCTTGCCGAACTTGGCGTGGTCCACGAGGAGTACGGCCTCCTCGGCGGCGGCCAGCATGGCCTCCTTGACCTCGACGTACTCCCGCAGTGGATGGAACAGCCGCCCGTCGAGGACGGCGGTCGCTGACGTCAGCACCAGATCGGCGTGCAGCCGGGCGAGGGCGCCGCCGACCTCCGGGCCGGTGCAGGAGTTGAACTCGCCGTGGTACCGGCCGCCGAGCAGGGTGACGTCCACGCCGGGCACCGCACCCAGGCGCTGGGCGAGGCCGACCGAGTTGGTGAGGACCGTGATCCCGTCGGCCGGGTCCCGCCGGGCCAGCAGGCCGGCCAGCGGGTAGAGCGTGGTGGAGTCGTCCATCAGCACGGTGCTGCCCGGCGTGATCCGCCCGGCCACCGCGGCACACAGCGCGGTCTTGGCCGCCAGCCCCGCGCCCTCCCGGAAGCGGGTGGCGGTCTCCATGGTCAGCGCGGGGAAGGCCACGGCCCGGCCGCGCTCTTTGCGCAGCAGATGGCGGGCGGCGAGGTCGTCGAGGTCGCGGTGCATCGTCATCAAGCTGACGTCGAAGCGGTCGGCGAGCGCGTCGATGCGCAGGGCGCCGTGGTCGGCGACATAGCGCAGGACGGCCTGCCGCCGCTGTTCGACGCCGGCCTGCGACAGCCGTGCCTTGGCGGCCATGCGGCGCTCCTCCTTCTCCGTGCCGTGGTGCCCGGCGCTCAGCCGGACCGCGGGCACACCACGGGCTTGATCGTCGTACGGTCCCGGGCGGCCGCGGTGAGCGCCTGCTCCGCATCCGCCAGGCCGTACCGGTGGGAGACCAGCCGGTCGAGCCGTACGTCGCCGGAGGCGGCCAGCGCGATGGCGGCCGGCCAGGTGTTGGCGTACCGGAAGGTCCCGGTGACCTCGATCTCGAAGTTTTGCACATGGGCCAGCGGCAGCGGCACGGTGTCGCCGCCCATGCCGACCAGCACCGCCCGGCCCGCGCGCCCGACGGAGCGGATCGCCTCGTCGGCGACGGCCGGGACGCCGGAGCACTCCAGGAGGACGTCGGGTTCGTAGCCGGTGTCGGCGAGCCGGGTGCTGCGTACGTCCACCGTGGCGGTGGCGCCCAACTCTCGCGCCAGATCGAGCCGTTCGGGGGCGATGTCGGTGACGACGACCTCGACGGCACCGAAAGTGCGGGCCGTCTGGACGGCGACGAGCCCGATCGGCCCGGCCCCGGTGACCAGCACCCGCGCGCCGGGCCCGATCCGTCCCTTGCGCGCCGCCCACACGCCGACGGACAGCGGCTCCAGCAGGGCGGCGGTCTCGGCGGTCAGGGTGTCGGGGACGGCGTGGGCGAAGTGCTCGTCGATGGCGACGTACTCGCACAGCGCGCCGTCGACCGGCGGGGTGGCGTAGAAGGACACGTCGGGGCACAGGTTGTAGCGGCCGTGGCGGCACTGCCCGCAGGTGCCGCACGGTACGCCGGGTTCCAGGGAGACCACCTGTCCCGGCCGATGGCGGGTGGCGCCGGGGCCGAGGGCGACGACCGTGCCGCCGGGCTCGTGGCCGAGGACCATCGGGGCGCGGACGACGAAGTCGCCGATCCGCCCGTGCTCGTAGTAGTGCACGTCCGAGCCGCAGATGCCGACGGCTTCGACGCGGACCAGCACCTGCCCCGGCCCGGGGCGCGGCACCGGCCGCTCCTCGATCCGCAGGTCCTTGGGCGCGTGCAGGACGGCGGCACGCATGGTTGCGGGGACGTGGTCGGGCAGCGGAGCGGGCATGGCGGCGTCCCTCGGGAGTCGGCGGGCGGGGCGTACGGATGACGGTCGCCCAGCATTCTTAGCAGATCTCTCCAGCATTATTAACACAAATTGCGTGATGTTTCCGGAGTGCGGTACGGATCGCCCACGGCGCCGTCACGTCCCTCGCCCCCCTATCCGATCCACAACGGTCAAACCGTGCTCGGCTTCTTGCGCTCGGGCACAGAGCGGCAACGTCATCGGGCAGTACCGGTCACATCCGGCGGTGATCGCCTGCGCCCTGATAGACAACAGCGGTCATGAGGCAGGCTCCTCCGACCGGCCGGGTGCGGACATGCCGTCCGCGCGCTGTCCGGAGAACCCGTGGGGCGGCCACGGGTGCCGTCGAGGAAACGACGAGGTGCCATGGTCCGGTGTGACAGCGGTGCGACCGGTTCCCGCCCGGAGGAGAGCGGACGCGCGCCCGGGGCCGCGTTGAGTGCCGTACGTGTCGAGGAACTTCTGATCAAGCACCTGGGGTGCGACGAAGCCCAGGCCCGCGCCTGCGCGAGCGGCCTGCTGGGCACCCCGGCGGCGGATGCCCCCGGCCTGCTGCCCTCCGCCCGGACGGTGTACGGCGCCGGCCGCCTGACCGGGGCCGTCGAGGACCGCGCCATCCGGACCACCGGAGTGAAGGCCCGTGCGGGAACGGTCCCGCACGACTTCGGGCCGTACGACGGCACGGCGGACCTGGCGGCCGCCCGTAACCCCGTCGAGCTGGCGCAACAGCTCCTTGAGCGGACCGAGGAAACCGGCGCCACGGCGGTGCTGCTGGCCGTCGTGGACGAGGACGGCGGACTCCGGACGAGCGGGGCCGCCGGGTCGGCGGCACGGACGGACAGCGACTGGTCGCAGATACCTCTGCACTGCATACTCCCGCTGGCCCGGATGTCCGCGGCGGACCAGCAGGTATGGCTCGACGACGAGGCCGGTGACCGCAGCCTGACCTGGGTGTCGGCGGGCCGCGACCGGCCGGGCGGGCCCCGCGCCCCCGGAAACGGCGGCAGACCGGGCACCGCGGTGTGCGTGGTCAGCGTCATCTGGTCCGGCCCCGAGCGCCCGGCGCCCACGGCCCGCGACCGGCTGGAGGCGCTGGCCGACCGCGCCGGGCAGCGGCTGCGCGGGCTGGCCGCCCTGAAGCCGCCGGACGAGGGCGTACGGACGGCCTGGCTGGACGCGGTCATCGACGCGGTTCCCGTACCGGCCGCGCTGCTCCGCCCACTGCGCGACGGGCTCGGCCGGGTCGTGGAGTTCACGATAGAGCGCTGCAACGCACGCGCCATCGACATCCTGGGCCGCACGCCGGACCAGATCACCGGCAGCCGGCTGCTGGAAACCTTCCCCGGCATGATCCTTTCCGGGATCTTCGACGCGTATGTGGCGGTCCTGGAGACCGGCGTCCCGCTCGACCGGGGACCGTTCTCGTACGAGGAGCCCTTCCAGGGCGTCACGCGTCCGGCCGTACTGAGCGTGCGGGCCCAGCGTGCGGCCGGCGGCCTGCTGGTGACATGGCAGTTCCACGACGGGCAGACGCACACGAGCACCCGGATCGACGACGACGAGCGGCTGGTCAACCTCGGCTGGGCAGAGTGGAAGCCGGCCACCGGCGGCGTGACGTGGTCCCGGCGGATGTACGACATCCTCGAACGGCCGCCGGAACTCGGCCCGTTGCCGCTGGACGCACTGTCCGGGTACGTCATCGAGGAAGACCTGCCGACCGTCGTGAAGGCCGTGCAGTCACTGGCCCGCGCCCCCGGACCGGTGCGCTTCGAGGTCCGTACGCGCGCTTCCGACGGCCCGCGCCACGTGAGCGTCAGCGCCGAACTGCTCCGCGACAGCCTGGGCAACCTCGTGGCCCTGCGCGGTGTCGTCCAGGACGTGACCGACGTCCGGCGGACCGAAGCGGCGCTGGAGGCGACGCGGCGGGAGGCCGAGAGCCAACAGCTGCGGATGGCGGAGGAGCTGCAACTGGCGCTGCTGCCACGGGCGCACACCACTTTGCCGGGGCTGCGGGCGGCGATCCGGTACCAGCCCGCCGAGAACTGCGCCCGCGTGGGCGGCGACTGGTTCGAGGCCACGCCGTTGCCCGACGGCCGGGTACTGATCGCCATCGGCGACGTGCTCGGGCACGGCCTCCAGGCGGCCGCCGGCATGGCGCAGCTGCGCAACGCGCTGCTCGGGATCGCGTACACCGGCGCCGACCCGGCCCGTATCCTCGACTGTCTGAATCTCGTCGCCTTCCACGGCCACGACGAGTCGCTCAACGCGACCGCGGCCGTAGGCCACTTCGATCCGCAGCGACGTACCCTGACCTGGGCCCGCGCCGGTCACCCACCGCCCGTCCTGGTACGCGGCGACCGGGCCACCGAGCTGGTCACCGACGACGGGACCTCGCTGGGCGCCAGCCTGGACCCCGGTTACGCGTGCAAGACGCTGACGCTGCGCCCCGGCGACCGCGTGATCCTCTACACCGACGGCCTGGTCGAGCGCCGCTCCGACCGGTCCGGCAACCGCGAGGACCTGCTGCTGTCCGCCGCCCGCCAAGGCGCGCACGGCGACCCCGAGGCGCATTTGGAGACATTGCTCTCCGTTCTGCACACCAATCCGGAGGACGACACGTGCGTCATCGTCCTGCATGTGGGGAGTTGAGCGGGGGCGCCCGCACGGCTGCCGCGGACCCGTCAGGGCGAGGGGTTCGGCCAACCTTCGCCGACTTCGGCAAGTTGGCGTTTTCGATCGGCTGTTCGCGGCTAGGTTGTGCGGTGGGTCCGATGCCGCATTCCCCCGTGTGCGGCATCGGACTCGCCACGCCCCGGGCGGCCATGGGCCGTCAACCGCACGCGGCCTCCCGCAGACCGGACTTGACCGGTCGGGGCCTTCGGGCCGCCGCCCGTGCTCGGGATCGACTTGACCGTCCTGCCGTCCCGCACCACCGTCATGGTCTGCGTGTTCATGTCGACGGTGGAGACCTGCGAGCGGCCGACGGTGAAGTTCACCGTCTTGGACTGCACACCGGTGACGCCCTGGCCGCCCTCGACCCCGTCCAGGTCGATCTTCAGCATTCTCACGAGAGCTCCACACCAAGAGTCGACAACGAGCTGCCACAACGGCAGCCGCCGACCGTACGCACCTCTCCTGAACCCGCCCCCACGTACGGGCTCTCCTGTGGCCGCTTCGCGAACTCTGGTCAATCGTCTAGCAATCAATCACCTGTCCGTACATCATCTTGACTGGTTCAGACCAAACGGGTTGAGTACCTGCACCTGTCGATCGCGTCCGCCAAGCGGAGCGTGATCCTCGATGCCCGTCGCGCGTCGGACCGTCCGTCGCCGATCCCACGCGGCCCTGCCGCACTGAGGAGTGATCAGGTGTTGCTGAAACAGCGTGTCGCCGCCGTGCTCTCGGCCGCCTCCTGCGTCACCGCTCTGTCCGCCGCCGCCCCGCACGCCGTCGCCGCGCCCGTCTCCGGGGCCGCGGCGTCCGTCGCGAGCTGCAACTTCACCATCTGGACGGCCGGTAAGCCGTATGTCACCGGCAACATCGTGAAGTACACGAACGGCCAGTACTACCGGGCCACGCACGACAACCCGGGTTACGACCCGGTCATCAGCACCTGGTACTGGGAGCCGTACAACTGCGGCGGCGGGACCAACCCGTCCGGCGACTTCGTGGTGAGCGAGGCGCAGTTCAACCAGATGTTCCCGAACAGAAACCGGTTCTACACGTACAACGGGCTGAAGGCGGCCCTGAGCGCGTACCCCGGCTTCACCAAGACCGGGAACGACACGATCAAGAAGCGGGAGGCCGCCGCCTTCCTGGCCAACGTCGGCCATGAGACGGGCGGTCTGGTCCACATCGTGGAGCAGGACACGAACAATTACCCGCACTACTGTGACCCGAACCGGCCGTACGGCTGTCCCGCCGGACAGGCGGCCTACTACGGGCGCGGGCCGATCCAGCTGAGCTGGAACTACAACTACAAGGCGGCGGGTGACGCGCTCGGCATCGACCTGCTGCACAACCCGAACCTGGTGCAGAACGACGCGGCCGTGGCCTGGAAGACGGGCATCTGGTACTGGATGACGCAGCGCGGCCCGGGCTCGATGACGCCGCACGACGCGATCGTCAACGACCGCGGCTTCGGCGAGACCATCCGCAGCATCAACGGCTCCATGGAGTGCAACGGCGCCAACCCCGGTCAGGTACAGAGCCGGATCAACTCCTACCAGAAGTTCACCCAGATCCTGGGCACGAGCACCGGCGGCAACCTGAGCTGCTGATCCCGTCCCGGCACGGCTGACTTCCCGCCCGCCTCGTCCGTCCCGCCCCGGCCGGCCGGACGGGGCGGGCGTGTTCGATGGCCTCAGCGCTCCTCCAGCACCGCCCGGATCACATGCCGGGCGTTGCCCGCCATCGCCGGGTTCGTCTCCCGGTAGTACGGCAGCGCGATCAGCGCCTGCGAGAGCGTACGGGCCCGGCCGCGCGCCCACGTCGCGTCGTCCACGCCCAGCGCCTCGCGGAAGACCTCCCGTGCCCCGGCCGGCAGCAGGTTCCACGCCGGGAACAGATCGCAGGCCGGATCGCCCGCCCCCGTACACCCGAAGTCGATCACCGCGGTCAGCCTGCCGCCGCCCACCAGCAGATTGCCCGGCATCAGATCGGCGTGCAGCCACACCGGTGGGCCGTCCCAGGCCGGGGCCCGCACCGCGTCCTCCCACACGGCGGTCACTGCATCGCAGTCGACGCCCTCCTCCGGGATTCCGCGCAGCTCCTCGATCGCCGCCCGCGTCGGCGCGTCGAGCGCGGCGAGCGGCCCGCCGCGGTAAGCCGCCGGGGCCCCGGGCAGCGCGACGCCCCGCATCGCCGCCACGAATCCGGCCAGGTCCTCGGCCAGGAACACGGGTTCGTCCAGCGCCCCAGCGACCGGGTTCTCCCCGGCCAGCCAGCGGTACACCGACCACGGCCACGGATATCCCTCGGCGGGCTCCCCGGCGGCGAGCGCCTCGGGGACGGCCACCGGCAGCCGGGGCGCGAGGCGGGGCAGCCACTCCTGTTCCAGCGATACGTCCGCGGCGCCGCCCCGCGTCAGCGGCAGCCGTACGGCCATGTCGTCCCCCAGCCGGAACATCGCGTTGACCGTGCCTCCGGATGGGAACCGCCGCACCGGCAGCTCCGCCCATCGCGGGAACTGCCCGGCGACCAGCCGCCGTACGAGGCCGTCGTCGACGGGGTGCGGACCGGGAGGCGTCTGCCCTGGGCTCATGGGGTGCTACCCGATCACCGGACGCCCTCCCGCGTCAAACGTTTTTTCGGCCCATACGTGCAGCTCAGAAGCCGTTAGGGCTGGCCGTGGGCGCTCGGCGTGATCTTCACTCACATGGGTACGAATGCGCGCTGCTCCCATCCGCCGCTCCGGCGCCTCGCGACACTGGGGAAGCCACTCGGTGTGACGGCAGTGGAAGGTGGTGGCGACTGTGACGACGGAACAAGATTCGAACAACCGGGACCGGGGCCCGATGGTGGCCGGTGTGCGCAACGAGGTGTCCGCGCCGGTCGAGGGCCATGTGGTGCAGGCCGGCGTCGTCCACGGAGACGTCCATCTGCACCCCGTACGCGAGCGCGGGCCCGTACCGCACCAGCTGCCCGCCGCACCGCGCCGCTTCACCGGCCGGACCGGCGAACTGACCGCGCTGACCGCCGCGCTGGACGAGGCGGCGGAGTCGGGCACCACCGTGATGATCTCCGCGATCGGGAGCACCGGCGGCATCGGCAAGACCTGGCTCGCCCTGTACTGGGCACATCAGCACGTCGACCGGTTCCCCGACGGCCGGCTGTTCGTGGACCTGAGGGGCTTCACCCCGCTCGGTGAACCGATGCCCACGGCGGAGGCGGTCCGCGGCTTTCTGAACGCCCTCGGTGTGGACCCATCCGGCGTACCGCCCGACCTTGACGCGCAGGTGGGCCTCTACCGCAGCCTGGTCGCCGACCGGCGCATGCTCATCGTGCTGGACAACGCCCGCGACACCGCCCATGTGGCCCCGCTGCTGCCGGGCGGTCCGGCCTGCACGGTGCTGGTGACCAGCCGCCGTCACCTGGCCGGGCTGGTCACCACCCACGGCGCCCGCTCCCTGGACCTGGACGTGCTGTCCGAGGCCGAGGCCCGCCAGTTGCTGGCCGATCACCTGGGAGCCGAGCGGATCGCCGCCGAGCCCGAGGCGGTACGCGCGTTCCTGACGTGCTGCGACGGGTTGCCGCTGGCGCTGAGCATCGTGGCCGCCCGTGCCACCACCCACCCCGGCTTCCCGCTGAGCGTGCTCGCCGAGGAGCTGCGGGACCACGCGACCCGGCTCGACGAACTGGACGCCGGCGAGATCCCGCTGAACCTGCGCGCCGTGTTCTCGTCCTCGTACCACGCGCTGTCCTCCGAGGCGGCCGTGCTGTTCGGGCTGCTCGGCCTGGCACCGGGCCCTGACATCAGCCTGCCCGCCGCCGCTTCCCTGGCCGGGCTGCCGACGGCTCGGGTCCGCGCGCTGCTGCGGGAGCTGGAAACCGCCCATCTGGTGTCCCAGCCGACGCCCGGACGCTACCGGCTCCACGACCTGATCCGCCTCTACGCCTGCGACCAGGCCCACCTCCACCAGGCCGAGGACCACCGCGACAGCGCGCTGCGGCGGCTGGTGGAGTTCTATCTGCACACGGCCCACACCGCTGACCAGCTGCTCGATCCGCACCGCGAGTCGGTCGTCCTAAGCCCGCCCGCCCAGGGCTGTCTGCCCCACCCGCTGCATGACAAGGCCAAGGCGCTGGCGTGGCTGGACGTCGAGCACCCCTGTGTGATGGCCGCTCAGCGTCTGGCCGTCGAGCGTGAGTGGCACACGCTGGTGTGGCAGCTGGCGCCTACCCTCCACACGTACCACTGGCGGCGCGGCCTTCTTCCCCATCAAGTGGCCGTCGCGCAGGCGGGACTGACCGCTGCCCTGCGCCTGGACGATCCGGCCGCCCAGGCGCCGGCGCACCGCCTGCTCGCCGAGTCCTGCGCGCTGGTGGGCCGGCACACCGAGGCGCTCGAACATCTCCAGGAGTCCCTGACCTTGGCCGAGAGCGCCCACGACCTGCCGAGCCAGGCCCATACGCACCGCGTGCTCGGCTGGTCCTGGGGGCAGCAGGGCCGTATCGGGCCCGCGCTGGACCACGCGACCCGGTCCCTGGGCCTGTTCCAGACGATCGGCGACGAGGAGTGGGAGGCCCGCGGGCTCAACCAGTCCGCCTGGTATTCCGCGCAGTTGGGCCACTACGAGCAGGCGGCGGCCTACGGCGACAAGGCGCTGCTGCTGCACCGCCGCCACGACAACGGCAACGGCGAGGCCCTGTCGCTGAGCGTCCACGCCTACCTGGGCCTGTGCACGGGCCGGTACACCGACGTACTGGAGAACGGCCGGCGCGCCCTGACGCTCTTCCGCGAGATCGGCAACACCTTCCACGAAGCCGTGCTCCTCGAAGGCATCGGCCAGGCGCACGCCGCCCTGGGCCAGGCCGTGCAGGCCGCCGAAGCCTGGCAGCAGGCGTTAGAGCTGTACCGGACCCAGCACCGTTCGGACGAGGCCGAGCGTCTGCAACGCCAGCTCGCCGAGCTCGCCGGGCGGGAGACCGGAGGCGCGAACGGGAGCGCCACCGCAGACCACCGTCCGCCCCGGGGCACGTAAATCCGCCCCCAAAGCGTCAACAATGAGCAAAAATCCGGGCGGGACCGAAGGATGCCCCACCGGGTCGACGCAACACCCCGCCCCGCCGGGCGAGATGACGGCGCAACCCCGCTCCTTACTGGGCTGTACGCCTCCTTCCGCCGAGCGCACCGCCCGGAAGCGGAGACTCCCCTCCCCTGCTGAACGGCCGGTTCCGCCACCGGTATTCACGGGAGTTGACTTTTCAAACACCGCGATCGCTGGAAAAGATCTTGTAGCAACAGGTATCTTTTCGGCAAGGCGTCGCCATCGCGGTTCTACGGGGGACAACGGGGCGGCCTACGGGGGAACGGAACGGGGGAACTTCCAACTCTTCTGCATGCCTTGATCACCACGTGTGACCACGATTCCGCATGCGTTTTCACCGGACGAATCCGGCAGCTGCGCATGCCCGCATTCCAGCACCTTGGATTCCAGTGATAGCAGAAGAAGTGTACGACCTGATCCCGGATGATCTCTTCATCCGGGCCGACGAACTGGTACCGGGAAGCTCGGTCTTCCTGAAAATCGAGGGCCTCAATCCGGCCGGCTCGGTGAAACTCAAGACGGCCGTGGCGCTCGTCGCCGAGGCCGAGAACACCGGCCGTCCCTTTCCCGCCACCCGGCTCATCGAATCCACCTCCGGAAATCTCGGGGTGGCGCTCGCCATGGTATGCGCGGCGAAAGGGTACGCCCTGACGTGCGTGACCGATCCCAACGCCAACGCCCAGTCCGTGCGCCTCATGGAGGCACTCGGCGCCGAGGTCGTGGTGATCGACGTACGCGACGGCAACGGCGGCTATCTGCAATCCCGCATCAACTACATCCACGAACGCCTGCGGCGGGAACGGAACACGTACTGGCTGAATCAGTACGCCAATCCGGCCGGCCCGCGCGCCCACCGGGAGCGGACCGGGCGCGCGCTCGTCGAGGCGCTCGGCCCGGTCGACTACGCCTTCATCGGCGCCGGGACGACCGGCACGCTCATGGGCTGCGCCGCGTACCTGCGCGACCACAGCCCGGCGACCCGCGTCATCGCGGTCGACTCCCTGGGGTCGGTCTCCTTCGGCGGCCCGGCGGCCCGGCGGCACATTCCGGGGCTGGGCACCAGCCGCCGCCCGGAGATCCTCGACGAGAAACTCGTGGACGACGTGGTGCTCGTCCCCGAGGACGAGGCCGTGGAGATGTGCCGCCGCTTCGCCGGGCAGCGGGGGCTGCTGCTCGGCGGCTCCACCGGCACCGTACTGGCCGCGGTACGCAAAGCCGCTCCGGACATTCCGCCGGGCAGCGTCGTCGCGGCGCTCTCCCCGGACTTCGGGGAACGGTATCTCGAAACGCTCTACGACGACGTATGGGTGGCCGAACGCTGGCCGCACCTTCTCGATCCGGAAACGGAAATGGACCAGGCGCGCGCCTGAGAACAGGACTTTCGGCATGTTCACCTTCGACGTGGTGCCGGGCGACTCCGTACTGAAGATCCTGCGCGACCGGCGCGGCGAGGTCCTGGACCTCGTCGCCCGGACCTACCGCAGTCATGAGGCCGGTGCGACGGTCAACCCGGACAGTTATTTCCTGCGGTTCCCCGAGAAGCCGGACTCGCGCATCATCGCGCTGCCCGCCTTCCTGGGCGCGGACGTCCAGATGGCCGGCATCAAATGGATATCCAGCTTTCCGCGCAACACGGAGAACGGGGTGCCCCGCGCCTCGGCCGTGCTCATCCTGAACGACTACGAGACGGGTTATCCGATCGCGATCCTGGAAGCAGCGAACATCAGCGCCGCCAGGACCGCGGCCTCGGCCGCCGTCGCGGCGACGGCCCTGCGCCCGGACGGGTACGAGGGCAGCCGTATCGGCGTCGTCGGCGGCGGCGTCATCGCCCGCAACATCTGCGACTACCTGCACGCCGCCGGCTGCGCTCCGGACGCCTACGTGGTCCACGACCTGCACGAACCGTCCGCCCGGGCGCTCGCCGGGCACATCGGCGACACCCAGGGACGCCCCGCGACCGTCACCGGTGACCTGGAGACGGCGCTGGACGCGGAGACCGTGGTGTTCGCGACGACCGCGCTGGAGCCGTACGTCCACCGGCAGTTCGAGGCCGGGCAGCTGGTGCTGAACATCTCGCTGCGCGACCTGGCCCCGGACGTGATCCTGGGCGCGCAGAACGTCCTCGACAACGTCGAGCACTGCATGAAGGCCAATACGTCGCCCCACCTGGCCGAACAGCTCACCGGCAACCGCGACTTCGTGGCCGGGACGCTGGCCGGGGTGCTCGACCAGCAGGTGAAGCTCACCGCGGACCGGCCCGTGATCTTCTCGCCGTTCGGGCTCGGCGTCCTCGACCTGGCCGTGGGCGCCTTCGCCCTCCAGCAGGCACGCGCCGACGGTACGGCCGTCAGCGTGCCCAACTTCTTCGGGGAGACGCGCCGGTGGTGACTTCCGCACCCACACAACGCCCGCCCGTCCTCGCCGTCGTCGGCATGGGCCCGCGCGGCCTGGGCGTCCTGGAACGCCTGGTCAGCCACTGTACGGAACGGCCCTTCCCGGTCACCGTCCACCTCATCGACCCCCAGCCGCCGGGCCCGGGGTTCCACCTCGCCGACCAGCCCGACCACCTGCTGCTGAACACGGTGTGCTCGCAGGTCACCGCGTTCGCCGATCCGCGCATGGTGGACGGCCCGACCGCGACGACCGGCCCTGGCCTGTACGAATGGTGCCGGTCGCGCGACCTGCGCCTGGCGGCCGACGGCTACACCGTACGAGAAGGCCGGGGCCGGGAGATCGAACCCAACGACTACCTGCCCCGGCGGCTTCTGCACACCTACTTGACCTGGGCCACCGACCGGATCCGGGCCGCGGCGCCCGCATGCATGCGGCTGGTGTGGCACCGGTCCACCGCGCTCGACATCCGGCCGGGCGCGGCCGGGCGAGAGAGCGTCCTGCTCCCGGACGGCACGGCCATCGACGCCGACGCGGTCTTCGTCACCGTGGGACACCACTCCCTGTACCACCCGGAGCGGACCATGGCGGAACCGCGCCTGGTGTCCCGGCCCTACCCGCTGCCCGATGTGCTCGACGGCATCGCTCCAGGTGAGCGGGTGGCCGTCCTCGGCATGGGGCTGACCGCGATGGACGTCATCGCGTCGCTGACGCTCGGACGCGGCGGCCGGCACGAGCGGATATCCACCGCAAGCAGCGGTCTTCGGTACATACCCGGCGGCCGGGAACCGCTGATCGTCCTGACGAACCGTACGGGCCTGCCGTCCCGCAGCCGCCCGCACCTCAACCCCGGCCGGCTGCGCTTCGTACCGCTCGCACTGACCGAGGCGGCACTCGACGCGCGGCGGGCGGCCCGGCCCGGCGGCCGGCTGGACTTCGCCGAGGACGTCCTGCCGCTGATCGAGGCCGAGATGGAGCTCGCCTACTACCGCACGGTGGCCGGCGGGCAGCTGGACGACTTCGCCGCGGCGGGCGCCGAGTTCGCGCGCCGCGCCGAGCGCTCCGGCTGGCGGGCGCTGCTCAAGGAGAGCCGCGAGCGGTACGGGCCGTACCCCCTGCGGGGCGTGCTCGGCGTGCGGGCGGCGGAGGGCCCGTGGGCCGACACGCAGGAGTACGCGCGGTGGTTCGCCGGCCAGGTGGCGGACGACCTCGGCGAAGCCCGTACGGGACTGGGCCGCAGCCCCCTCAAGGAGTCCCTGGAGGTGCTGCGCGACCACCGCGACGTGCTGCGCGCCGTCGTCGATCCGCCGGGGCTGGACGACGCCTCGCTGGACCTGTTCTTCGGCACGTTCACCGCCACCGTCAACCGGCTGGTGATCGGCCCCCAGCTGGACCGCTCCGCCGAACTGCTCTCGCTGCTCGACGCGGGGGTCCTGCGGCTGGGCCCCGGGCCGCGCCCCAAGGTCCTCGCCCCGTCCGGCAACGCCGCGTCCTGGCGGCTGGAGTCCACCTGCCTGGAGCGGCCCGAGACCGTCGAGGTCGATCATGTGGTGGCGGCGCACGTCGCCGAACCGCCCGCCGACCAGTTGCCCGGCTCGCTGCTCGGCACGCTCGTCGCGGCCGGCCGGGTCGTCACCCTCGCCCAGCGCGGGGGCAGCGCCACCGGCCTGCACGTCACCCGGGACGGCTGCGGCATCGACCCCGCCGGAAGCGTGCAGCCCCGGCTGTACTTCCTCGGCCCGCACACCGAGGGCTCCAGCTACTACAACCACTACGTTCCGTCCCCCGGCGCCCCTTCGCGCGCGCTGCGGGACGCCGAACTCGCCCTGCGTACCGCACTCGACCAGCTGACTGCGAGGCCCTGATGAACGTCCGTGACACCTTCACCCCCTGGCGGCAGGACTACCGCCCGGCGACCCGCGCCGCACAGGGCGACGGCTGGCGCTCGCCGGCCACCGGGTCCATTCCCCCGCCCATCGAGCTGGGCGCGACGTTCGCGCGCGACGAGCGATACCGCTCGCCCGCCGGGCTGGCGTACCTCCGCGACCAGGGGACGCCCGGCTACGAGCAGGTCGAACAGGTCGTGGCGGGCCTCGAAGGCGGCCGGGACGCGATGGTCTTCTCCTCCGGCATGGCCGCCGCGACCGCGGTGTTCCAGGTGCTGCCCGCCGGTGCGCGGGTCGTGGTGCCGCGCACCATGTACTTCGGGCTCACCAAATGGCTCGCCGAGTTCGGCGGCCCGCGCGGGCTCGATGTCGTATCCGTGCCGATGGACGACCTGGACGCGGTGGCCGCCGCGGTGGCGGCGGCGCCGACCGCGCTGCTGTGGGCGGAGTCCCCGGCGAACCCGACGTGGCTGGTCACCGACCTCGCGGCCTGCGCCGACATCGCGCACCGCGCCGGGGCGCTGTTTGCCGTGGACAACACCGTGCCGACACCGGTGCACACCCGGCCCTTCGAGCTGGGCGCCGACTTGATCATGCACTCGGGCACCAAGTACCTCAACGGCCACACGGACGTGGTGGCCGGATTCCTCGTCGCCGCGCCCCGTCCCGACGGTGCGGCCGACGAGGCCCGGGAGGCGCTGTGGGAACGGCTGCGCCTGCACCGCCGGCTCACCGGCCCGATCCTCGGCCCGCTGGAGACGTACCTGCTGATGCGCGGCATCCGTACGCTCTTCCCGCGCATGCGGCAGATATCGGCCACCGCGCAGGCGCTGGCCGAGCACTTCGCCGAGCATCCGCACGTCAGCCGGGTCGCATACCCCGGGCTGCCCACCGATCCCGGCCACGTGATCGCTTCCCGGCAGATGCGCGGCGGCTTCAGTGGCATGCTGTCCCTGCACGTCAACGGCGACTGGCAGCGTTCCCTGCGTACGGCAGAGAACTGCGAACTCTTCATCCGGGCAACGTCCTTGGGCGGGGTGGAGAGCCTGGTGGAACACCGTTACACCTTCGAGGGGCCGGGCAGCACCTCCCCGAAGGACATGATCCGCCTGTCCATCGGCCTCGAAGACGCGGCCGACCTCGTGGCCGACCTGGAACAGGCACTGGAACGCGCCGCAAAGGAAGAGCGTTGAGTTCGGACACCACAAGCTCGGACACCACAAGCCCGGGCACCACAGGCTCGGACACCACCGGTTCGGGCACCACCCCCCACACCCAGCCGACCGGCGACGGGACCGCCACCACCACCGGTGGCCCGCCGCCGGACGGCGCACCGGCAGCACGGCCGAAACTGTTCCGCGACGCCTCGCTGTCGGCGGTGCTCGCCGGATTCGTGGCCGTGGTGGTGTCCTACTCGGGGCCGCTGGTCATCGTACTGGCGGCCGCCAACGCGGGCCACCTGGACCGCGCCCAGACCAGTTCCTGGGTGTGGGCCATCTCCATCGGCAGCGGCATCACCTGCATCGCGCTCAGCCTGCGCACCCGTATGCCGGTCATCACCGCCTTCTCGACCCCCGGCGCGGCGCTCCTGGTCACCAGCCTGGGCGCGTACTCGTACGCGGAGGCCATCGGCGCCTTCCTCGTCACCGGGGCCGTCATCACGCTCGTCGGGCTGACGGGCGTGTTCGGGCGGCTGATGCGGCAGGTGCCGACGGCGGTGGTGTCGGCGATGCTCGCGGGCATCCTGTTCTCGTTCGGCACCGGGGTGTTCACATCGCTGAAGACCGCGCCGTGGATCGCCGGCGCGGTGCTGGTGGTCTACCTGCTGGCCAAGCGCTGGATCGCGCGGTACGCGGTGCTGCTCGCGCTGGCCGCCGGGGTGGTGTGCAGCGCGGTCACCTCGCGGCTGGACATCCATGTGGACCACATCGAGCTGGCCAAGCCGGTGTTCACCACTCCGGCGTTCTCGGTGGGCTCGCTCATCGGCATCGCCGTACCGATGATCCTCGCCACCCTGGCGTCGCAGAACGCGCCCGGCATGGCGGTGCTCAGCGCGTCCGGTTACGAGCCCAAGGACCGGCTGCTGATCGGCTCGACGGGCCTGGCGTCCACGGCGCTGGCGCCCTTCGGCTCGCACGCGATCAACCTGGCCGCGATCACCGCGGCGATCTGCACCGGCCCCGAAGCACACCGCGACCCGCGCCGCCGGTACGTGGCCGGTGTCTCCTGCGGCTTCTTCTACCTCCTGATCGGTGCGTTCGGCTCAACGCTCGTGGTGCTGTTCGCGGGCCTGCCCAAGGAGCTGGTCGCGGCGGTGGCCGGTGTCGCGCTCTTCGGCGCGCTGGCCGGGGGCCTGACCGGCGCGGTCAAGGAGGAGAAGGACCGCGAGGCGGCACTGATCACGTTCCTCGCCACCGCTTCCGGCGTCACCATCGCGGGGATCGGGTCGGCGTTCTGGGGGCTGGTCTTCGGCGTCGTGGCGCACCTGGTGCTGACGCGGATGCGTACGGGGCGGAAGGCGGCGGCTTAGCCTACGGGGGGCGTGGGGCGCGCGGGCACGTACGGAGCGTACGTACGGCCCGCGCACCACCGCCGTGCGTCCGCGCACCCGGCCGCCGCCCTGGCCCGCAGGGCCCTCTGGCCGTATGGGCGGCGCGATCTCATCATGGGTCCCATGGGAGACGACCGCGACAGCACGCTCCTCGAAGACGCCCGGCGGCTCCTGCCGCGGATCACCGCCGTACGCCGCGAGATCCACCGGGCGCCGGAGCTGGGCACCACCCTGCCCCGCACCCAGCAGACCGTCCTGCGCGAACTGTCCGGCCTGCCGCTGTCCGTCGTCCCGGGCGACCGGCTCACCTCCGTCACCGCCACGCTGACCGGCGCGCGGCCCGGCCGGACGATCCTGCTGCGCGCCGACATGGACGCCCTGCCGCAGACCGAGGAGACCGGGCTCGACTTCGCCTCCGCCACACCGGGCGTCATGCACGCCTGCGGGCACGACACCCACACCGCCATGCTGCTCGGCGCGGCCCGGCTGCTCGCCGCGCGCCGGGAGCGGCTGGCGGGGCGGGTGGTGTTCATGTTCCAGCCCGCCGAGGAGATCTGCGAGGGCGCGCTGCCCATGATCGAGGACGGGGTGCTGGAGACGCCGGAGGGCCGGCCGGTGGACGCGGCGTTCGCCCTGCACATCACCACCCGGCATCCGTCGGGCACCGTCCACCTGCGGCCCGGCCCGCAGTCGGCCGCCGCGGACATGCTGCGGATCACCGTACGCGGCCGGGGCGCACACGCCGCCGCGCCCTACCGCGGCCTCGACCCGGTGCCGGTGGCCTGCGAGATCGTCCAGGCACTGCAGACGATGGTGACGCGTACGGTCAACGTCTTCGAACCGGCGGTACTCAGCGTCACCCGCGTCACCGCCGGTACGGCGTCCAACATCATCCCCGACACGGCGGAGATCGCCGGCACCTTCCGCACCCTGTCCGACGCCACCCGCAAGACGGTCCGCGACGGCATCCTGCGGGTGGCCGACGGGGTGGCGGCGGCCCACGGCCTGACCGCCGACGTGGAACTGCCGGACGTCACACCCGTGGTGAGCAACGACCCGGACTTCACCGGACTGGTCACCCGCGCGGCGACCGCCCTGCTCGGCCCGGAGCGGGTCCGTACGCTGCCGCACCCGATCATGGGCGCGGAGGACTTCGCCTTCGTACTGCAACGCGTACCGGGAGCCATGGCGTTCCTCGGCGCCTGCCCACCCGGCCAGACTCCCGGCCAGGTCCCTGACAACCACTCCAGCCGGGTCGTGTACGACGAGGCGGCGCTGGCTGTGGGGGCGGCGGTGCATGCGGGGGTGGCTGTGGGGTGCCTGCGGGGGTAGTGGGGCGTACGACTCGCGTACGGCCTGACAGCCGCTACCCGCCCAACACCTTGGCCACGTGGGCCGCCAGGTCCGCCCGCACGCGTTCACCCGTCAGCCCTTCCGTACCGGCCAGGTGCTCGACCAGGTCGGCGCGGGTGGCGGCCAGCAGGGCATGTGCGGTGAAGCCGCTGTCGGCGTGGCCGGGCAGGCGGTCCAGGGTCTGCCGCAAGGTGGTGTGCCACCACCTGTAGTACTCCGTCTGATACGGGCTGCCGCTGCCGGCCTCCTCCAGCGCCAGGGAGAGGTGCCGGTTGGCCAGTTTGAATTCGAGGATGGCGTCGAGCAGGGCGGGGACGCGTTCGCGCGGCGGAGTGCCGGGCCCGAGCGGCGCCGGGCCTTCCTCGACGGCCTGACGCAGGGGCTCGATGCGCGCCTCGACAACCGCCCGGATCAGACCGGTGCGGTCACCGAAGCGGCGGAAGAGCGTGCCCTTGCCCACTCCGGCCGCCGCCGCCACATCGTCCATGGACACGCCGCGGGGGCTGTCGCTGCGGGCGAAGAGGTCGTCGGCGGCGGCCAGTACGGCCTCCCGGTTGCGTACGGCGTCCACGCGTTCCTTGCGTGCGCGCACGGCCTCGTTGCTGGTCACCACGTCACCCCTTGATAAGCGGACCGATAGTCCGTATGTTGTGCGCAGGTTGAAACGGACCCGCGGTCCACATCGTAGAGGAAGGGATCCTCATGCCCGATTCCGCACCCGCATCCGCACCCACTTCGGCACCCGCACCCGCACCTTCTGCGCAGCTCCCCGCATCCGGCCGCCCCTACGGGCCGCTCTCCCCGGCCGACCTGTTCCACCACGCCACGCGCCTGCTGCTGGCCAAGGACATGGACGGCTGGATCGCCCTGTGCGCCGACGATGTGCTGGTCGAGTTTCCGTTCGCGCCGCCCGGCTATCCGACGAAGCTGGTGGGGCGCGCTGCCCTGGCCGACTACCTGGGCGACTACACGGAGCACATCGATCTCCGCGACATCCCCCACCTGAAGATCCACCTGACCGACGCCCCGGACACCGTCATCGCCGAAATGCAAGCCACCGGCCACATCGTGGCCACCGGCGATCCGTACGACCTCTCCTACATCGTCGTCATGACGGCCCGGAACGGCCGCATCACCCACTACCGCGACTACTGGAACCCGCTCGCCGTACCGGCCTCCATGAATGCGGCGAAGTCGTCGCCCACCGAGCCCACCGCACCGTGAGGAACCCCTTCATGACCACAGCCGAGACGCACCACCACCACCCCACTGTCCTGGTCATCGGCGCCTCCGGCACCACCGGCAGCCGGGTGGTGGCCCAACTGGCCGCACTGGGCTGCGAGGTCCGGGCCGCGAGCCGCCGGGCGGCTCCGCGGGAGGCTGCGCGCCGGGCGACTCCGCAGGGCGGCATCCGACCGGCCCGATTCGACTGGTACGACCCGGCCACGTACGCCGAGGCCCTGCGCGGCGCGGATGCCCTCTACCTCGTACCGCCCATCGGGGACCCGGACCCGGCGGCCGTCATGCTGCCCTTCCTCGACCGGGCCCGCACGGCCGGGGTGCGGCGCGTGGCGCTGCTCAGCTCCTCGGCCATCCCCCGAGGAGGCCCGGCCGTCGGCCGGGTGCACGACGCGCTTCCCGGACTGTTCGACGAGTGGGCCGTGCTGCGGCCGTCCTGGTTCATGCAGAACTTCACCGGGGACCACCTGCACGCCCGCAGCATCCGTACGGGCGGCGTCATCGCCACCGCGACCGGTGACGGCCGCGTCGGATTCGTGGACGCCGACGACATCGCGGCTGTCGCCGCACGCGCCCTGACCGACCGGACCGCGCCCAACACCGACCTGGTACTCACCGGCCCGGAGGCCCTGAGCTACGACGCGGTGGCCGCCATCATCACCCAGGTCACCGGCAGGCCCGTCACCCACCGGCGACTCAGCGTCCAGCAGGTGCGCGACCACCTCGCCGCCGACGTACCCGCGGACTTCGCCGCGCTGCTGGCCGACCTGGACCGCTCCATTGCCGAGGGGGCGGAGGACCGCACCACCGATACGGTCGAGCGCATGACTGGCCGACCGCCCCGGAGATTTGCCAGGTTTGCGGAGGTGGAATTGGCGAAGGCGGCGGAGCTGAAGACGCGGTAAGGAGGCCGGGGCGGGCTGGGCTCCGGCTTTACGGCTGGCCGCCTCTGTGCCCAATTGGATTGCCGTCGGCCGTCCCGGTCGGATAGGAAACTCGCATGCTACGAGGCAACAAGGTCGGGCTGCGGGCCCGGCACGAGGACGACATACCGGTCCTGCGAACCGAGTTGTACGACGACGTGGTCAACTCGTCGCGGGCCGAGGGCGGGCCATGGCGGCCGATCACGCCCGGCTCGAAGGACCCGCGGCTCGTGGTAGACGACAAGGAACAGGGCCACGTCCCGTTCTCCGTGGTCGAACTGGACGGCAACACGCTGATCGGATCGGCGACGCTGTGGGACATCGACACCCACAACCGGTCCGCGCACGTCGGACTGGGCCTGCTGCCGGCCTGCCGCGGCAAGGGATACGGCACCGACGTGGTCGCGGTGCTGTGCCACTACGGTTTCGTCGTACGCGGCCTACAGCGCCTGCAGATCGAGACACTCTCGGACAACACCGCAATGCTGCGCTCCGCCGAACGCAACGGCTTCGTCCGCGAGGGCGTACTGCGCTCATCGGCGTGGGTGATGGGCGAATTCATGGACGAGGTGCTGCTGGGGCTCCTCGCCCAGGACTGGAAGCAGGAATCGAGGGCTTAGCCGCTCGCGTTCCGGCTTTTATCGGGGGCGTGGAGCTGCATCTGATCAGGGCGTGAAGCTGCACCTGGTGGGCGCTACGGCTCGGGGGGCGGCAGAAGCACGGTCGAGGGTGCGGGCGTCCGCGTACCTCAGGAAGCCTTGGCCATGATCTGCGTGCGCCATATCGGCACTACGTCATCCGTCGGTTGGGGAGGCGCGCCGTACCGGTCACAGTCATTCATTTGGTGGCCATGGCGTGGTGCCTATGCCGTACTCAGATGCGCTGCCAGCGGCAGCTCGAACCCCCGGCCCAACGGTCCGAACTCCACGCGCCACGATGCAAGATCGTTCCAGGCCCGCGCCGACGGATCCCTCAATCTGCCGGATCGGGCGGCCAAGGCCCCAGTTCCGGCAGGCGGGGGTCGGTCGTGCTCAGGCCCGCATCGACACCGCGCCCAGCCATCCAGGCCGCAAGGTCACGCACCGCTCCGGAGACCTCAACGGCCCTCCCTCTGCCCAGAACTTGGGTGAACTCCTCGTCCGTGGCCCGCAAGACCAGCCGCATACCGGCCGGGGTACGCCCCGACAGGAAGTCCAGAGCGTGCAGGGCGAAGTCCACCGACCAGTCGCGAGGGCGATAGCCGACCCGGAGGTCAACGGCATGGATCTCGGCCTCCCGCCACCGCGCCGGCGCGGTATCCAGCACCGTGGCACGGCGGAACCGGACCGCGCGTCGCCAGTCCGCTGCCGTCAGCCGACTCCACACATCTTCCAGAGCCCGTTGCGCCAGTTCGAGTTCCTCATACAGCTCCGCCAAGGGCCGTGCCGCACCCCGCTCGATGGACCGGTCGCGCCCTGCCTGGCCGCCGTCATACATGTCGACCACCTCACCCTGCACAGCTGCCAGCGCCTGCCGCTCGAAGGCACGGGCGTTGTCGGCGAGATGCTGGAGAACATGTCCCCGGCTCCACCCCGGCAGGGCAGAAGGTGCGTCTTTCTGCCGGTCATCGAGATGATCGACCAGTTCAAGCACCCGGGCATGCGCTTGCGAGACTCGAAGCACCCATTCGTCAGGATCGATCAGCGAGTTGGCCACTGTCGCAGCCTAGCTATTGATCCACTTCCGATACACGCCCTAGCTGCCAGCGTTGGACGCTCCGATCTCGGCGCCCGTCGCCTCCAGAGCCTTGGTCACCGGCTGGAAGAAGGTCTCCCCTCCCTGTGTGCAGTCGCCACTGCCGCCCGAGGTGAGCCCCACGGCAGCGTCCTCGGAGAACATCGCCCCGCCGCTGTCTCCGGGCTCCGCGCATACGTCCGTCTGTATCAGCCCGTTGACGATGTCGCCGTTGCCGTAATTCACCGTGGCGTTCAGGCCGGTGACGGTGCCGCCCGACAACCCGGTCGTACTGCCGGACCGCTGCACCCGCATCCCCACGGCGGCCTCCGCGGCCCGCGCTATTCGCTGCCTGCTGCCGTTCTGGAGATCCACCGCGCTCTCCGGTCGGGCGCCCGGATCGTCGTACTTCACCAGGGCGAAGTCGTTCTCGGGGAACTGGGCGTCGGCCACTGTACCCAACCGCTGCGTCCCCGCCTGATCGGCCGACCAGGTCGCGGAACTCTTCCCGCAGTGCCCCGCCGTCAGAAACGCCGGAGCACCCTGAACGGTGACGTTGAACCCCAGCGAGCACCGAGCATTTCCCCCGAAGATGGCACTGCCCCCTACGGGCAACGCGCCGCCCTCACCCCCGCCGCCACCTCCCCCACTGTCGCCGCCACTACCACCGGCCGCACCACCATCGCCCCCTCCAGCCCCACCGTCGGTGCCTCCGATACCCCCACCGCCCCCACTACTCCCCCCGACTCCTCCGTCGCCACTCCCTCCGGCCCCGCCGGCTCCCCCCACACTTCCGCCGCCGTCATAGCGCCGGAACTCCCCCGACGACCGCTTCACGCTCGCCACACCACCGCCCAGTGTCTCGACGGCCTTGGTGAGGGCGGCCAGCTTTTCGCCGGTGACCGTGCGATCGGCGGTCACCGAGACGCGGTTCGTGCGTGGGTCGATGGACCACGCGGTGCCGGGTATGGCCGCGCTGTCGCGCAACGCCCGTGTCGCGGCCTGAAGTTCACTCATACTGTTCCGTACGACCTTCGCCACCGCCCCTTCCGCCTCGACACGCCTCGCGTCCTCCGCCGACAGGACGTTCATGACGAGCCGCCCTTTCCCGGCGTCCAGGTACCAGCCCGCTGTCCGGTCAGCGCCGAGGTCCGTCTTCAGCGACGACGCGACCCGTGCGGCCGACTCGGAGGAGAAGGTGCGCGGTGACCGCGGCTGCTCCGGACTCGCGTTGGCCTGCGGCAGCACGATCGCCGCCGCCAGGAGGGCGGTCGCCGCGCCGCCGACGAGAACGCCGGTCCGCTTGTTGACGTGCCGATGGCTCTTGCTCACGTATCGGTGGCTCACTTCACTGACCTCCAGCTGGACCGCGGGGGGAGCACACAGGAGAGAGCGCGGAGATGGCGCGTGGTGCCGCGGTCGGCTCCCGTGCACGGTGGGCACCCAGTTCTACGGAGGCCGCGATGGCCCGGCTCAACCCTCCTCGTAACGCAATGAATTCCGCTCCTCCAGCACACCGGCCCCTTACACTGCCCCGCGCCCCGGGCTCTCCCGCTCGCCAAGCGCCTACCGCTCGGCGGCATCCAGAAGTATTCGTGCCAGCTCATCCGGCGCGGAGAGCATCGGCCAGTGTCCCGTCTCCAGTTCGACCAGCCGCCACTTCTCGCTGCTCAGAATCTCGGCCTCGACCGGAATCAGCTCGGGTCCGTCCAGCACGCACTTGATGTATGTCGCCGGAAGCTCGGCGAGAGGGCCGGCCAGTTCGGCGGGTTCGGTCAAGGTGGCGCCCGGATGCGGCGTCACGCTGCCCACTATGCGCTCGATCTGCTCGTCCGTAAGCCCGTGACCGGCAAATTCGGCCGGGGGCGGCGGGGCCCAGAAGCCCTCGTTCTCGGCCATCGACGCCTCCACCGCGGGCCGGAAGTCCGGCCAGCGGGAGACGAACGACTCGCCGTCGACCGGCACGTCGGAGTCGACGAATATGACGTGCCTCAGCCGCTCGCCGATCCGCTCGGCGGCCTGACCGACCGGAATGCCCGAGTAGCTGTGTCCGACCAGAACGACGTCGTCGAGGCCGAGTCGGTCAACCTCACCGACGATGTCCTCCACATGCGTCTGCTGACCGGCCGGTACGCCCCGCTTGTCCGCGAGGCCCGACAGTGTCAGCGGATACGCGCCGTGGCCCGCCGTGCGCAGCAGCGGGACCACTTCATCCCACGCCCACGCTCCGAGCCATGCTCCTGCGGCAAGTACGTAGTTCACCATGCCCGAACCCTAGCCGAGGGGTCTGACAATCCTCTGCGACCACGGGCTCCGAACAGCCTGACCACGCCCCGGTTCTCCCGCCAGGCCGGCGCACGCAAGCAAGTGCGCAGGCCAGCGAAAGCGCGGCAGGCATGATTACGGGCGTGAAGACGCCACAATCTCTCGTCGCACCACCCGTTCGTACCGGCGCGGAACAGCTGCCCGACGGCAGGATCCTGGGCTGGGCCGAGTGGGGCCCAGCCAACGGCATGCCCGTCCTCTTCTCGCCCGGCGCGGCCACCAGCCGTCATCTCGGCTTCGGGGCGGAGGCCGTGCACGACCTCGGAGTCCGGCTGATCTCGCTGGACCGGCCCGGACTGGGTGCCTCCACTCCGGCCCCGGGGCGCACACTCCAGGATTTCGCCGAAGACACCCGCATACTCATCGAGCGCAAGGGCCTCGACCGGCCACCCGCCATGGTCGGCAATTCGCAGGGCGCGCCGTTCGCCCTGGCCTGCGCGGCCGCCCGTACGGTCGATGCCCTCGCGCTCGTCTCCGCGGCCGACGAAATCGCCGAGCCACGCTTCAGTGACGTACTGCCGCGTGAATTGCAGCAGTTGGCGGACCTTTGCGTACGAGCGCCGGAAGAAGCCGCGGATTTCTTCGCCGGATTCACCCCGCGGACGATGTGGGACATGGTGATGGGCAACAGCCCCGCCTGCGACCTGGCCGTCTATGAGCGGGAGCCGTTCGCCGGTGCGTACCGGAAGGCGCTGGAGGAGGGTTTCGCCCAGGGGGCGGCCGACGGTTACGCCCGGGACGCCGTCCTGGCGATGGGGCGGTGGGGGCTCGACCTCGCCGCGATCGGAATTCCGGTGGACGTGTGGTACGGCGCGGAAGACAGCAGCCACTCGCCCGACCAAGGAGCTGGCCTGGCGGCGCGTATTCCCGGAGCCGTACGGCATATCGTGCCCGGGACCGGCGGCGCCGTCCTGTGGACGGCAGCCGACCAGATCCTCCGTACCCTTCTGGACCGCTCCGGGGAGCCGCCCCGATAGCAGTGACACCCAGCCATTCAGGGTGGTCAGGGGCGTCCGGACTTACAAGTTGTCGCCCCATCCACCCTGAATCATGGTCTGGAAAGCCCACTTCCCGTCCCGGCGGATCAGGATGTCGGCATACCGCAACTGCGTGGCCTCCCCCGCGTGCGTCATGGTCGAGTCCGTGAAGACCACGGCCATCGAGGCCGAGAGGAATACGGGCGTCCGGGTGGACTCGAAGGTGATGTCCTCGTTCCCCTCACCCATCACCTGCGTCATCGTCGCGACGAATTGTTCGCGGTCCCACTGCGCCGAGCGCCCGTTGCCGGCCGCATCGTCGCTCACGAGGTTCAGCGGAAACACCGCCATGTCCGCCATACGCTCGACATTCCGCTTCGCGCTCTGCGCGTCGTACTCCGCGAACCAGGCATCCAGGCTCGTACGGTCCTCATCGGTCGGCACGTACCCGGTGTCAGGCAGAAAGGTCACGCGAACTTCTCCTCAGGTCCTCGGTCGCACACCCATCAGGCATGACTGTGCGAAGAAGAAGGTACGCGCCGAGGCGTCACTAGTCAAGCTTGATTAGTTGGAGCGTCGAGGGCCGGTCCGGCGCTCTCGGGTCCCGGTTCCGGTGCTGTCGCCCCGCTCACGGCCCGGCCGGAGGCAGGAGCCTATGAGAGCCCGGTCACCCGATGACGAACGGCAGTTTCGCGGCCAGCTCGCCCAGTTCGGCCTTCTCGGTCTCGGTCGGCGTGCGTCGTCCGGTGCCGATCAGCAGTGCGTCCTTGTCGGAGAACGACGAGGGGAATGTGGTACCGGCGATCTTTTCCAGCATTTCCCGCGTTCGGGCCAGGCCCTCTGTGGGCGGTTCCGCAGCGTTCGGGAGGTGTGCGATCAGGTCGAGGTGGTGCAGCGTCCATTCCAGTACGTACGCGGAAAGGTAGTCACCCGTGGTGAGTACGACGTCTCGGGTACCGACCCTGACCGTGGGGTCCGCGAGTTCGGCGGCGCGGCCGGCAGCAGAGCCCAGGTCGTCCAGGTGGAACTTGAGCAGCCCCGGGTCCTCGTACGCGGCGGCCAGGCGGACGATCAGCGCGTCGAGCGGGTCGTCACCGGTCGGCGGCGTTTCGGCGACCTCCCAGTAGGTCACCGCGTCGCGGGTCGGTTCCGTGTCGGCGGGGGTGACGAGGGTGATCAGGACGTCCTGGGCGTCGATGATCAGATGGCACACCAGGTCCCGTACGAGCCAGCCGGCGCAGCCCGACGGCCGCGCGAAGTCCTCGTCCGAAAGCTCGGCGACCGCGGTGCGCAGCGCTGTCCAAGAACGTGAGAAGAGATCCACGGCCGCAAGCTAGCAGCGCCCGGCACCGGCCGCGACCGGATTTCGTCCGCCCGGGCCGTGCAAGGTGGGGCGGTGGTGGCGGGAGTGTGCGTGTGGATGCAGTTGAGCTCGGCTCCGTCGGGGCGGAGCCGAGCTCAACAGTGATTCGCCGGGCACAACAGCGGCTTACTGCGTTCAGGTGCGCTTCTTATTCGCCTTGCGCTCCTTGGCCGCTGCCCGGCGGGCCTCTTCCTGCTCCCACAATGCCTTGAACTCCAGCGTGCGTTCATCGAGTTCGAGCGGCTCGTCCTCTTCTTTCCACAGCCCCTGATCCTTCAACTGCTGGGTGTGGACCTCCACGGGAGGCTGGGGGTCGAAATCGCTGGGCCGCGGGCCCTCCGGGCCGCTGGGGCCGATCCTGACCAGCCGCTCCACCCGCGTAATACGGAACCGGCGCCCATCGACGCTCAGACCGTTGCTCCGCTTCTCGTCCAGCGCATCGGCCGCTCGCGCGTACTCCGCCCGCTCCTCTTCCGACAGCCTCATATTGAACGGCGCCATCACCCGGAGCCATGCGGCCAGCCCGTCCCTGGCGCCTTGCGGAGTGGAATCCGAAGCCCCCGGATTCTGCGCCCTCCACTGCCCGTCCACCCGTTCCGAGGTCATGAACACTGCCGGCAGCAGCACACCGCCCGGGTATTTCTCGGCGGCGCGCAGGGCGTCGATGCGTACCTCCGCGGGCGTATTGGGAGAACCCCCGACGAAGTGAACGAGATCGAGTTTCAGAAGGCCGTCGGACAGGCCGGTACTGACGTAAGGATCAACAACGAATCCCTTGGTGCGGGACGGCACGCGCAGCGCCTCGCCGACCTCCGCGGGGTCGGGGTCGGAGGGGCGGGGCGGTTCGGGTCCGCTGCGGCCCATGCGGATGAATTTCGACGCCCGTACGATACGGAATCGCTCACCACGGACACAGATCTCGTCAACGACCTCCCGGTCCATGCGCAACGCCGCCGCCATCCACACCTTCTGCGCCGCCGCGTCACCGGATTCGTCGGCCTGTTTGGCCCGCAGGCGGAAGTGCGACCCCAGGGAGTCCCTGGCGCCCTGCGGTTCGCTGGCGCCGTACTCGGACAGTTCCCAGCCGCCGGTATCGCGCTCCTTCGCGTGGAAGAACTCCGCCAGCCCCACCCCCAGAAGTTCCGGGTAGCGCTCGCGCGCCTGCCACGCCTCCAGGTCCGCCAGGGCGGCGATGGGCCCGTCCTGCGGGGCCACCCGGAAGGTGAGGTAGCCGGGCACCCTGTCCTCGTAACCGTTCATGCACCGAATGTGCCGGAAGCGGTGGCGGCTCCGCCGGAAAACCGGAGAAACAACCCTGTCGCGCATGGTGAGCGTGCAGGTGTGTGATATGGGCACAAAGGAGTTCGGGGCGATGGGCCGCAGCGTTCGGCCCGGAAGCCGGGTGGCACAGGGAGGCAGGGAGGTCGCGCAGGGATCGGGGGCTCTCACCGCGACGGGCTGCGTGGGCACCAGCTCAGATAGACGGGCCCCACCCGGAGCCCGCCAATCGGGCAACTCGGGTCGAGCGGCGCCCCTTCGGCGCGCCCCCTGAGGTTCGTACCGTACGGATGGGCCCGTCGCGCCTCGCACCGCAAGCGATACGCCCCGCCGCTCGAAGCCCCGCCTCTCGAAGCGCAGCCACTCGAAGCACGGTCCCCCGAAGCGCGCCCCCACACCACTCCCCCGCGCCCCTCCCCGCATCACCCCACCAAGAACACCCCCACAATCCCCACACCAATTCCGTTGACCCCTCAACCGTTCAGCGGACCGGGCCCCCTCGCCGAATACCCCGCAGCCCCGAGATAGTTCACTGCGAAATCACCATTGGTCCATATCAATGCCCCGGCGTACAGCCCGAATTAGCCCCGGAGCACCGGTCATGGCATGATCACCCAGCTCCCATTCCGCACATCCGCACTTCTTCGCAACCGTCCCATTGTTGTGAGGCGCCGTTTTCGGAGGCGACTTCGCCACGGCGTGCCCCACCCCACATTCTCTAGGGCTCACCTTGCGTACGATCACCAAGCAGGCGCTCATACCTGCCCTGACCGTCATCTCCCTGCTGGCCTCCGGCTGTTCGTCGGGCAGTGGCGCCGGTACCGACGCCGGCACCGGCGAGTCCGTCGAACCCGGCGCCGGGGCGACCGCCGCCCAGGCCGCCGAGGGCCATGACGCCGCCGACGTCACTGCCGGCAAGGGCGGCAGCGGCGGACAGCGGCTGGCCGTCGGTGCGGCTCCCTCGTCGTCCGGCCCTGCCGGTGCGGCGGCCGTGGCCCGCCCGTCCGGTGACGGACGCCCGCAGTACAAGTCCGCGGTACGGGTCGCCTCGTACGACCGCCGCAGCGGCCGCGCGGTCGTCGTCAGCCCGGCGAAGCACCTCCCGAGCCCCTCCCCCTCGGGCTCCGCATCCACCGCCCCCTCCCCCACTCCCTCCGCCTCCGCTCCCGCGAAGAACTCGGCCGTGGCCGTCGGCGACGTCATCGCGAGCGCGCCCGCTCCCGGCGCCCCCAGCGGTGTCCTGGCCAAGGTCACCGCCGTACGGGGCACGACGGCGAAGGGCACCGAGGTCAACACCGCGCCGGCCACGCTCGACGCGCTGCTGGGCAAGGGCAAGGCCGACGGGAAGGTGCCCGTCGATCCGGCTGCCGTCTCGGTCGAGCCGCTGGTCAAGGGGGTGAAGGTTTCCTGGGCGAAGAACGGCGAGCGCCGCTTCGGGCCGCACGGCGCCTCGCTGCCCCTCGGCAGTCTGCGCCTGGACGTCGGCGCTTCGGTCGCCACCGCGGAGGACGCCCCGGCGAGCGCCGCGGCCTCGGTCGCCGGCTTCGTGCAGCTGTCGCCCAAGGTGGAGTTCACTTACGACGGCAGCCGCGGGCACGCCACGCCCTCCCCCGCACCCGCCAACCACACGGCACCCGGAGGCGCGTTCATCGGGCTGTCCGGTGACTGGTCCTCCCAGTGGCGCTTCAAGGGCCAGGCCGCCGCCTCCACCGCGAGCGGCAAGCCGATGCGGGTGCCGTTCGCCAAGCTCCACGCCGATCCGGTCATCCAGGTCGGCCCGGTCCCGGTCGTCGTCAATCTTGACCTCACGTGCTACCTCGCGGTCGAGGCGGACGGCCGGGTCAGCGTCGACATCAAGCAGGACCTCAAGGGCGACTTCCGGGTCGGCGGCAGCTACTCCTGGGCCGGGGGCTGGAAGCCCGTCAGCGAATCCGGCATGCACTCCACCCCGGTACAGGCGGCTGTGACGGCGTCGGGCCAGGCGAAGGCCACGCTCGGTACCGAGGCGAGCGTCGGCCTGTACGGTGCGGTCGGTGTGAGCGCCGATCTCGCTCCGTATCTGCGCGGCGAGGCCAGTGCCGCGGCCATCGGTTCCTCCGACGGAAAGGGTTCGGTCACGGCCGACTGGAAGGCTTTCGGAGGGCTGGATCTGAGCGGCTCACTCCAGGCCCAGCTGACGATCTTCGGCACTCCGCTCTTCCAGAAACGCATTCCGCTGGGCACCCTGCACCGCGAATGGAAGCTCGCGTCCGGCCGGTTCTCCTCCGCCACGTCGCAGCCGCCTGCCGGCTGAGCCCTCCGCCACATAGCGCCAAAACCGAAACCGAGGCCGTGCGGACCCGGTTCCCCAGCGCCAAAGCCGAAGCCGTACGGACCCGGTCCCCACCGGGTCCGTACGGCTTCGACGTTCCCCCGTCTCATAGCCCGTCCCGCCATATGAACAGGGCTGTCCGCTCGGGCCCCGCTCGATCTACTGTGTCCGGTGCAGCTGGTTCGCCCTGCCCGCCAGGCAGACGCGTCGTAAGAGGGAACCCGGTGGGAATCCGGGACTGCCCCGCAGCGGTGAGCGGGAACGACCGCCGTCATACGCACTGGATCCGGGCCGCGGATCCGGGAAGCGACGGCCAGTAGGTGCCCGCCGGGAGAGCCCGGCAGGCGTGCCCGCGAGTCCGAAGACCTGCCCGTTGCCCGCGCGCGTCCATGCGTGCGCGGTCTTCCCGGAGACCTCGAGGGCGGGTTGGGAGCGTTCCGGACATGGTCCGGAACCGTACATGTCAGGCGGGCAGAAGCGTCGGCGCACGCTTCGCGGCTCGTCCGACGCGTCGTTCCTTCGCGTTCTCGTCCCGTTTCCGGGACGTACTCAAGAACACTTCCGCGAAGGAGAGTTCCGTGACAGCGAAGCCCGCAGCCGCGGCAGCACGGGCCACCGTGTACGGCTACCCCCGCCAGGGTCAGCACCGGGAACTGAAGAAGGCCATCGAGGGCTACTGGAAGGGCCGCGTCACCGCGGACGCCCTGATGGAGACCGCGCGGGGCCTGCGCCGTGCGAACTGGCGGCAGCTGGTGGACGCCGGTGTGCACGAGGTGCCGACCGGTGACTTCTCGTACTACGACCACGTCCTGGACACCAGCGTCATGGTCGGTGCTGTCCCGGACCGGCACCGCGCCGCCGTCGAGGCCGACGCCCTGGACGGCTACTTCGCGATGGCGCGCGGCACGCAGGACGTGGCGCCGCTGGAGATGACGAAGTGGTTCGACACCAATTACCACTACCTGGTGCCCGAACTGGGGCCCGACACGGTCTTCGCCGCGGACTCCGCCAAGCAGGTCGGCGAGCTGAAAGAAGCGCTCGCCCCCGGGCACACACCGCGTCCGGTGCTCGTCGGCCCGGTCACCTACCTCCTGCTGGCCAAGCCCGCCCCCGGAGTCGCCGCCGACTTCGAACCGCTGACCCTGCTCGATCGGCTGCTGCCGGTGTACGCCGAGGTCCTGGGCGATCTGCGCGCGGCCGGGGCCGAGTGGGTGCAGCTGGACGAGCCCGCCCTCGTCCAGGACCGCACCCCGGCCGAGCTGAACGCCGCCGAGCGCGCCTACCGCGACCTCGGCGCCCTCACCGACCGTCCGAAGCTGCTGGTCGCCTCGTACTTCGACCAGCTCGGTGAGGCCCTGCCGGTCCTGGCCAAGGCTCCCGTCGACGGTCTGGCGCTGGACTTCACCGAGGCCGCCGCCGGCAACCTGGACGCGCTCGCCGCCGCGGGCGGCCTGCCCGGCAAGCGCCTGGTCGCCGGTGTCGTCAACGGCCGCAACATCTGGATCAACGACTACGAGAAGTCGCTGGCCACGCTCGGCACCCTGCTGGGGCTGGCCGACCGGGTCGACGTGGCCGCCTCCTGCTCCCTGCTGCACGTGCCGCTCGACGCCGCCGTCGAGCGCGACATCGACCCGCAGATCCTGCGCTGGCTCGCGTTCGCCAGGCAGAAGACTGCCGAGATCGCCACGCTCGCCCGCGGCCTGGCGCAGGGCACCCACACGATCGCAGCCGAACTGGCCGCCAACCGCGCGGACCTGGCGTCCCGCGCCGGTTCCGCGATCACCCACGACCCCGCCGTACGCGCCCGCTCCGCCGCCGTCACCGACGCGGACGGCCGCCGCTCGGCACCGTACGCGAAGCGCGCCGCCGCCCAGCGGGCCCACCTGGGCCTGCCCCTGCTGCCGACCACCACCATCGGCTCCTTCCCGCAGACCGGCGAACTGCGCGCCGCCCGCGCCGACCTGCGGGCCGGACGCATCGATACCGCCGGCTACGAGGAGCGCATCAGGAACGAGATCCGCGAGGTCATCGCCTTCCAGGAGAAGGCGGGCATCGACGTCCTGGTGCACGGCGAGCCCGAACGCAACGACATGGTGCAGTACTTCGCGGAGCAGCTGACCGGCTACCTCGCCACGCAGCACGGCTGGGTCCAGTCGTACGGCACGCGGTATGTGCGTCCGCCGGTCCTGGCCGGTGACATCTCGCGGCCCGAGCCGATGACGGTGCGCTGGACGACGTACGCCCAGTCCTGCACCGACCGGCCCGTCAAGGGAATGCTGACCGGCCCGGTCACCATGCTCGCCTGGTCCTTCGTACGCGACGACCAGCCGCTCGGCGACACCGCCCGCCAGGTGGCGCTGGCCCTGCGCGACGAGGTCGCCGATCTCGAAGCGGCGGGCACCTCGGTCATCCAGGTGGACGAGCCCGCCCTGCGCGAGACGCTGCCGCTGCGCGCCGCAGGTCACGCCGCCTACCTCGCCTGGGCCACCGAGGCGTTCCGCCTCACCACGAGCGGCGTGCGGGACCGTACCCAGATCCATACGCACATGTGCTACGCCGAGTTCGGCGACATCGTCCAGGCCATCGACGATCTCGACGCCGACGTCGTCAGCCTGGAGGCGGCCCGCTCTCACATGCAGGTCGCCCGCGAACTGGCCGCACACGGCTACCCGCGCGAGGCCGGCCCCGGGGTGTACGACATCCACTCGCCCCGCGTGCCGAGTGCCGAGGAGGCGGCGAGCCTCCTGCGCAAGGGCCTCGACGCGATCCCGGCCGAGCGCCTGTGGGTCAACCCGGACTGCGGCCTGAAGACCCGCGCCTGGCCCGAGACCCGCGCTTCGCTGGAAAACCTGGTCGCCGCCGCGCGGACCGTTCGGGCGGAGATTCCTTCGGCCTGATGTCCGGGGGCTGGTGACAGGTGGTGATCGATTATGGCGGGCACCGGTGACGACCGGTGATTGGTTACGGCCGGAACCTGTGACAGCCGGTGATTGATTACGGCCGGAACCTGTGACGGCCGGGAGGGCGCACGCCCGAGCGTCCTCCCGGCCATCCACCACCACCTTCCGGCGCCACGCCCCACCGGTATCCCCACGAGTGGTTACGAACCCTCCCCCCTGCATCTACACTACGTCCTCCTGCACCTCGTCTGACCTGCGTAAACAGCGCCGTTGAGCCGGTTCCGGAGAGTGAGGAGAGGCCCTGTGTTCTATCAGGTGCTCAAGTACGTGATCCTGGGGCCGTTACTGCGGCTGATCTTCCGACCGCGGGTGGAGGGGCTGGAACATGTGCCCTTGCAGGGCCCGGCGATCATTGCGGGCAACCATCTGTCGTTCTCGGACCACTTCGTGATGCCGGTGATCGTGCCGAGGCGGGTCACGTTTCTGGCGAAGTCCGAATACTTTACGGGGCCCGGGCTGCGCGGACGGCTGACCGCGGCGTTCTTCCGTGGCATCGGACAGATCCCCGTGGACCGCTCCGGCGGCAAGGCGGCCCAGGCGGCGTTGCGGTCCGGGCTGGCGGTGCTGCGCAAGGGGCGGGTCCTGGGGATCTACCCGGAGGGGACGCGGTCGCACGACGGGCGGCTCTACAAGGGCCGTACGGGAGTGGCCGCGCTGGCGATGAAGGCCCAGGTGCCGGTGATCCCCTGCGCGATGATCGGTACATTCGAGGCCCAGCCCACCGGCCGCCGCCTGCCCCGCGCCATGCGCATCACCATCCGCTTCGGCAAGCCCCTGGAATTCAGCCGCTTCGCCGGCCTGGACGGCGAACACGCCGCGCTGCGCGCCGTCACCGACGAGATCATGTACGAGATCCTGCAGCTCTCCGGCCAGGAGTACGTGGACGAGTACGCGAACGAGGCGAAGGCGCGGCAGCAGTCGCAGTGGGGGTTGGTGCGGCGGTTCCGGTGAGCGCAGGGTGGTGGGGGCGGAAAACCGCCGCGCCGATTTCCCATCGTGCTCGACGCCGCACAGGACGCCGGGCAGGCACCGGTGCGGAGGCCAGGGCCTCCCGGGCCGCGTCGGGGTTCTGCGGCTCGTATCCAGTCCGCACGTTCCGGCGGATTCATGGGCACGCGGATCTACGCGTCCGCGTCTCCAACCGGCGCCGGCCTGTCCGCGGGCAGCAGCCTCCGTACGGCGGCGGCCTCCGGGGAGCCCAGCGTCTCGTACGTCTCCAGGGCTTTGTGCCAGCAGACGCGGGCGCGGTCCGCGTGCCCGGTTCGCCGGAGGGCGTGTCCGAGGGTGGTGAGGGCGTTGGCGCGGGCCCATTGGCCACTGGGGCCCTGCAGGATGGCGAGGGCCTCTTCGGCCCGTCCCGCGGCCTGCGCCGGCCGGTCCGCGGCGAGATGGGCTTCCGCCATCCGCCAGTACGTCATCGCCTCCCACAGGCACTGCCTGCTGTCCTGGAAGATGACGACGGCTTGTTCGAATTGCTGTAAAGCGTCCTCCGGGCGCGCGGCCTGTGTCAGCACCACGCCGAGTGAGTAGTGTCCGGCGGCCAGGCGCGTCGTCGCGCCGATTTTCTGGTAGAGGGCCAGGCACTGCTCGGCCAGGCTCACGCCTTCGGTGATACGGCCGGTGTCCACGTAGAGGAGAGCGAGGTTGGCCAGCGCGCTGGCCACGCTGTTCTGGTTCCTGTAACTGCGGAAGGCGGCAAGTGCCTGCTGCAGGAGGGATTCCGCGTCTTCGTGGCGGCCCTGCAGACTCGCGATGATGCCGCTTTCGTTGAGGGCGTTGGAGGAGAGAACGGGATCCGCGCAGTGGCCCCGGAGTGCCATGGCGGCCTGGGCCTCGCGATCCGCCTCTGTGAGACGGCCGGCCATGATGTGGAAGTGGATCATGAGCAGGCGCAGCCGCCCCTCGGCATGGGCGTCCTGCGCTTCCCGCGCGGCCGTCAGCAGGTGCACGATCGTCTGCTCGTACTGCCGGGCGCCCGTGCCCGAATCGGCCAGGTCCTTGGTCACCAGCATGAGGTCCGCCGCACGCCGCAGCGTGGGCCCGCGGGCCGAGGCGCGGGCGCAGGCCAGCAGGTTTCCGGCCTCCGTGTACAGCCATTCCAGCGCGCTTTCCCGGTCATCGAAGGACAGGCCCGGGTACTGGGTGGGCTCGATGTGGTCCGCCAGGGGTTCTCCGGGCCGGTTCATCGTGTAGACGCGGGCGGCCGTGGCCAGGTAGTGGTCCAGCAGCCGTGAGCGTGCCGCCTCGCGCTGCTCCGGGGGATCGTCACGTTCGGCGCGGGCACGGGCGTAGAGGCGTAGGAGGTCGTGGTAGCGGTAGCGGTCCGGCGCGGGGGATTCCAGCAGTGAGGTGTCCACCAGGAACTCCAGCGTTTTTCCGGCCTCTTCGGTGCGCAGGCCGAGTACGGCCGCGGCGGCGCCGAGCGAGATGTCCGGCCCGCACGGCAGGGCCACCAGCCGGAAAGCGCGCGCCTGCCGGGCGGCGAGCTGCCCGTATCCCAGCTCGAAGGTGGCGGCGATGCCGAGGTCGCCGGCCTGGAGTTCGTCCAGCCGACGGTGCTCGTCGGCCAGTTTGCGTACCAGGTCGGCGACGGTCCAGGTGCGGCGGGCCAGCAGGCGGGCGGCGGCGATCCGGATGGCCAGCGGCAGACAGCCGCACGCCGCCACCACCTTCCGGGCGTCCTCGCCTCCTTCGCCGGTGATGCGGGTGAACAGGGCGAGGGCTTCTTGGGGCCGCATGACGTCCAGGGCCACCGCATGGGTTCCCGCCGGGTGGGCCAGCCGGTTGCGGCTGGTGACCAGGGCGGCGCAGCCGTCCGTGCCGGGCAGCAGGGGACGGACCTGGGCGGCGTCACGGGCGTTGTCCAGCAAGGCCAGGACGCGGCGGCCGTCGAGTACGGACCGGTAGAGCGCGGCGCGCTCGCTCACCCCCACGGGGATGGCACAGTCCGATACGCCCAGGGCCCGCAGGAAAGTCCCCAGTACGGACTCCGGCTCGACCGGACACGGTCCGCAGCCCCGGAGGTCGACGTACAGCTGCCCGTCCGGGAAGAACGGCCGGACCGCGTGCGCGACATGCACCGCCAAAGCGGTCTTGCCGACGCCACCGATCCCCCCGACCGCGCTCAGGGCCACCCCGCGCCCCCTGCCCGGACCGAGGTACGCGATCAGCTCCTCGACCAGCGCCGCTCGCCCGGTGAAGTCCCGGGTGTCGGGGGGCAGCTGAGCCGGGCGGACCTGTGCCGCGCCCTCACCCGCATAGCGCGGGCGCCCCCCTTCGGGAGCGGGCAGGCGGGGATCGGCCCGCAGGATACGCCGATGCAGTTCGGTGAGACCGGGTGAGGGAGCGACGCCCCGTTCCTGGGCGAGCAGGCGCCGGGTGTCGGCGTAGGCGGCCAGCGCCTCGGTCCGCCGGCCGCCGCGGTACAGCGCGAGCATCAGAAGTTCCTTCAGTCGCTCGCGCAGCGGATGTGCGGCGGTCAGCGCCGTCAGCTCCGCCACCACCTCCGCGTGCCGCCCGGCCTCCAAGTCCAGGGCGAGGCGGGTTTCCACCAGACTCAGGCGGTGCTCTTCCAGGCGGACGCGCCAGGCCGCACCGTTCGGGCCCGGCACGCCCTCCGGCGGGTCACCGGTCCCCAGCTCCATGGCCCGGGCCAGCAGTTCGCGGGCGCGGGCTGGGTCGCCTGCACGACGGGCCTGCTCGGCCTCGGCCACAAACCGTTCGGCACGTTGCAGATCGAGCCCGCCCTCACCGACGTGCAACGCATAGCCGTCGGACTCGCTCACCAGCATGTCGGCGTCCGGCCCCAAGACCGCGCGCAGCCGGCATACATACGTGTGCAGGACGGCCCTCGCATCCGGCGGCGGGTCCTTACCCCACAGAGCACGGATCAACTCCGGCGCCGATATGCCACGCCCGCCCTGCACCAACAGAACGGCGAGCAGCGACCGCTGCCGCGGCGAACCGGCATCGAGCTGCCGCCCCCCGCGCCAGATCGCGACCGGCCCCAGCACCGTGAACCACAAGTGCCGCTCGTCCCCCGCAGCGTCGGCCATGGACGCCTCACATCCCGCATTCGGTGCTTCGACTTGCCAGTCTTCCATGCGAGCACCCGAGAAGCCACGTAACGACAGCTGATATGAACGCGACGTGAAGTAGAGGCCGGAGCATTCGGATGGGAATGCCGCTGCGCCGTGGTCGGCCGGTGAATGCGGAAGAGAGAAGGCAAGGAAAGAACCATCGACGACGCTAAAACATTGGGCCCATCGCCCACCGTGGCTCCCGCGCTCCAGCTGTTGCGACAGAACCCTGTGTGCCGCATCCCACCGAATGCGGGCGTGGGGGCTGGAGTTCCGTGCCCGCCGCTCGCATCCCGGCCTCACTCGCCGAGTCGCCGAACAGGGCCTGAACTGGTGATTCGCTGGCGCGATCGGTGGCATCCCATAGCCGGCCCGACCACGGGGTTGCAGTTGGGGTATCGGCACCGGGTTCTCCCGAGAACGGCAGGGAGGGGTATGAGCACATGGTCGCCCCTTCCCGCCCGGCTCTTCGTCCAGTCCCCCGGCCCCAGCACCTCCGTGACGTTCTTCGAGCTTCAGGAGTAGTCCAGGCCCGGCCTGCCGAGTGGTCCGGATACGGGGTCCGGTTTTCCCGACATCTGGGGCCTGCCCCTGCCGGCGCCGCAGCGCCGTTCCCGGCCGGAAGCGGCGTTCGGCCACCTGAGGATCGACCCGGGTCTCCCCCACCCCAGCCTCACGCGAACGAGTGACCCCTCCCCCGGCTCCCTCAACCGGATCAGCCATCCCGCAAAAACAACCCAAGGCACGATCCCACCTGTTGCCATTGAGGCGAGAGAGCATTTCAGCAACTGCCGATGCGCATCTCCGCAATTAATTCCGACTCCCCGCCGAAATGAAGACATATAAACCTACCGCCCGCCACCCCCGGCAACCCTCAACCAGCCACACACCCTCCACCCTCAAAACAAACTTTACTTGACGTTGAACGCCAGCTTACGCATACCCTGAATTCAAGTGACGTGGCGAAGTGTGCACGGGAAACATCCTGCAACGGAAGGCGATGAGCGCTGCCATGAATGCGATTTTCAGCGAAGGGCGCTGGTCGTCGGTTGATCGGGTGGCCGATGTGCTCAACCCGTACACCGGGGAGACGGTAGGGCACATGGCGCGGGCCGGGGCGGGTCAGGCGGTGACTGCCGCGCGGGCCGCCGGCAGGTTTCGGTGTGAGGCGCCGGCCCATGAGCGCGGTGCCGTTCTTCTGCGTACCGCGGATGAGATCCAGAATTCTGCCGAGGTTTTCGTCCGGTCGATTGTCGAGGAGACCGGAAATACCCACAAGGACGCCGTGAGCGAGGTGCGGCGCGCGGTCGCGCAACTGCGTTTCGGTGGCGAGGAGGCGAAGCGGCTGACCGGCGAGAGTATCGCGACGGATGTCACGGATTACACGGCCCGCAGACTTGCCGTGACGCTGCCCGAACCGCTCGGGCTGATTTGCGCGATCACTCCGTTCAACCGTCCGCTCAATCAGGTCGTCACCAAAGTGGTGCCCGCCGTGGCGGCAGGCAACAGTGTGATCGTCAAGCCGTCGGAGAAGGCGCCGCTGACCGCCGGGCTGTTCGTCCGGGCGCTGCTGGACAGCGGGCTGCCGCCCGGGATGATCGCGCTGGTCACCGGGGACCCGCTGGAGGTCGGCGAGGCGCTGGTGAGCTGTGAGTACGTCGACATGGTGACGTTCACGGGCAGCGCCGCGGTCGGGCAGCGGATCGCCCGCCGTATCGGCATGATCCGCAGCGCCTTCGAGTTGGGGGACAGCGGGGCCTTGATCGTGGCCGATGATGCCGATCTGTCCGCGGCGGTCAGCGCCGCCGCTGCGGGGGCGTACGCGACGGCGGGGCAGTCGTGCCGCGGGGTGAAGCGGATCCTGGTGCAGGAACAGGTCGCGGACGAGTTCGCCGACATGCTGGTAGAGGCGACCGAGCGGCTGGTGGTGGGCGACCCCCGCGACCCCGGCACCGACATCGGCACGCTGATCGACGAGCCGGCGGCCATACGGGTGGAGCGGCGGGTGGCGGAAGCAGTGGACGGCGGTGCGCGGGTGCTGGCCGGGGGGCGGCGCCGTGGGGCGCAGTTCTGGCCGACGGTGCTGGATCACGTCGACCGCGGCGCACCGCTGGTGTGCGAGGAGACCTTCGGGCCCTGCGCCCCGCTGGTGCGGGTCAAGGACCTTGCCGACGCGGTCGACTACCTGAATGCCGGCCGGGTCGGCCTCCAGGCCGGGGTGTTCACCCAGCGGATCGACGACGCGATGCGGGCCGCCCGTGAGTTGCAGGTCGGCGCCGTCATCGTCAACGGCGGCCCGCAGTTCGAGTCGCCCAACATCCCCTTCGGCGGGGTCAAGGACAGCGGCCACGGGCGCGAGGGCGTGCGCTACGCCATGCGGGAGATGACCCGCCTCAAGACCCTGGTGCTGTAACCGGCGCCGCCGCATCACCGGAGACATCCGTCTTCGCGCCAACGCTCAGTGAGGTGATGCCGTCATGCCTGTCGTCCTCTATACCGACCCCGCTTGGGTGATCGGCCCCGATGGTGCCGTGGACTGCGATCGCGCCGACGTCGAACGCGAGGTGTACGGCACGGACATCCAGATGCGGTTCGGTCCGTACCGGGACGGTGCCTTCGATGTCTCCGGCGACGCGTTCCTGGGTGCCCTGCGCGGCGCCGACGCGGTCGCCATCTACCGCGCGCAGATCACCCAAGAGGTCGTCGATCTGCTGAAACCCGGCTGCCGGGTCGTCGCCCGCCAGGGCGTCGGTACCGACAATCTCAACGCCGGTCTGCTGGAACGCCACGGCATCCTCGGTTTCCACGTGCCCGACTACTGCGTCGACGAGGTCAGCAGCCACACCGTGGCCATGCTGCTGGCGCTGGAACGCAAGCTGATCGCCCAGGACGGTCTGGTCAAGGAGGGACGGTGGAGCATCCACGCCGGTGGCGTCCCCCGGCGTACCGGTGACCTCAGCGTCGGCATCGTCGGCTTCGGGCGCATCGGCCGGGCCACCAGCCGTAAACTCCAGCCGCTCTACCGGCGGGTGCTGGCCTACGACCCCTACGTACACGACGACCTGATGCGCGGCTACGGGGTCCAGGGACGGCCCTCGCTGGCCGAGCTGTTCTTCGACGCGGACGCCGTCGTGCTGCACGCCCCGTTGGACGACAGCACACGGCACATGATCAACGACATGTCGCTGCGGCCCCTGCGGCGCGGTGCCCTGCTGGTCAACACCGCGCGGGGCGGACTGGTACAGCCCGAAGCGGTGCTGGAGCGCCTGCGGGACGGGCGGCTGGGCGGTTACGGCTCGGACGTGTTCACCCCGGAGAACCCCTGCGACCACCCGGTGAACAAGGAAATCCTCACCTCGCCCCACACGGTGGTCACCGCGCACCGGGCGTTCCTGTCGGACGCCTCGGAGCGCAGCCAGCGGCTGCGCGTCGCCGAGGAGATCCGGCGCGTCCTGCTGACCGGACGGCCGCCGCTCTTCGGCCGCCTGGCCTAGCGGGCGCTGGCGGCGAGAGGAGCATCGTGGCGATCACCGAACTGCCCCACCGGGAAGCGGACGTCCGGCAGCTGCTGGAGTCCGCAGACCACTCCGTGGCTCTTCCCGTGCCCCGCTACGTGCCGACGCAGGTGGTTTTCGGCCGCGGCGCCGCCCACACGCTGGATACGGTGATCCGGCATCGGCTGGGAGTACGCGGCTTCCACCGGCCCATGGTGCTCACCGGCCGGGAGGCGGCCGTCAAGCCCTGGCTGGCGGCGGTGGTCGCGGCCTGCCGACGTCTGGGGACGGCGGTGGTGGTGGAGAATCCGCGCGCCAATCCGACGCCGGAGAGCATGCAGCACGTACTCAATATCGCGCGGCAGCACCGGGTCGACGGTGTGGTGGCGATCGGCGGCGGCAGCGTACTGGACACCGGCAAGGCCGTGGCCCTGCTGGCGGCCGGTGAGCGGTCCGTGGCCGAGGCGGTTGACCAGAAATCGGGCTCCGACGCCGCTGGTCGCGGCGGGCCGCGCGGTACCGGGCTGGTCGCCGTACCGACGACGGCGGGCAGCGGTGCGGAGGTCACCCGTACGGCGACCGTGTGGGACGAGCGTGAGCAGCGCAAACGGGCGCTGGACCAGGCGGCGCTCTTTCCCGACCTCGCGATCGTCGACCCGCTGCTGACGATGAGCGCGCCAGACGGGGTGTGGCGCAGTTGCGGCCTGGACGCGCTGGCCCAGGCGGTGGAGTCCAGTTGGTCGGTCGCTGCCGACGCCGAATCGCTGCGCTTCAGTTTGCCCGCCGTCCGTTTGGCCGTCGAGGGGCTGGAGGCCGTACTGGCGGATCCAGGCGACGAGGCGGCGCGCACCGTACTGAGCTGCGCGAGCGTCTTCGCCGGGCTGGCCATCGCCGGCACCCGGACCACCGTCCCGCACGCCGTCTCGTATCCGATGACCCTGCGCCACGGCGTCCCGCACGGCCATGCCTGCGCTCTCACCCTCGGTGCCGTCCTGCGGTTCAACGCCGTCGTCACGGCGCAGGACTGCCGTGATCCCCGGGGCCCGGAGCACGTGACGCGTGTGCTGCGTTCCGTGTGCCAGCGGCTCGACGCGCGGGACCCGGCCGAGGCGCACCAACGCCTGGACGTACTCCTGAGACGGCTCGGACTTCCCGCCTTGCGCGGGCTCGACCACATCGACGTACGCGTGCTCGCCGACGACGTGGTGACGTACAACCGCTTCGACAACAACCCCCGGCACATGAGCCGTGACCAGCTCACCGCCTTGCTGCGCGCGGAGAGTACCAGCTGATCAGAAAACAGCGACCGGTGACAGCAACCAGGACCCAGAAAAAAGGGAAACAGGAACCCGGAGGCCATCGTGCCGAATCCGCCCACCATCGATCCGTACAAGCTCATGCACTGGCTCAACGCCCGCAAACTCACCCCGGAACACGTGCGGGACCGTACCGGCATCGCACTCGACCTGCGCCCGGACACCGTGGAAGAGAGCCTGGAACTCTCCGGGGCCGAGGTCCGCAAGCTGGCCGATTCTTTGGATGTCCCCGTCGAAGAACTCGCCGTGGGACGGGCGCGGCAGCCCGCCGCCCTTTTCCAGAGCCGCGCCGACACGGCTGCGACCCGGCGCGCGGTGCAGCGCGACGGCTTTCATTTCTACAACTACTATTCGCTGCCGGCTCCCTCGGGGTACATCGCTCCCGTAATCCTGGACATTCTGTGTCCCGAAGGGCGGCTGCCGAAGCTCAACAACGGCCATCTGGAACCGGCCATCACCGTGAACATCGGGCCCGGCGATATTCACGGCCGCTGGGGCGAGGAGATCAACGATCTGACGTGGGCCGTGCTGAAAGCCAATCGGGCCCCCGAACACGCCTGGATCATCGGCGACTCCTACCTCGAACCCTCCTACCGGCCGCACAGTTACTCGCTGGCAGGCCAGGAACCCGCCCGGATCATCTCCTACACCTGCAAGTCGAACCTGCACGCGCTGCTTTCTCGGGCCAACGAGTGGACCGACGCCTCCTACGACCGGTTCGTCGAGGACTGGTCCGCCGACGGGCAGGCCGCCGTGCTCGCCATCGCCCTGCGCCGCAGGGCGCACACCGCCGCCTCGCTGGCCACCGCCACCGGCATCCCGAAACAGAAGATCGCGGCCTGCCTGTCCGGTGACGGCGACGCGCTCGGCCTGGCCGACCTGCGGCGCATCGGTCCCGTGCTCGGCGTCGACCACCGGCTGCTGCTGCCTGCCGAGCCGGTGCACGACGAGATCGGCAAGACGTGGTGCTCGGTCGAGGACGGTGTCGCCTCCATCCGGGAATTCGGCGCCTACCGCGCCGCTTCCATGGCCGGCGCGCCCCAACTGCCCGACATCGTGGGGCTCTACCTCTCCGTGGACCGTGCCGACACCCGCGCGCTCGACCTGTTCGACCACGGGGCCGGCCACTATCTCGCGACCCACGGGGCCCCGATCGCCTGGTGGGCCGACGAGCACGGCACCGTACACGAGCAGCAGCTCGCCCCCGACGACAGCCTGTGGGTCGGACCGTGCGTGCCCCACGGATTCAGCGGCACCGGCGCGCTGATCAAACTCGGCAACGGGGAGGGCTACGGCTATCTCGAACACCTGGAGCTGACCCAGACCGTCCGGCGGCCGCAGACCCTGCGCCGCGCCCGGCGGGACCGCGCGGGCTGGGGTTACGAGCCCACCACGACCGCCTGACACCACCCCTGACATCACCGAGAACGCAGGCGTCCGCAGGTGCTCCGGCCCGTGGGCGACACCGGAGGCAGCATCCAACGGGAGGACCTCATGCACCACAACCACCACACGCCCACCACCGCCAAGACCACCATGATGCGCGAACTCCTGCGTTCACGGAGCCTCGGCTTCCTGATGGAAGCGCACAACGGCCTGTCCGCCCGCATCGTGGAGGACGTCGGGTTCCCGGGGATCTGGGCCTCCGGCTTCTCCATCTCCACCGCGCTCGGCGTACGGGACAGCAACGAGGTCAGCGCGGGCGAAGTGCTCGACACCGTCGCCTACATGGCCGATGCCACCCGCATCCCGATCATGGTCGACGGGGACACCGGGTACGGCAACTTCAACAACGCCCGGCGCTTCGTACGGCAGCTGTGCCGGCTGGGTGTGGCGGGGGTCTGCATCGAGGACAAGCTGTTCCCGAAGACCAACTCGTTCATCGGCGACCGCCAGCCGCTGGCGGACACCGACGAGTTCCGCGGGAAGATCGCCGCGTGCAAGGACAGCCAGACCGACGACGACTTCTGTGTCATCGCCCGGGTCGAGGCGCTGGTGTCCGGCTTCTCGCTCGCCGAGGCGCTCGGCCGGGCGGAGGCGTACCGGCAGGCCGGGGCGGACGCCGTCTTCATCCACTCCAAGCGCAAGGACGGCAAGGAGGTACTGGCCTTCGCCAGGGAATGGGGACGCAGGTCCCCGCTGGTCATCACGCCCACCACCTACCACCGGTCGGTCGGCGTCGACACCTTCGAGCGGGCCGGCATCTCGACGCTGATCTGGGCCAACCAGAACATGCGCGCCTCGATGCGCGCCATGCGCGAGGTCAGCGAGGAGGTCTTCAAGAAGCGGCGGGTCAGCGACGTCGAGCAGGACCTGGTCCCGGTGCAGGAGGTCTTCGACTTCCTGGACTACGGCGAACTCGACGACGCGTCCCGCCGGTATCTGCCGGCCGACCCTGCCCCCGCCTCCAGGAGGGACGCCTCGTGATCCGGGCCGGGCAGTTCCTCGACGCGGCCCAGCGCCGCGGGCTCGACTTCTACACCGGAGTCCCGTGCTCCTTCCTCACCCCGCTGATCAACGGTGCGATCAGCCGCCGCGAGCTGCGCTATCTGGGCGCCACCAGCGAGGGCGAAGCCGTCGGACTCGCCGCCGGCGCCTGGCTGGCGGGGCGGCAGCCGGTGGTGATGTGCCAGAACTCGGGGCTCGGCAACATGGTCAACCCGCTGACCTCCTTGTGCCACCCGTTCCGCATCCCGCTGCTGCTCGTGTGCACGTGGCGCGGCCGGCCCGGCGTCAAGGACGAACCCCAGCACGAGGTGATGGGCCGCGTCACGCACGACCTGCTGACCGTGATCGGCATCTCCCACCGTCCCTTCCCCGACCGGCCGGAGGAGATCGAAGGCTCGCTGGAGGAAGCCGGAAAGCTCATGGCCGCCACCGAACTGCCCACCGCGCTGATCATGGAGAAGGGCACGGTGGCCGCGGACGGACCACTCGACCAGCCCCCGCCCGCACGCCATGGCGACGGGGCCGCACCGGCGGACCACACCCGCGGTGCCCGGCGTCCGACCCGCGCGAACGTGCTGGAATCCGTACTCGCCACCGTTCCGCCCGAGGCGGCGGTCATCGCCGGTACCGGCAAGTGCGGACGCGAACTGTTCACCCTGGCCGACCGCGAACAGCACTTCTACCTGGTCGGCTCCATGGGGTGCGCCGGCGCGCTGGGCCTGGGCGCCGCGCTGAACACACCGCGGCCCGTCGTCGTCCTGGACGGCGACGGGGCGGCGCTGATGAAACTCGGCGCCATGGCCACCGTCGGCGCCGCCCGACCCGATAACCTCGTCCACGTGGTGATCGACAACGAGGTCCACGACTCCACCGGCGGCCAGGCCACCGTCTCCGCCGGCGTCGGCTTCGCCCGCGTCGCCCTCGCCTGCGGCTACCGGCACGCCGCCGTCAGCGACGACCTGCGGGGCTTCGCCGAAGCGTTTTCCCGTGCGCTGGCCTCCCCGGGACCACACCTGATCCACGCGCGGATCAGTCCGGGCTCCCGCACGGATCTGGGCCGGCCCACCGTCACACCGTACGAGGTCGCCCGGCGCTTCCGTCGCTTCCTCGGCACGGCGGCCTGATGACGGTCAGCGCACTGACCGTGACCCTGGTGCTGACCAGCGGCGTTCTCGCCGGAATCATCAACACCATCGTCGGTTCCGGCACCCTGCTGACCTTTCCCGTGCTGATCGCCAGCGGTCTCCCGCCCGTCCTGGCGAACATGTCGAACACGGTGGGCCTGGTGGCCGGCAACTTCAGCGGAGCCTACGGCTACCGCCACGAATTCAAGGGCCGGCGCCACCGGATCACGCTGTTCGGCGCCGTGTCCCTCCTGGGGGCCGTCGTCGGCGCGCTGGGACTCGTCGTCCTGCCTGCCGCCGCGTTCAACGCCATCGTCCCGGCCCTGGTACTGGTCGCCAGCCTGATGGTCATGGCCCAGCCCTGGCTCAAGAAGAGACTCGCCCGGTCCGCACGGACGGTGGACCGCGACGGGGGCGAGGCCCATCACGGCGACCGGGGAAAGTGGCGGGCCGTCGCCGCCGAAGGCGGGCCCTTCCTGTGGGCGGGCATCTTCGGCGCGGGCGTGTACGGGGGCTACTTCGGCGCCGCGGCCGGCGTCGTCCTGCTCGCCCTCTTCGGTCTGCTCCTCGACGAGGACATCCAGAGCCTCAACGGCATCAAGAACATCTGCATCGGCGTGATCAACGCCGTCGCCGCTCTCCTCTTCATCCTGATCGCGCCGATCGCCTGGCTGCCGGCCCTGCTCCTGACGGCCGGGTCCCTCCTCGGCGGCCAGATCGGCGCCCGCCTCGCCCGGCGGATGCCGCCCACGGTCCTGCGCGCGTGCGTGGTGGTCATCGGGCTGACCGCCGCCACCGTGCTGATCGTGCGGTACTGGACGTGATGCGACGAGGTCGCCGTCGACGATCGGGGCGATGTCCTTCGGCCTGCTCGGCGCTTATCGGGCGGAGCCGGCCGGGCCAGACTGGCTGACGTAACCCCCGCCCGACGGAAGGGACCACACGATGGACGCAGACCTCGCACCGGCTGCCATTCGGGTCCTGGTCTTCGGTGCGGCCCTGCGCACCGGCTCCACCAACGCGCGGCTGGCCTCCCTGGCGGCGGGCCTGGTCGCGGACAGCGGTGCCGAGGTCGACCTGGCCAGGATGCGCGATTTCGCCATGCCCCTGTACGACGGTGACGTGGAGGACGCGGAAGGGCTGCCTCCGGGGGCACTGGCCCTGTCCGAGCGGATCGGGCAGTGCCACGCGTTCGTCATCTCCTCCCCCGAATACAACGCGTCGGTCCCGGGACCACTGAAGAACGCCATCGACTGGGTGTCACGGGTGCGACCACAGCCGTTCAAGACCAAGCACGCGCTGCTGCTGTCGTCCTCGCCCTCGATGATCGGCGGCAACCGTGGCCTGTGGGCGTTACGGGTGCCGCTGGAGCATCTGGGGACACGGGTCTACCCCGACATGTTCAGCCTCCCCCGCGCGCACGAGGGCTTCACCGACGACGGCCGCCTCGCCCACCCCGGAGCCCAGGAACGGCTGGCCGAGACCGTCTCCGGCTTCATGCGCCTGGTCTGCGCCGATGTGCGCTTCGTCTGCCTGCATCGCCGCTGGTACGAATTCCCCGGCGACCGTACGGATGCGCCGGTGACCCAGCGCGTCGAGGACTGAGCCGGGCTGGGGCGGGCCCGTACGGCCGTGGGTCATGGGTCGCTCTCACGGCCGTACGGGATACTGCCGACCTTCCGGTCCGCGATTACGTCTTCGGGTTGAGCTTCAGGCCGAAGTGGTTGAAGATGTCCGTCGCCTCGGTCCAGTACATGTAGCTGCCGGCGTTGGTCTGGTACGGGCTTGCCAGTGCCGAGACGATGCCGCGTGCCTGGCGTGCGGAGCCGTTTGACGTGTAGACCATCGAGCCGCTGTCGCCGTGCGCCACGGTCCAGGGGTTGCCGGGCAGCCGGGTTCCTTCGACGCCGCGGACCTTCCAGCCGGTGTCCAGGGTGTAGGTGATGTCGTCATTGACGACCTTGATGCCGCAGACGGTTTCCTGCTTCATGAAGAAGGACGCGGCGCCGTTCTGGCAGACGAAATCACCGTTGTGCGAGTAGGCGACACCGGTGACGGGCTTATAGCCGGTCGTCTCGCTCACGTCGGCGTTGTTGTCGGTGCCGATGAGCTGTTCGGCGTCCCAGTTCGTCGATACGCCGTTGACCGTGCCGACGTAATTGCCGAGCTGGCCGTTGAGTCCGTCGTAGAACTTGCCGAAGGTGGGGGTGGTGCCCGATCCGGTGTATATCTTCAGGCCGTTGGCGAAACAGTGGGCGGCGGTCACCATGACCGGCTTGTTGTCGCTCTTGCGTACGGCCGGGAGTCCGGCCGAGCAGTACTGCGAACCGTCGGTGAGCACGTCACCGGCGATGAACGGCGTGCCGTCCTTCCACCTCACGTCGGCCCAGGTCCGGGCGGCGGGGGATATCCGCTGTCCCTGCTTGAAGGCCACCGGGACGTCGGTCGCCGGGGCGAGGCTCCGCGCGTCGGGGTTCCGTCGCGCGGCGGCCGACGTCTTGGCCGCAACGTCCGGCTTGTCCACCGCTACTTCCAGTGTCGACGCGTCGGCCGCGACCGCCACCGTGTGGATTTTGTAGGGCAGTTTCCCGGCCTTTTCCTGGGCGAGCAGGCGGTCACGGACTTCGTGCATCTCCTGCCGGGTGTGGCCGGCCTTCACGATGGTGATTTTGCCGGTATCGATCCGGCGGTCCAGGGCCGATGCGGCTTTGATGAACTTCGCGGCCCGGGACAGGTCGGTCAGATAGACGTGGACGGTTTCCCGGGGAGCGTCGATGCGTACCCCGGCGTAAATGTCCGCCTGGCTTCCCGAACCGGCGCGGTCGGCCGCGTCGGCTATCGCGCGCAGGGGCGCGAGCAGTTTCTCCTGCTTTTCCGGGGTCATGCCGGCTATTTGGGCCTCGGTGTAACGCGCGTGCGGCGACGCCGGGGCGGCGTTGGCTGCGGGCGCCATGGTGGCGACCAGCGCGATTCCTGCCGTGCCCAGCGTCAAAGCGGTCTTCGTGGGTCTCTTCACTGGCCCCCCAGCTCGATGACGTGACCGACTCACCCCATGCCCCGGCGCCGTGCTGCGTCACGGCGGGGACGGAAGTGGTCGCGTGGTGACAGCGGGAGCATATAGCAATAAAAGAATGTACGTTCGAGCATTTCTGGGGGAAAGGGAGGCCGGTGGACGACTGACCCTCGGCTGTCTTGAGGGTGATGACGGCGCCGGGTGTCTTGAGGGCGATGACGGCGCCGGGCCGCGCCGGACGCCAGGTCGAGCCGGAGTCCCTCCGCGCGGATGCTGCGTGCAGTACGTGCGCGGCGAGTTCGGCGGACCTCATCTCCATGGGGTGCCTGGTGCGTCCGGCATCGTTGGTTCTGGTCAGCGCCGCCGAGGACTTCAAGCTCGTAGGCGATTCGACCCACTATGCACGAAAGCCGATGATGCCGAAGCCGGGCCGGGCCTGTGCGTGCCGCATCCAGCCGAGGCACTGCATGACGGCGTCCACGACCTCGGGCTCCAGTGGCGGGGCCTGCCCCGATTCATCGACCGCGCGCTTGGTGGTTTCGAACTGCTCCAGCGCCTGGGCTATGTGATCGGGCGTCCACTCCCCACAGCCCGGGGTGTAGGAGTAGGGCAGTGGAGCGGGCGGGGCGCCGTGGCTGAAGGCTTCCACGGATACGGCGGTGATGCCCAGGGCTTTCAGCCCCTGGTCGACGACCGACAGCCAGTCGCCCTTGTGCGGTGTGAAACAGTCGTTGGGCAGGAACGCGCCGGTGAGCGAGCACAGCCGCTTGTAGGCGTAGCCGTACTGGAAAGCATGGTCCCGGTTCTCGCTGAAGGGCCCACCGTGGATGACCGCGTGCAGGGCCTCGTCCGAAGTGGGGGCGCCCTGTTCGATCGCGTCGCTGTGATAGTCGTCGTCACGCGCCAGGTCGTCGCCGAACTCGGCGCGTATCACCTCCAGCAGCTGGTTGTCGCCGGATCCGACCAGGGCACGCGTAGCGGTCACGTCGAGCAGGTGGACGCTCAGGGAAGAACTCATACGACGAATCTAGGGCCAGCCACTGACACGGCTCCGCGCCAACGCCGGTCGGTGCGGGCCTGCCGCTCGCGGCCACGCCGCGTCCAACGGACTCACGAAGGCAGTCGTACGGTGTCCTCGTGGGGAACGTTTTCAGTGGCGGGAAGCAGAGTCTGTACTTGACCAACGGCGGCACCGAAGCGTTCATCGACGTGCTGACGCCGGCGGTGACCGGCCTCGCCGAGGACCTGTGGGACTTCCGCTTCGCGGCTCTGTTGACGTTGCAGGACCAGCAGGTGATGGGACGAGGGGCGGTCGGGTTCGATCTGCACGGCATCGCGTGGAGCGCGACCGCGCGGGAGCGAGCCCGGTCGAAGGACTTCGTGCTGCGCGCCAGGACCCTCGCGCTTAGCCGTCACCGCTGGAACGAACTGGGGTACACCCCTTCCTCCGTCCATGGCCACTTGCGCCAGTTCGAGGCCATGGTCGAGCCCTTCGCGCCGGCCTACGGCCCCGACCTCGCCACAGGCTTCCCCGGGCCGGACGAGCGCGCGATCGTCTCATGCTCACGGCACCGGATTCTCAGCGCGCTTCCGCTCTGGGACGGGTGCTTCCTGTGCCACCGGTGAGCGAGTCGGCGCCGACCGCCCTCCTATTCCGGCCGCGCGTATGTCAAGGCCCCTCAATGGTGTTCGTGTCGGCAGCGAGAGGTTTCGGGCGCCCGCGTGGCTAGGAGCGTTCGCGTTCCATGTCGATCACGTACTTCCCCCGGACGCCGCCGGCTTCGAGCCGTCGGTGGGCCTCCGCGATGTCGGCCATGGGGAAGACCGCGTCGATCACCGGCCGTACGCGGTCGGTCTCGGCGAAGTGGGTCAGCTCGGCGATCCGGTCCGGCGAGGGGTTGTTGCTGAAGAGTTTGAACCGTCGAGGGGCGACGGCCGCCCGCAGCCCGACCCCGAGCACGGAGGTGAGCATGCGCTCCGCATCGAAAGCGAGGGCCACCATGCGTCCCTGCCGGGCCAGTCGGGCCTGGTAGGCGCCCAGGTCGGTGCCCACGAGGTCGACGATGACGTCGAAGCGGCCGAGATCCTTGGGCCGGGTGGTGCGGTAATCGAGCGCCGCGTCGGCTCCGAGTGCGGTGATCCAGTCGAGGTTGTGGGCCGAGGCCAGGGCGGTGACGTGGGCCCCAAGGGCCTTGCCCAGCTGTACGGTGACGCTGCCGACGCCTCCGGTCGCACCGCGGACCAGGAGCCGCTCACCGCGGGCGAGCCGGGCCTTGTCCGTCAGCGCGGTCAGTGCGGTGGTCCCCGAGACGGGAAGAGCCGCGGCTTCGAGGAGGCTCAGGTTCTTCGGCGCGCGGGCCAGCCTCTCCTGGGGGACGCGGACGTAGTCGGCGATGGCGCCGAAGGTGAAGTGGGGCATCAGCCCCCACACCGCGTCTCCGGCTCGCCAGGCGTGAACGCCCGGTCCGGTCGCCGAGACGCGGCCGGTGAAGTCGCTGCCGACGCCGCGGGGAAAGCGTGCCCGGCTGATATGGCGCATCCGTCCCGCACGAAAGGTGACCTCCCCCGCTTCCACGCCGGCGGCGTGGACTGCGACGAGCACCTCTCCCGGGCCCGGCTGCGGGACGGGCACCTCGTTCACACGGAGCACCTCGGGCGGACCGAAACGGTCGTACTGCACGGCGCGCATGTTGTCTCCCGTCGCTCACCAAAAGCGGAGGGCACCTCCACCTGACTGGGCTACAGTAACCGGAGGGCCACCCCATTTCGCAACCCCCGGAGGTCACCGTGACCGAGTCCGCCCGGCAACGCCCCCTGCGCGTGGACGCCCGGCGCAACTACGAGCGCATCGTTGCCGCGGCGCAGGAGATGTTCGCCGCGGACGGCGTCGGGGCCTCACTGGAGGAGATCGCGCGCCGGGCCGGGGTGGGATCGGCGACCCTGCACCGGCACTTCCCGTCCCGGCGCTCGCTGCTCGAAGTCGTCTTCCACGACCGCGTCGAGGCGCTCTGCTCCAGAGCGCGGGAACACGCCGCGCACAGCAGCCCCGGCGACGCGCTCCTCGCCTGGCTCCGCGACCTCAACACCTACGCCGCGGCCAGCCGCGGACTGGCCGCCTCCCTGCTGCACGACGGCCGGGACGCCGACCTCCTGCACCACAACGAGAGTTGCCGGGCGGCCATCACGGCCGCGGCCGCAGAACTCCTGCACCGCGCACAGCAGGCAGGCACGGTACGACCCGACGTACGCGCCGAAGACCTCCTCGCGCTCGTCAACGCCATCTCACTCGTCACCGAGCAGCACGATGACGACGCCCAGGCGAACCGACTGCTCGACATCGCCATCGACGGAATCCGCCCGTCCCGGTGAAGCCCCGCCTGTTCCCCGAAGCGCCGTGGTCCCGCGCGGCCGCGGGTGGCGAGACTCCGCTGCGGCTCCGTCTGCGGGGCTGCGGTTACGAGTAGTCGCGCACCGCAGAGTTCCGCTGAGGTCGATCATGGCCGGTTGACGTGGCGGGCAGCGGTCAAGCGGTGCTCTGGGGCCTCCGGCGACCGATCGTGTCCTCCTGGATCCGCGCCGTGGGAAGCGAGTTCAGCCGGATGACGCGACCGGGGACCATATGCCCATCCACTGTTCGGCGCCCCACGCCTCGTACCGCTGCACCTCGGTGAAGCCCAGCTTCGCCGCGAGGCGCATCGAGCGGTCGTTGGCGGTCTGGGTGCAGAGCACCACCGGCTCGCCGGGAAGCACGTCGGCGAACCAGCCGAGCACCGCCGCGCACGCCTCGGCGGCGTACCCGTATCCCCATGCCTGTGGCAGGAGCAGGTAGCCGAGTTCGGCTTCCCCGGCATCCGGGCGGACCTTGCTCCGGCGCTCCGCGTCGCGCCGGTTGAGCTCGACGGTGCCGATCATCGCGCCGTCCAGCTCGATCACGAAAAGGCCGACGCGGCGGCCGGGTATCGCGGGCAACGTGCGCTCGCACTCATCACGCGGTCGGGGGCCGCCCAGGTAGGTGTTCACCTCCGGCGAGGTGAACAGCTCGATGAACGCCACACGGTCCCGGGCCTCGGACTCACGGAGCACGAGCCGCTCCGTCTTGATCGGGGCGGGCGGCCAGGCGACGCGTTCGATTCCCGACATGGCGGGCAGCCTACCGCCCGCCAAGATCAATCTCAGCCGCACGTGTCGTCCCGGACGATGCACCGGCCCCGATCGAGCAACCCGCGCGGAGAAGGCCGGCCGCCAGCTCGTGCCGCAGCGCCTTGGGCAGACGGCGCGCCCGGCGGCGGGTCAGGCGCTGGCCAGGAAGGCCCTTGGGAGGAAAGCCCTCGGAGGATGCCTGCACCTCTCCCGGCGCCTGGCCGTCAGCCGGGGCGCCTGACCATCACGACCAGTCCGGGCCCGCTGTATTCCTCTGCAAGAAGGCGGAGTTCGGCGACCGGAGACAGGCCAGCCCGCTGAATCAGGTCCACGAGTTGTTCAGGTCGCCCCACCCGAGCACGTCGGCGAGTGATGCTTCACCAAGGGCCGAGGTCGGTAACAGAGGCGACGCTGAAGCGGCAGTGCGGATGGAGACGGCGCGCGTTCTCGACCATGCGGGGAGAGAGATCCACTCCTGACACGTCGAGTCCGCGTTCGGCGAGGTAGGCAGTCACCGTTCCGGGGCCCGTCGAGGACAGGCCCGACCTCCCTTCGTCACCACCATGCAGGCGTGATTGTCGACCACCCGGCCATAGGACCCACGAACCACGTCGCGACCGGCTGCGCAGGGCCGCGACCTGTTGCCCTGATGGACAGGAGTGCGACCTACGAGGCCAAGGATTCAGGCCCGTCGACGACGTCGTACGACGGCACCTCCCGACACGGCAACGGCCGTGCCAGCGGCGGTCCAGAACACGAACTTGCCGGTCGGCCCGTTCACCGTCCGCAATTCCCCGTCATCGTGCCGGCAGAACGAGTCGGGCGGGAAGTATTGCGTGACCGGAGTTCCGGTGCGGTGGCACGGGGATGTTTCCGGGAACAGAGTCCCGTGTGCTCGCTGCGAGAGGATTCCGCCGACGAGTACCGCCAGCCAACCGGCCGGCACGAACACGATCAGCATCCGGGCGGGGACCTTCGCCCGCCGTCCCAGCAGCCAAACGCCGGCAGTCGGCACGGCGAACACCAGGAGCAGGACGGAGAGTACGAGCAGCGACTTCACGATCCGATTACAGCATTGGGCGTCGGCGGGCTTCTGCCTGGTTCGCCGCTTCGGAACCGACCCATCGGGCGGGGAATGACGGCCACGACGGGCAACGCACTTGCTTGCGGTCTGCGCTCCGGGCGAGCGCACCTCAGCGCTCGGTAGCATGATCGCCTTGGGGCCGGGAGGGGATGCTCTGGTGTTACCGGTGTTGTTGGTGGACGTGGATGGGCCGCTGAATCCGTACGCGGCGAAGCCGTACCGGCGGCCCGAGGGGTATGGGACGCACCGGCTGCTGACGCCTCGTTGGGAGGCGGCCGAGCGGCGACGGCTCACCGCGGAGGGGCTGCCGAACAAGCCGGCGAAGCCGTTGCGGGTGTGGCTCAACCCGGGCCATGGGGCGGCGCTGGCCGCGCTTCCGTTCGAGCTGGTCTGGGCGACGACGTGGGAGGAAGAAGCCAACGACTTCGTCGCGCCGGTCCTGGGGCTGCCCGCCCTGCCGTTCATACGGTGGCCCTCGCCACGGCCCGAACCCGGCAGCGGCGTGTTCTGGAAGACGCCGGAGATCGTCGCGTGGGCGAAGGGCCGCGCGTTCGCCTGGGTCGACGACGAGATCACCGACGTGGACCGCGCGTGGGTCGCGGAGCACCATGGCGGTCCCGCCCTCCTGCACCGGGTCGATCCCCGACGCGGTCTGACGGCCGACGATTTCGGCGTACTGGAACGCTGGGCGGCGGCGCTGCCGAGGTAACGGGCGATGCGCCTGAGGCTCGTGGGGCGCCAGCACACGGCACCGGGCCCCGCGAGTCCGTCACCAGCTGAGGCTGGGCGGGCTCGCGGGGCCCGGGATGCCGGTACGTGGCCGAGCCGTAGGACCGGCTGGGCCACGGGACGGCTAGGCCGTGGCGCGGCTTTCGGTTACGCCTTGCTCGGCTGCGGGGTGGCGTGCGGGGTGCACGTCACGTCCTTGGGGTCGGTCTTGCCGGTGAGGAAGTAGGTGTCGACCCGGTTGTTGATGCAGGGGTTGACCAGGCTGGTGACACCGTGCGAACCGGCGCCCTGCTCGATGATCATGCGCGAGCCCTTGAGGCGCTTGTGCAGCTCGACGGCGCCCTCGAACGGGGTGGCCGCGTCGCGGGTGCTCTGCACGATCAGCACGCTGGGCAGGCCCTTGCCGGTCTTGACGTCGACGGGGGTCAGCTGCTTCTCCGGCCAGGTGGCGCAGGGCAGGTTCATCCAGGCGTTGGCCCAGGTCATGAACGGGGCCTTCTGGTGGACGCGGGTGTTGTCCCGGTCCCACTTGCGCCAGCTGGTGGGCCACTTGGCGTCGTTGCACTCGACGGCCGTGTAGACCGCGTTGCTGTTCTCGGAGGCGATGTTGCCCGCGATGTCGCTCATGTCCGGGCCGGCGCCCTGGATCAGCGGCTTCTCGTCACCCTTCAGGTACGCGCTCCACGCCTGGGCGGTCGGGGCCCACGAGGAGTCGTAGTAGGGCGCCTTCTGGAAGAAGTTGATCAGCTCGGCCGGGCCGACGACGCCACCGATCGGGTTCTTCTTGGCGGTGGCGCGCAGCTGCTCCCACTTCGCCTGGACCTTGGCCTCGGTGTCGCCGATGTGGTAGGCGGCGTCGTTCTTGGCGACCCACTTCTTCCAGTCGCCCCAGCGCGTCTCGAAGGCGACGTCCTGGTCCAGGTTGGCCTGGTACCAGATGTTCTCGCGCGAGGGGTTGACGACGGAGTCGACCAGCATCCGGCGGACGTGGTCCGGGAAGAGCGTGGCGTACACGGCACCGAGGTAGGTGCCGTAGGAGACGCCGAGGTAGTTGAGCTTCTTGTCGCCCAGGGCGGCGCGGATCACGTCCAGGTCACGGGCCGTGTTCGGCGTCGTCATGTGCTTCAGCAGGGCGCCGCTGCGCTCCTTGCAGCCGAGCGCGTACTCCTTGGCCAGCTTGCGCTGGGCGCGCTTGTCGGCCTCGCTGTCGGGCACCGGGTCGGCCTTGGGCGCCTTGGCGTACTCCTGCGGGTCGGCGCAGGAGATCGGGGCGGAGTGGCCGACGCCGCGCGGGTCGAACCCGACGAAGTCGTACGCCTTGGCCAGGTTGGCGTACAGCGGGTTCTTGCCGGTGACGCGGGTCGGGAACTTCATGCCCGAGCCGCCGGGGCCGCCGGGGTTGTAGACGAGGGAGCCCTGTCGCTCCTTCTTGCTGCCGGTGTTGCCGACGCGGTCCACGGCGATCTTGATCGTGGGACCGTTGGGCTTGGCGTAGTCGATCGGGACGGTGACGTAACCGCACTGGATGGGAGCCTTCAGCCCCCAGTCGGCGGGGCAGGTCTGCCAGTCGATGCCCTTCTTGGCCGCGCGGTCGGCGGCGACCTGCACGCCGCGGTCCTCGGCCGACCCGCGGTGGTGCTGCTGGCCCGCGCTGGCGGGCGTGGCGGCGATGGCTCCGGCTATGAGCGTGCCGGTCACCAGGGTGCCGGCAGCGCCGAGCGCTGCTGTTCTTCTCACGTGGGGGTCCCCCTGCATAAAGCGCCGCGCGAGGGCGGCGGTGATCACAGAGCTGCACGGGGGATCCTGTCGCCTGTCACCCCACTCTGAACAGGGCTCACAGCCTTTTCTTTACCAAACCGCAGGATTCGTTCAGCGATCTGCGGTAGCGGCGGGCGCACCATGGCGTACGACTCGGCTTTTGCCCTGAGGTGCGGCATGACGCACGGATCGCCCGGGTCACGTGTCTTGGTCGGTTGATGCGGGTCGGGAAGGTTGCGCGGCTTGTCCCGGGCCCGCGGGTGAGCTGAGGGGATGAGACGGTGCAGGTCTGGTACGTGTCCTACGGTTCCAACATGCATGCCGCACGGCTGCGGCACTACTTGACGGGCGGGCGTCCGCCGGGCGGCATGCGGACCTGTCCGGGCTGCCGCGATCCCCGGCCGCCGGCCCGCTCGGTGCCGGTCGTTCTGCCGGGCGTCATGTACTTCGCGCTGGAGTCGCTGAACTGGACGGGCGGCGTCGCGTTCTACGACCCGGACGGGCCCGGCGAGGTGTGGGGCCGCGCCCATCTGGTGACGCGCGGCCAGTTCTCCGACATCGCGGCGCAGGAGATGAACCGGGCCCCGGCGGGCGACCTGGACCTGTCCGAGGCGCTGGACCGGGGCCGGGCGCGGCTCGGTCCCGGCCGCTACGAGACGCTGGTGCACCCGGGCACCCTGGAGGGGCTGCCGCTGCTCACCTTCACCGCGCCGTGGCGCGTGGACGAGGTTCCGCGCACCCAGCCGACCGACGCCTACCTGGCGCACTTGTGGTCGGGGCTGCGGGAGGCGGGCGGGTGGGACGACGAGGAGATCACGGACTATCTGGACCGGTGCCGGGCGGGGTTGCCGGTCCACTCCGGTACGGGTCTTCGGCGACGCCGCCTCCGGGGCTCGGCGCCGTGGCCCCGGGCGCTGGAGCCGGACCACCGGGACCCGGGAACCGCCCCGGGGAACTCCGCGCAACCCCGGGTTCACGGCCTGTAACACATTTCGCGGCGCACGTCAGCGGTCCTTACGGGTCCCGAACACACCCGGCCACGCTAATCAGACATTCACTCGACGGCCGAAAATATGGTCGCGCGGTGAACATTTGGTGAGGGCGTAGCAGGTCACCCCATGAGTGGGTGGACCGGAGAGAACGGACGGTTTACGACAAAACTTGCGAGCAGCGTCCGGAATGCGGAGGAAGCTGTCCGGAAAACCTCCGCTCGTTTTGACCCGCCCCCTCTTCATCACCAAATGTCAGCCATGTGACCACCTCACGAGCCTCCGGCCGCGGCGCCGGCGACGGGCTCCTCCGCCATCGCGACTTCCGGCTGCTGCTCGCCGGGGCCGCGGCCAGCCAGGCAGGTACCCAGGTCGCCCTGGTGGCGCTGCCCCTGGTGGCCGTCGTCGGGCTGCGCGCCTCGGCCTTCGAAGTGGGCCTGCTCACCGCGGCCGAGACCGCCGCGTTCCTGCTCATCGGCCTGCCGGCGGGCGCCTGGGTGGACCGGGTCCGGCGGCTGCCGCTGCTGATCCGTACGGACGTGGTGCGCGCGGTGGCGATGGGCAGCGTGCCGCTTGCGGCGCTGTGCCACGTCCTGACGATGGCGCAGCTGTACGTGGTGGCCTTCGTCACCGGCGTCGCCACCGTGTTCTTCGACGTCGCCCACCAGAGCTACCTGCCGCGGGTACTGCCCGGCCCGCAGCTCGTGGCGGGCAACGGGGCGCTGGAGACGGCGCGTTCGGCGGCGCAGGTGGCCGGGCCCGGGCTCGGCGGCGGCATCGTCCAGCTGCTCGGCCCGCCGGTCGCCGTACTGGCCAACGCGGCCGGATATCTCGCCTCGGCCCTGTTCCTGCGCGGCATCCGCGTCCGGGAACCGGAGCCGGAGGCGGCCGCGGGCGGCTCGTTGGGCGCCCAGGTCAAGGAGGGGCTGGCCTTTGTGCTGCGGCATCCCGTCCTGCGCGTGATCGCGCTGACGACCGGGGTGGCGAACTTCTTCTCGGCGATGCTCGTCGCCGTACAGACCGTGTTTCTGACGCGGGAGCTGGGACTGCCGCCCGGCGTGCTCGGCCTGATGCTGTCCGCGTCCGCCGTCGGCGGACTGGCCGGGGCGCTGTGCGCCGGGCCGGTGGCGCGGCGGCTGGGGCAGGCCCGCATCATCTGGCTCGCTCCCGTGGTCACCGGGCCGTTCGCCCTGCTGTGGCCGCTGTCCGGCCAGGGCGCGGCCGCCGGGTGGTTCGCGCTGGGCTCCGGTGCCGTCTTCTTCGGTGCCGTCGTCTACAACGTCGCCCAGGTGAGCTTCCGCCAACTGCTGTGCCCCGACGCCCTGCTGGGTCGGATGAACGCCACGTTGCGGTTCATGGTCTGGGGGACCATGCCGCTCGGCGCACTGGCCGGCGGCGCCGTCGCGGAGGCGGCCGGTTCGCGGGCCGCCGTGTGGGTGTGCGCGGCCGGGTTCCTGCTCGTACCCGTACCCCTGCTGCTGTCTCCGCTGCGGAAACTGAGGGACCTCCCTGCCGGGACAGGGCCCGCGGCGGCGGACGAAACGGCTTCCGGACCGGTTCCCGAGGCAGCTGATGCGCCCGGAGCCGCCGTCTGATCCCGGTTGACGGGCCGGAGAGCTGAGCTTCCGCTCGGCCCCGGCCCCGCGAAAAACATCTCCGATCACCGGTAGCGCCTGTGATCGCGGTCCGTGGCGCGCGCACGCCCCACCGTGGCCGCGGTCCGTGAGCGCGCGCCCGCAGGTGATCACCGTACGCAGCTCTGCTCGAACGTCTTCATCGGCGGCGCCCCGTCCGCGGCGCCGCAAGGGAGGTCATCGTGGACCCCAGCACGACCGCCGGCATCCGTACCGGCGCCAGCATCACGGAGCAGTACCTCGCCCGTTACGAGAAGGCCGCCGCCGGTGCGGGCGACCCGGCCGGGCTGCTGCCCGTCACCGGTGCGCAGCGGCGGTTCCTGCTCGCCCGGCGGCTGGCGCCCGGCGGGCGGCCCGACATCGTCCCGCTGTTCTTCGCGTTCCCGCGCGGCACGGTCGACGTGGAGCGGCTGCGTGCCGCCGCCGGTCATCTGGCCGCCGTGCACCCGGCGCTCCGTATGCGGCCCGATGTGCTGCGCGGCGCGCCCGTACAGCGGTTCGGCGCCCCTGTGGCCCAGGTGGAGCGGGTCGTACCGCGGTCCGGCGAAAGCGCGACGGCCGCCCTGCGCCGCACGCTGCTGGAGTGGTCCGCCGAGGGCCCGCCCTTCCGGCTGTTCCTCGCCGACGCGCACAGCTCACTCGACCCGCAGGGCGGCGGCGCCCCCCTGTCCAGCGCTGCCGGAGCCGTCGAGATCCTCGCTCTCGCCCTGGATCACGCCGTGTGCGACGAGCAGTCGCTCGGCCGGATCTCCGCGGATCTCGCCGACGCGTACGAGCGGCGGCTCGGCCCCGACGACGTACCGCCGCACCGCGCCGCCGAGGAGGCCGCCGGCTACCGCGAGGCCGTCCACCTGCAACTGGACGCCGAGAAGCGCGCTTCGCGGCCGGAATCGCTCGCCTACTGGGCGCGGCGGATCGCCCCGGCATCGGCGCCGACGGGCGGTGCGCCGACCCCCGTTACCAGCACCAGGACGCAGCAGCCCCGCCCCACCGGCGCCCTCCAGACGCGCCTGCCCATCCGTGCCGACGACGGGCGGGCCACGGCCTTCCCCGTCCTGCTCGGGGCGTGCGGCAGCGCCGCGCGCGCTCTGACGGAGGCGGACGCGCCGGGCCGTACGCCCCTGCTCGGCTACCCCTGGGGCGGCCGGCCCGCAGCGGCGCCCGATGTCCTCGGCTGCTTCCTGAACACCGTCGTCCATCCGGTCACCGCCCGCGGCCTCGACGACCTGACCACCACCTGGTGGGACGACCTCGACCACGCCGACACCCCGTTCGACGAGGTGGTCCGCGCGGCCCGGTCGGCCGCCGTGCCCTGGACGGGACGGCTGGACGGCCTGCTGACCTTCGAGGACCTGCACCGCCGGCCGCCGCTGCGGCTGGGCGGCGTCGCGGGCCGGGAGGTCCACATCGACGGGCGGCCGCTCCAGGCGCCGTTCGCGGTCTCCGTCTCGTACGGCACGGATCTGCTCGTACGGATGGCCTGGGACCGGGACGCCGTCCCGGCCGGCCGCGCGCACGACGCCTTCGCCCGCATGACCGCCGAGCTGGCCGGGGAACCGGCCGGTCACGCACCCGTGGGCTGACCCCCACCGCTCCGGCCGCCGGCCCGACCCCGGGCCCGGCACCGGATTCCCGCAACACCGCTACTCCCCCGGTTCCCGCGTCCGATCGACGGCGGGCACCGGACCGAGCTCACCTCTCATCCACCACCCGAAGGATGGACCATGTTCGGATTGTCACCGTCACAGGACGTCGTCTGGCTGCACGAGCAGATGCTGCCGGGCAGCCGTGCCTACAACTTCACGGCCTCGATCGACCTCTGGGGCCGGCTCGACGAGGCGGCGCTGCGCCATGCGCTGGGCGCCGCGCTTGACCTGCACGCCGGTCTGCGTCTGGAACTCGTCGAGCAGCCGGGCGAAGTGCCCAAGCAACGGGTGCGCGAACGATGTGCGCCACGGGTGCGCACGGTGGACCTGTCGCAGGAGCCCGATCCGGAGGCGGCGTTCCAGGAGCTGCTGCGGGCCGAGGCCGAGACCCCGCTCGACACCACCGAGGCGCCGCTGCTGCGCTGGTGCCTGGCCCGGCTGGGCGAGGGGCACCACCGCGTCGTGCACGTCGAGCACCATCTGATCCACGACGGGCACTCGTTCGCGATCCTGCTGCGCGACGTGTTCTCCGCGTACCGCGCCCGGGTGCTCGGCGAGCCGCTGGAGCTGTCCCCGGCCCGTTCGTACGAGGAGCACGCGCGGGCCGCCGCGGGCGCGGACCGGCAGGCGAGCCTGGCGCACTGGACGGCGGAGCTGGCCGACGCGGCCTTCGACCTGCCGCTGCCGGGCCTGGCCCGGCCGGGTGCCCAACGGCGGCACGCGGGCGGCCAGTTCCGGCAGGCCATCGGCGCCGACCTGGCCGAGCGGCTGCGGGAGTGCAGCCGTACGCAGGGGCACACGCCGTTCTCCACGCTGCTGAGCCTGTTCGCGGAGTTGCTGCGGCGGCACAGCGGACGTACCGACATCGTTGTCGGCACCGCGGTGGGCAACCGGCCCAAGGGCTTCGAGGGCACCGTGGGCATGTTCGTCAACACCATCCCGCTGCGCCTGCGGCTGAATCCGGCGGCCGACGCGGTGGAGGCCGTGGACGAGGTCACCGACACCCTGATCCGGGCGCTGCCTCACCAGGAGGTGCCGGTGCAGGAGCTGACCCGGGCGCTCGGCCGGCACACCACCGGCGCGGACAACCCGCTGTTCAGCGTGATGTTCAGCGCGCACGACGCGGCGCTGCCGGAGATCGAGGTGCCGGAGCTGGAGGTGGCGCTGTACGAGGGGTTCAACACCGGTACCACGCGCTTCGACCTGGACCTGGTGCTGATGCCGGACGACCGCCGCGTGGTCGGTCCGCGGGTGGGCGCCGCCGGGATGACGCTGGTGTGGGACTACGACCGGGACCTGTTCGACGAGGACGTGGTCCGGCTGCTGGCGGAACGCTTCCTCGGTGTGCTGCGCGCGTACCTGGAGACGCCGGACGCGCCGCTCGCTTCGCTGGGCGCCGCCCGGCAGGAGGCCGGTGACGCGGAAATCAGTGCGGCCCCGCCCACCGACGAGGTGCTCGACCCCACGGCCCGTCAGGACCCCGCTCACCCGGCCCTCGTGGGCGGCACGAAGAGCCTGTCCTACGGTCAGCTCGACACCCTCGTGGACGACCTGGCACGCCGCCTGCGCGCTGCCGGGGTCACGCAGGGCCGCCCCGTCGCCGCCGTGCTCCCGCGCGGCACCGACTCCGTCGTCGCACTGCTCGCCTGCCTGCGCACCGGCGCCGTCTACTGCCCGCTCTCCCCCAACGACCCGGCCGCGCGCCTGAAGACACTGCTGGAGCGGCTGGACCCGGCGCTGGTGCTGGCCACCCGCGAGAGCGCGCTGTCCCTCCCGGCCGAGGGCCTGCCGGTGGGGCTGCTGGACGGCCCCGCGTTCCCCGGGGCGGCGCCCGCCGGCCGGCACACCGGCCCGGACGCCTTCAAGGACGCCGCGTACGTGATCCACACCTCCGGCTCCACCGGGCTGCCCAAGCCGGTCGTGGTCAGCCGCGCGGCGCTGGCGCAGCACGCCCGCGCGACGGCGGAGCGGTACGGCCTGACGGACGCGGACCGGGTGCTGCTGTTCGCCCAGCCGTCCTTCGACGTGGCACTGGAAGAGGTGCTGCCGTCGCTGCTGGCCGGTGCCTGCCTGGTGCTGCCGCAGCGCGAGGTGCCCACCTCGGACGAGCTGACCGCGGTGCTGGCGGCCCGCCGCGTCACCGTCGCCAACCTGCCGACCAGCTACTTCCTGGCCGTACGGACGGAGCTGGGCGAGGCGCTGCGGGACGGCCGGTGGGCGCCGCGGCTGCTGGTGCTGGGCGGCGAGCGGCTGCCGGTCGGCGCGCTGCGTGAGCTGTTCGACGCGGTGGACGCGGCCGTCGGTACCCCGTCGGTGAGGGTGCTCAACGCGTACGGTGTGACCGAGGCGGCGATCACCAGCACCGTCCACGAGGTGACGCGCGACGACCTGCGGGACGGTGCGGAGGTGCCCCTCGGCACGGAGCTGCCGGGCACCCGGATGCACGTACTCGACGCCGGGCTGCGGCCGCTGCCCGCGGGCGCGGTCGGCGAACTGGCCGTGGCGGGCGCCGGACTGGCCGACGGTTACCTGGGCAATCCGCAGGTCACCGCCGAGCGTTTCGTGACGCCGGACGCGCTGGGCGGCGAGCGGGTGTACCGCACGGGCGACCTCGGCTACCGCGACCGGGCCGGGCGGCTGTGCTTCCTGGGCCGCCGCGACAACCAGGTCAAGCTGCGCGGCCACCGCATCGAGCTGGAGGAGGTGGAGGCCGCGGCCTCGGCCGAGCTGGGTGGGCGGTCCTGTGCCGTCGTGCTCGACGCCGACGGTCCGGCCGGCCCTCGCCTGCTGGGCTTCCTGGAGTCCCGCGACGGCGACGCCCCCGATGACCAGGCACTGCACCAGGCCCTGTCCCGGCGGCTGCCCACCGCGCTCGTACCGGCACGCTGGATACGGCTGGACGCCATGCCGACGCTGCCGGGCGGCAAGCCCGACCGCGGCGCCCTGGCCCGCCGGGTGGCCGAGCTGCCCACCGAGGAGACCGACGGACACGCCGCGTCCGCGGCCGAGCCGGTGGACCCGCAGGTGGCGCTGGTCGCCGAGGGCTGGCGCGAGGTGCTGGGCCACGACGACTTCACCCCGGCGTCGCACTTCTTCCAGATCGGCGGGCACTCCCTGCTGGCCGCGCAGCTCGCCGCCTGGCTGGAGCCCCGGCTCGGCAGCCGGCCGCCGCTGCGGCTGTTCTTCCAGAACCCGGTGCTGGCCGACCAGGCCCGCGCGGTGGCGGAGGTCGCGGCGTGAGCACCCACCCCTCGTCGGTCCTGGAGGCCGACCACCGGGAACTGGTGGCGTCCTTCGAGACGTTCATCCGCAAGGAGCTGGTACCGCTGGCGGCGGACCTGCCGGAGGACGCCGACCTGCCCCCGGCCGAGCTGCGCGACTACGTACGCCGTCGCTCGGCGGCCCTCGGCTTCTACGCGGGCGACTATCCCGAGGAGCTGGGCGGTTCCGGCATGCCGTTCACGGCCGTGGTGCTGCTGCACCACGCGGCGGGCCGCAGCGGCTGCCCCCTCGCGCCGTACGCCCTCGCCGGTTCGGACGGCCCGAGCCCGCTGCTGCGCCACGGTACCGAGGAGCAGATCGAGCGCTATCTGAAGCCGCTGGTGCGCGGCGAGGCGGTGCGCTGTCTGGCGCTGACCGAACCGCACGCCGGATCGGACGCGTTCCAGCTGACCACCACCGCCGTGCGGGACACGGCGACCGGTGAGTGGGTCCTCAAGGGCCGCAAGACCTTTGTGAGCAACGCCGACCGCGCGGACTTCACGCTGGTCGTCGCGTCGGCCGAGGGCGAGCCGACCGCCTTCGTGGTGGAGGCGGGCAACCCTGGGCTGCGGATCGGGCAGCGCTACGACGGCATGTCCGGCGAGCCGCTGTACGAACTCCTGCTGGAGGACGCGCGGGTGCCGGGCGACGCGGTGATCGGCGGTCCGGACGCCGTCGGTTCGGCGCTCGGCAACGGCATGGACAGCCTGTCCCGGGGGCGGCTGGTGGTGGCCGCGATGTGCGACGGCATCGCCGAGTACGCGCTGGAGCAGGGCATCGCGTATGCCCGTGAGCGGCGGGCCTTCGGCGAGCGCATCGGCGCGTACCAGCATGTGCAGGAGCACCTGGTGACCAGCCGCGCGGAGATCGAGGCGGCCAAGCTGCTGACACTGGCCTGCGCGCGGCTGGTGGACGGCGGCACGGAGGCGCCGGAGAACGCGGCGCTGGCCAAGCTGACCTCGTCGGAGACGGCGGTGCGGGTGGTGGACCGGGCCCTTCAGGTGCACGGCGCCACGGGCTGGGTGCGCGGGCACCCGCTGGAGTTCCTGTACCGCTATGTCCGGTCGATGACGATCATCGAGGGCACCTCGGAGATCCAGAAGGTGATCGTCGCCCGGTCCATGGGTCTCGGCTGAGCCGGCCGCCCTCCGGGGCCCGGGAGCCGCACCGCCGCCCTGGGCCCCGCCCCCTTACGAATGCGTGAACTTGCGAACCGCAGAGGAATCATGAGTACTTCAGCGCACGAACGTCCCGGCAGCAGCCCGCAGGACGTGCGGCCCAGCATCGCGTACGGCACGGCGCCGGACACCACGGCACAGGGGCCGGACCGCTCGGACATCCTGGCCCGGTACGAGCACTGGGTGCGCAGCACCCCCGAGGCGCCCGCCGTCGAGGACGGCGCTCTGTCGTGGAGCTACGCCGAGATCGACGCGCTGGCGAGCGTCGTGGCCGACTCGCTGCGCGGCCGGGTCTCCCCCGGTGACCTGGTCGGCGTGTGCCTGGACCGCTCCGCCGCGCTGGTCGCGGTGGCGGTCGGGCTTGTCCGGCTGGGCGCCGTCTACCTGCCGCTGGGGCCGCGGCCCGGTGAGCGACGGCTGGCCGCGGTGACCGAACGGCTGGGCGTGCCCTGCCTGCTCGGCGATCCGGCGCTGCTGCCCGCGGCGTACCGTACGGGTGACACGCTCGCGCTGCCGCTGCCGCTGCCCGCCGAGGGGGCCAACGCGGCCGGCAGCGTGGTGGCGGCGTTCCGCACCGCGCCCGCCGACGGCGCCGGGCAGGCCGCGCCGCCGGGCACCTTCTACGCCGTCCTGACCTCCGGTTCGACCGGCACGCCCAAGGCCGTCGCGGTGGGCGGCGCGTCGCTCGGCGCGCTGCTGGACTGGTACCAGGCGTACACCGGCGCCGGCCCCGGGGACCGGCACAGCCTGCTGATCGGCGTCTCCTTCGACCCGCATGTCAAGGAGCTGTGGGGAGCGCTGACCTCGGGCGGTGCGCTGTGCGTGCCGCCGGAGGAGGTGCGCTGGGACCCGGACGCGCTCACCGGCTGGTGGCAGCGCGCGAAGGTGTCCGTCGCCGTGCTGCCCACACCGCTCGCCGAGGCCGTCCTCGAACGCCCCTGGCCCGAACTCCCGGCGCTGCGGCACCTGATGGTGGGCGGCGACCGGCTGCGCCGCAGGCCCGCGCCGCAGGTCACGGCCCGGGTACACAACGCGTACGGCCCCGCCGAGGCCACCGTCGTCACCACGGTGCACCACGTCGAGGCGGACGACTCCGACACCGCTCCCCCGCCGATCGGTACGCCCATCGACGGTGCCGTGGTCTGCGTCACCGACGAGGCGGGCCGCGTGGTGCCGCGCGGCGAGAGCGGTGAGCTGCGCATCGGCGGCGGCGTGCTGTCGCTGGGCTACCTGGACGCCGATCTGACGGCGGCCCGCTTCGTGCCCGCGCCGGACGGCGTGGCCGGGACCGAGCGCGTCTACCGCACCGGCGACCGGGTACGGATGCGCCCGGACGGGGTGCTGGACTTCCTCGGGCGGCTGGACGACCAGGTCAAGGTGAGCGGCGTCCGTATCGAACTCGCCGAGGTTGAGGCCGCGTTCGAGCACCACCCGGGCGTACGGCGGGCCGCGGTCGCGGTCCGGACCGCCGCGGGCGGCGTCAACCAGCTCGTCGCGTTCGTCCTGTCCGTGCCCGGTGAGCCGGTGCCGACCGCGGACGAGCTGATAGGCGAGGCGCGCGGCTGGCTGCCCGAGCAGGCGGTCCCGGCCGTCGTACGGTTCCTCGACCGCTTCCCGCTGGACGCGAACGGGAAGGTCGACCGGGCCGCCCTCCTGGCGGCCGAGGCGGCGGAGAGCGCCGAGGCCCCGGACGGTACGGCACCGCAGACGCCCACCGAGGAACTGGTACTGCGCCTGTGCCGCGACCTGCTCGGCGCTCCGGCGCTCGGCACGGCCGACAACTTCGCGGCGGCGGGCGGCAATTCGCTGTCCACCGCCCGGCTGCTCACCGGCATCGAGGAGCACTGCGGCGTACGCCTGCGGGCGCCCGAGGTGCTGCGGCAGCCCGATCTGCGGGCGCTGGCGGCCCTGGTGGACACCCGGCGCGGCGCCGCCGATCTGGCGGGGGTGTGAGATGACCAGCATCGATGCCGGTCTGCCCGGCCTCATCTCGCACTACGCCCGCACCACCCCCGACGCCCTCGCCGTGACCGATGGCGAGACCACACTGACGTACGCCGGGCTTGAGGCGGCGGCCCGCGACTTCGCGCAGGTGCTGCGCGAGCGGGGCATACGTCCCGGCGATGCCGTCGGCGTCCTGCTGCCGCACTCGGTGCCCACCGTGGTCACCCAGCTCGCCGTCTGGTGCGCGGGCGGGCACTACGTACCGCTCGACCCCGACTATCCCCCGCCACGCATCGCCACCATGCTGGAAACGGCCGGTGCGGTCCTGACCGTCGGGAGCAAGGACCTGACGGAGGCGGCGGGCATCCCCGGGGACCGGGCGCTGCTGCCGCCCGCCGGATCGGAGCAGGCCGGGGACGCCACGCCGTTCGCGGAGTACGACCCGGACGCCGTCGCGTACGTGATGTTCACCTCCGGCTCGACCGGGCGGCCCAAGGGCGTGGCCGTCACCCACCGGGGCATCGCGGGCCTGGCCCACCGGCCCGAGTACGTGACGATCACGCCGCGCGACCGGGTGCTGTTCCACTCCCCCGTCACCTTCGACGCTTCGGCCTTCGAGGTGTGGGGCGCGCTGGCGAACGGCGCGGCGGTGGCGGTCTCCACCGCCGACCGGCTCTCGCCGACCGGCCTGGCGCGGGACGCGGAGCGCCTGGGCGCGACCGTCACCGTGCTGACCACCGCGCTCTTCCACCACCTGGCGGCCCGGCGCTCGCCGCTCTTCGGGGTGCTGCGGGGCGTACTGGCGGGCGGCGAGGCGCTGTCCGCGCAGCACGCGCGCTCCGTACTGCGGGCGCATCCGTGGCTGGAGCTGGTCAACGGCTACGGACCGACCGAGGCGACCACCTTCGCCACCGCGCACCGCGTCACCGACGCCGACTGCGACGGCCCGCCGCCCATCGGACGGCCGGTCGCCGGGACGACCGCGTACGTCATGGACGAGCACGGCGAGCCGGTGGCGCCGGGCGTACGCGGCGAGTTGTGGCTCGGCGGGCCGCGGCTGGCGCTCGGTTACGTCGGGCAGCCGGACCGTACGGCGGAACGCTTCGTCGACCACCCGGCGGCCGGGCGGCTCTACCGCACCGGCGATGTGGTCTCGGCGCGGCCCGACGGCACGCTGGACTTCCACGGCCGGACCGACGACCAGATCAAGGTCCGTGGCTTCCGTATCGAGCCGGGCGAGATCGAGCACGCGCTGCGCGAGCACGCCGGGGTCGCCGACGCGGCCGTGGTCGTGCAGCGGCCGGCGCCGGACGACGCGCGGCTGGTGGCCTTCGTCGTGCCGGAGGACGGCGCGGCGCCCGGGGCCGCCGCGCTCCGCGCGCATCTGGAGGAGCGGCTGCCCGCGCACCTCGTACCCAACGTGTGGGGCTTCGTGGACGCGCTGCCGATGACGGGTGTGGGGAAGGTGGACCGGCGGGCGCTGGCCGAACGGCCGGTGGACGGGGATGGCACCGACAGCCCTCCTGCTCCTGCCGCCTCCCTCTCCCCCCTCCAGCAGGTGGTCGCCGACCTGTGGAGCCAGGCCCTCGGCTTCCCCGTCGATGATCCCGCCGCCGACTTCATCGCGCTCGGCGGGCACTCGCTGCTGGCGCTGTGTGTTGTGGAGGACCTGCGCGAGGACCTGGGCGTGGAGATGTCGCTCGCCGACTTCTTCGCCGCTCCCACGGTCGCCGCGCAGGCGGCCCACGTCGAACAGGCCCTGCTGCGCCTGCACGAGGGCCCCGGCACGCCCGACGACGCCCCGTCCCCGTCCGTTGTGGAGGACCCCCGATGACCACCGCTTCGGACACCGCACGCGAGGCGGCGCTGCTGCGGATCGCCCGGCAGCGGCAGGCCGCGAAGCGCGACGGCGCGGCGCACGAGGCCGCCGCGGGCCCGGCCGGACCCGCTCCGCTCTCCTCCGCGCAGCGCCGGATGTGGCTGATGGACCGGCTCGGCGGCAGCGGCGCCGCGTACCACGTGCCGTTCGCCACCCGGGTGCGCGGGCCGTTCGACCCGCAGGCCCTGGGCCGGGCGCTGACCGCTCTCGTCCGGCGGCACGAGGTGCTGCGCACGCGGTACGGGCAGTGCGACGGCGAGCCGTATCAGGAGGCGACGGACGCGGCGCCGGTACCGGTCGAGGTGGTTCCGGCGGAGGGTGACGCGGCGGAGCTGCTGCGGGAGGCCGCGGCGCGCCCCTTCGATCTGACGGGCGGCCCGGTGCTGCGCGCCCTCGTCGTACGGCATGCCGCGGAGGACCACACCGTACTGCTGACGCTGCATCACATCGCGATCGATGGCGGGTCGTTGGCGGTCGTGGCGCGCGAGCTGAGCACGCTGTACGGGGCTGCCGTCGGCGGCGATGAGGCACTGTCCGGAACGCTGCCGGGCCCGGCGCCCCAGTACGCGGACTTCGCCCGCCGGGAGCACGCGGCCATGGACGTGCTGGAAAGCGGGCTGGAGTACTGGCTCAGGCGCCTCGCGGGTGCCCGGCCGGTGCCGCTGCCCGCCCCGGCGGCCGGTTCCGGCGCCGCGGCCCGGCGCGGGGAGGCGGCGCTGCTCGCCGAGCCGCTGCCGCCCGCCGTCCTCGAAGGGCTGCGGGCGACGGGCCGCGAGCACCGGAGCACCCTGTTCACCGTCGTCCTGGCCGCCGCGTACGCCACCGTGCTGGCGGCGACGGGCTCCACCGACCTGGTGCTCGGGTGCGCCAGCAGCCACCGCGACCGCGCGGACGTGCGCGACCTGGTCGGCCTGTGCGTCAACACCCTGCCCGTGCGGGTGGACGCGCAGGACGCCGGGGTGTTCGGCGAGCTGCTGGACCGGGTGCGGGACGCGCTGCTGGAGGCGCAGCAGCACCGCGACGTGCCATTCGACCTGATCGTCGAGCGGCTGGGGGCGGCGGCCCGCGGGGCGGACGGCCAGCCGCTGGTGGATGTCACGGCGGACGTGGTGCGGGCACCGATCGCCCTGGATCTGCCCGGGTTGGTGAGCGAACCGGTCGAGATCGATCTGGGGACGGCCAAGTTCGGTCTCGGTTTCTACGTGGAGGAGGACCGGAGCGACGGCGGGCCGCCGCGCTGCCTGGTGCAGTACGACCGGGCGCGGCTCGACGAGCCGACGGCCCGGCAACTGCTGCGCGGCTTCGCGGACCTGCTGGCGGCGGTCGCCGCGAACCCCGGCCATCCGCTGCCCGAGGCCGGTGTCCGGGCGGCCCACCCGGCCGAGCTGTTCCTCAGGGACCGGCCGGAGGTGGCGGAGGCCGTCCTGCTGGAGACCGACGGTGGGCGGCCGCTCGCGTACGTCGTGCCCAGCGGCGTGGGCACGCTCGAACCGATGGGCCTGCGGGCCGCGTTGCGTTCGCGGCTGGCGCCGGAGCTGGTCCCGGCCGCGGTGACGGTCCTGGACGCGCTGCCGCGTACGGCTGACGGCACCGTGGACCATGCTCGGCTGCCGGGCGCACCGGCGTCGGCCGCACCCGTGATCGCCGGTGGGCCACGCGAACAGGCCGTACTGGAGGCGTTCTCCGAGCTGCTGGGGCGGCGGCCCGCTCCGGACGCGGACTTCTTCCTGCTCGGCGGGCATTCGCTGATGGCGGTGCAGTTGGCCGACCGGTTGCGCGAACGGCTGGGCCTGCCGCTGACCGGCCTCGACGTGATGGAGCACCGCAGCCCGCGCGCGATCGCCGCCCTGCTCGACGGGCGGGACCAGGAGCGCGCGGCAGCGCTGGCCGCCGTACGGACCGCGGCCCGGCCGGCGACTCCGGCACACGGCGCCTCCCGCACCACCGCGGCCCGCACCGGAACGGTCCTGGTCACCGGCGCCACCGGCGGCGTGGGCTCGTTCGTGCTGCGGGAGCTGGCGGCGCGCGGCATCCCCGTACGGGCCCTGGCGCGGCCCGAATCGGCGCACCTCCTGGCGGCCGACGGAATCGAGGTGGCCGAAGGGGACCTGAGCGATCCGGACAGCCTGCGGGCGGCCGCGGCCGGGGCGGACGCGGTGATCCACGCCGCCTGCACCTTCACCTCCCCGGAGGTGGACCTCGCGGCGATGCGGGCGGTGCTGGACGGCTGGCGGCGGGGCGCCTTCGTCTTCGTCAGCAGCGTGGACGCGTACGGGCAGCCGCCGGTCACCGACGTGACCGCGGAGACCCCGCCGGCGGGTCCGTTCACCGCGTACGGGCGGGCCAAGCTCGACTGCGAGCGGATGCTGCTGGAAGCCGCCGGGACGGGCGGGCGGGGCGGGGCCACCGTCGCACGGGTGCCCATCGTGTGGGGACCGCACGCCCGGCTGCGCGACCAACTGCGCTGGGGCGCGACCGGACAATTCTTCCAGGCGGCGCGCGGCGGCGAGCCGATCGAGCTGCCCGCGCGGGACCGCGGCTGGTACGGCGCGCCCTGGGTGCATGGTGCCGCGCTGGCCCGCGCGCTGGTCAGCTGTGTGGAACGGCCGTCCGGCGGCGTCGTGAACACGGTCGGCGGCCATGTCGACTGGCGGGACTTCGCCGCCGAGCTGATCCGCCTGCTCGGCAGCTCCAGCGAAATCCACGCCACGCACGCGGGCCCGGCGGACGATCAGCACCCGGCCCCGAGCCCTGACTTTCTCCTGCACCACCGCCGCCGCTACCGCCCCGCCGCCGCACTCGCCGGCGAACTGGCGGAGCGTCCGGGCGAGGACTGGAGGTCGGTGCTGGCCGCGATGCTGAAGCACTGACGGGCTTACGGCCTTCCACAAATTGCCCGCCAACCGACGGCACCGATTCCGTCCGATTGCCGTCTTCCAGTACGCGGCGCCGCTCTTTCCCCCAGGAGCGGCGCCGTGTCGCGTTCGGGGAGGCTGCTCGAAGGACTCAGCGGCCCGGGTGGTCCCCTGCCCACACCGCGGGAGTCCTGCCCGACCACGGGCTTGCCTGTTCGAGCTGTCCGGCGAGGCGGAAGAGGCGGCCTTCGAGCCCGTAACCGGCGGCGAACTGCATCCCCACCGGAAGCCCCGTCCCGGCGTCGGCCGTCAGCGGCACGGACATGGCGGGCGTACCCGCCACATTGAACGCCACGGTGAACGGCGAGATGTCGAAGAGGCGGCGCAGCCAGCCCAGACCGTCCAGTGCCTCGGCGCCCTCGGCATGCGTGCCCAAGGGCACGGGCAGCTCCGGCAGGGTCGGGGTGAGCAGCACGTCGTAGGCGTCGAAGGAGCGTGCCAGGCTGCGGGCGACCCGGTTGCGGGCTTCGAGCGCGGTGACGAACTGCGCGCCGCTGACCCGCTGCCCGTAGTGGTAGCCGGCGAGGATGGGCGGTTCGAGGGTCGAGGAGTCGACGGGCCGGCCGAAGGCGGCGGCCAGTTCGTCGATGGAGGCCGCGAGGTTCGCCGTCCACTGGCGGGCACTGGCCAGGAGGAATTCCTCCCAGTCGACCCCGAGGTCGACCTCGGCCTCTTCCACCTGGTGGCCGAGGGATTCCAGCAGACGTACGGTGCGGGAGAGCGCGTCGGCCACGGGTGCGGTGGTGCGGTGTCCGCCCCATGCGTGGGTGAGGACACCGATGCGCAGGGCGCCGGGATGGCGGGTGACTTCCTCCGCGTACGGCCGCGACGGCTCCGGGGCGTAGTAGGGGTCGCCCGGTTCCGGGCCGCGGATCTGGTCGAGCAGCACCGCACTGTCGCGTACGGTCCGGCTGACGCTGCCCTGTACGGCCAGGCCGTTGAAGACCTCGTCGAAGCCGGGGCCCATGGAGACCCGGCCGCGGGTGGGCTTGAGCCCGAAGAGGCCGTTGCAGGCGGCGGGTATCCGGATCGAGCCAGCGGCGTCGGTGGCGTGGGCGATCGGGACCACCCCGGCGGCGACCGCCGCGCCCGCGCCTCCGCTCGATCCGCCCGCGCTGCGCGCGAGGTCCCACGGGTTGCGGGTCGCGCCGTACAGCACCGGTTCCGTCGTGTTGCTGTACGCCATCTCCGGTGTCGCCGTACGCCCGAACGTCACCAGCCCGGCGCGGCGGAAGCGCCGCATCAGGAAGGAGTCGGCGCCGGCGACGTTGCCTTCCGCGAGGCGGCTGCCCAACTCCATGCGCCGCCCGGCCATGGCGACCCCGATGTCCTTGATCAGGAAAGGCACACCGGCCAGCGGAGCGCTGCCGGGGGCGGGCCGGTCGTCGGTCGGCCACGTCTCCACGACGGCGTTGATCCGCGGGTTGACCGCCCGCGCGGCCTCACGTGCGGCGGCCTCCAGTTCGGCGGGGGTCACCTCGCCCCGGGCCACCAGCTCCGCCAGCCCGACCGCGTCGTGGCTCACGTACTCGGCACCTTGCACTGTCACTCCCAGCAGGACGAAAACGATACCGATGAGCCCCCGACGATACCGATCGGTATCGCATGGGACGGACTGGTACCGTAACAGGGGGTGAGAGGCCCCACAACAGACAGACCCGGACCGGACGTCACGGAGCAGCGGACATGGCATCGACCGTCAGAAGGCCGAGCAGGGTGGCGAAACTGCCGCCCCGCGAGCGCATCCTCGACGCGGCGGAGGAGCTCTTCCAGAGCGAGGGCATCAGTCGGGTGGGCGTCCAGGCGATCGCCGAGAAGGCCGAGACCACCAAGATGGCGATCTACCGGCACTTCGACACCAAGGACGCGCTGGTCGCGGAGTGGCTGCGGATCGTCGCCGCCGACTACCAGGCGGCCTTCGACCGGGCCGAGACCGAACACCCCGGCCAACCCCGTGAACAGATCCTGGCCCTGGCCCGCTTCATCGCTGACGGACTCCCGAAGATCTCCCACCGGGGCTGCCCGTTCATCAACTCCCTCGCCGAACTCCCCGACCGCTCCCACCCCGCACGGCAGGTCATCGAGGAACACAAGGCCCGCCAGACCCGCAGACTGACCGCCATGTGCGCCGGAGCCGGACTGCCCGACCCCGAGCAGACCGCGGCCGAGATCACTTTCGTGCTCGAAGGAGCGCAGGTCAGTACGCAGAACGGCAGCATCGATCGGGCGGGGGATCGACTGATGCGCATGGTCGAGGGGATCGTGGACCGGAACGGCTCCCAGCGATCGTCAAGGGCCGCATCCGGGCTCGACTGACGGCCGTCCGTCGCCATCCGTCCGATCAGCTGAGCGCGCCGCGCTCTTCACCTGGTGCGAATCCCCGTACGCGCACCGCCGTCGGGCGCATGTCGTCGTCCGCGGCTTCGGCGTGGAATCCGGCGGAGGTGAGGATGCGGATCAGCGCGTCCGGGGCCACGGCCGTGGTCAGCGCGGCGGGCCCGGCCGGCGGCGTACGCACGCCCTGATCCTCGACCGGTTCCCCGTCGGCGTCCCAGCCTGGAACGCCCCCCGCAAGACCACCGGACCCCTCGGCCGAGGGGCCCACGCCGCTACCCGCCCGCCTCCAGCAAACGCCGCACCCGCAGCGCGTCCGGGGCCACGGCCGTGGTCAGCGCGGCGGGCCCGGCGAGCGGCGTGCGCACGCCCTGACCCTCACCCGGCGCCCCGCCGAGCACCCGGACCTCAGCGGGCTTCTCCTCGAACTCCGGCCCTGCGGCGAGCAGTTGACCGACGGCTCGGTGACCGCCGAGCACCGCGCCGGTGTCCCAGCCCGGAGCGCCTGGGCCGTAGGCCGTTTCCTGGTCGAGGAGCGTGTTCCCGGCGCGGTGGACGGTGAGGCGGCTGCGCAGTCGGCCGGGCCGTTCGCCGCTGCGTCCCAGGACCTGTTCTTCGCGCAGGAGCAGGCGTGCGGTGGGTGCGAGGTGGACGGTCGTCGTCATCCGCAGATCGCTGCCTTCGGCGGAGATGAGCGGTTCGGGGAGCCATTCCAGCCGGGCGCCCTCGCCGACGGTCAGTTCCACGTCGTACGTGGCGTGCCCGGGGACGCGCCCCGGCAGCGCGACGGTCGCCGCGGCCGCCGTGACGCGCAGGTCGGCGCCGTCCTCGGCGGTCACCTCGATGCGCAGCCGGTCTCCGCCCAGCGGCGCGCTCATGGCTCCGACGACGCACACCGTGGCCTGCGTTCCGTACGAGCGGACGCGGCGCAACGCGATCGGGCCGTCACCGTCCAGGACGGGCAGGCCGGTCACGCCGTCCGCGCCGGCCCGCGCGGTGATACGGGCCGTGGCGCGCAGGCCGTGCGGCACCGGGCCGGCCGCCGGGAGCGGTTCGGGGGCCTGCGGCCGGGCCCGTTCGGGGGGCGCGAGGGTCATGCGGGGCCTGCGGTCCAGTCGGTGAGGTGGGTGCGGACCCAGTCCGAGACCGGCCGTACGCCGTCTTCGGCCTTGAGGGAGGTGAAGACGACGGGCAGGTCGCCGCGCTGGGCCTTGGCGTCGCGGGCCATGCCCTCCAGATCGACGCCGACGTAGGGGGCGAGGTCGGTCTTGTTGATGACCAGGAGGTCGGCGGTGGTCACCCCGGGGCCGCCCTTGCGGGGGATGTCGTCGCCGCCCGCCACGTCGATCACGAAGATCTGGGCGTCGACCAGGCCCTTGGAGAACGTCGCGGTGAGGTTGTCGCCGCCGGATTCCACCAGGATCAGATCCAGCGGGCCCACCGCATCCTCCAGGTCCTCGACGGCTTCGAGGTTGGCGGAGATGTCGTCGCGGATGGCGGTGTGCGGGCAGGCCCCGGTCTCCACCGCCGAGATGCGCTCGGGCGGCAGCACCGCCTCGCGCAGCAGGAACTCGGCGTCCTCGCGGGTGTAGATGTCGTTGGTGACCACCGCCAGGGACAACTCGTCGCGCAGCGCACGGCACAGCGCGGCGACGGTGGCGGTCTTGCCGGTGCCCACCGGCCCCCCGAGCCCGATGCGCAGCGCCCGCCGGGTGCCGTCGGGGCGCTTGGGGTCGGCGGCGCTGTAGGTGTGCCGGTGCGGGAAACGCTCGTCGAGGTCGTGGTCGAGGTGCATGGGCTGCTCCGGGATCGTGTCGGGGGCGGAGGGGTGGGGGCGCCGTACAGAGTGCGGGTACGGGGCGCGGTAGGCGGTGGCGGGCGCGCCGGGCGGCCCGGCGCCACCCGTAACGCGGGGCGGCGACCGGTCACGACGCGAACAGCCGGACCGGCCAGGCCGCGTGCTGTTCGGCGGTGATGTCCAGCAGCGGCGCGGACGCCGCCGGCAGCGCGCCGATGCCCTCCGCCGGGATGCGCCGTGCCGCGGCGGCGGCCTGCTCGGCGACCTGGTCCAGCGGCGCGGCCAGGCGGGCCAGCACGGCGGTCGCCTCGAAGGGGTCCAGGCTCAGCAGGCGCACGGCGGCGGTGGCCGGGCCGCTGAGGTTCTCGTACGCCGCGGCATAGGCGGCATCCAGCGGCGCCAGGCCCGCCGACCGGGCCGCCAGCCCCAGGACCACGGGCTGGTGGGCGCCGCGCGGCCGGGCCGCGGCCAGCGCGTCCAGCGCCGCCGAGGGCCACGTCGCGCGGGCCGCGCGCATCATCTGCCGCCCCAGCCGACGCGCCGTGGTGCGCAACGCCGGCACCGGGGTGCGGGCATCGGCGGCCTCGTCCAAGACCAGCGGGTCGCAGCCGCCCGCCGCCGCGGCCGCCAGCGCGGCCGCGACCAGCCCCGCGGTGTGCAGCCGCCCCTGGCAAAACGCCTCCAGGCTCGCCGCGTCCGTGATCCGCCCCGCGGTGACGGCCGCCTCCGCGCCCCCGGAGTGGGCATGCCCGCCCGCCGGAAACCGGCCGTCCGCCAGCACCAGCAGCGCCGCCCGGCTCATCTCCGCACCCCCTTCATCGGCCTCTCGCACATCGCATCTCCGGGCCGCTCAGAAGAGGAAGTAACGCTGAGCCATGGGCAGTTCGGCGGCCGGGGCGGGCTCGACCACATCGCCGTCGATGGTCACCGTGAAGGTGTCGGGATCGACGTGAACCCGCGGCAGCGCGTCGTTGTTGCGCATGTCCGCCTTGGTCACGCCGCGGGTGCTGCGGATGGCCTGGAAGTCCTTGGCCAGCCCGAGGCGTTCCGGCAGCCCGTCGGCTACGGCCTGTTCGGAGACGAAGTTGACCGAGTTGCCGCCGGGCGCCTGCCCGATGGCGCCGAACATCGGGCGGGGCAGCACCGGCTGCGGCGTCGGGATGGAGGCGTTGGCGTCGCCCATCTGCGCGTACGCGATCTGCCCGCCCTTGATGACGAGCTGCGGCTTGACGCCGAAGAACGCCGGGTCCCACAGCACCAGGTCAGCCAGCTTGCCGTCCTCCACCGAGCCGACCTCGTGGTCGATGCCCTGCGCGATGGCCGGGTTGATGGTGTATTTGGCGACGTAGCGGCGGGCGCGGACGTTGTCGGCGAGCAGGTCGCCGGGCAGTGCGCCGCGCCGCTTCTTCATCACGTGCGCGGTCTGCCAGGTACGCAGCACGACCTCGCCGATGCGTCCCATGGCCTGGGCGTCCGAGGACATGATCGAGATGGCGCCGAGGTCGTGCAGGATGTCCTCGGCCGCGATGGTGGAGGGCCGGATACGGGATTCGGCGAAGGCCAGGTCCTCCGGTACGGCGGGGTTGAGGTGGTGGCAGACCATCAGCATGTCGAGGTGTTCCTCGACGGTGTTGACGGTGTGCGGGCGCGTCGGGTTGGTGGAGGCGGGCAGTACGTTCGGCTCGGAGACCATGGCGATCATGTCGGGCGCGTGGCCGCCGCCCGCGCCCTCGACGTGGTACGCGTGGATGCCGCGGCCCGCGATGGCGGCCAGCGTGTCCTGGAGGAAGCCCGCCTCGTTCAGCGTGTCCGTGTGGATGGCCAGTTGCGCGCCGCTCTCCTCACAGACGCGCAGACACGCGTCGAGTACGGCGGGGGTGGCACCCCAGTCCTCGTGGATCTTGAAGCCGAGGACGCCCGCGCGCAGCTGGTCGCGCATCGAGGCGGCGGACATGGTGTTGCCCTTGCCCAGCAGGCCCACATTGACGGGCAGCCCGTCCATCGAGGCGAACATCCGGGATACGTGCCAGGCGCCGGGCGTGATGGTGGTGGCCTTGCTGCCCTCGGCCGGGCCCGTACCGCCGCCGACCAGGGTGGTCACGCCGGAGGCCAGCGCCTCGTCCACCTGCTGGGGGCAGATGAAGTGGACGTGGGTGTCGATGGCTCCGGCGGTGAGGATCTTGCCGTTGCCCGCGATGATCTCGGTCTCCGGGCCGATCACCAGGTCGGGGTGGACGCCGTCCATGGTGTCGGGGTTGCCGGCCTTGCCGAGCGCTGTGATCCGCCCGTCCCGGATGCCGACGTCGGCCTTCACGACGCCCCAGTGGTCCAGGACGATCGCGCCGGTGATGACGGTGTCGGGCGTGCCCTCGGCGCGGGTGGCGCGGGACTGGCCCATCGATTCGCGGATCACCTTGCCGCCGCCGAAGACCGCCTCGTCACCGGCGTGCCCCGGACCGCCCGAGCGGTCCTCGGTGATCTCGACGAGGAGGTCGGTGTCGGCCAGCCGTACGCGGTCGCCCACGGTCGGGCCGTACAGATCGCTGTAGGCGGCGCGGGTCAGATCAGCCATCGAGGGAGCCTCCGGTCTCGCCGCGCAGGCCCGCGATGATCCGCTTGCCCGCGACGGGGACGAGTTCGACCTCGGTGGGGATGCCGGGCTCGAAGCGCACGGCGGAGCCGGCGGGGACGTTCAGGCGCTTGCCGTGCGCGGCCGCACGGTCGAAGTCGAGGCCCGGGTTGGCCTCGGCGAAGTGGTAGTGGGAGCCGACCTGGACGGGGCGGTCGGCGACGTTCAGGACGGTCATACGGGTGACGGGGAGCCCGGGGTTCAGGCGGACCGGCGCTTCGGCGTGGAGGACCTGTCCGGGGATCATGGTCGGCTCTCCCGGGGTCAGTTGATGGGTTCGTGGACGGTGACGAGCTTGGTGCCGTCCGGGAAGGTGGCCTCCACCTGGACGTCGTGGATCATCTCGGCCACGCCCTCCATGACGTCGTCACGGGTGAGGACCTTGCGCCCGGTCGACATCAGCTCGGCGACCGTACGGCCGTCCCGGGCCCCTTCGAGGATGTGCGAGGTCAGCAGCGCGACGGCTTCCGGGTGGTTGAGCCGCACCCCGCGTGCGCGGCGCTTTTCGGCCACGTCCGCCGCCACATGAATCATCAGGCGTTCCTGTTCATGCGGGGTCAGTTGCATACCTTTACCTCACAGTCTTCGCACTGGGCACATAAGCCCAGGTCACGGGTGTCAATACACCCGCAAAGCAGATGTATCACACACTAATTAAAGGCGGAGCAAACTGCTCACCAGCTCCGTGCCATCAATCACCCGGTGTCCGCAGGTTAGTTCGGCGCGATTTCGACGGCGTTAACTCCGCGGCGCAAGCGCGGAACTTCACCGGTTGGGCCGCATCGCCATGTCCCGGGCGGCCCGTCGCCCCCCTTCCGCCCGATGTGTCTGCTGTGCGGACACCGGAGTCCGGTATCCGCTCTTGACGCGGCACAGATCGCCCGTAATTCTCATGCGCACGTCAAGCACCTATGCGCTTCGGCGTCACCACCCCCCACAGCGCCACCCCACGGCGCACCCCCCACATCAGTATCGGAGCCCCCCACTGTGAACCGCGCGTCCCGCACCTCCCACCGCTCCCCCGCCACCCGAATACGCCGTACCGGCCTGGCCGTCGGCGCGTGCACCGCCCTGGCCGCCGCCCTGATCGGACCCGTCGCCGGAGCACAGGCCACCGCCTCCGCCGCACCCGCCGCGCCGGACATCCCCGTCGCCGGTGTCAAGGCCCACCTCGACCGGCTGCAGGCCGTCGCGGACGCCCACGGCGGCAACCGCGCCCACGGTACGGCCGGCTACCAGGCGTCCGTCGACTACATCAAGGAGAAGCTGGACGCGGCCGGGTTCACCACGACCGTCCAGGAGTTCACCCGCAACGGCAGGACGGGCCGCAACCTCATCGCCGACTGGCCCGGCGGCGGCACGGACCGGACCGTGATGACCGGCGCCCACCTCGACTCGGTGACCGAAGGCCCCGGCATCAACGACAACGGCTCCGCCGCCGCGGGCATCCTGGAGGTCGCGCTCGCCGTCTCCCGTACGCACCTCGAACCCGCGAAGCACCTGCGGTTCGCCTGGTGGGGCGCCGAGGAGTACGGCATGGTCGGGTCCCGGCACTACGTGGACAAGCTGTCCGCCGACGACCGCGGGAAGATCGACGCGTATCTGAACTTCGACATGATCGGCTCACCCAACCCGGGCTACTTCGTATACGACGACGACGCGCGCCTGGAGAAGGTCTTCAAGGACCACTTCGCGGCGAAGAACATCGCCACCGAGGTCGAGACGGAGGGCGACGGGCGCTCGGACCACGCGCCGTTCAAGGACGCCGGTGTCCCGGTGGGCGGCCTGTTCTCCGGCGCCGACTACATCAAGACCGCCGAACAGGCGAAGAAGTGGGGCGGCACGGCGGGCAAGGCGTTCGACGCCTGCTACCACGCGTCCTGCGACACCGTGAAGAACATCGACGACACAGCGCTGGGCAACAACACCGCCGCGATCGCCGACGCGGTGTGGAAGCTCGCTTCCTGACACCGCCCCGCCCGGGCACGGCGCGTCCGGACAGCGACGGCCGCCCGCGCGGGACCGGTCAGTGCTCCCCCGCCGGACCGCCGTGCTCCGCGAACCCGCCGGACGCCCCCCGCTCGCCGGCCGCGCCATGGTGCTCCGCCGCGATGCCGAAGCGGCGCCACTCGCCGGGCGCGGCCGGGAACGGCCGCACCGAGGAGACGGTGCTGACCACCTGCTCCTCCGCCGCGGCCGCCTCCGCTTCCCGGCAGGCGTCCAGGCGCTCCAGGTCGGCGGCGGACACCAGGCCCACCAGCGGCTTGCCGTGACGCGTGACGACCACCCGCTCGCCGCCGTAGACGACGCGGTTGATCAGGTCCGCCAGCTCCGCCCGAGCCTGTGTCACCGGAATCTCGTAAGCCATGCTCCTAGCTTAGGTCGCGTCCACGACATTCCGGCCGGGGCGGCAGCGAACGGCCCGGCAGCGCTGCCGGGCCGCGTGCGCCGGCTGCACTCAGGTGGTGTTCCGGTCGGTGGGGTCGGTGGGCTCGCGGCTGCCGCACTTGGCCAGGCCGCGGCTGATCATGTATCCGACGGTCAGCAGGGTGATGTACCACCATGCCCGGTCGGCGGGGAAACGGTCCGCCCGGACGGCGTTGCCGCCCACCACGGCGGAGGCGACCAGTACCGCCACGACGGCGGCGAGATAGACGAAGAGCTCGGTGCTCTTGAAGGCGGGCTTGGTCTCCGTACTCGTACGCCGCTCGGTGCGAACGGCCTGGGACCGGCCGGATTCCGGGTATCCGGCCGATGAAGCGGTAGCCATCGCGTCCTCCTGGACTCGATTCGGCCCGACGGACTCGGGTCCGCCCGGCGGGTACCCGGGCGGCCGGGCGGCAACGAGCCCATGCGTAGGGCTGGGTTCCGCAAGGGCACCCTTCGGCCAGGGACGCGCGGGCCGGGTGTCGTCTCCGCGGACCGGAGGGGTAGGCCGAGGGATCGGCGGTGCGACGGAGGCAGTCCGGTACGCCGCACGCCGGGCCACGGCGCGATCGCGTGGGGGACTTCGGCCGAAACATACTGAAACGAGGAACCCTGCCCGGGCATCGGGCCGCCCTTCGGCCGCCTGACGGCCGCCGGATCAAGCGCTCGTCACGCCACCCGCGCGCGCCCAGTGGTCGTCGACACATTGCAGCGCGCGCTGCCGGTCGCCTGCCGCACACGCGGCAAGCAGGTCGTCCCAGACGTTCCCGGGCTCGGCCGGCAACGGGATGTCGAGATGCTGCGCCCGCTGCCATACGGGGGCGAGCCGGGAGACGGCGTCATACAGGAACCGGTTGCGGCAGGCGTGGACGAAGACACTCCACAGCGCGCGCTCTGCAGCGCCGGCTTCCACCGCATTCCGGTGGGCGGCTGCGCGGGCGTACGCGGCAGCGGAGTTACGGAGGGCGTCGAGGCCGTCCTCGGTGAGCGGCCATGGCGCGGTGAGCAGCGCGGTGCGGTACAGGCCGTGCAGGACGGCCGCGGCGTGCCCGCGGGTGGCGGCGTCGGCCGTCGTCACCCGTACCGTGTCCGGCCCCGCGTACTCGACGAGCCGCTGCGAGGCGAGTTGGAGCAATGCCTCCCGGAGCGGGGCGAGGGGGGCGCCGAGATGCGTGGCGAGGCTCGCCTCCTCGTGCTCCTGGCCGGGCGCCAGAGTGCCGTTGACGAGCGCTTCGGTCAGCGCGCCGTGGATGCGTTCCCGCAGCGCGTGCCGGTCGTCGGTGGCGGCCTTCGGCGGCAGGGGTGACAGGTGGGACAAGTCAGGCATCGGGCGTCCTCTGCGGGGCGTCGCGGCGTACAGCGGCCATTCTGCACGCCGTCACCCGGGCGGGCTCCGGCCGGGCGCGGCGGCCGGAGCCTCCCGTACGTGGCTCAGCGGCCGGACGTACCGCGCTTGCAGAGGTTGTGGACCTTGCCATCGATGTCGTCCACGGAGAACATGTCGCAGCCGCCACGCCGGTTGGAGAAGATGTAACGCTGCTTGAGCTGCGGGTGCAGCGGGTTGCCCAGCGAGACGAACTGGAAGGCGTGGCCGCGGTGCCCGGCCCTCTCCAGCTGGTCGTAGGCGCGGGCCGGCGTCAGCCGCGGCCCCCTGATCGGGGCGTTGTCCAACCACACGCCCCGGCCCGGATGCGGCCTCTCGATGGCACCGCCGAGTACGGCGTCGATGTACACGCCCTGGACCGCCCGGGCTCCTCTGTGGCGGGGCGGCACTTCGTAGATGAACCGCCAGTGGTCCACCTTCGCCATGTTCGTGGTGGGGCCGCCCGGCGCGTGCCCGAACGCGGACACCAGCCGCGCGCCGGGATAGACGGCGCGCGCCCTGTGGGTCGCCCGGCCGTAGCTGAGGCGCCACGAGGCATGGGCCCGGTCGTCGACCTGGTGACGGGCCGGCCTCTCGTGGGTGGCGGAGGGACCGCTCGCCGGCGGGACGGGGGCAGCGGCGGAAGTGGTGACGCTGCCGAGGGCGGCGGTCGCGGTGAGGGCCGCGGCTCCCAGAAGGACGCGTATGCGCATGGTGCGGTTCTCCCTGTCGAGGGGGTCGGGGTACTCCCAGGGCAGCCGATGCTCGGCCAGGACGCACGGCCGGTGCGGGCATTCGCGTGACACAAGGAAAGCGGGCGGTCACTCCGGGCTTACGGCGGCAACGGGGACGTACGGGGCGGCCCGGGAACGCCGCGAGGCCGGGCCGCGCCGAGGTGACAGGCGCAGACACCTCACGGGCAGTCAGTTCGCCCGCAGTTCAGAGCCGCTGACGCACCATGAGCCGTTTCGCTCTCAGCGAGCGCCCGGCACTTCCCCCCCGACAGCCATTGCCTTCGGCACCGGAACCGTGCTCCCATCAAGCCCTACGTACGTTCTGTACATTTTTTACAGATGGACAGCGAAGAGGAGTCCCCATGAACCGCCCCGAGGCCCGATATGTCCTCCCGGAGTTCACCGAGCGCACCTCCTACGGGGCCCGGACCATGGCCCCGTACTCCAAGCTGCTCAGCGAGCGGATCGTCTTCCTCGGCACACCGATCGACGACACCGCGGCCAACGACGTGATCGCGCAGCTCATGCACCTCGACTACGACGCGCCCGACCGGGACATCTCGCTCTACATCAATTCGCCCGGCGGTTCGTTCACCGCGATGACCGCGATCTACGACTCGATGCAGTTCGTGGGCTGCGACGTCGAAACCATCTGCCTGGGGCAGGCGGCCTCCGCCGCCGCGGTGCTGCTGGCGGCCGGCACGCCCGGCAAGCGCCTCGCCCTGCCGGGCGCCCGGATCCTCATCCACCAGCCCTCGTTCGGCGAACCGGTGCAGGGCCGGACCGACGACCTGCGCATCCAGGCCGACGAACTGCTGCGCACCCGCGCGCTGCTGGAGGAACTGCTGGCGAAGCACACCGGCCGGCCCGTCGAGCAGATCACCGAAGACCTCGAACGCGACAAGATCCTCGACGCCGCGGCCGCCGTCGAGTACGGACTGATCGACGGACTCACCCGCAGCCGCAAGCCGCGCTCCGCGGCGCCCGGCGCGAGGTGAGCCGGGATGCTGCCACCCGAACTGCCGCCGCTGCCCGCACTGACCCGTGCCGAGGGTGAGTTCATCGACAGCTACTTGGCGGTCCTGGACCTGCTGGGCCGGATCAATCCGGCACGCGGCACGGACACCTACGGCGGGCTGCGCGCCGCACAGGCCCTGGTCGGCAAGTCCATCGCCCTGCGGGACGCGTTGACGCTGATGCACGACCGGGGCGAGAAAGAGGTGCACTCCGGCACGCTGGCGCAGGCCCTGCGCGTCCTGGACGGCGAACGCCGCGCGCGGCTCGTTTCCGTACCCCCGGCGCGTAGCTGACCCGCGCCTTCACCGCGCGACCGGCGCACGGAGTTGACGTCGCGCCGCGCGCACCCGGAGGGCGCTCGTACGGGGGTCGGGCGCCCTCCCCCCTGCCATCAGCCGCCTTTTGGGACCCTTCCATCCCAACAGGAACGCGCCGGACGGGAGCGACAGAGCAGGACAGGAGGCGCCGGAGCACCCCAAGAGCACAGGAACATGCCGACACGGAGCCCGATCGGGCTCGCCCGAACGGCGTAGCCGCGGGGTCGCGCTCTGCGTCACACCGCTTGCGCGGCATGCGTACGCGTCGCCCGGAACGCCAGGTTCCGGGCCTGGTACACGGGTCCTCACCCTTCTCGGCGTCCCCGCGAAACACCCACTGTCCACCCGAACAGCGCAGACGTGACCAACCTCACATATCATTGTTTCTGCTCGGAATCCGGGCGTCGGTTGCGCAACGATCGCTGCGACGACAAGCCCCCGCCACCGCGGTGGGGCGGTCCGGACGGACGCCCAATCCTGCCGCCGTACCGGATGTCCGGTCGATGCGCCTGGATCGGCAGGAGCGGAGGACCCGAGCACGACGGGACCGGCGGCCACCGCGGCCGCACGGGCCCTTGGGGTGAAGTCGCCACCGCGACCGGGCATCTTCGCCTGCCCGAACCCGACAGGTACTCCTTCGTCGGCGGCTGACGAAGGGTTGCGCATGAGTGCGCGTACCACCATGTCCCCCCTGCTGGTGCGAGCCGGACTGGTGTCCGCCGTCGCGCTGGCCACGGTCGGCGGAACACTGGTCGTACCGGGAGCCTCGGCGGACGCCGAAGCCGCGTCGAGTTCGGCGGCGGCACTGCGGATAGCCGCCTCCAAGAAGGGCTCGCCGTACAAGTACGGGGCCACCGGGCCGTACCGTTTCGACTGCTCGGGGCTGACGCTGTACTCGTTCAAACGGGCCGGCAAGCGGCTGCCACGCACCGCGGCGGCCCAGTACAACCGCACCCGGCACCTGTCCGCGTCCGCGCGCCGCCTCGGCGACCTGGTCTTCTTCCACTCGCGCCGAGGGGTGTACCACGTGGGCATCTACGCGGGCAACGGCAAGATCTGGCACGCGCCCAAGCCGGGCACCGTGGTGCGCCTGGAGCGCATCTGGTCGCGCAGCGTCTCGTACGGCAGAGTCCGCTGACGCGGCCGTACCGAGCTGTCCTGTAGACGGCCTGCAACTGTCCTGAAACAGCGTGCGTACGGGACCGGGTGCGCCCCGGGCCCCGTACCGGGGTACGCGCCCCGGCACCCGTACGCGCGTCAGGGCACCCGTACACACATGAGCGCGTCAGGAATGTTCAACGCGTCGGTGGATACCCGGACACAATGGCCCCCCTCACCGAAGACGACCGGAACGCATCGCCCCGATCGCACCAGCCGTCCGGATCCGACCGGTACGCCGTGTGCGCGGACCGCAACGAGACGCCTTTGGAGCGCTACGACCGCAATTTCGGCGAACTGCTCCAGGAACTGCGCGTCCTGCAGACCGGGGTGCAGATCCTGTTCGCGTTTTTGCTGACGCTGGCCTTCACCCCGCGCTTCGTGTCCCTGGACACCACGCAACGTGCCTTCTACGTCGGTACGTTGCTGTTGGCCGTGCTGGCGACGCTGCTGCTCACGGCGCCGGCGGCGGTGCACCGGGTGCTGTTCCGGCGGCGCGCGAAGAGGCTGGTCGTGGAGGTCTCGGCGCGTCTGACGGCGGCCGGCATGGCGGTGCTCGCGCTGGCGCTGGCCGGTGCCGTACTGCTCGTGGTCGACGTCGTGCTGGGGCGCGGCGCGGGCGTGACGGCGGGGGCCGTGACGCTGGTGACGTGCGCCGGCCTGTGGGCGCTGCTGCCGCGCGTACTGGGGCACCGGAACGGGCACATCAAGCCGGCGGTGCGCGACTCGTCCTCCTGAGCCGTCCGGCTCGGAGAACCCCCGTGGTCCCCCGGGAGGCCGCCGGACACCGCGCGGTGGAAATCTTTTGTGACCTGGTCGTCCTTGCTTTGGCGACGGCGAACCGATGGAGTCTCCTTAGCACGTGAGGAGACCCATGCACACGCACCTGCCCCAGCCCCCGCACACCGGGACCGACTCGTGAACCTGCGCGGACTGCTGCGCCGCCGCTCCCCCGCCGCCCCCTGCCCGGCCTGCGGCAGCACGGACGTGCTGTGGGAGGACGAGGGGGTCTACGGCGCCGGCGAACTCCTGTGGTGGTGCGCCTCCTGCCTGCACCAGTGGCATCCGGGCGATCTCGCGGGCGGGGAAGCGGTGGACGGCGCTCCCGTACCGGGCGGTCCTGTGCCAGGTGCTCCCGTACAGGGCGGTCCCGCGCCTTCTGCGGCACCCGTACCCCCGCCGCCGTTCGCGCCTCCCCCGCCACCCACGGTCCCGCCCGCGCCTGCCGCTCCTCCCGTCACCGCGGCTTCGGCCGTGCCCCCGGTCGCCGCGGCGCCGCCCGCCCCCGGACCGGCCACCGTCGCCGAACGCGTCATGTACGCGGCCGGGCTCACGCCGCTCGTCCCCTGCCCCGGTGCCTACGAGCCGTGGCCGTGCCGCTGTTCCCGCTGCGGGCGGGAGAGCAGTCCTACGTACCGGCAGGTGCGGGACGAGGGCGTGGGCTGTGCGTGCGGCGGGGGCCGGCGCCGCAGGCCGCGCTTCCTCGCCAAGCCGTGAGGTGCCGCGGGGCGGGCCGGGCCGCTACGGAAGGAACAGCTTCCACGGCAGCGTGATCCACACCGTCTTGCCCCCGGCTTGCGTCGGCTCGACCGTCAGCTGCCCGCCGGACTCCGCCGTGAGGAAACGGACGATCACCATGCCGCGCCCGTTGTCCTGCTGGACGGCCGCCGGCAGCCGCTTCGGCCAGCGCGGATGGTCGTCGGTGACACCGATGCGCAGCCGCTCGTCGCGGTCGAGCCGGACATCGATGGTGAAGGCCGGGGACCGGCCGAAGGTGTGCTGCACGGCGTTGGTGGCCAGCTCCGAGACCATCAGGCGCACGGTGTCGGCCGTCTCCGTGCGGTCCGGCAGGCCCCATTCGGCGAGGACGCCCGTGACGTACCTGCGGGCCTCGGCGACCGAAGCCGGTGTGCTGGGCAGAGTGAGTGAGGATTCCTGGTGGTCTGCCATCGCGACCCGTCCCTTTCCCACCGAGGCTCGGCTCCGGCCCGCCGCCGGAGGAAGCCGCCAACGCTTTCCGGTCTTTTCGGCACCCTCGTCTCCGGCCTCGGACCGCTGCTGTGCGCCAGACTGCCACTCCTGCTGCGACTGTGACGGGTCATCCACCAAGATGTGCATATATCTGTCGCCCGAAGCAGTGAACTCTGCTACGCGAGACCGTATTTGCGCGGCACACTGTCGGATCGGAATCGGCCACCGGGGCCGGGTGCGCGCACGGGGTGGCCTCGCGGAACGGGACGGAGGAACAGGCATGGGGCACGGGCCCGTGGTACGCCGTCGCAAGCTGGGCGCCGAATTGCGGCGTCAGCGGGCGCTCGCCGGACTCACCAGCGACGAGGCGGCCCGCCGGGCGGGATGGCACCAGTCAAAGGTCAGCCGCATCGAGACCGGTCGCAGCGGGGTGAAACCGGGCGACGTCGAACTGCTGCTGGACGTGTACGGCGTCCGGGACGCGGAGCTGCGCGCCCTGCTGGCGGCGCTGTGCGGGGGCGGCGCGCAGGACGGTACCGCCCGGCGGGGCTGGTGGCACACCCACCGGGACCTGTTGCCGCCGGAGTACCGGGACTTCATCAGCCTGGAGTTCGGGGCGTCGCGGGCGCGCACGCTGGAGACGACGGTGGTGCCGGGGCTGCTCCAGACGGCGGACTACGCGCGGACGGTGACCCGCGCGACGCTGTCGGACCTGCCCGCGCGGCAGGTCGACGAGCTGGTGGAGGTGCGCATGGCCCGCCAGGAGGTGCTGCGGGGCGCGCGGCCGCTGGAGCTGTGGGCGGTACTGGACGAGGCGGTGCTGCGGCGGGAGATCGCCTCGCCCCGGGTGATGGCCGCGCAGCTCCGTCACATTCTGGACATGGGGCAATTGCCGCATGTGCGACTACAGGTGCTGCCCTTCGCGGCCGGTGTGCACATCGGCATCACCGGCCCTTTCGTTATCTTCTCCTTTCCGCTCACTTCTGACTTGGATGTGGTTGTTCTCGACCACTTGACGAGTAGCCTCTACTTGGAACGTAAAGAGGACCTCAGGGCGTACAGCGATGCGTTCGACACGCTGCGGGGGCGCGCCCTCTCCTGCGAGAAGTCAGCGGAATTCATCGCCCGGGCCGCCGATACCTCATGGGCCGGCACCGGCGTCTGAGGAGGCACCATGTCAGTCCCGTCCGGGCACGCCCGGCCCCGCACCGTCCGGCCCGGCCTCCGATGGCGGCGCAGCAGCCGCAGCACCGGGATGAACAACTGCGTCGAGACGGCCCGCATCGGCCCCGGACTGCTCGCGGTGCGCGACTCGAAGAACACCGCGGGCCCGGCCCTGCTGTTCACCTCCGCCGCCTGGACGTCCTTCGTCGGCGGGCTGGCCGACCACCGCTTCACCAAGGTGGGGTGAAACGGGCCCGCGAAGTGAGGTGAACCGGCCCGCCGTACGAAACCGGCGGCCAACCCCTCTCAGGCGCCCGGCGCGGTCCGCAGGATCGTGCGGACCGCTTCCCGCGTCTGCCGCGCGGTCAGGTCCGCGCGGGCGGTCAGCCGGAGCCGGGAGATGCCGTCGGGTACGGACGGCGGGCGGAAGCAGCCGACCAGGAGGCCCGCTTCGCGGCAGTCCGCGGCCCACCGGACGGCCTGTTCCGGCGAGGGCGCCCGTACGGACACCACGGCGGCGTCCGGGCGGGCGACCGTCAGCCCGGCCTCGGTGAGCCGCTGGTGCAGTTCGTCCGCCACCTCGCGGGCCCGGCTCGCGCGCTCCGGCTCGCGGCGCAGCAAGCGCAGCGCTGTACGGGCCCCGCCGGCCGCCGCGGGGGCCAGCCCGGTGTCGAAGATGAACGTCCGCGCGGTGTTGACCAGGTGCTCGATGACCCGGGCCGGTCCGAGGACCACGCCCCCCTGGCTGCCGAGGGACTTCGACAGGGTCGCGGTGGCGACCACGTCCGCGTCCCCGGCCAGCCCGGCCGCGTGCAGCGTGCCGCGCCCTCCGTCGCCGAGCACGCCCAGCCCGTGCGCGTCGTCGACGAGCAGGGCCGCGCCGTGCGCCCGGCAGCCGTCGGCGAGGGACCGCAGCGGCGCGGCGTCGCCGTCCACCGAGAAGACTGCGTCGGTGACGGCGAGTGCCGGGCCGTCGTGCCCGTCCAGGGTCTTGCGTACCGCGTCGGGGTCGGCGTGCGGGACCACCACGGTGCGGGCCCTGGCGAGCCGGCAGCCGTCGATGAGTGAGGCGTGGTTGCCCGCGTCCGAGACGATGAGGCCGCCGGGGCCGCCGAGGGCGGTGACGGCGGCGAGGTTGGCGGCGTAGCCGGAGGACAGTACGAGGGCGGCCTCGAAGCCGCAGAAGTCGGCGAGTTCGGCCTCCAGGCGGGCGTGCAGCTCGGTGCTGCCGGACACCAGGCGCGAGCCGGTGGCGCCCGCGCCCCAGCGGTGCGCGGCCTGCGCGGCGCCGCGGGTGACCTCCGGATGCCGCGCCAGGCCGAGGTAGTCGTTGCTCGCCAGGTCCAGCAGGGGCGACTCGACCGGCCGGGGCCGGAGGGTACGGACGAGACCCGCCCGGCGGCGCTGTTCGCGGGCCGCGTCGATCCAGCCGAAGGCGGCGGTCCGCGCGCCGGCGCCGCGGCGGTCCGCGACCGGTTCCACCGGCGCGTCGTAGGGCGGTGGCGGCCCGCCGCGGGGCGCCGGCGGAACGGGGTCGTCCTGGTGCATCGGTTTCCTTCGCGTTTGTGGGCTGTCGATAGACGTTAGCGGTCGTTACAGGGTCCTACGGTGTGGCCATGCACACACCCCTGAAGAGCGCCCTTGTTGGGTTCCTCCATGGTCGCGGACGGTGGCCGTACGCCAGGATCAGCGCCATGGATCTGCTGACAACGCTGGTGGACAAGGGGCTGCGGCGCGAATCGCCGACCCGCGAAGAGGCGCTCGCCGTGCTGGCGACGTCCGACGACGACCTGCTCGACGTGGTGGCCGCGGCCGGAAAGGTGCGCCGCCGGTGGTTCGGGCGGCGGGTGAAGCTGAACTACCTCGTCAACCTGAAGTCCGGGCTGTGCCCGGAGGACTGCTCGTACTGTTCGCAGCGGCTCGGGTCCAAGGCGGAGATCCTCAAGTACACCTGGCTCAAGCCGGAGGAGGCGTCCGAGGCCGCCGCGGCCGGGGTGGCCGGCGGCGCCAAGCGGGTGTGCATCGTGGCCAGCGGCCGGGGCCCGACGGACCGTGACGTGGACCGGGTGTCGGCGACGATCGCCGCCATCAAGGAGCAGAACGAGGGCGTCGAGGTGTGCGCGTGCCTGGGCCTGCTCTCGGAAGGGCAGGCGGCCCGGCTGCGGGCCGCGGGCGCGGACGCCTACAACCACAACCTCAACACCTCCGAGGCCACCTACGGGGACATCACCACCACCCACACCTACGCCGACCGGGTCGACACGGTGCAGCAGGCGCAGGCGGCGGGCCTGTCCGCCTGTTCCGGGCTGATCGCGGGCATGGGCGAGAGCGACGCGGACCTGGTGGACGTGGTCTTCGCGCTGCGCGAGCTGGACCCGGACTCGGTTCCGGTGAACTTCCTGATCCCGTTCGAGGGAACCCCGCTGGCCAAGGAGTGGAACCTCACGCCCCAGCGCGCGCTGCGCATTCTGGCGATGGTCCGCTTCGTCTGCCCTGACGTGGAGGTACGGCTGGCCGGCGGCCGCGAGGTGCACCTGCGCTCGCTCCAGCCGCTCGCCCTGCACCTGGCCAACTCCATCTTCCTCGGTGACTATCTGACCAGCGAGGGCCAGGCCGGCAAGGACGACCTGGCGATGATCGCGGACGCGGGCTTCGAGGTCGAGGGCACGGACACCACCACGCTGCCGGAGCACCGCGCGGACGCGCTCGCGGGCGGCGGCTGCGGCGGGCACGGGGGCGGCGGCTGCGGGCCGTGCGGTGACGGCGACGCCGCGCCGGAAACAGTCGCGGAGGAAGGCGCCGACGCGTCGGCCGCCGGTAAGGCCCGTACGGACCTGGTCACCGTGCGCCGCCGGGGCGCGGGTACGGAGCTGCCGCCGAATGCCTGAGCCCGACCGGCTGACCGCCGCCGAACTGCGGGCGCTCGACCGGCAGCACGTCTGGCACCCGTACGGCCCGATGCCCGGCCGCGCCGACCCGCTGGTCGTCGCGTCGGCATCCGGCGTACGACTGCGCCTGACCGAACCCGTAGAGGGCCGGACCGAATTGGTGGACGGAATGTCCTCCTGGTGGTCGGCGGTGCACGGCTACAACCACCCCGTGCTCAACGACGCCGCGCGCGGCCAGCTGGACCGGATGAGCCATGTGATGTTCGGCGGGCTCACCCACGAGCCCGCCGTACGGCTCGCCGCCCGGCTGGTGGAGATCTCCCCGGACGGCCTGGAGCACGTCTTCCTCGCCGACTCCGGATCGGTGTCGGTCGAGGTCGCCGTGAAGATGTGCCTCCAGTACTGGCGCTCGGTCGGCCGGCCCCGTAAGCAGCGGCTGATGACCTGGCGCGGCGGCTACCACGGCGACACCTGGCAGCCGATGTCGGTGTGCGACCCGGAGGGCGGCATGCACGGGCTGTGGCAGGGCGCCCTGCCACAGCAGCTGTTCGCCGACGCGCCGCCGCCGGGCTTCGACGCCCCGCCGGACCCGGCCTACGAGGCGCACCTGCGCGACCTCATCGCCCGGCACGCCGACGAGCTTGCGGCGGTCATCGTGGAGCCGGTGGTCCAGGGCGCGGGCGGCATGTCCTTCCACTCCCCCGCCTATCTGCGGGTGCTGCGCGAGGCGTGCGACGAACACGGCGTTCTGCTCGTTCTTGACGAGATCGCCACCGGTTTCGGCCGTACGGGATCGCTGTTCGCCGCCGGGCACGCGGGCGTCACGCCCGATGTGATGTGCGTGGGCAAGGCGCTGACCGGCGGGTATCTCACCATGGCGGCGACGCTGTGCACGGCGGCGGTGGCGGACGGGATCTCCCGGGGCGAGGTGCCGGTGCTCGCGCACGGCCCGACCTTCATGGGCAACCCGCTGGCCGCCGCGGTCGCCAACGCCTCCGTGGACCTGCTGTTGTCCCAGGACTGGGCCCGCGAGGTCAAGCGGATCGAGGCCGGTCTGCGCGACGGGCTCGCCGGTGCCGCGGCCCTCGAAGGCGTACGGGACGTACGGGTCCTGGGCGCGATCGGCGTCGTCCAGCTCGACCACGAGGTGGACATGGCGTCCGCGACCCGGGCGGCGGCCCGGGAGGGCGTCTGGCTGCGCCCGTTCCGCGACCTGGTGTACACGATGCCGCCGTACATCACCGGGGACGAGGACGTCGCGCGGATCTGCGCGGCGGTGTGCGCGGTGGCCCGGGAGAGCTGAGGGGCGCCCACCACGGCGACGACAACCTCTACGACAGGAGAAGAACCACTCATGCCGGTGCTGTTCGTTACCGGAACCTGCACGGAGATCGGGAAGACCGTGACCACGGCGGCGCTCGCCGCCACGGCGCTCGGTCAGGACCGTTCCGTTGCGGTGCTCAAACCCGCCCAGACCGGTGTCGCCGCGCACGAGCCCGGTGACACCGCGGAGGTCGTACGGCTCGCGGGCCCCGGCGTCACCGCGGCCGAACTGGCCCGCTATCCCGAGCCGTTGGCCCCCGCGACGGCCGCGCGCCGGGCCGGGCTGCCGCCGGTGCGCCCCGAGGAGATCGCCGAGGCCGCGGCCAAACTGGCGGCCTCGCACGACCTCGTCCTGGTCGAGGGCGCGGGCGGCCTGCTCGTACGGTTCGACGACGAGGGCTCGACCCTCGCCGACGCGGCGCGCCTGGCCGAATCCCCCGTACTGGTGGTGGCGCAGGCCGGGCTGGGGGCGCTCAACGCGGTGGCGCTGACGGCGCTCGCCCTGCGTTCGTACGGCATCGAGTCGCCGGGCATCGTCGTCGGCAGCTGGCCCGCGCGGCCCGGCCTCGCCGCCCGCTGCAATCTCGACGACTTCCCCGAGGCGGCCGGCGCGCCGCTCCTGGGCCGTATTCCGGAGGGAGCGGGAGGCCTGCCGCCAGAGGAGTTCCGTACGCGAGCACCGGGCTGGCTGGCGCCCGCACTCGGCGGCACCGCGTAATCCGCCGCCCGGCGCGCCCCGTGAGCCCGCACCCCGCATCGCGCTCCCACGGTGGTACCGCGGCACGGCATTGACGGACACTCGAACCGGCGAACGTCGTCCGGTGAAGGGACCCAGCCATGCCAGACCGCAGGACAGCCGAGCGGGCCATCGTGCACCACCCGGTCTTCGCCCACTGGTACGCGTGCTTCGCGGACCACCGCGCCGGGCTCGCGGGCCTGCGGCGCGAGATGCTGGCCGGGCTCTCGGGCCGGGTGATCGAGATCGGCGCGGGTACGGGGGCGAACTTCGCCCACTACCCCCGCAGCGTGGCGGAGGTGGTGGCGATCGAGCCGGAACGCACGTTGCGGCGCCGGGCGCTGACCGAGGCGGCCCGCGCCGGGATACCGGTGGACGTCGTACCGGCCACCGCGGAGGCACTGCCGGTCAAGAGCGAGGCGTTCGACGCCGCGGTGGTGTCGCTGGTGCTGTGCTCGGTACGCGACGTGCAGCGCTCGCTGTCCGAACTGCGGCGGGTGCTGCGGCCGGGCGGCGAACTTCGCTACCTCGAACACGGACGCTCCCGGAGGCGCGGCCCCGCCGCGGTGCAGCAGGCCCTGGACCGTACGGTGTGGCCGCTGCTCATGGGCAACTGTCATCTGGCACGCGACCCGCTGGACGAGATCCGGGCCGCGGGCTTCACGATCGGGCCGTACCGGCGGGGCCGGCTGCTGCGGCGCGACCCGGGTCCCGCTCTGCCGTGGACGGTGGTGGGGGTGGCGCGGCGGGCGGAGGAGTAGGGGGTGGGGTGGCGCCCGGTCCCCGCGGGTCTCTGGCGTGGCGGATCCTGGGCGCGGCCCCGAGGAGGCCCGGCGTCGGATGCGCTGCGGGACGCGACCAAAGTCGCAGCCCGGCGTCATCTTTAGTGGGCACATCGGCCGCCGAAGACCAACCCACGGGCTGACGCGCCGGGCCGGTACCGGAACCTACCGTCATACGCATGATCAGACGTCCGCGGACAGTCGCTGCCCTCGCCTTGACCATCGCACTCAGTCTCCCGCTGCCGCTCGCCGCCACGGCCGGTACGGCACTGGCCGCACCGTCGGCCACGGCATCCGCCGCCCCGCCCGCCACCGGCACCAAGGCCGCCGCGCGGCTGCAACTGCCCGCGCCCACCGGGCCGTACGCGGTCGGCCGCAGCACCCTGCCGCTCACCGACCACAGCCGCCCCGACCCCTGGGTGCCGACGGCGAAGGCCCGCGAGTTGATGGTCGACATGTACTACCCGGCCCGCCGCGGGACGGGCACGCCGGCGCAGTACGCCACCACCGATGAGATCCGCGCGCTGCTCAAACAGGCGGGCCTTGAAGGCAAGGTGGAGCCCGAGAGGCTGAGCGACACGGCTGTCCACAGTCGCACGGGAGCCCGCCCGGCGGCCGGGAAGTATCCGCTGCTCGTCCTCTCCCCCGGTTTCGGCGCCTCCCGCTACTCCCTCACCAGCCTCGCCGAAGACCTCGCCAGTCGCGGATATGTCGTCGCCACCGTCGATCACGCCTACGAGAGCATAGGAACGACGTTCCCCGGCGGCCGGACACTGACCTGCGCGGCCTGCGAGAAGGTGTACGGCACGGAGGGCGGCACCCGGTACGCCACGCAAGGCCGGGCCAAGGACGTCGCGTTCGTCCTGGACCAGCTCACCGGCCGCCACCCCGCCTGGCGCTACGCGCACCTGATCGACGGCAGGCGCATAGGCATGGCCGGCCATTCGCTGGGCGGTGCGAGCGCCGCTTCCGCCATGGCGGGCGACCACCGTATACGGGCGGGCCTCAACCTGGACGGCGCGTTCGGAGACCCCGTACCGGCCGACGGCCTCGGCTCCCGCCCCTTCCTGATGCTGGGCACGGACGACGGAGTCCACCGCCCCGGCGGCCGGGACAAGACCTGGGATCTGGCGTGGAGCCGCCTGGACGGGTGGAAGCGCTGGCTGACGGTCGCGGGCGCCGACCACTACAGCTTCAGCGACGCTCCCGTCCTCGGCGACCAACTCGGCTTCCCGGTCACCGGAGCGGGCCCCTCCGCCCCGCGGCCCGCCCTGTCCGGCGAACGCTCGGCCGCCCTCACCCGGTCCTATGTGGCCGCCTTCTTCGACCTGCACCTGCGCCACATACCCCAGCCGCTGCTCGACGGACCAGGCCAGGACTACCCGGAGGTGACATTCAACGACCCCACGGGCGCCCGTACGGCGCTCAGCGCCGGGTGAAGCGGGTGATCGTGACGTCGTTGGCGAAGGAGGTGCGCTCGGCCACCGCGAAGAGGGTGGGGTCGAACTCCCCGTCGAACACCGGGATTCCGGCCCCCGCGACCACCGGATAGCTCTTGATGATCAGTTCGTCGATCTCCGGCAGCAGCACACCGGCGAGCCGCCCGCCCTCGCACAGCCAGATGTCCCGCCCCTCCTCCCGTGCGCGAGGGTGCTCGACACCACGTACTGGCGCAGGTGCGCGTACGGGCTGGTGAGGCCCGCGTCCAGCGCGGGGCGGTAGGTGCCGAGGCCCATCACCACCGTGTCGAAGCGGAGGTTGGGCGCGTCGGCCAGACCGTGGGCCGATGCGGCCGTCGAGGGTGACGGCGATGTAGTAGACCAGCTTGCGCACATAAGGACTCCGCCCGTAGTACTCTGCTTGAAGTGGTTTGAACTCAGTACTACGTCTGGAGTGGTGCCAATGGCACGCAGGAACGACGAGCGGAGGGCCGCCCTGGTCGACGCCGCGATCGAGGTGCTGGCCAAGGAGGGCGCGCGGGGGCTGACCTTCCGGGCGGTGGACACCGAGGCCGCCGTCCCCGCCGGTACGGCCTCCAACTACTTCGCCAACCGCGACGACCTGCTCACCCAGGCGGGCGCCCGGGTCTACGAACGGCTGCAGCCCGACGAGGCCACCATCGCCCGGCAGCGGGCGAGCACACCGGACCGGGAGACGTACGCGCAGCTGATGCGGGAGCTGATCGGCCGGATCAGCTCCTTCCGTACCGGCTACCTGGCGCTGCTCGAACTGCGCCTCGAAGCCACCCGGCGCCCCGACCTGCGCGCGCTGCTGACCGAGCGCGTCCGCGCCGACGTGGACGCGAACGTGGCCTACCACGAGGAATCCGGTCTGCCCGGCGACGCGACGGCCGTCCGGCTGCTGTACCTGGCCTTCAACTGGCTCATCGTCGAACAGCTCACGCTGCCGGGGGTCTTCTCGGAGGCCGAACGCGACCAGCTCGTCGAGGCCGCGGTGGAACGCATCGTGACGCCATGAGGCGGGGCGGGGGCACACCCCCCACACCCGTCGCACCACCCGCCCGCCCCGGCGCACACGCGGATCATCAGGGTCGCGCTCCTCCGGCGGGACGAGAGCCGGGGCGGGGAGGTGGCCCGTAGGGGGATTCCGGGGCGATGGATGCTGCCCTACTGTCGGGGGCCACGCGGGAGTTGCCGCCCCGTGCCGGCACGGGGCCGACGTCGGGAGGCTGACGTGTCCACATCGGTCGCGGATACGGCGAAGGGCGCAACGGGCGGCCATGGGGCGGCCGCGCGGGCGGTCTCACTGGTCAAGACGTACGGAATGGGCGAGACCCAGGTCGTGGCGCTGGACGGCGTCGACGTGTCGATCGGGCGCGGGCGCTTCACGGCGGTGATGGGACCCTCCGGCTCGGGCAAGTCCACGCTGATGCACTGCCTGGCGGGCCTGGACACGGTGTCCGCCGGCCGGGTGTGGCTGGGCGAACGGGAGATCACGGGCCTGAGCGACCGGCAGCTGACCCGGCTGCGCCGGGACCACGTCGGCTTCATGTTCCAGTCGTTCAACCTGCTGCCGACGCTGACGGCCGAGGAGAACATCACGCTGCCCATGGACATCGCGGGCCGCAAACCGGACCGGGAATGGCTGCGCGAGGTCATCAGCACGCTGCGGCTGGGCGACCGGTTGCGGCACCGGCCCTCCCAGCTCTCCGGTGGCCAGCAGCAACGGGTGGCGTGTGCACGGGCGTTGGCCGCCCGCCCGGACCTGGTCTTCGCGGACGAGCCGACCGGAAACCTGGACTCGCGCTCCGGCCTGGAGGTGCTCCAGTTCCTGCGGGAGGCGGTGGACGGGCTCGGGCAGACGGTCGTGATGGTCACCCATGACCCGAACGCCGCGGCCCACGCCGACCGCGCGCTCTATCTGGCGGACGGCCGGATCGTGGACGAGATGGCACAGCCCACGGCGGAATCCGTACTGGAACGCATGCAGATCTTCGCCGCGGGCCCGCAGCCCGCGCAGTCCCTCCCGGACCCCGGTCACGGCACCGGCACATACTCCGGCCCTGGTCCTGGCTCCGGCTCCGGCTCCACAACCGAACCCCCCACCGCTCCCGGCCCCGCCCCCTCCCCCGACACCCCGCGGAACGGCTGACCCGCCGTGTTACGGGCCACGCTCCGGAGCTTCTTCGCGCACAAGGGACGGCTGCTGCTCTCCGCCCTCGCCGTGGTGCTCTCGGTGGCGTTCGTGGTGGGCAGCCTGATCTTCTCCGACACGACGGGCGCCACCTTCGACCGGCTCTTCGCCTCGACCGCCTCGGACGTACGGATCGCGCCGCGGCAGGACTTCGACGCGCCGGGCGGAATCGGTTCGGCGGAGACCCCGACCGTACCGGCGGCCCTGCGGAACCGGGTGGCCGGCGTCGCGGGAGTGGCGAACGCGCACCTCGACGTCTCGCTGAACCGGACCACCGTCACCGACGCCCGCAACGAGCCGGTGGGGCCGACACAGAACGCCTCCTCCATCGTCGGCGCCTGGTATCCGAGCGAGCACAGTCCGGTCCGGGTGACCAGCGGCCGACCGCCGCGCGGCCCCGGAGAGGCGATGCTCGACCGCGACTCGGCGGACCTGAAGGGCATTCGGATCGGCGACACCCTGCACGTCATCGCCCCGCCCGGCACGTTCTCCGTACGCGTCGTCGGCATCGCCACCCTCACCACCACCAACCCGGGCGCCTCGCTGGTCTTCCTGGAGACGAGGGCCGCCCAGCGCGGTCTGCTGGGCAGTACGGCCAAGGCGACCGGAATCTCCGTGGACGCCGCGCCCGGCGTCCCGGACCGCGTGCTCAAGAGCCGGATCAGCGCCGCGCTGGGCCCCGGCGCTTCCGCGTACGACATCCGCACGCGCGACGAGCAGAAGAAGAGCCAGGCCGAGGAGCTGGGCGACTTCCTCGGCATTCTCAAGTACATGATGGTGGGCTTCGCGGGCGTCGCCGTCCTCGTCGGCGTCTTCCTGATCGTCAACACCTTCTCGATGCTGATCGCGCAGCGCACCCGGGAACTTGGCCTGCTGCGGGCGCTCGGTGCGGACCGCCGCCAGGTCCGCCGCTCGGTGCTGCTGGAAGCGCTGCTGCTGGGCGTCTTCGGCGCCACGGTGGGGCTCGCGGCGGGCGTCGGGCTCGCGGTGCTGCTGGTCGTCGCGCTGGGCTGGTTCGGACTACGGCTGAACACCGCCGACCTGGTGCTGAACTGGCCGACCGTGGTCGTCGCGTACGCCGTCGGGGTGGGCGTGACCTTCGTCGCCGCCCTGCTGCCCGCGCTGCGGGCAAGCCGGGTCTCCCCGATGGCCGCCCTCGCCGATGTGGAAGTCCCGGGCGTGGGGCGGCCGTTGCGTGCCCGCGCGATCGCGGGTTCCCTGGTGGGCGCCGCGGGCGTGGCCGCTCTCGTGGGCTGCGCGCTGAGCGGCCGGACGGCGGTCGCCGGGACACTGCTGGCGCTCGGCGTGCTGCTGACGCTGCCGGCCGTGGTGATCGTGGGACCGCTGCTGGTGCGCCCGGTGATCCGGCTGCTCGGGCGCGGACTGGAGCCCGCGTTCGGCACGGTCGGCCGGATGAGCCGCCGCAACGCGCTGCGCAATCCCCGCCGTACGGGTGCGACGGCGGCGGCCCTGATGGTCGGGCTGGCGCTGGTGGCCGGGCTGTCGGTGGCCGGGGCGTCGGCCGCCGTGTCGGTCGGCCGGCAGATCGACCGGACGCTGGGCGCGGACTTCGTCGTGCAGAACGCGTCGTTCGCGCCGTTCTCCGGGGAGATCACCGAGCGCGTGCGCGCGACACCGGGCGTGGGCACGGTCGTACGCCAGCGGATCGTCCCCCTGCGCCTGAACCTGCCCGACGGCCGGTCGGTCACGACCGTGGCCGGGGCCTTCGACCGGGGCTTCGACGCGGTGGGCAAGGTGACGTACGCGGCGGGCGGCACGGCGGCGGCGCTGGCGCCCGGACGGGTCGGCGTACAGGAGAAGTTCGCGCGGGAGCACGGTCTGCGGGTGGGCAGCGGGCTGGACGCGGTGCTGCCGTCGGGGCGGCCCGCCCGGTTCACCGTCGGCGCGCTCACCGCGGACTCCGGTTCCGGGCCCGCGACGCAAGGGGGCATCTTCATGGGGATGGCCACTTTGGAGAAGTACGTGCCGCGCGGCCAGGACTCCGTGGTGTACGTGAACGCCGCCGACGGCGTCGATCCGCGGCAGCTGCGGGCGGACCTGGAACGGACGCTCACCCCCTTCCCGCAGGTCCAGGTCAACGACCGGGCCGACTACAAGAAGCTGGTCAGCAGCCAGATCCAAGGGCTGCTCAACCTGCTGTACGGGCTGCTGGGGCTGGCCATCGTGATCGCGGTGCTGGGCGTGGTCAACACGCTGGCCCTGTCCGTGGTCGAGCGCACCCGCGAGATCGGACTGCTGCGTGCCGTCGGCCTGTCCAGGAAGCAGCTGCGCCGGATGATCCGGCTGGAGTCGGTGGTGATCGCCCTGTTCGGCGCGCTCCTCGGCCTCGGACTCGGCCTGGTCTGGGGAGCCGCCACCCAGCGGGTGCTGGCGCTGGAGGGGCTGACGGCGTTCGCGGTCCCGTGGTCCACGGTCGCCGCGGTGGTCATCGGGTCGGTGCTGGTCGGGCTGCTGGCGGCACTGCTCCCGGCGCTGCGCGCCTCCCGGCTGAACGTCCTGGCCGCCATCGCCCATGAGTGACCGTACGTAGACTCGTCGACTGTCCGCACCACGCGTCGACCGCGCACCGGCCCGGAGCCGCGTGCACGCATCTCAAGGGGGCTCCATGGCACGTCCGTTCCGCTTCGGCGCCAACATGCTCACGATCGAGTCGGGGGCCGGGTGGCGGCAGAAGTGCCGCCGGGCCGAGGACCTGGGGTACGACGTGGTGCTCGTACCGGACCACCTCGGCATGCCCGCGCCGTTCCCCGCGCTGATCGCCGCCGCCGAAGTGACCGAGCGCCCGCGCCTGGGCACCTTCGTCCTCAACGCGGGCTTCTGGAACCCGGCCCTGCTCGCCCGCGAGGTGGCCACCGCCGACCTCCTCACCGGCGGCCGGCTCGAACTGGGCCTGGGCACCGGTTACGTACGCGCCGAACACGACACGGCGGGCCTGCCCTGGGGCTCGCCCGGCGAGCGGGTGGACCATCTCGTGCGGACGATCGAGGAGTTGGACCGCTCCCTGGGCGACCCGGAACACGCGCCACAGCCCGCCCAGCAGCCCCGGCCGCCGCTGCTGATCGGCGGCAACGGCCCGCGCATGCTGCGAATCGCCGCCCAGCACGCGGACATCGTGGCGTTCGCCGGCGGCCGGGCGGCCCCCGGCAAGCCGGAGGGTACCCTCGAACTCCTGACGCCGGACGCGCTCGACGACACGCTCGCCGTCTACCGCAAGGCCGCCGCGGACCGTACCCGGGCGGCCGAGCTGAACATCCTGGTCCAGCAGGTCAAGGTCACCGACGACCGGCGCGCCATGGCGCGCGAGATCGCCGGGCACGGCATCGGCGTGGACGAGGAGCAGGCCCTGGACGTCCCGACGTTCCTGTTCGGCACGACCGCGCAGATGGCCGATCAGCTCCGCGAACACCGCGAGCGCTACGGCTTCTCGTACATCACCGTGCTGGACCCGTCCATGGAGGCGTTCGCTCCGGTGATCGAGGAGCTGAAGGGGAGCTGAGACCCGTCAGCGCGGCGTTCCGGCCCCGCCGGGGGCCGGAGCACCCCGTCTCGGACTGCGAAAGCCCATGGCGGCCCGGAGCCGTTCCGTGCTTGGCTCGCGGGCATGATCGACATACGGATACGGACGGCCGTACCGGACGACGCCGAGAACGTGCTCGCCTTCTGGCGCGAGGCGGCGGAGGGCACCTCCATCACGGACGACGTGGACGGTGTGACCCGCCTCGTGCGGCGCGACCCGCAGGCGCTGCTGCTCGCGGAGTCCGACGGCCGCCTGGTGGGTTCGGTGATCGCCGGTTACGACGGCTGGCGGTGCTCGCTGTACCGGCTCGCGGTGCTCCCCTCGTACCGCCGCCGAGGGGTGGCTACGGCGCTGCTGGAAGCGGCCGAGCGGCGCTTTCTGGCCGTGGAAGGCCGGCGCGGCGACGCCATGGTGCTGGAATCGAACGAACGAGCCCACCGGGCGTGGTCGGCCGCCGGCTACCGGCGCGAGGACCACTGGCGGCGGTGGGTGAAACCGCTGACCCGGACCTGAGCCGCAGCGCTTCGCCCGCCCGCCACCTGCTTTGCCCATCCTTTACTATGGATGGTTCCCACGTCTCCCAGCGAAAGGAGTGAGCGTCCAGCCATGGGCGAGCCTCCCAGTTGTCATCCCGTCTCCACCCGGGGCGCGAACCTCCCGGTCCTGTTCGAACATGGGACGGAGGTGACCCGATGACCGAGCTGCTCCTCCTGGCCGTGGCCCTGCTCCTGACCCTGGCCTGCGGCGTCTTCGTCGCGGCCGAGTTCTCGCTGACCACCGTCGAGCGCAGCGACCTGGAACGCGCCGTGGAGCGCGGCGAGCGCGGCGCGGACAGTGCCCTCAAGGCCGTCCGCAGCCTGACGTTCCAGCTCTCCGGCGCCCAGCTCGGCATCACCGTGACCGGCCTGGTCATCGGCATGCTCGCCAAGCCGTCGATCTCCGCGCTGCTGGCCGGCCCGCTGGACGCCCTCGGCCTGCCGCCGTCCGCGGCGGACTCGGTGGCCCTGGTCCTCGGTACCGCGGTCTCCACCGTCGTCCTGATGGTCGTCGGTGAGCTGGTCCCCAAGAACTGGGCCATCTCCAGCCCGCTGCCCGTCGCCCGCCGCGTCGCCACCGCCCAGCGCGGCTTCAGCGCCGCCTTCAAACCGTTCATCGGGCACCTGAACAACACCGCGAACCGGATGATCCGCCGGATGGGCATGGAGCCCGCCGAGGAGCTGGCCTCCGCCCGCGGCCCGCAGGAGCTGGTCGCGCTGGCCCGGCACTCCGCCAAGGAAGGCGCCCTGGAACCGGACACCGCGGAACTGTTCGTACGGACCCTCGCGCTCGCCGATCTCACCGCGGAGAACGTGATGACACCGCGGGTGCAGGTCACCGCCCTGGACGTGCAGGCCACGGCCGAGGACGTGGCCACCGCGACCCGCGCCACCGGCCTGTCCCGCTTCCCGGTCTACCGCGGCAGCCTGGACGCCGTGGTCGGTGTCGCCCACATCAAGGACGTGCTGACCGTCCCCGCCGACCGGCGCCCCCGCCACCCCGTCTCCGAGCTGCTGCGCGAGCCGCTGCTCGTACCGGAGACGCTGACCGTCGACAAGCTGCTGGACCGGCTGTCCGGCAAGCAGACGATGGCCGTGGTCATCGACGAGTACGGCGGTACGGCGGGCGTCGTCACCCTGGAGGACATCGTCGAGGAGGTCGTCGGCGAGGTACGCGACGAGCACGACCCGATGGAGACGCCCGACCTGGCCCCGGCGGGCGAGGACGCGGACGGCCGGCCCCGCTACGAGGCGGACGGCGCCGTGCGCACCGACCAGCTGGAGCAGATCGGCCTGAAGCTGCCGGAAGGCCCGTACGAGACGCTGGCCGGCCTGATCGCCACCGAACTGGGCCGTATCCCGGCCGCCGGGGACAGCGTCGAGGTCGCGGGGTGGCGGATGGACGTCCTGGACGCCTCCGGGCACCGCGCGGCGCGGGTGCTGCTGCACGCGCCGCTGCCGGAGAGCGCCGACGAGGCCGGGGAGGACGCCCGATGACCGCCCTCCAGCTGTTCATCGGCCTGCTCACGCTGGTCGTCAACGCCTTCTTCGTGGGCGCCGAGTTCGCGATGATCTCGGTGCGCCGCAGTCAGATCGAGCCGCACGCGGAGGACGGCGACCGCCGCGCGGACCGGGTCCTGTGGGGGCTCCAGCACGTCTCAGGCGTGCTGGCGGCCGCGCAGCTGGGCATCACCCTGTGCACCCTGGTGCTCGGCGCCGTCGCCGAGCCCGCCATCGCCCACCTCCTGGAGCCGGTCTTCGACACGGTCGGCGTGCCGGCGGTCCTGGTGCACCCGGTCTCCTTCGTCCTCGCACTGGCCGTGGCGACGTACCTGCACATGCTCTTCGGCGAGATGGTGCCGAAGAACGTCGCGCTGGCCGAGCCGGTGCGTACGGCGCTGCTGCTGGGACCGCCGCTGGTCGCGCTGACCCGCGCGCTGCGCCCGGTGATCTTCGCGATCAACGCGTTCGCCAACGCGCTGCTGCGGCTGCTGCGGGTGGAGGCCAAGGACGAGGTGGCCGCGACCTTCTCCGACGACCAGCTGGCGAAGATGGTCGAGGACTCGCAGGCCGCCGGGCTGCTGGACGACCGGGCGAAGGAGCGCCTGCGGGACGCCCTTGAGCTGGGGCGCCGTCCGGTCGCCGACGTGGTGGTGCCGGTGACCAAGGTGGTCACGGCCCGGCTCGGCGTCACCCCCGAAGGCGTCGAGGAACTGGCCGCGACCTCCGGCTTCTCGCGCTTCCCGGTCGTCGACAGCACCCAGCGCATCCTGGGCTACCTGCACGTCAAGGACGCGCTCGACGCCTCGCCGCGCGATCTGCCGTTCCCGCTGTCCGCGCTGCGGCCGATCGCGCGCGTACGGGCCGAGACGCCGCTGGACGACGTCCTGACGGCGATGCGGGCCTCCCGTACGCACCTGGCCGCGGTGATCGGCAAGGACGGCCGGCTGGCGGGCCTGGTCACGATGGAGGACGTGCTGCGGGAGCTGGTGCTCCAGCAGCAGCCCCGGAAGGCCGGGCCGGCCGGGAGCACGGCCAGGCGGTAGGGGCGGGGCCCCGGGACGCGGATCTCCGCGTCCTGGGGCCCGGGTCCTTCCCGCGCCGGGCGGCCCGTCCGGGGCCCCGCTCCCGCCCCGGTAGGATGCCTCCCGCCATGGAGATCAATGCCACCTACACCAGTTTCGTCGCGGTGGGCGACAGCTTCACCGAGGGCATGTCCGACGCCCTGCCGGACGGCTCGTACCGGGGCTGGGCCGATCTGCTGGCCGCACGGCTCGCGGCCCGCACCCCCGGCTTCCGCTACGCCAACCTCGCGGTGCGCGGCAAGCTGATCGGGCAGATCGCCGCCGAGCAGGCCGGCCCCGCCGCCGCGATGGGCGCGGACCTGGTCACGCTGGTGGGCGGGCTGAACGACGTGCTGCGGCCCAAGTGCGACGTGAACCGGGTCTGCGCCCTCCTGGAGGAGGCCGCGGAACGGCTGGCCAAGGACTGCGGACAGCTCGTACTGATGCGCAGCCCGGGACGGCAGGGCCCGGTCCTGGAACGCTTCCGTCCCCGCATGGAACAGCTCTTCGCGCACATCGACATGCTGGCCGAGCGGCACGGCGCCATCGTGGTGGACCTCTTCTCCTCCCGCGCCCTGGCCGACCCGCGGATGTGGGCGGACGACCGCCTCCACCTGAACAGCGCCGGTCACGAACGCGTGGCCGAGGCCGTCTGGCAGGCCCTCGGCTTCCCGCCCGAGTCCGACTGGGACGCGCCGCTCCCGGCGTTCGTACCGCCGCGCTGGACCGCACGGCGCACCGCGGACGTACGCTTCGCGCGCCGCCACCTGATGCCATGGATCGGCAGACGCCTCACCGGTCGCTCCAGCGGAGACGGCCGCCCGCCGAAGCGTCCTGACCTGCTGCCGTACGAGGACTGAGCCGGGCCCGGCCTGCCGGGGCAGGCTCTGCGCAGCAGCCCCGTCCCGGACGCTGGCACAGCCTGCAAGAACAACGCACGCCGCCCGGCACCGTGCCTACCGGGCGGCGAGATGCTCAGCAGCCCGTGTTGTGCAGACCCGGCGTCTCGAAGTTGCCCTGGTCCGCGACGGCCAGGAGACCGTAGATCGTGCTGCAGCCCAGGTTCTGGTTCTTGAACTTGTACGTCTTCGTGTCTCCCTTCTTGACCGTGTACGCGTTGCTGAGGTGCTTCGTGTTGCCCTTCCGGTAGCCCAGCTTCACGGTCACCGGGGAGCCGCCGGTCTTCCCGTACACGACGTTCACGGTGTGGCCGCCGTCGAGGATGCCCACGCAGAGCGTGCCGTTGGAGAGCGAGGTGCAGGAGGGACCCGCGTTGCGGACCGCGGCGGCCGAACCGGCGGCCGAAGCCGGAGCGGCCAGACCCGCGGCCGTGAGGAGGGAGGTGGCGAGAATGACGCCGGCCCGAGTGTGGTTGCGCATGGGGAGAGTCCTCTTTCTGCAGGTCACAGTGCTGATCATCGGCAAGGGTACCCAGGCGAAATTCAGCCAACAAGGCGGATGGGTTCCGAAAAAACGGACCTGCGCCTTCCGTTTGACCGCGAGCTCCAGCCACGCGCCCCCTGGCCCCCAGGCATCGCTCGCGGGGCCCATAGGGCGTGCGTCACGGGCAACTGCCCGCCGTGCGGCCGCCCCCTGAAGAGCGCAGCAGCAGGTGGTACAGGACGAGTCCGCCGGTGTCGGACAGGGCGTGGACGAGCAGGTCGTCATCCGTGAATTCGCGTCGGCTCGCCAGGAGATGGGCCCCGTACGGGGCGGCCGGATGGGAACCGGTTATTCGCGGTCGATCTCCACGGTCGCGGTCCCGCCCGGCGGTATCCGTACGTTCACGCAGGTGTGGACGCTGCCGTGGAGCGCTCTCCGCTGGAACTCGTGCGGCCGTCCGTCGGCCCTTACGGTGCGGTGGTCGCCCGGGAAACGGGCCTGCCACGTGTACGCCTTCGAGGTGGCGTTCGTGAGCGTGGACCGGTGGGTGCCGTCGTGCCGCAGACCGAAGAAGCCGTCGCCGACGGGGATGTTGTCGGCCCGCACCCAGTCGATGTCGCGGGGCAGGTGGGAGCGGGTGCTCACCCTGGCGCGGGGCGCGTCCGGGCGGAATCCCATCAGTCCCTCGACGGTCTGTGAGACGAGGGTGAACGCGACTTCCGGATAGTCGCCGTTGATGCCCTGCGCGGCGACGGGATGGCGGTCGTTGCGGTGGTCGTAGACATGGCGCATCCACTTCCACGCCTGCTCGTCACGGTCGTTGGCGAAGAAGGTGTCCGGCAGATACGTGATCGCCTCGATGTTCACCGGTTTCCCCGCTCCCCCGGCCATTTCATCGATGTAGTCGAGGTAGGCGTCATTGCGCGGCCCCGGCAGCAGCAGACGTTTCATGGGCATGAACCAGCTGTTCTCCCTGCCCCAGCCGGACAGCGGGGCACCGGAGAGGTCATAGGCGCGTGTCATCGCGGCCCCTTGGTTCGCGACCCAGCCGTGATGGAAGTACCTGCGCAGTTCCACTGCCCGGTCGGCATACCGCGCCGCTTGTTCCTCCTCACCCCGGGCCGCCGCGAGGGCCGAGGCGGCCAGATAGGCCCGGTACTGGGAGGCGAACGCGTCGCCTGCCTCGACCAGTTGCTCGCCGCTGCCCTCGTTGTAGCTGGCCGCCCCCTGGAAAATTCCCCGCCCCGTGCCCTCGGCGACACCGTTGGGTTTGAGCCGGTCGTGTTCTTCGACGAATTCCATGGTGGTGTGACGGCAGAAATCCCACATGGCGTCGTCGATGTAGAAGGCGTCACCGCTCCACCGGTACGCCTGTTCCGTCTTCTCCACCAGTTCGAAGGGCGCGGGCACCTCGCGCACGAAGAAGTCGGGGCTGTGATAGTCGATGCTCAGATACGTCCGGGCGTCGAAGTTGTACGCCCACACCGGGTAATACACATGGGCGGCGACCGCCGAAGCGGCGAAAGAGCCCAGCATGGTCTTGTTCTCTTCGATCAGCCCCAGAATCTGGGCTCCGGCGACCTGATGGGCGGTATCGCGCGCGTAGTAACCACTCCGGTGCGCGTACCCGGCCCAGTACGAGGGAGCATAGGCCGCGGTGCCGGAACCGCTGGGCTGCCTCTCGTCCACGTTCAGGGGCCCGACGGTGCCGGGCAAATGAACCCAGCTGTTGGCCTTGCGCTTGGCCCACTCGAACATCTCCGCCAGCAGGGGATCGGAGGACGTGACCCGCGGATCGGCCGGGGCCGCGGGGGACAGCATGACGTCATCCACATTGACCCACGCGCCACCGGACGCGAACACGATCTCCATCCGGTCCCCTTTTCTCAGGGCGACCCGCGAGACGGTGTGGCGGGAATAGAAAGAGCGGTCCGCGACGGCGACCTCACCGGCCGGCGCGCCGTTGACCCGTACCTGGAACGCACCACGCGGCCCGCCCGCGGCGATCCACGCGGACACGTCGTACATGCCCTTCCCGCTCGCGGTGACCACCTGCCGCACCTGCCGTTCCCGCCCGGCATCCAGGTACGCGTTGCAGCGTCCGGTGTGCGGATTACCGGTGGCGACGCCGGTGCCGTCGCCCCAGACCCACCCCTGCTCGCCCTGCTCGAATCCGGGATTGGCCACCGCCAGGAACGACGGGCCGACGTAACAACCGTTCGGTGATGGCACGAGCGAACCGTCCTCTCCTCCGATGGGCCGGCCCGGCCACGCTCCGGGCACCGTGTACGGCAGGCCCGGCGGGCCCGGTCCACGCGCACGCCCCCGCGGCATCACGTCGGCGGCCACGTCCCGCAAGCTAGGGGCCCTGAGCCGCCGCACCGTGCCCGGAAAGGCGGGCCACCACACCAGAGTCGTGGCAGCACCGGGTACGCACAAGACTCCGGGGCCACGAACGCCACCGGCGGGAAGCGGGGACGCGGACGGGCGGAGCCGGTAGCACGGTTTGTGCTCACCCGGCCGGCAGGGTGAAGCGGCTGCTCGGCTCTCCTCGTAGCCGGCTGCCTGGAACCCTGCGCCCGTATGCCAGCAGCAGGAGGTCCTGGGCGGAGCCGTACAGCGGCGAGCCCGAGCCGTACGACCAGTCGAGGTCCTCGGCATACAGCCGCACCCCGTCGAGGTCGGCGCCGAAGAACTTCAGGCTGCTGGGCCGGATCGCGTCGAGCAGGATGCGCAGCCGGTCCTCGGGGACCCGCCGGTCGAGGCCGAGCGCGACGGTGATGTCCAGCCCGTGCACCACGTCGTGGCCGAGCGCCGCCGCGAGCCCGCCGACCGGTGGGGCCCAGGGGTGATCGGCGTTGTCCCGGAGGAAGGCGGCGAGTGCGGCGGTGGAATGGGCGGCCGCGTCCTTGCGCGCGACCCGGTCGGTCATCCGGTGGAGGTTCCCGCGCGCCTTGGCCAACTCGCCGAGCATCGCGGGCAAGCGGAGCCGGAACCCCATCGACATGTGTGCTGCCACCTCACGCACCCGCCATCCCGCACAGAGGCTCTGCCCCTCCCACTGGTCGGCCCGGAGAGTGTCCAACAGGTCGGCAAGTTCGCGGCGTTCCGCCGAAATCGCGGCTCTGATCTCGGACTTGTTCCCTTTGCGCGGTGTCGCGTTCTCCATGTGATCAAGCCTGCCGCCGACAGGGCCATATCTCCAATAGATGGTTCTGCTGGCACCTAGAATCACTGGTTATGGAACTGCGTCAGCTGCGCTACTTCGTCTCCGTGGTCGAGGAGGGAGGCTTCACCCGCGCCGCGGCCCGGCTGCACCTGGCGCAGCCCGGCTTGAGCGCCCAGATCCGCCAGTTGGAGAAGGAAGTGGGGCAGCCGCTGCTCGACCGCTCCGGACGGTCGGTGACACCGACCGAGGTGGGCCGGGCGGTCCTGCCGCACGCCCGTGCCGCACTGGCCGCGGCGGAGGCGGTGCGGCAGACGGTGGACGCGTACACGGGACTGCTACGCGGCCGGGTCACGCTCGGACTGGTCTCCGGCGCCACCGGCCACGTCTTCGACATCGCCGCTTTGCTCGCGGACTTCCACGACGCCCACCCCTCGGTCGAGTTGACGCTCACCGAGGACACCACGGAGCGAATGCAGGCCGCCCTCCTGGCCGGCGAGCTGGACATCGCCATCCTCGGGACGGCGGAAGAGGTACCACCACCGGGAATGGCCTTCCAGACCGTGATCGACGTCCCGCTGGTTGCCGCCGCCGCGCCCAACGTTCCGCTTCCCGACCGTACGTATGGCACGACCATCCCGCTCGCCGATCTCCGCGACAGACCGCTGATCTGCCTGCCGCACGGTACCGGGGTACGCGCGGCACTCGAACGCGGCTGCTCGCAGGCCGGATTCCGGCCCCGCGTCGCCTTCGAGGCGGCCGCCCCGCACGTGCTCGTACGACTCGCCGCGCGGGGCCTGGGCATCGCCGTACTACCTGCCGGGGAGGACGAATCGCCCCTCGACGGGCAACTTCGCACCATGCGGATCGTCCGCCCCGAAATGCGGGCACGCATCGCGCTCGCCTGGCAGGCCACCGGCCCCTCCAGCCCCGCGGCCCGGGCACTCCTCGACCGCCTGCGCGAAGCTCTCCCGAAGCCGCCCGAGACATAGTCCGCACTGCTGCGCGCGGCGCGACCGGCGGGTCGGGGCAAGGGTCAGCAGGTGATGCTGCCCTCGCGCAGTGCGTGGCCGTCGTCGTTGGCGTCGTCGGCCCAGTAGACGGGCTTGGATCCGGCAATGCACTCGTCGGCGCCTGCCAGGGCGAAGCCCTCGTTGTTGTAGTTGGGCATGCCGGTGGGGCGGTTGTAGACGGCGGTGGTGGTGAAGGCGCCGGCCTTGTCGACCTGCAAGGTGCGGTGCTGGCCGCCGCAGGTGTCGTCGCAGACGGCCCACAGGCGGGCGGCCCGGGGTTCCCACTGGAGTTCCATGACGCCACGCATGCCGCTGTTGACGGACGCGACGCGGGTGAAGGCGCCGGAGTCCTGAAGGACGTAACCGTAGATCGTCCCCGTACCTTCGACTCCGGCGAAGAACACGCCCCCACTGTGGGCGCCGTAGCGGGCCGGGTCATAAGCGGCGCCGGTGGAGGCATCCTTGAAGGCGGCCCGGGTCAGGTAGGTATCGGGGACCCAGGTGATGCCCTCGAAGCCGAGGTTGGAGCCGACCGGCGGCAGGTCGGAGGTGAGGTTCCACTCCTTGACGGCGGTCAGCGCGGAGCCGGTGCCGGAGACGTCGTACTTCAGGACGGACAGGCGGCTGGTGCCGGAGACGTCACCGTTGCGTTCACTGGCGACGAAGACGCCGCCCGCGGAACCGTTGCCGGTCACGGTGACGCCCTCGCTGTCGGGGTGCCCGGAGCCGCCGGGGAAGCGCAGGGCCTTGCCGGATCTCCAGCCGCTGCTGGTGTCGGGGGTCCAGCCGCCGGAGCCGTTACGGACCAGGCGCCACAGCTTGCCGCTGTTCTGGGCGCCCCACATGATGTTGCCGTCCTGGTAAAGGCCGCTGAGGTCCTCCCCGAAGACATTGGAAGCGTCAGCGTCCGTCACGGAGTTGCTGCCGGGCCACGGCACGGGCGTGATGCCGTCACCGCCACAGTCGTTTGGGGCCCCCAGCGTCATTACGACCGTCTGGAAGGCCCCGATGCCGTCGGGGCAGCGTGACCAGGAAGGGCCGGAATGCTTGCTCCAGGAGAAACTGTCGACCAGCGTCTTGCCGTCCGGCAGGTACAGACGAGCCTTGTCATCCGCTCCCAGCCCGAACGCGTCGTGGACGTCGAAGGCACGAAAAGCGCCCGCGGCCAGCGTGGTTCCGGAGGCGATCTTGTACTTCGAGCCGTCCTTGTCGTCCTTGAGAATCCAGCCCGAGATGTCGACCGTAGCGGTGCCCTTGTTGTACAGCTCGACCGAGTCCTCGACGTCCCCGGTGGTCACCACTTCGTTGATACGGATGTCACCGGCCGGGGCCGCGCCGGCAGGTGAGGCGACGAGCGCACCGGCCAGTGCCGCCCCGACGGCAAGGAGAGCGAGAGCACGAGGCCGACGGCGCGTACGTAATGCGGTCACGGTATACGTCCAGGGGTCGCGGAGGATGGGGCGGCACGACGCTCCCGACGCAATCCAAACGAAGTGCCTCCTGATGTGCAGACGGCACGTGAACGACGGCAGAACGGTTTGTGGGGAGGTGGGCAGGTGGTTGATGCTGTGGGGCGCCGGGGGCGTCTGATCTTCTCCGCGCGGGTCAGGGGGGAGTCGCGGAAGGGGGGTGGGCCGACCGACCGGTGAACCGGCCCTGGGTCCCTGCGGGTTCGCCGCATCCCATCCTCGCCAAGCCGAACCGAGCCGTGGGCCACTGCCTGGTCCGGCTCGCCGATGTCCTCCGTGCGATCGGGCAGAGCGCCGCTCAGCAGCCGCCACAGGCCCTACGTGCGCGGAACTACGAAGTCACGCTGGAGTATCAGGCGTCGCTGGTGCCGTCGTGAAGGAAGCGTTGCGGGCCTTCGAGGTCGGCCAGTGGTGTTGTCCGGGGCCAGGGGGACTGTTCCTGGCGGCCGCTCCAGGTCAGATGAACAACTGCCCAGCGGAAGGAACGGTCGGTGACACGGAACAGGACGTCGTCGCAGGCTTCGCAGCGTGCCGCCGCGCGGACCCGGGCACCGTGCAGCGGGTGGTCCGGCGGCAGTTCCCGGCGGAGTTCCTGTTCCAGGGCGTGCAGGACGCCGTCATCAGGGACCCACCAGGGGGCGGGGAGCCGGCCGGGATCGTCTGGCGTGGGCGGTGTGGGCAGCACCGTTTCAGTGTGGCCCATGCTTCTTTCCGTTCCGGGCGAGGCCCCACTGGCACGGAGGCCCATGACTTGGCTGAGAGGCGTGGGTGCCTGCAGGGCCCGGCGACAGTCGGGGCACCGGCTCGCAGATCTTCGCGAAACGACAGCTGGAGGCGCCGGGCCTTGGTGCGACGATCGGCGCCGGACGAGTCGCTGCGTCATCTTGCCGGATCCAGCGCCCGGACGGGGGGTGGTCCGAAGCGAGAGGGATCGGAACCAGGAGGGGTCGGGGCGCCGTCGCGCCGCCCCCCGACCGAGCCACGCCGTCGGGCAGTAGCGAGCACCCAGACCATCATCATGGTGCCCGGGCCGTCGAAAGCCAGGCCGATGCCGGCCCCCGGACGCCGCCTCCAAGGGCAGGCCCCGCCGGATGAGCCCCGGCCGCAGGGCGAGGATGTCGGCGACCGGTCGGAAACCCCGGCCCGCTCCGGCCATGATCATTCTGCGAGCTCCCCGCCACCGAAGAGCACGGGCGCGCCATACCACCCGTTCCTTCGGTGAAGGAGTCCGCGCTGCGCGGCCGGCCGATCCGACGGCTCCGGCCCTGGATGAAGGAGTGCCTCAACGCGGAGGGCCACTGCGCCACCATCACCAAGCCCCACACCACACACAAGATCACCAGGACTCACCAGGCCGCGGGCCCCTCCGGTCGCCCCGCCCCCACCCCTTCCAGTTGATCAAGGAAGAAGCCAGTTCCCCAGGTCACAGGGCTGGATGTCGAGGCTGTCACGTGACCAGTAGACTCTCGTCACGTGACTGCCAAGCCCCGCATTCCGAATGTTCTGGCCGGCCGCTACGCCTCCGCGGAGCTCGCCGTCCTGTGGTCCCCCGAGTACAAGGTCAAGCTGGAGCGCAAGCTGTGGCTCGCGGTGCTTCGTGCGCAGAAGGATCTCGGGGTGGAGGTGCCGGAGCAGGCGCTCGCCGATTATGAGCGGGTGCTGGAGAGTGTCGACCTGGCGTCGATCGCCGAGCGGGAGAAGGTCACCCGGCACGATGTGAAGGCGCGGATCGAGGAGTTCAACGCGCTCGCCGGGCATGAGCAGGTCCACAAGGGCATGACCTCGCGCGATCTGACCGAGAACGTCGAGCAGCTGCAGGTCCGGCTGTCGCTGGAGCTGATGCGGGACCGTACCGTCGCCGTGCTGGCGCGGCTGGGCCGGCTTGCCGGTGAGCATGCCGAGCTGGTGATGGCGGGGCGCTCGCACAACGTCGCGGCGCAGGCGACCACGCTGGGCAAGCGCTTCGCGACCGCCGCCGACGAGCTGCTGGCCGCGTACGAGCGGCTGACGGACCTGCTGTCCCGCTATCCGCTGCGCGGCATCAAGGGCCCGGTCGGCACCGCGCAGGACATGCTGGACCTGCTGGGCGGCGACGCCGCGAAGCTGGCGGAGCTGGAGCAGCGGATCGCCGGGCACCTCGGCTTCGGCCGGGCGTTCACCTCGGTCGGCCAGGTCTACCCGCGCTCGCTGGACTACGACGTGGTCACCACCCTGGTGCAGCTGGCCGCGGCGCCGTCCTCGCTCGCCAAGACGATCCGGCTGATGGCCGGCCACGAGCTGGTCACCGAGGGTTTCAAGCCCGGCCAGGTGGGCTCGTCCGCGATGCCGCACAAGATGAACACCCGCTCCTGCGAGCGCGTCAACGGCCTGATGGTCATCCTGCGCGGCTACGCCTCGATGACCGGCGAGCTGTCCGGCGACCAGTGGAACGAGGGCGACGTGTCCTGCTCGGTGGTGCGCCGGGTCGCGCTGCCGGACGCCTTCTTCGCCCTGGACGGCCTGCTGGAGACGTTCCTGACCGTGCTGGACGAGTTCGGCGCTTTCCCCGCCGTCGTCGCGCGGGAGCTGGACCGCTATCTGCCCTTCCTCGCCACGACCAAGGTGCTCATGGGCGCCGTACGGGCCGGGGTGGGCCGCGAGGTGGCGCACGAGGCGATCAAGGAGAACGCGGTCGCCGCGGCGCTCGCCATGCGTGAGCAGGGCGTCGAGCGCAACGAACTGCTGGACAAGCTGGCGGCGGACGAGCGCATCCCGCTCGACCGTGCGCAGTTGGACGCGCTGATGGCCGACAAGCTGTCCTTCACCGGCGCCGCCGCCGACCAGGTGGCCACCGTCGTGTCCCGTATCGAGGAGATCGCCAAGCAGCACCCCGAAGCCGCGGCCTACGCGCCGGGCTCCATCCTGTGAGGTCCCGCTGACATGGGATTCACTCCCGAGGAACTGCAGGCCGCGCGCGGCCGCCTCGTCCCCGACGTGGCGGCGCCCGGCCTGCGGGTGCTTTTCTGTGGCATCAATCCGGGGCTGATGTCGGCCGCCGCCGGCCACCACTTCGCCCGGCCCGGCAACCGCTTCTGGCCCACCCTGCACGCGGCCGGGTTCACCCCTCGCGTGCTGAAGCCCGCCGAGCAGGAGGAACTGCTGGCGTACGGCCTCGGCATCACGAACGTCGTGGAGCGGGCCAGCGCCCGGGCCGACGAGCTGACCGCGGAGGAGTTCCGCGAGGGCGGACGGCACCTCGTCGAGAAGGTGACGCGGCTGCGGCCGCGGTGGCTCGCCGTGGCCGGGGTGACGGCCTATCGGGTGGCTTTCGACGACAAGCGGGCGCAGGTCGGCCCGCAGGAGCGGACGATCGGCGACACCCGGATCTGGGTGCTGCCGAACCCCAGTGGCCTGAACGCGCACTACCCGCCGGCCGCGCTGGCGGAGGCGTACGCACGGCTGCGAGCTGCGGCTTTCGACGAGGAAGCCGAGGAAGGTGACGTCCGGGACGTGTGAGTCCCGCGTTACGGGTAAGGCGTGCGTTGTGTGTAGGACGCACGGGATGGTGGGGCTGTGCGAAGCGTTTGAGCCATTCGGTGGTGTTGTGCCGTACGGGTACGGCCAGTGAGCCGATAAGACGTCAAACGTTGCGTTCGCCCCATTCGTGTCGTTCCTATGCTGGTTATGCCGATTTCGACCTTTGCGTCGATACTCGGAGTTACCGATGTGCCGCTCAGCCCCTAGCGACAGGACGAGATGACTACCGGTCAGCCTCAGCCGCCGCGCGTCCGGCGGAACAAGCGGTCGGACGGAGGAAGAAACTCCGAAACCGACCGGCTGCTGCGCACCCTGCTGCGCCGCCGCAAACGCCAGCTCAGTGTCGAGGAAGTCACCGTCACCGACAGACCGCAGGTGCGCCGCGCGGTCACGGCGGCCGCCCTCGGCAACATGATGGAGTGGTTCGACTTCGGGGTCTACGCCTATCTGGCGGCCACGATGGGCAAGGTCTTCTTCCCGTCCAGCTCCCCCGGCGCCCAGCTCGTCTCCACCTTCGCCACCTTCGCCGCCGCCTTCCTCGTGCGGCCGCTCGGCGGTCTGGTCTTCGGGCCGCTGGGCGACCGCATCGGACGGCAGCGGGTGCTCGCCGCCACGATGATCATGATGGCGATCAGCACCTTCGCGGTCGGCTTCCTGCCGGGCTACGAGTCCATCGGCTTCGCCGCCCCGCTGCTGCTGCTCGTCTGCCGGCTGGTGCAGGGCTTCTCCACCGGCGGCGAGTACGCCGGCGCGACGACCTATATCGCCGAATACGCGCCGGACAAGCGCCGCGGCTTCCTCGGCAGCTGGCTCGACTTCGGCACCTTCGTCGGCTACTCCCTCGGCTCGGGCCTGGTCACCGTGCTGACCGCCGTACTGGGCACGGACGGCCTGGAGAGCTGGGGCTGGCGCATTCCGTTCATGGTCGCCGGGCCGCTCGGCCTGATCGGCCTCTATATGCGCATGAAGCTGGAGGAGACCCCGGCCTTCAAGCAGGAGGCGGAGGCGGCGCGGCAGCAGGCCGAGGCCGCCGGTCCCGACGACGCGCCCGTCGAGGAGGCGCGGCAGTCGGGCAAGGGCCGCCTGAAGGAGATCTTCACGGGGCACTGGGAAGCCGTGCTGATCTGCATGGGGCTGGTGCTGCTGTACAACGTCACCAACTACATGGTGACCTCCTATCTGCCCACCTTCATGACCGAGACGCTGGGCGAGGACGCCACGACCGCGCAGCTGCTGGTGCTGGGCACCATGGTCGTCGTCGCGCTGACGATCACGACCGTGGGCCGTACGTCCGACAAATGGGGCCGGCGCCCGGTGTTCATCGCGTCCAGCGTCGCGCTGGTGGCGCTCTCCTATCCGGCGTTCCTGCTGATCCGGCAGGGCGGGATCCTCTTCCCGGCGTTCGGCTGCCTCATCCTGGGCCTGCTGCTGGTCTGCTTCGCGGGCACCTCCGCCTCGACACTGCCGGCGCTCTTCCCCACCCATCTGCGCTACGGGGCGCTGTCGATCGCGTTCAACATCTCCGTGTCGCTCTTCGGCGGCACCACGCCGCTGGCCGCGTCCGCGCTGGTGGAGGCCACCGGCAGCCATATGATTCCGGCGTACTACCTGATGGTGGCGGGTGTCATCGGCTTCATCGCGGCCTTCTTCCTGCACGAGACGGCGGGCAAGCCGCTGCGCGGTTCCGGACCGATGGTCGAGACCCCGGAGCAGGCCCGTGAGCTGGTGGCCCAGAGCCGTGCCGAGGCCGGGCGCCATGCCCGCGACATCTGGATCCGGCTGCGCCACCCGTGGGCACACCACCGCGACAAGCAGAACAACAGGGAGAAGTAGACCGGGCAGGAACGACGGGACGGCCGCGCCCGTACGGTACGCGCGCGGCCCCCGCACCCGACGGCCCCCGCACGGGTGGCGGGCCCGACAGCCCCCGCACGGGTGGCGGCGACGGTGCGGCCGGCCCACGGCGGGCGGGCGGCACCGTCGCCGCCACCCGTTCCGCGTACGGAGCCCGATGCCCGTACCAAGCCCGATGCCCGTACCAAGCCCGTTCCGCGTACGGAGCCCGATTCCCGCACTGAGTCTGCTCCACGCACAGACCCCGATTCCCGCACCGAGCCCGCTCCGCGCGCAGACCCCGTTCCCGGACCTCAGCGCACCGCATCCGCCCGGCCCACCGCCGCCAGCAGCCGGAAGGCCGGCATCTCCGGCTCGCCCTCCCCCAGCCCGACCGCGATCCACCTCCCGTCGGCGCGCCAGGCGTGCACCCGCGGGACCTGGCCGCACAGCACGTCGAGCGGCGGCCGGACGGGCATGCCCATCGCGACCCGCTCCAGATGGTCCGCCAGGTCCAGCACCTCGGGCTCGCCCCAGCGTAAGCAGAGAGCCGATATGAGTCCCTCCAGCTCGGCGCGGTACTCCCGCGCCGTCTCCTCGACGTCGGCGGGGTCGGCGTCCCACAGCTGCTCGTCGGCGCGCAGCTGGGCGACGTGGAAGCCGGGGCCGCTCTCGACCATGGCGGAGGCGACCGGCTCGGCCGGGAACGCACGGCCGCGGAGGAGGTCGATGGCGGTGAGGTGCTGTGCTGTGGTCGCATGCGTCATGCCGTCAGTAAACCGCCGGGGTCTGACAATTGGCCCCGCGTCAGGCGCCGCCGGGCGCTCCCGGGGCGGACGATCAGCGGGCAGGGGCCGGGCCCGCGGCCCCCGCGCCGCCTCCCGGCCCTCCCCCGCCCGCCGCCCGGGACTCGCCGCACACCGGCTGACCGGCTACGATCCGCCACACACGCAATGCGAGGGAGACGGACGTTGGGGCGGCTAACCGGCGGGGACCCCTCCCTGCTGCGACGGATCAACTCCGCGGTGGTGCTGCACGCGCTGCGCGCCGCCGACTCCCCGACGCTCACCCACCTCGTGGAGGTGACCGGGCTGTCCCGGCCCACCGTCGAGGGGGTCGTCGAGGGTCTGATCGAGACGGGCCTGGTCGCCGAGGCGCCCGCCGACGAGGGCGCCGCCCGCCGCCAGGGCCGCCCGGCCCGCCGCTTCCGCTTCCGTACCGAGGCCGGGCACCTCCTGGGCATCGAGATCGGCCCGCACCGGGTGGCCGCGCTGCTGTCCGACCTCGGCGGGCGGGTCCTCGGCTCCGCGCAGCGCGCGGTCGAGGAGACCGCGCCCGCGGACGAACGGCTGGAGAAGGTGCGGGCCGCGGTGGCAGAGCTGCTGCGGCGGGCGGGCGTGGCCCGCAGTTCGCTGCGCGCGGTCGGGGTGGGCAGCCCCGGCATCGTCGAGGCGGACGGCACCGTACGGCTGGGTACGGCCCTGCCGGACTGGACCGGGCTGCCGCTCGGCGACCGGCTGCGCCGCTCGTTCCGGTGCCCCGTCCTGGTGGAGAACGACGCGAACACCGCCGCCGTGGCCGAACACTGGAAGGGCGCGGCCGCCGGCTCCGACGACATCGTGTTCGTGCTCGCGGGCCTCAGCCCCGGGGCCGGCGCCCTGATCGGAGGGCGGCTGCACCGCGGCTTCGGCGGCGCGGCCGGGGAGATCGGCGCGCTGCACCTGCTGGGGCGCGAGGCCACGCCGGAGAAGCTGCTGTCCACGACCGGGCAGCCGCTGCATCCCCTGGACGAGGCGCAGGTGGCCCGGGTGTTCGCCCTCGCGCGCGAGGGCGACGCGCGGGCCCGGGACGCGATGGATCGTTTCATCCGGCGGCTGGTCCACGATGTCGCGGCGCTGGTGCTCGCCCTCGACCCGGAACTGGTCGTGGTCGGCGGCTGGGCCGCCGGTCTGGACGACGTACTGGAGCCCCTGCGCGCCGAACTGGCCCGCTACTGCCTGCGCCCGCCCCAGGTGGCCCTGTCCGTACTCGGGGAGGCGGCGGTGGCCACGGGTGCGCTGCGGCTGGCGCTGGACCACGTCGAGGGCGAGCTGTTCGCGGTGGAGGGTACGGTCACGGCCCGGCGCTGAGACGGGGCCCGCAGCGGCGGACCCGCCGGCTTACCCACCTGCGCACGGCGCGATGCGCGGGCGTTGTCACACCCCCCGGCTAATGTGCTGAGCAGTCGCCCCGGGACCGGGCCGAGCAGGGCCAGGGGGCCGGTCGTCAGGTGCGCCGCAAGCCATGGAGGCAGGGTCATGAGCGAGGGCCAGGAATCCACCACATACCCGTCGTCCGCGGGGTACGCGCAGGTCAACGGGCTGGACCTGTACTACGAGATCCACGGCACCGGACAACCGCTGGTCCTCCTGCACGGCGGCATGCTCACCATCGACCTGACCTTCGGCGGCATACTGCCCGCGCTCGCCACCACGCGGCAGGTCGTCGCCGTCGAAATGCAGGGCCACGGACACACCGGCGACATCGACCGCGAGTCCACGCTCTCCTGTCTGGCCGACGATGTGGTGGGGCTGCTGGACCACCTCGGGATCGACCGGGCGGACGTCTTCGGCTTCAGCCTCGGGGGCCTGACCGCCCTCCAGCTGGCGGTCACCCGCCCCGAGCGGGTGGACCGCCTGGTGCTCGCCTCCACGCACTACCGGCGCGACGGCTATCACGCCGAAATCCTCGACCCGCACGCCCGCCCCGGCTCCCCGCGGATGCCCACCGAGAGCGACTTCCAGGAGATGTACGAGGCGTACGTCCAGGTCGCGCCCGACCCGGGCCGCTTCGAGGCGTTCGCCGAGAAGCTGCAACCGACGGTGCACGGCTTCGAGGGCTGGTCCGCCGAGACGCTGGCCGCCATGGAGGCGCCGGTCCTCCTGCTGGTCGGGACACCGACTTCGTCCGGCTGGAGCACGCCGTCGAGATGCACGGCCTGATCCCCGGCTCCCAGCTCGGCGTACTCCCCGGCACGACCCACCACAACCTGCCACGGCGCGCCGACCTCGTCGTACCGATGGTGAAGGCGTTCCTCACACCGACGACACCGACGGCGTCGGCTCTATCGTCGGCCGCCTGAGCCACGCACGGCCACGAGGCCCCGGCCGGCGGCGGGAGCAGGCCCGTCCTCAGCCGCGCGACGTGTCGATGACGCAGAACCGGTTGCCCTCGGTGTCGGCGAGCACGACGAAGTCGGGGTCGTCCGGGTAGAGGTCCCAGTCGACCCGCCGGGCGCCCAGGGAAACCAGCCGCTCGACCTCGGCGGCCTGGTCGGCCGCGTCTCCGGCGTACAGGTCCAGGTGGACGCGCGGATGCTCCTGTACGGGCGTCCCGCTCAGTCCGACGGCGATCTGTACGCCGGGCCCGTCCGCGGGCACCAGCACCACCCAGTCGTCCTCGATGTCCTCGCGCGGGACGTACCCCAGCGCCTCCATCCAGAAAGCGGCCGCCCGCCGCACATCCGAAGCACCCAGCACCACCGACCCGACCTTCAGCATGCGGTCATTCTCGCGCAGAGGCGGGGCGGCAGCTGCCACACGGACACGCGTGACGTGGCCTGTTCATACCGGGACAGCAGGCGGACGATGGCGCCGTAGAAGCTGACGGCAACCGAGCGGCGCCCTACCCGGCCAGAACCGGCACCCCCGCCTCGCTCTCGTTGTCGCCGAAGGTGAGGCGGCAGGTGTCGGCGCGGTAGGTGGACAGGGCTACGGCGGCGGTGCGGCCGTCGGTGAAGTAGCGGGTGGTGACGACGAGGACGGGGGCGCCGGGCAGGCGGTCCAGTTCCCTGGCGTCGTCGGCGCGGGCGGAGCCCAGTTCCACGGCCCGGTCCTGGCCTTCCAGTTCGCGCTGCTGGAGCGCGCGGAGCACGGCGCGGGCGCGGGCCGGAGCGTCCGTGCCGGTGACGGCGGCGTCCGGCACCGTACGGACGGGTACGTACAGCTGCTCGGCGGCGACCGGCTGGCCGTGGGTGACGCGGCTGCGGTGCACGATGTGCACGCGCTCGCCGGGCGTCAGCTCCAGCAGGCGTGCCACGGCCGCCGGCACCTCCGACGACTCGACGGCGTCGACGGGCTGCCAGTCGTCACCGGGGGCGCCCGGCCAGGTGTGCCGCGCCGGGTCGACGGCCACGCCCACGCGCGGGGGCGCGACGGTGGTACCCACACCGCGGCGGCGCTGCAGACGGCCTTCCAGTTCGAGCTGTTCGAGCGCCTGTCGCAGCGTGGCCCGGGCGACCCCGAACCGCGCCGCCAGCTCCCGCTCGTTGGGCAGGATCTCGCCGACCGCGAACTCCGAGTCGAGCGCCTCGCTGAGCACGGTCTTGAGGTGCCAGTACTTCGGCTCCGGAGCCGTTTCGAGCTGCGTGGTCCCCACCCTGTCCTCCGCCGTGGCCGTCTTCCCGACGGGGCTGGTCCCCGTCGGCCGCGGGCCTGTCCCTGGCCCCGCACGCGCTCTTCGGATATGAGCGCTTCTTTATTAAAGGTTGTTGCAGTATCCCTGTGACGATATGGCCGCCCCCACCCTTGGTCAAGACCAATGCGCCGATCCGTCGTCGGCCGGCGCCCGGCGGCCGGGGTCGATGCGGTGGTACGGGACGCGCGGCGTGCGGTGGGCCCCGGCCCGTGGTGCGGCAGGTACGGGAAGAGCCGCGGACGGCGTCGGACGACGCCTGACCGCGGCTCTTGCCGCACCTCCTCAGCCACTCAGCCCGCGGCGTCCAGCGCCCCCAGCTTGTCCGGATTGCGAATGATGTAAACGGTCTGGATCCGGCCGTCCACGACATCGACCTGGAAGACCGAGTCGGGCTTGCCCTCGGAGAGCACGAGCAGCGCGATGCCGCCGTTGAGCTCCGTGAAGACGAACTCCGCCGCCGGGATGCCGCCCCGGGCCACGCCGAGCAGGAAGCGGCCGACCTTGTCGGCGGTCTCGATGACCCGCAGCGGCGCCTTGGCCTTGCCGCCGCTGTCGCCGACCAGCCGTACGTCCTCGGCCAGCAGGTGCAGCAGCCCGTCCAGGTCGTCGCCCGCGGCCGCCGCGAGGAAGCGTTCCGTCAGGTCGCGCTGCCGGTCCGGGTCGACCTCGAAGCGCGGACGGCGTTCCTCTACGTGGCGCCGTGCGCGGCCCGCGAGTTGGCGCACCGCCGCCTCGCCGCGCTCCAGTACGGTGGCGATCTCCGCGTACGGGTAGCCGAACGCCTCGCGCAGGACGAAGACCGCGCGCTCCAAGGGCGAGAGCGATTCCAGGACCACCAGGACGGCGAGGGTGACGGACTCGGCGAGGACCGCGCGGTCGGCGGAGTCGGGGGCGGCCGTCACGAAGTCGGTGGCCAGTGGCTCGGGCAGCCAGGGGCCCACGTATGCCTCGCGGCGCGCCTGGACCTGCCGCAGGCGGTCGATGGCCAGCCGGGTCGTGACGCGCACCAGATAGGCGCGCGGTTCGCGTACCTGCTCCCGGTCGGCGGACGACCAGCGCAGCCACGCCTCCTGGACCACGTCCTCGGCGTCGGCCACCCGGCCGAGCATGCGGTAGGCCACGCCCATCAGGACCGGGCGGTGTTCCTGGAAGACATCGGTTGCGGGGTCGGTCTGCACGCCTTCATCCCAGCGGGCCGACCGGTCGTTGTCCAGCGGAAACGGTCGGAAAGAGACGCGTTCGGACGTGGTGTGCGGCACAGAGTGCGCAACGCGCGGACCCGTGCGATCACCACGTCGCCGGAGCACCGTCCCGGCCACCATCCGGCCCCCGCCCGGTCTCCCGAAGAAATCACTACCGCCCAGTAGTCATCCCCGGACTTCGCTGCCATGGTGTCCCTGCCCGTCGTCCCGCCCGAGGAGCCCCCCACCATGGCCGCACCGGTCTCCTTCGCCCGCGTCACCCCGCCGGACCGCCCGCCCTTCACCGTCGCCTACCAGCGCAAGGGATCGGGCCCTCCCCTCGTCCTGCTGCACGGCATCGGCCACCACCTCCAGGCGTGGGAGCCGGTCTCCGACATCCTCGCCGCCTCCCACGAGGTCGTCGCCCTGGACCTGCCCGGCTTCGGCGCCTCGCCCGCGCTGCCGCCGGGCGTGGCCTACGACCTCGACTCGGTCGTCCCGCTGCTGGCCGCCGCGTTCGGCACGCTCGGCCTCGACCGGCCGCACATCGCCGGGAATTCGCTCGGCGGTCTGCTGGCCCTGCAGTTGGGCCGGGTCCGGCGCGTACGGTCGGTGACCGCGCTGTCCCCCGCCGGGTTCTGGACGCAGGCCGAACGGCGGTACGCCTTCGGGGTGCTGCGCGGCATGCGGGCCGGTGCGAAGGTGCTGCCGCGGCCGGCGGTCGGGCTGCTGGCCCGTTCGGCGGTCGGGCGGGCCTCGCTGACGAGCACCATCTACGCGCACCCGGGCCGCCGTTCGGCGTCGGCGGTGGTCGCCGAGACCGGTGCGTTGCGCAACGCGACCGGTTTCGCACCGACTCTGGCGGCTGGGCGCACCGTACTGTTCACCGATGACGTACCGGATATCCCGGTGACCATCGCCTGGGGCAGCCGCGACCGGCTGCTGCCGCGGCGGCAGGGGGTGCGGGCGAAGTACGCGATACCGGGCGCCCGGCTCATACGGCTGCCGGGCTGCGGCCATGTGCCGATGAACGACGACCCGGCGCTGGTCGCCCGGGTCATCCTCGACACGGCGCGCTGAGAGCCGGCCGGGCGGACCGTCCGGCCCGGGCCCGCCCCCTGGAGTTCACCACCCGTTCGGCCGCGTGGCACCGGGCCCCGGTACGAACGGGAGGTCACCAAGATCGGTCGTCACACGGGAGGTTTCACATGGCGCAGGGACCCGGCAGAGCCGTCAACCGGCGGTCACTGCTGCACGGAGCGGCAGCCGGTACCGCGGCGCTCGCCCTCCCCGGCGTCGCCGGCGTAACGGAAGCCAGGGCCGCGTCCCGGGTCGCGGACGCGCCCGCACTGGCGCGCGCCGGGCGGCCGGGTGCCCCGTGGGGCGTGCAGGCCGGGGACGTGACGGCCTCGTCCGGGCTGGTGTGGGTGCGCTCCGACCGGCCGGCGCGGATGATCGTGCAGACCGCGGCGACCGAGTCGTTCCGCAATGCCCGTACCTGGCACGGCCCGCTGCTCGGCCCCGGTACGGACTTCACCGGCACCACCGCGCTGCACGGGCTGCCGTCCGGCGAGCAGATCCACTACCGGGTGGTGCTCGCCGACCCGCACGACCACCGGCGTACGGGCGAGCCGGTCACCGGCACCTTCCGTACCGCCTCGGACCGGCGCCGGGACGGGGTGCGCTTCACCTGGTCGGGCGATCTCGCCGGGCAGGGCTGGGGCATCAACCCGGACCTCGGCGGCTACCGGATCTATGAGGAGATGCGCCGCCGGGACCCGGACTTCTTCCTGTGCAGTGGCGACAACATCTACGCGGACAATCCGATCGAGGCCAGTGTGCGACTGCCCGACGGCCGGATCTGGCGCAATGTGACCACTGAGGAGAAGTCGAAGGTCGCCGAGACGCTGGCGGAGTACCGCGGCGCTTTCCGCTACAACCTGCTGGACGCCAACCTGCGCCGCTTCAACGCGCAGGTCCCCACCATCATCCAGTGGGACGACCACGAGGTGCGCAACAACTGGTACCCGGGCCAGATCCTCGACGACGCCCGGTACACGGAGAAGAACGTGGACGTGCTCGCGGCGCGTTCGCTGCGCGCGTTCCGGGAGTACTTCCCCATCCGTACGCTCCGCTCGGACCGGGGCGGCCGGGTCTACCGGGTGCTGCGCCACGGGCCGCTGCTGGACGTGTTCGTGCTGGACATGCGCACGTACCGCAACGCCAATTCCCCCAACCGGCAGCCCGACGACCGGCAGGGCATCCTCGGCGCCGAGCAGCTGGCCTGGCTGAAGCGGTCGCTGGCGCGCTCCCGCGCGGTGTGGAAGGTGATCGCCGCCGATCTGCCGCTGGGCCTGGTGGTCGCGGACGGCAAGACGGACTTCGAGGCGGTGGCGCAGGGCGATCCGGGCGCGCCGCTGGGCCGGGAGCTCCAGATCGCGGAGCTGCTGCGGTTCATCAAGCACCGGCGCGTCACCGGCACGGTGTGGCTGACCACGGACGTCCACTACACCTCGGCGCAGCACTACGACCCGTCGCGCGCGGCGTTCAAGGATTTCGCGCCGTTCTGGGAGTTCGTGTCGGGTCCGCTGAACGCGGGCGGCTTCCCGGCCGTGCCGCTGGACGGTACGTTCGGGCCCGCGCAGCCCTTCGTCAAGGCGCCGCAGCGGGCGAACGTCTCCCCCGCCGAGAACCCGCAGTTCTTCGGCGAGGTGGACATCGACGGCGACAGCGGCGAGCTGACCGTACGGCTGCGGCAGGACGACGGGCAGGTACTGTTCCGCAAGGTGCTGCAGCCCGGGCGGGTGGGGCAGCCCGGCAGCTAGGCGCCACCTCGCCGGACGGATGAACAGACACACCCGGTCGCTTTGTGCCTCGAATGTCTCCTTTACCCATCGGTCACAGAGCGTTCGCGATCACGCAACACCGGTCGGTGAGGCTGGCCGTATGACTGACGCGACATCTGCCAAGAGTTCCCACCGCCACCACTGGCGGCGGGAGCTGGTCGAGCTGGCGGCCCTGTTCACCGCGGTGGCGGTGGCGGACGCCGTGGCCAACACCATCGCGCACGGCCCGTCCGGGCCGGTGCTGCTGTGCTGCTCGGCGGTCGTACTGATCGCCACGGCCGCGTTCCACACCTGGTGGGCACGCCGCCACGAGAACGCGCCGCCGCCGACCGATACCGGCGCCGCAGCGCCGAGGTCCCCCGGCGCTCCCCAGGAGGAGCGGCGGGAGACGGCGCTGTGGCGGATGCGTACGACCGTACGGGACGAGCCGGGCAGCCTGGCCGCGCTGTGCACGGCGCTGGCCGAGCACCGCGTGGACATCCTGAACCTGCAGACCCACCCGCTGTCGGACGGGACCGTGGACGAGTTCCTGCTGCGCGCCCCCGCCGCGCTGCTCCCCGCCGACCTGACCCGCACGGTCGCCGCGGCGGGCGGCGCGCACACCTGGCTGGAGCGGGCGGACGCGCACGATCTGGTGGACGCCCCCACCCGGATACTCGGCATGGCCACCCGTACGGCGCTGGATTCCGCCGAACTTCCGCTCGCGCTACGCCAGTTGCTGGGCCGCTGCACCATCCGTTCGGTGCCCGCGCGGACCCGGAACGCACAGCGGGACACCGAACCGGTGCCGGAGGAGGGCATTCTCGAAGAGCACACCATGACGTTCCGTGATCCGTCCGGGGGCTCCGTCACCATCGAACGCCCGCACCTTCCCTTCACGCCCACCGAGTTCGCGCGGGTACGGGCGCTCGTCGAGCTGGACGCCCGGCTCGGCCAGCGGGTGCCGCCGCTCCGTGACGTGCTCACGCTGCCCGAGGGCAACCCCATCACGGTGCGCCGCGCGGACCCCTCCGACCTGGCGGCGGCCCGCGCGCTGCACGACCGCTGCTCGGCCCGGACGCTGGCGATGCGCTACCAGGGCCCGGTCGCCGACGCCGAGCGCTATCTGAACCACCTGCTCAGCCCCCGTTTCGGCCGTACGCTCGCGGTCGAGACGGCGTCCGGGCGGCTGGTGGCGCTCGGCCATCTGCTGTGGGACGGCGAGGAGACCGAGGTGGCGCTGCTGGTGGAGGACGCCTGGCAGCGGCGCGGCATCGGCGCCGAACTGCTGCGCCGGCTGGTCCAGATGGCCGCGGACGCGGGCTGCACGAGCGTGTACGCGATCACCCAGGCGTCCAACACCGGGATGGTCGCCACCATGCGCGGCCTGGGCCTGCCGCTGGACTACCAGATCGAGGAGGGCACGCTGGTGATCACCGCCCGGCCGGCCGGGGCGCCCGTACGGCCGGCGGCGGCCCGGACCGCGCCGGACGCCGGACCGCGGACGCAGTGACGGGGCGACCACACGCGGACGACGCAGATACAGGAGTGGGGCCGGCCGGTACGCGAGCGCTCGTACCAGCCGGCCCCGGGCGGTACGGGGACCGGTGCGGATCGGTGCCGTACCTCAGTGGCCTGCGGTGGCTTCAGCCACCGTCGGTCGCCGTGGTTCTCAGACCTGCTCCCAGAGGGACGGTGTGTTCGCCGGTTCCCAGCCGGGCTGGGCCTGGTGGCCCTGCAGGCAGCGGTAGGTGATCCCGTCGTACGTCACCTGGGCGCCCGCCTCGTAGACGGTGCCGGCGGCCCAGGTGGTCTCGCCCGGCTCGCTGGGGCCGGGGTCCTCGGAGCCGCTGGTGCCGGTCTTCAGGGTGAGGCCGTAGCCCTGGAGCAGCGGGTTGATGGGCTGGTAGAAGGTCGTGCCGCCGGAGCTGCAGTTGCCGGAGCCGCCGGAGGTGACGCCCTGGGCCTGGCTGCCGGAGATGAAGGAGCCGCCGGAATCGCCCGGCTCGGCGCACACCGAGGTCCGGGTCACACCGCTGACGGTGCCCTGCGGGTAGGTGACGCTGGTGTTGTGCTGCTGGATGGTGCCGCAGTGCCAGCCGGTGGTGGAGCCGGAGCGGCAGATGGAGGCGCCGACCGCCGCCTGGGTGGAGCCGGCGACCCGTACGTTCTGGCCGCCCTGGCCCTTCACGTACGGCGTGGAGGTCCAGTTGTTGTTGGCGGCGACCCAGGCGGTGTCCCGGCCCGGGAAGGTGGATGCCTGGAAACTGCCCTGGGCCACCTGGTTGTAGCCGGTGGTGGAGGTTCCGGCGCGTCCGCAGTGGCCCGCGGTGGCGAAGCCCTGCTGGCTGCCGCGGGTGATGGGGAAGCCCACGGAGCAGCGGCCGCCGCCCATGTAGTACGCGTCGCCGCCGCGGAGGTCGTAGAGGGGACGCGGGCGTTCGGCGGTGGCGCCCACGTTGACCAGGGAGCGGTCGGCGCCGCTCGAGGCGACGAACGTCCGGGCCGCCGCGGGATCGGCGGCCCGCAGCTGCACCGTGTTCGTCCGGACGTCCACGGCCCACGAGGACGCCTCGGGAGCCGTGCGGTGCTGTGCCGCGCGGTCCAACTTAACTTTGGCCGCGTCCAGTTGGGCGAGCGAGTGGGAGGCGTGGACGGCCCGGGCACCGGCCGCGCGGACGGCCGCGAGGCGCGCGGTGTCGGTGGTGGCCACGGTCAGCGTGCCGGATTCGGTGCCGCTGACCCAGGCGCCGGCGAAGGACGTGCCCAGCGCGTTCTTCAGGTGCCCGGCCACGGCGCCGGCTTCCGCCTCGTTGGCGAGCCGCCGTTCGGCCTGCGCCCGGTTCAGGCCGAGGTCGCGCTGCATCGCCCGGTACACGGCGTCGGACGTGGCACCGACGGACAGGGTCTCGGCGGCCGACCGGTGGGGGGTCCGAGGGGTCGTCGAGTCCGGCCGTATCTGGGCCGCCGCGGAACCGGGCAGCGCGGTCAGGACCAGTGCGCCGACGGTGGTGATGACGGCACACGCGCCCGCTCGGGCGTGTCTGTGGCGCATGGGGGAGGTCTCCTCGGTCTCGGGGGGGGTGGAGGTGCGGAAACCGTAGGAGCCGTGCGGCGGCCCGCAGAAGATGTCAGTTGTCCTTCTGCGGAATGTTATGGATATCTCCCGGAGGACCTGGGTAGCCGGTCGGTTTCGGTGGCCCTGGATCGGCCTCCTCATGGCCGGACGATTGCGGACCGGCGCCGTCCGGCATCGGCCCGGCACCGGCCGCCGTCCGGTGGTCGGCGAGCCACCGCGTATAACTCTCGCTGCGCGCGGCGGCGTCGGCGTGCGCGGCGCGGGCCTGGGCGACGACCTCGGCGGCGGAGTTCGCGGCGGGGGTCGCCGGGTGCCAGCCCACCAGGTGGCGCCAGGTCAGCGGCGTACCGGCCAGGGGTCTGGTGACCATCCCGGGGGTGGGCGGCAGGGTCGCCCTGCACAGGCCCGCGGCGCGGCCGACCTGCACGAGGTGGATACAGGACGCGGTGTCCGTCTCGTACACCCGGGCCGGGGTGAAGCCGGCGCGGGCGCAGGCGAGGGTGAAACAGTCCGCGAAACAGCCGTCGCCCGGCACGTCCGCCCACGCCTCGGTGGCCAGTTCCGCGAGGCCGATCTCGCGCCGTCCGGCCAGCGGGTGGCGGTCGGCGAGCATGACGAAGACCGGGTCCACCGCGATCTCCCGCCAGCTGAGCCGCTGCGGCTCGGGCGCCGGCGCCTCCCCGCAGGCGCCGATCAGCGCGAAGTCCAGGCGTCCGGCGGCGACCGAGGCGGCGATCTCGCGCTCGGACCAGGTGGTGAAGGTGGTCACCGGCACGCCCGGGTGCGCGGTCGCGAGCCGGTCCACCAGGCCGCCCAGCAGCGGGCCGTGGGTGCCGCCGAGCCGGAAGCCGGTCATCCTGCTGCCCGCGCTGCCGAACCGTACGGCCTCCTGCTGGAGCTCGCTGATCGCGGGCAGCACCACGCGCGCCCGCTCCAGCACGAACTCGCCGAGCGCCGTGGGCCGTACCCCGAAGCGCCCGCGTTCGAAGAGCTTGCCGCCGAGGGTGCGCTCGATCCGTTTCAGCTGGGCGCTCAGGGCGGGCTGGGCCAGGCCGAGCTGTGCGGCGGCCTTGGTGAGGCTGCCCGCGTCGGCTATCGTCCGGATCGCCGTTAAATGCCGCAATTCCAGGTCCATTCTGTGAGCTTGGAGCGTCGGCTCCGGCGGGAGCAATAGTCCGGTCCGGACCAATGAAGGCGGCCTTCCGCTCCGGCGGGCCGGGCGCGTTCCCGCGTTCGCCCTGCGCGGACGCGGCGCTCCGGAGGCGGATGTACGGCGCGCTGCTGATGACGTACCGGGGGCTTCCGTACGAGGATGGGGCGCATGTCCCACACCACTGCTTCCGACAGCGCTCCTCTCCCCCGCCAGGTCGCCGACGCCTATGTCGACGCCCTGGTCGAGCTGGACCCCATCACCGGCACCTTCCTCGGCGTCCCGGAGAGTTCGAGCCGCCTGCCCGACTTCTCGCCCACCGGCCAGGAAGCGGTGGCGCAGCTCGCCCGTACGACGCTGAACCGGCTCGCCGAGGCCGAGCGGCGGCCGGGCGCGGACAGCGAGAGCGAGCGGCGCTGCGCCCGGCTGCTGCGCGAGCGGCTGACCGCCGAGCTGGCGGTGCACGAGGCGGGCGAGGGGCTGCGCACGGTCAGCAACCTCCACTCGCCGCTGCACGCGGTGCGCGAGGTCATGACGATCACGCCGGTCGAGACGGACGACGACTGGGCGGCGCTCGCCCAGCGGCTGCGCGCGGTGCCCGCCGCGCTGGAGGGTTACCGCGCCTCGCTGGAGGCGGGCCTGAAGCGGGACCTGCCCGCGGGGCCGCGCCAGGTCGCCACGGTCATCGGCCAGTTGGACACCTGGATCGGTACGGACCGCAGCTGGTTCGCCGAGCTGACCGAGCCGGGCCCCGACGCGCTGCGCGGGGAGCTGAACGCCGCCGCCGCGCTCGCGACCGGCGCCCTCGTGGAGCTGCGCGACTGGTTCCGCGGCCGGTACGCGCCCGCGATCGAGGGCGCTCCGGACGTGGTGGGCCGCGAGCGCTACGCCCGCCTCGCCCGCTACTTCAACGGCGCCGACCTGGATCTGGACGAGGCGTACGCCTACGGCTGGTCGGAGTTCCACCGGCTGCACGCCGAGATGGTCCAGGAGGCGGAGAAGGTGCTGCCCGGGGCGAAGACCCCGTGGGAGGCGCTGGCCTGGCTGGACGAGAACGGCGAGGCCGTGGAGGGTGTCGAGGAGACCCGCCAGTGGCTCCAGGCGCTGATGGACCAGGCCATCGAGGCGCTGGACGGCACCCACTTCGACCTGGCGGAGCGGGTCAAGCACGTGGAGTCGCGGATCGCCCCGCCCGGCGGCGCCGCCGCGCCGTACTACACCAGCCCTTCGCTGGACTTCTCCCGCCCCGGCCGCACGTGGCTGCCGACCATGGGCCGGACCCGCTTCCCTGCGTACGATCTGGTCTCGACCTGGTACCACGAGGGCGTGCCGGGCCACCACCTCCAACTGGCGCAGTGGGCGCACGTGGCCGAGGACCTCTCGCGCTACCAGACGGGGGTGGGCATGGTCAGCGCCAACGCCGAGGGCTGGGCGCTGTACGCGGAGCGGCTGATGGACGAGCTGGGCTTCCTGACCAGCCCCGAGCGCCGGCTCGGCTATCTCGACGCGCAGATGATGCGCGCGGTCCGCGTCATCATCGACATCGGCATGCACCTGGAGCTGACCATCCCGGACGACTCGCCCTTCCACCCCGGCGAGCGGTGGACGCCCGAGCTGGCGCAGGAGTTCTTCGGCCGGTACTCCAGCCGCTCCGCGGACTTCGTCGAGAGCGAGATCATCCGCTATCAGGGCATGCCGGGCCAGGCCATCGGCTACAAGCTCGGCGAGCGCACCTGGCTCCAGGGCCGGGAAGCGGCCCGGCAGCGGCACGGCGCCGACTTCGACCTCAAGGCGTGGCACATGGCCGCGCTGTCGCAGGGCTCGCTGGGTCTGGACGACCTGCTGGCCGAGCTGTCGCGTATCTGAGGCCGGTGGACCGCGTGTTCCTCTTCCCCGGCGATCCGCTGCGCCCCGGCCGCACGGATCCGGAGTTCGCCCGGGACGCCGCCGCTGTACGGGCCATCGGTGTGCGCGGCGCGGTGATCGACCACGAGGCGCTGGTCGCCGGGGACGCGGTACGGGCGGTGGCACGGGTGCCCAGCGGGGCCGGGGCGGCGTGGTACCGCGGCTGGATGCTTCCGTCCGAGCGGTACGCCGCGCTCGCCGCGGCCCTCGGCGAGCGCGGCTGCCTGCTGCTGACCACGCCCGGGAGTTACCGCACCGCCCACGAACTCCCCGGCTGGTACGAGACGTTCGCCGACCTCACGCCGTACAGCCGCTGGCTGCCGTGCGCGCCGGGACAGCCGCCCGGCGAGGCGGAGCTGGCCCGGCTGGCCGCGCCGCTGGGCGGCGGGCCCGCCGTGGTCAAGGACTGGGTGAAGTCCCGCAAGCACGAGTGGGACGAGGCCGCGTACGTCCCGGACACGTCCGACACCGCGCGCCTGGCCGCGGTGGTCAACCGGTTCGTGGACTTGCAGGAGGAGTTCCTGACCGGCGGCGTGGTGCTGCGCGCCTTCGAGCCGTACGGGACGGCGGGCGAGGCGCGCGTGTGGTGGGTGGACGGCGAGCCGGTGCTCGTCGGGGCGCACCCGGATACGCCGGGGCAGTATCCGGTGCCGGACCTGTCGGCGGTCGCCCCCGTCGTACGGGCAGCGCTGCGCAAGCTGGGCTGCCGGTTCGTCACCACGGACCTGGCGCGGCGCACGGACGGCGTGTGGCGGGTGATCGAGGTGGGCGACGGGCAGGTCAGCGGGCTGCCCGAGGGCGCGGACACCGGCACGCTGGTCGAGGCGCTGGCCACGGCCGGTGCGGGCTTTCCGCTGACGCTGGCGGCGGGCCGGGTGGTGCTGCGGCCCGTACTGCCGACCGCGGCGGCGCGGCTGGCGGACGGCGGCGGCCTCGACGACCGCCCCGGTGGGCCGGTGTGGGTGGGCGGACGGCCGCCGGAGGCCACCGCCTCCACCGCCGCCGCCGTCGCGCAGTCCGTCACACTCGGGCCGTACTGCCCCGGCTGGGGCCTGTTCACGATCACCCGGGCCGACGACGGTACGGCCGTGGGCTCCATCTGCTTCCACGGCCCTCCGGACGACGAGGGCGAGGTGGAGATCGGCTACACGCTCTGCCCCGCGGCGCGCGGCGAGGGCTGGGCCACGGAGGCGACGCGCCTGCTGGCCGACTGGGCGTCCGGCCGCCCCGAGGTCCGTACGGTACGGGCGGTGACCGAGCCGGCGAACATACCGTCGCAGCGGGTGCTGGAGCGGGCCGGGTTCGTGCCGTCCGGCGACCGGGGCGGGCTGCGGACGTATGTGTTCGCGGAGGCGTGATTCCTCCGCGGGCCCTGCTCACTTCTCGGCGCTGTGAATTTCGTACCGCCAGAACGCCCGGTGCCGCCAGAATTCGACGGCGGACATGGAATTCACGGCGTACCGCTCCAGCCCCACCGCCCGGACCGCGGCGTACGGCAGTCGCGCGATGACCGCGAAACTCCGGAGCATCGGCCACATGCTGCGGGAAATGTCCTCGACCCGCCGGACGGAGAATCCGGCCTCCGCGGTGAGGCGTTCCAGCGTGCCGTGCACGAAACGCTGGAACGACGGCATCGCGGCCCAGTCGTTCAGCTGCCGGAAGGTCTCGGCCGCCGGCCCGGGCATCCGGGTCGGCACTTCCCTGGCGTACTCGAACATGACCAGCCGGCCGCCCGGTTTCAGCACCCGGTGGAACTCCCGCAGCACGGTCTCGGCCTCCGCCGCGTGCACCAGAGTCTCCATCGTGTAGACGGCGTCGAAGCTCTCGTCGGGGAAATCCAGTACCGCGTAGTCCCCGTGCGCGAAGGTGAGCAGCGGGTCGAGGCCGCGGCGGCGGGCCCGGCGCCGGGCCTCGGCGACATGGGCGGCGACCAGGTCCACGCCGTCGATCCGCAGACCGAAGCGGCCCGCCAGCCGGGCGGCCACGTCCCCGACACCGCACCCGGCGTCCAGCACCCGCGCGCCGGGCGGCTGCGCGAGCCGCTCCCCCAGGACGTCCTCCATGCGGCGCAGCGCCTTCGGCCAGTTCCAGGGGGAGTCGTGCTCGCGGTAGAAACCGAAATGCTTGGTGCCGTGCAGGAAGAGGCGATATCCGAGCCGTGATCCCGGCTGCCGGTAATAGCGGACGACGTCGCGTTCGTTGTTCACATCCGGCACCATGCCAGCGGGAACGGGACCCGCACACCGCTTCGGCGCCGGAAACCCTCTTCCGGGTTGCTTCTGCCTTTTGTCCGGCGCGCCCGCGCGGTGTCAGCAGCCGCAGTCCCCGTCACCGAGGGGCGCGGTGAGCGGGTCGGGCGCGTGCTGTTCGCGTCCCTGCGCCGTCTGTACGGCGTGCCCTTCGCGTATCCAGTACTCGATTCCGCCGAGCATCTCCTTGACCCGGTATCCCCGCTCGGCGAGGGCCGCCGCGGCGCGGGTGGCGCCGTCGCAGCCGGGGCCCCAGCAGTGGACGACGACGGGGACGGCCGGGTCCAGGAGCTTGGCGGCGTGCTGCGGGATGGCGGCCGTGGGCAGGTGCAGGGCGTCGGCGATGTGTCCCTGGTCCCAGGATTCGGTGCTGCGGACATCGACGAGGACGAAGCCGGGGTCACCGCCGGTGAGGGCGGCGTGCACGTCGGCGGCGTCGGTGTAAAAGGCGAGCCGGGCCGCGAAGTAGGCGGCGGCCTCGGCGGGAGCGGCGGGCGGTGTCCGCAGGACGGGGGAGACGGCGGGCGGGGCGTCGGGGGAAACAATCGGTGTGGTCATGCGGATGAATCTATGGTCACGGCACGGTGCCGAGAAGTAATGATCACCGGCAGAAGTCTTGATCCGCCGGGGATTCCACTGCTAGACACCTCGCATGACCGACTATTCCCCCGACGCCACCGACTGGCGCATTCTCGACGTCCTCCAGCGCAACGGCCGCGCGGGGTACGCCGAGCTGGCCCGCGCCGTGAACATGTCCGCGAGCGCGGTCACCGAGCGCGTCCGGCGCATGGAGGAGGCCGGAGTGATATCCGGGTACGCGGCGGTGATCGAGCCGGAGGCCATCGGGCTGGGGGTGCTGGCGTTCGTCCGGCTGCGCTACCCGAACGGCAACTACAAACCGTTCCACGACCTGCTGGACTCCACGCCCGAGATCCTGGAGGCGCACCACGTCACGGGCGACGACTGCTTCGTCCTGAAGGTCGCCGCCCGCTCGATGAAGCATCTGGAGGAGGTGTCGGGCCGGGTGGGGGCGCTGGGGTCGGTGACGACCAGCGTGGTGTACTCCTCCCCGCTCCCCCGGCGCCCGATCAGCCACTGAGGGGCCGCGGCCCCGGTTCAGTCCTGTACGCGGTGGCGTACGGACGATCCGGCCCGGTCCTTGACGACCTCCAGCTGGGCGGGGATGCGCTGCCGCAGGTCCGCGACATGGCTGACGATGCCCACGCTGCGGTCCCGTTCGCGCAGCGAGTCCAGGACGTCCAGCACCTCGTCCAGCGTCTGTTCGTCCAGGCTGCCGAAGCCCTCGTCGATGAAGAGGGTGTCCAGGCGGGTGCCGCCCGCCTCGTCGGTGACGACATCGGCGAGGCCGAGCGCCAGCGCGAGCGACGCGAAGAACGTCTCGCCGCCGGAGAGGCTGGCGGTGTCCCGCTCGTGGCCGGTCCAGGCGTCGATGACGTGCAGCCCCAGGCCGGAGCGGCGGGCGCCGCCGGCGCGCTCGTCGGAGTGCACGAGCGTGTAGCGGCCGGAGGACATCCGGTGCAGACGCGCGCTGGCGGCCGCCGCGACCTGTTCGAGCCGCGCGGCGAGGACGTACGACTCCAGGCGCATCCGCCGTTCGTTCTCCGCCGACGTACCGGCGGCGAGCGCGGCGAGGCGGGCGACACGCTCGTACTCGACGCGCAGCGGGGCCAGCCGCCGGGCGTCGGTGTGGGCCTGCGCGGCCAGCCGGTCCAGTTCGGCGCAGCGTTCCTCGGCGGCGGCGCAGGCGGCACCGGCGGCGCGCAGCCTGCGCCCTGCCGCGTCCAGCTCGGCGCGGGCCCGGTCCGGTTCGGCCGGCGGGAGCGCCGCCGCCGCGATGCCCTCCGGGTCGGCCAGCTCGGCTTCCACGGCGGCCGATTCGGCTTGGTAGCGGTCCAGGCGCTGTTGCAGGTCACGCCAGTCGGCGTCGTTCAGCAGCGCGTCTGACGCGGCCTGCGGGGTGTCGAATCCGGCACGGTAGGCGGCGTCGGACAGGTGGGCGTCGGCTTCCTTGAGCCGTTCGGCGCAGGCTTCTGCGGTACGGGCAGCGGCCGCGGCCTCGGCCAGCAGCGCGACCTGCCGCTCCAGGCGCCGGGCCCGATCCGCGACGGTCGCGCAGTCGCCGCGCGCCTCGCTCAACTCGGTTTCGATCGAAGCGAGTTCGCGGTCCAGTGCTTCCCGGTGGGAGGTGCGGGCGGCGGCGCGGCGCTCGGCCTCCTGCTGCTCGGCGCGGCGGCGCTCGTACTCCCGCTCGGCGCGGGACAGCGCTTCACGGGCGGCGTGCAGACCGGCGCCCGCGGCCCGTTCGCGCGCGTAGGAGTCGTGCAACTCGTCGGCTGTACGCGCGAGTTCGGCGACCGGCGTGTCCCCGGCTGTCGCGGTCGCGGCGGCCAGTTCCTCCTTCAGTGCCTGGCGGGCGCGCTCCGCGTCCTGGCGTACGGCCTCGGTCCGCCGGTAGGCGTCCAGTGCGGCTTCCTCGGCCATACGGTCCACGTGCCCGGCTTCGGTACGCGCCGGAGCGGGGTGCTCGGTGGCCCCGCACACCGCGCACGCGGCGCCGTCCTCCAGCCCGGCGGCGAGTTCGGCGGCGATGCCGCGCAGCCGGCGGTCCTTGAGGTCGAGCCAGTGTTCATGGGCCGCCGCCGCGCGTTCCCGGGTGCGCAGCGCCTCCTCGTCGGCGGCCCGCACCTCGTCCGCGAGCCGGTCGCGGCGCCGCGCGGCGTCCAGGCGCTGCCGGGCCGGGTCGAGCTGCGCGTGGAGCTGTTCGGCGCGGGCAGCGGCCTCCTGTGCGGCCTCGATGCGCCGCTGGTGTTCCCGGTGCGCCGGTTCCCAGTCCGCGAGCCAGGCGGTGGCGTCGAGCAGCGTCTGCTCGTCGGCGCGCGCTTCCCGTTCGATTCCGGCGCGCTCCCGGCGGATCTCGGCGGCGCGACCCTCCGCCCGGCGGGCCGCCGTCAGCGAACCGAGGTCCTGCCGCAGCTCGCGTTCCAGCGCGGCGAGCCGTTCGCCGTCCGCGCCGGCGAGGTCCGGTGGCAGCTGGGAGCGGGCGCTCCGCTCGGCGGCCTGCGCCGTCCCGTGCTCGCGCCAGGCGGCGTCCCGCAGGGCCAGCGCCGGGGCGACCTCGGAGGCCGCGCGGGCGCGCGCCAGCCGCTCCCGGGCGCGGTCCCGTTCACCGGCCCGCGCGGCCAGTTCGCCGGCGCGCCGCCGCGCCTCGGCGTACCGGCGCTGGAGGCGGTCCCGTTCGCGCTCCTCGTCCGCCCGCGCGCGGGCCGCGGCTTCCGCGCTCTCGGCGGAGCGTACGGCGAGCCGGGCGATCGTGTACCGCTCCCGTGCGGTGGAGCGGGCCACGGCCGCCCGTACCAGTACGGCTTCGGCGAAGCCGGGATCACCGGGGCCCGGCACCCCGGCGGCGGTCCTCGCGTCGGCTTCGCGTCCGTACTGCCCCGGTACGACCGCGGTCGCGGTGGCCGTCGCCCCGCCGCGCGCCGCGCCCGTACCGGCACGCTGCGCCGTACGGCCCGTACCACTCCGGCGGCCGGACCCGGCAGCTTCGGGCGCGCGTCCCGGCACCGGATCTTCGAGGTCGGCCGGCTCCCCCGCCGCCTGGTCCATCCGGTGGGCGAGCGCCAGCAGCCGGTCGTCGCCGGCGGCGACCCGGTCGGCGGCGGCCTTGCGGCGGGTGGCGAGCTGTTCTTCGAGCGCCGCGAACCGGCGGGTGTCGAAGAGCCGGCCGAGCAGCCGGGCACGGGCCTCGGCGTCGGCCCGCAGGAAACGCGCGAAGTCCCCCTGCGGCAGCAGGACGACCTGGCAGAACTGCTCCTTGCTCATGCCGAGGAGCTGGCCGATCTCCTCGCCGATCTCCTGATGGGAGCGGCTCAGCGCCTTCCAGTGCCCGGCGCCGCCCCCCTGGCCGTCGCCGTCCGTCACGTACTCGCGCAGCCGGCTCTGCGCCTTCTCCCGGGTCGTGCCGGTCCCCCGCTTCTTCGGGCGGGGCTGCTCCGGCAGCCGGGTGACCTCCAACCGCCGCCCGCCCACGGTCAGTTCGAGGACCACCTCAGTGGGCGTCAGCGGGTCGGCGAGGTCGCTGCGCAGCGCCTGGCCGCTCTGCCGGGTGCCCGGCACGGACCCGTACAGCGCGAAGCAGACGGCGTCCAGGATGGAGGTCTTGCCCGCGCCGGTCGGCCCGTGGAGCAGGAAGAGACCGGCCCGCGCGAGCCGGTCGAAGTCGATGGTCTGGGTCCGGCCGAACGGGCCGAAGGCCGTGACCGACAGCCGGTGCAGCCTCACCGCGCCACCTCCCGCAGCACGTCGTCGACGCGTACCTCGTCCAGGGCCGAGCGCAGGACGGCCCGCTCCTCGTCGTCCACGGCACGGCCGGCCCGTACGTGCTCCACGAAATCCTCGGCGATCTCCTGGTCGCTGCGCCCGCGCAAGCGCTGCGCGTACGAGGCCAGGGAGCGGGCAGGGCCGTCCTCCGGCTCGAAGGCGAGGCTGAGGATGTGCGGGAACCGCCCGGCCAGCCGGGCCATCGGCTCGTGCGGGCGCGCGGCGTCGGTCAGCGTCGCCTCGACCCACGCCTCCTCGTGCCGGGCCAGCGCCGGGTCCTCCAGCAGGTCGGCGAGCCTGCCGCGGACACGGGCCAGCGGCCGGGGCACCGGGCAGTCCAGGCGCTCGGCCCGTACGGCGCCCGCGGCGTCCAGCTCCACGAGCCACATGGACTTGCGGTGGTGCTCCTCGGAGAAGGAGTAGGCGAGCGGCGAGCCGGAGTAGCGGACCCGGTCGGTGATCGTCTGGCAGCCGTGCAGGTGCCCGAGGGCCGCGTAGTCCACGCCGTCGAAGACCGCGGCGGGTACGGACTCCACGCCGCCGACCGTGATGTCGCGCTCGCTGTCGCTGGGGGCGCCGCCGGTGACGAAGGCGTGCGCGAGCACCACCGAGCGGGTGCCCGCCGGGCGTCCGGCGAGGTCGTCGCGCACCCGGTCCATGGCCGCGCCCAGCACCTGCGCGTGGTCCGCCCGCCGGGCGCCGAACTCCTCCTTGACCAGGGCCGGTTCCAGGTACGGCAGGCCGTACAGGGCGACCTCGCCGTGCGCGTCGCGCAGCACGACCGGGTCGGCGCAGGCCGCCGGGTCGGTCCGCAGGTGGATGCCGGCCTGCCGCATCAGCCCGGAGCCGACGCCGAGCCGGCGGGCCGAGTCGTGGTTGCCGGAGATCATGACGGTGGGCACGCCCAGGCCGGCGAGGCGGTGCAGCGCGTCGTCGAACAGCTCCACGGCGGCGAGCGGCGGTACGGCGCGGTCGTAGACGTCGCCCGCGACGAGCACCGCGTCGACGTTCTCCGTACGGGCCGTCTCGACCAGGTGGTCGAGGAAGGCGCGCTGGGCGCCGAGCAGGTTCACGCGGTGGAACGAGCGGCCGAGGTGCCAGTCGGAGGTGTGCAGAAATCTCAAGAGACCGCCTCGACCCGCACCGCTGCCACTCCTCCGCTCCCGTGGCCCGCACCTGCCCCGTACGTCGCCGCCGCCCGGTCCTGCCGGTCGGCGGCCCCGCCGGCGCCGCCGGACACCGCGTTTCCCACCCGCCTCAGTCTGCCACCCGCACCACGGGCCGGACGACCTCACCCCGCGACGGCATCCGTGGCCGCCTGTGATGCGGCTCACTTTCGGGGCGTCGGCTGCACAGCCGGACGCGCAACCAATCGCACAGCCGGACACACAGAAGCCGAGGGCACCGGATCATCATCCGGCGCCCTCGGCGGACTCCCGCGTCAGCCCCTCACCCCTCAGGACTGCGTTGCACCCTGCTGCCCTTGCTGCGCCTGTTGTGCCGCTTTGGCGGCCTTGTCCGTGATGTCCACGGTGTCCTTCGCGGGCGGCGCGGTGACCTTCACGTCCGTACCGAAGTCGCTGAACTTCAGCGTGGTGGTGACGGCGGCCCGTGCGCCGCTGTTGCCCTGCTGGCCGGTCCTGGGCCTGACCTCGACCTTCTCCTGGCGGACCCGGCCCTGCCCGTCGAGCCACACGTCGAGCGGCAGCCGGTCGCCGAGCTGGGCCCGGAGCTGCTTCGCCTGCTGCGCGTTGTCCTTGGCCAGCTGCGTCACGTCGACGGACACCTTGTAGTGGGTGGTGGCCGTGCCGTCGACGGTCTCGGTGCCGACCTTCTTGACGTCCTTGTCGCTGATGCCCTTCATGTAGCCGAAGGAGGAGGTCGGGTCCTCGTACTGCGAGCTGCTGCCGGTCTGCCGCAGCAGCTTCTTCACATCCACCTTCAGCCACGACTTGCCCTGCGGCAGCTGCTCGCGCTGCGCGGCGGGCGGCTGCTGGTAGAGGATGCCCTCCACCGTCCGCTGGTGTATCTGCTGGTTGCCGGTCAGCAGCACCATCTCACTGCTGCCCTTGGCCAGGTCCACCACGCCCGACCCGCGGACCTCGGCGTTCTTCCCGCCGCTCTGCGCCTTGGTGACCAGCGTCATCTTGGCGGTCCCGGCGCTCGTCGTCTTCTGGTGCGCGGCCCGTACCGCCTGCGGGCCGTCCGCCGCCCCGCCCGGCGCGGCCGGGGACCCGGACTGCTGGTCCGAGGACTTGCCCGATGCCTTGTCGTCCGCGCCACCGCAGCCGGCGACGGCGGCCAGGGACAGCGTCCCGGCTGCCGCCACCGCTAAGAGACGCGGACGTGTGCTCGCTGTTCTCACTGTGACCTCCTGGTCGGAAATCCCGTGCGGGCCGACGCTCCCCCGCGCGTCATGGGGCTGCGAGTGCCCCGCGGTACGCGGATGAATCGCGGGAGCCGGTCCGGCGGGAAGCGAGGCGGGCCGTACGACGCCCCGGAGACTGCGTGGCGGCACGCTCGAACACGAGGTTGCCGAGAATGAGTTCGCCGTTATCCCGACGGCGTTTCCCGGCCGTACACCCCTGTAATTCAGCCAGCGCCGCGTATGGCCTGAACACCGTCGAACACCCCTTCCGCAATTGACGGCATCACATGCCGCGGGCAGCCTTGCGTGCACCGAAACAGCGACGAGATGGGGACGCGAGTGACCGCCAACGGTAATGGCAAGTCCGCCGACGAACCGTACGTCATCACCGGCCGGGGGAAGGACGCCGCCCCCGCGAACGCCTTCTCCCTGTTCGCCGATATCAACTACAACGTGGGAGGGCCGCGCACCAAAATCCTCGTCATCCCGGTCAACGGCACAGCCAACAACTTCAGCGACTACGGATTCGACCAGAGCGACGACGGGGTGAGCAGCGTCGTCAACAACACCGACCGGGACAACATCCTTTTCACGCGGACCAACCAGGGCGGCTCGCAGCTGCCGGTGTCCGCCAACTCCTCGGTCACCGACCTGACGCGGATCCCGCTGTCCGGCAGTTCCACCGGCACCTGGAACGACCAGGCCCAGTCCGCGCTCGCCTTCAACAAGCCGGTGCCGCTGCCGGTGTTCACCGCTCCCCGGCCCAGCGCCCAGACCCAGGACCGCCGGCAGGCCGTCCAGGGCAAGGCGGCCCCCGACGTCCAGCAGGTGCTGCTGTACGAGGGCGCGAAGCCGCTGGGCACCTGCCCGGTCAAGGACAGCGTGTGGGAGTACACCCCGGACACCGACTGGCCGCTCGGCCAGCACGACCTCTCCGCCATCGCCGTGCGCGACGACGTGCAGTCGGGCAAGGCGCCCTTACGTTTCTACGTCACCCTGCCGACGCCCGTGGTGGACATCAGGTCCCCGCAGGAGGGCGCCGAGGTGGACAGCGGCGCCACCGTCGACGGCGTCGCGTTCAACGCCGACACGGTGCGGCTCACCGAGGGCGGCAGTCCGCTCGGCAGCGTCAGGGTGACCACCAACCTCTGGAGCTTCGGCCGCGAGGGCGGCTGGCCGCCCGGAAAGCACAGCGTGACGGCGACCGCCGTCAGCGGCAGCCAGGAATCGGAGCCGGACACCGTCGATTTCACGGCGGCCAACAAGAATCTGAAGGTCGAGTTCACTTTCAACTCTTCCTGGCAGGACTGGCAGACCCACAAGTACATCCACTCCTACGACGTCACCCTGTACGCCGGAGAGACCGATGTGAAGCACTGGAACGTCGGATTCGGCCAGCTCCCGGACGGTTCGGTGCTGGCCCCGGAATTCGAGGCGAGCTTCTGGGGGCTCATCATCAGTGACGGCTCGGACGGAAATGTCGTCCTCGGTTCGCCTCCGGAGGGCGTGCACATCGTCCCGGCGAAGGGACATCTGACCCTTCGCGTCCTGGTGCTCATTCCGACGCAGGAAGACGCGTACAAGAAACTGTACGGCCTTTTCGCGAAGTCACTGACGGATTAGCCGCGGCTGCGCACGGACGCGATCGCGGGGTTCCGGACCGGGTGGTCCGGGGCCCCGCGGTTCCGCTGCCGCGCGACCGCCGATCCGCTAATCCGCGGTCTTCGGGTGCCCTTCGCCATCGGCGGCGTCGCGCCTCCCGGAGCCGTCCGGTACGACGGTCGCGTACTGGGCCGCCTGAATCTCGTAGAGGGACCGGTAGTGGCCGCCGGCGAGGGCCATCAGCTCGGTGTGGGTGCCCTGCTCGATGAGGCGGCCGGCGTCGAGGACGTAGATGAGGTCGGCGCTCGCGGTGGCCGCGAGCCGGTGGGTGATCAGCAGGACGGTGGTGCCCCCGCCGGTGAGGGCGCGCAGGGCCCGGAACGTCTCGATCTCGGCCCGGGGATCAAGTGCGGACGTCGGCTCGTCCACGACCAGGAGCGCCGCTTCGCGGTAGCGGGCGCGGGCGCCGCCGAGGCGCTGCCACTGCCCGCCGGAGAGCTGGGTGCCGCGTTCGAAGCCCTTGACGACCAGGCTGTCCCAGCCGTGCGGCAGCGCGGTGATCATGTCCGTGGCGTCCGCGCCGTCCGCGGCCCGCTCGACGCGCCACTGGTCGAGCCGCTGGTCGCTGCGGCCGATGTGGACGTTGGCGCGGGCCGTCATCGGCCAGTGCGGGAAGTCCTGGGCCAGCAGCGCCACTTGACCGAAGACGGCCTCGCGGTCGGCGTCGCGGGTGTCGGTGCCGTTCCACAGCAGCCGCCCGTCGCCGGGCAGGTACAGGCCGGCGACGAGCTTGGCCAGCGTGGACTTGCCCGAGCCGTTGGCGCCGACCAGCGCCACGACCGTGCCGCGCGGGATGGTCAGGTCCACCTTGTCCAGGGCGGCCGAGGCGGCGCCGGGGTAGGTGAAGGAGACCTTCTCCAGGCGGACCTCCTCCAGCGGCCCGGACAGCGCGTCCCCGCCCTCGGGGATGGCGTGCCGCTCGGCGAGGGTGCAGGCATCCTCCCAGTCCTTGAGGTACATGGCCTCCTCGTAGAGCCGGTTGAACTGCATGACCAGCGCGAGCAGGCCGGCGCTGGAGGTCCGCACGGCGATCACGGCGGTGCCCGCCACGGCCAGCGGCATGCCGCCGCCGATCAGCAGGAGCCACAGCACGCCGTAGGCGCCCAGCGCCGCCAGGCCCGAGCCCGCCGAGGCGACGGTCTGGGTGGCGGCCTCGGCGCGGGCGAGCCGCTGCTGCTCGCGCTCCATCGTGCGGGACATGTCCGCGTACGCGTCCACCAGCAGGCGCCCGGCGCCGTGCACCCGGATCTCGGCGGCGCACGCCTGGTCGGTGAGCTTCTGGGTGATGACGGAGATGGCGCGGCGGTGCTCGATCCAGGTGTGCCGCGAATCGTACTGGCGGCGCGCCGAGAGCACGGCGCTCCACCCCTTCGGCGCGGCGACCAGGAAAAGCATCAGGACCAGCAGCGGGTGCAGCAGGAACAGCACCCCGGCGGCGGCGATCAGGCCGATCAGCGCGTTGAGGACGAGGATGGAGGAGCCGAGCATCATCCGGATCGAGTCGGTGCCGAACCGGCCGGCGTCCAGGGCCCGGTGCACCTTCTGGTCCTCCAGCGCGGCGAGTTCGACGCGGATCACACCCTGGTAGAAGCGGGCCGTGCAGACGCGCTCGATCTTCGGTTCCAGCTGTCCGGACGCCGCCGTGGACACCGCCGACAGCAGCGACGAGAGCACCGCGACGACGGCCACGGCCGCCAGGGCGGGCAGCGCCTGGCGCAGCCGCGCGGGCGTGGGCCCGGCCGCGAACAGCGCGACGAGCACCTGGTTGGTGGCCACCAGCGTGAAGGCGCGCAGCACGCCCTGGCCCCCCTCGGCACCGAGCAGCGCCAACAGCGCGGAGCGGTCCTCGCGCCAGGCGGCCCTGGCCACGGTGCCCATCATGGCGGGGAACTGCCGGGCCATCGCCCACAGCCCCATCCGCAGCAGCGGCATCTCGTGCCGCGTGAACGACAGGTCGTAGCGCAGGGCGCCGCCGAACAGCACCCGTTCGCTCTCGGACACCGGCAGCCCGGCGCGGGGCCTGACGCGGCGGCTCTTCATCGTCCCTCCGGGCGTGCGGCGGGTGCGGTACGGGTACGGGCGCCCCGGACGGCGCATGCGGGCGGGCGGGCCCGGGCGGGGTCCGGCCCGGTCGTCGCCGTCGCGGCATCCTTCATGGCTGCTCCTCCGGCTTCGGTCGTCGTGCCTGCTGCTTGCCCCGTCCGGCACGCCCCGGCACGCCCGCCGTCCGACCCGGCGGCCCCCTGCGCCGACCGGGCCGCACCGGCCACCCCCACCGGCCCCCGCCACGCCGGGTAATACGATTTCCAGCCACAACCGATCGTCACCGAAGTCTTACGGGGGTCTCTTTCACGTGTTCGGAATCGTCCGGCCCTGTACCCACCGCCTCTCCCAGGGGCTCAAGGCGGAGTGGATGGCCCACCTGTGCGGGTTGTGCCTCGCCCTGCGCGCTGATCACGGGCAGTTCGCCCGGGTGGTCACCAATTACGACGGGCTGATCGTGTCCGTCCTGACCGACGCCCAGACCGGCCGGGTGGCGGAACGGCGCCGGACCGCCGGGCCCTGCCCGCTGCGCGGCATGCGCACCGCCTCGGTGGCCAAGGGCGAGGGCGCCCGGCTGGCCGCCTCGGTCTCGCTCGTGCTCGCCTCGGCGAAGATCCGTGACCATGTCGCCGACCGGAACGGGCTGCTGCGCCGCCGCCCGGTGGCCGCCGCCGCGCGCAAGGTCGCGGCCGGCTGGGACCGGGCCGGTGCGCGCACCGGCGCCACGCTCGGCTTCGACACGTCCGTCCTCGTCGACGCGGTCGACCGGCAGGTGGGCATCGAGGAACTGGCGGGCCCCGGCACGCCGTTGACGGTCATCACCGAGCCGACCGAGACGGCGACCGCGGCGGCCTTCGCGCACACCGCCGCGCTCGCCGGACGGCCCGGCAACGCCGCGCCGCTGGCCGAGGCGGGCCGGCTCTTCGGGCGGCTGGCCCACCTGCTGGACGCGGTGGAGGACCGTACAACGGACGCCGCCGAGGGCGCCTGGAACCCGATCACCGCCACCGGCGCCTCCCTCGCGCAGGCCCGCCGGCTGTGCGACGACGCGCTGCACGGCATCCGCCTGGCGCTGCGCGACGTGGAGTTCGCGGACTCCAAGCTGGTCCACGTCCTGCTGGTGCACGAGCTGCGGCGGTCGGTGGACCGGGCCTTCGGTACGGGGACCTGCGCGCATCAGGGGCACGGGGCGGGGCCGTACGAGGGTCAGGCCGGGAACCCGTACGGCAACGGGTACGGGCCGGTCCAGCCCGGTCAGCCCACGCCCGGCTACGGGCAGGCGCCGGCCGGTGCCCCGTACGCCCACGGTCCGCAGCACCTCAACGGCCCGCAGAATCCGTACGCGACGGGCGGGCCGGTGCCGCCCGGGGGCGGCTCGGGTGCGGGCTACGGCGGCGGGCCGGGCGGTTCCGGGGGCTCTGGCGGGTCCGGGGGCTCCGGGGGCCAGGGCGGCGGTTTCGGGGGCGGCGGGATGCCGAACTTCACTCCCCAGCCGCCGAAGAAGCCCCGGGGCCTGCTGGCCGGCTGCGTGGTCGCCGTCGGTCTGTGCTGCACGTGCCAGGTCTGCTGCGCTTCGGAGTACGAAGGAGCGTGGTCGCGCAAGAAGCGCGAAGGCTGGTGCCAGGAGTGCTGCGACAGTTGCGACTGCTGCCCGGACTCCTGCTGCTGCGACGGCTGTGACTGCTGCTGTGATGGGGGCTGCTGCGACTGCTGATCGCGTAAGCACCACTGCCCGGCCTTCTCGTTCCACCCCCGTTGCGTCGCTACGCCCCCGTAGCGACGCAACGGGGGCGGGCGTACGTGCCGACGCCACCGGACAAGGACCGGCCACCTACGAGGACCGGCCAGATATCCGGACATCCGGCCGGAAGATCCTCGACACACACGCCTCCCTGGCCCTTTCCTTGCGCCAACGGCCCGTCCATCCCGTAATGGAGGCAGCTTCCGTGACGCGTACAAGGCAACTCCGCCGGGACGGCCGGACACCGTCCGGCTCCCCCGCCCCGGACGATCACGACGTCCTGCGCACACTGGGCTACACCCCGGTGCTGAAACGGCGGATGGGCCCCTTCGCGAACTTCGCCAGCTCCTTCTCCGTGATCTCCGTCCTGTCCGGCTGCCTGACGCTGTACGGATTCGGGCTGGCCACGGGCGGACCGGCGGTCATGATGTGGGGCTGGATCGGTGTCGGCATCATGGTGATGTTCGTCGGCGCCGGCCTGGCCGAGGTCACCAGCGCCTACCCCACCTCCGGCGCACTGTACTTCATGGCCGACCGGCTCGGCGGCAAGCGCTGGGGCTGGTACACCGGCTGGCTCAACCTCCTCGGCCTGCTCGGCGCGATCGCCGGCATCGACTACGGATGCGCCCTGTTCGCGGGCGCGTTCGCCGGCCTCCAGTGGGGCTTCGAGCCCACCCCCGGCTCCCTCATGGTCATCTACGTCTGCGTCCTCGCCCTGCACGCGGCCCTCAACCTCTTCGGGGTACGCCTGGTCGGCATCCTGAACTCGGTCTCGGTGTGGTGGCATCTGGCCGGAGTCGCCCTGATCGTGGGCGTGCTGTGGCTGGTGCCGTCCCGCCACCAGCCGGTCTCCTTCGTGTTCACCACGTTCGTCAACGAAACCGGCTGGCACAGCACGCTGTACGTGGCGCTGATCGGCCTGCTGCTGGCGCAGTACACCTTCAGCGGGTACGACGCCTCGGCGCACCTGAGCGAGGAGACCACCGGGGCCCAGGTGAACGCGGCCTGCGGCATCGTCCGCGCCATCCGCTGGTCCTGGGTCGCCGGTTTCGTCCTGCTGGCCGGGCTCACCTTCGCCATCCAGGACTACGCGGGCGTACGGAACACGCCGACCGGGGTGCCGCCCGCGCAGATCTTCCTGGACGCGCTGGGCGTCAGCGGGGCGAAGGCGCTACTGCTGGTGGTGATCGTCGCGCAGCTGTTCTGCGGCAACGCGGAGGTGGCGGCCACCTCGCGCATGGTGTTCGCGTTCTCCCGCGACGGCGCGCTGCCCGGCTCCGCCTGGTGGCGCCACGTGTCGCCGCGTACGGGCACCCCGACCCGCGCCGTCCTCCTGTCCGTCGCCGTCGCCCTCGTCCTCGCCCTGCCCTCCCTCTACTCCTCGGCGGCGTACGCGGCCGTGACCTCCATCAACGTCATCGGCATCACCCCGGCCTACGCCATCCCCATCTATCTGCGCCTGCGTCACCGCCACAGCTTCCGCCCCGGCCCCTGGAACCTGGGCCGCTGGGGCGTCCCGGTCGGCTGGGTGGCCGTCGTCTGGGTGGCCTTCGTGACCGTCCTCTTCTGCCTGCCGCAGTCCGCGCCCATTTCCCTCGCCACCTTCAACTACGCGCCGGTGGCCCTGCTCCTCGTCCTGTCCCTGGCCACCGCCTGGTGGGCCGTATCGGGCCGCCGCACGTACGAACTCCCGCCCGCCGCCACCGAACCCCCGGCCCCGCGGCAAGACGTGGACCGGACCGCCCCCTGACCGCCCGCCCCCTGGTACGGGCCGTCGCACCCGGGTAGTCAGGGGGGCATGGCCAACACACAGCAGACGAACCGGATTCCCCTTCCCATGCCGCCGCTGCGGGCGGTGCCGCTGGACGGGAGAGGCCCGGAGGACGTGGTGGTGGACGCGGTCGGGCGGGTGCTGACCGGGGTGGAGGACGGGAGGGTGCTGCGGCTGGACCTCTTCCCGAAGGAACCGCAGGGCACGGTGGCCGGTGTGCCGCGGGCCGAGGTGATCGCCCGCACGGGCGGCCGGCCGCTCGGGCTGGAACCGCTGCCCGACGGCGGTGTCCTGGTGTGCGACGCGCGCCGGGGCCTGCTGCGCGTCGATCCGTCCGACGGTACGGTCCGCACGCTCGCCGACACCGTCGATGGTGCCCCGCTGCGCTTCTGCAGCAACGCCACGGCGGCTGCCGACGGCACGGTCTACTTCAGCGTCTCCAGCCGCCGCTACCCGCTGGAGGACTGGCTCGGCGACATCCTGGAGCATTCCGGCACGGGACAGCTGGTCCGGCTGCGCCCCGGCGGCAGGCCGGAAGTCGTCCTGGACGGGCTCCAGTTCGCCAACGGCGTCGCGCTGGCGCCGGACGAGTCCTTCGTGACCGTGGCGGAGACCGGTTCGCGCCGGCTGACCAGGCTCTGGCTCACCGGACCGCGGGCAGGACAGCGCGACGTACTCGCCGGCGATCTCCCCGGCTACCCCGACAACATGTCGCGCGGGTCCGGCGGCCTGTTCTGGGTGGCGCTGGCCGCACCGCGCTCCACGAGTCTGGAGCGGCTGCATCGCGGCAAACCGGCCCTGCGCCAGGCCGTGGGAAGCGTGGCCCGGCACGTCCGCCCGAAGCCGGGCCCGCTCACCGGCGTCCTGGCGCTCGACGCCTCCGGCCGCATCGTCCACGACCTGCGCCGCCGCAGTCCCGACTACCGCATGGTCACCAGCGTCCACGAGCACGACGGCCACCTGGTCCTCGGCAGCCTCCACGAACGCGCCCTGGCCGTGTGCGCATTCCCTTCCGCATCACGCGGTTGAATCCCGCCCGCCAGGGAACCCGGGACACCCAGGCTCCACGTGCGGTCCCGTTCACCAGGGCGCCGCACCGGCCGACCACCAGAGCCCGCCGCCCCTTTGGCGCCGGGCCGGCCGGTGTGCCGCCCCACCGCGCGGATCCGGCCCGGTGCGCGCCGCCGCGGAGCCTGCGGAATCCGACAACAATCTCCTGGCGACTCGGCGAGGGAAAGCAGACATGGAGTGGTGGGAACAAGCGGCGTGCCTGGACGAGGACCCGGAACTCTTCTTCCCCGTGGGAGTAACGGGCCCCGCCGCCCAACAACAAGCGGACGCCAAGGCGGTATGCCGACAATGCCCGGTGACCGCCGAGTGCCTCGAATGGGCACTGGAGACCGGCCAGAACTACGGGATCTGGGGTGGTACGGACGAGGAGGAGCGCCGGAAACTGCGCAGCCGCCGCCAACGGAAGCGCTGGGCGGCTTGAGGGGCTGCGGCACTGTGGGACTTCTCCGTGATTGCGGGTGCCGCAGGCCCCGGCCGGTGCACAGAATTCCGCCCGGCGGCTATTCGCCGATGGTGCCGTCGGCGAGTTCGCGTGCGACGTCCAGATGTCCGGCGTGCCGGGCGTACTCCTGGAGGAGATGAAAGAGAATCCACATCAGCGTCGGGCGGTCTTCATCGGCCGGAACATGGCCACCGAGCGTGGCGGCGCTGTCCTCCAGCCGCGCCCCGGCGACGATGAGACGGGAGCGGGCGCACTGCTCCAGGAAGAACGTCCTGATGTCGTCGAACGTCTCGGTCGGCTCGACGTGCCACGGTTCGTGGCGGACCTTGACGTCGCCCCAGGGCTCTTCGACGGGTTCGCCCGAGAACCCCCACCGCAGCCAGCGCAGTTCCACGTAGGCCAGGTGTTTGAGCAGGCCGAGCGGCGCCCAGCCGGAAGGCAGCCGGCTGTTTCGCAGCTCCGCTTCGGACATTCCCTCGAGTTTGCGCAGTACGGCGTCCCGGTAGAAGTCGAGATAACCCGTCAGCAGCGCGCTCGGGTCACTGAGGGTTACCGGGGGCTCCGGTGGAGGTTCGATTCTGTGGACCACGCAGGGACATTAGGCCGCACCGAACCGTTCTGTCCATACATTTTTTCTTACGGTGCAATCGTCACTTTCTTACGGTGCGGGCCGTCATTCTCGTGGTAGGCCACCGGTTGGCCATCGCATAGTGTTGACCCTCTTGGGACGTATGCGAGGACGACCGGAGGTCACGTGAGCGCTCGGACCGGAGAGCAGGACGGTGGGTCCCGCACCAGGATGCGGGCGGCGAGGGCGGGAAATCCAAGGGAAAGCAGCGCTCCTTCTGGAAGGAACTGCCGCTGCTCGTCGTCATGGCCCTCGTACTGGCGCTCCTGATCAAGACCTTCCTGGTCCAGGCGTTCTCCATCCCCTCCGACTCGATGCAGAACACCCTCCAGCGCGGGGACCGGGTTCTGGTCGACAAGCTCACGCCCTGGTTCGGCGCCGAGCCGGGGCGCGGCGAGGTCGTCGTCTTCCGCGATCCGGGCAACTGGCTGGAGGGCGAGCCCGCCCCGGAGCCCAACGCGGTCCAAAAAGTCCTCGGCTTCATCGGCCTGATGCCGTCGGCCGACGAGAAGGACCTGATCAAGCGTGTCATCGCGATCGGCGGTGACACCGTCGAGTGCCGGCGGGGCGGGCCGGTCAAGGTCAACGGCAAGGCGCTGCACGAGCCGGACATCTTCCCCGGCAACAGCGCCTGCGACGACAAGCCGTTCGGGCCGTTCAAGGTGCCGGCGGGCAAGCTCTGGGTGATGGGCGACCACCGCCAGATGTCCTCCGACTCCCGCTGGCACATGGACGACCCGAAGACCCACGGTTTCGTACCGGTCGGGGATGTCGTCGGCCGTGCCGTCGTCGTGGCGTGGCCCCTCAACCGCTGGGCGACGCTGCCGGTCCCGGAGACCTTCGACCAGCCCGGCATCGACGACCGGCCCGCGACGGCCGCCCCGGGCGTTTCACCGGCTGTTCCGCGGTAGCCGGGGCTGGAGTTCTCCACAGCGTGAAGCCGGGGCTTACGGGCCCCGGCTTCGCGCTGCAAGACGGCTGCCGCCGGTCATCCCGAAGCGCCGCAGATGCACGCCCAGCTGCCGTCGCGGCTCTGGATGACCCGGGCGCCGCACCGGCTACAGCTCATCGGTGTTCTCGTCCTCGAGCGCGACGGCTGCCGCGCCGACCAGGAGGGCGATGGCGGCACCCGTTGCCACGACGGCGAGGGCGATGCGCAGCACCGGGCGCTTGGGCCGTCGGGCGGGCGGTGTGGCCTGCGGGGCCATGACGGCTCCCTTCGTGAGAGGTACGGTCCGGGGCCTCGGACGTGGCCGGGGCAACTGGAGACGCCGGTCCCCGGCACCTTAGGCAGCACTGTGTTGCAGCCACCCCGAGAGCATGTATCAGCCACCTCTCGGTCGTCGCGCAACAACATCACAGACACGTGAAGCAGTCCCTGAACTCGCAAGCCCCACCGCCGTCCCGGATCAGGTCAGGAGGCGCGGCGCGCCACGAGGGCCCTCCCGCTACCCGACGGCAGAGCCTCCGGTGTCCCGTCACGCGGCGGCAGCACCGCGCCGTGGCGTTCACCGGCGATCGGGTTGCCCGCCCACCGGGTGCCGGCCGGAACGCTCTCGCCGCGCATCACCAGGGACGCCGGCCCGACGGCGGCCTGCTCGCCGACCGTACTGCCCGGCAGCGCGATCCCGTGCGGGCCCAGTGAGGCGCCCGCCGCGAGGTGTACGGCGTCCAGCCGCATGATCCGGTCGTGGAACAGATGCGTCTGCAGCACACAGCCACGGTTGACGCTGACGCCGTCCCCGAGGGTGACCAGATCGGTTTCCGGCAGCCAGTACGTGTCGCACCACACGCCGCGCCCGATACGGGCTCCCAGGCTGCGCAGCCACCAGTTCAGCACGGGCGTGCCGGTGAAGGCGCCGGCCATCCACGGTACGGCCAGTGATTCCACGAACGTGTCGTACAGCTCGTTGCGCCACACGAAAGACGACCACAGCGGATGCTCGCCCGGCCGGAACCGTCCGACCAGCAGCCACTTGGAGGCAGTCGCCAGCAGCGCGGCCAGCAGGGCGCAGGGCAGCAGCAGCGCCCCGCCCAGCAGTGCCGCCCACCCGAACCCGCCGTCGCTCAAGGCGTACTGCTCACCGATCAGTACCGCTTCGGCCAGCATCACCGAGCACATCAGCGGCAGCACCCGGCACAGCTCGACGGCCGCCCGCGCCAGCACCAGCCGGCGCGGCGGCTCGAAGGTGCGGCCCGGGTCGGCGGACGTGGGAATCCGCGGCAGCGGTAGCGCGGGGCGCCCCAGCCACGACGAACCGGGCTTGCTGTGCGCGGGCGCATCCGACAGCACGCCGATCAGCGCCTGGTCCGGGACCTCCCGGCCGGGGCCGACGATCCCGGAGTTGCCGACGAACGCCCGCCGTCCGACACGTGCGGTGCCCAGACGCAGCCAGCCGCCGCGCAGTTCGTACGGTGCCACCAGGGTGTCGTCGGCGAGGAAGGCACCGTCCGCGACGGTGAGCAGGGACGGCAGCGGCAGCACGGTGGAGATCTCGGCGCGCCGGCCGACCCGGGCGCCGAGCAGCCGCAGCCACATCGGGGTGGCCAGGCTCGCGTACAGCGGGAAGAGGCTGCTCCTGGTGCCGTTCAGCAGCCGGGTGACCAGCCAGGCACGCCAGGCCACCGGGCCGCGTACCGGATACGTACCCGGCCGGATGCCGCGCCCCAGCAGCCGGACCACGGCGGCGACCAGCAGAATCCAGCACACCGTGGTGACGACGGCGATCGCGGGGGCCGCGGCGAACAGGCGCAGTGCCGCGTCGGAGAGCGTCGCGCAGTCGCGCACCAGCACGTAGACGCCGGCGAGCGCGGGCAGTGCGGCCAGCAGCGGCAGTACGGGCAGTACGCCCAAGGTCAGTGCGTAAGCGGCGGCCCAGCGCCGGGAGCGGGGCGGGCGGGAAGCGGGCCAGTCGCTGCCCGCCGTACGCGCGTCCTCCTCCTCGGCGGGCCGGGCGGGCGAGCCGGCCCAGGCTTCCCCGGCGGGTGCGATGCCGTCCAGGCAGCCGCCGGGCGCCAGTTCGGCGCCGGGGCCCAGCACGGCGCCGGGCATCAGCGTCGAGCGGTGCCCCACCCGGGCACCCGCCCCCACGGAAACGGCACCGACGCGAAGCACGTCCTGGTCCAGCCACCAGCCGGACACATCGGCTTCCGGCTCCACGCTCGCGCGCTCGCCCAGCTCGGCCAGCCCCGTCACCGGGGGCATGGCGTGCAGCGCCACATCGGCGCCCACGCGGCAGCCCAGGGCCCGTGCGTACAGCCGCGCCCACGGCGTGCCCAGCAGCGCGGGCACCCCGAACGCCGCCACTGTCCGCTCGGCGGTCCACAGCCGCAGATGGACCCGTCCGCCCCGGGGGTACGTGCCCGGGGTGATGGAGCGGGTGAGCACACGGGCGGCCAGCGCGCCGATGACGAACCGGGACGGGGCGCTCAGCAGCACCAGCCAGCCGGTGAAGACCACCCACCAGGAGGTGTGCGGCGCCCAGGTCTGCGGGGCCAGCAGCCCGAGTACGTTGTCGGCGGCGGCCAGCCCGACCGCGACGCGCAGCCCGGTCAGGCCGTACAGAAGGGTCTGGACGACGATCTGGAAGGCGCCGGTACGGCGCGGCACGACGCCTGCACGGCCGGGGCCCGTACGTCCCGGGCCCGTCTCTCGACGATCTGTTTGTCGTTTGTCGAGCCCCTTGCCGGGGCCTATCGCTTCGGCTGCACTGTCGTGGGTTCTTCCGTTGCCGGTGGCCTCCGTACCGGCGGGTGCCAGTGTCTCCAGGTGTGCGGCCATTTCCCGTAGCACCGGTCGCCGGTAGAGGTCGGCCACCGAGATGCCGGGGTAGTCGGTGCGCAGCCGAGAGGCCAGTTGGGCGGCGCTCAGGCTGCTGCCGCCCAGAGCGAAGAAGTCGCTGTCCGCGTCGGGCCGTACGCCCAGCAGCTCTTGCCATGCGTCGGCGAGGCGAGCGGCGGTGCCACGGAGAGCATCGCGCGGTGCGTCATCCTCCGCGGCTCCCCTGCTCTCCTTCTCCGCGTCCGGGCCTCCGGAGGCCGCCACGGGCAGTGGCCAGGGCAGCGCGTCGCGGTCCACCTTTCCGGAGGTACGGGTGGGCAGCTCGGCGACCTCGGCCAGTACGGGCACCAGCGCGGCGGGGAGCCGGTCCGCCAGGACCTTGCGCGCCGACTCGGGGCTGAAGCCCGTATCCGTACCGGGCCGGTCCTCCGTCACCACGTAACCGACCAGGATCCGCCCGCCGGACGGGGTGGTCCGCACCGCGGCGGCGGCCCCGCGGACTCCGTCCAGCCCGGCCAACGCCGCGTCGATCTCCCCCAGTTCGATCCGCCGGCCGCCCACCTTGACCTGGTCGTCGACGCGTCCGACGTAGACCAGCCCTTCGGGTTCGGCCCGTACCACGTCTCCCGTACGGTAGGCACGCCGCGCGTCGAGCGCCGGGCAGGGGCCGAAACGCTCGGCGTCCTTGGCACGGTCGAGATAGCGGGCCAGGCCCGCGCCGGCGATGACCAGCTCGCCCTGGGCGCCGTACGGTACCGGCGCTCCGCCGCCGTCGACGACCGCCAGGTCCCAGCCGTCCAGCGGGAGTCCGATCCGTACCGGCGCTCCGGGAAGCATGCGCTCGGCACAGGCCACGACGGTGGTCTCGGTCGGCCCGTAGGTGTTCCACATCTCGCGGCCCGGGGTGGCGAAGCGCTCCACGAGCCCGGCGGGGCAGGCTTCGCCGCCCACGATCAGCAGCCGTACGGCCGCCAGGGCCTCGTCCGGCCACAGCGCGGCCAGCGTCGGCACCGTGGAGACCACCGTGATGCCGCGCTCGACCAGCCACGGCCCCAGCTCATGGCCCGCCTTCACCAGCGAACGCGGCGCGGGCACCAGGCACGCGCCGTTCCGCCAGGCCAGCCACATCTCCTCGCAGGAGGCGTCGAAGGCCACGGACAGTCCGGCCAGCACCCGGTCGCCGGGCCCCAGCGGCCGGCCGCCGTCCCGCAGAAACAGCTCCGCCTCGGCGTCCACGAACGCCGCGGCGGCACGGTGGGTGACGGCGACGCCTTTGGGCGCGCCGGTCGAGCCGGAGGTGAAGATGATCCAGGCGTCGTCTTCCGGGGACGCGGTGGGGGGCGCGGTGGTGCCATCGGGCGGGGAAGCGGTGGGTTTCGGGGAAGCGTTGGCATCCCCGTCGGCCGCCGTGAGCCGTGGTTCGGCCGCGCCGTCGAGCACCGCGCACACTCCCGCCTCGCGGAAGACCGAAGCCGCCCGTTCGTCCGGGTCGTCGGCGTCGACCGGCACATAGGCGGCACCGCTGCGCAGCACGGCCAGGATGGACAGATACAGCTCCGCCGTGCCGGAGGCGACCCGCACTCCGACCCGGTCACCGGGCCCGATGCCATGCGTCATGAGGACATGGGCACGTCGGCCGACCTCCGCCGACAGGGCGCGGTAGTCGAGCACCTCTCCCCCGGTGTCGAGGGCGGGCGCCTCGGGGTGAGCGGACACGGAGGCGTCCAGCACATCGAGCAGGGTCCGCGGCGGGTGGGCCGGGGCGCCCCGGAAGACCGCCGCACCGGACCGGCGGGGCGCACCGGCTTCCGGCGGTTTCGTATCCGCGGGAGGGCGGGTGAACAGGGAAGGGGGCAGGAACATCGAGAGCCTTTGGTTCAGCGTGCAGACGGTCGAATGCCCCTGTGGGCATCCGACCGTATAGAGAGTTCACGCCGAGGCGGCGTTTACAGTTCCGCACCAACATTCTGCAAAATGTGGTCCGATTCCGCCGGAGTGGCGCGACCACGAGACCAGCGGCGGCATACCACGAGACGCATCCAAGAGCGGGCAAAGAATAAGAACCGTTCTTAGAAACGTTCGCTATGGCCGCTCATGGGAAGGTGAGGAATTCTTACGCCGGCCATACAGAAGGCAGGTCTCGCTTTCCGTCCCCGGGGAATGAGACGACCCCTGGCCGAGGGATGGGACGGCGCCGGGGGCCGCCCCCTGCCGACCAGTCGGACAGCTCGGTGTTGCGACCGCCCGGAGGGCATGTATCAGCCGCTTCTCGACTGTTCCACGAAGGCGTTACACGCCCCGGAATCAGCCGGGCGGCTGCTGCTTCGCCCGGCAGGCCCGTCCCGGAGCCAGCGGGTACGCGAGGCCAGGACGCCGAGCCCCAGTGCCACCAGGTGCCCCGCATCGGCCAGTTCCTGGTTGACCGTCCACGCGACGGCCAGGATCACGGCCAGGGCCGGCAAGCCGTAGCGCCGGGCGCGCTCGCCGCCCAGGGCCAGCAGGCACGCGACGGTGGCCACCAGGCCGTAGCTGATGCCGACGTCCTTCATACGGGCCAGGGCGCCCGGCATGTGCGCGAGCCGCATCAGCCACACGACGCCCTGCGTGAGCAAGGTCGCCGCCACATGCCCGAAGAAGAAGACACCCAGACCGCGCGCACTGCCCCAGCGCCACTCGGCGCGTCCGAGCGCCGCGGCCACCGCGCCGATACCGAGCAGCACGGGAACCCCGTCGACCACCAGGCTACTGGTCAGCAGCGTCCACCACTCACCGCCTTCGAGGTGGTGCACATTGCTGCTGTTGTGACGGATGAAGCGCTCCTGCTTGTGGGGCGACTGGGCGGCCAGCCAGGCGGCGGTGGCGGCGAGCACCATGACGTACAGCGCCGTCGCCGGCAACCTCGATACCGGGACCCACGGCCGAATCCTCACCGTGCTCTCGTCCTCCGCACCTTGCCCTCCCGCAATTGCCCATCGGCAGTTGGCACAGCCATGTTAGAGGACATTTCCGAGAGCGCCTTTCCAGTCGTCGCGCGAAGGTGCGACAAGGCCGCGCAGCCAAAGTGACGCATGCCACGCAACCATCCCGCCGCCTCCCGTCATCTACCCGGCCAGACATCATCCGCTTCTCCACCGCGTGGACCCGACCGCCCAAAAGAAAGCACCGCATGGAGCTCACCAGCAAAAAAGTGCTGCTCCTGGCCGTACTGTCCGCGGCAGCACTTTTCGTTCTCACCGTCTGGCTGTGGCCGCGCCTGTCCAAGCGCTCCTGGCGCTCGGTCCTCGGCCGCGTCGGCCTCTTGCTCGCAACCCAGCTGGCGATCTTCCTCGTGATCGGCCTCTGCGTGAACCAATCGATCGGCGCCTATGCGACGTGGGCGGATCTGCTCGGCGAAAACAAAAAACCCGGCACGGTGACCCATTACAGGACCGGCCCGAACGGCACCGAGCTCAAAGCACTCGGCACCGCATACGAGGGACCCGCGGGCGCACCCGCGAAAGCCCCCCACAGGTCATGACGACGCCGGACGCGCCGAGGCCGGTGGCCCGCCACTCCGGGAACGCGGCGGGTCACCTGCGCCCGGTCAGTCGGCCGCCGAAGTGACGTAATCGCTGATCTTCTGGGCGCTGTTGGCCCAGCTGCCGACCTTGTAGGAGCTCAGGTGCGGGTGCTCACGCTGCCCGGGGTGCCCTGGTTGCCGCCCACCACGGTGATCTTCGAGCCGGAGATCCGTACCACGTTCGCCACGTGGTCGTCCGCGACGGTCGCGGTGTGCTGGTTGTAGCGGATCGCGTCGCCGGCCTTCGGTTTGGAGTGCCTCGGGGCGCACTTGGTGAAGCTGGACGCCAGGTCGTCGAGCTTGTGCATCTTGCCGCCGTCACCGTTCTTCCACCACACCCAGCCGGCGAAGTCGGCACACCAGGCGTGCGCCTCGGTCCGGGTGAGGCTGTGGCCGGCTCAGCGCCACGGTCGGCGGATCACTCGCCCACCACCGTGGTGGTCACTTCGACAGGAACCGACAACGAGTTGGCGATGTAGCACGCGCGGTGAGCCCGTTCAGCCACTTCCTGGACCTTGGCCGCGTCGGTTCCGGCAGCCACCGTGACGGTGACCGCCAGGCTGATCGTTCCGAGGCGTGCGGGAGCGTCCGTCAGGTCGAGGTGGCTGGTCGCTTCGTCGTCGTACGACAGCACATCGATACCGGCGCGGGCGGCGGCACCGAGGAACGACAGCATCTGACACGACGAGGCGGCCATGACGACGAGTTGTTCGGGATTGAGCCGCCCGGCGTCGCCCCGGAACGCCGGGTCCGCGCTCAGTGCCACCTCCGCGTCCGCGGGTGGTGCGGTGGCGACGTGGTCACGGGAGTAGGAGCGGATGCCGGCGGCGGTGGAACCGTTCCAGTGCAGGTGGGTGGCGTAGGTGTGCGGACTCATGGCTGGACGGTAGACGCCGGTTCTTTCGGGGGACGCCGAAACGTCGGCGTGCTGCCGGTGGTGGCCGCGCACCGGCCGAGGGCCCTCGGCCGGTGGACGTCGCAGGCGGCCGGCCAGGGCCGGCCACCTCGGCGAACCGGCCCCACCAGGTGCGCACGGCGTAACGTGCGCACCCGCCGATCAGCAGAAGGGGATCGGCATCCCGCGGGGTCTCGCTCAGGCGTTCTCGTGGTGGAGTGCGTCCAGGACAGCGAGTTCGTCCGCGGACAAGGGCAGAGCACCGGCGGCCACGTTCTGGGCGAGATGGTCGAGGCCGCCGGTACCGGGGATGACCAGGACGTGGGGCCCCTGGTGCAGGGCCCACGCCAGCCGTACCTGGGCCGCGCTGACTCCGTGGGGGGCGGGCGATGGCGCGCACCTCCCGGCTGTCGTCGGCGGTCGCGCCCCCTTCGCGTCCGGGGCCGGCGATCGAGCAGAACGGCACGAACGCGATGCGCTGCTCACCGCAGTTGCGCAGGAACTTCTTCTGCTCGGGCGATGCGCCCATCCCGTACATGTTCTGTACGCAGACCACCGGTGCGATGGTCCGGGCCTCGGCGAGGTGGTGGGGGCGGACGTTGGACAGGCCCAGGTGGCGGATGAGGCCGGCCGCGCGCAGTTCGGCGAGTGCGCCGAAGCGTTCGGCGATGGAATCGATGCCGACGATGCGCAGGTTCACCACGTCCAGGTGGTCGCGGCCGAGCTGGCGCGGGTTCTCCTCCGGGTGTGAGTAGTTGACGTACGGGGGCCCCGGTGAGAACGAGCACGATTCGGTCGGCACGAGGGTGCTGATCCGGTTCTCGTACTCGCGGCGGGCCTTGCCCTGGGCCGGGACCGTGGGCACGCCCTGGCCGCCGTCGAGCGGTTGGCAGAGGGCGAGGAGCCGGCAGCGCACGGTCGGGACTGCGGTGACGCGCAGGGTATAGCCCTGACCGCGCCGCACGACTACCCCCTGAGCGAGCGCTGCGAGCTCGGCGGCCTCCAGCTCGGTGGCGCGGAGGAAGTCGGCGACCTTGCCCGGCATGTCGAGGGTGACCAGCATCTCCAGGGCCGGGGCCTCCGCGATGGCGGTGTCGCGTCCGGCGACATGGCGGCGACCGCGTCGACGCCGCCGCAAGTTCCCGGGCCAGTTCAGCACATCGCGCGGCCCCCGGAGATCGTGTTCTCCAGGGTGATGTCAGAGCGCGATCACCAGCACGGCGCCCTTCCCGCATTTGCCGTAACAGCAAGCAGCTTTGCTTATGTTCCCGGGGCGAGCGAACCATCCGAACCATCGACACGACCGGTCGGACCGCGACGGTCGGGCGTGCGCGGAGACGCGCCACATGACGGCATGCGGCGACCATCGACCGGCCGTCGAACCGGTCGGGGTTCCCGGCCGGCGGTAAGTCCTGACGGCGGTCGCGGGTGACCGCCGCCTACAGAGGAGAACACAGTGTCCAGCGATTGCTTCGGTAGCGACGGCGCGTTGACCGGGTACGACAAGTGGCGCCAGAGCCGATGGGAGGAGATTGCGGGCCCGGAAGGGAAAGCGAGCCTGATCGCCCATCGGCCGATCACGGAACCGGGGCAGGAAGTCCCCGAGGTTCCGGGACGGTGGACGTCCACCGGCTTCTCGGGAAGCCTGACGCTGACCGCGGCCCGGGCGGAGGACGTATCCGTCGATGGCCACGCCGTGGACGGCACGGTGGAACTGACCAGCGCCAGCCGCCTGTCCTTCCCCGGCGGGCGGCGCGGCACCATCGAGGAACTGCGGGGAGCCCATGCCCTGGCCGTGTGGGATCCGGCTGCGCCCACCCTCGTCGGCCTGCGCGAAATCGAGGCGTGGCCGTGGGACCCGGCCTGGGCCGTCAAGGCGGAGTACCGCCCGGCGGACGCCGGACGCCTCCTGGAGGTGACCCGGCTGACCAGCCCCAGCATGCGGGACACCCTCCCGGCCCCTGGTGACTTCGTCTTCGATCTGCAAGGCGAGCGGCACACGCTCCGGGCGTTCGATGTGGGCAGCGACACCCTGCTGATCACGTTCACCGACGACACCAGCGGCACGGACACGCCCGGCATGGGCCGGTGGCTGATCCTGCCCCGGCCCCGGCACACCACGGATACGGCCCGTATCGACTTCAACCGGGCCTTGATTCCCCACCACGTGTTCTCGGCGGCCTTCCCCTGCCCCCTGCCGCCCCGGGAGAACCACCTCCCTCTACGCGTCGAAGCGGGAGAGCGCGCCCCCGTCTTCGAAGAAGAAGCGGCCCCCGGCACCACAACCGGTCCCGCCGTCTGACACCCGCCGCAACCGGCACACCCCGAAAGGAAGAAACAATGACACCCGACCAGGACCTTCGCGCAGCAGCGGTGCACTACCTCCGGCAGTGGGAGGTACGGGACTACGCCACGATGCGATCCCTGTGCACCGACACCGCCACCGTGTGGCACAACGACGGAAGCGGTGACCAGCCGATCGACGAGAACATGGAACTGCTGAAGAAGCTGGCCGCAGACGTCGACACACTTCGGTACGACATCGTGCGGCAGTTCCAGGACGGCGACGAAGTGCTCCAGCAGCAAGTACTCCACCTGACCATGACCGACGGGTCCCGCAGTGACGTACACGCGGCGATGTACTTCCGGTTCGACGGCGGCCTCATCGACCGCATCGAGGAATACTTCAACGTCGTACCGCTCAACGAATCTATGCCGTCGTCCGGCTCGCCCGAACAGCGCTGATCGCGGCCGCTCCCGCCAAGCGGTCGGCTGAGGCAGGGCTCCGGACGCAGCACCGGCCTGGGCCCCTCGCCACCGAGCCCGTCGTGCATCAGCTGCATGGCGGGCCCGGCGGCCGGTGGGTCGACGGTGTCGCCCAGGAGCTGGAGCTTCTTCCGCCGGGCGGCCACCTCCGGGTGCGGCCGTTCACCGCCGTCGATCCGGCCTTGGCGCGCCGGGCAGCCCGGCAGGCCGCCCGGCTACGGGGTGGATAATGCACAGCTCACGCCCGTTGCCACCCCGGTATCCAGCGTCATTGCCGTCCGGAGCGTCAGCCCTCCTCGCCGGTGGCCACCTCCACGATCGCCCGTTGGGCCGGCCGGAGCTCCGTCTTGTCCAACGCGTCCGGCGCCGCCTTGAGGTTGAGGGGCGCGGCCCCGGTCGGGGTCCAGCCAAGGTGAGCCCAAAAGCCGCCACGGGATGATCTTGCGGTAGGCGGCTGGTCCGTCCCGGCGTCCTATCTCTGGCCCACGGTGCACAGTGTGCCGGGGCTCGCTGGTTACTGGTCGAGGTTGCTGACGCGGTTCGCGTACTCGCGGTGGGCCTTGCGCTGTGCCGGGGTCGCCGAGGTGCCGGGAGTGCCGTCGAGGGACTGGCAGTGGGCGAGGAGCTGGCGGTGTACCGCCAGGATGGCGCTGACGCGCAGGGTGTAGCCCTGGCCGCTCCCTACGGTCACGCCCTCGTCGCTGACGCCGTGGTCGCGTGCGAGGGCTGCGATGGAGCGGCCCTCCAGGTACGCGGTGCGCACGGCTTCGGTCTTCTCGGTCGCCACGGCAGGGCGTTGGCCGCCCTTGCTGCCCTTCGCCTCGGCAGCCCGGAGCCCGTCGTACGTCAACCCGCGTTGGAGGTCACGCTGGAGTTCGCCGGCGTCGGCAAGGGCCTGCACCATGAACTTCACGGTGGATAGCAGCCCTCCGGTACGCGGGTGGCGAGCGGTCAGGTCCATCGCGGAGAACGCGTCGTCGTGGATGCGCAGGGCGACCTGGTCGCGGTGGAGGACGTCGAGCACGTCGAGGATGCGGCCGGTGCCGCGCACGAGACGGAACATCTCGGAATGTGCACGGTGTCGCCCGGCCGTGCGTAGGTGAGCAGTTCGCGGAACTTCGGCCGCTGGAGGGGGTGGAGGCGGCTGGAGGTGCCCGGGTCCTCCTCGAGGACGACCGGATCCTCGATCCCGGACTCGTCCAGGACGAGGTTCTGCCGGGCGGTCGGCTGCTGGTCGGTCGAGACCCTCTTGTAGACCAGGTTCGCCATCGAGGGCCCCTTCCGTGCGGCGGATCGTAGCTGAGCGTCGGCGTGCTCGCGGTGGGCGCGGACGGGTAGCGAGCGCTGGTCTCCTACAGCGAGATCGCCCCGCGCCGGTGCGCGATCCTGGCCGTCGAGCAGGACGGGGCACCGCCGGCCCGGTCCCGGCTGGTCGTGACGGCGAGGTCACCGGTGGGCGCGACGTCAACGACGTCGTCGCGCTGGACGTCGTGCGCGTCGAGCCCGCCGGCTAGCCCCGAGCGACCTCAGCGGTGTGTGCGGGGGTGTAGCGCTCGCCCGTCACCTGGTCGCTCAGCGGGTCCAGCGCGGCCAGCGCCTCGGCGTCCAGGGTGAGCTCCAGCGCGGCCGCGTTCTGCTCCAGCCGGGCCGGGCTGCGGGTACCCGGAATGGTCGCCACCGCCACCCCGAGCCGCTCGGTCTGGGCGTACACCCAGGCCAGCGCCACCTGGGCGGGGGTGGCACCCAGCCGGTCGGCCACCTCGCGCACGGTCTGCGCGATCTTCTCGTTGGCCTCGCCCGCCTCGCCGGCGAAGCGGGGGTTGGTGCGCCGGAAGTCCTTCTCGCCCAGTGCGGAGCGGTCCAGGGCGCCGGTCAGGAACCCCCGCCCCAGCGGCGAGTACGGCACCAGCCCGACCCCCAGCTCGGCCATCACCGGGGTGACCGCCTCGACGTCGCGGGTCCACAGCGAGTACTCGCTCTGCACCGCGGTGATCGGGTGCACCGCGTGCGCCCGGCGCAGCAGCTCGCCGTCGACCTCGGACAGGCCCAGATGACGGACCTTGCCCGCTTCGACCAGCTCGGCCATCGCCCCGACGGTCTCCTCGATCTCCACGTCCTGGGGCGGGCGGTGGGCGTAGTACAGGTCGATCACCTCGACGCCCAGCCGCAGCAGCGAGGCGTCGCAGGAGCGCAGCACGTAGTCCCGGGCACCGCGGATGCGGCGTGCCCGGTCGCCGGCACTGCGGTCGATGCCGAACTTGGTGGCCAGCTGCACCTGGTCCCGGCGGCCGTGGATGGCCCGGCCCACCAGTACCTCGTTGTGCCCGGTGCCGTAGGAGTCGGAGGTGTCCAGGAACGTGATGCCCAGCTCCAGGGCCCGGTCGATGGTGGCCATGCCGCCGTCCCAGTCGGCGGCGCCGTAGCTCTCGCTCATCCCCATGCACCCCAGGCCCATCGCGCTGACGGTGAGACCGGGCGAGCCGAGCGTGGTTTTGGTGATCATGCGCGGATCCTCCTTCTGCCCGGCGGACCGGGCGGTACCTTGAGCACTGACGAACGCCTCGGACGCTAGGACTTGGAGCGCGCTCGAAGTCAAGCCGGAGGACCGGCCCCCGCCGGCGGGGCAGGCGCGGCGGGAGCGGGTGAGGGTGAAGCGGTCCACCGACAGCCGGTCGCCGCAGGGCCCGGACACCACGTATTTCCCGGCCGTCTTCACCAGCGGGTGCAGCGGCCCAGCGGCCGGACCTTCGTGCGGGCCATGGTGTTCTCTTCTCTTACCGGTCCCGGGTATCTGCGCGGGACCTCCGCTTCGACAACGAACGGCCCGACAGGTCGGGTGCGTCGCCCATCACTCCTCGTCTTCGCCATCCTCGACGGCGTCCGGGTCCCGCAGCAGGCGCAGGCCCTGGCCGGGCCCGCCGGCCTTGATGTTGAACAGGTAGCAGCCCAGGAAGTTGATGTGCGTGTGCTGGCCGACCAAGATCAATCTCACCGGTATTTCCTGTACGCCAACTACTCACACCCGTCCTCGATCTGGCCGCGCAGCTGCTCGGGGGTGGCGTGCGGCAGCCACCGGCCCGACGGGTCGCGCCCCGGTCCGACCTTGGTGGTGATCACGAGGTGTCCGGGTAGGGGGCCAGGGCGCGGTTGATCAGCTCGTTGGCGGAGCGCAGCGGGGCGAAGTAGAACGCGGCCGTGTCGATGTGGTTCACGCCGAGCTCGACCGCGCGGCGCAGCACGCCGATCGCCTGGTCGCGGTCGCGCGGGGCAGCATCGGGCGCGAACGCCTCGCCGTGCTGCGGCAGGCGCATCGCACCGAACCCGACCCGGTGGACCGTACGGTCGCCCAGCTCCCAGGTGCCCCGATGCCGCCGCGGTGATCGTCTGTGTGGTCATGGGGAGATGTTCTCCCCACGCCAGGCCGGCCCGCCATGGATCAGCACGCGCGAAACCATCGAGGAGTGGTCAGCCCGACAGGCCGGCGTTCTCGACGAGCGATCCGGCACAGATACGGTGCGCCGTCTCGCCCATGGAGGGGAAGCCGCGCCCGGCTCCCTGCTGCCGGGGTCCGCCACCGCGCATCCGGACGACGCCGCCGGCCCCGCACCCCCACCTCATGCCGGCAGGAATACGGGGCCGCTTCTACGATCCGGGGCCAGGGGCCTCAGTTCCTCAGGGCCGGGTCAGCGGACCTGTACCTTCACCACGTCCGAAGCCCTCATCCGCACGGGGTGGTTGTCGCTCGGGCTGTTCAACGCGTACAGGACGGCGCGGATTTCCAGCGTGCCGCGCTGCGTGCCCTTCGTCTTGGCCGTGGCCTGCGCCTCCGACCCTCCCCGCTCTACCGTGGCGCCACAGGCCAGCTGGTGCCATGCCTTGCCGGCGGTGCGGTCCTCCAGGCAGATCCGCATGTAGGAGGCCGCGTCGTCGTTCCCCTGCGCGGTGACCGTGAAGGTCTTGCCGACCGCCGTCGAGCTCGGCGCCGTGACGTCCACGCTGCCCTTGGCGTGTGCGGGTACGGCGGCCAGCGCCACCGAGGCCAGCCCCAGCGCGGCGGTCACGGCCACGCGGCGGCCGCTCAGCCTCTTGGTCCCGGTTTTCGTCGTCCTGGTCATGGACTTCCCTTCCGTGGAGCTCCCCCAAGCCGCGTCCACTGAACATGTCGTCAATCACTCATGGTGTGACGGCCGAGAAGGAAGTGACGCCCGAAGGCGTCCGTCCCCCCTTGCCAACCGTCCAGATGAGCGGATCACCCCGCGGGTTGCGCCGGATGGGCGCTTTTACAGTTTCCAGACGGTTCAGGGGGGCCTGGGGCACGCGGGGGAAACGCGAGGCAGTGGAGGGGGTTTGAGTGGATGTGGCATGGCTCGATCCGAATGGCGGAGTGATGAGGAATGAGCCGATCCGTGATGGTGGCGTGACACGACCGTAGTGGGCTGGCAATGTGACGTGACGAGCTCGAAGAGCCGCCGGCCGGCAGGCGTGCACCAGACCCATCGACCGCGAGAGGGTGTGGAACGTGGCAGAGCAGACCGCTTCCCCCGGTTCCTTCTACCGGCGTATCGACGCCGTGGTGCGGGCCAAGGGCAACGACCCCATCACCTGGGTGCTCAAGGACAACTCCTACGTGCGCTACGACATGAAGGAGAACCACGGCTTCGACGGGTATCCGAAGCTGATCGAGGGCAACTGGCCCGGCCTGGTCGACTCCTTCGGGCGCGGCATCGACGCCGCGCTCAACCGCCGGGACCAGCCGCAGGTCGTGTACCTCTTCAAGGACAGCCAGTACGTCCGCTACGACCTGGACTCCGACAAGGTGGAGCCGGGCTACCCGCTCAGCATCGCGGAGGCGTGGAAGGGGCTGCCGCCGGACTTCCAGCTCGGCATCGACGCGGCGGTCAACCACCAGAGCGACCCGAACGTCAGCTGGTTCTTCAAGGACGACCTGTACATCCGCTACGACGTCCCCAACGACAAGCTCCTCGGCGGGCCGACGCCCATCCTGCGCGGCTGGCGCGGGCTGCCGGAGAACTTCCAGCGGGGGATCGACGCGGCCGTCAACTCGGTGCTCGACACGGACAAGGTGTACCTGTTCAAGGACGACCAGTACGTCCGGTACGACCTGGTCAGCGACAGGACCGACAGCGGCTACCCGCTGCCGATCGAGGGGAACTGGAACTTCTTCAGGTGACCCGCGCGACATGACGCGCAGGCGCCACGACGCCCCGTCCGGAGGGTTTCGGACGGGGCGTCACCGCGGTGGCCGGCGGCTCGGGCGGACCGCCGCCCCCCGGCCCCCGAACCTTCACCCCATCCACCGGCTCACAGCACCCGCACCCCCCGCACATCAAGCCGCTGGCTCTCGTCGTCCAGGCAGGCGCCCGTGCGCAGGTCAAAGCGTTGCTTGTACATGGGTGAGGTGACGACCGGGGTGCCGTCGACCGCGCCGTAGATGCCGCGGGAGATGACGTCAGCCCGGGAGACGGGGTCGGTGTCCGAGACGGCGAAGAGTTCGCCGTCCGGGGAGCGGAAGAGGGCGATCGGGTCCGGTTCGTCGCCGACGCGGACCGGTATGCCGCGGCCGGGTTCGAGTTCGTCCAGGAGGCAGACGGACCGCCAGTCGCCGTCGTGCGTACGGACCTGGACGTGGCCGGGGGCGGCCGGGCCTGCGGGGGCGGGGTAGGCGCTGGTGAAGCGGCGGAGTTTGGCCGGGTCTTCCAGGACGGCCCGCCATTCGTCGCGGTAGGCGTCGACGTGGCGCTGCATCTGGGTTTCCAGTTCTTCGGCCAGGCCGAGGCTGTCGTGCAGGACGACGTTTCGTATGTGGTCGATTCCGCCGTCGATGCGCTCCAGCCAGGCCGCGGTGCGTTCCAGGCGTTCCGCGGTGCGGATGTAGAACATCAGGAAGCGGTCGATGGTGCGGATCAGTTGCGTGTCGCTCAGGTCCTGGGCGAGGAGGTCGGCGTGGCGGGGCTTGGTGCCGCCGTTGCCGCCCACGTACAGGTTCCAGCCCTTCGCGGTGGCGATGACGCCGACGTCCTTGCTCTGGGCCTCGGCGCATTCGCGGATGCAGCCAGAGGCCGCCAGCTTGAGTTTGTGCGGGGAGCGCAGTCCGCGGTAGCGCAGTTCCAGTTCCACGGCCATGCCGACGGAGTCGCGCTGTCCGAAGCGGCACCAGCGGGAGCCGGCGCAGGATTTCGCGGTGCGCAGGGATTTGCCGTACGCGTGGCCCGATTCGAGGCCGGCGTCGACCAGCCTGCGCCAGATGTCCGGCAGCTGGTCCACGGTGGCGCCGAACAGGTCGATGCGCTGGCCGCCGGTGAGTTTGGTGTACAGGCCGAATTCGCGGGCGATTTCGCCGAGCACGATGAGGTGCTCGGGGCTGATCTCTCCGGCGGGCAGGCGGGGCACCACGGAGTAGGTGCCGTCCTTTTGGAGGTTGGCGAGGAAGAGGTCGTTGGTGTCCTGGAGGGCGGCCTGTTCGCCGTCGAGGATGTGGTGCAGGCCGAGTTCGGGGCCGAGGGTGGCCAGGAGCGAGGCGACGGTGGGGCGGCAGACCGCGCAGCCGTGCGGCGGCTTGCCGTCCGGACCGGGTACGCCGTACTCCTTCGCCAGGCGCGTGAAGCTGTCGATGCCGGTCACGCGGATGATCTCGTACAGCTCGCGGCGGGTCTGCGTGAAGTCCGGGCACAGTCCGCCCGGTCCCGCCTCGATCCCCTCGGCCGCCAGCTGCGCTTCCATGATGGAGGTGACGGCGCCGACGCAGCCGCCGCACTGGGTGCCGGCGCCGGTGCACTTCTTCACCGCGGCCAGGTCGTGCGCGCCGCCGCGTACCGCCTCGCGCAGGGCTTTCTTCGTGACGCCGTTACAGGAGCAGATCACCGCGTCGTCGGGCAGCACCGCCGTGGTGTCCACCGGGCCCGATCCGTCGGCGGGCAGCAGGAAGGAGGCGGCCGGGCCGGGCAGCTGGGCGCCCACGAAAGGGCGCAGGGTGCCGTACGCGTCCGCGTCACCGACCAGGATGCCGCCCATCAGCTTGCCGTCCGGGCCGAGCACCAGCTTCTTGTAGACGCCGGAGCCGGAGTCGGCCCACAGCACCGAGCCGCCGGCGTCCGGGGCGAAGGGATCGCCGAAGGAGGCAACGTCCGCGCCCAGCAGTTTCAGCTTGGTGGAGGTGTCGGCGCCGGTGAAGCCGTTCTCCGCGCCGGTGAGGGTGTCCGCCAGGACTTCCGCCATCCGGTAGCCGGGGGCGACCAGGCCGTAGACGTTGCCGTCGGCGGCGCGGGCGCACTCGCCGAGCGCGTAGATCTCCGGTACGGAGGTGCGGCACTGGGCGTCGATCACGACGCCGCCGCGGTCGGCGACATCCAGGCCCGCAATCCTGGCGAGTTCGTCGCGGGGCCGTACGCCCACGGAGAAGACGATCAGGTCGGCCTGCACGCTGCCGCCGTCCGACAGCGACAGACCGCGCACGCGGCCGTCGGCGCCGGTCCACACCTCGGTGATCGCCGCGTCCGTGTGCACATGGACGCCCATCGCCTCGATGGTGTGGGCCAGGACATCGGAGCCGCCTCGGTCCACCTGGCCGGGCATCAGCCGGGGCGCGGCCTCGACCACGCTGGTCTCCAGGCCGAGCGAGCGCAGGGCACCGACCGCCTCCAGGCCCAGCAGTCCGCCGCCGATGACGGCCGCGGTGCGGGCGCCGCGTGCCGCTTCCTGGATGGCCCGGACGTCCTCGACCGTGCGGTAGACGAAGCAGCCGGGCGCGTCCCGTCCGGGGACCGGCGGGACGAAGGCGTAGGAGCCGGTGGCCAGCACCAGCGCGTCGTAGTGCCAGGCCGCACCGCGGCGCGTGGTCACCGTGCGGGTGGCGGCGTCGATGGCGGTGGCGGGGTCGCCGAGACGCAGGGTGATGTCGTGGCGTTCGAGGAAGTCGGGGTCGGCGAGGTCCAGGTCCTCCGGGGTGGTCCCGGTGAACAGCGAGGACAGGTGTACGCGGTCGTAGGCGCGTCGCTCCTCCTCGGCGAGGATCACCACGCGCCACCGCCGACCGTCCCCGGGAGCGTCCGGGCCGTCGGCTCCGCCGGGGCCTTCCGTACTGTCCGGCCCGGCGAGCGCGTCCCGTACGGCCAGCTCCTCCAGCAGCCGCTGGCCGACCATGCCGTGGCCGACGAGAACGAGAGTGGGCCGGTCGGTGGATGACACCATGAGAGCACTCCTGCCAACTGCTGGGCGCCGGGACGCGTTTTCCGTATTCCCCCGCCTGCCGCCCGAAGCCCGCGCCTTCCCGGGCCGCAGCGACTTCAGGCTATGCCCGCTGTGCGCCCGTACCCCGCGCCGAACGGCCTTTTGATCCGGGCCGGTCGTCCCTGTGGGTCCGGGACCGGCGGCGTCTTATGGCGGCGGTAACGCGCCATTACGGTGGCGGCATGGCGTCCTTTCCCCCGGTCCTGATCGCCGCTGCGCACGGCAGCCGTGAGGCCCGAGCGCAAAGGGAAACGGGCCGGTTGCCGGCGGAAATCCGCGCGCTGCGTCCCGCGCTCCGGGTGGAAAGCGCGTTCTTCGATTTTCACGGGCCCACGGTCGACGAAGCCGTTGCCGCGCTGAGGGGAACACCGGCGATTGTGGTGCCTTTGCTGCTGGGCGCGGGCTTTCATTTCACCGTGGACCTGCCCGCTCTGCTCGGGCCCGCCCGCGCCGCGAAACCGCTGGCTCCGCACCCGCTGCTGACCGAAGCGCTGACGTACCGTCTTGAGGAGGCCGAGGCGCGTGCCGGATCTCCGGCGGACGCCGTGGTGCTGGCTGCCGCGGGCTCGCGCCGGCCCGGCGGAAATGACGGCTGCTACGCCGTCGCCCGGCACCTGAGCAGGGCGTTGTACGTCCGGCGGGGCGAACCCGTTCCGGTACGGCCTGCCCTGCTGTGCGCCGGTCGCGAGGAGGACCGGTCGCTGGCCCGTACGGCACAGGATCTGCGCGCCGAGGGCCGTACCCGTATCGCGGTCGTCCCCTACCTGATGGCTCCGGGGCGCTTCTCCGACTATCTGGACGCGGAGGCCGAGCGTACGGGCTGCATGTGCACGGCGCGCCCGCTCGGTGCCCAGGCTGCCATGGCCCGCCTCGTTCTCGCACGCTTCGACGCGTGCGCCCGGCTCACCACGGCGGGGAATCCGGCAGATGCCGGAGTGGTCCGATGGGGCGTACCAGGCGTGTCGGACAAAGCCGGGTGTCGTTGACCCGGAAAAGCCCGATCAGGCCGGCCGGCCGTTCCAGAAAAGGATGAACGATGCGTGTCTTGCGTCCAGTCGTCGTAGCTCTCGCGGGGCTCACCTTCGCCGCGACTCTCCCCATGGGCGAAGCGTTCGCCGCGAAAGGGTCGTTCATCTGGCTGGGACCGAAAGGCACGCCGTATCTCGTCGAGAATCCGCCGAACGGCCGGTGCCTGACGATGGGACAGCACGCGCAGGCTCCCCGCAACGCGACGAAGACGCCGGCCGTCCTTTTCCCTGGCAAGAAGTGCAAGGGGCGGCCCATTCCGCTCGCCCCGGGTAAGCAGGCACCGCGCAGCACGACCTTCTCCAGCGTGCGGTTCGGCTGACGAAGCTCCGCGCTCACACCGCCGTCAGGCCGGCCCCTTCGAAGATCTCCCGTGCCGTCGCCAGTTCCGGCGCGGTGGGCGTCGGGGTGTCCCGCAGGGTGAAGTCCATGCCGAGGCGTTCCCACTTGGAGGCGCCGAGTTTGTGGAAGGGCAGTACGTCCACGCGGGTCACGTTGCCGAGCGAGGCGGCGAAGGATGCCACGCCCTCGATGTTGGCCGGGTCGTCGGTCAGCCCCGGGACGAGGACGAAGCGTACCCACACCTCTTTGTCGAGCCGGGCGAGCCGCCGCGCGAAGTCCAGGGTGGGGCGGAGCCGTTGGCCGGTGAGGCGCTGGTAGAGGCCGGGGTGCCAGGACTTGAGGTCCAGCAGGACGAGGTCGGTGTCCCGCAGCAGCGCGTCGGTGGCGCGGGCGCCGAGGTAGCCGGAGGTGTCCAGGGCGGTGTGCAGGCCGAGTTCGTGCTTGAAGCGGTGGAGGAGTTCGCCCGCGAAGACCGGCTGGAGGAGCGGTTCGCCGCCGCTGAGGGTGGTGCCGCCGCCCGCGGCCCGGATGAACGCCTCGTATTTCGCCGCCTCGGCCACCATCGCGTCGGCCGGAACGCGCTTGCCGTCGCGCATCTTCCAGGTGTCGGGATTGTGGCAGTACAGGCAGGCCAGGGGGCAGCCGGCCAGGAAGGTCACGAAGCGGGTGCCGGGCCCGTCGACGCCGGTGGACAGGTCCCAGGAGTGCACCGAACCGGCCATCGGGCGGTGCTGGACCGCGGCGGCCGGGGTGGCGGCCTCCCGGGCGGTCACCCCGGCGAGGGGCGGGGTGCGTACGGGAATCCCGGTCCCGAGCGAAACTGCCATGTCAGGTCCTCCTGAGGGGGTGTCTCCCAGGTGCGGGCGAGGAGAAGGACACGGCGCCGGTACCGGGGTGAGGGCCCGGCACCGGCGCCGTGGGCCGGGGAGCGGGGTCACAAGGCCCCGTGGAAGGTGCGGTTGATGACGTCGAGCTGCTGCTCACGCGTCAGCCGCACGAAGTTCACCGCGTAACCGGACACCCGGATCGTCAGCTGCGGGTGCTTCTCGGGGTGCTCCATGGCGTCCTCCAACGTCGCCCTGTCGAGGACGTTGACGTTCATGTGGAAGCCGCCGCCCGCCGTGTAACCGTCCAGTACGCCCGTCAGGTTCGCGATCCGCTCCTGCGCGGTGCGGCCGAGCGCGTCCGGCGTGATGGTGTTGGTCAGCGAGATGCCGTCCTCGGCATCGTCGTACGGCAGCTTGGCGACCGACAGCGCGGAGGCGATGTAGCCGTGCTCGTCGCGGCCGTTCATCGGGTTGGCGCCGGGCGCGAAGGGAGCGCCCGCCGGGCGGCCGTCCGGGGTGGCGCCGGTCTTCCTGCCGTAGACGACGTTGGAGGTGATGGTCAGCACGGACTGGGTGTGCACGGCGCCGCGGTAGGTGGGGTGCTTGCGCACCTTCTGCATGAAGGTGTGGACGATGTCCTTCGCGATCTGGTCCGCCCGGTCGTCGTTGTTGCCGTACGCCGGGTAGCTGCCCTCGGTCTCGTAGCTCGTGACCAGCCCGGTCTCGTCGCGGACGGCCCGCACCCTGGCGTACTTGAGCGCCGACAGCGAGTCCGCGGCGACCGACAGCCCGGCGATGCCACAGGCCATGGTGCGCAGCACGGTGCGGTCGTGCAGGGCCATCTCGATGCGTTCGTAGGCGTACTTGTCGTGCATGTAGTGGATGACGTTCAGGGCGTGGACGTATGTCTCGGCCAGCCACTCCAGCATCGCGTCGTAGCGCTCGGCGACGGTGGCGTAATCCAGGTAATCGCCCTCGACCGGCTCGAAGCCCGCCACGACGGTCTTGCCGGTCACCTCGTCCCGGCCGCCGTTGATGGCGTACAGCAGGGCCTTGGCGACGTTGACGCGGGCGCCGAAGAACTGCATCTGCTTGCCGACCGCCATGGCCGACACGCAGCAGGCGATGGCCGTGTCGTCGCCGTACTTCGGGCGCATCAGCTCATCGGACTCGAACTGGAGGGCCGAGGTGTCGATGGCGACCTTCGACGCGAACTCCTTGAAGCCGCCCGGCAGGCGCGGCGACCAGAAGACGGTCAGGTTGGGCTCGGGGGCCGGGCCAAGGTTGTAGAGCGTCTGGAGGGCGCGGAAGGTCGTACGGGAGACGAGCGGGCGGCCGTCCTCACCGATCCCGGCCAGCGACCAGGTGACCCAGGTCGGGTCGCCGGAGTACAGCTCGTTGTACTCGGGGGTGCGCAGGAACCGCACGATGCGCAGCTTGATGACGAAGTCGTCGATCAGCTCCTGCGCCCGCCGCTCGTCGAGGACACCGCGCTCGATGTCGCGCCGCAGGTAAATGTCGAGGAAGGCGTCGATGCGGCCGATCGACATGGCCGCGCCGTTCTGCTCCTTCACGGCGGCCAGATAGCCGAAGTAGAGCCACTGCACGGCCTCGCGGCCGGTGGCGGCCGGCCGGGAGATGTCGTACCCGTACGAGGCGGCCATCGCCTTCAGTTCGCGCAGCGCCTTGATCTGCTCGGCGATCTCCTCGCGCTCGCGGATCACGTCCTCGGTGGGCCACTGCGCGTCGGCGTCGGCCTTGGCGGCCTGCTTGTCCTCGATGAGCCGGTCGACGCCGTACAGCGCGACGCGGCGGTAGTCGCCGATGATGCGGCCCCGGCCGTAGGCGTCGGGCAGGCCGGTGATGATGCCGGCGGAGCGGCAGGCGCGGATCTCGGGCGTGTACGCGTCGAAGACGCCGTCGTTGTGGGTCTTGCGCAGCCGGGTGTAGATCTCCCTGACCGCCGGGTCCGGCTCGTACCCGTACGCGGCGAGGGCGCCCTCGACCATCCGCCAGCCGCCGTTGGGCATGATGGCGCGCTTGAGCGGGGCGTCGGTCTGCAGGCCGACGATCAGGTCCCGCTCCTCGTCGATGTAGCCGGGCGCGAACGCGTCGATCCGCGACGGGGTGCTGACGTCCACGTCGTGGATGCCCCGCACCCGCTCGTCGGGGAACATGCCGAGCAGCTTCCGCCACACCGCGGTGGTGCGCTCGGTGGGGCCCGTGAGGAAGGAGGCGTCGCCCTCGTACGGGACGTGGTTGCGCTGGACGAAGTCGCGGACGTCGATGGTGTCGCGCCACGGACCGCCGTCGAAGCCCTCCCAGGCCGTGCCGTCGGTCGTCTTCTCCAGGGGTGTGGCGGTCATGGTGCGCACCTTCCGAATCGCTGTGCCTGCGCTCGCCTCCATTGCACTCCCGCGCACCGTCTCCCCAGGTCGGCGATGGTCCCGACCCGAAGGCCGAAGGGCCCTCGGCGGGCGGTGGGCCGCGTGTCGGAAGGCCGTTGGTCCCCGGGCGCGGGACCTTGGGACCGTCCCCGCGGTGGCCGTGGAGCCCGGACAGTGGGGACCGGACGTACTTCCGTGCCCGCCTCAGGAGGCCACCATGCCCGGCACCGTCACCGTCGGACTGGACGGAACCGACCACAGCCTCGCCGCCGCCGACTGGGCCGCGGCCGAGGCCACCCGCCGAGGCGCGCGCCTGCGGCTGGTTCACGCGTGGGTCTGGCGCCCCATGGAGGCGCTGGTCGCGGCGGACGAGGAAGTGCAGCGCCGCTGGGCCACGGAAGTGCTGCGCCAGGCCGCCGCCCGGGTGGCGGAGGGCTTCCCCGAGCTGCCGGTCAGTACGGAGATCCTGGCGGACGAGCCGGTCGCGGCCCTGGTCGCCGCCTCCGCGGCGGCGGACCTGCTGGTGCTCGGTTCGCGCGGGCACAGCACGCTGGTCGGCTATCTGCTCGGCTCCGTCGGATTGCAGGTGCTGCGGCAGGCGGCCGGTCCCGTCGTCCTCGTACGCAGCCCGCGCCCCGACGACGCGGCGCGACCGCGTGACGAGGTGGTGGTGGGCGTGCAGGACGTACGGGAAAGCGATCCGGTGCTGGGATTCGCCTTCGCGGCGGCCGCGGCCCAGGGGACGAGCCTGCGAGCGGTACGGGCCTGGAATGTGCCGCCGGTCGTGGTGTGGGGCGGCGAGACCATGCGGGCGGCCGACGACGCCGGCGGGCTGGAGCCGCTGGAGCGCAAGCGGCTGGCCGATGCCGTACGGCCGTGGCGGGAGCGCTTTCCGCAGGTGGAGGTGGTCGAGCACGTCGAGATGGGCGGGGCGGGGCAGGTCCTGCTGTCCGCCGGAGCGCGGGCCCGGCTGCTGGTCGTGGGGCGCCGCAGCCCGGGCCGGCACGACCTGAGGAGGATCGGCGCGGTCGCGCACGCGGCGCTGCACCACGCGGCGTGCCCGGTGGCCGTGGTGCCCCACCCGTAGGACGGGAACAGCGGACGGCCTTGCGCACATGCCCCCGACCGGGGTCCGTTCGGCCCTGTTCTCGCGATCCCGCTTCGGGGAGGCTGGCAGGCAGGCAACGAGTGCCCGGACGAATGCCGCCGGAGCAGAGGGTGTGCAGGATGAACGACGAAGACGCTCAGCAGGTCGAGGAACTCCGTGAACCGGTGGCTCCCCGGGGGATGCAACAGTTGCCCCGGGGTGAATCGCTGCGGCTGCTGGGCAGCGTCCCGCTCGGCCGGCTCGTGTTCACCCAGAACGCCCTGCCGGCCATCCGGCCCGTCAACCACCTCATGGACGGCGAGGACATCGTCGTCCGGCTCAACGACGGGGCGACCCTGACCTCGATCGCGCCGCCCGCGGGCGAGGCGGGCCTGGTGGTGGCCTACGAGGCCGACACCATCGACCCGCGTACCCACCTGGGCTGGAGCGTCATCGTCACCGGCTACGCGCGGCTGGTCGCCGACCCGGCGCAAGTGGCCCGCTACCAGAACCTGTTGCGGCCATGGGTGCAGCAGACCATGAACGGCGTCCTGCGCATCCGGCCCGACCTGGTCACCGGCTTCCGACTGGTGGCACAGCCCGCGGTCGCGGTGTGCGCGGCGGGGGGACGGCGGAGCTGAAGTCCGGGCGCCGTTTCGAAGCGGCCAACACGGCCGCCAACGGCGCCCACCCCCGGCTCCGTCGGCCCTGCATCGACCGGACCATGGCGCCCGGTACTGCCGTACGGGCAGGCTGTCGGGGTGCGCACACTTCGGCAGGCAGCCGAGCGCGAGTTGCGCGAGAAGACCGGGTGGGCCGACATCGAGGCCACCGACGCCGTGCTGTGCCGGTGGGAACACGACTTCACACGGGCCGGAATGCCGGCCCGTCAGCATGAGGAGATCTTTCTCGCCCGGGCCCCCGCCGGGACCCGGGCGGTGACGTTGCTGCCGCGCATGCGGCGGACAGGATCATCCGGTGGCACTGGTGGTCACCGGGCGAGCTGTCCGCCGGCCGCGAGCCGGCATGGCCGCCGCAGTTGGGCGAACTACTCGCCGTCGTACGGGAATCCGGTGCGCCGCCGGCGCCCGTCGACCTCGGTTAGTCCCGAACGGGACCGTCAGCGGGGGCTGACCCAGGAGGGCTCCGGAGCCTTCCTTAGCAGGCCCGTCACGCCTCCCCGGCCAGCGGTGCCCGCCACACGATCCGGCTTCCGCCGTCGTCCGGGGTTTGGATCTCCATCGTTCCGCCCACGCTTTGGGCCCGTTCCGCCAGGTTGCCCAGCCCGCTGCGCCGGCCGCCCTCCGGGATGCCCCGGCCGTTGTCCGTGACGGTCAGGGCGACCTCGTCGCCGGTGGCCTGGAGTGCCACCTCGACGCGGGTCGCGTGGGCGTGGCGGGCCGCGTTGCTCAGCAGTTCGGTGAGGGCCGCCACGACGTGGTCGGCGACCTGGGCCGGTACGTCCGTGTCGAGCAGGCCCTCCATGCTCAGCCGGGGCGGGAAGCCCAGCGCCGTGCCGGCCTCCCCCACGGCGCGCGCCACCCGGGCGCGCAGGCTCGGGCCCGCGTCCTCCTCCCGGATCCGCAGACCGAAGATCGTCGACCGGATGATCTTGATGGTCTCGTCCAGGTCGCCCACCGCCCGGGTGACCCGCTCCGCCGCACCGGCGTGCTCGACCAGCCGGGCCGCGCTCTGCAGCGTCATGCCGGTGGCGAACAGCCGCTGGATGGCCAGGTCGTGCAGGTCTCGGGCGATCCGGTCGCGGTCCTCCAGCAGGGCCAGCTGTTCGGCGTCGCGCCGGCGCTCGGCCAGCTCCAGGGCGAGGGCCGCCTGCCCGGCGAACGCGTGCAGCGGCTCCAGCTCCTCTTCGGTGAAGACCGGCTCCCCCTCGGCACGCGCCAGCAGGAGGACGCCGCGTGCGGTGCCGCGCTCGCTGCCCAACGGCACGGCCACCGCGGGACCCAGGCCGTCGAACCGGCGGGGCCCGGCGGCGTACCGGTCGTCGGCCGCCAGCCCGGACGTGGTGACCGGCCCGCCCGACTTGAGGGCGGCGCCGGACAGCGTGCCGTCGGCCGGGACGACCAGGCCGCTGCGCTTGTCGGGGTTCCCGCCGAGCGCCAGCTCGACGATCAGGTCGCCGGTGTCGTGCATGGGCACGCACACGTCCGCGAGCTGCGCCCGGGTGATCTCCTGCGCCCGGCGGGCGATCAGCTCCAGGACCTCCAGGCGGGGAATGCCGGACAGCAGGCTGTTGGTGATCTCCGCGCCCGCCTTCAGCCAGCGCTGCTGGCGCTGCGACCCCTCGTAGAGCCGGGCGTTGTCGATCGCCACGCCGGCCGCGACCGACAGCGTGGAGATGACCGACTCGTCCTCCGCGTCGAAGTCGTGCCCGCCGCGCTTGTCGGTCAGGTAGAGGTTGCCGAAGACCTCGTCGCGCACCCGGATCGGCACGCCCAGGAACGTGCGCATCGGCGGGTGATGGGCGGGAAAGCCGTACGACGACGGGTGGGCGCTGAGGTCGGAGAGCCGCAACGGCTCGGGGTTGCGGATCAGTTCGCCCAGGATGCCGTGTCCGGCGGGCAGCGGCCCGATCGCGGCGACCTGTTCGGGTGTCAGGCCGACGGTCAGGAACTGCGAGAGCCGCCTGCCATCCGGGCCGATCACCCCCAGCGCCGCGTACTCCGCGTCGACCAGCAGCGCGGCGGCCTCGACGATGCGCCGGAGCACCTGAGGCAGGTCCAGCTCCCGCCCCACCGAGACCACCGCCTCCAGGAGGCTGTGCACCCGGTCCCGGGTCCCGCGCGCCGCGTCGATGCGTGCCTGCAGTTCCTCCAGCAACTCGTCCAGTCGCATCTGCGGCAGCCGCGACAACGACTCCTGCGTGCCCACCGGTCCTCCTTCTTCGCTCCGCCCGCCGTACCCGGTCAGCGTAACCCTGTCCGGACAGCGGCTCCCGCCCGCCGACGTCCTGCGCTCATCCGCTGCCGCCCAGGTCATGCGTGTGACGCAGCGGGCCTGGTGGCCCTCGGACGAAGGCGGATAGGCCCCTGCTCCCCGGCCCCTTCCTCGGCCAGACTCGTCCGGCGGGGGCAGGGTCCGGCATGGCGGCCGGTCCCGTGAGGCACCGACCGAGGGGAGGTATCGCCGTGCAGGACCACACCGTTGCCGAGGTGATGACGTGGGATGTCGTCCAGGCCCGCCCGGACACCCCGGCGCAGGAGCTGGCCCGGCTGCTCGACGTGCACCGGATCAGCGGCCTGCCGGTGGTGGACGGCGACGACAAGGTCATGGGGGTGGTGTCCCGTACGGACCTGCCCGCGCCCCCGGGCGGCCGGGGCGGGAGCCCTGCCGCCCCGCGCCCGGTGCCGCGCCGCCCGGCCGGTACCGCGGCCGCCCGTGGCGCGACCGCGGGCGAGGTGATGACCACTCCGGCGGTCACCGTGCACCCCGAGCACCGTGTGGTGGACGCCGCCCGCATCATGCAGCGCCGGCACGTCGACCGGCTGCCCGTCGTGGACGAGGAGGACCGCCTCATCGGCATCACCACCCGCCGCGACCTGCTGCGGGTCTTTCTGCGGACGGACGAGCAGATCCGGGCGGAGGTGGCCGACGAGGTGCTGGGCCGCGCCCTGGGCGTACCACCGGGCGACGTGCTGGTCTCGGTACGGGACGGCGTGGTGACCCTGCGGGGAACGCTCCCGCACGAGGACGACGTCCCGGCCGCGATCGGCCTGACCTGGCGGGTGGACGGAGTCGTGGGCGTGGTCAGCCGCCTCGTCGCCCGCGCGGGCGGCGACGGTCCCCCGCACACCGGGGTCTTATGGCGGACGCGGGACTGACCGGTCACGCCCCGGCCCGGCCCGGCGCGGCGCAGTCCGGGCCAGGGAGCCGGGGACGGGCCGAGGAACCCCCCGCCGGACCGGGCACCCGGGCCCCGTCAGTGCCGCGGGCCGCCGTCGCGCGGCGACGCGGCGGGGCCCGTCCGGGGTTCCTGGGAGGCCGCGAGCGCCTGGGTGGCGATGACCGCGGCCTGGACGCGGCGCTCCACGCCCAGCTTGGCCAGCAGGCGGGAGATGTTGTTCTTGACGGTCTTCTCCGCGAGATAGAGCCGCTTGCCGATCTCCCGGTTGGTCAGGCCCTCGCCCACCAGCGCCAGGATCTCCCGCTCCCGCTCGCTCAGCCCGGACAGGCCGCCCGGCCGCTCCTCCTGCTTGGGCTCGCCGCGCAGCCGGGCCATGACGCGGGCGGTCGCGCCGGCGTCCAGCAGCGACTGGCCGGAGGCCACCGTCCGTACGGCGTTGACCAGGTCGGTCCCGGTGATCTGCTTGAGCACGTACCCGGCGGCGCCCGCCATGATCGCGTCCAGCAGGGCCTCCTCGTCGTCGAACGAGGTGAGCATCAGGCACACCAGGTCCGGCATCCGCGAGCGCAGCTCACGGCAGACACTGACGCCGTCACCGTCCGGCAGCCGGACGTCCAGGATCGCCACCCGCGGACGCAGGGCGGGCACGCGCACCAGCGCCTGTTCGGCGGTGTTGGCCTCCCCCACCACGGTGAGGTCCGGTTCGGCGTCCAGGAGGTCGTGCACGCCGCGGCGCACCACCTCGTGGTCGTCGAGCAGGAAGACGCTGACCGGTGCCTTCGTCCGGGCGTCGGCCGGGTTTTCCGTCATCACGCAGCTCCGATGTTCCTGATCCGGCCCGCCTCCACAGGCGGCGCCCTGTGCAGCCTGCCGCACACCGGGACCGAAGGGCCAGGGCCGGTCGGCCCTTCTTGCCGCCGCATCCGGGCATGATTCTCCCGGCCGGTCTCAGCGGACGCGTTCCCAGCCGCGCCGGGGTGGCCGCGAGCCCAGCTGCGCGTCGCGGCTGCGGTAGACGATGTACGGGCGGGTGAGGTAGCCCAGGGGCGCGGTGAGCATGTGGACGAGCCGGGTGAAAGGCCAGACGGCGAACAGGGCCAGCGCGCTGAGCGCGTGGAGCTGGTACAGCAACGGTACGCCGGTCATCAGCGCGGGCTCGGGCCGGAAGGAGAGCACCGACCGGAACCACGGGGAGACGGTGGTGCGGTAGTCGTAACCCGCGCCGGCGATGTTGGCGTCGACCGTGGCGGCCAGTCCCAGCACCAGGGCGAGGGTGAGCATGACGTACATCAGCTTGTCGTTGCGGGTGGTGGCGCTGAAGACCGGGCCGACGGTGCGGCGCCGGTAGATGAGGACGGCCAGGCCGCCGAGTGTGCACACACCGGCGACGGTGCCCAGGGCGACGGCGGTGACGTGGTAGGCGTGCTCGGTGATCCCGGCGGCCCCGGTCCAGCCGTGCGGGATCAGCAGGCCGACGACATGGCCGATGATCACCAGCAGGATGCCGAAGTGGAACAGCGGGCTGCCGATGCGCAGCAGGCGGTTCTCGTGGAGCTGGGACGAGCGGGTGGTCCAGCCGAACTTGTCGTAGCGGTAGCGCCAGAGGTGTCCGCCGATGAACACGACCAGCGCCACATACGGCAGCACCACCCACAGCAGGATGCTCATCGGCGGCCTCCCACCGGGTCGGGCAGGTACGAGGGCAGGGCGAAGGGGGCCAGGCCCACCTGTTCCTCGGGCGGGCCTTCGGCGGCGAGCCGGGCGACGGCGGTGCGCTGGTCACCGGCCAGGGGCGGCAGGGTCGCCGACACCGAGTCCAGGACGTGCGCCCAGGGCGCGGACGCGCCGTGCAGGGCCAGCCGGAGGAGTTCCAGACCGGCCCGGTGCTCCAAGAGCAGGCGCCGGCCCGGTTCGGGCTCGGCCGCGGCGAATTCCAGGACGACGGCGAGGTGGTCGGGGAGTTCGTCGTCGGACAGCCGCAGTCCGGCGGCGGCGTAGACCGTTTTCATGCGGAGCAGCGCGACTCCGCGCTTCCGGGTGTCTCCGCAGGCGTAGTAGGTCAGGAACGGGCAGCAGCGCTTCTTGTGGTCGAAGACGCCGACGTATTCCGTGGCCAGTTCCTCGGTCCCGGTCCCGGCCGCGTGGTCGAGGAAGCGGAGCAAGGGGGCGGCTACCGGGCCGGGCAGGAGACGCGCGGTCCGGTGGGCCAGGCGTACGCGCCACGGGAAGTGTTCGTCGGGGTAGGCCAGCAGCAGCGACTGGACCTGCCAGGACGGTTCGCGTACGGGGGCGGGTACGGGTACGGAAGGGTGGTCGGTCACGGCTTCGGCTCGCTCTCGGCGTTCGGATCGCTGCCGTCCACCGGTTCCGTCGGAGGACTCCCCCGGCTTCCGGAGCGGCTTCTGGACCGGCGGGGGAACAGCCCTTGCGGGCTGCCCTTGCCGTCCCAGTTGAGGAGGTTGACGCGGGCTTCCTTGTCGGCCGGGTCGGTGAGGGTGCCGGTGGTCTGGCGGGCGTGCAGCATGCGGAAGTTCTCGACGGCGATCGGCGAGTTCCCGCCCGAGGACTCCCCGAACGGGCCGGAGGTGCCCGCCTCTCCCCCGTCCCCTCCCATTCCCGGCCCGCCCTCGTGATCGAGACTGCAATCGGTGGCCAGTTCCTCCAGCCCGTGGGCCTGTTCGGCGTGCGCGGGCGGGATGACGTAGCGCTCGTCGTATGCGGCCAGGGCCAGGAGGCGGTACATGTCGCACATCTCCTCCTCGCTCATGCCGACCGCCTCGGGAATGGCGGCGTCGGGCTCGCGGCCCAGGTTGATGTCGCGCATATAGCTGCGCATGGCCGCCAGCCGTCGCAGTACGGCGTCGACGGGGCCCGGGTCGCCCGCGGTGAACAGCTCGGCCAGGTACTCCACGGGGATGCGCAGCGCGTCGATGGCGGCGAAGAGGGTGGTGCGGTCCTCCGCGTCGTGCCCGGTGCCGCTGACCGCCTCCACGACCGGGGACAGCGGCGGGATGTACCAGACCATCGGCATCGTTCGGTATTCCGGGTGCAGCGGCAGGGCCACCCGGTAGGTGTTGATCAGCGAATGGACGGGCGAGCGCTGCGCCGCCTCGATCCAGTCGCGCGGGATGCCGTCCCGCTCGGCAGCCGCGATCACGGCGGGGTCGTGCGGGTCGAGGAGGATGCGGCGCTGGGCCTCGTACAGGTCCTTGTCGTCGGGGGTGGCGGCGGCTTCCAGGACGCGGTCGGCGTCGTAGAGCACCAGGCCGATGTAGCGCAGGCGCCCGACGCAGGTCTCGGCGCAGACGGTGGGCAGGCCCACCTCGACGCGCGGGAAGCAGAAGGTGCACTTCTCGGCCTTGCCGGTGCGGTGGTTGAAGTACACCTTCTTGTACGGGCAGCCCGTCACACACATCCGCCAGCCGCGGCAGCGGTCCTGGTCGACGAGGACGATGCCGTCCTCGGTGCGCTTGTAGATCGCCCCGGAGGGGCAGGACGCCGCGCACGAGGGGTTGAGGCAGTGTTCGCAGATCCGCGGCAGATAGAACATGAACGTCTGCTCGAACTGGAACTTGATCTTCTCGGAGACCTCGTCGAGCAGCACGTCCTGCTCGCTGGTCGCCCTCGCCCCGCCCAGGTCGTCGTCCCAGTTCGCCGACCAGGTGATCTTCATGTCCTCGCCGGTGATCAGCGACTTGGGCCGGGCGACGGGCGTGTGCTCCTGGAGCGGGGCGTTGGTCAGCGTCTCGTAGTCGTACGTCCAGGGCTGGTAGTAGGCGTCAAGGGAAGGCAGCTTGGGGTTGGAGAAGATCGTGACCAGCTTCCTGAACCGGCCGCCGGCCTTGAGCGTGAGCCGCCCGCGCCGGTTCAGCTGCCAGCCGCCGCGCCAGGTCTCCTGGTCCTCGTAGCGGCGCGGGTAGCCCTGTCCGGGCCGGGTCTCGACGTTGTTGAACCAGACGTACTCGACGCCGGTGCGGTTGGTCCACGCCTGCTTGCAGGTGACCGAGCAGGTGTGGCAGCCGATGCACTTGTCGAGGTTCATCACCATCGCCATCTGGGCCATGACCTTCATGTCAGTACGTCACCTCCTGGGAGCGGCGGCGGATGACGGTGACCTCGTCGCGCTGGTTGCCGGTGGGGCCGAGGTAGTTGAAGGCGAAGGACAGCTGGGCGTAGCCGCCGATGAGGTGACTGGGCTTGATCAGCAACCGGGTCAGGGAGTTGTGGATGCCGCCGCGGCGGCCGGTGGTCTCGGTGCGCGGCACGTCGATCAGCCGGTCCTGCGCGTGGTGCATGTAGACGGTGCCCTCGGGCATCCGGTGGGTGACGACCGCGCGGGCGGCGACGACGCCGTTGCGGTTGACCGCCTCGATCCAGTCGTTGTCCGCGACGCCGATCTTCGCCGCGTCCTCCTGGCTCATCCACACCGTCGGCCCGCCGCGCGAGAGGGAGAGCATGAACAGGTTGTCCTGGTACTCCGAGTGGATGGACCACTTGTTGTGCGGGGTCAAGTACCGCACGGTGACGCCGAGTTCGCCGGTGGACCCCACCGTGGGCTCGCCGAAGAGGGCGGCCATGTCCAGCGGCGGCCGGTAGACGGGCAGCTGCTCGCCCAGCTCGGCGATCCAGTCGTGGTCGAGGAAGAAGTGCTGCCGTCCGGTGAGGGTGTGCCAGGGCTTGAGGCGTTCGGTGTTGATGGTGAACGGCGCGTAGCGGCGCCCGCCGGACTCCGATCCGGACCACTCGGGGGAGGTGATGACGGGCACCGGCCGGGCCTGGGTGTCGGCGAAGGTGATCCGCTTGCCCTCGTGTTCGGCCGCCAGGTCGGCCAGCCGGGTGCCGGTGCGGGCCTCCAGCGTACGGAAACCCTGGGTTGCCAGGTGCCCGTTGGTGGTGCCCGACAGGGCGAGGATCGCCTCGCAGGCGTGGACGTCGCGGGCCAGCGAGGGCCGCCCGTCGCCCGCTCCGCCGCGTACGGTGCCATTCTGGTGCCGCAGGTACTCCAGCTCGCGGCCGATGTCGAAGGTGACGCCTTTCGTGGTGGCGCCGAGGGTGTCCAGCAGCGGGCCGAGGGCGGCCATCTTGTCGGCGACGGCGGTGTAGTCGCGCTCGACGGGGATCAGCTTGGGCATCGTGCGGCCGGGGACCGGCTCGCACTCGCCCGCCTTCCAGTCCCGTACGCGGCCGTGCGGGGTGGCCATGGCGTCGGGGGTGTCGTGCAGCAGCGGGGCGGCCACCACGTCGGTGGCGGTGCCGAGGTGGCCGGCGGCCAGGCGGCTGAAGGCGCGGGCGAGGGTGTGGAAGGCGTCGAAGTCGGTGCGGGTCTGCCAGGGCGGGGAGATGGCCGGGTTGAAGGCGTGCACGAAGGGGTGCATGTCGGTGCTGTTGAGGTCGTGCTTCTCGTACCAGGTCGCGGCGGGCAGCACCACGTCGGAGTAGAGGGTGGTGCTGGTCATCCGGAAGTCCAGGGACAGCAGCAGGTCGAGCTTTCCGGTGGGGGCCTGCTCGCGCCAGGTCACGTCGCGGGGGCGGACTCCTTCGGGCGCTTCGGTGGCGCGGACGGCGGAGTCGGTGCCGAGCAGGTGCTTGAGGAAGTACTCGTTGCCCTTGGCGGAGGAGCCCAGCAGGTTGGCGCGCCACACGGTCAGTACGCGCGGGAAGTTCTCCGGCGCGTCGGGGTCCTCGGCCGCGAACCGCAGGCGCCCGGCCTTCAGTTCGTCCACCACATACGGGCCCACCTCCTGGCCTGCGGCTTCCGCGTCGGCGGCGAGGGTGAGCGGGTTGCGGTCGAAGGTGGGATAGGAGGGCATCCAGCCGAGGCGCGCCGACTGCGCGATCACATCGGCCGTGGACCGGCCGGCGAAAGTGCCGTCGGCGGAGGCGGCGGTGAGGGTGTCCGCACCGAAGGGGTCGTAGCGGAACTGGTCGGTGTGCAGGTACCAGTAGGCGGTCTGGATCATCTGGCGGGCCGGCCGGTTCCAGTCGGCGGCGGTGGCCAGCACGGAGTAGCCGGTGATCGGGCGGACCTTCTCCTGCCCGACGTAGTGGGCCCAGCCGCCGCCGTTGACGCCCTGGCAGCCGGTGAGGGTGGTCAGGGTCAGAAAGGCGCGGTAGATGGTGTCGGAGTGGAACCAGTGGTTGGTCCCGGCCCCCATGATGATCATGGAGCGGCCGCCGGACTCCTCCGCGTTGGCGGCGAACTCCCGGGCGATACGGGCCGCCTTCTCCGCCGCCACACCGGTGACCGGCTCCTGCCAGGCGGGGGTGTACGGCTCCGCCGCGTCGTCGTAGCCCGTCGGCCACCGGCCGGGCAGCCCCTCGCGGGCCACTCCGTACTGGGCCAGCAGCAGGTCGTAGACCGTGGTGACGGTCCTTCCGCCGACCTGCCGTACGGGCACGCCGCGCAGCAGCCGCCCGGCTTTCCCGTCGGGGGCGTCGAAGCGGGACAGCTCCACCGGCACGGGTGCCTGTCCCCCACCGGCGGCCGTCAGCAGCGGGTCGATGTCACCGAGGTCGAGGTTCCACCGCCCGGCGCCCGACTCGCCATAACGGTGGCCGAGCGTCCCGCCCGGCACCACGGGACGGCCCGTGACGGCATCCAGCAGTACGGTCCTGAACTCCGCGTTCTCGGCCGCCGCGCCCTCCTCGCCGCCCAGGTCGGCGGCGGTCAGGAACTTGCCGGGCGTGTACCGGCCCGGCGCCGACTCGTCCAGGACGACCAGGAACGGCAGATCGGTGAAGCGCTTCACGTACGAGATGAAGGGCGCCGTCTCCCGCTCGACGAAGAACTCCCTGAGGACGACGTGCCCCATGGCCATCGCCAGGGCCCCGTCGGTGCCGGGCCGCGCGTGCAGCCACTCGTCGGCGAACTTCACGTTGTCCGCGTAGTCCGGGGCGACGGCGACGACCTTCTGGCCCCGGTAGCGGGCCTCGGCCATCCAGTGCGCGTCCGGCGTACGGGTCACCGGCAGATTGGCGCCCCACATGATCAGATACCCGGCGTCCCACCAGTCCCCCGACTCGGGCACGTCCGTCTGGTCGCCGAAGACCTGCGGCGAGGCCACCGGCAGGTCCGCGTACCAGTCGTAGAACGACAGCATCACCCCGCCGAGCAGCGAATAGAACCGCGCACCGGCCGCGTGCGACACCATCGACATGGCCGGGATCGGCGAGAAGCCCGCCAGCCGGTCCGGGCCGTACTCCTTGATGGTGTGCACATGCGCGGCCGCGACCAGCTCCGCCGCCTCCTCCCAGGTCGCCCGCAGCAGGCCGCCCCTGCCGCGCGCCGCCTTGTAGCGGCGGGCGCGCTCGGGGTCGCCGACGATGTCGGCCCAGGCCAGCACGGGGTCGCCGAGGCGCTGCCGGGCCTCGCGGTACATCTGGAGCAGCACACCGCGTACGTACGGATAGCGGACGCGGGTCGGCGAGTACGTGTACCAGGAGAACGCCGCGCCGCGCGGGCAGCCGCGCGGCTCGTACTCCGGGCGGTCCGGGCCGACCGACGGATAGTCGGTCTGCTGCGCCTCCCAGGTGATGATGCCGTCCTTGACGAACACCTTCCACGAGCAGGAGCCGGTGCAGTTCACGCCGTGCGTGGAGCGCACGACCTTGTCGTGCGACCAGCGGTCCCGGTAGAAGGCGTCCGCCGCGCGCCCGCCGGTCCGGTACAGCGTGCGCCCGTCGTCCGAGACCCGGGCGCGGGTGAAGAAGCGGCGGCTGTTCACCAGCGCCTCGGCCAGCGGGCCGTCCAGGCCCGTGGACCGCTCCGGATGGGTTCCGGTACTCACCGCGCCACTCCGCTCCCGGGCACCCCGCCCGTTCGGATCGTGATCGGTTCACCGCGAACGGCTTCAGGGTCACTTTCCACGCAAAGCGGGGCAGCCGCACCATGAGTGCGGCGCCGGATCTCCTCACCCGCGGGGGCGGCGCGCGTCGAGCGACGCCGTGACCTCCTCGGCCGCCCGTCCTGCGCCCTCGACACAGCTGGTGATGCCGACACCGTCGTACGCGGCCCCGCAGACCGCCAGCGTGCCGAGCCGTCCGAGGTGCTCCCGCACGCGGGCGATCCGGTCGGTATGGCCGACGGTGTACTGCGGCAGGCCGGTGCCCCAGCGGGTGACGGCAGTGGCGTACGGAACGGCCGCCAGGCCGGTCGCCTCGGCCAGTTCGGCGCGGGAACGGTCCACCAGTTCGGCGTCGTCGAGGCGCAGGGCGATGTCCTCGCCGTACCGGCCGACGGACGTGCGCACCACGGCCTTGCCGGGCGCGTACCGGCCCGGCCACGCCCATTTGGCGCTCAGGAACGTGGCCGCCTTGATGAGGCGCCCGTCCACCGGCGGTACCAGGAAGCCGCTGCCCGGCAGCTCGCCCGGCAGGCCGGAGCGGTCGAAGACCAGGGTGACCAGGGCCATGTCGGCGTACTCGACGGCGCGCAGCGCGGCGGCCGCGGCCGGCACCTCGTCGGCCAGCAGCCGGGCGGCGGCGGGCGCGGGGACGGCGAGCACCACCGCGTCGGCGTCGATCCGGTGTTCGCCGGCGGCGTCCCGTACCGTCAGCCGCCATCCGTGCCCGGTGTTGCGCAGCGTGCGGGCCGCGGTGGCGGTGCGGATGTCCACGCCGGCGGTCCGGCATGCCTCGGCGACGGCCAGGGGGAGCCGTCCCAGCCCGCCCCGTACGCTGCGGAACGGCGGCACGGCCGCCCCGGGCTTCGGCGCCTTCGGCTCCGGGCCGTCCGGCGCCGGTGTGCGCATGCGGCGGATGCCTTCGAGCAGGGACCGCTCCTCGCGGGCGACGGGGAGCAGGTGCGGCAGGGCTGCGCGCAGGGAGATGCGGTCGGCGTGCCCGGCGTACACGCCGCCGAGGAGGGGTTCGACGAGCCGGTCGACCACTTCGCGCCCCAATCGGGCGGCCACGTACCGGCCGACGGCGATGTCGTCGCCCACGTCCGTACGCGGGAGCGTCAGATCCTCGCGGGCGCGCGCGAGGCCGTCGGCGGACAGCACCCCGCAAGCGGCCAGGGAGTCGAGGTCGGCGGGTATGCCCATCATGTGGCCCCGGGGCAGGGGGCGGAGCGCGCCGCGGGTCCACAGTGAAGCCTCCGCCGTGGCCGGAGGCTCCAGTTCCTCCCCCAGCCCGACCTCCTGGGCCAGTTCCACGGCGGACGGCTGCCGTACGAACACCGCCTCGGCCCCCAGGTCCACGGGTACGCCGCCGACCTCCCCGCACAGGAGCTTGCCGCCGAGCCGACCGGCGGACTCCAGCAGCGTCACCCGTGCCCCGGGACCGCTGCCGCCCGCCGCGCCACTGAGGCGGGCGGCAGCGGTCAGTCCGGCGATGCCGCCGCCCACGACCACGATGTGCGGCCGCGTCTCCCCGGGCGCCGGTGCGGAAGGGGCGGGCAGGGCGGAGGGAGCGAGGTGCGGGGTGGTGGGTGCGTTCATCGGGCTGCACTGCCTTTCTGAGGGCGCCTCAGGGGCGCCGTTGTCCGGACCTGCCGAGATTCACCGGGCCGGTTGCGCCATCACGGTGAGGTGCCCTCGGAGGCGGCGGCCCGCCGGACCCGGGTGACGGTGAAGGCCAGGGCCGCGGCCGAGACCAGGGCCAGCAGGAGCAGGCCGATGGCGTAGCTCCCGGAGGCGCTGTAGATCACGCCCATGACCAGCGGGGGGATGAAGCCGCCCAGCCCGCCCGCGGCGCCGACGACGCCGGTGACCGATCCGACCTTGTTCGCCGGCGCCAGCAGGGCCACCAGCGCGAAGGTGGCACCGCTGCCCGCGCCGAGCGCGGCGGCCATGGCCAGGAAGGCGATGGTGCCCACCGGAGCGAGCGGCGGGGTCGCCGCCTGCACGGCGGCCCCCACGACGACGACCGCCAGGGACCCGGCCAGTACGCGGACCGAGCCCATCCGGTCCGACAGCCAGCCGCCGACCGGGCGCATGGCGACTGCCAGCAGGACGAAGCCGGCCATCCGGTTGGCGGCGTCGGCCTGGCCGAGCCCGTAGCCGGTCTTCAGGTAGGTCGGCAAGTAGACTGAGAAGGCGACGTAGCCGCCGAACGCCACGGCGTACAGGGCGGATGCCTGCCAGGTGACGGACAGGCGGGCGATGACGGCGAGACGGCGGCCCAGCGGCTCGGTCGGTACGGTTCGGCCGGGCGCGTCGCGCAGCAGTACGGCGGCCAGCACGGCGTAGACGGCGAGCGCGGCGGCGGTGATCAGGAACGGGTTGGCCATGCCGTGCGCGTCGACCAGCTTGACCGTGGTCAGTGCGCTGATGGCGGTGCCGCCCATGCCCACGCCGAAGACGCCGATCGCCATCCCGCGCCGCTCCGGCGGGAACCAGCGGTTGACGAACGGCACGCCGACGGCGAAGGCCGTGCCCCCGATGCCCAGGAAGAACCCCCCGATCAGCAGCGCGATCAGCGAGGAGTGGCCGGCCAGCCCCAGGTACAGCACGGGCACGATGGTCGCGGCGGACACCAGCGGAAACATCACCCGGCCGCCGAACCGGTCGGTCAGCGCGCCCACCGGGATGCGTCCCAGCGAGCCCACCACGACCGGCACCGCCACCAGCAAGGACTGTTCGAACGAGCTGAGCGCCAGGGTCTCCTTGAAGCGCGGGCCCAGCGGGCTGAGCAGCGCCCACGCCCAGAAGTTGACGGCGAAGCCCAGCGTGGCCAGCGTGAGCATCGTCCAGGGGCGGCCGGCCGGGGAGATGTGGCCCGCTGCCCTCGATGACAGGGTGCCGGTGGTGTCCTCGTGCGGGCGCATGGTGTGCCTCTCGGTCGTGTCGTTCCGCGAACCGGCCGGTGCGGGACCCGGGGTCCCGACGCCATGCGGCTCCCGTCTTGCAGCTTCATCGAACCCGCCCGCCAGGAGACGGGCCATTTTTCGCCGCGCCGCCACGAAGCGGCGCCCGGGGTGTATGGCGGGCGGCTTCACCGGGACGCCTTGGCTTCGGCCGGCCCGCGCCGGGCAGCGGCAGCGGCAGCGGCAGCGGCAGACCGGTCGTTCGCCGGAGCGGCCGTCTTGCGGCGGTAGACCAGGTACGGACGCCGCAGGTAGCCGATGGGGGCGCTCCACACGTGGACGAGGCGGGTGAAGGGCCAGGCCGCGAAGAGCAGGCACGCGCTCAGGGCATGCAGCTGGAGCAGCAGGGGCGCGCCGGAGATCGCCTCGGGCTTCGGTTGCAGCAGGAACAGCCCGCGGAACCAGACCGAGACGGTGGAGCGGTAGTCGTACCCGCCTCCGGCGACGTTGTGGACGACGGTGGCGGCGATGCCCAGCAGCACGGTGGCCGCCAGCAGCGGGAAGAGCAGCTTGTCGCTGGAGCTGGTGCGGGCGCGGATGCGCGGGGCGAGCAGGCGCCGGGCGCACAGCATGCCCAGCCCCACCACCATGGCCGCACCGGCCACGGAGCCGAGGGCCACCGCCACGGTGTGGTACGCGTGCTCACTGACGCCAGCCTTCGCGGTCAGGGACGCGGGGACGGCCAGGCCCACCACGTGTCCGGCGATCACGGCGAACGCGCCGAGGTGGAACAGCGGGCTCCCCCAGCGCAGCCAGCGGTGTTCCAGCAGCTGGCTGGTGCGGCTGGTCCAGCCGAACTGGTCCTTGCGGTAGCGCCAGACGTGCCCGACGGCGAAGACGGCCAGGCAGGCGTAGGGGACGGCGACCCACAGCAGCAGGTCGGTGCCGTCCATGGAGGTGAGTGGGCTGCTGGCGGCGCTCATCGGCGGGCCTCCGAGTCCATCGGGCCGGTCACAGGGGGCATGAGGGTCGGCGGTGCGGGCGCCGGGGGGACGAAGGTGCCGGGCGGGGCGAAGCCGGTGCCGCTGTACGGGTCGAGGCCGACGTCCTCGGCGGGGGGCCCTTCGGCCGCCAGCTTCGCCACGGCTTCCAGGTCGGCGTCGGTGGCCCGGGGCAGCAGGGACAGCAGCGCCGCCAGCAGATCGGCGTAGGGGGACCGCACGTCCGTCAGGGCGTGGTGGATGAGGTCCAGTCCGCGCCGGTGGCGGCGCAGCGGTGCTTCCCCGGCGCGCGGCCCGGCCAGGGCGGCGAATTCGAGGACGACGGGCAGGTGGTCGGGGAGTTCGCCGTTGTCGGCGCTCCAGCCCGCGGCCCGATAGGTCTGGGCGAGGGCGAGCAGGGCCATACCGCGTCGGCGGGTGTCGCCGTGCAGGTAGTAGGTGAGGTAGAGGCTGCTCTTGCGGCGGAGGTCGAAGACCTCCACGTAGTGGCTCTCCAGGTCCTCGGCCGGCTGGGCCGCGAACCAGGTGGTGAAGGCGGCGAGGTGTCCGGCGGCGGCCGAGGGCGGCAGCGCGTCGACCGCAGCGCTCAACGCGGCCCGTTCGTCGGCCAGTTCGGCATCCGGGTACTGCAACAGGAGCGACAGCAGCCGCAGCAGGAGGCCGCGCTGAGCGGGCTCTTCGGGGCCGGGGCGGGCGCGGCGCCCGGATGCCGGGCGGAGGCGGGTACGCAGGGTGCTCATACCGTCCCTCCTGCGCCCGGGGCCGAGGCCCGTCGTCGCAGGGTGGGGAGGCCGAGCATGACCTTGCGGCCGGTGCCGGACGGGTCGCCGTCCACGCTCTCCACGGGGCAGCGGTCCTCCATGGCGCTGAGCGCGGCGGCGTCCTCCTTGTGGGCGGCGGGGACGACGTACCGGTCGGTGTACTTGGCGACGGCCAGCAGCCGGTGCAGGTCCTCGGCCTGCGCGGGCGTGAGCCCCACGGCCTTGAGGGCGCTCTCGTCGCCCTGCTCCCCCAGCGTGCGCTGCCGCATGTGGCTGCGCAGCGCGGTCAGCTTCATGAGCACCCCGGCGACGACGTCGGTGTCCCCGGCGGTGAAGAGGTTGGCGAGGTAGTCCAGTGGGATGCGCAGGCGGGTGACGGCGGCGAAGACGTGGTCGGGGTCCTCGGCGTCGCCGCCCGCCTCGCCGACCGCGTCCAGGACCGGGGACAGCGGCGGCACGTACCAGACCATGGGCAGGGTGCGGTACTCCGGGTGCAGCGGCAGGGCCACCTTGTACTCGCTGATCAGCGCGTGTACGGGCGAGCGGCGGGCGGCGTCGATCCAGTCCTCGGGGATGCCGGACAGCCGGGCGGCCGAGCGGACTTCGGGGTCGGCGGGGTCGAGGAAGACGTTCCGCTGGGCGTCGAGCAGGTCCTTCTCGTCCGTCACCGCGGCGGCCTCGCCGACCCGGTCGGCGTCGTAGAGCAGCAGGCCGAGGTAGCGCAGGCGGCCGACGCAGGTCTCGGAGCAGACGGTGGGCTGTCCGGCCTCGATGCGCGGGAAGCAGAAGGTGCACTTCTCGGCCTTGCCGGTGGCGTGGTTGACGTAGACCTTCTTGTACGGGCACGCGGTGACGCACATCCGCCAGCCGCGGCAGCGGTCCTGGTCGACCAGCACGATGCCGTCCTCGACCCGCTTGTACATCGCACCGGACGGGCAGGCGGACACACAGGCCGGGTTGAGGCAGTGCTCGCACAGCCGCGGCAGGTGGAACATGAAGGTCTGCTCGAAGGCGAACTTCACCTTCTCGGCCAGCCCCCCGCTCAGGTTGGGGTCGCCGGCCGCCGTCTCGCCCGCGCCGCCGAGGCCGTCCTCCCAGTTGGCGCCCCAGGTGATGGAGGTCGGCTTCCCGGTGAGCACCGAGCGGGGGCGGGCGACCGGCACGTCCTGGCCGGCCGGGGCGCTGACGAGGTTGTCGTAGTCGTAGGTGACCGGCTCGTAGTAGTCCTCGATGGCCGGCAGGTCGGGGTTGGAGAACAGCGAGCCCAGGCGCTTCATACGGCCGCCGGAACGGAGCACCAGGCGTCCGCGCCGGTCCAGCATCCAGCCGCCCTTCCACTGCCGCTGGTCCTCGTAGCGCCGGGGGTAGCCGACGCCGGGCTTGGTCTCGACGTTGTTGAACCAGGCGTATTCGACGCCGGTGCGGTTGGTCCAGGTCTGCTTGCAGGTGACCGAGCAGGTGTGGCAGCCGATGCACTTGTCGAGGTTCATCACCATCGCCACTTGGGCCATGACGCGCATGTCAGTACTCCACATCCTGGCCGCGGCGGCGGATCACGGTGACCTCGTCGCGCTGGTTGCCGGTGGGTCCGTAGTAGTTGAAGGCGTAGGTGAACTGGGCGTAGCCGCCGGCCAGGTGCGAGGGCTTGATCAGCAGCCGGGTCAGGGAGTTGTGCATACCGCCGCGCCTGCCGCTGACCTCCGTCTTCGGCACGTTCACCGTGCGGTCCTTGGCGTGGTACATGTACACGGTGCCCTCGGGCATCCGGTGGGTGACCACCGCGCGGGCGGCGACGACGCCGTTGCGGTTGTACGCCTCGATCCACTCGTTGTCCTTCACGCCGATCTTCTCGGCGTCGGCGGTGCTCATCCAGATCACCGGGCCGCCCCGGGACAGGGCGAGCATGTAGGCGTTGTCCTGGTACTCCGAGTGGATGGACCACTTGGAGTGCGGGGTGAGGTAGCGGACCGTCACCTCGGCACGGCCGTCCTCGCCCAGGCGCTCGTCGCCGTAGTGCCGGGCGGTGTTCAACGGAGGCCGATAGACGGGCAGTTGCTCGCCCAGCTCGGCCATCCAGTCGTGGTCGACGAAGAAGTGCTGGCGGCCGGTGAGGGTGTGCCAGGGCTTGCGGTGCTCGACGTTGATGACGAACGGGGAGTAGCGGCGGCCGCCGGTCTCGCTGCCGGACCACTCGTAGGAAGTGATCACCGAGCGGGGCTGGACGCGGGTGTCGGCGAAGGTGATCCGCTCCGCCTCCCGCTCGGCGGCCAGGTGCACCAGGCCGGTGCCGGTCCGCTTCTCCAGCGCCTTGAACCCCTCGGTGGCCAGGCGCCCGTTGGTGGTGCCGGACAGGGCGAGGATCGCCTCGCACATGTCCGAGGCGGTGGCCAGGGACGGCCGTCCGTCCGCCGCGCCGCCGCGCCGGACCCCGTTGGTGCGCCGCAGCTGCTCCAGCTCCTGGTCCGGGTGGACGGTGACGCCCTTCGTGGTGGTACCGAGCCGGTCGAGGAGCGGGCCGACGGCGCGCATCTTGTCCGCCACCGCCGCGTAGTCCCGCTCGACGGTCACCAGCTTGGGCATGGTGCGCCCGGGAACGGGCGCGCACTCGCCGGCCTTCCAGTCGGCGACGATGCCGCCGGGCTGGGCCAGTTCGTCGGGGGTGTCGTGCTGGAGGGGCACGGCCAGCACATCGGTGCGGGTGCCCAGGTGGTCGGCGGCCAGTTCGCTGAAGCGGTCGGCGATGGTCAGGAAGGTGTCGTAGTCGGTCCGTGCCTGCCAGGGCGGTGCGATGGCCGGGGTGAAGGCGTGCACGAAGGGGTGCATGTCGGTGCTGGACAGGTCGTCCTTCTCGTACCAGGTGGCGGCGGGCAGCACGACATCGGAGAACAGGCCGGTGGAGGTCATCCGGAAGTCCATGGAGACCAGCAGGTCGAGCTTTCCCTCGGGGGCCTCCTCGTGCCAGACGACGTCCCGGGGCCGCTTGTCGGGCGGCGTCTCCTCGGAGCGGACCGCCGCATCCGTGCCCAGCAGGTGGCGCAGGAAGTACTCGTTGCCCTTGCCGGAGGAGCCGAGCAGGTTGGCCCGCCATACGGTCAGTACGCGCGGGAAGTTGGCCGGGTCGTCCGGGTCCTCGGCGGCGAAGCGCAGGGCGCCGGAGGCCAGCTCCTCCACGATGTGCTCGGCGACGGGGCGGCCGGCGGCGGCCGCCTCGTCGGCCAGGTCCAGCGGGTTGCGGTTGAAGCCGGGGTGGCCTGGGGTCCAGCCCATACGGACGGCCTGGGCCAGGCAGTCGGCGGTGGCGCGGCCCGCGAAGCGGCCCTCGCCCAGCGGGGAGGCCAGCTCGTCCGGGCCAAAGGCTTCGTAGCGCCACTGGTCGGTGGCCAGGTACCAGTAGGAGGTGCCCGCCATGTGGCGGGTGGGCCGCTGCCAGTCGAAGGCGAACGCGAGGTGCTGGAGTCCGGTGACGGGCCGGACCTTCTCCTGGCCGACGTAGTGGGCCCAGCCGCCGCCGTTGACGCCCTGGCAGCCGGTCATGGTGGTCAGGGCCAGGAAGGCGCGGTAGATGGTGTCGGAGTGGAACCAGTGGTTGGTGCCCGCGCCCATGGCGATCATGGAGCGTCCCTCGGTGCGCTCCGCGTTGCGGGCGAACTCCCGGGCGATGCGGGCCGCCTGCGCGGCGGGGACCGAGGTGACCGTCTCCTGCCAGGCCGGGGTGTACGGCTGGGAGGCGTCCGCGTAGGAGGCCGGCCAGGTGCCGGGCAGCCCGGCGCGCCGTACGCCGTACTGGGCCAGCATCAGATCGAAGACGGTGGTCACCTGCCGGCCGCCGATCGTGCGGACCGGGACGCCGCGCACCAGCACGCCGCCGCCCTCGGTGGGGCCTTCGTCGAAGCGCGGCAGCGCCACGGTGGCCGTCGACTCCGCCCCTTCCAGCAGGCTCAACTCCGGCTCGGTGTCTCCCAGCTCCAGATTCCAGCGCCCCTTCCCCTCCTCTCCCCAGCGGAAGCCGAGCGACCCGTTGGGAATCACCGGCTCGCCGCTGCGGCGGTCCACCAGGACGGTCTTGAAGCGCGCGTGCTCGTCGGTCCCGCCGAGGTCGGCGGCGGTCAGGAAGCGGTCCGGCACCAGGACGCCGTCCCGCTCGCGCAGCGTGACCAGGAACGGGGCGTCGGTGAACCGGCGCAGATAATTCTCGAAGTACGGCGTGGCGCGGTCGACCAGGAACTCCCGCAGGATGACGTGGCCCATCGCCATCGCCAGGGCCCCGTCCGTGCCCGGGTGCGGGGCCAGCCACTCGTCGGCGTGCTTGACGTTGTCGGCGTAGTCGGGGCTGACGGCGACGACCTTGGTGCCGTTGTAGCGGGTCTCGGTCAGGAAGTGGGCGTCCGGAGTACGGGTGACCGGGATGTTGGACCCCCACATGATCAGATAGCCCGCGTTCCACCAGTCGGCGGCCTCCGGCACGTCCGTCTGGTCGCCGAAGACCTGCGGCGAGGCGACGGGCAGGTCCGCGTACCAGTCGTAGAAGGACAGCAGGGTGCCGCCGATCAGCGAGTGGAACCGGGCGCCCGCGGCGAAGGACGCCATCGACATGGCGGGGATGGGCGAGAACCCGGCGACCCGGTCCGGACCGTACGTCTTGACGGTGTGCACCTGGGCGGCGGCGACCAGCTCGGCCACCTCGTCCCAGTCGGCGCGCACCAGCCCGCCCTTGCCCCGCGCCTTCTTGTAGGCGCGGGCCCTGGCCGGGTCGCCGGTGATCTCCGCCCAGGCGGCCACCGGGTCGCCGAGGCGGCGCCGCGCCTCCCGCCACATCTTCAGCAGCGTGCCGCGCACGTACGGGTAGCGGACCCGGCTGGGCGAGTACGTGTACCAGGAGAACGACGCGCCGCGCGGGCAGCCCCGCGGCTCGTACTCGGGGCAGTCCGCACCGATCGACGGGTAGTCGGTGGCCTGGTGCTCCCAGGTGATGATCCCGTCCTTGACGTAGACCATCCAGGAGCAGGACCCGGTGCAGTTGACCCCGTGCGTGGAGCGCACGACCTTGTCGTGGGACCAGCGGTCGCGGTAGAAGCCCTCCCACCGCGGGTCCCCCGTGCCGAAGACGGCGCGCCCGTCCTCGCTGACCTCGCGGCGGTTGAGCAGCCGCCGGCCGGCCAGCGGCCAGCCGCGTCCCTCAGCGGCCGACGGGCCGCTGATTGTTTCGTTCTCCATAAATCGAACGCTAAGTCGCTGCCTCACGGGTCACGGTGGGCGAAGCGTCCCGCGGCGCAGGGCCACAGGACCTCGAATGTTTTCGGCCACCCGGGACCAACGACCCTGCGCGGGGGCCGCACGCCCCGGGCGGCGGGCGTCGGCCCGGCCGCATGCTGGGGGTGATCGAACCGGAGGCACCCGCCCATGCACGACCCCGCCCGTCCCGCTCCGCTCCCGCCCCTCCCCCGGTGAGCGGCGCCCGCGCGGTCCGCCGGCAGCACCAGGCCGTGGCGGACAAGCCGTTCATCGTCATCTGGGAATCGACCCGCGCCTGCCCGCTGGCCTGTGTGCACTGCCGGGCGACCGCGGTGCCCGGCCGCGACCCGCGCGAGCTGGGCACCCGGGCCGCCAAGGGCCTGATCGACCAGATCGCCGCGTTCGGGCGGCCCGCGCCCCTGTTCGTGATCACCGGCGGCGACCCGTTCCAGCGTCCGGATCTGCTGGAACTGATCGTTTACGGCACGCGAGCGGGGGTACGGGTCGCCGTCTCGCCCTCGGGAACCCCCACCCTGACGGCGGCGAACCTCCGGGCGGTGCACGAGGTGGGGGCCGTGGGCCTGTCCCTGAGCCTGGACGGCTCCACCGCCGCGCTCCACGACGGGTTCCGCGGCGTGCCCGGCGTCTTCCGGTGGACCCTGGACGCCTGGGACACCGCCCGCGCCCTGGGCATGAAGGTGCAGATCAACACCACGGTCAGCCAGCACAACCTGCACGACCTGCCGGAGATCGCGGCCCTGGTCCGCGAGCACGGCGTCATGCTGTGGAGCGCGTTCTTCCTCGTGCCCACCGGACGCGGCCGCGACCTGGCCGCGCTCGGCCCCGCGGAGACCGAGGATGTCCTCAACTTCGTCCACGACGTGGGCCTCTCGATCCCCGCCAAGACCACCGAGGCCCACCACTTCCGCCGCGTCGCCCTCCAGCGCGCGGTGCTGGCCGCGCAGGGCGCCGACCACGTCGAGGTACTGCGGCTCGGGCCGCTGTACCGCCAACTCCGCGAGCGCGGCCAAGAGCTGGGCCTGTACGAGGGCGGACGCCGGACCCGCCGCCCGCCCCTGGACGTCAACGCGGGCCGCGGCTTCGTCTTCGTGTCCCACACCGGCACCGTGCACCCCAGCGGCTTCCTCCCCCTCGCGGCAGGCGACGTCCGCACCCGTCCGCTGACGGAGATCTACCGCGAGTCGGAGCTGTTCACCGGCCTGCGCGATGCCGACCGGCTGGGCGGCCGGTGCGGCCGGTGCGAATTCCGCCGGGTGTGCGGAGGGTCGCGTTCCCGGGCGCACGCCGTCACCGGCGATCCGTATGCGGAGGAGCCGTGGTGCGGCTACCGGCCCGGGACGTTCCCGTATCAGCGGGAAGTGGCGGAACTGCTGGGCGGGGCCGGGCCTACAGCTCGCGGCGGAAGGTGACCCGGTCCAGCGAGGGGCCGTCGTAGTCGGTGATCGGGTCGGACGGGGTGAAGCCGAGCGCTTGGTGGAAGGCGATGGAGCGGGCGTTCTGCGGCGAGGTGATCGCCTTGACGACGGTGCGGCCGTTCGCGCGCGCCATGGCGAAGAACCGCTCGTACAGGAAGCGGCCCAGGCCGGTGCGCCGCCAGGCCGGGTTGACCCCGGTGAAGTGGATGTACGCCTCGTCCGGGCGGGACGGAGAGAGGAAGCCGATGACGAAGCCCGCCAGTTCGCCGTCGCGCTCGGCGATCAGGCTGGTGTCGTGGAAGTGGTTCACGAACACCCGGGTCAGGTCGCGGGAGGCGGGGCGGCCCCACCAGTCGTCGACCACCGAGACGACGGTGTCGAAGTCCTCCGGCACCGCCGCGCGCGTCGTGAAGGGCTCCAGGGTGCGGACCTCCGGGGCGCCGAGCTTCTTGCGGAAGGCCACCCGGTCCTGGCCGGGGCCGTCGTAGTCGCCGTGCACCGGCACGCCGTCCGCCTCCCGGTCGCCCGGCTCCGGTTCGAAGCCCATGGCCTGGTGGAAGGCGATGGAGCCGGTGTTCTGCGGCGAGGTGATGGCGCGTACCTCGGTGCGTCCGGCCGCCGCGGCGCGCTCGAAGAAGGCGGTGTAGAGGCGGCGGGCCACGCCCTGCTTGCGCAGTTCCGGGTCCACGCCGACGAAGTGGATGTACGCCTCGTGCGGCCGGTCGGCGGAGTGGAAGCCCACCAGGAACGCCCGCACCCCGGTCTCGTCCTCCAGCACCAGACTGGTGCCGGCGAAGTGCTGGAGGAACAGCCGGGGCAGCAGCAGCGAGAGCTCCCGCGCCTGTTCGGGGGTGCGAGAGTCGCCCCACCAGCGCTGTACGCACTCCACGAGCGTGGTGTGGTCGGTCGTACGGGCCCGGCGTACGTCGTGCATGTCCTGCCTTTCGGTCGAGTTCGGGATCGGTGTCGGTGTCGGTTTCGTCGGGTGCTGTCGGCCCACCGGCGCTACTTCTGTGGCGGGGTGCCGCTGCCCTGGTCCCGGCCGCCGTCCGGGATCACCGGGAGCGTCACCTTGGAGGGGTGCGCCGCGTCGTGCAGCACGGTCTGTTGTGCGGTGCGCCGCTCGGTGGACTCCCCCAGCCAGCTGCCGGTGTTCGGGTTCGGATCGTACTGGGGGTAGTCGCTGGAGGAGATGTCGAGCCGGATGCGGTGGCCCTTCTTGAAGAGGTTGCTGGTCGGCCACACCTTGATCTTGTACTCGTACACCGTGCCGGGGACGATCGGCTTCGGCTCGCCCGGCGACTCGCGGTAACTGGCCCGGACGATGCCGCTGTTGAGGTTCACCGCGGTGCCGTCGGGGTGGACGTCGATGAGCTTGGCGGTCCAGTCGGTGTCCGGTGCCGAGGACCTGGCGTGGAGGGTGACCGTGATGGGGCCGGTGACCTCGGTGTCCTTGGCGAGCGGGGCGCCGGTGTAGACGGCGATGTCGGGGCGCTGTTCGATCTGCTGCTGGTCGTAGGGGCCCTGGGTGCTGATGGCCGCCGTGCAGCAGGAGTGTCCGCCGACGCTGGGCACCGGGTTGCGCGGGTCGTAGGTGTAGTGGTCGGCGGGGGTGTTCCTGGCGGGCGGGGTGGTGGACAGGGTGCCGTCCTGGGTGTTGCCCGTCGCGTGGCCGGTGCTGGAGAGGTAGTAGTCGGTCCAGCGGGTCTGCGGGAGCGGCCAGGAGGGCGCGGTGCGCCACTTGTTCGCGCCCATGACGAAGTAGTCGACGCCGTTCTTGCGGACGCCGTTGTCCTTGCCCTTGAGGTGGTGGTCCCACCAGGCGAGCATCATCTCGTTGACGGGGCTGTTGCCGACCGGGCCGATCTGCTTGAGCAGCGGGGCCGGCGTGCTGGTCGGGCGGCCCCAGCCGGTGTGGTCCCACGGCCCGATGACCAGCCGCTGGTTCGCGCGGGCCGAGGCCGAGCCGCCGCGCTCGGCCATGCCCTGGTAGTTGCGGACCGATCCGTCCAGGAAGGCGTCGTACCACCCGGCATAGTTGAGGACCGGGATGTCGACCTTCCCGTAGTTCTCCTTCGGGGCCCACCGGCGCCAGTAGTCGTCGTACGTACGGTGCTTGATCCAGTCGAAGAAGTACGGGGCGACCTTCGGGTCACCGGGATGGAACGGCTCGAAGCGGTTGTACGGGGCGGTGCCCAGCCACTTCTGCACGTCCTGGTAATCGCGGTTGACCTGGTGGTACGTGTCCCAGTCGCGGCGGTTGGCGGCGGCGGACGGGACGATCTTGCGCATCGCCCACGGGATCACGAAGTTCAGCCGGAAGGCGCCGCCTTCGTAGGTCCAGCCGTCGAAGTAGTCGTCGGAGGTCTTGTCGGGCACGATCGTCTTCAGATGCGGCGGACGCTCCTGGGCGGCGAGCCACTGGGTGGCGCCCACATAGGAGGAGCCGTACATCCCGACCCTGCCGTTGGAGCCGGGCAGCCGGGCCGCCCACTCCACGCTGTCGTAGCCGTCCTTGCCCTCGTTGGCGAACTCGTAGAAGTCGCCGCCCGAGGCGTACTGCCCGCGCACGTCCTGCACCACGACGAGGTAGCAGTGCGAGGCGAACCACTCCGGGGACTGGTAGCTGGAGGGCTGGACCTCGGCCGCCTCCTTGCCGTACTGGGTACGCATCAGGATGACCGGCACCTTCTCCTTGGTGCGCGGCCGGTACACGTCCGCCCGCAGCACGGTGCCGTCCCGCATGCGCGCCCCGGCATCGGTGGTCTTCCCCACCGCGCAGGGGCCTTTGCCGGTGTCCGGCGGCCAGGCGCCGTCCTCGGAGCCCTGCGCCGGTGCAGGCGCGGTCTGGAACGCCAGCGCGCAGGCTCCGGTGAGCGCCAAGGCCGTCCAGCCGGCCTTCCGTGCCCGCCGCTTCACCGCCGCACCTCCCCTCCGCCGCCCGCGTGCAGCGTGTCCGGGCCGATGTCCGCGAGCGTGGTGCACCCGGACAGTCCCATCGTCAGGTCGAAGTCCGCGAGCAGGCCGCGTACGACGTGCTCCACGCCCGCGGCGCCGCCGAGGGCCAGCCCGTAGACGTACGGGCGCCCCAGCAGCACCGCCCGCGCGCCCAGGGCCAGCGCCTTGAACACATCGGCGCCGCTGCGGATACCGGAGTCGAAGAGCACCTCCGTCTCGGTGCCGACCTCCGCCACCACGTCGACCAGCGCGTCCAGGGCGGCGACCGCCCCGTCCACCTGCCGGCCGCCGTGGTTGGACACCACGATGCCGTCCATCCCGGCCCGCACCGCCCGGCGCGCGTCCTCGGGGTGCACGATGCCCTTCAGGACGATCGGGCCGTCCCAGTGCTCCCGCAGGAAGCCCAGTTCGTCCCAGGTGTGCGCCTTGCCGCTGAAGATCGGCAGCCACTGCATGGCCGCGCCCTGCGGGTCCTCCTCGACCGGCCGCTCCAGCCGGGAGCGGAAGACCGGGTCGGACAGCGGGATCGCCACCCCGTCGCCGCGCAGGAACGGCAGATACGCCTGGTCGAGGTCGTGCGGTCGCCAGGCGAGCTGCCAGGTGTCCAGGGTGACGACCAGGGCCGTGTAGCCGGACGTGCGGGCCCGCTTGAGGATGCTGGCGGTCACCTCGTCGTCGTGCGGCCAGTACAGCTGGAACCAGCGCTGCCCGTCGCCGTTGGCCTCGGCGACCTCCTCGATGGTGTGCGAGGCGGCGGTGCTCAGCACCATCGGCACACCGGTGGCCGCGGCGGCGCGGGCGGTGGCCAGCTCGCCTTCCGGGTGGACCTGGGACTGCACCCCGATCGGGGCGAGGACGACGGGGGCGGGCAGTTCGCTGCCCAGTACGGTGGTGCGCTGGTCGCGGGCGGTGGCGTCGCGCAGCATGCGCGGGACGATGCGGTGGCGGTCGAAGGCGGCGCGGTTGGCGCGCGCGGTGGCGCCGGTGCCGGCCGCGCCCGCGATGTACCAGTAGGGCTTGGGGCCGAGGCGGTCGCGGGCCTGGTCCTCCAGAGCTCCGAGGTCGGTGGTGAAGGGCGGGACCGCGTCCTGGAGCCCTCGCACGTAGATCTGGTACTGGTAGTCCGCGTAGCCGCGTTCGGGCGCTGTCATGTGCTGGTGTGCTCCTTCGTCCGTTCTTCCGGTTCGGCGGCCGGCTTTGGGGGCGTGCTGCGGCCCAGTCCGAGCAGGAGCAGGGCCAGTTGCGCGCCGGCCGGGCCCAGCGCCTCCTGGTAGCCGCGCAGTACGGCGTTCTCCCAGGCCAGGTCCGTACGGGGGTGTCCGACGGCGCGGCGCGCGTCCTGGAGGCGGCGGTCCTCGGCGGTGCGCAGGCGGATGAGCCGGGCGATGTCCCGGTCCAGTTCGTGGATGCGGGACCGGTGGCGAGCCGGGCTGTCGAGGCCGCCCACGCCGCCGTTCACCGCGTCGGTCCGCCCGTTCACGGCCGGTCCGGCTGCCGCAGGAGGCGGTGGTACGCGGCGGCCACCCGGGCCACGAACGCGGTGGACACCTGGTCCGGCCGGTGCCCGAAGATCACCTCGGCGCCGCCCGCGCCGTCCGGCCACACCTCCACCTCCAGCTCGTGGACGGCCCGCGGTGCCGGTTCCCGTACGGGCTCGGTTCCGCAGCCCGCCAGCTCCAGGCGCTGCGGCGGCCCCTCCTGGAGCGCGAACATCGTCTGGAAGAGCGGATGCCGGGTCCGGTCCCGTGCCGGGTCGGCGGCCAGCCGTACCACCTCCTCGAACGGCACGTCCTGCGCGGCCAGACCCGCGTGGATGCTCTCCAGGAGGCGGGGCAGCGCGTCCGCCGTGCCGTCACCGGCCGGGCGCATCCGGAAGCAGACCACGTCGATCAGGCAGCCGACCGCGTCGGCGGTGTCCGGGTGGTAGCGCTTGGCGACGGGCGCGCCCACCGCGAGGTCGTGCTGCCCGGTCGCGGCGGCCAGGGCTTCGGCGTAGACCGCCAGCAGCACCGCGAAGCGGGTGCTGCCGTGGTGCCGGGCCCGCTCTTCCAGAGCCGCGTACTCGGTGGCGGAGAGGGTGAAAGTGGGCGCCGCGCCTTCAGAGGGTGTCTTTTCGGGGGACGGCAGGGCCAGCGGCGGCACGCCGGTCAGTTCGTCACGCCAGTACGCGCGCTGCTCCTCGCCGGTGTGTCCGTTCACCTGCGCGCGGTGGCCCGCCAGGACGGCCGCCAGCGGGGCGGGGCGCGGGGCCCTGGGCTCCTCGCCGCGCAGCCGGGCCGCGTAGGCCGCCGACAGGTCCTCGGCCAGCGGCCGCGCGGAACCGCCGTCGAAGGCGATGTGGTGTACGACGATGCCCAGCCACCAGCGGTCACCGGCCGCCGAGGGCACCATGACGCACCGCCAGTTTGCTCCGGAGCCGATGTCCAGCGGCCGGTGCAGCTCGGTGTGTACGGCCGTGAGCGCGGCCGTCTCGTCCCCGGCCGGATCGAGGACCCGTACGTCCACCGGCGCGGCCGGGCCGTCCAGGAGTGCCACCGGGCGGCGGTCGAAGACATAGCGGGCGTGCAGCGACTGGTGCCGCCGGTGTACGTCGTCCGCGGCGGCCCGGAACGCCTCCGGGTCGAAGGCGCCGGTCACCCGCCACAGCAGGACGCAGTGCGCCGAGGTGTCGGACGGGTCGAGCTGCTGCTCGTACAGGAAGCCGGTCTGGACGGGGAGCAGCGTCAGCGGGCCTGTGAGCACGGGCTGGGTGGACTCCCCCGGCTCCGCCTGCCGCTTCTCGATCCACTCCGCCAGGTCGCGTACGGTCGGGCCCGCGATCAGTACGGAGGCCGGTACCGGGACGCCGGTGCGCCCGCCGATGCGGACGCACAGCCGGGCGCCGTCCAGCGAGGTGCCGCCCAGCTCGAAGAACGAGGCGTCGGGGGGCACGTCGTCCGGGTCCCGGCGCAGGATCTCGGCGAAGGCCGCGGTGACATGGGCTGCTGCCGAGCCGTCCACTACGTCACAAAGCCCAGGCGCGTCGGCCCGGCGCCGGGCCGCTTCCGTGCGCGCGGTGATCAGGTCCAGCAGCGCGGCCGTATCCAGCTTTCCGTTGTCGGTCAGCGGGAAGGCCTCCACGGCGGCCAGTTCCCGGGGCACCAGGTACTCCGGCAGCCGCTCGGCCAGCGTGCGGCGCACCGTCTCCGCGCTCACCGGCTCCCGGCCGTCCCGCACCGTGTACGCGGCGGCCAGCCCCACGCACCGCCCGTCCTCCATCAGCGGGACGGCGGCGCACCGGAGCACTCCGGGCACCCGGGCCGCCGCGGCTTCCACTTCGCCCGGCTCGATGCGGTGTCCGTGCACCTTGACCTGGCGGTCGCGGCGGCCCGCGTAGTGCAGGGTGCCGTCGACGGAGCAAAAGCCCAGGTCGCCGGTGCGGTAGACGCGGCGTACGGTGCCGTCCAGCGGAAGGTCGACGAAGCTGCGCGCGGTCTGCTCCGGGTCCGCGAGGTAGCCGCCGGCCAGTCCGGCGCCCGCGACGCAGATCTCGCCGGTGGTGCCCGGCGGGACCGGCCGCGACTCCTCGTCCAGGACGAACACGTCGGTCCGTCCGACCGGGCGGCCCACCGGGATCTGCGTGCCCGGCGCCTGGTCGTCGGCGACATCGGCGGGCGTGATCCGGTGGGCGGTGGCGAAGACCGTCGTCTCTACGGGGCCGTAGCCGTTCACCAGCGTGATGTGGGGGTGCGCCCGTACGAAGCGGCGGACGTGGGCGGGCGAGAGACGTTCGCCGCCCGCCATGAGCTGCCGCAGCCCGTGGAAGCAGTCCGGGTCCTCCTCCACGAGCAGGTGGAACAGCGAGGCGGTGAGCCACAGCGTGTTCACGCCCGCCCGGCGTACGAGGTCGCGCAGCCCGTCCGCCGTCAGGTAGGGCTCGTCCACGAGCACGGAGGTGCCCCCGTTGAGCAGCGCTCCCCACAGTTCCAGGGAGGCGGCGTCCCAGGGCAGCGGGGCGGCCTGTGGCCAGACCGTGTCGGGGCCGAGATCGGCGAAGCGGGAGGCCGGTTCGGCCGTGAACAGCCGTACCGTTCCGGCGTGCGGTGAGAGCACGCCCTTGGGGCGGCCGGTGCTGCCGGAGGTGAAGAAGACGCAGCAGGTGTCCGTCTCCCGTACGGGCACCGGCGGCAGGGGCTGGGCGCCGGCGGCGGCTTCCTCGATGTCCGTGCCGGGCACCCACACCGGGACGGGCGGGGTCTCCTGGTGTCCCGGAGCGGCAGCGATCAGCGGGGCGTCCGCCCGCCTCGTCAGTTCGGCGATCCGGGGCGCGGGCCAGCGGGGGTCGAGGGCCGCGTAGGCGGCGCCCAGTTTGAGGATCGCCAGGAGGGTTGCCACGTAGCGCGGGGAGCGGGGCATCAGGACGGGCACGATGTCTGCGGCGCGTACTCCTGCCGCGGCGAGTTCGGCCGCGTAGGCGTCCGAGGCGCGGTCCAGCGTCCGGTAGCTCACGGTGCGCTCCCCGTGGAGCAGGGCGGTGGCGTCCGGGCGCTCGGCCGCCCGCTGCCGGAAGATCTCGTGTACGGCCGTCATCGTCCACCCCCGGAACCCAGCCGCTGCGGCTCGTTCTCGTACGGATCACTGGTGTGCCGGTCGTCCGGCGCCTCCGGCGCAGCCGTCTGCGCGCTGTCCGACGGGCCGTGCAGCCGCCCGAGCCGCGGCGCCAGGGCCACGCACGCCACACACCCCGCGCCCAGCACCACGGCCAGCAGCCACGGCTGTCCGCCGGTGAGCAGCCGGCCGCCGAGCAGCGGGCCCAGGACCAGGCCCCCCGACATGGCCGCGGAGTAGGCGCCGTTGTACCGGCCGCGTACCGGATCGCTCGCCAGCGTGTTGACGAGGGTGGGCAGTGCCACGGCCAGCAGTGCCTCCCCCACGGCGAACACCGCCAGCGCGCCGATCACCAGCGCGGCCTGTACCGCGGTGCTGCTGCTGACGGTGGCCAGCAGGAGCAGCAGCCAGCTGGCCGCCCAGCTTCCGGCGGTCCCGGCGAGCAGGACGGCGGGCCGGGAGCGGGAGATGCGGGTGACCGCCGCGAACTGGATCAGCACGATGCAGCAGGTGTTGGCCACGAAGCCCCACGCCATGATCCGCGCGTCCATGCCGCGCACCGCGACCAGCCCGGGAATGCTGGACTCCAGCTGCCCGTACCCCACCACCATCAGCGCGACGGTGAAGGCGAGCACCTTGAGCAGCGCGCGGTCCCGGAGGACGACGGCGTAGCCGCGGGGCCCGGCGGCGGGTTCTGCCGCTGCCGGGTCCGGGCGTTCCGGCCCCCGCCCCACCGCGAGGACGAGGACGGCGCCGGCCGCCAGGAACGACAGGCCGTCACAGACGTACAGCAATTGGAAGCGGCCCGGATCGGCCGTCGAGGCGAAGATTCCGCCGAGCAGGCCGCCGAGCCCCACCCCCGCGTTGAGCCCGACGAACTGGAGCCCGAACACGGTGGACCGGGCCTCGCCCGTCACGCTCCGGCCGATGGCGGTGTTCCAGACGGAGAGCATCGCGCCGTACGCCAGTCCGTAGGCCGACCCGGCCAGCACCGCGCCGCCCACCCCGGTGACCAGCGCGAACGAGGCCGTGCCGAGGGCCGCGAGGGCCATCGCGGCGGCGGCCGTGGCGCGCAGCGAGCGGCCGTCGGCCAGCCGTCCGGCCAGCGGCCCGCCGAGCAGCGAGGCCACCGCGATCACCGAGATGACGGCGGTGGCGGCGCCGACGGGCAGCCCGCGCACCCGGGTCAGATACAGGACCAGGAACGGCTGGACCAGTCCGGTGCCCACCGAACTGACCAGGTTGGCGCCCATCACCGCCCGGGTGCGGGGCGGGAGTTGCCGCAGGGCGGCCACAGACTGGATCTTCACGGCCGGGCGGTCTCCTCGTGCCCGGCTCCGTGCGCCGTCACCGCGGCGGTGACGGCCCGCAGCGAGGCGTCCGCCAGCAGCGCGCTCAGCGCCACCGGGGCGCCGAACTCCTCGCGCAGCCGCTGCACCAGGGACATGGCCTGGAGGGACGTGCCGCCCAGGGCGAAGAAGTCGTCCTCCGGGCCGATGGGCGTCCCGGTGTCCAGGTCCAGGATCTCCCGCCAGATTCCGGCGGTCCTCTCCTCTGCCGTCGGCATGTGTTCATTCCTCCACGGGACGTAGTAGAACGGCGGCGGCGTGCACCGCGCTGGTGCCGAGCAGTACGACGGGGGACGGTGCGCCGCCCCCGGCCGTACGGTCGGCGAGATTGATCAGCGGGTCGCTGCCCAGACAGTGCGCGATACGCGGCACGTTGTCCAGGTACACCTGCGAGTCGGCGATTCCGGCCTCGCCCAGGAACGTCCGCAGGGCGTCCCGGGCGAGGTTGCTGGGCAGCACGGCACCGGGCCCCAGGTCGCGGGGCGTCAGCCCCGTCGCTTCCCACAGGTCGGCGAACAAGCCTTGATACATGGCCAGTTGAGCAGACATACGATGGCCCGGCGTGGCAGCCTCGGCAGCAATTCCGCGGGCCCCGCCGAGCACTTCCCAGCCGTACCGCCGCCCGGAGACGACGGCCGCCGCGGCCCCGTCCCCGGCGACCGCCGTGCCGCCCAGCACCACCCGGCCGCCCGGCAGCACCGTACGCACCAGGTCCCCGGAGACCACCAGCACCGTGCCGGACGCGCCCGACCGCACCAGGGACGCCGCGATGTCGAAGGCGGCGATGGCGGTGGAGCAGTCGGCCAGGCCCAGCATCACCGGGTAGGCGCGGCGCAAACCGAGGTCGCTCAGCAGGCCCGCGAGGGCGGTCCTGTCCGGGCCGTCGGCGGGCAGCGACTCGGTCGCGAGCAGCACCGTGTCCACCGTGGCCGGGTCGGTTCCGGAGGCATCCAGCGCGCCGCGCATGGCCGGGCCGAAGAGGTCGAGGATGCCGCCCTCGGCCTCGCGGTACTCGGCGAAGCCGGTGCCCGCGTCCGGTGGTCCGCCCGCGTACTCGGGGAGTTCGGCGACCTTGCGGCGTATCGCGCCCAACTCCGCGCCGAGGCCGTTCACATGGGCCGCCGCCGTACTCATCCCGCCCCCGCCGGCAGCGGGCGCGCGCCCAGCAGCACCGCCGCCAGGTGGGAGATGCCCGCGCCGAGCAGCACGAGGCGGTCCTCCGGGCCGCCCGCGTCCTCCCCGGCGGCCTTGGTCTCCGCGAGCCGGTCCGCGAGGTTGATCAGCGGGTCGCTGCCGAGGCAGTGCCCGATCCGGCCGACGTTGCCCAGCGCGAGCCGGTCGCCGCCGTAGCCGACGTCGGAGAGGTAGATCTCCAGGACGTTGCGCGCGAAGTTGCTGGGCAGGACGGCCCGTACCTCCTCGGGCCGGACCGGGTGCCGCTCCGCGAGCCGGGCGAACAGTTCGCGGTGCGCGGCGATCCGGGCCGCCAGCTGCTGCCGCGCGGGTTCCCCGGAAAGGCTCTCCGGTGCGGCGTGGTGGGCCATGCCCAGCACCGGCAGTCCGGCCGCGGTCGCCGATACCAGGGCGGTGGCGGCGGCGTCGCTGGCGATGGCCGCGCCGCCCGCGACGACGCGTTCGCCGCCGGTGGCGTGGTCGGCCAGATCGCCGGTGACGACCAGGACATGGCGGGCGCTGCCGTCCCGGACCAGGGAGGCCGCGGTGCCCACGGCGGCCATGGCGGTGGCGCAGTCCATCAGGCCGAGCGTGCTCGCGGTGGCGCGGGTCAGCCCGATGTCCTGGAGCAGTTCGGCCACGTCCCGGTGGGCCGTGCGGTCGCGCGGCAGCGAGTCGGTGGCCAGCAGCACGAGATCGACCTCGTCGCCCGGCACCCCGGCCTCGCCCAGGGTGCGCTGGGCCGCGGCGGCCATCAGCTCCACCACCTGCCCGTCCGACCAGTGGTAGGTGTCGAACCCGGCGGCCGGGGCGGTCAGCCGGGCCGCGGTGTCGGGGTCCGCGAGCAGTTCCGGCAGCTCGGTGACGGGGTCGGCGTACTCGCCCAGCTCGTAGGCGGGGGCACACAGCCGTGCGGTGGTCATGCCCGGCCTCCCGCACCGGCCGCCGCCCCGGCCAGGGCCGTGAACCGCTCGGCGAGGCGGCGCACGGTGGCCTCGTCGTACAGCTCGCTGTCGTACTCGAACCAGCCCTCGGTGCCGTCCGGTCCGGGGTAGACGGCCAGTGTCAGGTCGTAGCGGGCGGTGCCCTTGTCGAGGTCGGCGGTGTCCGCGCGGGCGCCCTGGATCTCCCGGCCGCCCTCGCCGAGGTTGTCGAAGACGAAGACGGCGTCGAGGAGGGGGTGGTCGCCCGGCACCCGGGCGGGCCGTACCTCCGCGGCGACCAGTTCGCCCGGGTACGCGGCGTGCCGGAGTCCGGCCCGGGTCGCCGTGCGGACGGCCCGGACGCGGGCGGCGTGCGAGCCGTCGCCCGCGTCCCGCAGCCGTACGGGCAGGACATTGAGCAGGTAGCCGGCCACCTCGGCGGTGCCGGGCCGGTCCCGGCCCGCGGTGAACGTGCCGAGCAGCACGTCCTGCCGTCCGCCGAACTCGGCCAGCGCGGCCCAGGCCACGGCCAGCCATCCGGCGTACGCGGTGGCCGCCTCGTGCTGTGCCGCCGCGGCGATTCCCTCGGTGACGGCCCGGGACACGGTGAAGTCCACCCGGCCGCCCTTGCGCGAGGTGCCGTCGGCGGGGCGGGGCCGGTCGGTGGGCAGCGGCGGCGGCGCGTCGGCCACCTCACCGGCCCAGTACGCGGCCGCTTCCTGGCCCGCCGGGCTGCCGAGCCACTGGCGCAGCTCGCGGGCGTAGTCGCTGAAGGCGGGCGCGGCGGCGGGCTCGGTGTCGGCGGGCCGGGCCAGTTCGTCCAGCAGCAGTTCGAAGGACCACGCGTCGAAGACGAGGTTGTGCACCACGACCAGCAGCCACGCCTCGTCGGGCGCGGGCCCTTCGGCGAGGGTGACCCGCAGCAGGGGCCCGGCCGCCAGGTCGAACGGCTCGGCGGCCAGTTCCCGGGCGAGCCGGTGTGCCGCGTCGGCGTCGGCGCAGCGGGTACGGGCCAGGAGGGGCGGCAGTTCCTCGTGCACCACCGGGCGGAGGCCCGAGCCGCCGTCCTCGAAGGTGGTACGCAGCGCCTCGTGCCGGGCCGCGAAGCCGCGTACCCGCTCGGCGAGCAGGTCGAGGTCCACCGGACCGCCGGTGAGGTGCACGGCCTGGCAGACCACGTCCACCGGGTGGCCGGGCAGCCGCTGCTGGGTCAGCCAGAGGCGGCGCTGCCCCGGGGTCAGCCTCCGCTGTTCGGCGAGCACTTGGGGAATCCGTCCGCGCAGGCGCGCACGCTGGCCGGGGGTGAGGCCGGTGAGCCGGGCGACGAGGTCGGCCCGGCAGGGGGCGGCGGTCATGCGTAGCGCCTCCGGAGTTCGTTGAGGTAGCTCAGGCTCTGCACGACGAGGTCCTCGTCGACGCCGAAGTCGATCAGGCAGGCGATCTCGTTGACGCCCATGCCCTGGAAGCGGTCGACCACCGCGGCGCAGGAGTCCGGGGTGCCGAGCAGCGCACCCTTCTCGAAGTACTTGTCGAAGGCGAACTTGATCAGTTCGTCCTGGTCGTCGGCCGAGATGTCGCGGACGCCGGCGCCCGGCGCCAGGTTCTTCTTCTGCGAGTCGATGACGGTGAAGAAGGAGCGCAGATAGTCGCTGAACGGCGGCCAGACGGTCTCCCTGACCTCGTCCAGGTCGGTGCCGATGAAGGTGTGCAGCATCAGCGTGACCGTGGTGCTGTCCGGGTCGTGCCCGTACTCCTCCAGGGTCTTGTAGTAGACCGCGAGCTTCTCCTCCAGCTCCTCGTTGGTCATGTCGATCAGCGCGGTCAGCACGTTGCAGCCGAGCCGTCCGGCCGTCTCGAACGTCTCCACGCTCTTGGTGCAGGTCAGCCAGATGGGCAGTTCGGGCTGCACGGGCTGCGGGTGCAGCTCCACCTCGACGTGGTTGCCCAGGCCGTCCTGGACGTAGACCGGCGCGCCCTCCCACAGTTCGCGGATGGTGCCCACCGCGTCGAAGGTGCGCTGCCTGCGGTCGGACCAGCCCTCCGGCCGGATGGCGAAGTCCAGCGGGCTGAAGCCGGTGGCCAGGGCGATGCCGGCGCGTCCGCGGGAGAGGTTGTCGACGACGGCCCACTCCTCGGCGACCCGGATCGGGCTGTGCAGCGGGAGGATGACGCTGCCGGCCCGGATCTGGAGGCGCTGGGTGTGCATCGCCAGGCCCGCGCCGAGGACGGAGGGGTTGGGGTAGAGGCCGCCGAAACGGTGGAAGTGCCGCTCCGGGGTCCAGATGGCGGTGAAGCCGTTCTCGTCCGCGTAGCGGGCCGCGTCGAGCACGAAGCGGTATTTGTTCTTCTCGTCCCCGGAGAAGAAGATCAGACTGAAGTCCACGGTCAGCGCTCCTGTTCCTGCCGGTCCTGGCCGGTCGGGCCGTCCTGCCGCACCTCGGCCAGCAGGCGTTCGATGTCGTACGGGTCGAGTGCGGCCAGCTGCGCGGCCAGCGCGCCGATGTCGTCGCCGGTGTCCCCGGCAGACGCGTCGGCCGCCCCCGTACCGGCCTCCGTCCGCGCGTCCAGCCGCTCCTGTACGAGCCTGGCCAGCGCGGCGGGCGTCGGCTCGCCGAGCACGTCGGCCAGCGGCACCTCCACCGAGAACTGGTCCCGCAGGTCCGACAGCAGCCGCACGATCAGCAGCGAGTCGCCGCCGAACTCGAAGATGTCCCCGTCCAGCGGCATGTCCTCGGCGCCGAGCGCGCCGCGCACCAGCCGCGCCACCTGCCCGACGAGGTCGTCCGCCGCCTCCTGCCCTTCGGCGTCGGCCACGGCCGCGGCGGCACCCGCCGTCGGCCGGGCGATCCGCTCGTCGCGCACCCACTGGTCGAGCCGGTGCCCGATGTCCCAGGTGGACACGGCGACATGGGAGACATCGCGCAGTGTCAGCAGGCGGCGGATCGCCTCCAGGCCCTCTTCCGGCTGGATCGCCTTGTCGTCCATGCTGCGGCCGATCGCGGAGATCGCCCGCTTCTCGTCCTGGTGGTGCTGCCACACGTCCCACGCCGCGCTGATCCACACCGTACGGTCCAGGCCGCGGTTGGCCCGCTCGGCGGCGGCGTCCATGAAGTGGTTGGCGGCGCCGTAGCCGAGCAGCCGCAGCCCGCCGAGCACACCGGCCAGCGAGGAGAGCAGCAGCACGAAGTCCACGTCGTGGCCGGACAGCACCTTCTCCAGCGCGATCTGGCCGTGCGCCTTGGGCACGAAATGCCACTCGCACTGCTCGGCGCTGGCCGCGGTGATGGCCCGGTCCCACTGCTCGCTGGGCAACCCGGCCGCGTGCACGACCCCGTGCAGCGCGCCGAAGTGCGCGGTGACCTGGTCCACCGCGGCACGCAGCGCGTCCTCGTCGGCCACGTCGGCGTGTACGAGGAGAGGTTCGCCGCCGCCGTCCTCCAGGGCCCGCAGCCGCTGGATGCGCAGCGAGGTCCCGTCGTCCTCGTCGTGCGCGTCCAGCCAGGCGTCCCACTCCGCGCGGTCGGGCAGCGGGTCGCGGGTGAGCAGCGCCAGCCGGACGCCCGGGCACTCGCGGCGCAGCCACTTCGCGATCGTGGCGCCGATCTCGCCGAGGCCGCCGGTGATGAGGTAGACGCCGTCCTCGCGCAGCCGGGAGGCGGCCTTGGCGGTCCAGTCGGCGCGTACCGGCTCCAGGTCGGCGATCCAGCGGGTGGCGCCGCGCAGCGTGGTGGCGACCTCGGGGCGGCGCTGCCCGGCGAGTTCGGCGGCGAGCGTGCGCAGCGAGCGCTCGTCCACGGCGGCCGGCAGGTCGAAGTGCCGGGAGCCGATGTTGCCGTGCTCCTGGCCGATGACCCGGGCGGCGACGGCGAGCGGCACCAGTTCGGCCGCCGGTTCCGGTTCGGCCGGGCTGACGGCGTAGGCGCCCGCGCTGATCAGGTCAAGCTGCAGCGGCTTGGTGACGCCGTGTTCGCTGAGCGCCTTGACCAGGGCGATCAGGCTGTAGAGGCCGTGCCGCTGGGCGGTCTCGAAGCGCTCCCGGCCGCGTTCGGCGGGCAGCGGGGCGGTGGACCAGGCGTGCAGGACGCGGTCCGGCAGCCGCTCCTCGGCCAGCAGGTCGGCGATGAGGCGGGCGTGGTCCTCCTCGGAGTCCGGCCGCAGCGTCCAGGTGTCGCCGTCCCGCCCGTACGCCGTACCGGCCCGTACGGTCAGCACCTCCCCCGCGCAGGCGTGCGCGGCGAGCCGGGCCGCGGTGCCCTGCTCGTCGGCGAAGAGCAGCACGGGGTCGGCGACCGGCTCGGCGGGCGCGTCGAGGGTGCCGACGGCCTGGCGCCAGACCGGGGCGGAGAACCACTCGTCCAGGGGGAGTTTGCGCACGCCGTCGCCGGAGCCGCCGCCCGCGCCGGTCAGCGTCCCGGTGCCGGGTTCGACCCAGTAGCGGGTGCCTTCGAAGGGGTACGTCGGCAGCGGTACCCGGCGGCGCCCGCGGCCCGCGTAGTAGCCCTGCCAGTCCACCGGCAGGCCGGCCGCCCACAGCCGGCCGAGCGCGGCGGTCACCGCGGTCAGGTCGGCGCCGGCGTCCCGGCCGCGGGCGGCGGAGGTGACGACCGGTACGCCGGTCTCCCGGTCCGGGTGCCGCCGGGTGAAGGTGGCGAGCGTCTGGCCGGGACCCACCTCCAGGAAGACCGGGGGCTCGCCGTCGAGCACGGTGGCCACGTCGTCCGCGAACCGTACGGTCTCGCGCAGGTGACGCCCCCAGTACGCGGGGTCGGTGGCCTCCTCGTCGGTGATCCAGGTGCCGGTCCGGTTGGACAGGAACGGGACCTCGGGGCGGTGCAGCGGGACCTCGCGCAGCAGCTCGGTGAGCGGGCCGACGGCCGGGTCCATCATGGCCGAGTGGAAGGCGTGCGAGGTGACGACCTTCCGGTGGGCGACGCCGTCGGCGGCGAGCCGGGTGGTGAGCGCGCGGACCGCGTCCTTGGGCCCGGCCACGGTGCACACCGCGGGTTCGTTGACCGCGGCGAGCGCGACCTCGCCGTCCTCTTCGAGGTACGGGGCCAGTTCGGCGGGCGGCAGCATGACCGCCGCCATCACCCCGCCGGGCAGCTCGTCCACCAGCCGGCCGCGCTCGGCGATCACCCGCAGGGCGTCGGGGAGCCGGAAGACCCCGGCGAGGGTGGCGGCCACGTACTCGCCGACGCTGTGCCCGATGAGCGCGGCCGGGCGCACACCCCAGGCCATCCACTGCCGGGCCAGCGCGTACTCCACCACGAACAGCGCGGGCTGGGTCAGCCGGGTGCGGTTGAGGTCGTGCGGGGTGCCGGTGTACTCGCGCAGCCGCGGGTAGAGGGCGTCCCGCAGGTCCAGGCCCAGGTGCGGTTCCAGGAGTCCGGCGCACTCGTCCAGTACCTCGCGGAACACCGGCAGGTGCTGGTACCAGCCCTGGCCCATGCCGGGGTGCTGGGCACCCTGGCCGGGGAAGAGCAGCACCACGGGCCGGTCGGCGGGCTGTCCGGAGTCCTGGTGGGTGAAGCGCGGATCGCCGCTGCGGAGCGCGCGTACGGCCGTCTCGCGGTCCGGGACGGTCAGTACGGCGCGGTAGTTGAAGGTGCGGCGGGCGGTGGCCAGCGTGTAGGCGGCGTCCTCCAGGGCGGTGTCGCCCAGCGCTTCGGACGCGTCCTCGCCGGGTGCCGTGGCCTCCAGGTGGTCCGCCAGTTCCTGGCGGGCGGTCTCCAGCGCGGCCGGGGACTTGGCCGAGACCGGCAGCAGTACGACGGGGTCGGCGGGGCGTACCGCCGGGGCGGGCGCCGGAGCTTCCTCCAGGACGACGTGCGCGGTGGTGCCGCCCATGCCGGTGGAGGTGACCGCACAGCGCAGCGGATCACCCTCCGCCCCCGGCTGCCACGGCTCGACCTCCGTCCCGACGCGGAAGCGGGTGCCCGCGACCTCGCACTGCGGGTTCCACTCGGTGAAGTGCGGGGTGGGCACCAGCGTGCGGTGGCGCAGCATCAGCACGCACTTGATGAGCGAGGTGACGCCGGCGGCCGTGCTCAGGTGGCCGAGGTTGGCCTTCACCGACCCGATCGTCAGCGGCGGCGCGCCGTCCACCTGGTAGGACTGCGCGGCAGCGGCCAGTTCGATGGGGTCGCCCATCTTCGTACCCGTACCGTGCGCCTCCAGGTAGCCGACGGTCGCGGGGTCCACGTCGGCCACGGCCAGCGCCTCGGCCAGTACGGCGGCCTGGCCGGTGACGCCCGGCGCGGTGTAACCGACGCGGTCGGCGCCGTCGTTGCCGATGGCCGAGCCGCGCAGCACCGCCCAGACGGTGTCACCGTCGGCGAGGGCGTCCGCCAGCCGTTTGAGGACCACCACGCCGACGCCGTTGCCGAAGACCGTGCCGTCCGCGCCCGCGTCGAAGGGCCGCACCGTGCCGGTCTCCGAGGCGATCCCGTCGGTCTCGTGGCGGTATCCGGCCTCCTGCGGGAAGCGCAGTGCCACCCCGCCGGCCAGCGCCACGTCGCACTCCTGCGCCAGCAGGCTCTGCGCCGCCTGGTGCACCGCGACGAGCGAGGTGGAGCAGGCGGTCTGCACGGAGATGCTGGGGCCGGTGAGGTTGAGGTGGTACGAGACCCGGGTGGCCAGGTAGTTGGGGTCGTTGCCCATCAGCGTGGCCAGGTCCTGGCGCATCCTGGGCAGCGAACCGTTGAAGCCCTGCTCCCCGGTCAGCACGTTGTTCAGCAGATATGTGCTGGACAGCGCGCCCGCGAAGACGCCGATGCGGCCGTCGTACTGCTCGGAGTCGTGGCCGCTGTGCTCCAGCGCCTTCCAGGAGGACTGGAGGAACAGCCGCAGCTGTGGGTCCATCCGCTCGGCCTCGCGGGCGCTGAGGTAGAAGAAGGAGGCGTCGAAGAGGTCCGCGTCCTCGACCGTCGCGGCCCGGCGGACGTAGCGGGAGTCGGCCAGGGTCTTGGCGTCGACCCCGGCGGCGGCGAGTTCCTCCTCGTCCACGTCGCGGATCTGGTCGGTGCCCGCGAGCAGGTTGCGCCAGAACGCGTGGTGGTCGCGGGCGCCCGGCAGCCGGCAGTCCAGGCCGATGACGGCGATCCGTCCGTCGAGGTCGGCGCCGTCCGCCGCGGCGGCGTCGGCGTATGGACGGTCAGTCACTGGTTCCTCCTGCTGGTTGCTGGGGGTGCGGCGGCGGACCGGCGGGGCGCGTGCGGGCCGCGGCCCGGCGGGCACCGCCACGGGCGGCGGTGCGCCTGCGGGCGCCCCGTGCGGCGGCCGCGGCGGAGTCCTCCCGGCCGCTGCCGATGAGCCGCACCAGGCTCCGGATGGTCGGCGCCCGGTACAGGTCGGTCATCCGCAGTCCGGGCGCGACGGTGCGGGTGAGCCGTTCGTGGACGGCGGCCACCCGCAGGGACGTCCCGCCCAGGTCGAAGAAGTTGTCGTCCAGGGAGACCGCGCCGGTGCTGAGCACCTCGCGCCACGCCTCGGCCACGGCCCGCTCCAGCGGCCCGGCACCACGCGCGCCGGCGGCGGGTCCGGTCTCCCGGGCCGCGAGCGGATCGGGCAGCGCGGCCCGGTCGATCTTGTGGTTGGGCGTCAGCGGGAGCGCGTCGAGCAGCACGTACGCGGTGGGCACCGCGTGGTCGGGCAGCACCCCGCGCAGCGCCGCCCGCAGGACGGCCGGTTCGGTACACGCCCCGTCGGCCGCCACCAGGTACGCCGCCAGCTGCCGTTCGCCGAGCCGGTCGGTGAACGGCATCACCACGGCCTCGCGCACCCCGGGCAGATCCTTCAGCGCGCTCTCCACCTCTCCGGTCTCCACCCGGATTCCGGATATCTTCACCTGGTGGTCGCGGCGGCCGATCAGCAGCAGGGTGCCGTCCGCCAGCCGCCGGGCGAGGTCGCCGGTACGGTACGTCCGCCCGTCGGCGACCGCGCCGGGCGCCAGGTAGTCGCTCGCCACGACGATTTCGCCCTCGCCCGGCCCCTCGACCGGTTGCCCGTCGCCGTCCTGGAGCCACACCTGCGTCTCGGCGGCCGGGAAGCCCAGCGGGAAGACGCCGGTCGGCGGCCGGTAGTCGCGGTCGGCGACCCGCAGCAGCGCGCAGGAGCACTCCGTCGAGCCGTACGCCCCGGCCACCCGGCAGTGTGCCGCGAAGGCCCGGCGGGCGGCGTCGAGGTCGGCCAGGTGCAGGGTGTCCCCGCCGAGGGCGAGCATCCGCATGGCGGGCAGCGCGGTGCCCCGCGACTCCATGGCCCGTACGAGGGCGCGGAACACCGGGAGCGTCGAGTGGTAGACCGTGATCTCCTCGGCCGCCATCCACTCCAGCAGGCCGCTGATGCCGAGCGACTTGAGGTCGACGGGGTACAGGGCCGCGCCGTTGAGCAGGGCGGCGAAGGTGTCCTGCACCGCCGAGTCCCAGCTGTAGGCGGACTGGAGGGTGAGCCGGTCCAGCGGGCCGATGCCCAGGCCGTCGGTCCACACCCGCGCGTGGTGCAGCACGTTGCGGTGCAGCTGCGCGACCGGCTTCGGCTGCCCGGTGGAGCCGGAGGTGTAGAGGACGTACGCCTCTCCGTCGGGGTGCGCCCGCACGGCGTCCGCCGCGTCGCCCGACACGAGTTCTTCGTATGCCAACACCGGCTGCCCGTCCGCCAGTTGCCGGGCCGGCGGCAGGTGCTGCTCGGTGGCGACCAGAGCCCGTACGCCCGCGTCCCGCGCCATGAAGGCGAGGCGCGGCTCGGGGTAGGCGGCGTCCAGCGGTACGTAGGACAGTCCGGCGTGCAGTACGCCGAGCAGCGCCGCGATCATCTCGGCGCCGTGCGAGAAGAGCAGCCCGACCCGGTCGCCGGGCCGCAGCCCGGCCGCGGTCAGCGAGGCGGCGATCCGGGCCGCGCGCCCGGCGGTCTCCTGGTACGTCCAGCGCGCCTCGGGGGTGACCACGGCCTCCCGTCCGGGGTGGGCGGCGGCCTGTTCCAGGAAGCGGTGCACCAGGGTCCCGGCCTGCTCGGCGGGCGGGAACGGCCGGTGCCCGGTGGGCACTTCGGAGAGGGGAGCCGTCGTGGTCATGGCGCGGCGCTCCCTTCCGGCACGGCGGCCGGGCCGTGGGCGAAGAGGACGGCGGGGTGCGCGGGCCGCTCGCGCAGCCGCGCGTAGGCTTCGGCGGCCCGCTCCAGCGGGAGGCGCGGCAGCCCCATCAGGGCCGGGCGGATCGCGCCGGAGACGATCAGGTCCAGCGCCCTTTGCAGGTTCTCGGTGACCGTGCCCTCGCCGTCCGGCGCCGTGACCTCGGTCAGCCCGCGGGCGTACGAGGCGTCCCGGTATCCGGCGCCGCAGCGGGCCGCGTACCGGATGTCGAGGTTGCCCAGCTCCACGCTGAAGTCGATGTGCGCCGCGAACCGGCCCACGCCGACCAGCCGGGGGCGCCCCGGGGCCCGGCCCGCCCAGCGGGCGGCCGCCGCGACGGTGGCCCCGGCGTCCCCGGTGCCGCACAGGAAGACGCACCGGCCGCCGTGCCCGTTCTGCGCCGGGTCCGTGCTCCGCTCCGCGAAGAAGTCCTCCCCGTCGGCGGCGGCCAGCCCGAGCGCGGGCGCCGTGCGCAGCCGCTCCGGGCGCAGGTCCAGCAGGGTGGTCCGGGCGCCCCGGGCCGCCGTGATCTGGGCGACCAGCTGGCCGACCATGCCCGCCCCCACCACGGCCACCTCGTCGGCGGGCTCCAGCAGGGCGCGGTCCACCGCGTGCACCGCGGTCGCCGCCAGCCCCGCCACCACCGCGTCCGCCAGGTCCAGGCCGTCCGGGACCCGGCGGCACAGCCGGTACGGCACGGTGACCGCGCCGCTGTGCACGGCCTCGCCCCAGCCCATGGCGATCACCCGGTCGCCGGGCGCGAACCCGGGGGCCTGCGGACCGACCGCGTCCACCACGCCGGCCGAGCAGTAGCCGAGGACGTAGCGCTCGCCGGTGCGGGCCGAGCGGTCCAGGTAGTGCAGTTCGGTGCCCGGGCTCACCAGGCTCCATGCTGCGAGCAGCCGTATCTCGCCACGTCCCGGGGGCTGCCGCAGCACCTCCTCGACAACCGGTTCCGGACTCCCGTGCGCCACCAACTGCCGTACGGGCAACGGATTCACATCACCGAGCACTCCCCCGGCGGAGACCTCCGGCACCCCGCGCACAGCCGCCTCTTCCGTCATCGCCCCGCTCCCTCGCCGTCCCCTGCCCGCACCGCTTCGCCTTGCGGCTCGGGTGCCGCGATCCACCGCTCGTCCGGCACGATCTCCAGTTCCTCGCGGTGGCCCGGTATCGGCCCCAGCGGCACCGGGCGGCCGGAGCGCTCGTACGTGGCGCGCCGGTTGCGCTTGCGCTCCAGGCCGAGGTTGAGGCCCGCCAGGTCCACGGGCTCGTGGGTGAGCAGCCCGCGCTCCCGCCCGGCCGCCACCGCTTCGGCGCCGGCCCGGGTACGGATGAACACCCGGCCGTGCTTGGCCTGCCCTTCGCCGCTGACGCTCGCGGCGAAGATGTTCGGGTCGCCGTCGCTGACGCTCACGTCGGCCAGCCCCGACATCCAGTCCCCGCAGGACAGGCAGCGGTGCGTCTTGTTCCCGGCGAAGTCCCGGACGGCCTGCCAGAACTGCACCTGGTGGTCCACGCCGTCCCGGGTGCGGATGCCGATGTTCCCGGGGTACTCGCCCTCGCGGTAGCGCAGCCGCACCACCGACTCCACCGGTACGCGGGCACGTTCGCGGATCACCGCGGCGGTGCCCTCGGGGCGCGTACTGGACGAGCAGGCGGGCTCGACCAGGAGCACGACCTTCTCGCGTGCCCAGCGTCCGATCTCGGTGTCCATGGCCTGGAGCTTGCGCATCGCCTGGATGTGGCAGGCCACTCCGGACATGGCGACCCGGGCGTCCGGCTCCTCGGTCATGATGCGGCGCAGCGCGCCCAGATACGGGGCGAGCTGGTACGTGGACTGGGCGGTCTCCACCAGTTCGCCGGGGTCGCGGACCACCGCGGGCGCCGCCCGCCACGGCTGCCCGGCGTCCCGCCCCATGGAGAGCACCGCCGTCACGCCCAGCACCCGCATGGCCGTCTGGAGCAGCGCGGTGAGGCTGCCGCCGCTGGCGGACGCCTCGTACACCACGGGGTCCAGCGCGTGCCCGGCGACGACCTCCTCGAAGACGCCGGTCCAGCGCTCGTCGGGGGTGCGGGTGCGGCCGAACAGGCGCTTCTCGGCGGCCGGGGTGCCGGGGTCGGCTCCCGGGCAGACGTCCAGGCAGTCGGTGCACTCCCCGCAGTCGGCGGCGGTCCAGGAGGCCACGGTGAGCACCGGTTGCAGCTCATCGAAGCCGATCACCCCGGCCGGGCAGGCCAGCTCGCAGGCGCCGCACACGGTGCACAGCTCGGGAGCCAGTACGTCCTTCTCAAGCTGCTGGAAGGTCATATGAGGCCGCCGTTCCGGGCGGCCTCGGCCACCGCCGTACCGAGTGTGTCGATCAGGAACCGGTAGCCGTCGTCGTCCAGCAGCGCCGGCGGCACGATCTTGACGCTGGCGCCTTCCGGCCCGCCGCCGAACAGCAGCAGCCGGCCGCGCAGGGCGTTGCCGGTGACGGCGCGCGCCAGTTCCGGGACGGGCCGTCCGTCCCGTACACAGTCGAAGGCGGCCAGGGCGCCGGTCGTACGGACCGCACGCATCCAGGGGTGCCGGGCGGCCAGCGCGTCCAGGTCGGCGCGCAGTCGTTTCCCCAGCTGCTGCGCCCGGCCGGCCAGGTCCTCCCGTACGACCACGTCCAGGACGGCTTCGGCGGCGGCGCAGGAGACCGGGTGGCCGGAGAAGGTGGAGGTCTGCACGCCCGGCGGCAGCGCGTCGACCACCGCGCGCTCCCCCACCACGGCACCGACCGGGAAGCCGTTGCCCAGCGTCTTGCCGAGCAGCGTCAGGTCCGGCTTCTCCGTCATCAGCTCGGCGGTGAACAGGCGCCCGGCGCGGCCCAGCCCGGTGTAGATCTCGTCCAGGATCAGCAGCGCGCCCCGGGAGTGCGCCTGCCGGGCGATCTCGTCCAGCAGCTCCGGCGCCACGTCCAGGACGCCCTCGGTCACCTGGACCGGCTCCAGGATCACGGCCGCGGTGCCGCCGCGCCGGTCGGCGGCGTCCAGCGCCGCGGACAGCCCGGCCGCGAACCCGGCCGCGCCACCGGCCCCCGGCTCCCTCGGATCGGGTAATTCCGCGATGACGACCGGCGCGCGGCCGTCGTCGTTCGCGAACCCGCTGTAGGTCTTGAACTCCGCCCGCCAGGTCAGCCCCAGCGCCCCGGCCGTCTTGCCGTGGAAGCCGTAGCGGAAGCCGACCACGGCCCGGTGGCCGGTGGCCGCGCGGGCGATCTTCAGCGCGGACTCCACCGCCTCCGCGCCGGTCGTGGTGGGCAGCACCGCGGGCTCCGCGTACGGGGACAGCGCGCCGATCCGCCCGATCAGCCGCCTGCGGGCGTCCGAGCCCAGCTTGCAGCCGGTGTGCGCCAGACGCCCGGCCTGGGCGGTCACGGCGGCGATGACGTCCGGGTGCTGGTGGCCCAGGGTCGCGGCGCCGCTGCCCGCGGTCCCGTCGAACCAGGCCGTGCCGTCCTCGGTGTACAGCCAGGGGCCGCTGCCGCTGGTGAAGTCCGGCCCCAGGGTGCTGCCCGTGGACCGCGCTTCGGTACTCGCCTCACTCGTCATCACAGGGGGTCCTTTGCGATCCGGGCGCCGACGGCCCGCTGCACATCGGCGAAGTCGGGAAATGACGTGCGGTGGCAGGCGCCGCCGCGCACCGTGGTGCGCCCCGGCAGACACCCCGCGAGCGTCGCGGCGGCCATGGCGATCCGGTGGTCCTCGAACCCCGGCACCACACCGGCCCGCAGCGGCGCACCGCCGCGCACCGTCAGCCCGTCCGCCGCCACCTCGACCCGGGCGCCGAAGGCTCCGGCCATCCGCGCCGTGGTCGTCAGCCGGTCCGTCTCCTTGAACCGCAGCTCCTGCGCGCAGCCGATCCACGAGGTCCCCGGCAGCCGGGCCGCGACCACGGCCAGCAGCGGCACCTCGTCGATCAGCGCGTGCAGCAGCCACGGCTCGTCCACCCGGACGGGCCCGGCCTGCTCCAAACCCCCTCGGACCACCACGGTCCCCACCGGCTCCCCGCCGCGGGGCCGTCCCCCCTCAGTCCCTCCGTTTCCGTACTCGTACGCGATATCGGCCCCGGCCCGCCGCAGCACCTCGAAGAATCCGGTGCGGGTCGGGTTCAGGCACACGCCCGGCACACGCAGCGTGCCGCCGTCGCCCCACAGCAGGTGCGCCGCCACGGGATACGCGGCCAGCGACGGATCGGCCGGTACGTCGATCACCTCCGGCACCGTGAACGCCCCGCCACCCCAGCCGAGTTCGTGGTCCCCCTCGTCCAGCACACCGCCGAACGAGGCGAGCATCCGCTCGGTGTGGTCCCGCGAGCGCACCGGGTGCCGTACGGTCGCGGGCAGCCCCGCGGCGGCCACGGCCAGCAGGACGCCGGACCGTGCCTGCGCGCTCCCCACGCGCAGCTCCACCGTGCGCCCCGGCCGGAACACCGGCCCCTTCACCCATACGGGCAGGCAGCCGTCCTCCCCGAGGTACGCGATGTCCGCGCCCAGCTCGGCCAGCGGATCGACCAGCCAGTCCATCGGCCGGTGCCGCAGCACCTCGTCGCCGTCCACCACCGCCGCGGTGCCGCTCCCCGCGAGCACCCCGATCAGCAGCCGGGCCGCGGCGCTCGACCCGCCGGTCTCCAGATACGGCACGCCCTCGGGCCACCCGGTCACGCCCGGGTGGGGCCGCACCTGCTGCGGCACCGGTAACGCGCCACGCCGGACGGTCAGCGTGCCGCCGTCCGCGTCGACCGCCACACCCAGGGCCCGCATCGCGGGCAGCAACGCCCGTACGGCGCCGCCCAGGTTGGCGTTGCGCACCGTCAGCACCTCGGGCGCGCCGGGAAGCAGCGCCGCCAGCAGCGCCCGATGGCTGACCGACTTGTCCCCCGGTACCTCGACGCTCAGCGCACCGGCACCGACGGCCTCCCCGGCCCGCCCGCCGTCCACCACCAGATCCGGTGAATCGGTATCCGGCCGGTCGAATTCCTTCCGGGGCCCGCTGCGGGCGTCAAGCACACCTTGCTCCTGTTCCTGGGCCTGGGCTCCGGATCAGCGGACTTTCCGAAAGCCCCTTTACCACCTGTGGGTGAACGGCTTTCGGACTTCCGCATTCGGCGAGCCCGACTCAACCACCGATCCGGAGCAACTGTCAATGAAACATTGACCACTTCCACAAGTCCTGACCACCGCCGGCGCCCCCCGAAATTGACCATCTTTCCCTCATACTCGCAACGCCAATCACCGCATCCCCAAAAAGATGTGAAAGCAACTCGGCCCGCGCCACTTCAGCCGCATTCTTGACGCAAACTCCAGTGGAATCACTGAACTTCGTCCGCCTAACGTGGCCGCATGCGCAGGCGAGGGTGGGTCGCGGGCTGGCTGGGCGCCGGAGCCCTGGTTCTCACGGCGTGCGGGGGTGGCGGGGAGGGGCCGCCGCACCACCCGTCGGAGTCGGCACGGCCGTCACCGGGGACGGCCGACTCCCCCTCGGCGAAGCCCGCGGAGCGGCGCGGGGACGGGGCCGAGCTGATCCACCGGGAGTCCGGAAAGGGCAGCGCACAGAATCCGGCGTTCGCGCCCGACGGGAAGTCCCTGCTGTTCACGGTCTTCCACGGCGGTTACAACGAGGGGGCCGCCGCGCTGCGCGTACTGCCCCTGGCACACCGCGACGGCCGGGACTCCCGCACGGCCGTCCGCGACTTGCTGGACGAGCACGACCGGGCGGCGGTGAACCTGCCCGGTTCCAGCTGGCGGCCCTCGGCAGGAGTGACGTTCGCCTCCGACCGGGCGGGCAAGGACGAGATCTGGGTGCTCAGGCCGGGCGGGCGACCGGAGCGGGTGACCGAACACCCGGGGAATTCAGGGTATTTGGAGCCGAGTTTCTCGCCGGACGGAAAGTGGATCGTCTTCCAGGAGAGTGTGGAGCGGGAGGACCCGGACGAAAAGGCGGCACTCGCCGACCGGTCGGCGCTGGGTTCCCTGTGGAAGGTCAGACGGGACGGCACGGAGCAGACGCGGCTGGTGAACGGTCCCGCGAGCCGTACGGACAACCGGGAGCCCAACTGGTCGCCGCGCGGCGACCGCCTTGTCTTCCAGCGCCGGGAACTGGGCAGCGACGCTTGGGCGTTGTATGTGATGAACGCCGACGGGAGCGGCGTGCGCAAGCTGACCACCGTGGCGGGCGAGCACACCGACGCGAGCTGGTCGCCGGACGGCAGATCGGTGGTCTTCTCGTCCACCACGGGCGGGCTCGCCCTGCCGAAGATCTTCGTCATGCCGGTGTCGGGCGGCGCGCCGGTCCAGGTGACGCGCGACCCCGGTACGTACGACGGAGCGCCGAGCTGGTCACCCGACGGCCGCTGGATCGCCTTCGAGTCGCACCCCGGAAGCGAGGACCGGCCGACGTCCTTGTGGCGGGTCCCCGCTCCCGGGAAGCAGTGACGACTACCTTCAGAGCGCGCTCAGTTGATGGTGACGTTGAGCAGGGAGTACTGCGACACCGTCAGCTCCACGCTCGCCTTGTCGCCGTCCGTCTTCCAGGTGACCGGCTTCGGCCCGGGGCCGCCGGAGCCGTCTGGCGAGCTGACCGTGGCCGCCCGCACCTGCCGACCGGCCGGGACGGTGAGGGTGACGGTGCAGGTGGTGGGCTTGGTCGTGAAGGCCGCCGGGGTTTCGCCGAACGCCGTGAAGTTGACCAGCTGCACGATGGTGGCGTCGCCGAGGCGGCTCAGCTCCAGGTGGATACGCGGGTCGCCGGTGAGCGTGACGGCGGGCGGAGCGGCCGTACGGGCCGGTTCGAGGAGCCGGTCGGCGGTGGGCTGGTCGGTGCGCGTGAGGTACTTCAGGCCGAGCAGGTCCTTGATGAACCAGCAGGTGCCCTGACCGAAGGCGTTCCGTTTGGCGGCGGGTACCGGGTCCGCCTTGCGGAAGCCGAGGACATCGGCCAGGGCGTATTCGGCGCGGGTGCCGCCGTGCTCGTCGAGGCCGGTGGGCGCGGGCCCGGTGAGCACGACGGTGCCGCCGCCCGCCACGTACGAGCGCAGCACGTCCGCCTCCGCGTCGGCGACGGCCTGGAGGTTGGGCAGGTACAGCACGCGGTATCCGGCCAGGTCGTCCGCGCTGACGCCGGGGCTGGGCACGGTGTTGAACGGGATGTGCGCGAGGACCAGCGACTTGACCGTGCCGCGGAACTCGCCCAGCCACTGCTGCTTGGTGCAGCTCTCCTCCGGCGTGTCGAAGCTCCACCAGTCCTTGACCCCGGCGGGCGGCTTGGTGTTGACGTACATGCCGCTGCCCTCGACGGGGCTGACGAAGTCGCGCGAAGAGGACGAGTGGTAGACGCCGACCGTGGCCCCGGAGGCGGCGGCGAACAGCTCCTCCTGGTGGGCCGCGACGAAGCCGTACATCCGGGTCCGCATCGCGGTGTCCGTGCTGTCGGTCTTGAACGGGCTCTTGACCTCGTACGGGTTGCAGCCCGCCGCCAGCGTCTCGGCCATCACCAGCGACGCGTCGTCGGCCTTCCAGCCGTAGGAGAAGGCCCACGCCGGCTTGGTGCCGCTGGCCGCGCGGGCGTACTTGTACATCGAGATCAGACAGGTCCAGTCGGAGACCGTGGCGTGCCGCATCCCGTCGTAGTTGCCGAGGATGTCCACCTCCCAGACGTGGCTGACGCCCTCCGCCCGGCGCAGGTACGCGCCGTCGAGGCCCACGGTGGTGGCGTACTTGTAGTCCATGGTCACCGTCTCGACGAAGGTGACCAGGTCCGGGTTGACCGAGCGGCCGGCGGCGGCGATGTCGAGCTGGAACCGGTTGAGGTTGTGGTGGCGCCACTCGACGTAGCGGCGGAAGCCCGCGTTGGTCCAGTCGACCTTCTTGGGCAGCGCCAGGCCGGTGTCGGCCCGGAAGGCGTCCGCGGCCCAGGTGGAGGCGTCGCACCAGCTCAGCGCGCCGTCGAAGTAGATCGGCACGTCCGGCCAGATGGCGTCCACACCGGTGCCCGCCAGGGCCTTGATACGGGTGAGGTAGTGGTCACGCCAGGGCGAGTTGGGGCTGACCCAGCAGCTCTCGTCGCCCGGGTCGACCCAGACGACCAGGCTCCCGTAGAAGACGTTGGGTTTGCCGTCGAGGCCGCGCTGCACCCAGTTCTTGCCGTCGCCGTTCTTGTAGAACGACTTGCCCTTCTCCCCGCCGACGCTGATGACCTCCAGCGAGGGGTAGTACACGATCACCCGTATCCCGGCGGCGTGCGCCAGGTCGGAGAAGCGCTTCATCTGCGCCATGTGAGTGCTGAACTGCTTGTCCGGCAGCCAGTTGGACAGGATCGTGTCGACCTCGATGACGCTCACGTTCTGCGCCTTGAGCTTGTCGATCACCGGCTTCATGTCGCGGGCCGGGTCGGCGTCGTCGTCGAACGTCCCGTCCGCGATCCGGGCGAACCTGGCCCAGTCGGGGAAGGCGGCGGCAGGGGCCGGGGGTCCCGCCGGTACGGCTGCCGGCGTGGCGCCCGCCGGGGCGGCCCACGCCGCGCCCGGCGGACGCTCCCACAGCCCCGGCAGCAGGCTGGTGGCCACGGCCAGTCCGCCCGCGCCCAGCCCGCTCCGTAACAGAGATCTGCGGCTCAGTCTGCGTCCCTCGTTCACCCGTCTCACATCCTCACGTCGAGCACCGACCGCGGTGCGCCGCCCCGGAAACGTTCTCGATTCAACGCCCGTCCCGCGCGGTCGCGCCCCGGTCAAACACAGAACGGCCAGAAGTCGCCGTATGTCCGGATCACACGAGGTGCGCGGCACACCGAGGGCGGCAATGGTCTGGACCTGGAACCGGACGGTCGCCATGCTGTTGACGAGCACACGCCAACCCCTCTCCGGCGTGGAAAGGTGCCCGCCCATGCCCGCACAGCCACCACCCCCTCCGGAACGCCCCGGACCCACCGCCCCCGCCTCCGGCCCGGCCCGCCGCTCGCTCATCGGGGCAGTGGGCGCCGGCGCGCTCGGCGCCGCGCTCGGCGTCCGCACGCCCGCCGCGTGGGCCCTGCCGTCACCCACCCGCCCCGAGTGCGCCGCAGGTCAACGGCCGGTGTTCCTGGGGACGTACGGCAACGGCATCATCACCTGCGCGTTCGACACCAGGACCGGCGCGCTGACCCGGCAGAGCAGCTTCTCCGCGGTGACCGACCCCTCCTTCCTCGCCGTCTCCCCCAACGGCAAGGTGCTCTACGCACTGGACAACGGCGGACGGCAGGGCGCCGTACGGGCCTTCGCCATCGGCGCCGGGGGCGCACTGACCGCGCTGGGCCCGGCGCGGTCCACCGGCGGCGCCAACGTCACCCACCTGTCCGTGCACCCCACCGGCCGCTATCTGCTCAGCGCGAACTACGGCGCGGGCAGCGTCGCGGCGCACACGATCAGCGCCGACGGCAGCGTGGGCGCCCGTACCGCCCTGGTCCAGCACACCGGCTCCGGACCCGACCCCGGACGCCAGGAGGGCCCGCACGCGCACCAGATCCTCACCGACCCCACGGGCGCGCACGTCTTCGCCGTCGACCTGGGCACCGACAAGGTGTACACCTACCGGCTCGACCCCGCGAGCGGCGCGCTGCGGCCGGCCTCCGAGGTCCGCTCGGCCTCCGGCGCGGGCCCCCGGCACATGGTCTTCCACCCCACGGCCCCGTACGCCTACGTGGCCAACGAGCTGAACAGCACGGTCACCGTGTACGCGCTCAACACGGCGACCGGCGCGCTGACCCGCGGCGAGAGCCTGCCCACCGTCCCCGGCAGTGCGGCGACGGTGGTCCGCAACTACCCCGCCGAGGTGGTGATTTCGGCCGACGGCCGGTTCCTCTACCTGTCCAACCGGGGCCACGAGAGCGTCGCCCGGTTCTCCGTCACCGGCGGCGGCGCCGGGCTGCGCCTGCTGGACACCGTGCCCAGCGGCGGCTCCTGGCCCCGGCACATCGGCCTCGCGCCGTCGGGCACGCTGCTCTTCGCGGCCAACCAGTACGGCAGGACGGTCGCCGCCTTCACCGTGAACCAGGACTCCGGCGCCCTCACCCCCTCGGGGGCGCCGTTCGCCACCTCGTCGCTGGGCTGCGTACTGCCCGTCTGACGCCGCTGCTCACCCGCCGCCTTCCACCCGCTCCGGGTCGGTCCACCGGGCCCCGGTGCGCGCCTGGAAGGCGGCGACGGCGGCCTCCACCGTGGGGAAGAAGTGGTCCGGGTCGATGGTGCGGGTCAGTTCATAGCGCTCGATCTTGCGGCGGACGGGGTCCTTGAGCTCGGCGAAGACCAGGTGGACGCCCTGCGCGTTCAGGGTCCGGTCGAGCTCTTCCAGCACGTCGGCGGCGGTGGTGTCCACATCGGTCACCGGCTCCGCCGCGACCACGATCCAGACGGGCGGCGGATCGGCGCGGGCGAGCCTGCGTACCGCGTCGCGGAAGGTCTTGGCGTTGGCGAAGAACAGCGGCGCGTCGAAGCGGTAGAGGACCAGACCGGGCAGCCGGCAGGCGTCCGGATACGAGCGGATGTCGTGGTAGCCCTCCAGCCCGGCCACCCGGCCGAGCACGGTCTCGTACGGCCACCACGCGCGCCGGAACACGTTGAGGATGGACAGCCCGACGGCGATCGCGATGCCCGGCAGCACGCCGAGCAGCGCGACGCCGAGGAAGGCGGCGACCGACAGCAGGCACTCCGCCTTGCGCTGGTGCCACAGCCGAGCCGCCCCGGGCAGGTCGGTCAGGGACAGGGACGCGGTGATGACGACGGCGGCCAGCGCGGGCTGCGGGAGGTCGCGGAAGAGGCCCGGGAGCAGCACGATCATGAGGGTGATCAGGACCGCCCCGACCAGTCCGGTGAGCTGGGTGCGGGCTCCGGCGCGCTCCGCCACGGCCGTGCGCGAGCCGCTCGTACTGACCGGGAAGCCCTGGAAGAAGCCGGCGGCCAGGTTCGCCGCGCCGATCCCGGCCATCTCCTGGTTGCCCCGTACCTCCTGGCCGGAACGGGCCGCGAAGGCCGAGGCGGTGGAGATCGTGTCGGCCAGCGACACCAGGGCGATCCCCAGGGCGCCGGCGAACAGCAGTCCCAGATCGTCCAGTTGCACCTGGGGGATGGTGAACGGCGGGAAGCCCTCGGGGAGTACGCCGACCGTGTCGACGCCGTGTTCGTCCAGGCCGAAGAGGGCCGTGGCGCCGATCGCGAGCACCACCATGACGAGGATCGCCGGCACCTTCGGCAGTACCCGCTGCAGCACCAGGACCAGCGCGACCCCGGCACAGCCGATCGCGGCCGCGGCCGGGACCACTTCACCGTCCGCCAGCCCCCGGACGAAACCGGCGGCCTCGTCGATCAGGCCGTCCCCGTCGACGCTGAACCCCAGCAGCTTCGGCAGCTGTCCGATCATGATGGTCAGCGCCAGCCCGTTCATATAGCCGATCATCGTCGGCTTGGAGATCAGGTCGGCGACGAAGCCGAGCTTCGCCACGGACGCCAGGACCATCACGGCGCCGACCATCAGGGCGAGCATCGAGGCGAGCGCGACCGCGCGCCCCGGATCGCCGCCGGACGCGACGAGCGGCAGCACGGTGGCCGCGATCATGGGCCCGAGCGAGGAGTCCGGGCCCAGCACCAGGATGCGCGAAGGACCGCACACCGCATAGCCGACCAGGCACAGGACGGAGGTGTACAGACCGGTGATCGGCGGCAGTCCGGCCAGGTCCGCGTACGCCATGCCCTGCGGCACCAGCAGGGTCGTCAGGACGACCCCGGCGACCAGGTCCTTGACGAGCCAGGCGCGCCGGTACGTTGACAGCACGCGGAAAGCGGGCACGGCCTGCCGTACGTCGGTCATCGGCGGGCGGCCCGTTCGGCGGCGGGCCGGTCCGGCACCAGGGCGAGCCGGAAGATCCGTTTCCAGGCGATGTGCGGCCGGGGGCCGGGCACTCCGGGGCGCTGCCGGGGCACGAGCACGCGCAGGGCCGACGGCCGCACCTCGCAGTGCACGGGTACGGGCAGGGTCAGCGCCTCACCGTCGACACCGACCGGTATCCGGTCCCGGTCCGCGTCCACGGTCACCGTCCTGCCCGTCGCGCGGGTCAGTCCGGCGGAGCGCTGCCCCCGGAGCAACCCGGCGGCCTGCGCGGCGCTCGACACCCGTACGCCGATCATGCCGAGCACCCCGCCGTTCAGGTACGGCCGCCGCCCCAGCCCGGTGATGTCCCCCATGCCGTAGGGGTTGTTGCTGACCAGCACGGCCTGCGGCCCGGAGACGACCACGTCGTCCGTGCGGGCCGTCAGGCGGGCGCCGCGGTGCCCCACGAGGTAGTCCGGGAGCACGTCCGCGACGGTACGGGTCTTCCCGCCGCGGTAGGACGGGCTCTGCACCACTTCGGCGTACGCCCCGAACGACACGTTGTTCACGAACGGACGGCCGCCCGCCCGGCCGAGGTCCACGCGCATCTCGGTGCCGTCCCGCAGCGCGTCCAGGGCCTTCGCGGGGTCGTCGCGGTCCAGTCCCAGGTCGAGGGCGAAGTGGTTGCGGGTGCCGGCCGGGATGACCAGCAGCGGCACACCGTGCTCGGCGGCGACGTCGGCGACGATCGCCTGCGTACCGTCGCCGCCCGCCACGCCGAGGACATCGGCGCCCTTGACCACGGCCGCCTGCGCCAGCCCGGCGACATCGACGGTGCCCGGCCCTTCCAGCAGGGCCACGTCCGCTCCCAGGGCCTCCGCCTTCTCCCGCAGTCCGAACCGCGCCACCTTGCCGCCGCCGGAGCGCGGATTCATGATCATGAAGGGCTGCCGGGGCGGCGCGGCCGGTGTCTCGGGCATCGCGGCCGGTCGGTCCACGCGTACGAGGGCGGACCGCCCGGCCACCACCGCGGCCAGCCACAGCGCGGCGGACAGCGCGATGACCCAGGCCACATGGCGGTTCACGTACGCGATCAGCACCAGCACCGGCGCCGCGACGGCCAGCGCGAGGGCGAGGGCCCGCCGGGCGCCGCGGTGGGTGAGCGCCCACCACAGGCCGGCCGCCGTCACCACCAGGCCGCCCGCCCCCACCCCGAGCAGGGCGATGGCGCGCAGGCCCGCGAAGAGGAGCAGCACCACCACGGCTGCCGCCGCCGCGAGCAACGCGGCGCGGGCCAGCCAGCGTTCCCGAGCAGTCAGAGCTGTCATGACGGCCTCCAGCCTGCCACCGCCAGCTTGGCACGCCGTCCGCGCGGAAGGCACCCGTCCGGAGCCCGTCACATCGGCTGATTCCGGCGTTATGCGTCGCGGTCCTGGCCCCGGTACGCCTGCATGGAGGCGGCCATCTTCCGCTTGACCGGGGGCAGATGATTGACCAGCCGCATCCCGGTGCGCATCGCGGCGAGGACGGCGCGGCCGAGGACGGGCCTGTGGATCGGCGCGTTGCCGTCCATCTGCTCCAGGGACTTGCGCACCGCGTCGAAGCCGTAGTCGATCATCTGGGTCTCGTAGTCGCGGACCGCGGGGACCAGGGGCATCCGGCCGTCGCGGACGGCCGTCAGGTTCCGGCACAGCAGGAGGGCGTCGCGCAGCGCGGTGTTGGCGCCGACGCCGCGGCCCGGGGTCATGGTGTGGATGGCGTCGCCGATGAGGGTGATGTTGCTGGAGGGCCACTGCTCGACCGGTACGGAGGTGCGTATCCGGATGGGGAAGCAGGTCGAGGGGTCCACCAGGTCGACGAGTGCGCGCAGACGCGCGTCCCAGGTGCGGGTCAGCTCCCGGAACAGCTCGCACAGCCCCGCCCCGTCCCGCTCGTGGATGTCGGCGGGCAGGTTCCGCGTGGCACCGCTGATGCCGAGCATGATGTAGTCGCGGGTGTTGTCGAACTGGAGGCCCGGCCAGTTCTTGATGAGGTCGGCGTCGGTGGCGCCGATGCCGCTCCTGGGCGCTCCGTTCTCGTCCCAGGGGAACCGCATGACGTGGAGGATCAGGGAGTAACCGCCGGGTGCGAGAAAGAGGTTGACGCCGTCGGCGGTCTTGTCGGTCAGCAGGGTGCGGGTGATGTCCGTCAGGGGCACCTTGCCGCCGATGGCGGTGATCCCGGCGTCCTTGAGTTCCGCGTGCGGCAGGTACTGGCGGCGGACCCGCGAGTTGGTGCCGTCCGCGCCGACCAGCACGTCGCCGGTGGCGGACGTGCCGTCCTCGAAGTGCGCGGTGACCGTGCCGTCGGGGTTACGCTCGTAGTGCGTGAAAGCCTTGTCGAATCGCACCAGGTCTTCCAGCCCGGTCAGCAGCACCTGACGCAGCGTCATACGCGAGACCGAGCGCTCCGCCCCGGCCCCGTCCTCGCTCGCCCGCGCGAAGCCGCTCAGGGAGAGCACTTCCTTGTACTTCTCCGTGTACATGGTGAAGTGGTCGGGGGTACGGGCGCAGGTGGCCACGAAGGTGTCGAACAGCTCGGGCGGCAGCAGCCGGGACAGGGCGCGGCTGCCGTCGTGGTCGATGCCGACGCGGTAGCCCTGGAGGCCGCCGCCGCGGGTGCGGTCGCGTTCGAAGACGGTGCAGGCGATGCCGGCGCGCCGCAGGCCGTGCGCCAGCGCGAGGCCGCCGGTACCGGCACCAATGATCATCACGTGCATGGGACTGCCTTCTTCTCGCTCGTGGATGGGGCCGGAGACCGGCTTTTCACGCGGAAACGGGACCGGCCTTGCCGCTGCCGCGCTTCGGGGCGGCCACGGCGCGCAGCCGCTCGGTGTGCCGCTCCTGCACCTCGCGGTTGAAGTCGAGGAAATCGGCGACCAGGGCCAGCTGTTCGTCGTCGTAGCGGGCGAAGACCTGCGCGGCGGAGTCCTCGACGAAGGGCATCATCAGCGCGCGGGCGCGCTCCTGGAGTTCGGGGGTGACCTGCACCAGCGTGCTGCGCCGGTCGGTGGGGTGCGGGGTGCGCGCCAGGTAGCCGCGCTTCTCCAGCCGGTCGATCATCGCGGTCACGCTGCCCGTGGTCAGCCCCAGCCGCCCGCCGAGCTCGCCGGGGGTGGCCCGCTCGGCGCTCAGCAGCAGTTCCAGGCACCGCAGGTCGGTCTCGTTGACCCCGAGCAGGCGGGCGACCTCGCGGTCGAAGTCGTCGACGGCCCCCTGGTACGCCTGTACCGCCCGCCCCAGGGCCGCCTTGATCTCGTTCTCTTCCGGCACGCGACGCCCGTCCTTTCACCCTCGGCCATTTACCTCGAATTCCAAGATACATGAGAATCGAGGGAGATGGCCGTCACCCGGAACGCACCGATGCCGCGGCCCCTCAGCGGATCCGCGGCACCAGTGGCGTATCGGGGCGTATCGGGGAGCGTCAGCCGTTGTCCGGGCTCTCCAGCACCAGCTGGAGTTCGACCTCCTGGTCACCCGACACCGTGCCCTCCGTACGGACGGCGAAGGCACGCGTCAGCACGTCCCGCAGCCGGTCCACGGCCAGCGGGCTGCCCTGGAGGTTCACGGTGACGGCGGCGGCCGGCCGGCTGCCCTCGCGGACATCGCCCCGCACCTCCGAGGTCTCGAAGTTCTCCGTCCAGACCGTCGGGTGACCGGGCTGGCTGGGCTCGTCGTGCGGGGTGTCACCGTCGGCGCGGTCGGAGGCGAAGCAGCTGCGCAGCGTGCCGAGCACGGCTTCGGCGTCCGCCGGGGACTGCGCGCTGAGCACGACCTGCGCGGGTTCGTCGTTGTGGGGTGTGCGGGTCATGTGGGCTGTGTCCTCTCCACGCTGGGCGCTGGGGTGGTGCGGCGGGCTTCCTTGGCCGCCCGTTGGGGTACGACGGTGTACTTCGGGTCCTCGGCGGAGGCGATGCCGGCCGCGAAGATCCCGAAGCGGGTGCACGCGGAACCGGCGAGCAGGGCGAGGCCGCTCGCGGCGGCCAGGGGGCGGGCGCGGCCTCCGAAGAGCGCGCCGCCCGCCGCGCCGAGCGCCGTGAGGGCACGCGCCGTACGCAGCAGCTTTCCGGCCCGGCCGGTGCGGTAGGTCTCCGCGACCATGCCGAGCCGTTCCTCGGCGGCCTGGTGCACGGCGCTGTCGGCCACCGCGGCCAGGACCGCGGCGCAGCGGGCGGGCGCGGTCTCCCGTACGGGCCCGACGACGAGCGCCATTCCGGAGGCCGCGGCCGTCGCCGACGCGGCGAACAGATACGGCAGTTCGCGGTGGGCGCCGTGCCAGGCGGGTACGGCGGTGTCCGCCGCGAGGACCGCGGTGTAGGTGGCGACGGCCGGGCCGAGGAGCGCAGCGGCGCCGGTCGCCGCGGCGCCCGCCCGGGGCAGCCAGCCGGTGACCGCGCAGGCCGCCGCGGCGCCCGCGGCGGGCCCGTAGGCGGCCAGCAGCCAGGAGCCGACGCTCATCGGCGAGGTCGGCTTGAGCACCCGCAGCATGTTCGCGAAGCGGTCCGGTCTGCCGAGGTCGTTGACGAGGGCGGCGGTGGACAGGGAGACCGCCGCCAGGGAGGAGATCTTCATCGCGGTCGCGGTGGTGGTGCGGCCCGTCGCGTGGGCGCCGGCGGCCAGCACCGATCCGGCACCGGCCAGGCCGCCGAGGAAGAAGTACCCGGCGATGTCGCGGGCGCGCCAGGCGGGTGCCTTGATCACCGGCCTGCCGTAGTACGACTGGAACTCGGCCGGCGGCGCCATCAGCTGCTCGCCCCGGCCACCGCGCCTGCCCTTGCCGCGCCGCCGCCCCCGCTGCCCGGCGCCCCGGCCCGGCTTCCCCCCGTCGGGCCCGCCGCGCAGTATCTCCGGCGCGGCCTCCCGGCCGGGGCGCTCGCCCTCCGGGCCCTCGCGGGTGACATCGGAGCCGGTCATCGCCATCCCTTCCGTCCGGTGTTCCTGGCCAGGTGCTTCAGCGCGGGCACCGCGAACGACAGCGCAGCGCCGCCGAGCAGCGAGAGCGCCGCGCCGCCCGCGTGCTTCCACATCGCGGGCAGATCGCGGGTGGTGACCACCGGGTCCGGCGGCAGCCCGTAGACCTCGGGTTCGTCGAGGAGCAGGAAGAACGCGCCGTCGCCGCCGACGCCGTCGGTGGGCTCGTGCCCGTACAGCCGCGCGTCGGTGACACCGGCCGCGTGCAGCTGGTCGACGCGGAGCGCGGCCCGTTCGCGGAGTTCGTCCAGCGGCCCGAACTGGATGGATTCGGTCGGGCACGCCTTGGCGCAGGCGGGTTCCTGTCCGGCGCCGAGCCGGTCGTAGCACATCGTGCACTTGAAGGCGCGGCCGTCGGACGGGCGCTGCTCGATGACGCCGTACGGGCAGGCGGGGACGCAGTAGCCGCAGCCGTTGCAGATGTCCTCCTGGACCACGACGGTGCCGAACTCGGTACGGAAGAGCGAACCGGTCGGGCAGACGTCCAGGCAGGCCGCGTGGGTGCAGTGCTTGCACACGTCGGAAGCCATCAGCCAGCGCAGATCACCGCCCTGGCCGTCCGAACCGGTCTCCGGCGCGTCGGCCAGCGGCAGTTCCGTACGCCCCTCGGCGGTCGGCGGCGACTGTTCGATGAAAGCCACGTGCCGCCAGGTCGAGGCCCCGAGCCCCTGTGTGTTGTCGTAGCTCATCCCGGTCAGGGACAGCCCGTCCTCGGGGATGGCGTTCCACTCCTTGCAGGCGACCTCGCACGCCTTGCAGCCGATGCACACCGAGGTGTCGGTGAAGAAGCCCGTGCGGGGCGGCGCGTCGAGATGGCCCGCGTCCCCCGCGGGGTCCGGTTCCACGCCGCTGAGCAGGTGGTCGGTCATGCGCGGGCCTCCGTCCCGGTGCTCTCGTCGATGCCGGCGCGCTCGCGGTAGGCCGCGACCAGCCGCGGCAGGTCGGGGCCGCGCGGCCGGCGGCCCGGCCGGATGTCCGCGGTCAGCGCCTTGTCCTCCTGGATGTGGGCGTTGGGGTCGAGCGCGATGGCGACCAGCTCGTTGGCGGCGTCGCCGGTCACCACGCCGTTGGGACCCCAGTGGAACGGCAGGCCGATCTGGTGGACCGTACGGCCCTGCACGGTCAGCGACTTGATCCGTTCAGTCACCATGACGCGGGCCTCGATGGCGTTTCGCGCCGTGACGATGGTGGCCCAGCCCAGGTGCTCCAGGCCGCGTTCGGCGGCGAGCTGCGGGGAGACCTCGCAGAAGAACTCCGGCTGGAGTTCGGCGAGGTAGGGCGACCAGCGGCTCATGCCGCCCGCGGTGAAGTGCTCGGTGAGGCGGTGGGTGGTGACGACGTACGGGTAGACGTCGGCGCCCGGTTCGTCGCCGCTGGGGTGGTAGCGGTTGCCTTCCCGGGGGTGGATACGGCGGACGGGCGAGCGCGGCGTGGACGGGTAGAGCGCGTTGCCGAACGGGGAGTCCTGCGGCTCGTAATGGGTGGGCAGCGGCCCGTCCACCAGGCCCGCGGGCGCGTACAGCCAGCCCTTGCCGTCCGCCTGCATGATGAACGGGTCGTCGCCGCGCAGGGCGTCGGGGCCGCTCGCGTCCTTTGGCGGCACGTAATCGGGCGCGCGGTCGGGCACGAAGTCCGGGATGTCGTGGCCGGTCCACTTGCCTTCGTCCGGGTCCCACCACACGTACGCCTTGCGCTCGCTCCACGGCGTGCCGTCCGGGGCCGCCGACGCGCGGTTGTAGAGGATGCGGCGGTTGGCGGGCCAGGCCCAGGCCCATTCGGCGGCCACCCAGTCCTGTTCGGTGTGCGGCTTCTTGCGGGCCGCCTGGTTGACGCCGTTCGCGTAGACGCCGCAGTAGATCCAGCAGCCGCATCGTGTCGAGCCGTCGTCCTTCAGCTCGGTGTACGCGGTCAGCGGGGCGCCGTCCGGGCCGCGTCCGTTGATCTCGGCGAGCACGGCGTCGGCGACCGGCTCCTCCAGCGGCCCCTCGGTCGGATAGTCCCAGGTCAGGTCCTGTACGGGCCGGTCCATGGGATCGGTGGAGCCGGCCAGCTTCGCCTTGATGCGCCGGCCGAGGTGGTACATGAACCACAGGTCGCTGCGCGCCTCGCCCTCCGGCTCGACCGCCGCGTGGTGCCATTGCACCCAGCGGTTGGTGTTGGTGAAGGACCCGGACTTCTCGGTGTGCGCGGCGGCCGGGAAGAAGAACACCTCGGTGCCGATGTCCTCGGTCCGCAGCTCGCCGGTCTCGATCTCCGGGCCGTCCTGCCACCAGGTCGCCGACTCGATCAGCGAGAAGTCCCGGACCACCAGCCACTCCAGGTTGGCCATGCCCAGGCGCTGGAGGCGGGTGTTGGCGGAGCCGACGGCGGGGTTCTCCCCCATCAGGAAGTAGCCCTTGCAGGTGCCGTCCAGCTGCGCCATGACGGTCTCGTACGTGGAATGCGCGCCGGTCAGCCGTGGCAGATGGTCGAAGCAGTAGTCGTTGTCGGCGGTGGCCGCGTCGCCGTAGTACGACTTGAGGAGGCTGACGAAGTAGGCGCGCATGTCGCCCCAGAAGCCCTTCTCGGTGCGGCTCGCGTTCACGAAGGTGTCCAGGTCCTCGTGGGCGTGCGCGTGCGGCATCGGCAGATAGCCGGGCAGCAGGTTGAAGAGGGTGGGGATGTCGCTGGAGCCCTGGATGGAGGCGTGGCCGCGCAGGGCCTGGATGCCGCCGCCGGGGCGGCCGATGTTGCCGAGGAGCAGTTGCAGCACGCTGGCGGCGCGGATGTACTGCGCGCCGACCGAGTGCTGGGTCCAGCCCACCGCGTAGCAGAAGGCGCTGGTGCGGTCCGGGCCGGAGTTGGCGGTCAGGGCCTCGCACACCCGCAGGAACGTCTCCCGCGGCACGCCGCAGATCCGCTCGACCATCTCCGGGGTGTAGCGGGCGTAGTGGCGCTTGAGGATCTGGTAGACGCAGCGCGGGTGCCGCAGCGTCTCGTCGCGGGGCGGCCGGGAGCCGGTGGGGGCGCCGCCGGAGCCGTGCGTCTCGGAGCCGCCGGCCTCCTTGACGCGCGCCTCGTACTGCTCGTCCACCTCACCGGCCGGCGCCTGCACGTCCACACCCTCGTACTGCCAGCTCATCGGGTCGTAGTGGTGCTCGACCTCCTCCAGGCCGGAGAAGACGCCGTCCAGGTCCTCGGTGTCCTTGAAGTCCTCGCCGACCAGGGTGGCGGCGTTGGTGTAGTGCAGGACGTACTCGCGGAAGTCCTTCTCCTTGGTCAGGACGTGGTTGATGATCCCGCCGAGAAAGGCGATGTCGCTGCCCGCCCGGATCGGGACGTGCAGGTCGGCCAGGGCACTCGTGCGGGTGTAGCGCGGATCGACGTGGATCACGCGGGCGCCGCGGGCCTTCGCCTCCATGACCCACTGGAAGCCGACCGGGTGCGCCTCGGCGAAGTTCGAGCCTTGGATGACGATGCAGTCCGCGTGCTGGAGGTCCTGCATGAAGGTGGTCGCGCCGCCGCGCCCGAAGGACGTGCCGAGCCCGGCGACGGTGGAGCTGTGGCAGACCCGGGCCTGGTTCTCCACCTGGACCACGCCGAGGCCGGTCAGCAGCTTCTTGATGAGGTAGTTCTCCTCGTTGTCGAGGGTGGCGCCGCCCAGGCTGGCGATGCCCATCGTGCGCGCCGTGCGGAGCCCTTCGGCGGACTCCCACTCCCAGGTACGGCGACGCGTCTCGATGACCCGGTCGGCGACCATGTCCATGGCCGTCTCCAGGTCCAGCGGCTCCCAGTCCGTGCCGTACGGGCGCCGGTAGAGCACCTGGTGGCGGCGCGAGGAGCCGGTGGTGAGCTGGAGGGTCGCCGAGCCCTTGGGGCAGAGCCGGCCGCGGCTGACGGGCGAGTCGGGATCGCCCTCGATCTGCACGACCTTCTCGTCCTTGACGTACACCTGCTGGCCGCAGCCGACCGCGCAGTACGGGCAGACCGAGCGCACCATCCGGTCGGCGGTGCCGGTGCGCGGGCGCAGCCCCTCGGTGTACGGCGACATCGCGGCGCGGCCGCGGCCCAGCGGGTCGCCCCCGGTCAGCTGCCGGTACACGGGCCAGTCGCGAACCCGTTTGCGCACGCCCATCGCTTCTCCTCCAGCGCGTCTGCGGTCCGCCGAGGCGGCGGGTGCCTCTCCAAAAGGCTCGCCCGCCGAAGCCCCCGCTGCGAGCGGGGGCGGCAGGCGGCGCACTGCCGCGGCGGGCCGGTGCCACCGGTTCCGGACCGGCGGCGCGGGGGCGGGTTCCCCGCGCCGGGCTGGGAAAACCCGCCCGGAGGGGGAAAGATCCACCGGCGCCGGGCGGGGCCGGCGGGCGCCCGGTGTGGGCACCGGGACGCGCCCGGCCGATGCCGTACGGGTGCCATGCAAGTGCCGTGCGGGTGCCGCACGAGTGCCGTCCAGATGCCGTACGAGTGCCGTGCGGGTGAAAGCCCGTGCCCCGGGCGCGGCACGGCGCCATCGAACGGTGCGGGTGATTGACCCGTCCGGGCCCGGGGAACCCCTGCCGCATGGCTGTCGATCACACGCAGGCCCCGGTTCTGGAAGCGCTGGCCCGCTACCGGAAGGCGGGCGAGGTCTCCTTCACGCCACCGGGGCACAAGCAGGCCCGCGGCGCCGACCCGATGGTGCGCGAGGTGCTCGGTGATGCGGTGTTCCACGGCGATCTGCTGGCCTCCGGCGGGCTGGACGACCGGCTGGGCCGGGCCGAGGTGCTGGAGCGGGCCGAGGCGCTGATGGCGGACGCGGTGCACGCGTCGCACACCTTTTTCTCCACCTGCGGCAGCTCCCTGTCGGTCAAGGCGGCGATGCTGTCGGTGGCGGGGCCGCACGAGAAGCTGCTGGTCGGCCGGGACGCGCACAAGTCCGTGGTGTCGGGGCTGATCCTGTCCGGCATGAAGCCGATCTGGGTGGACCCGCAGTGGGACGCGGAGCGCCGGATCGCCCATCCCCCGTCGGCCGAGGCGTTCGAGCGGGCCTTCGCGGAGCATCCGGACGCGCGCGGGGCGCTGGTGACCAGCCCGACCCCGTACGGCGCCTGCGCGGACCTGCGCGCCCTGGCGGAGGTGTGCCACCGGCGCGGGCGCCCACTGATCGTGGACGAGGCGTGGGGCGCGCACCTGCCCTTCCACCCCGACCTGCCGTCCTGGGCGATGGACGCGGGCGCCGATGTCTGTGTGACCAGCATCCACAAGATGGGCAGCGGGCTGGAGCAGGGCTCGGTGTTCCACCTGCGGGGCGACCTGATCCAGCCGACGGTTCTGAAGTCACGGGCGGACCTGTTCGGCACCACCAGCCCTTCGGTGCTGCTGTACGCCGGGCTGGACGGCTGGCGGCGGCAGATGGCCCTGCGGGGCCGTGACCTGATGGGCCGGGCCCTGGACCTGGCCGCCCGGGTACGCGCCGACATCGAGGCCATCGACGGGCTGCACGTCAACGACCGGACCGACTTCTGCGGCCCCGGCCTGGCCCACGACTTCGACCCGCTGCCCGTGGTGATCGACGTCAGCGGGCTGGGCACGAGCGGCTACCGGGCCGCCGACTGGCTGCGCGAACACCGCGCCGTGGACGCCCATCTCGCCGACCACCGCCGGATCAGCGCCCAGCTCACCCACGCGGACGACACATCGACCACCACGGTGCTGCTCGACGCGCTGCGCGACCTGTCGCGGCACGCGGCGGAGCTGCGCCCGGCACCCGAGGTGGCGGTGCCGTCGCCGGGCGAACTGCGGCTGGAGCAGGTGTGCCTGCCGCGCGACGCGTACTTCGGCGAGACCGAGGACGTACCGGCGAGCGCGGCGGCCGGCCGGATCGTGGCGGAGATGCTGACGCCCTATCCCCCGGGCATCCCGGCGGCCCTGCCGGGCGAACGGCTCGACGCGCCGGTGGTGCGCTATCTGACGAGCGGGGTACGGGCCGGGATGAACGTGCCGGACGCGGCCGATCCCGAGCTGAAGACCATCCGGGTGCTCGTCGAGGGGAACGGCTGACATGCGTACGGCGCTCATCGTCATCGACATGATCAACACCTATGAGCACGAGGACGCCGAGCGGCTGCTGCCGTCGGTCCGCGAGACGCTGCCCGGCATGCTGCGCGCCCTGGAGCGCGCCCGCGCCGACACCTCGGACGTCGAGGTCATCTACGTCAACGACAACTTCGGCCGGTGGCGCTCGCACCACGACGAGATCCTGCGTACCGCGCTGGACGGCCCGCACGCCGACCTGGTGGAGCCGCTCCGCCCCGACGACTCCTCGCTGTTCGTGGTCAAGGCCCGCCACTCGATCTTCTACGAGACACCCCTGGAGTACCTGCTCGGCCAGCACGGCATCCGGCGGATAGTGCTGTGCGGCCAGGTCACCGAGCAGTGCGTGCTGTACTCGGCCCTCGACGCGCACATCCGCCACCTGGACGTGACCGTCCCGCGCGACGCGGTGGCCCACATCCACCCCGACCTCGCCGACGCGGCCTTGCGGATGATGGAGCGGAACATGGGCGCGCGCGTGACGGAGTCGGCGGCGGACGATCTCTTCGACTGACGGCGCGTCAGCGTCGCGCTGGGACCTGCCCGTTCAGTCGATGACCGCGGTGGCCTCCACCTCGACCAGGTGCTCGGGTATGTGCAGCGCCGCGACGCCCAGCAGCGTGGACGGCGGCACCGGCGTGACGCCCATCTTCGCGGACGCGCGGGCGACGCCCTCCATGAACAGGGGCAGCTTGTCCGGGGTCCAGTCCACGACGTACACGGACATCTTCACCACATCGCCGAAGGTGGCGCCGGCCTCGGCCAGGGCCGTACCGACGTTGAGGTAGCACTGCTCGACCTGCGCGGCGAGGTCGCCCTCGCCGACCGTGGCCCCGTCGGCGTCCCACGCGACCTGCCCCGCGGTGAAGACCAGCCTCGATCCGGAAGCGATCGACACCTGCCGGTAGGCGGGGATTTCCGGCAACCCCTGGGGGTTCACCAGTGTGACGGCCATGCTGCCTCCTCGTCACCGGACCGGGTTCGCCCGGTCTCCTGCGGTTACCAGGGAACCGTAGGAGAGTGGCCGCTGACATGGAAGAACGAACTTTTCGGTGACTGGGGCACCTGTTGGTGACCCAGCAGCTGAGCACCCCTTTCTCCCCCTTTACCCCGAATGGTCGATATGTCGATTCAGGAGTACGTTGGAGAAGGCATCGGGGCATCACCGGACAACGGTGATGACATCTCTTCGAGGGAGCGAAATGATGCTTGCCCAGACCGTTCGGACCACCGGCCTCGCGCTCGACAGGGAAGCACTGGGATGGGTCACGGCCCAGCCCGAAGCGCCGTTGAGTGACGCGCCACTGCCCGCTCCGGAAGGCGCCGCATGGGGCGTCCTGCTGCTCGGGCTGCTGATCTCGCCCAAGGAGCCCAAGGAAACGAAGCGCCGGTGATCTCGGAGCGCGCACGCACCGCCTACAGCGAATCGGCGGACCGCCTGGCCCGCCGCGCCCTCGACGCCCTTCAGGGTGCCGGGGGCGCCGCCGTGGCCGCGCCCCACGTCGAGGCCGCGGCGTCGGAGCCCGAGGGCGATCCGGCGGTGGCGCTGGGGGCGGTACGCATTCTCGGGGCGGACATCCTCGCCCCGTACGTCCTGACCGGCCTCCCCCCGACCGAGGGCGAGACGGCCGCCATCGGCCTGGCCCTCGGCGCCCTGCCGCCCGCCGATCCGCCGCCTCCCGCGCCGCCCGAAGGCCCCGAGCAGGCGTGGACCGTCGCCTGGGTGGACTGGGGACTCGCCACCACGCTCTCCCGTCTCGCCCCTGACGACTCCCCCGCGGTACCGGCCCCCACCCCCCAGGGCCCTCCGCGGTGCGACGACTCGGCACCCCGCCGCCTGCCGATCTCGCCTGCCTCCGGCGAGTCGGTGGAAGGCTGGGTGCCCTGGTCCATACGCATGGGGCAGTTGGCCTCACTGGCCCTGCCCGGACTGGACGGCCCAGTGCACGCCGCCGCCCGGTCCGGCGTCCTGGGACTGGCACGCGGCGCCACCCGCGCCACATTGCGCCGCGACTTCCCCACCGCCGCACGCATCACCCGCTGGCTGGCCTGGCTGCACGCCGACGGAGCCCGACTGCCACTGGACCCCGCGCTGCTGACCGAGTACGTCGGTCTGGTCGGCGGCGGTGAACGCACCGCACTGGACACAGCAATCGCCCGCCGGCTACTCGGCCTGGAGGCCATATGAGCCCCGCCCCGGCACACACCGCACACGACATCAGCTCCCGGGCCTTGGCGTGGCTGCACACCAACCGCGAGTACGGGGCGCTGTACGACGTGTCGCGTGACGAGCTCACGGACGACGGGGACGTGTACAAGTCCCTTTGCGAGACGGCGCTCGCCGCCTCGCTGGTCCTGCGCAGCGGCGTCGCCGGGACCACGGACCTCGGGCTCGCGCGCGAACTCCTGGACTTCTGCTGGGACCAGCTGGACCGCGGTGCGCTGCTGTACGAGCGGCTGCTGCGCCACCCGCTCACCACCGATCCGATGGAGACCTACGCCCACTTCGCCCGCGGCGGCTACCGGTACCCGCAGTTGGAACGGCTGCTCGCGCACCACGTCGCGCTGCGTGCGACGCACGCCGTGGAGCATGTGCCCAACCGGCGGCTCGCAGTGGCCAACGCCGCGCGGGTCGTCGGGCTCGACGAGGGGCCGGGTGCCCACGACTGGGGCGGGCTGACCCGGGCGACCTGGCTCGGCGCCACGCCCGAGCCCTGGCACATCGACTGGCTGACCGGCTACTCCGTCACCCACACCGTCTTCCACCTCACCGACTGGGGGCGGCTGCCCGGCGGCCTGCCGGCGGATCTCGCGGAGTACCTCACCCAGTGGCTGCCGGTCTGGACCGACATCTGGGCGGAGGCCGGGCAGTGGGACCTGACGGCCGAGCTGATGATCGTCGGCGCCTGCCTGCCCGAGCCGTGGGCCGAGGACGACGACTGGCGGCGGCTGGCGGCCATCCAGCACGACGACGGCCTGGTGCCGCGCGACGACCAGCCCGTGGACGGCGACCCGGCGCAGCGTTACGAGGCCCACCAGCACCCCACCGTCGTGGCGGCGATCGCCGGAACCCTGGCCCTCGTACGCGCCCTGGACGCCCCGAAGCAGCCCGGCTCATGACCGGGACACCGGCCGTCGCGACGGTCCCCTTCGCCTGGGGGCCACCTCCGGCACGGGACCTGCCCGAGGCGCTGCTGTCCGCGGCCCCGGGCGCGAGCGCCGTCGCCGTCGGCCTGTACCGGCGCGGGCAGCGGTCGTTCGCCGTCCGGGGCAGCACCGCGTTCGGGGGCGGGGTGCCGGTCGAGCCGTCCACCCGCTTCGAAGTCGGCTCGCTCACCAAGACGTTCACCGCGCTGCTCTTCGCCGAGCTGGCGGCCCGCGGCGACGTGGGCCACCACGACCCGGCCGCCCGCCACCTGCCGCCCGGCACCTCGGTCCCCGTTCGCGGTACGGAGATCACCCTCACCCACCTGGCCACCCACACCTCGGGCCTGCCCCGGCTGCCCCCGGGCCTGCTGCGCTCCGCCCTCGGCCGGCTCATGGCCAACCCGTACGCCGGCTTCGGCCGCGCCGACGTGCTGCGCGCCCTGGCCCGTACCCGGCTGCGGTCCCGGCCGGGCGACCGGGTGCACTACTCCAACTTCGGCGCCGGCGTCCTGGGGCACGCCCTGTGCGGCGCGGACGGCGGCGTCCCGTACGAGGACCTGCTCGCGGCCCGCGTCCTGCGGCCCCTCGGCCTGCACGACACCAGCGCCACGCCCGGCCCGCCCCCCGGCTCCACCCAGGTCACCGGCTACTGGCACCACCACCCCCGGCCGCCGTTCGCCATCCCGGGCCTCCCCGGCGCGGGCGCCGTCCGCTCCAGCGCGCAGGACCTGCTCACCTTCGCCGAGGCCCTGATCAGCCCGGGAACCGCGGCCGTCACCGGCGTACCATCGGCTCCGCTGCGCACCGCTCTGGAGGACGTCGTACGCCCCCGGCTCGTCCTGCCGCGCAGCACATCGCGGCTCGCCCTGATCTGGAACATCCGCCCACGCGCCGACGGCTCCGGGCTCTACCACCACTCGGGCGGCACCCGCGGCTGCACGGCGTTCGTGGGCTTCAGCATCCGCCACGACACCGCACTGGTCGCCCTGGCCAACTGCGCGTCCGGCCCCGGCAACACGCTGGTGCAGCAGGCGTACGAGACGTTGTCGGGGCTGGTCAGGGAGCGGGTCGGGGGGTGAGGCCCGGGGACGCGCTCACCCGTACGCCTCCCCGCCCATCTCCAGCCCGGCCGTGCCCGCCGTCGTATCCGCCAGCCAGGCGCGAAACGCGTCCAGGTCGGATTCCGGCAGCCCGACCTCGATCCGTACGTCGGCCCCGTACGTCACCTCGCGCACCGCGCGCCCCGTGGTCCGCAGATCGTTCTCCACCCGCCCCGCGCGCTGGTGGTCGACCGTGACGGTGACCAGCCGGAAGCGCTGCCGGGTCACCGTGCCCAGCGCGTCCAGGGCCTCGCCGACCACACCCCCGTACGCGCGGATCAGGCCGCCGGCGCCCAGCTTGATGCCGCCGAAGTAGCGGGTGACGACCGCGACGACGTACCGGACCTCACGGCGCACCAGCATCTGGAGCATCGGCACCCCCGCGGTACCGCCCGGCTCACCGTCGTCGCTGGCTTTCTGCACCCCGCCGTCGGCCCCGAGGACGTACGCGAAGCAGTTGTGCCGCGCGGTGGGGTGCTCCCTGCGGACGCGCGCGATGAAGTCCTGGGCCTCGGTCTCGGTCGCCACCGGGGCGAGCGAGCAGATGAAGCGGGACTTGTTGATCTCGATCTCGTGAACACCCTCGCGCGCGAGAGTCCGGTACTGCTCCTGCATCCGGCCACCCTATGCGGCGCGGGGAGCGGCCGGTGAACGGCGTCTTTTCTTGTCCCGTCCGGACAGATTCCGCGGTCCGCCGGTACGGACGGGGCACCATCGTGCCCCTGTGCCCGGCGGCCGGCCGCGCCCGTACGAGCGGCGAGCGTCCCCGGCGGCCCCGGGCGGCCCGTCACCGGAAACGAGGGGTGTTCTCCGTGCCCGACCTCCTTGGCCCGCGGCCACCGCGCCACGACCTGCCCGACGCCGCTCTGATACGCGCGGTACGCGGAGGCCGGGTGGGGCACTTCCGGGAGCTGTACCACCGGCACTACGCGGCCGTGTACGCCTATGCCGCCGCCTGTATGCCCGCGTCCCTGGACGCCCAGGAGCTGACCGGCTACACCTTCGACCAGCTGCTCCAGCAGCTCGTGTCGCCCACCGTGTCCGTCGTAACGCGCGACGACGACTCCCCGCGGCGGGAACTGCTGGACCACGTACGGACCGGGGCGATCGCCCGCTCGTACCGGGCCGCCGGGGCCCTATCGCCCGGTTTCCGCGCCTGGACGGCGGCGGGCGCGGCCTGGCCCATCGGCGAGGACGACCAGCTGGCCGACGCGTTCCGGCGACTGCCCTCCGCCGCGCGGTGCCTGCTGTGGCACCTGGTCGTGGAGCGGGACGGCCCGGAGGCGACGGCACTGATCAGCGGCGTGCCCCGGCGGCTGCTGCCGGGCAGCTGCGACCAGGCCCGGTCCATGCTGCGCCAGGCCCGTACCGACCTGTATCTGGAGCGGCTGGACCGCCAGGAGTGCCGCGAGGCGGTGGCCCGGCTGGGGCTGAGCGCGGCGGCGCCGCTGGACGAGGGCGGCGCGGCGCACTTCCGCCGCTGCCCGAAGTGCCGGGCGGTGTACGAGGACGTCGCCGACCTCGACGCCCGCCTGCGTGAACGGCTGCCCGCCCGGCTGCTGGGCTGGTGGCCCGGCGACTCCTACCTCAAGACCAAGGCGTCAGTGACCGTACCGGCCCTGGACCCGCCCTTCCTGCAACAACAACTGACCCGCTCGACCGCCTACTCCACATCCCCACCACCAACCCCCCGAAAGAGGCCCGCCTCCGCAGCCCTCCATTCCCTCCACTTCCTCCACTTGACCAGCGCATTGAGCCTCCGCTCGCCCCGGGCCGCGCGTGCCGCCCTGGCGGCAGCCCTGTTCGCCGCGGGCCTCATCCTGGGCAGCGTGACCGCCCCCGCATGCGCCACCCGATCCACCGGCGCACCGGCCCCGAAGGGAATCTTCCACCCCTCGCACACGTTGTCGGATGCAGACGGCCGCCTGCACGCGACCGCATCATCCGAAGGGCCTCGGCCCCGCCCACGGGAGGCAGCTGTGTACGGCGATCCGGCGACGATCCGCAGGATTCTCCAGGAAACCGGCGACACGTGGGCGGTCGTGGGGTTGTCCACCAACCGGAACCGCGCGGCATACGGCGTAGCAGACGTACTCCAGCGCTACGGCAAGCGCATCGTCCCCGTCCACCCCAAAGCCGAGCCCGTCCACGGCGAACAGGGCTACCCGACCCTGACCGACATCCCCTTCCCCGTCGACGTCGTGGATGTCTTCGTCAACAGCGAACTGGCCGGCGCCGTAGCCGACGAGGCCATGGCCATCGGCGCCAAAGCCCTCTGGTTCCAGCTCGGCGTCATCGATGAAACCGCCTACGCCAAGGCCCGAGAAGCCGGCCTCGACATGGTGATGGACCGCTGCCCGGCCATCGAAATACCGCGACTGGGCTGAGCGGCGCGGGCGCCCGGCCCGTGCGCTCCCGCGTCACCGCCGCAGCAACTGCCAGAGGCGGTTGCGTGCGATGGCCTGGGCCACCGGCCAGCTGGTCCAGGACAGTGCCAGGTATCCGCCGGCGGCGCGTACGGCTTCCTTCAGGCCGAGGAGGGTGTAGAGGCTGCCGTTGTCGCACCAAGTGATGCCGGACAGGTCGAGTCGCAGACAGCGGGAGCCGGCCTCGATCAGGGTGACGATGGTGTCGCTGAGGCTGTTGACGGTGTGGACGTCGAACTCACCGGTGAGGAGCAGGGCCGTGCTGCCGTCGGGGGTGCGCTGCACGTCGATGACCAGGCGTGAGTCGGACGGTTCGGCCAGCTGAGGGCCCTGCGGCGGCTGCCGTCGCATGGGCGTCACCTCTTCTCCCCGGGCAATGGCGAGTGACGTCGGCACGGCGTGCCCGCGCGGACCGGGGCCGGGTGGAAGGCGAGGGGCGTGAGGGTGCGCTGCGGTACCCGTGGGGGCGGTGGGGGCGGTGATGCTGAGCCACGTACGTCCCGTTCGGCGGTACGGGGGCGACGTCGGCGTGCGGGGCCCGGGGCGCGGCGGCGGCGCATGGCGCGTCTGCGTGATGAAGATCCACCGGCATCCTCCGAGCGCTGATCGGGGCACAGCCCACCCGACGCCGACCAGACTTCCCGGCACACCGCACGCCTGACACGTGTTACTGGCAGCGTACGAGCCGAGGCGTTGCGTGGCCCGGACATCGGTCGCACGCAGCGCGCCTTTCGCACCGTCACCCCGCAACGGGCACACGCTCTTCACCGACGCGCGGGGCACATCAGTGCACTGTCGCCCCCCGGAATCCCTGTGGCACCGGCATCGGCTGCTGACCGCCCGGATGGGTACGGCCGTGTCGGTGGCCGTTCATCGAAGTGCTGGTCTAGGGAAAACAGGCGTGGGGCATACCGTCGGTATGACATTGCAGGACCACCATTCGCCTGCCACCGGGCCCGGGGACGAGAACGAGCGGCCGCTCGACGAAGTCGCCGCCGAGCACGCCGCGCTGATGACACAAGCCGCCGTGCGGGCCCGAAGCTGCCTGGAGGTCGACGACCTCCGGGGCGCTTTCACGGCCGCCTGTGAAGTCCAGTCCGCGTGCGGCCTCGTATCCGAAGCCCTGGTCGTCATGCTGTCGCGCCAGCGGCTGGCGGCCAGGCGCCTGCTGGAGGACCCGGCGGCGGAGCCCAAGGACCATCGGGGCGGTGACGCGCCGAATGGGACAGCGGTGACGTGAAGGGTGTGCATGAGGCGAGTAGCCCGCATGGCGGGGGTGGTTCGGATGGCTTGGTCCGTGTGACCGGCCCGGCCGTCCGGCTCCGCGCGTGCAAGGCCGCGGCATACGGGTACCGGTGAAGGGCGGGAAGGGCCGGCGCGGCGTCGTGGCCGGTCGGCGGACTCGCGTCCCGGGACGCGGCTCCTCTCCACGTCCCGGGCGGGTGCCGCGCCCGTCGTGGCCGGGGTTGCGAGTGTGCCCCGCTGCGATGGGCGGGCACCGGCCGGATCCGTGCGTCCGCTGCTGGAACCGCGGATCCGGCAACCTGCGCGAGCGTCTCCGGCCACCCGGCCGTACGAACAGCCGGACGAACAGCCGGAACAACCCTGCCAGGAACCCGGCAGGCCCTAACAGGGTAGGACCGCCGGGGAAGCCGCTCAACGAGCGTCTCCGCACGGGCGGTTCCCCGGCCGCCAGGTCGCTCATGCGAGACGACTCCGGCCGGCGGGGCCCGAGATGATCGAGGAGATCGTCGGCACGATCTTTCTCCCGCTGGTCCGCTAGCAGTGCTCGGTCGGCTCTACTGGGACGCGGTGTCAATCAGGAACTTCTGGGCGGCGCCTCCCGTGCAGCGCTGGAGCATGACTTCGGCGCCCGCGGCCGTACGGGAGCCCCTTATGCCCAGGCACCGCTGTCCGTCGGCGCGGAAGACGTACCGGCCGTGCTCCCCGCCCGTACCGGACGGTTCTCGCTCGACGCGGAAGCTGCTCGCCTCGCCGCAGGCGTTCCGCGGTTCCAGCAGTCCGTCCGCCGGGCCGCCGGACAGGGCCTTCAGGCAGCCCTTTCCGCGGGCGGGGTCGGGGTGCACCCAGGCGATGCGGTAGGTGTGCGCACCGGCCGGTTCCAGCTTGGTGCGCTGCGGTGCGACGTCGCCGCACGGCCGCTGTACGGCCACCACGCCGTCGTAACGCCCTTCCTGGGCCGGGCCTTCGGTCACGCAGAGAGCGGTGCCGCGGCGGGACGGATCCGTATCCAGCCCACGGGGGCCGCCCGCTGGGCACCGGCCTTCGCGCCGGTTGCCGCGTCGCCGCCGCGCCCGGACTGCCGCTGGTCCGGCGTGGTGGCTCCGGTCGTGGCTTCGTGCTTCCCAGGCGCGCCGGAAGCAGAATCCGCAGGGGAACCCTTGGAGACCAGCATCCAGGCCGTGATGCCCACCGCGGCGAGGGCGGCTGCCGTCGCGAGGAGGAGTGGGGTGCGGCGGCCGATGCGTCTGGGGGCCGTTGCCTGTTCACCCGCCGCCACTTCGGTGGTTGCCGTCGCGGATTCGCCCGCCGGCCCCACCGCGTTACGGGCCCGTGCCGCCACGTTCTCGCGGGCCTCCAGCCAGGCCGTCAGCCGCTCCCCCTCCCCGCAGGCGCGTACGAAGACGGCCAGGACTTCCGGGCGTGGCAGCCGCCGGCCGCCCAGGACGTCCGCGAGGGTGCTGCGCGCCAGTACCTCGCCCTGCTCGGCGGCGCGCTGTTCGAGCTGCCGGTAGGTGAGGCCGCGGCGCTCCTTGAGGTCCCGCAGCATGGCGAGAAACTCCGTTACGTCACGGGCCGCGGCCGGATCCGTGTTCCCCCTGATGTCCATGGCGCGAATGATCGGGCACCCGGCCCGGTGCGGCTATACGAGAACCCGCCAACTGCGCGCGGTTCCGGACAGCGACCGGACAGGAATCGGACAACGACCGGACACACTCGGGCCAGGGCGCTCATCAGGCCGGACATCGTTCCAGCAGTACCGGACACAGCGCGGGGGCGAGCCGCCCTTCAGCCCGCTTCCGCGGCTGTTTTCGGACAGCCCAGCCCTTCGACGACCATCGCTCCGGGCAGCTCCCCCAACGCCTTGCCCGGGACGATGAGCTTGCCGCGCCGGCCGCCGCTGCCGATCAGTACGTACGGGGTGTCCGCCACGGCGGCGTCCAGGAACAGGGGCCAGTCCGCGGGCAGGCCGATCGGGGTGATGCCGCCGTACTCCATGCCGGTCTCGCCGACGGCGGTGTCCATGGGCGCGAACGACGCCTTGCGGGCGCCGAGTTGGCGGCGTACCGCCCCGTTCACATCGACCCGGGTGTGCGAGAGGACCACGCAGGCGGCGAGGGTGACGGCGCCGCCCCGCTTGCCCGCCACGACCACGCAGTTCGCCGACTGTTCCAGGAGCCACGCGCCGTGGTGCTCCACGAGGACGGCGGTGTCCGCGATCGCCGGGTCGGTGTCCACGTAGTGGAACTGCTCGACCGGTACGGTTCCCCGCCAGCCGCGGAGCGCGGCGGCGACCGGTTCGGGCAGCAGGTCCAGGCAGTCCAGGGCGGGGCGGACCACGTCGAAGGCATCCATGGGCACGGGCATGCGGCCCAAGCTAACAGGGCGCCCGGATCGTACGGTGTGCCGTCTCAGCCGGTGAGCGGGATGAGGACCGCCATCGTCATCACCAGCGGGCGGTCGCCGTCGTTGCGGTAACCGTGCGCCACCTTGGCCTCGAACGTCGCCGCGCCGCCCGTGGGCACGGTGTGCTCCACGCCGTCCACCACGAGTGTCAGCTCGCCCTCGGTGACGTGGAGCAGTTCGACCGAGCCGGGCGGGTGCGGGTCGGAGGTGCTCTGCTCGCCGGGCATCAGCCGCCACTGCCACAGCTCGAAGGGGCCGGGGGCCTCCCCGCCGACCAGGAGGGAGGTGTAGCTGCCCGCTTCGGTGGACCACATGCGGACCGCGTCCCCCGGCGCCACGATCCGTACGTCCGGGCCCCGCTCGTAGTCGAGGAGGGTGGTGATGCTGACGCCCAGCGCGTCGGCGATCTTGACGGTGGTGCCCACGCTCGGGTTGGTCCGGGCCTGCTCGATCTGGATGATCATGCCGCGGCTGACCCCGGCGCGGGCGGCCAGCGCGTCGAGCGTGTAGCCGCGCTCGGACCGCCAGTGCTTGAGGTTGCGGGCCAGCGACTGGGTGAGCTGGTCGAGGTCGGTCACGGTCCGGTCCGTCCAGGGGTCGGGGTGCGGGGCTGCGGTGTGGCGTGTGGTGCACTTCGGCGTGCAGCACACTGTACTGCGGCGGACGGCCGCCCCGGCCCTGTAGCTCAGCACCGCTCCGGCGCCGTCCCCCTGGTCAGCCCCCCGGCAGCGACCTCAGCGATGCTGCTCGATAAGCATCCGGGCCATCCCCTGCGCCCTCCGGGCAGCCTCCCGGTCCCCCTCGGCCGCCGAGATGATCGAGCCCTTCATCAGGATGTGCCACGAGCGCGCGAAGCCGTCGGTGTCCCGGAGACCGGCCTCCTCCGCCAGCGACCGCACGAAGGCGCGGATGTTCTCGAGGTGGGCGATGCTCGCCCTGCCCAGCGGGTGGTCCCGGCCCATTTCCAGCAGGACGTTGATGAAGGTGCAGGCGTCGAAGTCGGGTCGGCGGAACCATTCGTCGAACACGTCGAAGACGGCGAGCAGCTGCTCCTCCGGGGACGTGCCCCGCTGCCGCGCGCCGGCCGCCACGTAGCCCAGCGTCCAGCGCTGCTCGCGGCACCGGAGGAATTCCAGCACCAGCTCGTCCTTGGAGGGGAAGTTGCGGTAGAGGGTGGCCTTGGCCACCTGGGAGCGGGCGATGACCTCGTCGACGCCGACCGCGCGGATGCCGCGCCGGGAGAACAGCTCGTACGCCGTCTCCAGGATGCGTTCGCGCGCCGTGGCGGACGGGCGGGCGGCCGGCACCGCGGCTCTGGCGCCGGCGGCGTCCCCTGAAGCCATCGGGTCCCCCTGATGAACGTGGTGGCGATCGTGGACATGCTCATCCACCCTGACACCGTACGGGTCCGGCCACCGGGACAGAACGGCCGGGCCGGACTTCGACACCCCTTTGACGGTTCGGACGGACCGGACGGATCTCTGCGGCGCTTCCCCTCGGACGTCCACTTGGACGGTACGCGCCGGGCTGGTCACACCCGGGTGGCGGCGGCTACCGTCCGCGCATGGAAGGAGTCCAGGCAGTCTTCGATCCCTGGTCGCCGGATTTCGTCGCCGACCCGTATCCCGCCTACGCCGAGCTGCGCGCCCGCGGCCGGGTGCACTATTTCGCGCCCTCCAACCAGTGGCTCGTCCCGCGCCACGCGGACGTCGCGGCGCTGCTCCGCGACCGCCGGCTGGGCCGTACGTACCGGCACCGCTTCACGCACGAGGAGTTCGGCCGTACCGCTCCGCCACCCGAGCACGAGCCGTTCCACGTGCTCAACGACAACGGCATGCTCGACCTGGAGGCGCCCGCCCACACCCGCATCCGCCGTCTGGTCTCGAAGGCGTTCACCGCCCGTACGGTCGAGCGGCTGCGGCCCTACGTCGAAGCCCTGGCGGACCGGCTGGCCGCGGATCTGGTCGCGGACGGCGGCGGGGACCTGGTGGCGCGGGTCGCGGAGCCGCTGCCCGTCGCGGTGATCGCCGAAATGCTCGGCATCCCCGAGGCCGACCGGCATGCGCTGCGCCCCTGGTCGGCCGCCATCTGCGGCATGTACGAGCTGAACCCGCCGGAGGAGACGGCCCGGCGCGCGGTGGCCGCTTCGCTGGAATTCTCCGGCTACCTGCGGGAATTGATCGCCGCTCGGCGCAGTGCGCCGGGGGACGACCTGATCTCCGGGCTGATCGCCGCGTACGACGAGGGCGAGTCGCTGAGCGAACAGGAGATGATCTCGACCTGTGTCCTGCTGCTGAACGCGGGCCACGAGGCCACTGTCAACGCGACGGCCAACGGCTGGTACGCGCTCTTCCGCCACCCGGAGCAGTTGGCGGCCCTGCGCGCGGCCCCGGCCGCGCTGCTGCCCACCGCCGTGGAGGAGTTGCTGCGCCACGACACGCCGCTCCAGCTCTTCGAACGCTGGGTGCTGGACGACATCGAGATCGGCGGTACGGTCGTGCCGCGCGGCAGCGAGATCGCGCTACTCTTCGGCTCGGCCAACCACGACCCGGCAGCCTTCGACCACCCCGAACGGCTCGACCTCGCCCGTAAGGACAACCCGCACATCTCCTTCAGCGCCGGTATCCACTACTGCATCGGCGCGCCCCTGGCCCGTATCGAACTGGCCGCCTCGCTGGCGGCGTTGCTCCGCCGGGCCCCTGACCTGCGCCTGGCCGCCACTCCGGAACGCAAGCCGAACTTCGTGATCCGAGGACTGCGCGAGCTGCTGGTCGCGGTGTGAGCGCGCCTACCCAGACCCGCCGCCCACCTCGTCCTGCGGTACGTACACCACCCACACCTGCCCGGACGCGAACGCGAGCCGGGCGCCCGACGCGGTGGTGAAGTCCGTACCGCCGTCGGCGGACGGACGTGACCAATGGGCCTCATACGCCTTGCCGTCGCGCAGTACGCGGGCGGGCCCCGCGCCGGTGGTCTCGGTGTAGGGGGAGTAGGCGCCCATGCGGTCGTGGTAGCGGGACGCGTGGATGCGTACGCCCTGGACGACGACCGTGGGGACCGCGAGCCGCTGTCCGCCCGTGGCGCGGACCGGGTCGCCGTCCATGGACACCAGCCAGCCGTGCCGCTCCGCCGACCAGTCGAAGGTGAAGCGGGCGGACGGGTACCGGGCCGTGTACGAGGAGGTGGTGCGGCCGCCGGACGGCGCGGCGCCGAAGCGGAAGCCGATGTCGCGGGCGGTGCTCGCGTTGGGCGCCGCCTTCAGGGCGCGTGCGGGGCTGACGTAGAGGTTGTGCGGCGCCGCGCGCTCCTTGCTGCGGGAGTAGGCGCCGCCCGCCTTGCCGAGCGGCACCGGATACAACGGGGCGGCTTCGACGACCGGGTCCAGCTTGGTCTGCGTACCGGAGTAGGCGAAGGCGGGGCGGCCGAACTGGCGCAGCAGTTCCAGGTCGGATTCGCGCGCGCTGCGCACCGGGCCGACGGACTCCGGCAGCCGGGAGGAGTAGACGGCCAGCAGCCGCGAGAGCCCGGCCTCGACCCGCTCCACGTAGACGAGGTCCGCGCCGTCGAGGCCCGTCTGCGGGCGTGCGGCGCGTACGTTGTCGATCTTCACGGCGAGGACCGGAGCGGGCCGTGCGGCCTTTCCGATGAACGGTGAACGCCCGCTGGTCCCGCCCTGCTGACAGCCGCTCGCCGCGCCGGCCAGCAGGGCGCAGAGCAGCGCCGCCGTCGCCGTCCCCGTACGCCTGGTCAACCGCACCGTGGTCCTCCCGTCCGGCACCGCCCCGTCCGACGAGGACACCACAGGAACGGCCGTGTGGCGAGAGGGCACTGGGCCGCTCGGGGCAGGCCGCCGCGGTCCCAGGGTCCGCGTGGGCGGCCCTGCCGCACGGTGGCATGCTGTCGGCGTGAACCGACCCGAGATCCTCCTCACTGTCGCCCCTGAGCTGCGGCTCTTCGTCCCTTCCGAGCGGCGCGAAGGCCGCACCGCGCTGCGTACCGACGGGACGTCCACCCTCGGACACGTCGTGGAATCGCTCGGCGTCCCGCTGACCGAAGTGGGCCGCCTTCTGGTGGACGGGCGGGAGACGGCGGTGTCGCACGTGCCGCGGGACGGCGAGTCCGTGGAGGTGTGCGCGGTGCGGCGGCCGCAGCGGGTGCCGGGCGCTCCGCTGCGGTTCCTGCTCGACGTGCATCTGGGGACGCTCGCGCGGCGGCTGCGGCTGCTGGGCGTGGACGCGGCGTACGAGAGCACGGACATCGGCGATCCGGCGCTGGCCGCGCGGTCGGCGGCCGAGCGGCGGGTGCTGCTGTCGCGGGACCGCGGTCTGCTGCGGCGGCGCGAGAACTGGGCGGGCGCGTTCGTCTACAGCGACCGCCCGGACGAACAACTGCGCGACGTGCTGGGACGGTTCGCGCCGGAGCTCGCGCCGTGGACCCGGTGCACGGCGTGCAACGGGCTGCTCAAGGAGGCCGAGAAGGGCACGGTCGAGGAGCGGCTGGAGGGCGGTACACGGCGTACGTACGACGTGTTCGCGCAGTGCACCGCCTGCGGGCGGGTGTACTGGCAGGGCGCGCACCACGCGCGGCTGGAGGCCGTCGTGGACGCCGCGGTCCGTGAATCCGGCGGGGCGGCGACCCGGCACGGATAGCGGCTTGGGCGCACGCCCGGAAGGTGCGCCCCCTGAGTGCGTATCTCTGGGCACACGCCTCCTGAGGGCGCGCCCTCAGCTCACGGCGCGTCCGCGGGCCGCCGTACCGCCGCCCCCTGCCCCGGCTCCCCCGCCCCCGCGCCGCCCGTCTCCGCCTCCAGCGCCGCCAGCGCGACGAGCTGCCGGGACGTTACGCCTTCGGGTATCGGCACCGGCGCGGGGGTGCGCAGCGGCGGCTGCCAGCCGGCCTCCGGGTCCCAGGAGCGGACGACCTTGGCGGGCGCCCCGGCCACCACCGAGTGGTCGGGGACCTCGCCCCGTACGACGGCGCCGGCCGCGACCACCACGTTGCGGCCCAGCCGGGCGCCCGGGAGTATCACCGCTCCGGTGCCGATCCAGCTGCCCGGGCCGATGGTGACCGGTTCGCTGCGCGGCCACTGCTTGCCGACGGGCAGCTCGGGGTCGTCGTAGCTGTGGTTGGTGGTCGTGACGTACACGCCGGGGCCGAAGAAGCAGTCGTCGCCGATGGTCAGCCGGACATCCGCGATCACATGGCTGCCGCGGCCCAGGACGACGCCGTTGCCGAGGGTGAGGATCGGGTCGGGGCCGAGGTCGAGGTCGGGCATCATGCCAGCGGTCAGCGTCACGTCCTGGGCGATGATGCAGTACGCGCCGATCTCGATCCACGGGTCGCCGAAGATCGTGCCCTGCGGGTAGGCCAGCCGGGCGCCGGCCTCCAGTCGGCGGAAGCGGTACGGCCCCGGGCGCTCGGCGGTGACGGCGCCCGCCTCCCGTACCCAGCGCGCTCCGCGGTGCACCGCGCGGGACACGGCCCGGCGGCGCCAGGCCACCACAGACGAGAACACGTTCTTCTTTTTCGGCACGCGGCCAGTTTCTCATCCCGTTCGAGCCCCCTGACCAGCAGGGCGTACCCATGTGCACGCCCGGCCCCCGAATTCTCGAACGGAATTCGGGGGCTCTCGGTGTACTGGCCAGGGTACTAACCGGCCTTCCGCCGGTGTCCTCGCGGATGGCGGCCAATGACATTCGCGGCCAGCGCCGCTACCGCGATGAAGCCCTTGTCCAAGGCTTCCCTACGCTCCTCGGCCTTGTCCTCACAGGTGGCACAACCGGTGACGGGCACCGGGTCCAGATCACCGAACGGCTCTGTGAGATGCACGGGCGGGCTCTGCCTGGGCAATGAGGTCACCCCTCCACCCGGCCGTCGTCGGCCGACGCACGCTCGGCCGGGGTGGCCAGCCGCAGGCCCACGGCTTCCGCCTGCCACGCGATGCCGCTCGCGCTCATGATCAGGACCCGGTCCGGGCCCTCCCCGTCACGGAGCACCTTGCCCACTCGACCGCTCGCGCGGTCGAACACCCACACGCCGGCTCGATATGTCATCGGACACCTTCTTTGCTGCGCTGGTCTTCCTTGCCCTCTCACCTTTCGGGTACAGGCGGTGCCTTGGCCAGGCGGGCGCGTTGACACGTAATCCTGTCAACGCAAATTTCCGTTGACCGGCCTCCGGTCAACGCCCCGGCGTTGACACTGTGTTACGTCAACGCGAGAGGAGCTGACCCATGTCGGCAGCGGATAATCTGGACCCGTACTCGTCCGTACTCGGTTTCTTCGCCACGGATTTGAGGCGGCGCCGGGAACGTGCCCGCGTCTCCCAACGTCGCTTGGCCCAAGAGGCCGGGATCTCGGCCTCGTACCTGAACAAGATCGAGTCGGCGCAGCGGCTCCCCACCGAACGGCTGGCCGTGGTGAGTGACGCGATCTTCCGCACAGAGGATCACTATCGGCGCCTCTGGCCGCTGGTCATCAAGTACGCGTACCCGCCATGGTTCCGGCCGTTCGTGGAGCTGGAGGAACAGGCGACGCGCATCCGCTCATTCCAGGTGCAGGTAGTGCCTGGGCTGCTGCAGACAGAGGCGTACGCGCGGGCGGTTCTCTCCACCAGCCGAGCTGACGCGGAGTTGATCGAAGAGCACGTTGCCGCTCGGCTCGCGCGGCAACGCATCCTCCAACGTGCCGAGGCCCCGCGCCTCTGGGTGGTGCTGGACGAGAGTGTGCTGAGGCGGCGTCAGGGCACCCGAGCCGTGATGCGGGAGCAGCTTGACCAACTCGCGACAGCAGCGGAGAACCCCCGCATCGTGGTCCAGGTCATCCCTTACGACGAGGGTGGGTACGCTGGTGGCATGGCCGGGTCGTTCGCGATGCTGCATCTGGACACCGGGCCAGACGTGGTGATGGCCGACGGATTCCGGCAAGGCCAACTCCTGGGTGACGCAGAGGCCCTGGCGGAGGCCGATCACACTTATGATCTCCTCCTGGCTGTCGCCGCACCGCCCGACAGGTCGCTTGACATGATCGCCGCAGCATCAAAGGATCTCAGCCAATGACCCACAGTGCAGCAGCTGGTTCACCTTCCGACGGATGGAGGAAATCGAGCTACTCCGCCAATAATGCCGGGGACTGCGTGGAAATATCTCTCGCGGCCGGGCTTTCCGGGAATGTGCCGGTGCGGGACTCCAAAAACCCCGCGTCGGTCACCAGGTTCCCCTGTGCGGCTTGGGATGAATTCATCCAAGCCGTCAAGGCGGGACACTTCTAGCAGCAAGCAAGACAGCGGGCGGGGCAGCCATGGCTGCCCCGCCCGCCCTCACCGCGACAGCGCCCGCCCACCCGCCTATCGTGGGTCCATGGCACCCGCGCGGCAGGCGTCCGAAGGCCGCCACGAGTCGGCCGAGGAACGCGCCGACCGACGGTGGAACGAACTGCTGCAAGAGGTACGGGTCGCCCAGACCGGCGTGCAGATCCTCTTCGGCTTCCTGCTGACCGTCGTCTTCACGCCCCGCTTCGCCACCCTCGGGCCGACCGAGCGGGCCATCTACGTGGTGACGCTGTGCCTGGGCGCGGCGGCGACCGGCGCGCTCGTCGGCCCGGTCGCCTTCCACCGGTTCGTCACCGGGCAGCACATCAAGCCGGAGACGGTCGTCTGGGCCTCCCGGCTGACCATCGTCGGCCTGGTGCTCCTGCTGGCCACCGTCACCTCGGCATTCCTGCTGATCCTGCGCGTCGCGCTGCACGACAGCGCCGTCCCGTGGATCGTCTCGGGCCTGGTGGTGTGGTTCCTGCTGTGCTGGTTCGCGCTGCCCGCCTGGGCCCGGCACCGGTACGCGGCCAGGAAGTGAGCGCCGCCGCGCGGTGGCGTCCGTCCGCCCCGCGTCGGACGGCGGGGTGCGGGAACCCGGGTTACGGTCCCACCGGGGGCACCACGGCGTCCGCGCGCCCTGCCGACCTCTGAGGAGCTGCCATGATCCGGGCCCTGGCCATCGTCTGCACCCTGAACCCCTCCCCCACCCGCTCCAGCAGTCAGCTGCTGGCGGACCAGGTACTGGCCGAACTCGGCGACCTCGGGGTGACCTGCGAATCCGTGCGCGTCGCCGACCATGACGTGCGTCCCGGCGTCGCCGTGGACATGGGCAACGGGGACGCCTGGCCGGGGCTGCGCGACAAGCTCATGGCGGCCGACATCGTGCTGCTGGCCACCCCGATCTGGCTCGGCCACCCCTCCAGCCTGTGCCAGCGCGTCCTGGAACGGATGAACGCGGACATCGCCGAGACCGACGACCAGGGGCGGCAGCTGACGTACGGCAAGGTCGGCGCGGTGGCCGTCGTCGGCAACGAGGACGGCGCCCACAAGGTCAGCGCCGACCTCTTCCAGGGCCTCAACGATCTGGGCTTCTCGCTGGCGCCCAATGCCGTCACGTACTGGGTGGGCGAGTCGCAGCACACCACGGACTTCCAGGACCTGGACGAGCGCCCGAAGGCGGTGGCGGACTCGACGCGTACGGTCGCCATCAACGCGGTGCACCTGGCGCGGCTGCTGCGCCAGTACGGGTATCCGCCGTCGCCCTGACCGGCCGCCGCCCGCCGCGGCTCAGCGGCGCCGGCCGTTCCGTACGGGCTTCAGCACCGCGCCGACCGCCGCTCCCGCCACCGCCGAGGCCGCCGCCACGAGGACGGGGTGGCGTGCCAGGGCCGCCTGGGGCGCGTGCGGGCTGGAGCTGTCGTCGAAGATGCCGTGCGCGCCGTGGTCCCGGCCGTCCGGGCCGTCCGCCGGCTCCCACAGGTTCACCGGCCGCCCGGTGCCCGGACGCCCGTCCATCTGCTGCGCGTCGTAACCCGTACGGGCGAGATAGCGGTCCAGCAGGGCGGGCGCGATCCGGTTGCCGAGGATGGTCGCCACGGTGGAGGCGCCGACGTAGTACTGCTTGCGCCGCGGGTGGTCCGCCGCGTGCACCACGGCCCGCGCGGCCACTTCCGGCTGGTAGACCGGGGCCACCGGCCGCGGGTGCTTCGGCAGGCGCGAGAGCACCCAGTCGAACTGCGGGGTGTTGACGGCGGGCATCTGGACGACGGTGACCGCCACCCGGCTCTTCCGGTGCAGCAGTTCGGTGCGCACGCTGGACGTGAAGCCGTTGATGGCGTGCTTGGCGCCGCAGTAGACCGATTGCAGCGGTACGGAGCGGAAGCCGAGGGCGGAGCCGACCTGCACGATCGCGCCCGCGTCGCGCGGCAGCATGCGCCGCAGCGCGGCCCGGGTGCCGTTGACGAACCCGAAGTACGTGACTTCGGTGGCGCGCCGGTACTCCTCCGGCGTGACCTCCGTGAACGGCGCGAACACCGTGCTGAACGCGCAGTTGACCCAGACGTCGATCGGCCCGAAGGCGTCCTCCGCCGCCTGGGCCGCCGCCTCGACCTGCTCCGGGTCGGCCACGTCGGTGGGCACCACCAGGGCCCGGCCGCCCCGCGCCTCGACCTCGGCGGCGGCCGCTTCGAGTCCCTTACGGCCGCGGGCGAGCAGCACGACATCGGCTCCGCGGGCGCCGAAGAGCCGGGCCGTCGCCCGGCCGATCCCGGCGCTGGCGCCCGTGACGACGACGGTCGGCGCCCCGGCCCGGTCCCGGCGGCTCACCGGGCACCGCGCGAAGCACCGCCGAAGAGACGGGCGAGGGCGCGGAAGGGGAGGGTGACGACGGTCGCGATCGCGTTCCCGATGGCGCGGAGCACATCGGCGATGGCACTGAGCATGGGAACCTCCGTAAGGGATCGGGCGGCCCGTGCGGGCCCTGGCGCGTCGGCTACGGCAGCGGTGTGCCGCCGGTCGCGTTGACGATTTCCGCCGTGATGTAACTGGCCTGCTGGGACGCGAGGAAGACGTAGGCGGGGGCCATTTCGACGGGCTGGGCGGCCCGCTGGAGCGGGCTCTGCTTGCCGAATCCGGTGGTGTCCGGCAGCGTCGAGGGGATCAGCGGCGTCCAGACCGGGCCGGGAGCCACCCCGTTGACGCGGATGCCGCGCTCGGCGAGCTGGCCGGCCAGTGCGTGGGTGAAGGTGACGATGGCGCCCTTGGTGGTCGCGTAGTCGAGCAGCTGCGGACTCGGCTGGTACGCCTGGACGGAGGTCGTGTTGATGATGCTGCCGCCTTCCGGAATGTGCGGCAGTGACATCTTGCAGAGCCAGAACATGCCGTAGAGATTCGTCCGCAGCACCCGGTCGAACTGTTCCGTGGAAATGCCCTCGATACCGTCCGGCTGCGCCATCTGATAGGCCGCGTTGTTGACCAGGACGTCGATACGGCCGAATTCCCGCACCACCCGGTCCACCAGGGCGCGGCACTGCTCCTCCTCGCGGATGTCGCACGACACCGCGAGGGCCCGCTGTCCCGCCTCCTCGACCAGCCGGACGGTTTCCTTCGCGTCCTCCGCCTCTTCCTCCAGGTACGTGAAGGCCACGTCCGCCCCTTCGCGGGCGAAGGCCAGCGCGACGGCCCGGCCGATGCCGGAGTCCCCGCCGGTGATCAGCGTCCGGCGGTCGCGCAGCCGGCCGGTGCCCTCGTACGAGGTCTCGCCGTGGTCGGGCCGGGGCGTCATGGCGTCCGTGGCGCCGGGATGCGGCTGGTCCTGCTGGGGGAATTCCGGCTTCGGGTGCTCGTCCACGGGATTGCGCTGGTCATTTCCGGTCATCGTCGATACCTCCACATACGGATACGTTGACGCGGTACCCGTCCTGCCCCGGCGAACACGTGACGATTTCCCCTTTCCGCATCGCGTTTCCGTACCGCGGGCGGCCGCTTCCGCCCGGCCCGGGGGCGCGAAGAAGGGAAAGCGGGGAAAGGAATCGGGAACAACGGGGCGGCGCAGTACCGGAATAGGCGTACGAACGCGCCACCGAGGCCGGCGTTCCAGGCCGGTCCTCGATGACGCGTGACGCACTTCTCGACGCCCTGTCCGGCAGCGGCGGCCAATGCCACGCGAAGGCTTCCCGACCGCCGTCCGCCCGGCTCAGCGCGACAGGTCGGGGTCGTCCACGATGTGCACGGCGGCCTCCTCCGCCGACGCGGCGCCGCCGTCGATACCGACGTCGCGGCCCACCTCGTCGTCGCGCAGCCGCAGCGCGTCGCCCTCGTCGGTGCCGGTCATCCGCCCGGCGCGCTCGTCACCCACCTGGCGGTCCACGGGCTCGCCCTCGGCGTCCGGCTGGTCGCCGATGCCGTCGCCGTCCGGGGGTTCGACGTCGGGCAGCTCCTTGGCGAGCCGTTCGTCGAGGCTCTCGCCCGTCCGCTGTTCGTTCGCGGTGGTGCCCGTCTGATTCACGGCCAGTGGCTTTTCGGGCGGTGAATAGCCCTGGTCCAGCATCTCGTCGTAGTCCGGTTCGTCGAGAGCGTCTTCCATATCGAGTTCGTCGGACGTTCCCTGCTTGTCGGACGCGGTCGGCTGGTAGACCTCGTCGCCCATCGATTCATCGGACATGGCTGCTCTCTTTCCAGCGCGATGACGGTCGGTCGGGGTTTCCTCGGTACGGGATTGCTTACCTGCCGAGCCCCAGCGATTCCACGATGCGCTGTGCGTTCTCGTACCGCTCGTCGCCCGGAAGACGTTCGGCCAGTTCGACCAGCCGGTCCGGGGCGTGGTTTTGCCGGAGCGTGCCGACGATGGTGTCGCGGTCCGCCGGATACACACTGCGGCCCAGGTGCTGGGCGAGTTCCGTACGGATCGCGACGGCCTCGGGCGTCAGGCCGTCCGGGGTGCTGCCGGGCGCCGGGCCGCCGGCGGTCCGGTCCACCGCGGGCTGGTCCTCGCCCGAGGGCTCCAATTCATGGTCCTCTTCCGCGCGCAGTGCGCGGTCGGCCTTCAATTCGCCCTGAAGCTGCTTCTTCATCATGTCGTCCCGGGCCGGGCCGGTCTTGTTCGTACCGTGATCCATTGCTTTCCTGCCTCCAGGACTCACTGCTTTTCCTGATCCCCGCCCCGCACGTTTCACCCCTCCCGTGCCATGCGTTACGGAGTGCCCGTTGGCCCTTTCGCGAAACAGGTCCGCAGCCGAGAGCGAACGGCGCGCACCGCCGGCCGGGTGACCGGTGCGCCGGTACGCCGGTCAGCCGCGCCCGGCCCGCGCGAACGGGCCGGAATCCGCGGGACCGGTGATGATCCGGCGGGCGACCTCGGTCAGCTTGGTCTGGTGTGCGCGGGCGTACCGGCGCATCAGCGCGAACGCCTCGTCCGGTGTGCGGCCCAGCCGCTCGGCGAGCACGCCCTTGGCCTGCTCGATCAGGACGCGGCTGACCAGGGCGGTCTGGAGCTGCCCGGTCCGGTCCCGGAGGCCGTGCAGGTCCTGCCGGTACGCCAGCCCGATGCCGACGGCGTCGGCCAGCGCCTGCCCGACCGTGACCTCCCTGCGGCTCAGCGCGCCGTGCTGGTGGAAGAGGTTGACGGCGCCCAGGCGGCGGTCCCGATAGCGCACGGGCAGGGCCGTGGTGGCGCTGTAGCCCTTCTCCAGGGCATGGGCGGTGAAGTGCGGCCAGCGGGCGCGGGCGTCCGGGTGGCGCAGCGGGACGTCGGTCAGGCCCACCCCCGTACGGCAGGCGTCCCGGCAGGGGCCCTCGTCCAGTTCGACCTGGACCCGTTCCAGGTCCTCGGCCGCGTCGTCCCGGGCCGCCGCCATCACCTGCGGCTCCCGCTCGTCGGCGAGCAGCACACCGCCCGCCTGCACCCCCGGCAGCCCCAGGCAGTACGCGGCCAGCCGTTCCACCGGGCCGGCCGCCTCCCGTCCGCCGGCCGGGTCGGCGAGTTCGAGCAGGGCGGCGATCAGGTGTTCTTCCCTGTCGGCCGGTGACATGGCGGGCTCCCCCCTCGGCGGCCCGTATCCGGCCGCCGGTATTCGGACCGGTATATGCCGGCCCCGGGTATCCCGGAACGGACCCGCCAAGCGCCCGGCAGGGGCACGGGCGCGCACCGGGGCGCATCCCGGCCGCATCGCGCCGCACACCGCCCCCCGTACGGAACGCCCGCGTCCGCCGTCAGCCACCGGATCTGGCTGGGACATGAGCACTGAATCGCGCCAGAAGGGGTATCCGCACAAACATGCGCCTAGCCGTCCTGGACGCCGGATCGAACTCCGTACACCTGCTGATCAGCGAAGTGGCCGGCGGCGTGCCCTTGCCGGCCCACTCGCTCAAGGACCGGGTCCACCTGGCCGAGCACGTCACCCGGGACGGGACGGTGCCCCCGGAGGGCGCGCGGCGGCTGGCCGGCGCGGTGGCGCGGGCCCGTGAGCAGGCGGCGCGCTGGCAGTGCGACCGGCTGTTCGCGTACGCCACGGCCGTGGTCCGGGACGCCGCCAACCGGGACGAGGTGCTGGCAACGGTCCACGCGGAGAGCGGGATGCGGCTGGCGGTGCTGCCCGGCGAGGTGGAGGCGGAGCTGACGTTTCTCGCGGCCCGGCGCTGGACGGGCTTGCAGGCCGGCCCGATGGCGCTGCTGGACATCGGCGGGGGCTCGCTGGAGATCGCGTTCGGCCGCGGCGCCCGGCCCGATTTCGCCTACTCCCTCCCCCTGGGCGCGGGCCGCCTGACACGGGAGTTCCTGCCCGGCGACGGCCGTCCGGACCGCGAGGCGCTGCGCGCACTGCGCCACTACGTGCGCGATTCGCTCAAGGACGTGGCGGCACGGGTGCGCTGGGAGGAGCCGCGCACGGTCGTGGCCACCTCCCGTACGTTCCAGCAGCTGGCCCGGCTGTGCGGGGCCGCGCCCGGCCGCGACGGCCCGTTCGTCGCACGCCACCTGGCCCGCAGGGACCTGAAGCGGGCGGTCCGGCAGCTGGCGGCGCTGCCCCCGGACGAGCGGGCCGCGCTGCCCGGCATCTCCGCCGCCCGCCGCCGCCAGGCGCCCGCCGGGGCCGTCGTCGCCCACCAGGCGATGAAGGCGATGGGCATCGACCGGGTGACCCTCTGCCCGTGGGCGCTGCGCGAAGGCGTACTGCTGCGCCATCTGGAGCACGGCAGTCACGACTGGTGGCCCGGCGCCGTGCTCCGCCACGGCACCTCAGCGGCCCGCACCAGACCCGGCGGCGGTACGGCATCCCGCCTGCCGCACCGCCCGCCGCCCGACCGGGCACCGGCCGGCTGACGCCGCTCCGCCCGTAAGGCGACGCCAGGCCGCGGCGTACGAGCTTCCGTCCGCGCCGCCCGCACCACCTCGACTGGGCCCGGACCCTGCCCGTCCGCCATCATCATCAAGCCACACCGGGCGTCCGCGCCCCGTGCCGGAGTCACCATGAACCTGTCGACCTACCGCGTCGCCGACCGCCTCGTCATAGAGGTTCCCGAGATCATCGACATCGCCAACAACCATCAGATGGCCGCGGGCCTCCAGCAGGGTCTCCTGCACGCGCTCCCGGCCGACGGCGTCGTCATCGACCTTCGCGCGCCCATCATCACCGTGGCCGGGCTGCAAACCCTGCTGCGCTGCCAGCGGACCGCGCGGGAGCGCGGCGTGACGCTGAGCGTGGCCGCGGACCGGCCCATGGTCCGCAAGGCGTTCCGCCTCACCGGTGTACACCGCACCATCCCGCTGCACAGCTCGCTGGCGGACGCCCTCGCCGCTGCGTGACCGCCGGCGAACGCGGCCGTGCCGTCACACAAATGAGGTGTTTACCAACTGGTGTGGCGAGTTACCCGTCCCCCAGCCTTCCGCAAGCGGCCGCCGGAAGGCAGGCGCCGGACCGGTTGAGAACACAGCCGCCGGCGCCGCTCTTCCCCTTTCTTCGCTCAGGAGGGCGGTCTTCGCTCAGGAGGGCGGCCGGTGGCCGTGGCGCCGGGGAATCCGCTGCGGCGCACCGCCCTTGAAGACCAGCGGGTGGGCGGGCAGCCGGTCGGGGGACGCGGCGTGCCGGTAACGGTCGATGGAGGCGGCCCGCCCGTACGGGCCCGGCCTGCGGTACTGCCGCCCGCGGGCGACCGCGGCCTGCGGCTCGGCCGAGGGGGGCCGCCGGGGGCGGCGGGGGCGGAGGAGGGCTTCTTCGTACCGGCCCAGGGCAATCACGAGTCCGAGCATCGCCAAAGGCCAGAGGGCGGCGAGCAAGGGCATGGCCGCTCCCTTCCTTGCCGGGCGTACACGCTGGCTGGAGCTTTACGTAGCTTCACGGGTCACCCTGCGGCGAAACGGCAAACCACCGGGTCAGCGCGACCACTCCACCGGTCGTGCGCACCGGACTTCTTCCACGCCCCGGTCGCGGCGCCCGTCACGCGAAGAAGTGCCTGGTCGGCGCCGCGCACCTCCGTACGAACCGGTCACGATGGCAACCGCGAAGCCCGCTGCACGAGTTGCGGAAGAGGGGCGCGTGTGCGGTCCGGCGCGCCGGCCCCCGTCCGGAACCGGTCCGGCCCCCTCAGTCCAGTCGGGTGAGGTCCGGCCGCAGCCGGTGCCAGGTCGGCTGCCGGAGGCGCCCGGCGGAGGTCCAGCCCGTGAACGTGACCTCGGCGACGAGCCGCGGCTCCGCCCAGTGGGCGCCCGGCACGTCGACCGGGTTGACGAAGGGCGGGGTGTCCCGCCGTACGACCTCCAAGTACCCGGCGAGTTCCCGGCGTTCGCGGCCGGAAAGCCCCGACCCGACCGAGCCGACGTAGCGCAGTCCGTCCGGCTCGTCCAGACCCGCCAGTACGGCGCCGGGCAGCCCGGACAGGCCGCCGCGGCCCTCCGTCCAGCCGCCGATGACCACGTCGAGGGTCACCAGGTGCTTCGTCTTGCGCCACTCGGCCGACCGGACGCCGGGGGCGTAGCGCGACGTCAGCCGTTTGGCGACGACCCCCTCGAAACCGGCGTCCAGGGTCGCCTCCCACGTCTCGCGCGCGTGGCCGGTCACATACGCCGGGACCGACCAGTGCGGCCCCTCGTCGAGCCCCAGCCCCGACAGGACGGCGCGGCGCTCCACGTACGGGAGTTCCAGCAGCGGCCGCCCGTCGAGGTACAGCACGTCGAAGAGGACGAGGTGCACCGGGTGGTCCACGGCCAGGCTCGTCGCACGGCGCCTGCTGGTGACGCCCATCCGGCGTTGCAGCAGTCCGAAGTCCGGCCGCCCGTCCGCGTCCAGGACCACCACCTCGCCGTCCAGCACCGCGGACCGGCCCTCCAGCCGCTCACCGAGCGGCGCCAGCTCGGGGTACGTCGCCGTCGCGTCGTTCCCGGCCCGGGTGACCAGCCGCAGCGTCCCGTCCCCCGGCGCCTGGCCCAGGCACCGCGCCCCGTCCCACTTCGCCTCGAACGCCCACTGGTGCTCCTCCCCCGCCGCGGGCAGCGGGCCGGGGGTGGCGAGCATGGGGCGGAGCGTGGGCAGTGCGCCGGAGGGGGCCATGTCTTCGATGGTGGTGCCGACACGTATGGCGCGCAGGCGGAGCGGGCGCCACCCCGCGGCGCTACGGCTCTCCGACCGCCGCGCGGTGGCTCTTCGCCAGCTCGGTGTACATCGCCGCGTTGAGGCGGATGCCGTCCCGCTCCTCCTCGGTCAGCTGCCGCACGACCTTGGCCGGAACTCCGGCGACGAGTGACCCCGGCGGCACCCGCATCCCCTGCGGCACCAGCGCTTGCGCCGCGACGAGCGACCCGGCACCGATATGCGCCCCGTTGAGGACCGTGGCTCCCATCCCGACCAGTACGTCGTCCTCGACCGTGCACCCGTGCAGCACCGCGTTGTGCCCCACCGAGACCCGCTCACCGACCGTCACCGGAAACCCGGGATCGACGTGCACCGTGCAGTTGTCCTGAATGTTGCTGTCCGCACCCAGCACGATCGGACCGCAGTCGGCCCGCAGCACCGCGTGATACCAGACGCTCGCACCCGGAGCGAGGGTGACCTCACCGACCACGACAGAAGTCGGCGCCAGGAAAGCCCCCGCATCGACGTCCGGCTCCTTGCCGCCCACGCCCGCAATCAGTGCTCGCTGCTCCATGGCCGTACTCCTCGTCGCCGGGTCGGTCGTCGCGCCTGGTGGCAGGCTAAGCGACGCGGCATCGGGCGCTTGAGGCGGGCCGTCGGGAGGGGCCGGGGAAGCTCCCCGGACCGGTCAGGACTTGGTGCGGGTCTGGGCCGGGACCGGGCCCAGCATCTGCTCGCTGATCCAGTGCAGCGACTCCGGCATGCGCTGGATGTAGGTGTGGCCGCTGTGCCGGCCGTCGGGAATCTCGAACAGCGTGTGGTGGACCGGGCCGCCGGTGTGTTCCTTGATGAACTTCTTCACGTACGGCACGGCCACCTCCTTCGAACCCAGCTCGAAGGCGAGATAGACGTCGGGGCCGCCCTTGGCCTTCAGCTGCTCGGCCAGCCAGCGCGGGTCGTTGGCGCGCTTCTCCTTGGGGTGGCCGTTCCACATCGGGGAGTCCGGCAGGGTGTCGGGGCCGTTCGCGATGACCGCCTTGAATTTCTTCGGATTCTTCAGCACGGCCTTCAGGCCCGCGAAACCGCCCGAGGACGAGCCCATGAACGCCCATCCGTCACGGTTGTCGTACGTACGGTAATTGGCGCGGGCGAAATCCGGGACGTCCTCCGTCAGCCAGGTGCCCATCTTCGGCTGGCCGGGGATGTCACTGCCGTCGTAGTACTTCTTCTTCGGGTTCAGGACCGGCATCACCAGGATGAACGGCAGCGTCTTGCCGGACTGCGACCATTCGGCGATCTTCTCCTCCAGCTTGAAGTCGCCGCCGATCCAGTAGTTGTTCGGGTAGCCGTACGAGCCCGGCAGCGCTATGAGCACCGGAAAACCGCTTTTCGCGTACTGCGGCTGGTTGTACTGCGGCGGCACCCAGGACCATATGTCACCGGTGAACCCGGATTTCTTCCCGTGCCAGCGGGTCTTGACTATCTTCGTGCCGTCGTCGCCGGTGGTGCGCTCGGTCACGGCGTTCGACCGCGGCCCGGTGGGCTGGACCACCTTGGCGTTCCCGCTGCTCGCCTCGCGCGCCTGCGGGCGCAGCTGCGGCACATGAGAGGCGTCGACCTCGTCCCGGTCCTTGGTTCCGCAGCCGGCCGCGAGCCCCATCGCCAGCAGGCTCACCGCGGCGACGGCCGCGGTACTGGTACGCAGGCGCTTCATCGGGACGAACTCCTCGCAAACTCATGTCCGGGTGGGGACGGCGGGTGCTGTCCTCCGCCCGTCAGGCGAAAGACACCAGAATAAGATCCGCCGGTCGGCCGGCCGACGCTCCCCCGGGGAGCACCGTTTCCGGCCGCCCGCCACGTGGCACGGCGGCACGGCCGCACACCCCGTTGTGCGCTTCCAGGCATATGGATGTCGAACAGGCGGGTTCAGGTTCCCTCGATCGGTATGTCGGGATGCAGTTGATTCGCGCCCCGGGCTCCGGGCATCGTGTTTTTCCGACTGGCGACAGCGCGGCACGGTGCGGTGCCGCGGACGGGGATGACCGATGAGCGCAGGGGCCGAGGACCCGCCGCCGCCCGGAATCACGGGCCGCGCGGCGGAGCGCGGCGCCCTGCGCGAGCTGCTCGCCCGGAGCCCGCTGGTGACCGTGACCGGCCCCGCGAACGTGGGGAAGAGCACACTCGCCCGTGCCGTCCTGGAGGAGGCCGCGCGGCACCACGGCCGCCCCGGCGGCTTCGTCCGGGTCGGCTGCCGGGAGGACGTGGCCGAGGACGGCGTCACCGCGGCCCTCAGCCGGGCGGCGGGCCTGCCGTACGACACGACGCCGCAGACCCTGGCCGCCCACTGCGCCCGGCTCGGCCTGACCGTACTGCTCGATGACTGCGATCCGGTGGCGGGCGCGTGCGCGTGGCTGGTGCGGCAGCTGCTGCGGGCGGGGGCGGCGGCGGGGCGCGCGAGGGCGGCGGGGCCGGTTCTTCGGCCGGGGGCAGCCGGGCCGGACGTGTCTGCCGGGTACGGTCTGCGGATCGTGGCCACCGCGCGGCAGCCGTTGGGGGTGGGGGCGGAGCGGGTTGTGGGGGTGCGGGGGTGGTCACGGCCGGATGGTGTGGGGGCTATCGCGCGGCAGGTGCTCGCTCCGCAGGTGACCGCCCCCACACCGCAGGTGATCACCTCCGAGCAGCAGGCGCCCTCCCCCAAACCGCACGTGATCGCTCCCGAGCAGCAGGTGCTCGGCCCCACACCGCCCGTGATCGCCCCCGAGCCGTACGGGACCGCCACCCTCATGCCGTACGTCCCTGCCGCCACCAGCGGCCCACACCCCTCCCCCACCCCGCTCACCCCCACCGACCACCTCGTATGGGCGCGCCTCTCCGTCCTCTCCGGGGACTTCGACGGCTGGCTGGCGGGGTGTCTCGGCATCAGCAGTGACGTTTCTGCGCAGGACGTCGAGGCGGCTCTCGAACGTCTGCTGCGGGCCTCCGTCCTCGTCCGCGTACGGAACGCCCAGACCACCGCCCGCACTGCCAACCCGGGCGTCCCCGGTCCGGCCGCCCCACCCCGCTACCGTCTCCCCGCCGCCGCCCGCGCCGTCGGCCTGGCGCGCGTCCGGGCGGCCGGCGAGGAAGGCGTAGCGCTGCGCGCGTTCCGGATGGCTTGCGCCGCGCTTGCCGCCGAGGCGCAGATCGCCTGGCAGGGCCCCGACCGCCGGATCGCCGTACAGCTGGTGGAGACCGAGCGGCACAACCTGCGGGCCGCGCTGGCCCGGCCCCCGCTGGACGCCGCCGACGCCCTCACCGCCCTGGACACCGCGGTCTCGCTCTGGTTCCGGTGGGGCGTCTGCGGCCGTCGGCGGGAGGGCCGCGCCCATCTCGGGCGTCTGTTGCGGCACTGCGGCGACGACACCGCCGTACGGGCCCGCGCCCTGTGGCTGGCGGGCTGGCTCGCCGCGCAGGACCACGCCCTCCGCACCGCCGAGTCGCTGCTCGACCGGGCCGCGCGCGCGGCCGCCCGGCACGCCGACGCGGACACACTGGCCCGCGTCGCGCACGCCCGCGGCGTCCTGGCCCTGCGCCGCGCGGACACCGGCACCGCCGTGGCCTGGCTGCGCAGGGCCGCCGAGCACACGTATCAGGACCCCTGGTACGGGCCCGGGCCCGCGTACAGCCAGGTCCTGCTGGCCATCGCGCTGGCGGCCTCAGGACCGGCGGGCGCCCCCGTACCCGCACCCAGGCCGTGGGGCATGGCCGCGGCCGTGCCCCTCACCCCCGCCCGCACCACGCAAAACGAAACCCGCAGCGGTCCCCTCCCGGGGCCCCGCTGCGGGCTCGGTCCCACCTGACGGAACGCCGTCGCGTCACTCTGCCAGCGCGTCCACCGGCTTGGCGGCCGCCGCCTCGCGCTGGGCCGCCGCCTTCGCCGCCCGCCGCTTCATCACGACGAACGAACCGATGCCGAACAGCGCCGCGGCCACCAGCCCCACCCAGGAGAACTTGCTGAGCCAGGACTCCGCGACCTTGCCGACGTAGTAGATCAGCGCGGTCGTGCCGCCGGCCCAGATGACGCCGCCGAGCACATTGGCGATGAGGAATTTCCAGTACGGCATTTTCAGCACGCCCGAGAGCGGCCCGGCGAAAATGCGCAGCAGGGCGATGAAACGGCCGAAGAAGACGGCCCACATGCCCCACTTGTCGAACTTCTCCTCGGCCATCGCCACCTGGTCGGGCCCGAAGTGCTTCGGGAATTTCCGGCCGGCCCAGTTGACCAGCGGCTGACCGCCCTTGCGGCCGATCAGATAGCCGATGGAATCTCCGATGATCGCGCCGGCGGACGCACAGGCGCCCAGCACCAGCGGATTGATGTGGTCCTGGGTCGCGGCCAGCAGCGCCGAACTGACCAGGACGATCTCACCGGGCAGCGGAATGCCGAGGCTCTCCAGGCCGATGACCAACCCCACGATGAGGTACACGCTCACGGCCGGAATCGTCTCCAGCCACTCCATCTGCAAGGCCGCTTCCTCCAACTAGATGCCGGGCCCCCGCGGGCCACTGCCCGGCGTCCGCGACGCCGACGAAGACCGGAAGTCCCCCCGGGCGTCCGCGTGCCGCGGCGCGCCCGGGCAGCCTACTCGATCTCCTTCGGCCGCCCCGCTGCCCCGGCGTCAGGGACACGGCCCGCCGCGCAGCACGCGACGGGCCGGTGAACACCTGGGCGGCGGGCCGCTGACCGGGCCACATTTCCGTACCGTCGTACGAGACGCGCCCTGGCGGCGCGGAGTTGCCTCGGAGCCCGCGGCAATCTGCGAGAGGGGTACGCGGGAAGGTGCGCGGTGGCCCCGGGCAGGTGCGGGGCCACCGATGCCGCACCCGTCCTACTTCTCCTTCGCGGGGTCGTTCGGGCGCAGCGTCCACACGATGGTCATCTCGCCGGTGACCGCGCCGTCCTCCCTGGTGATCGCGACGTTCACCGGGAACTCCGGCCGCTCGCCGGCGTCCAGCTCGGCGATGACGTCGGCGACCGGGCGGCCGATTTCGGCGGTGGCGGTGACCTCGCCCATGGCGAGCTTCCGGTAGCCGATCTCGGCCCGTACGGCGAGCGGCACGGCCCGCGAGAGCTGGTCGCCGAAGGCCGCGAGGACGATCGCGCCGCTGGCCGACTCGGCGAGGGTGAACATCGCGCCGGCGTGCGGCCCGCCGACGTGGTTGTGGTAATCCGCCTGGTCGGGCAGCCGGACCACGGCCCGCTCGGCGGTGGTCTCGACGAATACGAGGTTGAGCGTGCGGGCCATCGGTACGGTGGCCGCCATCATTGCGCCGATCGACGGCTGGGTGTCGGAGGACATGCCGCCATGTTACCTATGAGTAGCTTATCGGGGGAAGCCCCGGCCGGTTTTCCCGCCGGAGGACCGCGACGCATATCGTGGTGGCCCATGTGGCCAGGTCAGCAGCCGCCCGAAGGCGAACAGAACCCGAATTCCGCGCGGCATCCCCTCCGGGGGCACAGACCGGCGCGGCCGTGCTGAACACCGACCGCGCGGACGGCCGAGGCGGCGTCCGCCGCCCCCGCCGCCTCCCGGACTGGGCCGGACGCAACTACACCCTGCTGACATCCGCCGCCGTGGTCGCCAACCTCGGCAGCGCGGGCTCGCTGATCGCGGCGGCGTTCGCGGTGCTCGGCACCGGCGGCTCGGCCACCGACGTCGGCCTGGTCGCCACGGCCCGTACGGTGCCGCTCGTCGTCTTCCTGCTGATCGGCGGCGCGGTCGCCGACCGGCTGCCGCGCCACCGCGTGATGGTCGCCGCGAACGCGCTCAACTGCGTCTCACAAGGTCTCTTCGCGCTGCTCGTACTGACCGGCGAGGCCCGGCTGTGGCAGATGGCGGTGCTGGCCGCGCTCGGCGGCACCGGGCAGGCGTTCTTCGCCCCGGCCTCCGAGGGAATGGTCCTCTCCAGCGTCTCCGGGGAACACTCCGGCCGGGCCTTCGCCTTCTTCCGTATGAGCATGAACGGCGCCAACATCGGCGGTGCCGCACTCGGCGGCGCCCTGGTCGCCGCCGTCGGACCCGGCTGGGTCCTGGCCATCGACGCCGCGGCCTTCGCCGTCGCGGGCGCCCTGCGCGCCTTCCTCGACGTCGGCCACATCCCCGAGCGCGCCCCCACCACCGGTCTCCTGCGCGACCTGCGCGACGGCTGGCGCGAGGTGGTCTCCCGGCCTTGGCTGTGGGCCGTGATCGGGCAGTTCGCGGTCGTCAACGCCGTCGTGGTGGCGGCCGAGGCGGTGTACGGGCCGATGGTCGCCGAGGAGCACCTGGGCGGCCCCCGGCCGTGGGGCCTCGCGCTGGCCGCCTTCGGCGCGGGCACGGTCGGCGGCGCGCTGCTCATGATGCGCGTCAAGCCCCGACGCATCCTGCTCACCGGCGTCCTGTGCGTCTTCCCGCTCGCCCTCCCGTCGGCCGCGCTCGCCGTTCCGGTGCCGGTCCCCGTGCTGCTCCTGGTGATGTTCGGCACCGGCATCGCGCTGGAGGTGTTCGGCGTGCTGTGGATGGTGGCGCTGCACCAGGAGATACCGGAGGAGAAGTTCTCCCGGGTCTCGTCGTACGACTGGTTCGGCTCGCTGGCGATCACTCCGGCGGCCACCGCGCTGGCCGGGCCCGTACAGGACCTGATCGGCCGGACCGCCGCACTGTGGGGCTGCTCCGCGCTGATCGCGCTGCTGACGGCGGCCGCGCTGTGCGTACGGGACGTCCGCCGGCTGACGCGCCGGTCCAGCGGTACGCCGGAGCGGCGCGGCGCGCCGGAAACGGCCCCGGGCACCGGGGCCGCCTCAGCCGATGCTGAAGGCCCCGTCGGGCGGGCGGGGTGACGGTACGGCCTGGTCGTCGTGGACCGGTACGGCGTCACCGATCAGCCGTCGGAGCGCCGCGCCGTGCTCGACCCGCGCGGGGAACACATCGGCCGCGGTGCGCCGGGCCAGCTGAGTGATCGGCAGTTCGGCCCGGGACGCGGCCATCACGATGTTGCCGAAACGGCGGCCGCGCAGCACCGCGGGTTCGGCGATCACACAGAGGTGGTCGAAAAGGGTGGCGAAATTGGCGAGCTGGGCCCGCAGGAAGTCGAAAGGCGCGCTGTCGGCGAGGTTCGCCGTGTAGACCCCGTACGGCCGCAGGACGCGGGCGGCAGCACGCGCGTACTCGGCCGAGGCCAGATGCGCGGGCACCCGCGAGCCACCGAAGACATCCGCCACGATCACGTCCGCGCTCCGCTCCGTCGCCGCTTCCAGAGCCGTACGGGCGTCCTCGGCCCGCACCGCGATGCCGCTGTCCGGGGGCAGCGGCAGATGTTCGGCGACCAGGGCGAGCAGCCCGCGGTCGGCCTCGACGACGTCCTGGCGGGAGCCCGGACGGGTCGCGGCGAGATAGCGCGGCAGGGTCAGCGCCCCGCCTCCCAGGTGCAGCACGTCGAGCGGCTCGGTCGGAGCGGCGGCCGCGTCCAGGAGGGCCGCGAGACGGCGCGCGTACTCGAATTCCAGCTCGGTCGGCGCGTCGAGATCGACATACGACTGCGGGGCACCGTCCACGGTCAATAGCCAGGCGCGCGCCCGGCCCACGTCCGGCATCAGCTTGGCGGTGCCGCAGTCGACGGGGCGGGTTATGGGGATGGGGTCGGGGGTGGGGGTGGCGGTGTCGGGAGTGGGCGGGCCGGGGTTCGCTTCCGGGGCCGGGGACGGATCGGGGGACGAGGCCGGGGCGGGTGCCGAGGCCGGTTCCTGGCCGGTGCCTCGCATCTCCGGGACCCGCACGGAAGGTCGCTGCGGTGAATACGGCGAATCCGACAGCTTCGGCGCGTTCGCAGCCTCCTGCGACTTGGGCGGCTCCGGAACCTCCTGCGACTTCGGCGACCAAGGGATCTCCCCCGGTCCCGTCCCGGCCACGTCAGGCGCCGCCCCGGCTGTCCCGTCCTCGGCCCGCGTGTCCCGTATCCGCCCGGCTGCTTCGTCCACCGTCCCATTGTGCCGGTACGGGGGCGCGCTCCGACCCCCGTCGAACCGGCCGCGTACCGCCCGTACCGCCCCCTCCGCCTCCCCGCTTCACTCCTCCCACACCGCCCGGACCTCCTTGACGTGCGCCGCGGCCTGGCGGCGCCCGGCAAGGGCCGCGGCGGCGCGCTTGGCCGGGTCCAGGACGTTGCGGCCGAAGGCGGCGCGGGCCGCGCGGTCGGGCACGATGACGCTCACCCGCGCACCGCGCCGCGTCAAGGCCGCCCCCTGCGACCGCGCACTGGCGAGGGGACCGCCGCCGGCCGCCACCGGCGCCAGGACGACGACCCGGCCGTACCCGGCGGCGAGGTCCGCGTTGGCGCTGGAGTGCACGCCGCCGTCGATCCACCGCTGCCCGCCGATGCTCACCGGCGGCCACACGCCGGGCACCGCGCAGCTCGCGCTCACCGCGTCCACCAGACCGGCACCGCTCGTGTCGTCGAAGGCCGTCCGCCGCCCGGTCACCGCGTCCACCGCCGTGATCATCAGCCGTCGCGCCGGCCAGTCGTGGCAGACCAGGCGCCGCGCGATCGCGTCGCGCCGGCCGGGCCCGGACGCGGCGCGGGCGGTCATGGCGAGGCGCCCCATCCGTACCCCGAAGTCCACCGCATCGCGCGAACGCAGCGCCAGGTAGGCGAAGCGGGCCAGCTCCCGCGCGCCCATGCGCGCCGCGGTCTCCCCCGTGTCCGGGACCAGCTGACGCGCGAACAGCTCCTCCGGTGTCAGACGGCCGGACGTGAGCTGGGCGCCCACGATGGAACCGGCCGAGGTCCCGATGACCACATCGGCCGTACCGAGATCCACGCCGGCCTCGACGAGACCGGCGAGCATGCCGATCTCCCACCCGATGCCCGTGTATCCCCCGCCGCCCAGCACCAGTGCCGTCCCGGTCATCGCGGTCCCCTTTCCGGTTCCGTCGGGTTCGGTTCGGGACACTTCCGTTCCGTACGGCAGTGTGGCAGCCCGCGCCGCGCCTGTACCGGTGCGCGGGAGGGGCACGGGGCCGGCACAGGACCGAAATCGGCCTGCCCCGGCCCCGTCCCTTCCGGCTCCGGCTACGCCTCGGCCACCGTGCGGACCGTCCCCGCCCCGACCGTCCTGCCGCCCTCGCGGATGGCGAAGCCGAGGCCGGGCTCCAGCGGTACGTCGCGCCCCAGCTCGACGGTCATCGTCACCGTCTCACCGGGCCGGGCGACCACGCGCTCACCGAGGTCGATGTCGCCGACCACGTCCGCCGTACGGATGTAGAACTGCGGGCGGTACCCGGTGGACAGCGGCGTGCGGCGGCCGCCCTCCTCCGTGGACAGCACGTACACCTCGGCGGTGAAGCGCCGCCGCGGCGTCACACTGTCCGGCGCCGCGACCACGTGCCCCCTGCGCACCTGCTCCCGGTGCAGACCGCGCAGCAGCAGCGCGACGTTGTCCCCCGCCTGGGCCGACTCCATCGGTTTTCCGAAGGTCTCCACGCCGGTCACCGTCGTCTCCGTGCCGGCGCCGAGCACCGCGACCCGGTCGCCGACGCGTACCGTGCCGCGCTCGACGGCCCCGGTGACGACCGTGCCGCGCCCGGTGATGGTCAGCACGTTCTCCACCGGCAGCAGGAACGGCGCGTCGAGGTAGCGCTCCGGCGTCGGTACGTAGGTGTCCACCGCGTCGAGCAGCGCCTCGATGGCCCGGCTCCAGCGCGGGTCGCCCTCCAGGGCGCGCAGCCCGGAGACCCGTACGACGGGCACGTGGTCCCCGTCGTAGCCGTGCGCCGTCAGCAGCTCGCGGACCTCCAGTTCCACCAGGTCGGTCAGCTCGGGGTCGCCCGCGTCGGCCTTGTTCAGCGCGACGACGACGTGCCGGACGCCGACCTGCTTGGCGAGCAGGACGTGCTCGGCGGTCTGCGGCATGATCCCGTCGAGCGCGGAGACGACGAGGATCGCCCCGTCGAGCTGCGCCGCGCCGGTGACCATGTTCTTGATGAAGTCGGCGTGGCCCGGCATGTCGACATGGGCGTAGTGCCGGGTGTCGGTCTCGTACTCGACGTGCGAGATGTTGATGGTGATGCCGCGCGCGGCTTCCTCCGGGGCCCGGTCGATCCGGTCGAAGGGCACGAAGGTGCCGCTGCCGTGCTCGCTGAGCACCTTGGTGATCGCGGCGGTCAGGGTCGTCTTGCCGTGGTCGACGTGGCCCATGGTGCCGATGTTCAGGTGGGGCTTGGTGCGCACGTATGCCGTCTTGGGCATGGCTGTGGTTCCTCGCGTGAAAGCGGTGAATACGGCGGTCCCGCGGACCGCCGTGGGAACCCCTCGATCCCGCCGACCCTCCCCCTGCGGGGTTCGCCGGTCGATCCGGAGAGGGTCAGCTTCGCGCGCCGGTGGCCGCGGGGACGGCGCCGGCCGCGGCAGCGGCGGGGGCGGCGTCCGCCGCGACGGTGTCCGTGGCGATGGCGGCGCCGGGGAACTGCACGGCGTCGGCCTCGGCCTTGAGAGCGGCGATGAGCGCCGCGATCGAGTCGACGGCAGCCTTCGGCGCGTCCGCGACTGCGGACGTGAGCGCGAGGTAGGACTGCCGGAACATGCCGTAAGGATCTCGTGCGGGGGTGGGCCGCGTCGAGCGATTTATTTGTGGGGGAGGGAAGGGACCGGGCAGGGGTGGGGCATGCCCCCGTAGACCACCCCCCTCCCCACCGGCTTCCCCTCCCCCTTCACCCACGAGCGACCGTGAATACACCTCCACGCCACGCTTGTCGGTTACGCTCCCGGGATGCTCGAACCCGCCGCAACGCCCGACGGCCTCGCCGCGCGCTGCACGCGTGTGCTCTTCTCCCCTTGGGCCCGGCTCGCCGTACTTTTCGTCCTGCTCGCCGGCGCCTCCATCGCGATGATCATCTGGCAGCCGCAGCGGCTGCTCGCCCACGGATGGCCGCCGGCATGGGCCGGCGGCGGCGCCGTGGTGATCTTCGGACTCGCGTACGGAGTGTGCACCACCGCCTTCGTCCCCCGCCCGGTCCTGAACCTCGCCGCCGGCGCGATCTTCGGCAGCCTGCCCGGCTTTCTCTCCGCGCTGGCCGGTACGGTCCTCGGCGCCGGCCTCGCGTTCGGGCTCGGCCGCCTGCTGGGGCAGGACGCCCTGCGGCCCCTGCTGCGGGCCCGCTGGCTGACCGCCGCCGACCGGCAGCTCAGCGAGCACGGCTTCCGCTCGATGATGGCGATCCGCCTCTTCCCCGGCCTGCCGTTCTGCGCGACGAACTACTGCGCCGCGGTCTCCCGCATGAGCTGGGGCGCGTTCTTGCTGGCCACGACGCTGGGCAGCGTGCCCAACACCGCCGCGTACGTCATCGCCGGCGCCCGCGCCTCGTCGCCCACCTCGCCCGCCTTCCTGATCTCCACCGCCTTCATCGTGGTCTCCGGCCTGGCCGCGGTGGCCGTGGCCTGGCGCAAACGCGCGTCAATCCGGGGGCGTTGACCGGCGGGCGTCCGGAAAGAGCCATTTGCCCCCCGGACACTTTCGGGCGCTACGCTGCCCCCAACCGGTCACCGATCCCTCCGGCCGCCGCACGCACTCCCGTCCCTTCCGCCCTCGTACCGCCTGACCCGCACCTTCACCGGGTAAGCGCTTGATCACCCTCTGGATGGCATAGCTCCGATGCACTGGTTTGAATCCTTCATCCTCGGCCTGGTCCAAGGGTTGACCGAGTTCCTGCCCATCTCCTCCAGCGCGCACCTGCGGCTGACCGCGGCGTTCGCGGGCTGGCAGGACCCCGGCGCGGCCTTCACCGCGATCACGCAGATCGGCACCGAGGCCGCCGTCCTGATCTACTTCCGCAAGGACATCGCGCGGATCGTCGGCACCTGGGCGCGCTCCCTGTTCAACCGCGAGCTGCGGCACGACCACGACGCCCAGATGGGGTGGCTGGTCATCGTCGGCTCGATCCCGATCGGGGTGCTGGGCGTCACCCTCAAGGACGCGATCGAGGGCCCCTTCCGCGACCTGCGGCTGATCGCGACCACCCTGATCGTCATGGGCGTCGTCCTGGGCTTCGCGGACCGGCTGGCCGCCCGCGACGAGTCCGGCGGCCGCCATCGCGCCGTCAAACAGCGCAAGACCCTCACCGACCTGAACGTCAAGGACGGCCTGATCTACGGCGTCTGCCAGGCCATGGCCCTGATCCCGGGCGTCTCCCGCTCCGGCGCCACGATCAGCGGCGGCCTCCTGATGGGCTACACCCGCGAAGCCGCGGCCCGCTACTCCTTCCTCCTCGCCATCCCCGCCGTCCTGGCCTCCGGCGTCTACGAACTCAAGGACGCCTTCGGCAGCGAAGCCGCCGCGAGCCATGTCTCCTGGGGGCCGACCATTTTCGCCACGGTCATCGCCTTCGTCGTGGGATACGCCGTCATCGCGTGGTTCATGAAGTTCATTACGACGAAGAGCTTCATGCCGTTCGTCATCTACCGCATCCTCCTGGGCATCGCCCTGTTCGCACTGGTCAGCGCAGGCGTACTGAGCCCGCACGCGGGGGAATCGGCGGGGTGAGGGGACGGTTCCGGTCCCCTTGAATGATGCCCGGACCGCTTCGCGGGTGGCGCATGAAGCCTGCGCACCGGCGCCAAGCACCGGACCGTGGCCCTGTTGAAGTCCTACGGCTGGACGGACATCCTCGACCTCGGCCCACTCGTCAGCGCCCGCGGTATGGAGAGGTACGCGCACCTGCACTCCGCCATCGGATTCAGCCTGGGCCAGGGCTTCGGCGGCCGCTTCGGCATCACAGTCGTCCGCTGATCCCTGCCACGGGCAAGGAGACGCCATGAGCGACAAGACCACCGGCAGCACTGGCCCCCTGTCCGGGAAAATCGTGTGCCACGCGATGTGGGCCCACGATGGCCGGCAGCTCGCCGACTTCTACGCCACCGCCCTGGGCACCACGGTCACCGAGACCTATCCCGCCGAGAACGGCGAAGGTGCCGCCAGCGCTTTCCACGTGAACGGGGTCATGTACCTCTTCTACAACTCGGCCTCCTACCAGGCCCCCAACTGGCCCGAGGAGGACCTGCCCTTTCACATGGATCTCACGTTCCCCGACGCCGCAGCAGCCGAGAAGCAGCTACTGGAATTGGGCGCCACCAAACCCGCCCACCAACCCGGCGGAAAGCACTGGACAGTCCTCCTCGACCCCGCCGGCCGGCCCTTCTGCATCCACGACGCTCGTTGAGAACCGCAACGCCATTTCCTCTCGCGTCGGTAATGAGTCGCCGCAGCGTGTCGCGCGTGCGCTCCACTCCCCAGAGCCGATGACCCTCTCCGCATTCGGCTCGGGGCGCTCATGCCCGACTACCTGGCAGCGGAGCGCTGTTCAAGAGTGATGTCCACCCCAGGCGCACTGCGGTGGAAAGCCGGAAGGAACCCTCCCCGGACAAGGGCCTGTTTCTGGGCTGCGGCGGTGCGGGTGGCGGCCTGGCGGGCGTTGGCGGAGAGATGGTTGCAGGTGATGTGCCAGACGCGGAGTGTGTGGGTCAGGCGCTGTTGCAGGAGGGCCGGGGTGGCGGGCAGGTGGTCGAGGGTGCCGAGTGTGGCGGCGGTTCGGTCCGTACCCAGGTCGGGGCGGGCAGTGAACGCCTCCTTGAAGGCGGTGGCGATCAGTCCGCACCGGGCGCCGCTGAAGAGGACGGCGTCGCCGGGTGCGTCGTGGATGCGCAGGGTGCGGATCACGGCGTGGGTGTCCCACTGGCGGCTGTCCTCCTGGCGGATGGCCTGGTGGGACGCGTAGAGGGGGACGACCGTCAGGAGTACGAGCAGCAGTTGCTGGTACGGGGGCACGACGGTGGCGGCCAGTGCGAGCAGCAGGGCCAGGGCCGGCAGGCAGAACAGCAGGTAGCGGTAGGCGAAGAGGGGGTGGCCCAGGGAGACGGCCATGAGGAGCAGCGGGGGCACGGCCAGCCAGGGCACGCCGACCGCCAGGGCCAGGGACGGCGCCTTGTGCCGACGTACCGCGAGAAGCGCCAAGGCGGCCAGGGCGGTGCAGGTGAGCAGGAGTTTCAGTGCGGTGGGAAGGGTGCCCTGGCCGGGGGTGAGGAGCCAGGTGAAGTAGTTGAACGGGGTTCCGGCGGTGACCGGCGCGGCGTCGCCGACGGCGGAGCTCTGGGCGGCGGCGAGTATCAGCAGCGGGACGACGGCGGTGAGGCCCGCAGTCAGGGCGAGTAGCAGACGTACGACGACGCGGCGGCCGGGGCGCCGCAGGATCACGGTGACCGCGTGGGCGGCCACCAGCAGCAGCCCCAGCAGGTTGAACCAGCCCAGCAGGGCGATCAGTACGGCATAGCCGGCCGGCCACCGGCCCCCGGCCCGGCTGGACAGGGCCTTCACCAGGGCGCCCGTGGCCAGTACCGCCACCGCCATGACGAAGGCGAACGAGCGGGCCTCCTGCGCGTAGCGTGACGCGGTCGGCAGAACGGCGAGCAGCAGCCCCGCGTACAGCCCGAGACGCGGACCGCCGAGCAGCCTCCCCAGCCACGCCAGGCCGGCTGCCGCGACGGCCACCGCCACCGCGGACGGCACCCGCGCCGTGAACTCGTTCAGCCCTCCATTCAGCTGCCCGACCAGCCACATCAGCACGTAGTGCAGGCCGTGGACCGCGTCGACCCGCCCCAGCAGCTCCATCAGCTGTGGCCAGGACCGCCGCGCCACGTCGATGGTGACGATCTCGTCGGTCCACGCGGAGGGGGCCCAGTTCCCCCATATGCCGAGGACGAGCGCGACGGCCGGCGGCGCCGAACCGGCCGCGCCCCTCAGCAGGGCACGGCCGACGGAGGCACCGGGTATGACGGCCACGGCAGGCCGGGGCGAGGTGGCGGTCACGGTGTTGCTTTCGTCTCCGGGAGGTGGAGGGTGAAGGTGGTGCCGGGGCGGGGGTGGTTGGTGTGAGCGGTGAGGGTGCCGTGGTGGCGGTGGGCGATGTCGCGGGCGATGGCCAGGCCGAGGCCGCTGCCGCCGGTGTCGCGGGCGCGGGCCTCGTCGAGGCGGGTGAAGCGTTCGAAGACCCGCTCCAGGTCCTGTGGGTCGAGCGGGGCGCCGTCGTTGTGTACGGAGATGTCCCAGCCGTGTGCCCGCGGGGTGATGGTGAGGGTGACGCGGTCGGCGGCGTGCCGGTGGGCGTTGTCGAGCAGGTTGCGCAGGAGCCGGTGGAGTTGGAGGGCGTCACCTCTTACGGGCGCTTCTTCGGGGAACGGCCCGAGGACCACCGGCAGGCCGCGGTGGCCGTACTCATGGGCCAGTTCGTGAGCGATCTCGACCAGGTCGACAACGTCCCGTGGCTCCTGCGTGCTGGGGCGGGCGAGGTAGAGGAGGTCGTCGGTGACGCGGCGGAGCCGGTCGGTGGCCTTGAGGGCGTCCTGGACCGCGTCGGTGAGGTGTTCGGGATGGGCGAGGGCGACTTCGAGCTGGGTGTGCAGGGCCGTGATCGGCGAGCGGAGTTCGTGGGAGGCGTCGGCGACGAACCGGCGTTGCCGTTCGGCGGCTTCTTCGAGGTGGTTCAAGGTGGAGTTCGTGGTCTCGGCCAGAGCGCGGATCCGGTCGCGGGCAACCGGGACGGGGACCCGTCGGTGCAGGTCGGTGGTGTCGGTGATGTCCGCCACCTGCGCGCGGATGGCCTCGACGGGCCCGAGGGAGCGGCGGGTGGTGATCCAGGCGGTGGCCGCCACGATCAGCGCGGCGGCGGGGACGCCTGCCTTCAGGGGCGTGTCGAGGGAGGCGACCGCGGCGTCGGCGTCGTCGGGCGGGACCAGGTGGTAGACGGTACGCCGGCATCTGCCGGGTGCGTCGGCGGGGTCGGTACAGCGGTGGGCGGGGAGGGTGTAGCGGGCGGCGACGGCGGTGACGTCCCGGTGGAGCAGGCGATCGATACGTAGACGGGCCTGCGCCCGGGTGTTCGCGGCGGTGGCATCGTCTCCCTGCGGGAGGGCGGCTTCGAGCTGGGCGCGCCACCGCTGCGCCAGACCGCGGGTTCGCCCGGCGCTGACGGTGACCGTACGGGTCCAGTCGGGGCCAGCGTCGGGCGGGGCGGGCGGCAGCAGTTCGGCGAGACCGTCCAGGGCGACGGCGATGCCGGGGGCCGGGTGCACCCGGCCACTGTCGTCGATCTCGATCTTGGGCCAGAAGCCCCGTTCGAAGACGTGGCTCTGTTCCGCGGTCGGCTCGGTCGCCGCGGTGGTACGGGCCTGGACGGCAGCGAGGCGAGCGGTCTGCTCAAGCGTCTCGTCGTGTACGTGGCCGCGCAGCCACCACGCTCCGGCCGTGAAGACAACACAGGCGGCGAGCCCGGCGACGACCGCGGCCCGGATTTCGGTCGGTACCCACCGCAGCACTCCGGTCCGCGGCCTGCGCTCCGCCGTACGTCCCGTGCGCCCCGTGCGTCCTTCGTGCCCCGGAGGAACGGCCTGCTCAGTCACCGGTGCTCCCGATGGGCGCAAGGCGATAGCCGTACCCGCGAACGGTCTCGATCGAGCGCGTCCCCCACGGGGTGTCGATCTTGCGGCGGAGGGCGGAGACGTACACCTCCACGATCGAGGCGTCACCGCGGAAGGCCGGGTCCCACACCTCGTCGAGGATCTCGCCCTTGGACAGCACCCGGCCGTTGGCGCGGATCAGCGCGGCGAGTACGCCGAACTGTTTGCCGGTGAGATGGACGGCCGTGGCGCCGCGTCCGGCCCGGCGGGTGGCCAGGTCGACCCACAGGTCCCCGTGGCTCAGCACGGGTGAGGTGCCGTAGCTGCCACCGCGTCGCAGCAGGGCCCGCAGCCTGGAGAGCAGGACGACGTAGGAGAACGGCTTGGTGAGGTAGTCGTCGGCTCCGGTGTCCAGCCCCTCGGCTTCGTCGTGCTCGCCGTCCTTCGCGGTCAGCATCAGAACCGGTGTGGTGACGCCGGCGGCCCGCAGCCGGCCGCACACCCCATAGCCGTGCAGACGCGGCAGCATGACGTCCAGAACGATGACGTCGTGGTCCCCGGCCAGCGCGAATTCCAGGCCGGTGACGCCGTCGGTGGCGACGTCCACGGTGTACCCCTCGGCGGTCAGGCCGCGTCGGATGGCGGGGCCGACCTGGGGATCGTCCTCGATGAGCAGAATGCGATGCACGCCATCAAGCCTGGCACACTTTTCGCTTTGCTTTCTTAAGAAATCTTCAGGCTTCCGGCAGCACCGGACACCCGTCGGTTCTTCAGGTTTTCTTCGGGTCGGTGTGCGCAGAATGCAGCCGCCCAGCCCTTCCTGCACCGCGCCGGGAAGCCGTGCCACGCGTTCCGGTGCCGCCCCATGGTCGCGCCGCCGCGGGAAGGGAGACGGCCCGAACTCGCGACGCTTTTGACGGTTAGGCAACCCATGCACATTGTCTTTCTTATTCACAATGCCTACGGCATCGGCGGCACCGTTCGGGCCACGTACAACCTTGCCTCGGTATTGTCCGAGCAGCATGACGTGGAGATGGTGTCGGTGTTCCGGCACCGCGATGTTCCGGTCATGGACGTACCGGCGAAGGTGCGTCTGACCCCTCTTGTGGATCTGCGGGCCGCGTCCGCCGATTTCGAGGGCGATGATCCCCGCCATGCGGAGCCCGCCAGGGTTTTCCCTCGCGCGGACGGACGGCACCGGCAGTACAGCCGTCTCACGGACGACCGTATCGGCCACCACCTGTCGCGGCTGGAGGCCGATGTGGTGGTCGGGACCCGGCCGGGTCTCAACACGCACATCGCCCGCCAGACGCGTGCGGCCGGCATCCGCGTGGGGCAGGAGCACCTGACGTTCTCGGGCCACGGTTTCCGGCTGCGGCACGAGATACGCCATCGCTATCAGCTGCTGGACGCCATCACCACGGTGTCCGAGTCCGACGCCCGGGCGTACCGTCGGCTCGATTTCCCGGGCGTACGGGTGGAAGCGATACCGAACAGCGTTCCCCGGACTGCCGTCGAGCCTGCCGACGGCAGCGGAAAGTCCATTGTCGCGGCGGGACGGCTGATTCCGCTCAAGCGCTACGATCTCCTGATCAAGGCGTTCGCCGAAGTGGCCGACCAGCACCCGGACTGGCATCTCCGGATTTTCGGCGAAGGGGACACCACCGGCAATGAGCGGGAATCCCTCACCAGCCTGATCAATGAACTGGGACTGAACGGCCAGGCGCATCTCATGGGCAAGGTCGATCCGCTCGAACCGGAATGGGCGAAGGGGTCGATCGCCGCCTCGGCCTCTGATCGCGAGTCGTTCGGCATGACCATTGTCGAGGCGATGCGGTGTGGTCTGCCCGTGGTCTCCACGGACTGCCCCGTCGGACCGCGCGAGATCATCAAGGACGGTGTCGACGGCTTTCTCGTGCCCACCGGCCACGTCGGCGGCCTGGCCACGGCGCTGCTCCGACTCGCAGGCGATGATCGGCTGCGCCGGCGCATGGGCGAGGCGGCGCTCCGCAATTCGGCCCGCTTCGATCCCGCGCTCATAGCCGAGCGGCACGAGGCTCTCTTTCAGGACCTGCTCCGGCGCGGGCCCGGACGCCGTTCGGTCGGCTTCCGACGCACGGCCGGCTTCCATGCGCGTACCCGTGCCATCGATACCGCGCACGCCATGCGCTCCACCGCGCGTGCCATGGCGAGCAGGCTCGGCACGCTGTGAACGGGGGCTCCGGTCGATTGTTCCTCCACCCGCCACGTCCAGGCGAAGAGCTCCCCCCGGGCAGCCACCAAGGGCCGGCTACCCGCCGCTAGCATGCCCCACCTGCCCCACCACATAGGAGCCCCCCTTCAGCGCCTCGGGCAATTCATGCCGCCCCCCGATGCACAACTTGCGGTAAGCGGCGGTCAGATGTGTTTCGACGGTCCGCAGAGAGACGTAAAGGTGCTCGGCTATCTGCTTGTTGCTCCATCCTTCGGCGGCGAGTGCGGCGACTCGTTCCTCGCCGGCCGTCAGAGAACAGGGGTCGGGTGTCCGGCCGCCCGCTTCGTGGAGCTGGTGCTGGAGGTTGCGCGCCGCTGCGGAGGCCCCGCATTTGACCGCGAGTTCCAGGCCGCGGCGCAATGCCGTACGGGCCCCGGGTTTGTCGTCGCGCCGCAGCAGGGCGCATCCGAGCGTGTGCAGGGCCCGCGCCAGTTCCAGTTCGGCGGGCGTGCGCTCCAGGACGCTCACCGCTTCCTCGACGAGGTCCAGGCCTTGCGTACCCTCGGTGACCCGGCCGACGGCATGCAGGGCCACGCCGATGGTGCGTGGAATGCGGCAGCGCCGCGCCAGTTCGAGTTCTTCCTCGGCGAGCGCCCGTGCGTCGCGCCCGTACCCCAGTCGGAGGCTGACGACGGCGGCACGTGAGCGCCAAGGGCCGATGGCCGGGCTGACGATGCCCGCTGTCTCGAAGTGCTGGCCGCTCTCGCGCAGCAGGGTCAGCGCACCGCGGTGGTCCCGTTGAGCGGCACGCAGCGCCGCGAGGCTCATGAGGAACCGCGGCCACTCCCACGAAGGCTCCGCCTGGTCCACGGCGGTGTGGGAGGCGGCCAGGTGTTCGGCGCCTTCCAGGTCGCCCTGGGCCAGGAGGGCGTCGAGGGTGATGGTGTCCAGCGTCATGCGGTACGGCAGTTCGCCGTGCGCGCGGGGCCGCTCGGAGGCGGTTCGCGCGATCTCGGCGGCCTGCGCCACGTGTCCCCGGCGCAGCGCGACGGCGGAGCGGTAGACCATCAAGGAGGAGGCGAGCAGCTCCATTCCTCTGTCCTTCGTCCCGTCCAGCAGCCGGCCGCACAGGGCGTCGGCCCCATCGAGGTCGTCCAGGTACAGCAGCGATCCGGCGACGAAGTAATGCAGCGGGAAGAGGTCGTGGGAGAGCGCCGGTGAGTTCGCCCGGGCCCGGTCGACCAGCTCGGTGACCCGGTCGGCCGGCTCGCCTGCCCGCAGGGCCGCGAAGGCACGGACGGCGAGCAGCTGCCGCTCCCCGGACGTACGGCCGTCCAGGTCGACGGCGGTGGCGCGCTTCTCGGCCCGGACCGTGCCCCGGATCGAGGGGCGTTCCAGCTCCAGCCATTCGATCAGCGCCTGCATCCGCAGCAGGGACTCACGGTCAGCGGCAGCAGCGCCGGTGCGCGTGCTCAGCTCCGTGGCCAGGCGCGCCAGGTCGGGGCTGCCGGCGCGCCCGCCGCGTGACATCAGGTGGGAGTAGGCCAGTACCGCAACGGCCTTGGAGCGGGCGTCGTCGTCGGTGAGGTTCTCCAGCGCGGCGGTGGCGTACGAGGCCGCGAGCGCGGTGTCGTAGTGGCTGGCGGCGACGGCCAGCTCCAGGAACACCCGGGCGTGCTCCCCCGGTGTGGCGGGCTGGAAGACCGCGTGCCGCAGATACGTCACGGCGGTCTCGGCCGCGCCCCGGCGCAGCGCTTCCCCGGCGGCCCGGCGCAGGACTGCCGGCGGCCAGGTGCCGGACACCGGGCCGGCCGCCATGACGTGCGCGGCCACCTCCTCGTCGGGGCGCCCGCTCAGGTGCAGGACCTGGGCCGCGCGGGCGTGGGCCGCGCCGACCTCCTGGGGCGTCCACTCCGCCAGCACGGCATCCCGTACCACCCGGTGGACGAAGCGTGGCTCTTCCCCGGACCCCAAGAGCCCGAGCGAGCGCAGCTCCGCGCCCGCCGAACGCACCACCGCCTCACCGGTGCCGCAGTACGCCGCGAGCAGCGACCACGGCATCCCGTCGCCCAGAACCGCCAGCCCGCGCGCCAGCTCGGCCACGGCCGGGGACCCCTGGCCCACCCGCTGCCGCACCTCGCGCAGCAGCGTGGGCAGGCCGAAGCTCCTGATCCGGTCCCGGTCCTCCCGCGTGGGCCGTACGCCGCCGCGCCGCGCGTCGCACAGCAGAGCGCGCAGGAAAAGCGGGTGCCCTTCTGTGGCGGCGTGGCAGGCGGCGCAGAAGGACGGGTCCGGCCGGGGTTCGCCGAACTCCAGCGCCACCAGCCGCGCCACGTCCGCCGGCTTCAGCGGCTCCAACGCCAGGGTGCGGCAGGCGGCAGGGTGCACGAGGGCGTCGTACAGGTCGCCGGGCGCCGGGCGCTCTCCGGTACGGGTGGTGACGGCCACCAGGATCGGGTGGGTGTCCGCCCGGTGGACCAGGTGCGCCAGCCACCGCAGCGACGGCGGGTCGATCCACTGAAGATCGTCGACCGCCAGCAGCAGCGGCTCGCGGCGGGACAGCCGGAAGGCGAGGCGGTCCAGGCCCGCCAGCGTCCCGGCGGCGTCGGCGTAAGTATCCGGGTCGCCGCCCCAGGGCCCTTCCGGGTCGAGGATGCGCAGCACCGTGTCCCCCACCCCGTCGAGCAGCGCCCGGCGTTCCTGCTCACCGGCCGCCGCGACCACGGGGTGCAGCAGCCGCCGCACCGCGCCGAAGGCGAAATCGCGCCGGAGCCGGTGGCAGCGCACCCGCACCTCCCGGAACCGCCGGACACTGTCCAGCCAGTGGTGCAGCAGGGCCGACTTCCCCATGCCCGCGTTGCCCGCGAGCTGTACGACGCGGGTCTGCCCCGCCAGTACCTGTTCCGCCACCTCGTCGAGGGCCGCCAGCTCACCGGTGCGCCCGGCCAACGGCAGCGGGCCTTCGCGGACCGGCCGGCCGGGCCCCGCCTGCCGCGGTGCGTCCCGGACGGCTCGGTCCCCCCTGCAACCGTCGTTCATCTCACCCCTACTCCCTTTCTCGCCCTGCCAGACGGCGGCCCCAGGGCCGGGGTTGCGTCTCGCCGCACGTATCAGCATGTGGACGTACCGCGGTGACCTGCTGCTCCCTCGCGGTTCGTGGTAGGCGGGAGGCGGTTCGGGCGGCCCGGCCGCCGTCGTTACGGGGCATCGCCTCTGCGCGGCCACAGCGGATCTCGTGGTCGGGGCCACGTGATCTCGTGGTCGAAGACGCGTGCTCTCCGGTCGGATATGCGCGATCTCTGACGGTCCGCGCGCCGGACGTCGGCGCGGACCCGAAATCGAGTGAGGTGACCGGCGTCGGAGGAACGACCTCGAAAGTGAGGGCGCCTCTTGGTGTACGCCTCGTCACACTGCGCACTTGTGGTGCGGCGCTCATCATTGTGCGCACAGCACGGCTGATTCCACATCTATCGTCCGGACTACGCCAGAAGTACCGTGTCCAGCTCCGATGCGCCGTAACGATCAGCCGACGGAGCCGGCAGACCGTTCCGCTTGCGCGGCACCGCAAACCCGTCCATCGGACCGGGTGAAGCCGACGGCCCAACCGCCACTTGCCCACACAGCCGGAGGGCGGCGCCCCCATGGGCGCCGCCCTTTCACGCTCGTCGGTGGGTCGCCGGTCAGCGACAGTTCACCCAGGCAACGGCATGCTGAAGAACCACGGCGGATCCCACGGAGTCGTTCCCAGGGGACACAAGGAGTCGGACGACGCGTCCCACTACATCAAGTCCAACAAGTTCCCGTGAGACGTGGATGGGCGTATGACCAGGAAGCTCACGGCCATGGCCGGCGGTATCGCGCTGACCGGTGGTCTGCTGGCCGGAAGCGCGGGTGCCGCCGGTGCGGCACCGGCCACTCCGAAAGCGCCGTCGGATTGCCCGTCGGGCTACTTCTGCGTCTGGGCAGGGCAGAACTACACCGGTCACCGTCAGCAGGTCGCGGGCACGAACAAAGACCTGACCCAGTACTCGGTCTTCCAGAACTTCAAGTCGTGGTACAACCACGGTGCCAAGTGTGACTTCGAGTGGTACTCGGACCGAATTCCCCGGACAAACCAGGGATGTCCGACCTGGTCAGCCCTTTGTCCGGACCGTCGGGAGCTTTGTGCGGGCTGATGTACGGACTTATGTACCGGAGGAGAACCCGCCCGCCTCACACCGCCGCCCGGCATGAGGCGTCGCGGTGGTCCTGCGCCGCGGCCATCAGCGCGTCCAGTGCGTCGCGCGTACGCAGCAGGTCGTCGATGTGGGCGGAGAGCCGCTCGCGTTCCGTGGCCATGCGTTCCAGGGCGGCGTGGGAGTGCGCGGCGCTGGGCGCGTCCACGCACGGCAGCAGTTCGATGATGGTGCGGCTGGACAGCCCGGCCGCGTACAGGCGCTGGATGAAGGCGACCCGTTCGATCTCGTACTCGGTGTAGTGCCGCTGCCCGCCGGCGCTGCGGGTACTGGTGAGCAGCCCCTGCTCCTCGTAGTAGCGCAGCGAACGGACACTGACCCCGGTCCGCGCCGCGAGTTCCCCGATCCGCATGGCACCCTCCCCGCTGTGTCCCCGGTCACAGGACTTGCATCTCACATTGATGTCAGGTTTTAGCGTACTCGTCGGGCCCGCCGCTCAGGGGGCTGTGACCGTGTGATCCGTACGAAGGAGTTCCGGCATGACCACGCTGTTCGACCGCCACCGCCTCGGCGGCCTGGAGCTGCCCAACCGCATCGTGATGGCCCCGATGACCCGGGTACGGGCCGCGGCCGGCGGCCTGGCCACCCCGTCGATGGCCGTCCACTACGCCCAGCGGGCCAGCGCCGGACTGATCGTCAGCGAGGGGGTGCAGCCGAGCCTGGTCGGGCAGTCCAACCCGGGGACGCCGGGGCTGTACACCGACGAGCAGGTGGCCTCCTGGCGGCCCGTCACCGACGCCGTGCACGTCAACGGCGGGCGGATATTCGCCCAGATCATGCACGGCGGCCGGGTCTCGCACCCCGACACCACCGGCCTGCGGCCGGTCGGGCCGTCCGCCGTCGCCGCCGTCGGCGAGGTGTTCACCCCCTCCGGGCCGCAGCCCGCGCCGGTGCCCCGTGCCCTGGAGACCTCCGAGGTGCCCGAGCAGGCCCGTTCGTACGCCGAGGCCGCCCGGCGCGCCGTCGACGCCGGGTTCGACGGCGTCGAATTGCACGGCGCGAACGGCTACCTCATCTCGCAGTTCCTCTCCTCCAACGCCAACCTGCGCACCGACGCCTACGGCGGCCCGGTCGCCCACCGCATCCGCTTCGCCGTCGAAGCGGTCGCCGCCACGGTCGACGCCGTGGGCGCGGCCCGCACCGGCATCAGGCTGTCGCCCGGCGCCGGCTTCTGGGGCGTGGCGGAGACCGAGGTACCCGAGTTGTACGCGGCGCTGCTCGCCGAACTCGCCCGCTTCGACCTCGCCTACGTCCATCTGGAGGCCACGGCCGAGGAGGAGGTGCTGGTCGGGCTGCGCCGCGCGTGGCCGGGCAATCTGATCGTCAACCCGACGGTTCCGATGGGCCCGAAGCAGGCCGACCGGGCCGCCGCCGACCACTGGCTGGGGCTCGGCGCCGACCTGATCAGCTTCGGGCGCGCCTTCATCGCCAACCCCGACCTGGTGGAACGGCTGCGCACCGGCCTGCCCATCGCCCCGGTCGACGAGGCTTCGTACTACCAGGGCGGCGACGCGGGCTACATCACGTATCCGGCGTACCAGTACACCGCCTGACCCGGCGGCGGTCCGCGCCCGGCACCGGGCGCGGACGCGTGGCGCGCCATGCCACGAGGGTGCCCGCGGCGCCGTACAGCATGAGCACGGCGCCGTTCCCGGCGTCCCGCCGCCGCTCCAGGGCCTGATGGTCCCGTTGCTGGTCGTACGTGCGTGTCGCCACCGCGGTGGACCCGTCCAGCACCGAGCACCCGGTGTCACCGGGGCGCATCGGGCCCGGACGCTCTTCCCCGTCGCGCACATTCTCCCCGGGACACACGACTTCCCCCGAGGCCGTCAGGGAACTCACGACGCTCGCCGTTCCCCACACCGCTGGTACAAGGAACAGCGCCACGAGGGCGACTCTGTACTTCACCGAACCCCCAGGGGACGAGGCAAGCCGTGTGCCGCGCGCGGCCGCGTATCTCCGCGCATGGCACGGCGCTACGGTAATACCCGGCCATTGCTCACCCGTTCCGGTCTCCTTCGGCCATCGCCGGGGCAATAGGTGCTGTGCGGCTACGGCTGCCGCCGGTTCACCACCTCGGCCGGTGCGGAATGCTGACCGGTTCGCCATCCCGACCGGCCCGGATCCCGGCCGTTGCGCGGACGCCCTGCAGTTCATTCGCCCCGGGGAGGTACACGTTGGTGCACGAGGTTCTGCGGGCCACATCGGACAGCCAGCTGTTTCTGGTCACCACGGCCCCGTACGTGGTGCTCGACACCGAGCTGCGCATTCGGGCGGCCAACCCGGCATATCTACGGGTCACCGGACGGACGCGGGACGACCTGATCGGCGCGTTCGTGTTCGACGCCTTTCCGGACAATCCCGAGGACCCCACCGCGATCGGCGTGCTGACCGCGGCACGGGGCATCAGCACGGACGACGCCGCCGTGTGGCTCCGGACCACCGCGGCTTCGCGGCGGCTCCCCCGGGCCGACATCGCCCGTACGGTCCTCGCTCGTTACGGGGTCTGACGCCGGGCGGCACGCGATCGGCGGAGGCGGCCGGACGGCGTCGGTGGCTCGGGGTTCCGGTCGGCCCGTCGTCGGTCTCGGTGGCGCGGTCGCCCAGGGCCGGACCGTCGGCGGGGCAGGGCGGGATATACGTTCTCACCATGTCCATGCTGACCTTTCCCCTCACGCCCCGGTTCCTCGACGCGTTGCTGGAACTGGCCGACGTTCCGTGGTGCCGCGATGCCTTCGACGAGGAGTTCCGGCGCCGGGGGTGGGCCCGCCCGGACGCCGGGGGCGAAACCGCCGTGGGATGGCTGGACCATTGGCCGCTCGGCGAACCGGACCATTCCTGGCACGTCGTACTCGGGGAATACCCGGGCTGCTCGAATTCCGACGACCCGGGCGTCGCCTGCGACGAACCAGCGTGCCACGAGGACTCCTTCCTCGCTTTTCCCCTGGCCTATGCGGCAATCGATTGCGTCGAGGCCGGGACCGGCCTGCCCGTGGACCCGCGGCACCTGTGGGGCGATCCGCTTCCGGCCTGGGCCACACACAACGCGGACGCCACCCAGGACGATTTCCTCGCCTGCTACACCGACACCGAACGCCTGCTCCGCGCCCGCCTGGGCGCACCGCTTCCCGCGGCGCCGCCCGTACCGTCGGACGAGCCCGAGCGGCAGACGTCGTGGCAGCGCGGCAATCGCCTGGTGAGTCTGTTCCTCGACGGAAATGAGGCTAACTACGGCCAGGACGACTGGATCGGCATCGACATCCGCCCCTTTCACTGAGACAGCACCGAGGTCCCTTTCCGGCCGGCACCGGGAAAGCGGATACACTCTCCTCTTTTGACCGGAATTACATGTCGCACAGGGAGACGCGTGAGCGCGGAACAGCAGGCCGGTACACGGGTGGAGATGTCGTACCGGGCCACCATCGAGGATTTGCGCGAGGCGTTGCGGGCCCGTATGCGGGCCACGCCCGCCGGACGCCGGACGAGGTGGCTGATGGTCGTGATCGCCGTGCTGCTGCTCGCCTACGCGGTGCTGTCCTCGGTGCTGAAGGGCACCGTCGACGTGCCCTTCATGATCACCCCAGCGGTCGTACTTCTGGTGATGCTGTTCGTGCCGCACCTGCAGGCCCGCCAGTTCTACCGGCTGCTCGATGCCGGAGGCCCGTGCCGCACGACGGTGGACGAGAGCGGCATCGCCGTCGCCAACCAGCAGCAGTCCAGCGTCCTGACCTGGCAGGCGCTGGCCCACTACACCGAGACCCCGCGGGTGTTCGTGCTGTTCAGCGGCGACAGAAACGCCACCAGCCTGACGATCCTGCCCAAGCGCGGGGCGCCGGGTGCCGGTGACGTCGACCGGTTGCGCGCGCTGTTCGACCGGCATCTGACGCGCGTCTGAGCCGGGGCGGTCATGGGGATTGAACTGGAACTCCGCTCCGCCCGGCCTGCGCGCGGCAAAGCGTCCGGGAGCACCCTGCTGCACGGGTCCTACCAACACGGGGAGGCGTTGGCCTGGGCGCTGAGCCCTTTCGTCCGGACCGGCCCGGGAAAACTGGCCTGGGTGGATCCGTACGGCGACACGCTGTTCAACGAGCAGGAAGCGCAGGCGGCGCTGCCGGAGGCCGCCGAGCTGATCGGGCGGTGCACCGACGCATCGCAGAAGGCCGCCCTCCAGGATCTCGCGGCGCTCCTGGAGCGGTGCGCGGCGACGCCGGGCAGTTATCTGTGGTTCATGGGCGATTAGGAGCCTCGGGGGACGGGCGGTGAGTCCGCCGACTCTGATACGCGAACGTTTCCGCAGCAGCCGTCCGCCCGCCCCGAGGAACCATCCGCACCGCCCCGAGGCGCCCCCGCGATGCACGCCGTGGCGATTCGGTTCCGTGACGAGCCTCACGAAGTTTTCCCGTGCCGCGTGTCGACCGAGCGCGGCCTGCGGGGCGTATGGCTGGTGAAGCGAGAGATCCAGGAGTGGCTGTTGACCGTCGAGGAGTTCGAGAGGTTCTACGCCCAGACGGTCGCGCGGCTCACGGGGCAGTTGTACGTGATGCTCGGCGACCTGCACGAGGCGCAGGACGTGGTGCAGGAGGCGTTCGTCAAGGGCTGGAACCGGCGTCGGCAGCTCGACCGGCACGGGCAGCCCGAGGCGTGGATCCGCACGGTCGCCTGGCGGCTGGCGGTCAGCCGGTGGCGGCACCTGCGCCGCAGTGCCGACGCGTGGCGGCGCAGTGGTGCGCCGTCCCTCGTCGACGGGCCGGAGCCGGCGCAGGTCGCGCTGGTCGAGGCGCTGCGGGAACTGCCTGCCCAGCAGCGCCGCACGCTGACCCTGCACTACCTCTGCGACTTGACCGTCGAACAGATCACGGGCGAGACGGGGCTCTCGGCGAGCACCGTCAAGACCCATCTGAGCCGTGGCCGCAAGGCGCTCGCCGACCGCCTGCACGACCCGCGTACCGAGGAGGCGCCCGGTGCCTGAGCCCCAGGACCCGCTGCGGTCCCTTTTCCAGCAAGCGGCCGACGCCGGGCAGGACCGCGCCGTGGCCGCGCCCGTCGCCGAGATCGCCGCGCGCGGCCGGAGGGCGCGCCGGCGGCGCGTCGCCGCGCTGGTGACGGTGGCGTGCCTGGTCTGCGCCGGCGGCGGCGCCACCGCTGCCGCGCTGCTGTCCCGGCCACCGGCCCCGGTGGGACCGGCCGGGCCGCCGCCCGGCCGGCCGGCTCCGGACCGGCTGCCGGCGCCCGAGGCCACCGCGTCCGCCTCCTCGCCCCCTCCCACCCCGACGGCCACGATCAGCGACATCCCCACGGACAGCGCCTCCGCCACGGACGGCGCCTCCCGAGGAACGGCCACCGAACCGCCGCCCTGAGCCGCCCGCCTTCCGTAACCCGGCGGACCGCCACCGGGCGCTCCGGCCTGCCTGCCCCCATCCAAGGAACCCGATGCCCCCTATATCCACCGATGTACGCGACGAACCCCACCCACCGGCGGCGCCCCGGCGCTCCCCGGGGCCTGCCACCCGGGCCGGCCGTGTGCGCTGGGGCCTGCGGGTCCGCGCGAGCCGGCGCCTGAACCCCGGGGACCGGGACATCCTGTGGCTGTACCTGTCGACGCGTATCGGGATCTGGGTGACGGCCTACTGCGCCCGGTGGCTGTTCCCCTCCGATCCCGCCACCCAGGATCCCGGCGCGCTCCTCGCGCCGTTCCAGCACTGGGACTGGGACCACTTCCAGCACATCGCCGATCAGGGTTACTTCCCCGGGCAGGCCGGTCCATGGCAGTCCGACTGGGACAACCGGGAGGCTTTCTTCCCCGGCTTTCCCCTGGTGCTGCGCGCGGTGCACCTCCTGGTACCGGACTGGGGGCTGGCCGGGCTGACGATCTCGTTCGTCTCCGGGGCCGTCGCCGTACTGGCCCTGGCCCGCATCACCCGCCACCACCTGCCCGACGCCGAGGCGGGACGGCGCGCCGTCCTGTTCTTCCTCGTCTCCCCCTGCGCCGTCTTCCTGGCCGTCGGCTACACCGAGGCCCTCTTCCTGGCCCTGGCCCTGCCCGCCTGGATCGCGGCCCAGCGCCACCACTGGCCCCTGGCCATGGCGCTGACTGCCGCGGCCACCGCCGTACGCGTCAGCGGCCTCTTCCTCGCCGCGGCCCTCGCCGTCCACTTCCTCCTCACCCTGCGCAGCACCCGCAACCTGCGCCCGCTCCCCTGGCTGGCCCTGCCGGCGCTGCCCCTCGCCCTCTTCAGCTGGTACCTGCGCGCCCACACCGGCGACTGGATGGCCTGGAAGCACGCCCAGGAACGCGGCTGGTTCCGCTCCTTCCACACGCCCTGGGAAGCCTGGAGCAACACCTGGAGCAACGCCTTCGGCCACGCCCAGAGCACCGGCTACGCCTTCATGTTCCAGGCCGAGCTGGTGACGATGGTCGTCGGAGTGGCCCTGCTCGTCGTCCTTGCGCGCAAGCGCCGCTGGCCCGAGACCGTCTACGTCGCCCTGAGCCTGTGCGCCCTGGGAACCTCGTTCTGGTACGTCTCCATCCCCCGCGCCGCCCTCCTGTGGTGGCCGCTGTGGATCGCCCTGGCCGCCTGGAGCCTGCGCAGCCCCCGCTTCAAGACCCTGTACCTCTGCACGGTCGCGCCCCTGACCACGGTGTTCGCCCTGTCGTTCCTTACGGGGCGCTGGACCGGGTGATCGGGGCGGGTGATCGGGGCGGGCGGGTGACCCGCCGCCTCGTACCCGTTGACGTCACCGGCGGGCGTTGAGCCGCGCCGCCTGGCGCGTCAGATAGTCGCGCTCGGCGAGGTTGGGTGCCTTGTGGGCCGCCTCCGCGTACAGCCGGGCCGCCGCCGTCAGGTCGCCGTCGCGCTCGTGGAGGTACGCCGCCACCGCGGCATGGCGGGGCAAGGACTCGTCCAGCTCGGCGAGCGCCGCCAGCCCGGCGCGCGGCCCGTCGGCCTCGCCGACCGCGACCGCGCGGTTGAGCCGGACGACGGGACTGCCGGTCAGGCCCGCCAGCTCGTCGTACCACTCGACGATCTGCACCCAGTCGGTCTCCTCGGCGCGCGGGGCGTCCGCGTGGAGGGCGGCGATGGCGGCCTGGGCCTGGAATTCGCCCAGCCGGTCGCGGGCGAGGGCGGCCTGCAAGATCGCGACGCCCTCGGTGATCGCCCCGGTGTCCCACTGCGTACGGTCCTGCTCGGCGAGCGGCACCAGGCTGCCGTCGGGCGCGGTACGGGCGGCACGGCGGGCGTGGTGCAGCAGCATGAGGGCGAGCAGCCCCGCCACCTCGGGGTGGTCGATCACGGCCGCCAGCTGCCGGGTGAGCCGGATGGCCTCGGCGGCGAGGTCGATGTCGCCGGAGTAGCCCTCGTTGAAGACCAGGTAGAGCACGCGCAGCACGGTGGCGACATCGCCGGGCCGATCGAGGCGGACTCCGGAGACGGTGCGCTTGGCCCGGCTGATGCGCTGCGCCATCGTCGCCTCGGGCACCAGGTACGCGCGGGCGATCTGGCGGGTGGTCAGGCCGCCGACGGCCCGCAGCGTGAGCGCGACCGCGGACGACGGCGTCAGCGACGGGTGGGCGCACAGGAAGTAGAGCTGGAGGGTGTCGTCCGCGGCGGGCGCGGGGCCCGGCTCCGGCTCCTGGTCGACGAGGTCCTCGCGCCGGCGGCGTGCGGTGTCCGCCCGCCGCGCGTCGAGGAACTTGCGCCAGGCCACGGTGACCAGCCAGCCCTTCGCGTCCCGCGGCGGGTCGGCGGGCCAGCTCCGGACCGCCTCGACCAGGGCGTCCTGCACCGCGTCCTCGGCCGCCGCGAAGTCGGCTCCGCGGCGGACGAGGACGGCGAGCACGCCCGGCGTCAGGCTCCGGAGCAGCGCCCCGTTCACCGGTGGGGTCACGGAGCACTCACTCCGTGATGGTGGGCTGCGCGCTCAGGAACGGGCGCAGCTCCAGCCATTCGTGGATGGGCTTGCCGCCCGCCCCGGGGGCGGCCGACAGCTCCCCGGCCAGTTCGACGGCGCGCTCGTAACTGTCGACGTCGATCACCATCCACCCGGCGATCAGGTCCTTGGTCTCGGCGAACGGGCCGTCGGTGACCGGCGGGCGTCCCTCACCGTCGTACCGGACCCACGTCCCTTCGGGCGCGAGCGCCTGGCCGTCGACGAATTCGCCGGTCTTCTCCAGACGGGCCGCGAAGTCGTGCATGTACTTCATGTGCGCCGAGATCTCCTCCGGCGTCCACTGGTCCATGCAGACGTCGTTGACCGGGGCCGGAGCGCCGCGGTAGTGCTTCAGGAGCAGGTACTTGGCCATGGTGGTTCTCCTCGGTGCCGGTGCGACCCATTGTGGTCACCTTCGCCCCTGGGACGGAGCCGGTCACGGGTTCTCGACATCCCCGTACAAGATTTTTTCCAACGCCCCGTGCGCATGCTCCTGTCCCCACGGTCCCGGCGCCGCCTCAGGCCGCCGGACGGCGGCCCCAGGCGGAGATCAGCGGCCCGGTGGCCAGGTCGAGGCCGCCCGCGGCGATGTTGGCCAGATGGCGGTCGATCTCGTCGTCGGTGGCCAGTCCGGCGGCCACGAGCTTGTCGCGGACCTGACGGACGGTGGCCTCCTCCAGCACGGTGCACGCCGGTGAGGCGACCGGGAAGTACGCGTCGGCCTCGACGTCGGCCAGCCCCGCCTCGCGCAGCAGTCGCGGCAGCTTGCGCCCGTACGCGAGGTCCGCGCCGCGCTGCCGCATCAGCTCGCGGAAGCCCTGGCGCAGCCTGTTGGCCAGCTCCTGCTCGGGCCCGTACTCATCGGGGCAGACCAGCGGCTGCAACGCCGGATCGGCGTCCTCCAGCACCAGCCATCCGCCGGGGCGGAGGGCCCCGGCCATGGACCGCAGGGCCTTGTCCCGGTCGGCGACGTGCACCAGCACCAGCCTGGCGTGGATGAGGTCGAACGGCCCGCCGGGCGGGGGCGCCTCGGACGCCACGTCGTGGCGCAGCACCGCGAAACCTCCTTCGGAGGCGCCGCCCACCCAGGACGTGTCGATGTCGGTGGCCACCACGCGCCCGGTCGGCCCGACACGCCCACCCAGCCAGGCCGGCACGCTCGCCCCACCCGCCCCGACCTCCCAGCACCGCCACCCCGCACCGACCCCGACGCCCTCAAGGTGCCGGAACGTCCACGGGTCGAAGAGCGCCGACAGAGCGGCGAACCGCTCCCCTGCCTCGGACTGTTGGTTGTCGAGGAGGTATTCGTTGCCGGTGGGTTGCGGTGTGTCGTCTGTCATGAGCCGATCATCTCAGGCGGGGCTGTTCGGTCGGTACCGTACGGATCAATCGCCTCCATCGCCGCCGTTCGCGGCGAGCATGCCGACCACCGGCCGGTGGGCCGGGTCGTCCGGCCGGTGGACGGCGCAGGCGCGGGTCCAGCAGCCAGTCGCGCCGGCCGGTCGGCATCGCGCCCAGTTTCGCGGACCTCCCGGATCATCGCCGGTGTCGCGAAGCCCAGTTGCCCACCCGGACGCAGAAACCGCATGAGGTACGGCAGATAACTGTCCGCCGTGCCGAAGTACTCGAACGCGTCGACGCTCACGATGGCGTCAAAACTCTCCGCCTCGAACGGCAGGGCATGCGCCTTCGCACGCACCGCCTCCACACGGTCGCCGACACCGGCCTCGGCGAAGACGGCGGCCGCCTCCTCCGCGGCGATCCACCAGTCCGCCGCGACGACTTCGACGCCGTACTCGCGGGCCAGGAACACCGAAGTGGCGCCCCGGCCCGACCCGAGGTCGAGCACCCGCATGCCGGGCCGCGGCAGTCACGGGCACCGGCCCAATCGGATCAAGAAAGCCGGGGCACCGCATACCGCGCCGGCGCACGCCGACAACAACGCCCAATCGAAAAACATTTCGATGCAGGGCGGGCCCCGCTGCTAACATCCCCTCAGCGCGAGACACGCGTCGTCACGGGATGAGGAGGTTGATGAATATGGCCGCCGTCGGCCCTCATCGGCATGCCCTTGTCCGGCCCGTGCGCTAGCAACACGGGCCGGTCGTTCCACCACGACGACTGAGAGTGACACGTGTCCGCTTCCACCTCTTCCGCCCGCGCGCAGCTGACCACCGACCGCCTTGTCCTTCGGCCCTGGAGCCTCGATGAGGTTGCCGCGGTCATCGACGACCGAAGGTCGGCGGACTGGGCCGACGACTTCCCCGCCGAAGGCGACCGCGTCATCGCCCGCCTCTTCGAGCAGCACCCCGGGTGGCTCGACGACCACAGTCAGCGCCTGATCATCGAGCGCGACAGTGAGCTGCTGGTGGGCTCCATCGGGCTGTTCGGGCCGCCCGGCGACGGGCAGGTCGAGATCGGTTACGGTCTCGTGGCATCCCGCCGCGGCCGGGGTTACGCCACCGAGGCCGCCCGTGCCCTGACGGACTTCGCCCTCGCCTTGCCCGGCGTGCACACCGTGGTCGCGGGCGCCGAGCTGTCGAACCCGGCCTCGATGCGCGTACTGGAGAAGGCCGGTTTCCGCCGCTACGCCACCGAGGAAGCGGAGAACATCGCCCGCTTCATGATCACGCGCTCGGACCGCCACCAGCGGTGACAACACAGGGCCGGCGGCCTGCCGCCGGCCCCTCCGCGGCCCGCCTCGCTGATCCTCAGGCGGCCGGGAGCACCGCGGTGGCCGCTCGCGGCTGCCGGGCGGCGGCCAGGGCGTGCACCAGCGCGGCGAGCGACAGGCAGGCGGCGAGCCCCGCCGCGGCGGAGGCGGGAAGCGGCGGCAGGAAAATGTGGTGGAGAGTTTGCGAAAGGGCCGAGGGGGCGAAAGGAACTCCCGCCAGTACGTGCTGGGCCATTGCCGCCACGGAGACCAGGAATCCGGCCGCCAAAGGGACGACGGTGTTCTTGACGAACAGCAGGACGCCCACCAGGACGCAGAGCGCCGGAAGGCCGATGGCCGCGATATCCACCAGGATCGACGCGCCGCGGTGCAGCCCCGTGGGACTGTGCGCCCCGCCGCACAGCAAAAGGCCCAGGCCCGCCAGTCCGGGAAGCCATCGCGCGGCGGCGAAGGAATGACCGGACTCCGCTGACTCGTACGCCCCCTCGGCATCGTTTTCAGCCGGTGCCACACCCTCTTCGAAGCCCTCGGCACTTTCGAGCGCGCTGTCCTTCATACGCTCCGCCACGAGCGAGGTGATGAGTTCGGCCAGCTCTTCCACCGAACGCCGGCCCGCCGCCGTACGTGTCGTCTGCGAGCCGGCACGAGCGGCGTGCGGTGGCTGGTGCAGCAGGGTGACCAGGCGGCTGACCTCGGCGACCGGCCGCTGCTCCGCGGCCCTGCGGAGAATGGTGTCGGCGCCGTCGGGCGACCGTGGCGGTTGCGACAGCAGGTGCACCAGCTGCGCCACCTCGTGTACGGGCAGTTCCGTCGCGGCCGTACACAGCGCCTCGTCCGCCGCGCATTTACCGTGCGGAGATCTCTCCAGCAAATCGACGAGGCGCGCGACTGCGTCCAGCGGCTGGCAGGCCACGGCCGTACGAACCAATTCGTTGACGGGGTCCGCGTAGTCTTCGGGTGCGTTTTTGTTCGCCTTGACTTCTGGCCTCATGGGCTTCCTCTCCCGTACCGAGAAGCTGGTTCCTGTGCACGCGTTCGGCATTGCTGCGCCGGGACAAGATCCAGTCCTACTTCATGACCGGAAGGTCTGCGACTTTTACGGCCGCCGGGAGAGCGGGAATGCACTCCCCTCCGCCAGTGCGGCCGGCAGCAGCCCCAGCGGCGGAGAGCCGAGAGAAAGGACGGCGCTGTGGAATCGCCGGGCGGAATAGACGTCGCCCCAGCGCCGCCGGGCTTCCTCCCGCAGGTCGCGCAGGGCGAGCTTGCCCCAGGTGTAGCGGCCGTAGGTGGGGTCGAAGGTGGCGCGTTCGGCCTCCGAGCGGGCGGCGCGGCCCGAGAGGTAGGTGTCCCCCTCAAAGCGCCGGGCGGCTTCCGGCACGTCCATGGCCCCGGTGTGCACTCCGATCGCGCAGGCCAGCCGTACCACCCTGATCAGCGCTTCCGAGCAGACGCCGATGGCGAAGCGGGGGTCGCCCGCCCGGAAGCCCTCCTCCACCATCAGCTCCTCCCCGTAGTGCGCCCAGCCCTCCATGAAGGTGAGGGACTGCAGGACGCGCCGGACGGGACCGGCGGCCCTGCGCAGGCACCGGGCGTGCGCGAAGTGCCCGGGCACCACCTCGTGCGCCGTGACGGCGGGCAGCATGGTGGGGCTGAAGACGGTCAGCCACTCCGCGGCGTCCTCGGTACGCCAGTCCGGCTCCGGCAAGGTGAGGTGGTACCAGGACGGAGCGTCGGGTTCCCCGGGCGCGGCGAAGGCCATCATGGCCCAGGTGTCCTGGCGGGACGGCGGCGTGGGGCCGACCCGTACCTCGCCGTCGAGGTACGGCAGGAGGCCCCGGCCGCGCGTGAAGGCCATCAGCTCTGTGGTGACGGCTCGCGCCCGGTCCAGTACGGCGCCGGCCGGCGAGGGTTCCCGTACGAGGTCCCGTACGAGATCGTGCGGGTGGCGGCCGGGAGCCAGCCGGTGGCATGCCTCGCGCAGCAGGAGGCGCAGCCGTCGCGTCTCCTGGTCGGCCCGTTCGGCCAGGCGGGGCAGGCTGACGTCGAGCCCTTCGGGGGCGCCCATGAGCAGGGCGAGGTCGCGCTCGCCGAGTGCGGATCGCGGGTCGCCGTGCGCGGCCGCGTGCCTGAGGCATGTCACCAACCGTGCGTGTGCGCTGCGGGCGCGTACGGCGATGTCGGCGTCGGCCATTGCGGGCGGGATGACCGCGGTGAGGCTGTCGGCCGCGCCCAGCATGGCGCGGGCCGTGGGGGCGTTGACCTGGTCGAGCGAGCGGACTGAGGCGTCGATCGCGGCGGGCCAGGACGCGAGGTGGGCGCGCTTGGCGCGGTCCCGGTCGGCGGCCGGCGCGTACTCCCGGTCGTATACGCACAAGTCGAGGTTGAGCAGGTGGGGCAGCGGATTGCGGCGGTGCATCTCGAGGTCGCCGTAGACCGTGCGGAGGGCCTTTTCGAAGATGCGGAGATGTGCGGCGTCGTGGGAATCGGGTGAGTCGAATGAAGGCGGCGACTGGTGGGTGCCGGGCGCGCGGCCGCCGAGTGCGGCCAATCCGGCACGGATGCCGTCCTGGGAGAGGTCCTGCACATGGCCGTCGTATTCGTGCAGGCCGGCTTGTTCGCGTACCTGCTCGACCATCAGGTCGCACACCGCGCGTAACCGAGCGTCCATGGGCCCGTATTCCTTCCGTTTCCGTCCCTGGTTCCTGCGGAGGGGCGATCAGTTCAGCTGGAGGATCAATGGGCGGGCGTACGGAGGAGCAGTTCGCGCTCCTCGCGGGCCACGTCCGACAGAATTTCGACCATGGGCTCCACTCCGGGCGAGTGAGCCCCCTTGGGGAACGCGACCCACACCCGGCGGGGCGGGAAATGGCCCGCCAGGGAACGTACAGCGAACCTTTCACCGCTGCGGGCCGCGAGCAGACCCGGAACGAGCGTGACACCGGCCGCCATCTCCACCAGTCGGCTGACCGCGCTCCAATCCCCGACCCGGAAACGGATATGCGGCTCGAATCCCAACGCCGCCTCGAATTCCGGCTGCGGGCCGAGACAATCCGGGTGGGCACCCTCGATCCACGATTCCTCGGCCAGGCCGCGCAGTACGCGCGGTGACAACTCACCGTGGCCGGCCGGACTGTCACGGCCGACGGCCACGAACAACTCCTCCTCGAACAGCGGCAGAATATCCAGCCCACCGGCCTGGCCGGACGACCCGGCCCCCGCCCGCTCCCCCGTCAGGTCCCAGTCGGTGAGCAGCGCCATGTCGATCAGCCCGGACCGCAGGTCCGCGACGTGGTGGCGGGTGGTCGAGCCGGACAGTGAAAGTCCCACCCGCGGATAGCGTTCGGCGAAACGGGCCAACGCCCGTGGCAGCAGATACGCGTTGACGCCGGCGAAGCCGCCTATACGCAGCCGTCCGCCGCGCAAACCGTTCAGAGACCGTAACTCCTGTTTTACGGAGACGATCTGCGAAAGAATACCGCGTGCCCGGTCGGCCAACAGCAGCCCCGCGTCGGTCAGCCGGACACCGCGGCCCAGCCGCAGTACGAGTTGCGCCCCCACCTCCTGTTCCAACGCCTCGATCTGTCGCGAGACGGCCGGCTGACTGAAGGACAGCGCACGGGCCGCGGCCGACATCGAACCCCGGTCGGCGATCTCAATGAGCACACGTAAACGGTGTAGGTCACGCATGCTCGGAAGATAGAGCAGCCATGCGAAATCCGCAATTGCGCTCTTGCGCCGGATCCGGAAATCTGGTGGGGCGGTTGCCCCTCCGGGCAGCCGGCCGGCATAGAGGAACAGGACATTCCATGAGTGCCACACCCCACCCGAAAACACCTGAGCAGGAAGCCGATTTGGCAGCCCCTTGCAGGCAGTACTCCTGGACCCCGGAAGTCCACGACCTGTACGGCGCCCCGGAGTCCATCCTGAACAAAATGGACTCGCACAACATGGAGCTCACCGAGCGCCGCATTTTCGTCCTCCTCACCGAAAGCGAGAACCTGGCCCAGGTCCGTTTCTTCGAGCAGGTGAAGGGCAAGGAATACGCGGTTTCCGCCTGGACCGGCGAGTCCCTCGGCGGCGCCGGCGGAGCGATCGGCGAGACCATCCTGAAGAACAAGGGCATCAACTGCGTCGGCGAGCAGGTCCGCGGCCTGCTCGCCGGGTTCCCGATGGCCGCGCCCGCCACGGTGCCGGCGCCGGCCAACGCCCGGGCGGCGTTCGCCCACACCGTCCGCGCACACGGTGAAGGCACCTTCACACGCGCCACGTTCGCCCTTCTGTGCTGACCCCCGCGGCACAGCGCCGATCCGGCCGCCCCGACCAGCGCGAGGGCGGCCGGGTCTTCGCACGGCTGTGGGCCGCGACGGCGTCGGCGAACCTGGGCGACGGGCTGGTCATGGCCCTGATCCCGTTGCTCGCCGTCCACTTGACGGCCTCGTCGGGTCTGGTCGCGGGCGCGAAGCTGACGCACACGCTGCCCTGGGCGGTGGCGCCGCTCCTGGTCGGTCTGCTCGTCGACAGCATGGACCGCCGCCGCCTGATCATCTTCTTCCACCTCTTCCGCGCGGCGGCACTGTCCGCCCTCCTGGCGGCCCTCCTTCTCGACGCCGGCGCCTTCTTCGCCCTCTGCCTCCTCTATCTGGTCGCCCTCTGCCTCGCGGTCGGCGAGTCCGTCGCCGACATCGCCACGACCGCCCTCGTCCCCTCGGTGGTGCCGCGCCACCGGCTGGAGTGGGCCAACTCCTGGATACGGGGCACCGAGTCCGTACTGAACGAGTTCGTGGGGCTGCCGCTGGGCGGACTGCTGATCGCCGCCGGTCCGGCGTGGGCGGTGGGCGGCGCGGGTGGCCTGTATCTCGTCGCGGCCGCTGCCATGGTGATGCTGCACGGGACGTCGCAGCGGGTGGCCCAGGCCAGCCATCGGCCCGACGCCAACGGGCGCGACCGGCACCAACTCACCGCAGGCGTACGCCTCCTGTGGCGCAACCGGCCGTTGCGCACGCTGACCCTCATGAGCACCGTGATGGCGGGCTGCTGGAGCGCCTGGCTCGCCGTACTGGTCGTGTACACCGTCCAGGGACCGGTCGGCCTGTCCCCGGCTGGATACGGTCTGCTGCTGACGGCCCTGGGCGCGGGCGCGGTGATCGGTGCGGCGCCGGCCCCGCGCCTCGCCCACGCTCTGGGCGTCCGCCCGATACTGGCCGCGGACGTGGTGGCGTGCGTCGTCATGCTCGGCACCCCGGCCGTGAGCGCCGACGTCGCGCCGATCGCCTGCGCCACGTTCCTCGGCGGGGTGGGCAGCGGCCTGTGGAACGTGGTGGTCATCTCCCTACGGCAACGCCTGGTGCCTCACGGCCAGTTGGGCCGGGTCAGCGGCGCCATCAGAAGCCTTGGCTGGGGCGGCATGCCGCTGGGCGCCGCGCTGGCCGCCGGTCTCACCGAACTGACCGGCCCACGCCCGGTCTTCGCCACAGCCGCCCTGCTCACCGCGCTCACACTGATTCCCCTGCTCCGCGTCCTGCCGCCCGGCGGGGCGGTCGACGAGCGGCCATGAGGGGTACGCGTACGCCCGTACCGCCGGAAATCAGCGGGGCTCCGACGGCCACGCCCTGGGGAACGGCACGCGCAACGCGTCCGCCGGGACAGCGGCGTGGTCCGCGGCAGCGTGCAGGCGTCGTCGCGCAGGACGACCGCGCCGCTGCCGAGCATGGTCGCGGCCAGCTCGGCGGCGAGGGCTTCAGGGGCGCGGTCAGGAGCCGTGCCGCGTCAGTCAGCCAAGCCCGCGCGTGCAGGTACGGCTCGACCTCACCGGCCGGCGCAACCGCAACTCAGCGCCGTTCGGCAGCCTTTCGCGCCTGCCTCCCGACCGGCGATCGCGTAACCGTATTCCGACGAGCCCACTTCGTGAAAGGGGCCGTCGATCAGCAGTACGGCAGCCGCGACTCCGTTCAGCCCGTTCAGCAATCCCGCACACACCAACGGCACGAACTCCAAAGGCAGCCGGCCTTCTGGTGCGGCGCTCAGCAACTCCATTGCCCCGCCTGCCCCTGGAGCGATCACATCCTTCACCGCAGGTTCCCGGTGATAGATCGGCCAGCGGATTTGCCGGACGGCCCGCTGTTAAAAGTCGGCCAGCCGCTGGAACAGTGCTCCCGGTGTCACATATCCCGGCCAGCGGCCGTCGGAGAAGAGATGGATTCCGGCGTCGTGGTAGCTCTGATCGACGAGTTGGGAGCAGATCATGTGGCCGGTCGCGGCCACGTAGCGGCGCAGGCCCGGGAACGGGATGCGGAGGCGGTGGACGGCGATGGCCAGGTAGTCGAGGAAGCTGTACGGGACGCCCTCGTAGCGGCGGCCGGCGGCGCCTATCGCGTCGCGTTGCCGGTCGGTGAGCCCTTCGGGGCACACGTACAGGATGTTGGCGCCGTCGTAGGCCGACAGCGGGCGGATCGTCGCGCCGCCGGGTTCGGCTTCGACGATCATTCCGTCGGGGAGCACGAGGAAGGCGTGCTGGTAATCGGCGAAGCCGTTTCCGTTCAGCCATTGGCCGATACGGATCAAGCGGCCGACATTGCCGCTGATTTGGGTGAGACCTATGTCTCCGGGCATGGGCAGGGCGTGCTGCATATGCGGCTCCGAGCACACACGAGGGGGTTTTCTGTGTGATACCCAACGGGGAGCCGTTGAAAGAGCCCGCGGAGGAAAGGTTCGGGTGAATCGGGAGGCGGCGAACCGGGTTCAGCCGAGTTCGTAGTGCCAGCAGCCGTCGGCCGGGTCGTACCGCATGTGCACGCGGGCGGCGGCGCGCAGCCGGTCCCGGTCCTGCCGGGTCACGGTCACCGTGCCGCCCGCCCGGTCGACCACGTACTTGAGCGCGGATTCGAGTTCGTCGCGTCGGCGGGCGAGTTGCGCGTACTCGTGCTGGAGTTGTTGCAGCCGTGCTTGCAGCACGAGGATCTGCCGCTCGGGAGTGGAGTCGTCGTTGGCCATGATGCCGGCGTCCTCGGCCGCGGACCGACGGGCGAGGCGGGAGAGGCGCCCCGCCCGGTCCGTTCGCGTGCCGGCAGGCACACCCGGTGGGAGCCGGATGTGCCCACCTTCAAGGCGCTGGGGCGATCAGTCCTGATCCAGATCCCCGAAACGGGCGGCCGAGTTCCAGTTGCCGCTGCCCCAGTTGTGCGAGGCGAAGCTCGGCGCATTGGTGTACTTGCTGATGTTCACGAGGTCGTCGTCGTGGCCGTGGGCCTGAGCCGCGACCGCACCGGCGGCGGACAGACCCACCACCGCGAGGCCGACGAAGAGCGGACGCATAACAGAACGCATACCAACATCCTCCTTTGAGGCGTGCTGAGAGTGACTGACAGCGTCGATTCAACCCTCGGCGGCCGATCATATGAAAGGAGAAACGCTACTTTTCTCCCGATATACCCGGTTGGCGGACAGGGAGGGGCGGGGGCCGGAGGAGAGCCGCGGGGCGGGCGGGCCGACGTGGGGCGTTGGGGGCGATGGGGTGGCGCGCGGACGGGGCGTGCGGGGACGGAGGGTGTGGGCCTGGACACATATGGAGGATTCCGTGCACCGGACACGTACCGGTCGGAGCAGGTCAGCGCCGTGTGTACGGTGCACCGGGCCGGGCCGGGCGGTCGTACGGACGCCGAGGGGCCTGCGGCCGGGGGCCGTTGTCAGTGCCCGCCCCTAGCATGGATGGCATGCCCCCAACTCCTCCCCTTTCCACGGGTGCGCCCCCTCCCGCCGCCGACGCGAACGAGGCGATCCGGCAGTTCGTGCGCGCTCGCCGTGGCCGGTCGTGGACGGCAGAGGACCGTGCGGAGTACGCGCGGTTGCTGGAGATATGGACGAGCGCCGTGGACCGGACGACGGCCGGGGTCGGCTGAGCGGAAGAGGCGGTGGAGGACAATGGACGGGAAGGGGGCGGCAGGACCGTACGTGGTGCGCCCCGCGCGTACCGGCCGGGAGTGAGATCGTCGTGAACATGCCGTTGCCCGGCTTCGGGGTTCCGGGGCCCGTACGGACCCGGCCCGCGCCCGGCGCCGTGCACATACCCGGCTGGCTGTCCCCGGAGCGGCAGCGGGAGCTGGTGACCGCCTGCCGCGGCTGGGCGCGGGGGCCGGTGCCGATCCGGCACACCCGGCTGCCGCGCGGCGGTGTCATGTCCGTACAGACGGTATGCCTCGGCTGGCACTGGCAGCCGTACGCGTACAAGCGCACCGCCGACGACGTCAACGGCGCCCGGGTCGCCGAGTTCCCCGACTGGCTGGTCCGGCTGGGGCGGGCGGCGCTGGCCGACGCGTACGAGGACGCGACGGCGGGCGAGGGCTACACACCGGACACCGCTCTGATCAATTTCTACGACGGTCAGGCCAGGATGGGCATGCACCAGGACAAGGACGAACGGTCCAGCGCCCCGGTCGTCTCGCTCAGCATCGGCGACACCTGCGTCTTCCGCTTCGGCAACACCGAGTCCCGCAACCGGCCCTACACCGACATCGAGCTGGCCTCCGGCGACCTGTTCGTCTTCGGCGGGCCGTCGCGGTTCGCGTACCACGGGGTGACCAAGGTGCTGCCGGGGACCGGTGACCCCGCGACGGGGCTGACGAGCGGCCGCCTCAACATCACGATGCGGGTCACCGGACTGGAGTAGGCGCCCGGCCCGACGCGGCTGCCCCGGCCCCCGTACCGCCCGCCTGTCCGCCCCTACTGTGCCGTGCCCGCCAGCAGCCACCGGCCGACCGGGACCTCGAAGAGCACCCGGCCCGAAGCCGGCCGGTGCGGGAGGGTCACGTCCCAGTCGTACTTCGCCAGGAAGGCGGCCACCACATCGGGCGGGAAGACGGACGTGGAACCGGTCGGGCTGCCGGTTTCGGCGGGCGCGCGCCATATCCGTGCGCGCCCCTCGGCCACCACCGGCGCCTCCCCGCCCTCCAGGGCCAGCGAGACCCGCGGGTCGTGCGCGGCATTGCGGGCCTTCACCGAGCCGCCGTCCGCGCCGACCCACCAGGTGCCGCGTACGAAGACGAACCAGACCGGCGTGACGTGCGGGGAGCCGTCGGGGCGCAGCGTGCACAGCCAGGCGATCCGCTCGGTGGCCAGGCGTTCGCGGACGGCGGGGGCGAGGTGAGCCGTGGCGGGGGTGAGGTCAGCCGCGGTGGGGCTGCGGTCCGCCCGGGGCGGCCGGTGGTCGTGGGGCTCCTGCGGGTGAAGATCATCCATCGCGTCATTCCATCAGAGGGGCCCGGCGGCCGGTCCGCCCGGTTCCGTACGTACGTCCGCTGCCCGACCGCCCACCTGCCTCGCCCCCGACCGTCCTCCCTGCCCCACTCCCCCTCCAATCCCTCCCCCGCCCCGTCCCCGCGAGGCACACTGGACCTATGTGCCGCAGTATCAAGACGCTCCGCCCGCCGGCCACGCCCGAGGTGACCGAGGACGACATCCGGGCGGCCGCTCTCCAGTACGTCCGCAAGATCTCCGGGTTCCGTGCGCCGGCCGCGCACAACCGGGAGGTGTTCGAGCAGGCCGTGGACGCGGTGGCGGCCGCGACGCACGACCTGCTGGCCGGGCTCCGGGTACGCGGCAGGAGCGGCGCCGCGGCCGCCGGCGGCGGCGGGAGCGGGGGCGCGCGCAGCGCTCAGACCGGCTGATACGGGCGGTTGCGTCGCCTGCCCCTGTCCGGCCGGGCCCCGGTGAGACGCCGCCTCACTTCTTGGATGCCTCGGGCAACTCCAGCACCGCCCGTACCGGCAGGTGATCGCTGGGGAACTGCCCGTCCTCGGAGAAGGTGTCGATCACGGCGCGGTGGGTGCGGACCGACGGCGAGGTGAGGATCCAGTCGATCCGTTCGCCGTCCCGTACCAGCGGCCGGTAGCCGTGGTACGTGGCGTACAGGGTGCTGCGCGACTCGGCGGTGTCCCAGCTGTCCACGAGGGGGCCGCGGGCGAGCATCGTGTCGTAGACGGGGTTGTGGTGGGCGGGGACGTTGAAGTCGCCGGTGACGATGCGCGGCAGCGCCGGGTCGAGCGGGCGCAGCCGGTCGGTGATCAGGGTGGCGGAGCGCTCGCGCGAGTACTGGTTCAGGTGGTCCAGGTGGGTGTTCAGGGCGTAGAACTCGCCGCCGGTCCGCAGGTCGCGGAAGCGTACCCAGGTCGCCATCCGGATGACGGTGTTGCCCCACGTCGCCGAACCGATCAGGTACGGGGTGTCGGACAGCCAGAAGTGGTCGTACTCGACCGGGGCCAGTCGGTGGATGTCGTAGAAGATGGCGGCGAACTCGTCGCGGCTGCCGCCGCCGCGGCCGGTGCCGAGCCAGGCGTAGTCCTCGCCGAGGTCCTCCGCGATGTCCTGGAGCTGGTGGTAGAGCCCCTCCTGCGTACCGAGCAGGTGCGGCTCCGCCCGGTGCAGCAAGTCGCGCATGACCGGGCGGCGTTCGGGCCAGGAGTGGGGCCGCTCGTTCGACGCGTACCGGAGGTTGAACGTCATGGTGCGCAGCCGCCGGTCGCCCCGGGCGGCGTGCGCGGTGCCGCCGCCGTACGCCAGGGCGGGCGTGCCGACGGCCGTCGCCGCGACGGCGCGCAGCGCGGTGCGGCGGCTGAACGGGCTCACGGAGGCGCGGGCGGCGCCCGTGGCCGGTGGCGCGTCCGGGGGGAGGTCCGGTGCCGCGGCGGAGCAGCCCGTCGATCTCGTCATCGCATCTCCAGGGGCCGGTGGCCCGCTACGTCCGCGGGCCGGGTCACCGCAGAGTCTCGGAGACGAGGGTGATGCGGAAGTGGACGGCAGGGAGAGGGGTGAGAAACGCGCTACTTCGCCGCCGGCGCCGGGGTACGGGCAGCGGGCCGCGCGTCCCGTACCCCGGCCGGCTCTTTCGGCGCGCCCCCTCAGCCCCGTGTGCCCGGCCCCCGCCAGTCCGCGTGCCGGATACGGGAGATCTCCCGTACGTCGCCGATCGTCCCCCACTCGTCCTTGCCCAGGCGGGACAGCGGCTTCAGCTTGTCGATCTCCGGGTGGCCGTCGGTCATGACCTCCTGCGACACGACCGCGTGCACCACCCGGCCGAAGACGACGGTGGAGTCGCCGAACCGCACCGTGCTGTGCAGTTCGCATTCGAACGCCACCGGCGAGGCCGCGACCCGCGGCGGCTTGACCCGCAGGCTCGGCTCGGCGGCCACGCCCACCTCGTCGAACTCGCTGACGCCGCGCGGGAAGTCGGTCGCCGTCTCGTTGATCTGCTCGGCGAGCTGTTCCGGCGCGAAGTTGACCACGAACTGCCCGGTCTCCTCGACGTTGCGGAGGGAGTCCTTCCGGCCGACGGCAGAGAACTGCAGGACGGGCGGCGCGACGCAGGCGATGTTGAAGAACGAGTGCGGAGCGAGGTTGGCCACGCCCTCGGCGGAGATGGTGGACACCCAGGCGATGGGCCGCGGGACCACGGACGCGGTGAGCAGCCGGTAGAAGCCCTGGCGGTCGAACTGTTCGGGATCGAAGTCGATACGCATGAAGATCAGTATCCATCCGTGCCGGGGCCCCGGGCGCGGTGGTACGGCACGGAGCGGCCCGGCACCCACCGGGCGCCGCGCTCCTTCCCCCGCCAGGGGCCTTACCGGTCGGTTCTTGTCCTTCGGTCGGCGGCAACCTTCCCGTGTACGGCGGCCACCAAGAGGCGAGCGGTCCTGCGGGCGCGTGCCCGGAGTGCCGCTCACCGTCCGTCCCCCACGAAAGGATTCACTGCAGTGAGCAGTACCGGTCGCCACCGCAGGACCCGCACCTTGACCATCGCCGCCGCCGTCGCCGTGGCCGCCGGCGCGGGAGGGGCCTGGCTGGGGCTCGCCCCGGGTACGGCCGGCGCGGCCTCGCAGACCGTCGTCGTGTCGACCGCCTCGGCCCTCCAGGACGCCGTCGCACACGCCAGGGCCGGCACCACCATCCAGGTGCGCGGCGGTACGTACTACCCGGCCGAGAGCCTCAAGAGCGCCGCCGACGGCACGCCCTCGGCCCGTATCACCCTCACGGCCTACGGCAACGAGAAGGTGCGGATCGACGGATCGAAGCTGCCCGCGGGTTCCTGGCTTGCCGGGATATCCGGTGATTACTGGACCGTTCAGAACCTCACGTTCCAGAAGTCCCCCGCCCATGGATTCGTGGCCACTTCCTCCACCGGTGGCGTCTTCAGGAATCTGGTCACCGCCGACAACGGGAATTCCGGTTTCACGCTGCGCGGCGAGGGCACCAACGACAATCTCGTGCAGAACCTGGACAGCCACGGCAACTTCGACCCGGCCACGCACGGCCAGAACGCCGACGGCATCGCCGTGAAATTCGGTTCGGGCCAAGGCAACCGGATCACCGGGGCACGGCTGTTCAACAACGCGGACGACGGGCTGGACCTGTGGAAGTTCGCGGGTCCGGTCACCATCGAGCACACCTGGGCGTACGGCAACGGCAAGAACCGCTGGAACGACCCGGCCTTCGAGGGCAACGGGAACGGCTTCAAGCTGGGCGGCGGCGGTACGGTCGCCGCGCATGTGGTGAACAACAACGCGGCCTGGGACAACACGCTGCACGGCTTCACCGAGAACAGCAATCCCGGCGCGACCGTGCTCCAGCGCAACACGGCGTACGCCAACAAGGAGGCGGGTTTCTACTTCGCCACCGGCAAGGCCCGGCTGTCGAAGAACCTGGCCGCCGGAAACGGTGACCGGCCGGCGAAGGTGGGTTCCGCCGCCGTGTCGGCCGGGAACACCTGGGACCGCGGGGTGGCGACGCCCCCGTTCCGGTCGACGGACGCCCGTACCGCGTACGGCCCGCGCCGCGCGGACGGCTCCCTCCCGGTGACCACCTTCCTGACCACCGGCGCGCCCATCGGGTCGACCATGAACTGACCGGCGGACGGCGGGCGCGCCCTGATCACGGGCGCGCCCGCGCTCCCGACGGGCTACCGGCCCTCCGCGGGCCGCACGCTCGCGGCCAGCGCCGCCGCCAGCTCGCGCGGCCGGGCGGCGAACGGGGTGTGGCTGCCGGGCAGGGTGCGCACGGTGAAGGGATTGCCGGGCACGGCGCGGTCGGCCTCGGTGATCATCAGGTCCTGTGTGGCCAGCGGCAGGGCCCGGTCGTCGGCGCAGCGCAGGAACACCCGGGGTATCCGGCCCCACCGCCCGGCGGTCAGCTCCACCGGGGATTCCATGATCGCCAAGGGCAGGTCGGTACTCAGCGCCAGGCGCCAGCGGCCGAACCGGTCAGCGGGGGTGTCCTGGTAGTGGGTCTGCCGCAGCTCCTCGATGTACTCGGGGTCGGGGGACAGCGGGTTGATACGGATGGCGCCCAGCGCGTCCGGGTCGCCGAGCGGCAGTCCCCGGCCGAGCGCGGCGGCGTTCTCGGGCGCCGCCACGTAGTCGGAGCCGCGCGGACGGCCGGCGGGCACGAAGGCGGAGAGGTAGACGATCCGGTCGACCAGTTCGGGAGCGCGCTCGGCCGCCAGCGACGCGGGGCCGCCGCCCGCGCTGTGCGCGACGAGCACGACGGTACGGAAACGGCGCACGCTGCGCAGCGTGGTCAGGACGGAGTCGGCGCACTCCTCCATGGTCAAGCTGGCGAGCTGCGACTTCTCGGTGGTCAGGGCGGGTTGGCCGGGGAGGGCGTAGCCCGTGGGTACGGGCGCGTCGAAGCCGTGGCCCGGGAGGTCGACGGCGACGCTCGCGGCGCCGAGTGCGGCGAGCGCGCGCTGGGTGGCTCCCCACTGCCACGAGCTGTGCCAGGCGCCGTGGACGAAGACGAAGACCGTGGTCTCAAGATCGGTGTCGGACATGTCCCCAGCACACCTCGCGTGCGGGCCCTTCATCTACGCTGAGATCTGAGAAGCGGGCCGACGATACTTCTGAGGTATCACCGTGGCATCGCCCGTACGGAAGGAGCCCGTCGTGGAAGCGCGGCACCTGCGGTACGCCCTCGCCCTCGCCGACCACCAGCACTTCGGCCGGGCGGCCGAGGCGCTCGGCATCGCGCAGCCCCCGCTGTCCAAGCAGATCGCCGACCTGGAACGGGAAGTGGGGGCGCGGCTGTTCGACCGTACGCGGCAGGGTGTCTTCCCGACGGCCGCGGGTACGGCGTTCCTCGACCGGGCCCGGCGGGCCCTGGCGGAGATGGCGTCGGCCGTGACCGACGCGCAGCGCGCCGCCCGCGGCGAGACGGGCAGGCTGCGGCTGGGCTTCATCGCCTCGGCCCTGCTCGATCCGCTCCCCGGGGTGCTCGCCCGGTTCGGCCGGGAACGCCCCGACGTGCGGCTGGAGCTGCACGAGATGGCGACCAGCCGGAGCACCGCCGCGTTGGTCGCCGGTGAGCTGGACGTGGCGGTCGGGCTGGGGCGGCCACGCGGCCGGGGGGCGGAGAACCTGACGTCCGTGACCATCGGGCGCGATCACCTGACTGCCGTCGTCAGCACGGCGCACCCCTACGCGGGCCGCCCCTCGGTGAGCGTGGCGCAGCTGCGGCAGCAGCACCTGATCGTGGCGTCCTGCGACGACGAACCGGCCATCGGCATCGCGTTGAGCGCCTTGCTGGGCGAGGACTCGGCGGCCTGTCACGGCGCCACGGTCGCCCGGGACGTGCACACGATCATCAGCCTCGCCGTGTCCGGCGTGGGGGTCGGGCTGGGGCCCTCGCGGATGACGGCGGTCCCGCGCAAGGGCGCCTGGTTCTGCCGGGTGACCCCGCCGGCCCGGCTGCCCGACCTGGTCCTGTCGTTCGCCACGCAGGACCGCTCCCCCGTGCTGGCCGCGTTCCTCGACACCGTCCGCGCGAACTGCCCGGAGGTCGGTGCCGCGCTCGACGACCGGCTGCGGCCGGAAGCGCGGCGGTGTACGCAGCGCCGGCCCGTAGCCGGACGTTAGCGGCCCGTTAGCCGATCAACAGCGGCGCCGCCCAGAGTGGACGGTACGCAAGCAAGGAAGCACGAGGTGCACGTTTTTGCCCACTGCCGCATGGATGCGATCGGATGTGGCCAAAGCCGCGATCGAGTACGTATCGAGTCGGGTCCATGGGGCAGGCGGGTGGGTGCATCACTGATCGTTCTCCCCGGGGCCCGGGGAGAGAGGAGTTGATCGACCATGCGTGGTCTGCGTACCGCTGCCGCCGTTGCCGCCGCCGTCGCCCTCGCCGCCGGAGCGGGTACGGGCGTCGCCTCCGCCGCCGCGCCGGCGGGTGCCGGGGAGTGCCAGCCGGGGACGCTGAAGGCGACCACCACCGACGCGGGCGGCAGCCAGCACGGGATGAGCCACTCGGGCACGTACCTGCGGGTGCAGAACACCGGCAAGGCCGCCTGCGCGATATCCGGTTACCCGGGCCTGGCGCTGGAGGGTGCCGGGCACACCGCGCTGAAGACCACGGTGCGGCACGGCGACACGTACTTCGCCAAGGACCCGGGCGTGCACCGGGTCACCCTGAAGCCGGGCCAAAGCGCCTACGCCGACCTGGTGTGGACGCACACCGGCGCGGGCACCGCGCACGCCAAGAGCCTCCAGATCTCCCCGACGGGCAGCAACGCGCACAGCGTTGTCCCGTTCGATCAGGAGGTGGACAACGGCACGCTGTCCGTGACCGCCTGGTCCGCGAAGCTGCCCACGTCCTGACGTAGTCCGGCCGTACGGGTACGGAGGCCCGGCATCCCCACGCGGATGCCGGGCTCCGGCATGCCATCCCTTCCGTCCCTTCCGTACCGCTGGACGTTCCGGTTCCCGGGCCGCCGGCGTTCGTGCCGCGTTCACAGTGCTGTTCACAAAATCGGTCGCTCACCGGCCATAAATCGATGACAAACAACCGCATTTCGTCAAACCCCATGTGAAATCCTTGTTGAAGACCTGACAAGACCGGTCGGGTGATGGCACTCTCCTCTCGATTCACTCCTGCACCACCGGGCGGCCCGACAGGGCGCGCCCTCCCCCTCATTCGGGCCGCAACCGTACGGCCCGCGCTAGGAGACTGAGTTGAGACGCATGACCTCCACCCCCCGCAAGCACTCCCTCCGTGCCGCCGCCCTGGTCGCCTCCGCCGCCATGGTCGCGGTCGCCTTCCAGACCGGTTCGGCGACCGCCCAGCCCGACGCCGCGACCGGCGCCCTCGCGCTCTCCGGCCAGCAGCGCGTCGCCGCGATCAAGAGCGCCCAGGCGGACGCCGCCGGTACCGCGCAGAAGATCGGCCTCGGCGGCCAGGAGAAGCTGATCGCCCGCGACGTCATCAAGGACGCGGACGGCACGGTGCACACGCGCTACGAGCGCACCTACGAGGGCCTGCCGGTCCTCGGCGGGGACCTGGTCGTACACGAGAAGAAGAACGGCACCCGCACGGTCGACAAGGCGACGCAGGCCGAGATAGCCGTGCCCACCACGGACGCCGCGCAGCCGGCCGCCGCCGCCAAGAAGAGCGCGCTGTCCGCCTCCGCCGCCGAGAAGAACACCAAGGCCGAGGCCAAGAACGCGCCGCGCAAGGTGATCTGGGCCGCCTCCGGCAAGCCGGTCCTCGCGTACGAGACCGTGGTCACCGGCGTCCAGAAGGACGGCACGCCCAGCGAGCTGCACGTCGTCACCGACGCGAAGACCGGCAAGAAGCTCTTCCAGGACGAGACGATCGAGACCGGTACGGGCACCAGCTCGTACAGCGGCACCGTCCCGCTCACCACCACCAAGAGCGGCAGCACCTACAACCTCACCGACGGCGCCCGCGGCGGCCACAAGACGTACGACCTCAACCAGGGCACGTCCGGCACCGGCACGCTCTTCACCGACGCCGACGACAAGTGGGGCGGCGGCCGCCAGACCGCGGCCGTCGACGCGCACTACGGCGCGGCGGTGACCTGGGACTACTACAAGAACGTGCACGGCCGCAACGGCATCCGCAACGACGGCAAGGCCGCCTACTCCCGCGTCCACTACGGCAACAGCTACGTCAACGCGTTCTGGCAGGACTCCTGCTTCTGCATGACGTACGGCGACGGCCAGAACAACAGCAACCCGCTGACCGCGCTGGACGTGGCCGCCCACGAGATGAGCCACGGTGTCACCGCCGCCACCGCCAAGCTCAACTACAGCGGTGAGTCCGGCGGTCTGAACGAGGCGACGTCCGACATCTTCGGCACGGCGGCCGAGTTCTACGCCAACAACGCGGTCGACAAGGGCGACTACCTCATCGGCGAGAAGATCGACATCAACGGTGACGGCACCCCGCTGCGCTACATGGACAAGCCCTCCAAGGACGGCGCGTCCAAGGACTACTGGTCCTCGTCGCTGGGCAACGTGGACGTGCACTACTCCTCGGGCCCGGCCAACCACTGGTTCTACCTGGTGTCCGAGGGCAGCGGCTCGAAGACCATCAACGGCGTGAACTACAACAGCCCGACCTACGACAACTCGAAGGTCACCGGCATCGGCCGCGCCAAGGCCGAGAAGATCTGGTACCGCGCGCTGACCACGTACTTCACCTCCACCACGAAGTACGCGGGCGCCCGCACCGGCACGCTGAAGGCCGCCGCCGACCTGTACGGCGCCAACAGCACCGAGTACAAGACGGTCGCGGCCGCCTGGACCGGGATCAACGTGAAGTAGGCGTCACCCGACGCAGCCTCCGGCGCGCCCCGTCGTCGTCAACGGCCGCGCCGTAGCACCGCACGGCTCCGCCCCGCCGGGATGTCCCGGCGGGGCGGAATGCGTCACGGCCCCGGCCGTGCTCAGGTCACCACACCGGGACGAGGGCCCCGCGCTCCGCGTCCGGCCGCGGACCGAAGATGCGCCGCTCCCCCGCGCTGATCCGTACGTCGTCGATACTGGCCTCCCGCCGCCGCATCAGCCCCTCGCCGGTGAACTCCCACAGCTCGTTGCCGTAGCTGCGCCACCACTGGCCGTCCGCGTCGCGGCACTCGTACTGGAACCGCACCGCGATCCGGTCGTCCTGGTAGGCCCACAGTTCCTTGCGCAGCGCGTAGTCGAGTTCGCGCTCCCACTTCCCGCGGAGGAAGGCCGTGATCTCGGCGCGCCCGGTGAGGAAGGTGCCGCGGTTACGCCAGACCGAGTCCTCTGTGTAGGCGAGCGCGACGTGTTCGGGGTCGCGGGTGTTCCAGGCGTCCTCGGCGGCCTGGACCTTCTTCAGGGCGGCCTCCCGGTCGAACGGCGGGAGTGGGGGACGGGGTGCCATGACGGCCTCCTTGCAGGGGGAACCACACGGAGAACGGCCGTTCTCCGTGCTGTCCGCTACTCTAGAGAACGATCGTTCTCAGGGAAAGCGGGAGGCTTGGTGCAGCAGGAAGAAGCCCGGGTACGGCTGCTGGACGCCGCCGAGGAGCTGTTCTACGCACGGGGCATCCAGGCCGTGGGCATGGACGAGATCCGCGGCGCCTCGGGCGTGTCGCTGAAGCGGCTGTACCAGTCCTTCCCGTCCAAGCACGAGCTGGTGGAGGCGTACCTGCGCCACCGCGACGAGCGCTGGCGCACCGCCCTCGCCGAGTACGTCGACGCGCACGCCGCCGCACCGGAGGACGCGCCGGCCGCCGTCTTCGACTGGCTGCAGACCTGGTTCACCGGGCCCGGCTTCCGCGGCTGCGCCTTCATCAACGCGTACGGGGAGCTGGGCGCCGTGTCGGAGGGCGTGGCCCGCGCCGCGCGCGACCACAAGGACGCCGTGCACGCGTACCTCGTGGACCTCGTACGGAAACTGCCCGTCGGCGCCCCGGAGGCACTGGCCGGACAGTTGGCGCTGCTGCTCGACGGCGCGATCACCACGGCCACGATCAGCGGCGACCCGGACACGGCGCTCCGCGCCCGTGAGGCCGCGGTGGCGCTGGTGGCGGCGGCCGGTCCGGGCGGGACGGAAAGCGGCTGAGGTTCCGTAAAACACACCGGGCAATGCGCCGGCGAACGCCCGCGGAATACCGATCCGCCGCCCGCGTATCCGGAATCGCCCGGCAATTCCTCGCGTGCGCGGGACCCCGGGGAATTCCCGAACAGGTGGGCCCGATGGCCGGACCAGGGCCGATCGCCGCGCCCGAACGGCTCCGGCCGGAAGAGTAACGGCACCGTTCAACGCTTTATGGGTGGTCGTTACACAACCGCCGGATTGCCGCAACAGAAAAGAGCCAACATCATGTTCGCGTGGGCCCGACGCCCGCGCTCCCGCAAGCCACCGACTGGAAACACTGTGCCTTTTCCCCGCCCACGGCCGCCGCTCTCCGCACAGGTACGGACCTGGCTGCCGGCCGTCGCCGGGGCGACGGCGGTCTCCTTGGTGAGCGGTTGCACCGGGACCGGGGAAGCGCGCAGCGCCGGGCCGGCACGGGCCGTCTCGGCCCCCGCGCAGCTGTGGGACGAGCCCCCGCTGCCGCCACGGGACACGGACGGCAAGGGGAGCACGGACACCAGGCCCGCGCCGCTGCACGGGGTGCCCGAGGTGCCGTCGGGGGACATCCACCGGGCGTCGTGGCTGAACATCGTCAAGGCGCAGACCGCCACGGGCGGTGACGGTCAGAGCGGGCCGCAGTTCAACCCGGGCACGCTGCGGGAGATCCGCCGCTGCACCGCCGACCGGCGGCAGCGGCCGAAGTGCCCCGTACGGGCTCCCCGCTACCGGGACCTCGACGGTGACGGGAAGGACGAGCTGATCGTCGGCATAGCGGAGGGTACGGACGACCAGGTGGCCATCTGGGTCTTCACGGTCCGCGACGGAAAGGTCACCCGCATCATGGACGCCACCGCCCGGCCGCTGTCGGTCGAGGTGACCGGCCAGGAGGTGATCCTGCGCGAGCCCAGCGGCTCGGCCGGGTACGAGATGCGCACGGTCTACTCCTGGGACGAGCGCGCGCAGGCCATGGAGCTGCGGGCGATGGAGTTCGACCCGGTGCGGTCCGGCCGCACCGCGCCCGCGCGCCCGAAGGCCGCGCGATGAGCGCCCGTACGGCCCGTGACCGCACGCGCCGGCGGCTGCGCCTGCCGTCCTGGACGGCGACGCTGCGCTGGAAGGCCGCCCTGTTCATCATGGTCATGTGCTGTTTCCTGGCCTCGGTGCTCGGCATCCTCGTCCACGTCCTGGTCAGCCGGCAGACCGAGCACCAGGCCAGGGACGCGGCACTGGTACGGCTGGACTCGGTCGTCGCGTCGTACGTGGCCGGGGAGCCGCTCGGCCGCGACGCGCGCCTGGACCCGCCGGAGCTGCCGCCCGCCCTGCGGGACATGGCACGGCGGGGCGAGCGCGGCACCCAGCTCGGGCAGCGGGACGGCCGCCCGGTCATGTGGGCGGTGGCTCCGGCCGACGGGAAGGCGCTGGCCGTCGGCCAGGACTACGGCCAGCGGGCGGCCGTCATCAGCGGCCTGGACCAGGCCATCATCGGGTCGGCGGCCGTCGCGATCACCCTGACCCTCATCGTCGGCCTGTACGCCACCCGGAGCGTCACCCGGCGTCTGCACCGCACCGCGCAGGTGGCCCGCCGTATCAGCACCGGTGACCTCGACGCCCGGGTGGACGATCCCCGCGCGCAGCGGCCCGAGTACGCCCGGGACGAGACCGCCGCCGTGGCCGCCGCGCTCGACGCGATGGCCGCGAGCCTGCAGAGCAAGCTGCACAGCGAGCAGCGCTTCACCGCCGATGTGGCCCATGAGCTGCGCACCCCGCTGACCGGGCTGCACGCGGCCGCCGAGCTGCTGCCGCCGGGGCGGCCCACCGAGATGGTCCAGGAGCGTGTGCAGGCCATGCGCCGGCTGACCGAGGACCTGCTGGAGATCTCCCGGCTGGACGCGGAGGTGGAGCGCGCCGATCTCGACGTGCACCGGCTCGGGCCGCTGGCCGAGCGCGCCGTACGGGGCACCGGGCAGGAGGCCGAGGTGCGGGTGGTGCGGGACTGCGAGGTGGAGACCGATCAGCGCAGGCTGGAGCGGGTGCTGGGCAACCTCGTCGTCAACGCGCACAAGCACGGCCGTCCGCCGGTGGTCCTGACCGTGGACGGGCCGGTGGTCACGGTCCGCGACCACGGCGACGGCTATCCCGACGAGCTGCTCGCCGAGGGCCCGCAGCGCTTCCGCAGCCGTCCGAAGAACGGCAGGAAGGACGGCGGGCACGGGCTGGGGCTGACGATCGCCGTGGGGCAGGCGCGCGTCCTCGGTACGACCCTGCGCTTCTCGAACGCCCCGGACGGCGGTGCCCTCGCCGAACTCACCGTCCATCCGCCGCGTACGGACCGGCGCGCCGCGGACGGCGGTCCGGCGGCGGAGGACACGGACGGCGCCCGGTCGGCGGAGGACGGTGGCGACGGGCCCGCGTCCCGTGGCGCCGGGGCCCCGTAACGGCTCCCACGCCCCTGTGACGACCCGTCGGCACACCGCCCCCGTACGCGCCGTACGTCGTATGCCGTACGGCCAGCACACCGCCGGGTGACCGCCCGCCGCCCGGACATTGTCCGGAGCGCCGCGACGCCCGCTCCGCTGAGCTGCGCGGTCATCTCCCGGACAATTCCCGGTCAATCGCCTCCCTTGTCCGTCCCGCCACAGGGGGCCACCATCGGCGCGGACGTCCCGCCCCGACCGCACCCGTGACCGGGAGGCCCCGTTGCCATGTCCGCATCCCCCGTGCCTTCGGCCCCGTCCCCGCCGTCCGCCTCCGCCACCGCGACGCGCGCGTCCCGGCGCGCGGCGGCCCGCCAACGCCCGCGCCGTCGCTGGGAGTTATGGCGCTCCCCCGACGGACAGCCCCCGTGGGCGCGCCCCGCCCTGCTCGCGATCGCCGCGCTGGCCGGACTGCTGTACGCGTGGAACATCACCAGCAGCGGCCTGGCCCCGTTCTACTCGACCGCCGCCCGCAGCATGGCCGAGAGCTGGAAGGCGTTCCTCTTCACCGCCTTCGACCCCGGCGCCACCGTCACCCTCGACAAGATCGGCGGCTTCCTGTGGCCGCAGGCCCTCTCCGCCCGCCTCTTCGGCTTCCACGACTGGGCCCTGACCCTGCCGCAGTGCGTCGAGGGCGTCGTCTGCGTGCTGGTCATGTACCGCGTCGTACGGCGCTGGCAGGGCGCCGCCGCCGGTCTCCTGGCGGCCGGCCTCTTCACGCTCACCCCCGTGGCGGCCTCCATGTTCGGCCACGCGATCCCCGACGCGTCCCTGATCATGTGCCTGGTGCTGGCGGTGGACCAGTACCAGCGTGCCGTGCGGGGCGGGCGCCTCGGCGCACTGGTGCTCGCCGGGGTCTGGGTGGGGCTGGGCTTCCAGGCCAAGATGATGCAGGCGTGGCTGATCGTGCCCGCGCTCGCCGTGGGCTACCTGCTCGCGGCGCCGGTCACGCTCCGCAGGCGGCTCGGCCATCTGCTGACCGCCGGGGTGGTCATGGGCGCGGTGTCGCTGTCCTGGGTGCTGCTGATGACGTTCACGCCCAAGGACGTACGCCCGCAGGTGGGCGGCTCCTCGGGCGACAGTGCCTTCTCCATGGTCTTCGACTACAACGGATTCGGCCGGTTCGGGCAGTCGGGCAACGGCGCCACCTTCAGTACGGACGGGACCACGAAGTCCGGTGGCGGCGGCGCCGGGCAGAGCGCCGGGCGCGGCGGCATCGTGGCCTCGGACCCGGAGAACAACCCCGCGCACAAGCTGGTCGGCGAGCGGCTGGTGCGGCAGATCGGCTGGCTTTATCCGCCGGCTCTGCTCGGCCTCGCCTTCGGCCTGTTCCGCAGCCGCGGGCGGCCCCGTACGGACCGGACGCGCGCCGGTTACGTGATGTGGGGCACCTGGCTGCTGACCACGGCGGCGGTGCTGTGCGTCGTACCCGTACCGCACACGGCGTACGTGGCGGGTCTGGCGCCCGCGCTCGCGGCCCTGAGCGCGGCCGGGGCCGTCGCCATGTGGCGCGCGCACCGTGCGGACCGCGGCAGCCGCGCCGCCCGCCTCGCCCTCCCCGTGACCGTCGCGGCGCAGGCGGCCTGGGCCGGGTATCTCGCGGCCGGGCAGGCGGATTTCGCGCCGTGGCTGACGCCGCTCGTCGCGGCGGCCGGGCTGCTCGGGGTCGCGGCGCTGGTGCTCCGGCTCCGGACGCGCCGCCGTCCGCTCGGCGCCCTCGCCCTCGCCGCCGCCTGCCTCGCCACGCTCGCCGCCCCGGCCACCTGGTCGCTGTCCGTACTGAACACGCGGTACGGCGGCTCGTCGTTCGACGCGCACGCGGGGCCGTTCGGCTCCGAGCCCCGGGGCAGCTTCATCCTGAACGTACGGCCGAAAGCGCACTGACCGACCCGGCCCCGCAGGCCACGGAGCCGCTCCCGCGCACATCCCCTGACCCGCCGTCACCTTGTACGCTGGGCCCCAGTTCACGCCGGGTACGCAGACGCCCGTCGAGGGGCCCAGCCAGGGGGCGATGTGCAGCACCTCGGACCGATCACCGGCCAGGAACGGCTGCGCGACCGGGCCGCCCACGCCCTGCGCGCCGCCCTGATCGCCGGTGAACTGCGCCCCGGCACCGTGTACTCCGCCCCCGCGCTCGCCGCCGGGTTCGGGATCTCGGCGACACCCGTACGGGAAGCGATGCTCGACCTCGCGCGCGAGGGCCTGGTCGAGCCGGTGCGCAACAAGGGCTTCCGGGTCACCGAGGTGAGCGAGCGCGATCTGGACCAGTTCGCGGAGATACGGGCCCTGATCGAAGTGCCGACCGTGGGCCGGGTGGCCCGCACGGCCTCCCGCGAGCAACTGGCCGCGCTCCGCCCGCTCGCCGAGGCGATCGTCACCGCCGCGCGGGCCCATGACCTCATCGGCTACCTGGAGGCCGACCGCCGCTTCCACCTGGACCTGCTCGCCCTCTCCGGCAACGCGCGGCTCGTCGAAACCGTCGGTGACCTGCGCAAACGCTCCCGCCTTTACGGTCTGACCGGTCTCGACGAGCGGGGCGAGCTGCTGCCTTCGGCGCAGGAACACCTGGAGCTGCTGGATCTGGCGCTGGCGGGTGACGCCGCGGGAGCACAGGCGTGCATGGCGCGGCACCTCGGGCACGTGAGGTCGCTGTGGGCGCGTACGGCGCCGGGGCGGTGAACGGGGCCTCGCGCGCATCCGGCGCACGGCCCTGAACAGCCCGAGCACCGAAACCCGTACCCGACGGGTTGTCAGTGCAATGTCACATTACTAGGTTACGGGGCGCGCCGCGGCCCGTCGGGCAGTCAACTGCCCACCTCCGCGCGGCAGTTGATGCCGCACGGCTCCGCACCTGCCCCCACACCCTCTACCCAGGAGCAGCCGGTGTTTCCGTTACACACTGTGCGCAAGGGTCTGCTGAGTGCCGTTCTCTCGGTGGGCCTCCTCCTTCCCGCGGCGCAGGCCGCCCACGGCGCGGCGCCCGGCCGGCCGGCGGCCGTCGCACCGGTGGCCGGTCCCACCGGCGGCGCGACGGACCGGCGGCACGACACCGACCGGGCCGACCGGCTGGCCGACGCACCGCGGCCCGCGGCCCGCGACCTGCCGCCCGGCAACGGCCGCGTGCCACGCGGGCGCATCCCCGGCGATCTGTCGGCAAGCACTCACGGCGGCAGCCCCGCGGACACCGCGCCCGCCTGCACCCTCGACGCCCTCACCCGCCTCGGCCCGGAAGCCCTCGCGGACTTCCTCACCGACCCGGCCGTCACCACCGAGGGCTGTCTGCGCGGGCTGATCTGGACCTGGGACGCCCGGCTCGCCCCGGTGATGTCACGGCCGCACGTCCAGGCCGTCGCCCGCCGGATCAGCGCGCTCGCGCCGAGCCACGACGGCACCGACGCCACCCACCTGTACGAGCTGTTCACCTACCTGCACGCGGTCGTCTACCACGACTTCTCGCACGACGAGATCGACGTCACGGACGCCCCGACGGTCGAGGCGATGCGGGCGGCCGTGGCCGCGTACGGGACCGCGTCCCGCACCTTCGAGCCCACCCGGCACAACGCCGAGACGCTGCGCGAAGCCCTCACCACCGCGAGCGCACCGGGCCTGCGCCAGCACCAACTCCCGCTGGTGAGACGGGTACTGGCCACCATGGGCCCCGGCAAGCCGACCGCCACGGACCCGATGTGGGGCGGCGCCGCCCTCGCCGCTCTCACCGTCAACTACCTCGGCGTGTACCCGGGCAACAACGACACGGCCTTCCGGGCCGCGGTGACCGCCGACGCGGCATACCGCGCCGACTTCCGCGCTTTCTCGGGCCACACCCACCTCAAAGGCGCGGCCAACGCCTGGGCGGTGCGCGACGCGCTGGGCGAGTACGGCCGCTTCGGTCAGATCGACGCCCTCAAGCCCGCCATCGTGAGCGATCTCGGCAGTCTGCTCACCGTCGCGGAGTCCAACTTCGGCCGCCGCAGCGCCCCGTGGGCCAGTGTGGCGGGCTGGCTGAACTTCTTCGGCGACTGTGAGCGGCACGGCGTCTGCCGGGCGCAGCTCGAACGCGAGATCTTCCCGTACACCTACCCCTACGACCGGGGCGCCCTGGAGGTGCGCACCGCGCTCGACCGGGCCACCGTCGACCAGCTCTACTACGCGAGCAAGCAGGTCAAGGCGCAGTTCTTCCGGGTGCTCGGCACGGACACGCCGCTGGCCGGCGACACCAACACCACGCTGCACATCCATCTGTACGCCTCGCGCGCCGAGTACGAGATCATGCACCCGCTGCTGACCGGCATGGGCACGAACAACGGCGGCGTCTACATCGAGAACGGCGCCACCTTCTACACCTACCAGCGGCGCGTTCCGCAGGACTCCACGCTCACCCTCGAAGAGCTGTTCCGGCACGAGTACACCCACTACCTCAACGGCCGCTGGGCCGTGCCGGGCAGCTTCGGCGAGGGGCCCTGGTACACCGGTGACCTGACCACCGCGATGGACGAGGGCACCGCCGAGTTCTTCGCCGGGGGCACCCGCGACGACGGGGTGAAGGTGCGCAAATCCCTGGTCAAGGGCGTGATCGCGGACACCGCGAACGGCGGTCCCCGGATGAGCGTGGACCGGCTGCTGCACTCCACGTACGCCGGTGACGGCTTCCGCTTCTACAACTACGCCGGGACGTTCTTCGAGTTCCTCTGGCAGCAGCGCCCTTCGCTGCTCCGGGAGATGTACGGCTACCAGCGCGCCGACGACCCGAAGGGCTTCGACGCGTGGCGGACCCGGCTGGGCGCGGACGCCGGGCTGCAACGCGCGTACGACGCGTTCCTCGACGCCCAGATCCCGCAGGCCGACAACCTGTATGTGCCGAACACCACCTTCACGCCCAACGGGTCGCTGCGGTTCGCCGAGGCGTCCGAGGTCCAGGCGGCCTTCGCCAAGGCCACGTCCTCCACCCCCGCCTGTACGGGCACCGGCGAGCCGGCCGGCCGGTCCCGCTTCACCTGCACCGGCCGGATCACCGCCAACCTCTCCGACGCCCGCGACCCGGACCGGGTCTTCGCCGAGATGTCGGAGACCGTCGACTACTTCCTGCTGGACCGGGCCGGTGCCGCGGCCAACAACCTGGCCGACATGAACTGCTCCTTCGGGGCCGTGGACATCTGGTCCGACGGCCGGGCCGGGAGCGCGTCCTACACCTGCGAGGGACCGCTGCGCAGCTGACAGGACCGGACGGTACGGCGGGGCGCGGTGTGTCGGTGACCGCGCCCCGCCGTACGACGCCGTACGCCGTCGCAGCACGGCCGGCCGACCGGCCGTCGCAGATTTCATACAGCCGTCATCTTCTTCCTCTCGGGCGGACGAGCCGCCGCATGACCACCCGGCATCTCCCGCCTTCACACCACATATCGGGCAGTCCATCTCCCGACATATCGGACCCCTCTCCCGCCGGTCGCGCGTGGTGACGTGCGCTTTTCCCGCCAAGGAACGGCAGAATCCGCATGCGGACGGTCATGAGCCGTCGGTAACGGAGCAGGGAGGAAGTACGGTGTCGGAACGTCAGGTGACGGGTGAGGTCGACGGGGCCGGTGCGCCAGTGGTGCTGGCGCAAGAGCGCCGGTTGCGCCGCGACCTGGGGTTCTGGGGGCTCACCGCGATCGGGTTCTCCAACATCGTCGGGTCCGGCTGGCTGTTCGCCGCCCTGTACGCGGCGCAGACGGCGGGCCCCGCCTCGCTGCTGTCCTGGATCGGCGCGGGGCTGCTGTGCGCGCTGGTCGCCCTGGTCATGGTGGAGCTGGGCGCGTCGCGGCCCGAGGGCGGCGGCACGGTCCGCTGGCCGCTGTTCGCCAACGGACGGCTGGTCGGCACACTGGTGGGCTGGTCGGTGCTGCTCTCGGTGGGCGGCACCGCGGCCGAGATCAGCGCGATCATGCAGTACGCCGCGCACTATGTGCCGGGCCTCTACAGCGGCCACACCCTGACCCTGGCCGGGGTCGGTGTCGCCGCCGCGCTCAGTGTGGTCCTGACGGCGCTGAACTGGTACGCGGTGCGGATGTTCGCGCGGCTGAACAACCTGATCACGGTGTTCAAGATCGCGGTCCCGGTGATCACCGTGATCGCGCTCATCGCCTCCGGCTGGCACGAAGGGCGCCTGACCGACCACGGCGGCTTCGCCCCGTATGGTTACGCCGCCTGCCTGACCGCGCTGGCCGGCGGTGGCATCGTCTACTCGGTCAACGGGTTCCAGGCGCCGCTGGACTTCTCGGGCGAGGCCCGCAACCCCCGTAAGACGATCCCCGCGGCCGTCCTGACCGGCATCGCCCTGGCGGTCGCCATGTATCTCGCCCTCCAGGTGGCGTTCCTCTTCACCGTCCCCGAGAACCTGCTCGGCGGCGGCTGGAAGGGCGTGTCCTTCGAGTCCCCCTTCGGGCAGCTGGCGCTGATCCTCAACCTGCACTGGCTGTCCAGCCTGCTGTACGCGGACGCGGTGATCTCCCCCGGCGGCTCCGCGTACGTGGGTGTGGCGATCAACGCCCGGCACACCTACGCGCTCGCGAAGAACCGCACCCTGCCCCGCTTCTTCATGGCGGTCAACGAGCGGTTCGGTGTGCCGCGCCGGGCGCTGGTGCTCAACCTCGCGGTGATCGTGATCTTCCTGCTGCCGTTCGGGGGCTGGCAGGACATCGTCAGCGTGATGGGCAACATGTATCTGCTGATCTACGGGGCGTCCGCGGTCGCCGCGGCGGTCTTCCTCGCCGACCCCGGGAGCAGAACGTCGGGCTGGGTGCCGGGCCTGCGCTGGATCGCGCCGGTGAGTTTCGTGGTGGCCAGCGAGTTCGTGTACTGGTCGGGCTGGCACAACCTGCGGCTGGCGCTGCCGCTGGTCCTCGCCGGGCTGCTGATCTTCCTGGCGATGCGGCGCTCCGGTGACGGCGCGGCGGACGCCGTGGGCGACCGGGACGGCGCCGGGCGGCGGCTGCCCCTGCTCGCCGAACTGCGCACCGGTGCCTGGCTGGTGGCGTACCTGGCGGTGCTGCCCCTGCTGTCCTGGCTGGGCAGCTTCGAGGGCTCCGGTCTGCTGCCCGCTCCGTACGACTCGCTGATCGTGGCGGCCTTCGCGCTCGCGGTCTTCTTCTGGGCCGTACGGTCCGGCGTCCGGCACCTGGCGGAGTCCCGGACCGCCGCCGTGTGAGGACCGGTACCGGCCGCCCGCCGCGGCCGGTACGCCCGGCCGGTTCCGTGTACGAGGTGGCCTCGGGTCCGTACCGGGGGAAGTATTCCGTATGGACGTTCCCTTGTACCTGGAACCGCGGTTGGAGTCCCGGCTGGCTTCCCTGCTGCGCGCAAGGACGTTTCTCCATATGCTCGCCGGCGGGCTCGGGTCGCCGCTGAACGTGGTGTTACCGGACCGGATCGCCGAGAACCTCGCCGCCTTTCGGGCCGTCTACCGCCGCCACCACCTCGGCGGCGTCATCCACTTCGCGCACAAGGCGAACCGGTCCAGCGCCCTGGTGCGGCGGCTCGCCGCCACCGACGCGGGGATGGACGTGGCGTCGCTCGGCGAGCTCCAGCACGCGCTGGGGTCCGGGTTCGCACCGGACCGCATCCTGGCGACCGGGCCGAAGAACACGGAATTCCTGTGGCTGGCGGCCCGCTCCGGCACCGCCGTCCACATCGACAGCCCGGGGGAACTGGACGCGCTCGCCGCGCTCGTACGGGACCACGGCCTCCCCCGCGTCCGCATCCTGCTGCGGCTCTCCGGCTTCCGTGCCCCCGGCGTCAGGCTGCTCACCCGGCAGAGCCGCTTCGGTACGGCCGAAGGCGACCTGGACGGCCTGCTCAAGTCGGTCGAACGGCACGGTGACGCGGTGGAGCTGACCGGGGTGGGCTACCACCTCGACACCACCAGCCCGGCCGAGAAGGCGGTCGCCCTCGAAGGGTGCGTCAAGGCCCTGGACACCTGCCGCGCCCGGGGCTTCACGCCGCGTGCCGTGGACATCGGCGGCGGCTTCGGCACGGATTACCTCGCCGACGGCGGGCAGTGGCAGCGCTACACCACCGAGCTGACCAACGCCGCGCTGGGCACCCGCCCGCCCATGACCTGGCGCCGCCACACCTACGGCCTGCGCAACGAGAACGGCACCCTGCGCGGTGCCCTGGCCCTGTACCCGGCCCACCGCCCGACCGCCGGCGCCCAGTACCTCGACGCCCTCCTGTCGCTCCCCGCCCCCTCGCTGGGCCGCCCGCTGGCCACCCTGCTGCTGGAGAACCTGTACGAGCTGCACACCGAGCCGGGCCGGGCGCTGGTGGACCAGTGCGGGGTCACCCTGGCGCGGGTGCTGGAGGTACGCCGTACACAAGCCACCGAGGGCGAGCCCGCTAGTTGCGACCGCGCGTCTCTCGACCACCTCCTCGTGCGTCTGGACGCGAACGCCGACGACATCGGGCTGGAGGAGCACGGCGTCCTCGTCGACCCCGTCCTCGTACCGCGCGACGCGCGGCCGGGCCCGGACAGCGGCCCCGTGGCGGTCTACCTCGCGGGCAACCTGTGCCTGGAGGCCGACATGATCACCCGGCGCGCGGTCCACCTGCCGGCCGCGCCGCGCCCCGGCGACCTGCTGGCGTTCGCCAACACCGCCGGATACTGCATGGACTTCAGCGCCGACGAGGCGCAGCAGCAGCCCGTCGCCCGCAAGGTCGCCGTATGGCAGGAGGGGGCGGCGGACGGACCCGGCCAGGAGGACGCGCCCTGGCACTGGTGCCTGGACGAGCAGTACTGGCCGCACCTATCACGCCGGACGAAAGGGACTGCATGAGGTTCGAGCGCATCACCGACGCCATCGGCAACACCCCGCTCGTACGCATCGATCCGTCCGTCCACGGCCTGCGCACCATCGATCTGTACGCGAAACTGGAGATGCTCAACCCGTTCGGTTCGGTCAAGGACCGGGCGGCCTGGAACATGGCGCGGCCGGGCCTGGCCACGGCCGCCGACGAGGGCCGTACCGTCGTCGAGCTGTCCAGCGGCAACACGGCCAAGGCGCTGGCCGTGCTCGCCGGGATGCACGGGGTGCCCTTCAAGACCGTCACGAACCGCATGCGCATCCCGGAGGTCAAGGACCTCCTCCTGCTGCTGGGCGCGGAGGTCGAGGAGCTGCCGGGGCAGACCGAATGCCTCGACCCGACCAACACCGACGACCCGCTCACTCAGTTCCACCAGGCGCTCACCGCGCCGGGCGGCGCCTACCTGTACACCGACCAGTACTACAACGACCGCAACACGCAGGCGCACGTGGAGGGCACCGGGCCGGAGATCGTCAAGGACCTGGACGGCCGGGCCCCGGACTGGTTCATCGCCTGTGTGGGCACGGCCGGCTCGTCCACCGGGGTCGCCCGGGTGCTGCGCGAACACGATCCGCGGGTGGGCGTGGTCGGGCTGGTGTCGCACAAGGCGGACTTCGTGCCCGGCATCCGCACCATCGACGAGGTGCAGGAGGTCGGCCTGTTCGACCCGGGCACCTACGACACCATCGCGTCCGTCACCGCCGACGAGGCGCTCGACGGCATGCTGACGCTGGCCCGGCGGTGCGGCATCCTGGCCGGTCCGACCAGCGGGGCCGCGTACTTCGGCGCCGTACGGCATCTGCGCGAGCTGGATGCCGCACCGGTGCCCGATCCGGACCCGGACCGGCCGGCGGAGCGCCGGACCGCCGTGTTCATCGTGTGCGACCGCATCGAAAGCTATCTCGGTTACGTACGCCAGCGCCGTCCCGAGCTGCTGGGCCGGCCGCCGCAGCCGAACTCCCCCGCCACGCTGACCGACGCCGAGGTGCGCGCGGCGCCGGACATCGGCGTCGAGGACGCCGTGCGATGGCTCGACCGGGACCGGCCGCTCGTCGTGGACCTGCGGAGCCCGTTCGCCTACGCCGCGCTGCACATCGCCGGGTCCGTCAACATCGTCGACGAGCTCTTCGGCGAACTGGTCCGCGGCGGGCTGCCGTTCAGCAAGAGCAGCCCGGTCCTGCTGGCCTGTCCGGTCGGCGAGCAGTCCGCCCGGTACGCCGCGCTGCTCACCCGGATGGGCCATCCGGACGTGCGCAGCCTGCGCGGCGGGATCATCGCCTGGCGCGACGCGGGCGCTCCGCTGGTACGGGAGTGACGGCCGATGACCACGATGGACGTCCCCGCCACCGCGGCCCTGGAGGAGCTGCGCGACTGGCACACCGCCGTCCGCGCCCAGTTCCCGATCATCACCGGTGCCCCGCATCTGGCCTACCTGGACAACGCCGCCACGACGCAGAAGCCGCAGGCGGTGCTGGACGCCGTGCTGCACTACCTCACCACCGGCAACGCCAACGCCGGGCGCGGCACGTACACCTGGGCCAACCGGACCACGGCGCTGGTCGAGGAGACCCGGCAGCGGATCAAGGAATTCCTCGGCGACCCGGCGCCGGAGCGCTCCGGGGTGCACTTCGTCAGCGGGGCGACGGCGGGGCTGCGGGCCGTCGCGCGGGACTGGCTGGCCGGTCATCTGGCGGACGGCGACGAGATCGTGGTCCCGCTCGCGGATCACCAGGCGAACATCGTCCCGTGGCTGGAGGTACGGGACCTGCTCGCGCGGCAGGGCCTGCGCATCCGGGTCCGCCCGATGCCGTACCAGGCCGGGTCCGGCGACTACGACCCGGAGGCGCTGGCCGGGCTGGCCGGGCCGCGGACCCGCTTCGTGGCGGTCACCCACGTCCACCATGTCTACGGCGGCGACATGAACGTCCACCGCATCCGCCGTGCGGTCGGTCCCGACGTGCCGATCTGCCTGGACGCGGCCCAGAGCGTCGGCCACATCCCCGTGTCGCTGGCGGACCTGGACGTGGACTTCGCCGTCTTCTCCGGGCACAAGGCCCTGGCGCTGCCCGGCTCCGGCGCCGTGTGGGCCCGTAACGCGCGGGGCCCGGTCTTCGAGCCGGGCGGGTGGGACGGCAGCCCGAACACCACCGGCATCCGCAGTCTGCGGGCCGCCTTCGACTGGCTGGACGCCGTCGGCACCGACCGCGTCGAGCGGTGGACCACCGCCCTGGCCGCCCGGCTGACCGAGGGCTTGCGCCGGCTGCCCGCGTACGAGGTGCTGGGGTGCCGGCGCAGCCTGGCGGCCGACGCGGACGTCCAGCGGCGCCAGGGCATCGTCACCTTCCGGCACCACGCCATCGCCTCGGGCGACCTGGGCTTCGCGCTGTTCGACCACGGCTTCATGGTCCGCTCGGACAGCCTGTGCCAGGGCAGCGGGGGCGAGCGGCAGCACTCGGTCCGGGTGAGCCTGCACGCCTACAACGCGCCGGAGGAGGTCGACCGGCTGCTGGACGTCCTGGCGTCGTGTGCCTGACCCCTTTGGAGTGACAGAACGCGTTTGGAAACCGTTTTCACCTGTAGGTTGAGAACCACTTCGGCCAACAGGTGCGAGACGGTGAAGGTGACGCGACCGGATGGGACTGAGTGTGGCCACGGCCGCGCGGTGGGTGCGGCGGTGGGAACGGCAGCAGCAGCGGTACGCGATCGACCGTGAGGAGCGCTTCACGGTCATCGCGGACGCCGTGGAGAAAGTGACGGCACATCAGGGACGGGCTCTCGTGGCGGACTTGGGGTGCGGGCCCGGGTCACTGGCCGCGCGCCTCGCCCGGCGGCTGCCCGGAGCGGACATCGTGGCCGTGGACAAGGACCCCGTCCTGCTCGCGCTCGGGCAGGCCCACCACGGCGACGCGGTGCGCTTCGTCGAGGCGCCGGTCGGCGCGCCCGGCTGGACCCGTGCGCTGGGCCTGGACCGCCCGCTCGACGCGGCCGTGTCCTCGACGGCGCTGCACTGCCTCGCGCCGGACGCGCTGCGCCGCGCGTACCAGGATCTCGCCGGCCTGCTGCGGCCCGGCGGCGTGCTGGTCAACAGCGACCGGTTCCGGGGTCCGGCGGGCGACCGGGCCGCGGAGGTCGCCGTACAGGTCGGGCTGCGGCGGGCCGAACGGCAGCGGACGGCCTGCCGCGAGGACTGGGCCTCCTGGTGGGCCGCTGCCGCCGCCGACCCGGAGCTGGCCGACCCCTTCACCGCCCGCCGCGCCCGGCACACCCCGCACCACGTGCACAACGGCCTGCCGCTGAGCCACCACATACGGCTGCTGCGCCGGTCCGGCTTCCGGCACGCCGCGCCGGTCTGGCAGTTCGGCGAGGACGCGGTGCTGGTCGCGGTGCGGTAGCGGGCGCGGACGCGGTCCTTACGGGCCGTGGGGCGGCGGGGCCGGTCAGGTCTGGGCGCCGATGATGTGGAAGAGGGTCCCCTCGGGGTCGCGCAGCTCGGCCACCGGCCCCTGCGAGGTGCGTTCCGCCTTGGACTCCACCCGGCCGCCGAGCTTCTTGGCCGTCTCGACGGCCTCCTCGACGTCCGGCACCTGGAAGTGGATGTTCCAGCGCGGCCGTACCTGCGGGTCGGCCGCCGCCTCGATCGCGCCGCCGTAGAGCCCCACCGCGTCCCGGCCCTCGAAGCTGAGCACCACCCGCTCGTTCTCCCAGCGCACGTCGAAGGGGGTGGCGGTGTCCTCCTCGCTGAGCCACTCGAAGAGGTCGCCGTAGAAGCGCGCCGCGTCGAACGCGTCGCGGGTGCGCAGTTCCACCCAGACCGGTGCGCCGGGGCCGGCCGGCTGCAGGTCGGTCTGCGGGGTGTTCTCGCGGCACTCCCACAGGCCGAAGCGCGCGCCGGCGGGGTCGGCGGCCAGCGCCAGCCGGCCGGCGTCGAAGTCCAGCGGGCCGATGGCGACCGTGCCACCGCGTTCGCGGACCCCGTTGGCCGCGTCGTCCGCGTTGCGGGTACCGAAGTACGTGGTCCACGAGTTGGGCAGCTCGGTGTGGCGGGCGGCCGCGCTCAGCCCTGCCACCGCCGTGTCGCCGGCCATCGCCCGTACGTACGGGCCCCACCGGTCCGGTCCGGCCTCGAACCGCCAGCCCAGCAGCGGTCCGTAGAAACGCGTCGCGACGTCGAGGTCCCCCGTCAGGAGGGTGGCCCACGACGGCACCCCGGGAACGAACGTCATCTGGCAGTCGCCCATGTAAAGCCGGCCCTTCTCCACCTTTGTGTCCAAAAACTGCTACTGCGGTCCTACCAGGAAAGGCAGGACCGCATGTCATCTCAGCGGCTCATGCCGCGACCGAACTGGCGGGCGCCTCCGGGCCGGCGCCGTCGGCCTGCTCGCGAATGCGGGCGCAGGTCCGCTTGATGAGGCGGCACACGTGCATCTGGGACAGCCCCAGTTCCTCGCCGATACGGCTCTGTGTCATATCGCAGAAGAAGCGCATGTACAGAATACGGCGCTCTCGCTCCGGCAGGCCGCGCAGGCCGTCGCGCACCGTTTCCCTGGCCAGGACCAGTTCGTACTGCGGCTCGGTGAAGCCGATGCTGTCGCGGAGCGCGAAATCGTCGTCGGCGCCCGGCCGCTCGGCGTCCAGGGAAAGGGTCTTGTAGCTTTCGATGGCCTCCAGGCCGAGGATGACGTCCTCGGTGGAGAGCCGGGTGCGTTCGGCGATCTCGGGGACGGTCGGGAAACGGCTGTCGGAGGCCGCCGCCAGTTCGCGTACGGCGAGCCGTACGGTATTGCGCAGTTCCTGGACGCGGCGCGGTACGTGCACGCCCCAGGTGCAGTCCCGGAAATGCCGCTTGACCTCGCCGACGATGGTGGGGATGGCGTAACTCTCGAATGCGCTGCCACGCTCCGGGCGGTACCCGCTGATGGCCTTCACCAAGCCCAGTGCGGCGACCTGTTTCAGATCGTCCATGCTTTCCCCGCGGTCCCGGAAGCGCAGGGCGAGACGTACGGCCATCGGCAGCCAGGAACGTGTCAGTTCGTCCCGCAGCCGCCTTTTCTCCAGGCCCTCGGGCAGTTCTGCCATACGCGCGAAAACGGCGTTCGTCTCCGCCGCGTCGGGCGTGTCCGGAAAGGCTCGCCGACGTCGCGACGGAGCCGTGACGGCTGTGCTCACGGGATCCACTCTCCCAACGGACGCGGGGGCTGGGCGTCGTCACCGAGACGGTGGAAGCACACCGAGCGGACAGCACACAGCTCCCCGGACGCCCGGCGTGACCAGGCATTCGGCACACGCCCAACGTCTGCATCATGAGCATAGGACGATTCGGGCCGCCCCGCCCCCGGAGAGGTCACGCGTCGCCACAACCCCTTCACCGACCGGCGCGAAACGCATGTTTGGGTAACCGGCCGGGCGGTTACCCAGCCCGGCGGAGCACCGTCGCGGATGCGGGACGCGACGTGCGCGAAATCGCCGTGCGGGCGTCAGCACGTTTCGCACGTACAGGGCAGACAAGGAGCAGGAATCCGATGGCCGACCCGAAGCAAGAACAGCGTGACCGCTTCCGCGCCGAAGACCCGGCCTCCGGGCCGATGACGACCGACCAGGGCGTAACGGTCGACCACACCGACGATTCCCTCCAGGCCGGTGAGCGCGGCCCCACTCTGATGGAGGACTTCCACTTCCGGGAGAAGATCACCCGCTTCGACCACGAGCGCATCCCGGAACGTGTGGTGCATGCCCGCGGCGCGGGTGCGTACGGTTACTTCCAGCCGTACCAGTCGTGTGCGGAATTCACCCGCGCGGCGTTTCTCCAGGACCCGTCGGTGAAGACTCCGGTGTTCGTCCGGTTCTCCACCGTGCAGGGGCCGCGGGGCTCCGCGGACACGGTGCGTGACGTCCGCGGATTCGCCACGAAGTTCTACACATCGGAGGGCAATTACGACCTGGTGGGGAACAATTTCCCGGTCTTCTTCATCCAGGACGGCATCAAGTTCCCCGACTTCGTGCACGCGGTGAAACCGGAGCCGCACAACGACATCCCGACGGGTGCCTCCGCGCACGACACGCTGTGGGATTTCGTCTCGCTCCAGCCGGAGACACTGCACACGATCATGTGGCTGATGTCCGACCGGGCCATCCCGCGCAGCTACCGGATGATGCAGGGCTTCGGCGTGCACACCTTCCGGTTCGTCAACGCGCGGGGTCAGGGCACCTTCGTGAAATTCCACTGGAAGCCGAAGCTGGGCGTGCACTCCCTGGTGTGGGACGAGGCCCAGGAGGCCCAGGGCCGGGACCCGGACTTCAACCGCCGCGACCTGTGGGACACCATCGAGGCCGGCGCGTACCCCGAGTGGGAGCTGGGTGTGCAGCTCGTACCGGAGTCCGAGGAGCACGACTTCGACTTCGACCTGCTGGACGCCACCAAGATCATTCCGGAGGAGCAGGTCCCGGTACAGCCGATCGGGCGGATGGTGCTCAACCGCAACCCCGACAACTTCTTCGCCGAGACCGAGCAGGTCGCGTTCCACACGGCGAACGTCGTGCCGGGCATCGACTTCACCAACGACCCGCTGCTCCAGGCCCGCAACTTCTCCTACCTGGACACCCAGCTGCTGCGCCTGGGCGGCCCGAACTTCGCGCAGATCCCGGTGAACCGCCCGGTCGCCCCGGTCCGCAACAACCAGCGCGACGGCTTCCACCAGGACGAGATCCACCGGGGCACCAACTACTTCCCGAACTCCCTCGGCGGCGGCTGCCCCGCCCTGGCCGACCCCGACGACCCGGCCTTCCGGCACTACACCGAGCGCGTGGACGGCCGCAAGATCCGCCGCCGCAGCCCCAGCTTCGCGGACCACTACACCCAGACGGCGATGTTCTGGCACAGCATGGCCGACTGGGAGCAGAAGCACATCGTCGACGCCTTCCGCTTCGAGCTGGGCAAGGTGGGCGCCAAGGAGGTCCGGGCCCGTACCGTCGAGCAGCTGTCGTACGTCGACCACGCGCTGGCCGTCGCGGTCGCCGAGGGCATCGGCGTACCCGCGCCGCAGGAGCGCCCGAACACGCCGCAGCCCACCCCCTCCCCCGCGCTGAGCCTTGAGAACAACCGCGGGGACGGTTCGATCAGCACCCGCCAGATCGCGGTCCTGGTCTCCGACGGCGTGGACGCAGCGCAGACCATCGCGGTCCGCGACGCGCTGACCGAAGGCGGCGCGATCGTGGAGCTGATCGCCCCCCAGGACGGCACCGTCCAGGACAAGGACGGCAGCACCCTGGCCGTGGACCGGGCGCTGCCCACGGTCGCCTCGGTGCTCTACGACGCGGTGCTGCTGCCCCCGGGTGGCCTGGACTCCGGCAACGCGGCGGCCGACGACGCGGCCCTGCGGTTCGTCCGCAGCGCCTACCGACACGGCAAGCCGATCGGCGCCCTGGGCGCGAGCGTGGACAAGCTGGCCGACATGCTGCCGGACGAGCTGCGCACAGCTGCCGAGGGCGACTCGACCGTCACCGAGTCCGGCATCGTCACCGACCGCCTGTCGGCCGGCGCGACGGCCCAGGACTTCACCGGCGCCTTCACCGAGGCGGTGGCCGCCCACCGGCACTGGAGCCGTCCGGCGCTGCCCAGCTGAGTCCGGGAACCGCACAACAGACCACGGGTCGGGCCCGCAGGATTCCTGCGGGCCCGGCCCCGCCCCGTTCCGGACCCGAGAGAAAGGACCACCCGATGGGAAACAACCCCAAGCACACCGACTCCGCCGCCGACGAACTGGTCAAGGAGTTCGAGGACGCCGAGCTGGACGTCACGGAGGAGCCGGACGAGGACGAGCGGGTCGGGAAGGAGGGGGACACCTTTTCCACGAATCTGGAGGAGCAGCAGAATGCGGCGGGTCACCCCAAGGGCGAGCCCGCCGATGAGGGCCGGTAGGACCGTGCCCGGTGGGCGTCGGTGATCCGGGTGCGCTGGGCCGGGTCGGTGGCCAGGTCGGCGGCGGTGCGGGCCAGGGCCAGGGCTGCGTCCAGTACGGCGCGGTCGGCCTGCTCGCCGACGGCCGCGGCGGCGAACTCGGCCGTGTGCGGGCGGGCCGCGCAGCCCAGACCGATGGTGGGGTGGATGGCGGGCAGGGCGTGGCTGACGTTGCCCATGTCGGTGGACGCGCCGATGGAGGCGGCGGGCTCGGGCGTACGGCCGAGGGCCCGTACGTGCCGGGCGTAGGTGTCGCCGAGCCAGGCGTCCTGCCGCAGGTCGGCGTAGGCGGCGGCCGGTTCGGTCAGCGACAGCTCGCAGCCGGTGGCCACCGCGCCCGCCTCGAAGCAGGCCCGTACGCGCGGCCACAGCGCCTCCAGTTCGTCCAGGGTGTCGGCGCGCAGCTGCCAGCTGACGCGGGCCAGCGCGGGAATGACGTTGGTGCGGTCCCCGCCGTGCGTGACGATGCCGTGCATCCGTACGCCGTCGGGGAGTTGCTGACGCAGCAGGGCCAGCGCGGTCTGCGCGATCACGCACGCGTCGGCCGCGTTCACGCCGTCGTACGGGGCGATGGCCGCGTGCGCGGCGCGGCCCCGGTACTCCGCCTGCACCCCGCGCGAGGCCCGGGACGTACCGCCGAAGTCGTCCGCCGGGCCGGGGTGGACCATCATCGCGAACGACACGTCGTCAAAGGCCCCGGCCCTCAGCAGATGCACCTTGCCGCCGCCGCTCTCCTCCGCGGGCGTGCCCAGCGCCTTCACCCGTAGCCCGAGGTCGTCGGCGACCGCCGCCAGCGCGATGGCGGCGCCCGCGCCCGCGGCGGCGATCAGGTGGTGACCGCAGGCGTGGCCGAGGTCCGGCAGCGCGTCGTACTCCAGGCACAGCCCCACGGTCAGGTCCGCGCCGGAGGGGCCCGCGGTGGCGGTGAAGGCGGTCGGCAGCCCGGCCGTCCCGCGTTCCACCGTGAGGCCCGCGTCCGCCAGCAGCGTGGTGAGGGCATCCGCCGCGTGGTGTTCGTTGAACGCGGTCTCCGGGTGGGCGTGCAGGTCACGGGCGAGGTGCAGCAGTCGCCCGGCGACGGCGTCGAGCCGGGCGCGGAGCGCGTCGTCGGGCGCGTGGGCGGATACGGGGGCGGTACGGGCCACGGTGAACCTCCCTGTCGGTGACGTTCGGCCCCCAGCTTCGCAGGCACCCGGTGCCTCCGGACTCCCCGCTGCTCTCCGGAGAACCACCGCCCTCACCCGTACGGCACCGGGACCGCCTCCCCCTGATGCGCCGCGCGCCTTCTGGGGCGGACGCGCCGCGGCGCCCGGTGTGCGCCCGGTTTCCGCGACCGGGCGCGGAACGTGCGCCCTGTCCGGCCGGTGCGCCCGCTCCTAGCCTGCGAGCGTGGGCCACAGGAGGATGAACGAAAGGAAGGTCGAGTTGACGCGACGGTCTGCACCCAGGCCGAGTCCCAGCCGGTCGAGGTGATCCCAGCCCTATGGCTCCACCCGACCCGCTCGGCCCTGTCTGCCGGGGCGGCCCTGGACCCGACGGCCGGCCCCGGCGGAAGGAGCGGCCCGCCACCCGTCGCACGCTCCCGCAGTCGCCGCCTCCGGCGCCCTCCCGCGCATGACGAAAACCGGTGCCCCGGGCAGCGAGGGGAAAACTGCCCGGCGCACCGGTCTCCGGCCTGAGGGCCCGCCTACTGGTGCTGGGTGGGCGTGCTCCAGCGGAGGATGGCGCCGAGGCCGCCCGCGGGGGCTTCGGCGGGGTCGCGTACGACGACGGCCTCGGCTCCGGTGGCGGCGGCCGAGCGGAGCAGCGCGTCGTCCGCGCGCGCCGCGGACGGGTTCGTCTCACCCAGGTACTGGAGTTCGGTGCCCCGGACCGCGAGCTGGTCGGGGTCGGCGCCCACCCAGACCTCGCGGCCGGCGTCGGCGCTGCCCGGTGTGAGGATCAGGGTGTCGATGCGGTGTTCGCGCGCCGCCTCGATGAGGGCCGGTACGCCGGACGCGGCGTACGCGGGGTCGGTGCCGCCGACGTCGGCGCCCGCCCGGAAGCGGTTCAGCACGTCCGTGACGTGGTCGTGCTCGAAGGCCGCGCGGACGTGGGTGATGTCGCGGTCGAGCCTGGTGCTGTCGGCGCCGGCCGCCCGGCCGCCGTGGTCGCTCTCGTAGGTCACCGTACGCAGCGGCTCCGGAAGCTTGTCGTGGACCGAGCGGCGTTCGCGCGGGTCGCCGGCCAGGAGCATGACCTGGGCGCCGCAGCTCTCGAAGACCCGCTGGGCGGCCTCGGCGATCTCGCCGGCGTTCTGCTCCCAGGTGTTCTCGACCGCGGTCTGGAAGTGCCGTTCGGACCAGTCGGCCGTCGCGGTGCGGTGGATCGGCCAGTCCAGGCCCTCGACATTACCGGCGTCCAGGGCGCCCTGGTCGCTGTGCAGCGCGAAGTCGGCTCCCTCCCGGTCCACGTACACGACCAGGCACCGTACGTCGTCCGCCGCGGCCTCGGCCCACGGGGTGATCCGGGGCAGCGGGGACCAGCTCGCGAACGACCGGGCGGGCCGGCCGGAGAGCGGCGCGTCGAGGACGACCTCGCCGCCGGTGGCGAAGACCGCCCGTCCGGACAGGTCGGCCGGTTCGCCGTCGGCCCGTGCGTTCGCCAGGGTCGCGCGCACCGCGTCGCACGTGGCCCGGTCGGCGCCCTGCTCCGCGAGCTGTCTGGCCGCCGCGTCCGCCGAGAGTTCCCGCTGCTTGGCCGCGTCCTCGGTGCTGTGCGGGATTTCGGCGTACACGGAAGCCCAGGGGCCCGGCCGGTCGATGATCGGTTGAAGGAGCGAGAGGTGCATGGCGCTTCCTCCTCGGAATTCGCGGGTCGCCGACTGACGGTCGTGACAGCCTTGACGTGATGTCTTGATGGTGTGCCGGGTGCCCGGTTCTCAGCAGTTTCAACGTGTACGGACGGTTTTCCTGTGGTCCGTGTGGTCCCGGGGCCACCGCCCGGCCCGTCCGCACGCGTGCCCGCTCACCGCGCCGTCATGCCACGCCGCCACGGGACCGATCGCCCCTTCACCCTTTCCTCGCGGGTTCCGGACGGCTTTCCCCTCCACTGTCGGCCCTCGGGCCGAAGGGCGCACCCCGGAGCGCGCCCGTCCCCCGCCACGAACCTAGGCGCGGCCCTCAGCGGCTGGCGGCGGCGCCCTCCCGTACCGCCCGGCCACCGTCCAGCTCCAGCGTGCGCCCGCGGAACCCGCGGCGGAAGCGGCGGTCGTGGGAGACCACGACCACCGCACCGCGATAGGCCGCGACCGCCTGCTCCAGCTCCTCGACGAGGCCGAGGGAGATGTGGTTGGTCGGATCGTCCAAAACGAGCAGGTCGGCGGGGCGGGTGACCAGGCGCGCCAGCTCCAGCCTGCGCCGCTGGCCCACGGACAGGGCCGTCACCGGCACCGCCAGGTCGTCCTCCCGGAACAGCCCGAGCGACAGCAGCACGGGCGCGTGCTCTTCGGGCGGGCCGGGCAGCCCGGCCGCGAAGGCGGCCAGCAGGGACCGCCGGGGCGGCGCGGCGGACAGCTCCTGCGCCAGGTAGCCCGTACGGGCCGGGCGGCGCGCGGTGCCCGTGTCGGGGCGCAGGTCACCGGCCAGCACGCGCAGCAGCGTCGTCTTGCCGGCGCCGTTCGGGCCGGTCACGAGCAGGCGCTCGCCCGGCGCGACGGTCAGCCCGTCGAGGCGCAGGCGGTCGCCGACGGTGATGCCGGCCAGTTCGGCGAGAGGGCGTCCGTGTGCGCGGGCCCGTCCGAGTACGTGGTCAGCTCCGCGCTGAACCGGAGCGGTACGGGAGGCGGCGGTACCGGGTCGCGCCGGAGCCGGGCCAGCCGCTGCCCGGCCGCCCTGACCTGACCGGACAGCTTCGCCTCATGGGAGCGGCGGTGCTTGCCGAAGCCTTCGCGGGGGTCCTTGCCGGTACCGGCCAGGCGCCGGTCGGCCGATTCCGCCAGCTCGGCGGTCCTGGCGACCTCCGCGCGCCACTCCTCGTGGTCCTGCGCCCAGCGGCGGCGGGCCGCGGCCTTCGCCGTGCGGTAGCCCTGCCAGCCGTCGCCGTACCGCGTGACGGTGCGCAGGTCGCGGTCGACTTCGAGGATGTCGGAGGTGACCGCTTCGAGCAGCTCCCGGTCGTGGGTGACGAGGACCACCGTGCCGCGGTGGGCCTTCAGGTGGGCCTCCAGCCAGGCGGTGGCCCGCTGGTCGAGGTGGTTGGTCGGCTCGTCCAGCAGAAGCAGTTCGGGGGCCGCGGCCAGGACGCAGGCCAGCGACAGCCGCGACCGCTCGCCGCCGGAGAGCGAGCCGAGCAGCCGGTCGCGGGTGAGGTGTGCCAGGCCGAGGCCGTGCAGCGCGGCGTCCACGCGGGCGTCCGCCCGGTAGCCGTCGCGCTCCTCGTACGCGGTCAACAGCTCGCCGTACGCGTCGAGTTCGTCCGGTGTGGCGGTGGCCAGGGCGGCTTCGGCGGCCCGTATCCGGGCTTCGAGGCCGCGCAGTTCGGCGAGGGCGGTGTCGACGGCGTCCTGGACGGTGCCGCGCGGGTCGAGGTCCGCCGTCTGGCCGAGGTGGCCGACACCGCCGGGAAAGGACACGGTGATCTCGCCCGCGTCGGGCTCCACGTCCCCGGCCAGCAGCCGGAGCAGGGTGGACTTGCCGGAGCCGTTGTCCCCGATGACGCCGGCCTTGTCGCCGGGGCGCACGGTCAGCGACACCCGCTCCAGCACGGTGCGGTCACCGAAGGCGACGGAAACGTCCTTCATGGTCAATTGGGCGCGATGGCGCACGGGAAATCCCTGGGTACGTCATGGCCGCGCCGTGCGCTGTCGGGCACGGGGGCCGGATTCCGATAAGAGGCCGGGAACGCAGCACGGCGGAGGGCTCGGCTGCGGGGAGAAAGTGACCGCGGAAGCGGCGCGGCGGCGCGGATGTCGTCGCGCGGGCAGGCGCCGTTCGTACGGTGGGACGGCCGGGGCCGGCCGTCCGCGGTCACGCCCGGTCTCAGAGGAAGTAGTACCAGGAAGCCATGTGGCCACTGTAGCCGACGGGCACGGCGGGCGAACGGGAATTACCGCGCCGCGGAGCGGTCACCGGATGTTGTCCGCCGATCCCGCGGCGTCCCGGGATTCCGGGCGGCGGTCCCAGTATTTGAGACGCCGGAGCGTTACGTTGCGAGGACGCGGACGCCTGACGGACACTCCGACCGGGAACGCGTACGACCGTTCCCGTACCCCTTGAGAGAGTTCGGAATACCCACCGTGAGTCTGCTGCGCAAAAAGCCTTTGGAGCGAGCCGTCAAGGAGGCTCGCGGAGAAGGCGAACAACGCCTTCGCCGGGACCTTTCCGCTCTGGATCTGACCATCCTCGGGGTCGGTGTCATTCTCGGCACCGGAATCTTCGTGCTCACCGGTACGGTGGCCCGGAACATGGCCGGGCCCGCCGTGGCGCTCTCCTTCGTCGTCGCCGCCGCTGTCTGCGCCTGCGCGGCGCTGTGCTACGCGGAATTCGCCTCCTCGGTGCCGGTCGCGGGTTCCGCGTACTCCTACTCGTACACGGCGCTCGGCGAACTGCCCGCCTGGATCATCGGCTGGGCGCTGAGCCTGGAACTGACCCTGGCGACGGCGGTGGTGGCGGTCGGCTGGTCCGGCTATCTGCAATCGATGCTCAACAGCGTCGGACTGCACCTGCCGGCCGCGCTGAGCGGCGGGGACGACGCCGTGCTGAATCTGCCCGCGGCGCTTCTCGTGCTCGTGCTGGGCGCGGTGCTCATCGTCGGCGGAAAGCTGTCGAAGGGCGTCACCAATGTGCTGGTCGGCATCAAGTTCGCGATTGTACTGCTGGTCATCATCGCCGGGCTGTTCTTCATCGACACCGACAATTACCACCCCTTCGTGCCGGAGGCGCAGCACACCGCGAAGGTCTCCGGCTTGCAGGCCCCGGTATTGCAGCTGCTGACCGGTATCACGCCGACGGCATTCGGTGTCGCGGGAATTCTCAGCGCAGCCGCGATGGTGTTCTTCGCCTACATCGGTTTCGACATGGTGGCGACCTCGGCGGAGGAGACCCGCCGCCCGCAGCGCGATCTGCCCATCGGCATCATCGCCTCGCTGGTCGTCGTCACCGTGCTGTATGTCGCGGTGTGCCTGGTGGTCACCGGAATGCAGCACTATTCGCAGCTGTCGGTGAAGGCGCCGCTGGCCGACGCCTTCACGGCGAAGGGCCATCCGTTCTTCGCCACGATCATCAGTCTGGGCGCGGTGGTCGGCCTGGCCGCGGTGAGCCTGATCTGCTTCCGTTCGCAGAGCCGGGTGATCTTCGCGATGGCCCGGGACGGGCTGCTGCCGAAGGCGCTGTACAAGGTCGATCCGAAGCACGGCACCCCGAAGATCAACCTGGTGGTGCTCGCGGTGATCATGGCGGCGCTGGCGGCGTTCATGAAGTTCGACGTGCTCGCCGAGATGGTCAACATCGGCACCCTGTTCGCCTTCGCCGCGGTCTCGGCCAGCGTGCTGATCCTCCGGCGCACCGCCCCCGACCTGCCCCGCGCCTTCCGCACGCCGTGGGTGCCGTTCATCCCCCTGGTCTCGCTGCTGTGCTGCCTCTACCTGATGCTCAACCTCCAGCTGATCACCTGGGTCGGCTTCCTGGTCTGGCTCGCGGTGGGCCTCGCGCTGTACTTCGGGTACGGGCGGCGCCACAGCAGGCTCGCCGAAGGGGTACCGGACGCGGCCGAGCAGGCCGACGCCACGGTGTCGTAACCGCTCGTCATCGACGCGGAAGGGCCCGCCACGGACCGGTCCGTGGCGGGCCCTTCCGCGTCCTCACTCGACCGCGGGCAGCTCCGCCAGGAACTCCAGCAGCGCGGCGTTGACCTCGTCCGGCCGCTCCTGCTGCGTCCAGTGGCCGCAGCCGGGCAGGGCCGGGGCCTGGCGTACGTTCGGCATCATCCGCTCCAGGGCGGACAGCAGCTCGGTCATCGCGGGGAAGGACCGCACCAGGTCGCGGTCGCCCGCCAGGTACAGCCCGGGTACCTCGATGCCGCGGCCCTGGAACGGCGCCGTCAGCTCCCAGTTGCGGTCGAGGTTGCGGTACCAGTTCAGGCCGCCGGTGAAGGCGCGGTCGCCGTGCCGGGCGTACTCGCCCACGAAGGTGTCGATGTCCTCCTGGCTCAGCCAGGCGGGCAGCTCCTCCGGCTGCGGCATGGTGTCCAGCAGCTTGCCGCCCTCCGGGATCACCCACGGCTGGGGCGGGTCGGTGAACGGGCTGTCACCGGAGCCGTTGACCAGCATGGCGCGGAAGGTGGCGGGCAGGTCCTGAGCCAGCTCGGCGTCGGCGACGCCCGGTTCCTGGAAGTAGATCTGGTAGAAGCCGTCCCCGAGGGCCTCGCGCAGGCGGGGCAGCGGCGCCGCGGGCGAGCGCGGGGCCGGCGGCACGCTCAGCCCGACGACGCCGCGTACGACGTCCGGGCGCAGCTGGGCCGTCGTCCAGGCCACCGGCGCGCCCCAGTCGTGGCCGACGACGACCGCCCGCTCCTCCCCCAGCGCGTGGATCAGGCCGATCACATCGCCGGTCAGGTGCAGCATCGTGTACGCGGCGATGTCGGCCGGCTGCTCGCTGCGCGCGTAGCCGCGCTGGTCGGGGGCCACCACGCGGTAGCCGGCCGCGGCCAGCGGCGCGAACTGGTGCCGCCAGGAGTACCAGCACTCCGGGAAACCGTGCAGCAGTACCACCAGGGGCCCCTCCCCCTGTTCGGCGATGTGCAGCCGGACGCCGTTCACCTCGACGGAGCTGTGCTCGACTTCGCTGGTCACATGTCCTCCTGCGGTCGCTCGCGGGTGCACCGGACGGTGCGGGCACTGTACGTTCCGCACCGAACGGTACGGCCAACGGGCCCGCGGGGAAACGCCCTTGCCCGGCGAGCCGCCGGCCCCTCCCGGCTCAGCCGGTGTATTCGACCGTGACCGGTGCCGTGTTGTCTGCTGGTTCGGGTCGGTCTTCGGTCCGGAAAGGGCGTGCACCGATCCCCGGGCACCCTCGACCCGCCGGTCGATGCGGACACGCACCCAGGTGCCGCCGACCTCATAGCCGTGGCACTCGGCCGGGCCGCTCCCGGACGCGCCCGGCTCGCAGTAGACCATGTCGCTCGTGTGCTCGCCGCGCGGCACGGTGACCAGGCTGACGCCCTCGGGCAGGGTCACCGCCATCTCGGGATCGACGAAGTTCCTCGGATACGGCACCTGGGCGTCGACGGTTTCGCCCACCTTGCCCTTGATGGTGAAGCCGACCGCCTGGAGGTCGTTGATCCCCGTCGTGTCGAAGTCCAGGACACTCGTGGCCGCGTCGGCGTGCGAGTACATCGACGGGGCGAAGTCGCTGCCGCCGCCGTCGACGGGGCGCAGGCCGAGCGGCGCTCCGGTGCCGCGCGGGGCCGAGGCGGGCAGCAGCCGGTGCTCGCCGGACGTCTCGTGGGCGCGGAGCACGGTGTAGGAGACACGGCCGTGCATCGCCGTCGCGTCGGCCTGTGCCGTGAACGGGGCGTCCGTCTCGTACGCCGCACCGGGCGGAAGCGGTCCGGGGAAGTCGCACTGCGCCCTGGTGGGGGCCACGGCCTTGTCGTACCGGCAGTTGCTGTGGACGCGCCGCAGCGTCGCCTCGGTAGCCTCGACGAGCACGGTCACCCCGCCGTCGATGCCGGTGTCCCCCCTGTTCCCGAAGGCGGGTGTCAGCTCCATCCCGGAACCCGGCCGGACGGCGGTCCTCTTGGGGACCTGACGGGCCGTGATGACGGGGGCGCCGATGACGACCTGGGTGGCGTGCCGGACGGTGGGGATGCCGGGGCCGGTCACGGTGACGGTGATGGCTCCGGCCGGCCCCGGGGCGGCCCCCGGCTGCGGCACCAGGGTGAACGGGGTGAAGATCGCACCCTGTTCGACGTCCACCGTGCAGGTCATGATCTGGCCCGTCATGCCGCACTTGTTGCCCTGGTCCGGCCAGGTGGGGCGCGCCTTGCCCTTGAGGACGGACAGGTCGATGCGGACCTTGACGTTCTTGACGACCGGGTACGGCGCCCGGGCCTTCAAGGTGATCTGGTACTTCCCCGGCGTGTCGTCCCGGACCGGTGAGTCGGCCCGGGGGATGTAGTACGTGTTCCGCATGCCGCTGAGCGTCAGTGCCGGGCCCGTGGCGGGCGCTCCGCCATCGACGGCGACCACCGGCGCCTTGCCGGCAACCGTCACCGCCACGGCCAGCGTCACCAGCACCACGGCCGCCGTGGCGCCCACCACGCGCTGCGACCGGGTCCCCGTTGTCGATCCGTTCATACGAGGCCAGACCGGCACGGGCCCTGGATGGTTGCACGCGAAACGAAAAAACGGGCCTTCCGGCAGCACGCCGCCCCCTCACGGCCCGTCGTCCCCCTCCCGGGGCTGGGTGCCCGGCATGATCTCGATCAGGATCGAGTCGTCGTCCTCGATGACGAAGGTGGGGTCGGTACGGGGCCGCCAGCCGACGGGCAGGACGTAGTAGCGGCGGTCGCGCTCCAGGATCAGGCGCAGTCCGGTGTAGCGGTACCGGTAGTGCATGCCCGGCAGCGTCTCGGCCGTCAGCCCGGGGCCGGTGAGGCTGAGGCGTTCGGTGCTCAGGACCACGACGGCGGGGCGGCGCACCAGGTGGGCGGCGGCCTCGCGGGCGTCCTGTCTGCCGAGCTGGCCCGCGACGAGGGCAATGGCCCACACCAGGAACAGCCCGGCCGCGACGACCGGCAGCCCCCTGCGCCACAGCCCGCGTGCGGGGCGGGCCGGGTTCGCCGCGCCGCTCTGGCTCAGGACGAGGCCGGTGGCCACGAGCAGGGGCGCTGCCCAGCCGTACGGCTGAATGTGCTGCCACAGCAGCATCAGGCCGGCGCCGGCCGCCACGAACAGCGCGTACTGCCGGGCGACGGCCCGCCCGGCGCGGCGTACCCGGAGCGTGACACGGCCGGGGACGCGAAGCGCCACGAGAAGGTCCGGCAGGCGCGGTCCCAGGGCCAGGAGGGCCAGGCAGACGAGGACGGGCAGGGTCACCAGCCGCAGACTCCAGATGATCATCTGCGGGAAGCCGAAGCCGAGGACGGACGCGCGGATACGGAAGTAGCCGAAATAGGCGCTGCTGTGCATGACGCCCGCGTAGAACATCAGGCCGCCGACGAGCGATCCGGCGCCAAGGACGGTGTTGACGAACTCGAACCGCTGGTCGGGCTGGGGTGGCGTGCCGGGCCCCGGGCCGACGGCGTCCTGCGGTGCGGCGGCGCGGCGGATCCGCCGACGGCGCAGGGCGCGGGCGCGGACGGCTGCCGGATCGCCCGGTGCGGGCGGGGCGCCCATCGCCGGTCAGGGGGTGCTGGAGGCGGGCCGGGTGGGGCCGGGCCGGGCGGTGTCCGGCTGTGGGGACCGGCCCGTCTGCCCTTTCTGCCTTTCGGCCCCGTCCGCCGTGGGGCCGGTCGAGCTGTCGTCCGTCGGTGACGGGCTGTCCGTGTCGGGACACCCGGCCTCGTCACCGGGGGTCTCGTGGCACGAGGAGCCCGTGGTGGGGAAACCGGGGCTGGGCGTGACCCCGACGCCGGTGGCCTCGGGGTCCCCCGTGTCCGTGGCCGGCTGTGGCACCGGCTTGACCGGATCTCCGCCCTGGCTGTACGAGGCCGGGTTGCCGCCGCCTCCACCGCCGTTCCCGCCCCCGTCGCCGTGATCGCCGCCGCCCGGCCCGTCCGACGCCGGAGCCCCGCCCGCTTGTGACCCGGAGGGCGACGCCGTGCCGGTCGGCGCGCCACCGGGCCCCGTGGTACCACCACCGGGCTGCCCGCACGCCGTGACACCGGCGAGCACCATCAGGGCCACTGCCGCGGTGAAACGACCGGCTTTCGCTGCTGCGGACCTCATCTCGGACCCCCGCCCCCCGTGGACCGCTGCTGTGAGGCTAGCAGCGGCCCGGCGGCCGGTCACCGGGCCGGGACCACCACCGGCACACCGGCCCGAACAACGGCCCGCCGAGGGCCGGTTGACCTAACCTGAGCATCGGCGGGGCCGCTTGCCATCGAAGGGACGGGGCAGCGTGGACGGGTATCTCGTGACGGGGGATCTGCTGATGGGCGCCGCCCTCTTCGGTACGGCGCGGCGCGGCCGGACGCTCGCGGGGCGCCGCCGTGGCGTGCGGACGGCCGCCCTGGTCGCCTTCGGCGGCGTGCTGCTGGGCGTGGGGCGGGACCCGGCCGTGATGGTGTGCGCGGTTTCGGCGCTGGGCGCGGCGGCCGTGCTGCTCGCGGACATGACGACGGTGCGCCGATCGGTCCTGTCCGTCGCCTGGTCCGTCGCCGCCGGGGCGCTGACGGCCCTGAACCTCGGGCAGGAGCGGGGCGGTTCGTGGGTGGCGGAGCGCAAGCCGTGGGTGACGGTCTCCGCGCTCGCGGTCCTGGGAGCGCTCGCCGCCGCGGCGGTCGCCACCGCCCGCCTGGCGCGGGACCCCGATGTCGGGCCCGGTGGTGTGTGATGTCCACCGCGCCCTCGACGGTGCTCCAGGTGGGGCTGCTGGTGCTCTTCGTGCTGCCCGGGGTCACCTACCAGTTCCTGCGCGAGTACTGGCGCGGCCCGGTCCCGGGCGAGCGGAAGCTCGGCGAGCGCGTCCTGCGGGCGGTCGCCGCCTCCGTGGTACTCGACGCCCTGTACCTGGTCGCCCTCGGCCCCCAACTGGTCGCCCTGGCGCGGGGCATCGGGCAGGACGGCTGGTCCCGCCTGGCCGCCGGGCCCAGGACCGCCGGGCTGGCGGGGCTGGCGCTGTTCGTGCTGATTCCGGCGGCGGCCGCCGCGGCCGTGACGTACTGGCAGCGGCGGCGGTTGAGTACCGTGCGCTATCGGGGCACACCCACGGCGTGGGACCAGATGTTCCGGCAGCGCGGCTCCTGCTTCGTCCGGCTCCGGCTGCGCGACGGGGTGTGGATCGGCGGCTGGTACGGCACCCGCTCGTACGCCACCTCCTATCCGCACCCGCCGGAGCTGTATCTGGAGTCGGCCTGGCTGATGCGCCCGGACGGCAGCTTCCACCGCCGGGTCGAGGACAGCGGCGGCCTGTTCGTACGGGCCGAGGACACCGACGTACTGGAGATCCTGCTGCCGCCCCGGCAGGAGCCACAGGGGTGAGGGAACCGCACCATGACGAGCGCCACGAGTCCCGGACCGGAAGGAACGCCGATGGACCCCGACGACAGGGAACTGACCCCGTGGGAGCGGGAGTTGCAGCAGGAGGGCGCCTCACAGGGGCGCGGGCACACGCCGGACGACGGGGTGGCGGAGCCCTGCGTCGCACCCGCCGACCCCGCGAGCGCCTCGCCCCGTCCCGCGCGCGAGCCGCTGCCCGTATCGGCGGAAGCCCAGGAGACGCCGGACGAGGAGTGACGCGGGGCAGGCCGTCAGGGGCCGACGTGCACCAGGGCCGCCCACACTCCGGGCAGGCGCGGGAACATCTCGCGGCGGGCCCGGCGGGTGACCGCATGGACGGCGGCGGCCACGCCCTCGCCCGCCGCCAGGTGCTCTTCGAGGGCCTGGTACATCTCCTGGGCGAGTACGTACGCCGCGCGGTCGGGCAGTTGCCACAGTGTGGAGATCACGTGTGGGAATCCGGCGAGCTGGAAGGCGGAGGCCAGGTGGATCGCCTCGTCCCGGTAGCGGGGCCCGGCCACCGCGGTGTCGCAGGCCGACAGGTACGCCAGCCGGGAGCCGCGCAGGTCGAGGGCGGAGACGTCGGCCACGGTCAGCGGCGTACCGGCGTGGTCGTGCAGCAGCAGCCGGCTGCGTGAGGGCGCCTTCGGGTCGGGGACGGCGTGGCAGGCGAAATGCGCCCAGGCGTGCCGCGGCAGTTCTTCCAGCACGCGTTCCCGGACCGCCGCCGTATCCGCCAGCAAGGTGGTGGCACCGGGCGCGCGACCGCGGACGAACTCCGCCTCGCGCGCGGCGCTGGACAGGGGGCGCGCGCCCGGCGGTGCGGGTACGGCGACCACCAGCCGGCTGTCCTGGTCGGTCCGGGGGCCGGGGCGGGCACGGGCGGCCATCAGGGCGTGTGCGGTGGGTGTGTACGACGAGATGGCCCGGTCGACCAGGGCGGGGCCGCCCTCGCGGTGGTGTCCGGCGGCGTGCAGCGGCAGCGCGGCCAGTGGCCCGGTCGGTACCCACCACACCTGCGGGAGCGGCCCCTCCGCCGCCTGCCGCGGCAGGGCCGCGTCGAGTGCGGGGGCGACCAGCGTGTCCCACATCCAGCCCAGTACGCGGTAGGCCGGGCCCTGCGCCCCGACATCGGCGACGACCCCGGGGGCGAAGCAGCCGTGCAGCACCCGGGTCTGTTCCTCGACCTCCTCGGGGGTGGTGTGGAGGGGCACCGAGCGGATGCCGTCGGGGGTGACGGCGATGGCGTCGGAGCGCCGGTCGGTGACGTTGAGGTAGATCAGCGGGCCCCGCGTGCTCTGGGCGCGCAGCCGGGCGGCGGTGGGCGGGCGCGCGAAGTCCTCGAAACCGGGCTGCTCGTGGATGCGTTGCAGCAGCTGCTCCCAGCGCTCCTCCTGTTCGCGGCGGGCCTGCCGGAGCAGTTCAGGGGCGCGGGCGGGGCTTTCCAGAGTGTGGCTCGTGGGGTGGCCGCTGCCGGTGCCCGGGGCCGGGGGCGGTGCCGTGAGCTGCCTGCGTACGTCCTCCAGTTCGTCGGCGAGCCGGGGGTGCACGGCGCGCAGCGCGCCGAGGTCGGTGCGCTGCGCGAGAGTCCTGGCGAGGAGCACGCCGCGGCCGTGTTCGAGCAGAACGGCGGCGCGGGCGGGCTCGCCCGCCTCCAGGGCGCTGGTGGCGGCCGCCCGTGCGATGCCCGGCCACCGCACGATCTGCTGTTCCTGGTCGGCGCGTTCCAGCTCGTGCGAGGCCAGGCGCGGCAGCAGCCCGATCACGTCCTCGAACGCCTCGACCGCTTCGGCGTGCAGCCCCTGCCCGGCGGCGATGTCGCTGAGCACGAGCCCGGCCCGTACCCGCGTCGGCACCTCGGCCGTGGGGTGCCGGGCCGCCGCACGCGCGGCCCGCAGCGCCCGCTCCAGCCGGTCGGCGGAGGGCTCGGCGCGGTGCAACCCGTGGAGGACGAGGGCGTGGTTGAGGTGGTAGCGGGCGCCCTCGGGCACGTCGTCGGCGACCCGCAGCAGGGCCTGCCGTGCGAAGGTCTCCGCCTCCTCCAAGGGCGGGTCAACCCTCCTGATGCGGTACGTGCGGTGCGCGGCTTCCGGCCGGGCGCGGGGCTCGTCCGTACCGGCCGTGGGCAGATCGTGGGCGGCCCGGAGCGCTACGGACAGGTGGTGGAGGCACGAGGGGTACAGGGGGTCGGCCGGGGCCAGATGCTCCAGGGTGCGGCGCCCCTGGGCCACGGCCTCGGCGAGGTCGTGCGGGTTTCCGGCGGTGCGGCCGCGCACGGTGAGCAGGTAGCAGAGGCGGATCTCGTCGGCCGTACGGGTGTAGCCGCGCTCGGCCGCCGAGCCGATGCCGCGCCGCGTCCGGGTCAGGGCGGCGTCGAGGTCGCGCGGGTCGCCGCTGTGTTCGTACGAGCTGAGCAGGACCGCGCTGAGGCGGGAGCTGCACAGCGGAAAGTACAGGTGCCGGTCGTGGAGGAGGGCCAGCGCGTACCTTCCGCAGGCACGGGCCTGTACGAGGTCTGTGGAGGCGCCGGTGTGCTCGTGGCGTAGACGCAGTGCCGTGCCGAGCTCGGTCAGCAGCAGCGCGCGGTGCGCCTTCGGGCCACGCAGTGAGCGCGCGCCACCGCCCACCCGGACGGCGTCGTCGAGGTCGGCGCGGTTGCGGAGACGTTCGTAGCGGATACGCAGTGCCTTCACCAGGTCGGCATGGTGGCGCAGGTGGGGCCCGCTGCCCGCGGTGTCGCGGACGGCCAGGCGAAAGGCGTCGACGGCGGCGTCCAGGGTGGCGGTGCTGTCCCGCTTGAAGTACAGGCGCAGGTTCGCGGCGCCTTCGGCGGCGTGCTGCGGGCCGTCGTCACCGCACTCACGGCCGCGGCGGCTCCACTGGTGGCCCCGGTACAGGCCCGCCGCACCGGCCAGGAGCATCGCCCCGGCCCCCAGCGGCTCATACCAGGGCGGCCGGTCGCCCTCCGGCACGCCGAACTCGGCGGCCACCCAGGTCAGCAAGCCGCAGCCGAGCCCGAGGATGCGGTAACGCTCCAGGAAGGGGAAGCGCCAGTTGGCGCCGCCGAACACCCCCATGAGCAGCGCGCCCAGGGCGCCGAGGGCCTGTGCCCACTGGGACACCGCCGCCTCACCCCACCGACGGCGCGGCCACCCCGAGCAGCCGGGCGAGGTCCGCCAACTGCCGCTGGGCGCGGGCGAGTTCCGTACGGTGTCCGGGCAGCCCTGCCGCCAGGGCGGCGTGCAGGCGCACCGCATCCCCGCCCAGGCGCAGCGCCTCGGCCTGCGGGTCCAGGCCCGCGCAGCCGGGCAGCACGGCGCGGCGGAAGCGCCGCCGGTCCCGGTACGCGGCCCGGAAACCGCCGTCCGCGTCCTCGGTGATGCGCCACGGTGTGCCGGTGGCGCCGCGGGCGGGTGGCCGCTCGGCGATCACCGAGGCGAGCATCAGGCGGACATCGGCCGCGCCCGCGATCCGTTCGGCGGGCAGCACGTCCCCGGCGCCGTCGGGGTCGAACCGCTCCAGCGCCGGGCCGTCCAGCGCAGCGCCGACCCGGCCGGGATCGCCCCGCACGGGGTCGGCCAGGTGGGCGGCGGCCAGGGCGGTCCGGGCGTGCACCGCCACGTAGTGGGCGGCGCCCGAGGCGGCGACCTTCGGCACCGACTCGCGGCACAGGACGGACAGGGCGTGGCAGGTGGCGCTCAGCTCGTCCCGTACCTCCTCGCGGGGCCGGGGGCCGGCCCGGAGCATGCAGGCGTACATCTGCAGGTGGTTGACGGCCCGGTGGTAGGCGACGCCGGTGCGCCGGGGCGGCGCGCCGCTGCTCGCCGTGGTCCGCGCCTGCTGCCAGGTGGCGAGCGCCGTCTGCAAGGGGCCGCGCATATGGTGTTTGCTCACTCCGGCCTCCGCTTCCGCCGGCCCGGTCCCGCGCTTCGCTCGCGCACCCGGCCCCCTGTCAGCCGATGCCCCGTTCGGGACGCGGCCCCGGATCGTAGTGCGGGGCGACCCGGCGCAGCTCCGCGAAGTAGGCGTCGGCCTCCTCCCGCAGGCAACGGCGTTCGCGGAATTCCCCCAGGCCGGCGCAGCTGGGCAGCACGGCCTGCATGTAGCGCTTCTTGTCCTGCCAGTAGCCGAAGCGGCCCCGGCCCGTCCCGTCACCGCTGCCGATCGGCCAGACGCCCATGGCGCTGGGGCGGGTGGCGGCCTCGTCGCCGAGCAGGGAGGCCAGCAGATCACGCGCGTCCGCGGCACCGGCGATGCGCATCTCGGCGGTGAGCACCTGGTCATGGTGGCCCAGGGTCAGCGCGTACAGCGTCCGGTCACGGCCGTCGTGCACCTCCCGCTCGACCGAGGCGACCTGCCCGCACGTCGGGTCGGCGTAGTGGGAGGCGGCCAGGGCCATGCGGGCGTTCTGCAGGGCGCTGTGCCGGTTCCGTGGGGCGCACAGCCGGGCCGTCTCCCGGCCGAGCGCCCCGAACGCGTAGTAGGCGGGCGCCAGTTGGCCGGCCCGGGACAGTTTCACGTACGACAGGAAGCCGCCCAGGCCGCGTGTGTAGCTCCGGGCGGCCAGGAGCGGCCGGCCCTCGTCCTCGTAACGCCGCCCCTGCTCCCAGAACCGCAACGCGGACTGGACGAACCGCTCGACTCCGGGCATGGCCGCCTCCCCCGATTCCCGCCCTCCCGCCCGCCGGGCACCCGGCCGGGTGGACGCCCGTCAGCGCTGACGGGCCGGGCGTACGCATCGAGTCTAGGGACCGCGGGACGCGGGAAGGCCGGAACGGCAACCTCGGCCGCCCGCCCGCGCGCCGGTGCTCCGGGGGCGCACGCCCCCGTCGCCGGGCCGGGAGAGCCCTCGTCTAGTCCAAGTAATCCCGCAGCAACTGCGACCGCGACGGATGCCGCAGTTTCGACATCGTCTTGTTCTCGATCTGGCGGATGCGCTCCCGGGTGACGCCGTAGACCTTGCCGATCTCGTCGAGCGTCTTGGGCTGGCCGTCCTTGAGGCCGTAGCGCATGGAGACGACGCCCGCCTCGCGGTCGGCCAGGGTGTCCAGGATGGCGCGCAGCTGCTGCTGGAGGAACGAGAAGCCGACGGCCTCGGCGGGCACGACCGCTTCTGTGTCCTCGATGAGGTCGCCGAACTCGCTGTCGCCCTCGTCACCCAGCGGGGTGTGCAGGGATATCGGCTCACGGCCGTATTTCTGGACCTCCATGACCTTTTCCGGGGTCATGTCGAGTTCCTTGGCCAGTTCTTCCGGGGTGGGTTCGCGGCCGGTGTCCTGGAGCATCTGGCGCTGAATCCGGGCCACCTTGTTGATGATCTCCACCATGTGGACCGGAATGCGGATCGTACGGGCCTGGTCGGCCATCGCGCGGGTGATGGCCTGGCGAATCCACCAGGTGGCGTACGTGGAGAATTTGAAGCCCTTCACGTAGTCGAACTTCTCGACGGCGCGGATGAGCCCGAGATTGCCCTCCTGGATGAGGTCCAGGAAGAGCATGCCGCGTCCCGTGTAGCGCTTGGCGAGCGAGACGACGAGCCGCAGGTTGGCCTCGACGAGGTGCTCCTTGGCGCGGGCGCCGTCCGCGACCAGGATCTCCAGCTCGCGCCGGAGCCGGCCGGTGGGCTCACCGGTGTCCAGCTTCTCCTGGGCGAACAGGCCGGCCTCGACGCGCTTGGCCAGCTCCACCTCCTGCTCGGCGTTGAGCAGCGGGACCTTGCCGATCAGCTTGAGGTAGTCCTTGACCGGGTCGGCGGAGGCCCCGGCGCCGGCGACCTGCTGCGCCGGCGCGTCCCCCTCGTCACCGTGGGACAGGGTGAATCCGCCGGCCGCCTCGATCGCCGTACCGTCGGCGGGTACGTCTTCCGGGGCCGGGGATCCGGTTATTTCCTGCGGTCGCGTGATGGCCGAGGTGAGTGACACGAGGAACCTCTCGATACACATAGGCAAGGTGCGCGGCGGGCACCTCTTTATTCATCGCGCACTTACCCGTGGTTTGTTACACGATAATTCCCGTGATCTGAATCACGGTTTTCCGGGCGGCGGTCCCCCGGCGGGCCGCAGGGTGATCACGCGGGTGGTGTGCCGGGCGACCGCCGTGCGGCCGTACAGCAGCGGAAAGGCGCGGTCCGCGGCCCAGTCGGCGAACAGGTCGCGGTAGTGCGGGCTGTCCGGCACGCCGGACTGGCCGGGCGCGTTCATGGCCACCGAGGCGTCCCAGTCGCCGACGTCGATCACCAGCCGGAAGGTCGCCCCGCCCGCCTGCCGGAAGTCCGTACCGTACGAGGTCGCGTTGACCGTGTCGCCGCTGCCGCCGCGCGGCACGGGCCCGGCCCGGGTCCAGTCCGGGGCCCGCTCCCCCAGCCAACCGGCGAGCGGATGCCGCGGTTCCGCCTGGTGCAGCGCTCCCCAGGTCCAGCGGGCGCGGTCCGGTCCCAGCAGCCGCCCGAGTTCGGCGAGCGCGCCGGGGAGAGTGGTGAGGACGGCCGTACGCAGGGCGCGGTCCGGGTCGGGGCCGAGCCGGTCGCCGGGCGTGAGCAGCAGGCCGAGATCGATCCGCGGGTCGGTGGTGGCGGCTTCGGCGGCGGGCAGGACGCGTGCCAGGGCCGCGGCGCGCCGGTCCGGGGGCAGCAGGCGGGCCAGCGCCCGTTCCAGTACGGCCGGGCGCAGGTGCCGCCGGTACCAGACCTCGAAAAGCGCGGCGGGTACGGAGTCGGGCGCCAGCCGCGCGTCCCAGGCGCGCAGCCGGTTCAGCGCCCAGTTCACGTCCGGGTCGTCGCTGGTCAGGCCGGTCAGCAGCGGCAGGATGCGGCGGGCGGACAGGCTGGTGCAGTCGGTCTGGAGGCGGACGCAGTCCGCGACGGTCCAGCCGGTGCGGGCGTCCAGTTCCGCGGCGACGCGGTCGTGGCGGATGGGCGCGTACCAGTCGTACGTGATCGTCCGGCGGGCGTTCGGATAGCCGGGCGGGAGGTTCATCTCGTTGGCCGTGGCGAACCAGCCCCGGCCGGGGTCGCGTACGGACGGCAGCGTGCCCACGGGATGGAATCCGGCCCACTCGTAACGGCCGTCGCCGGGCACGGGCAGGGTGCCGTCCCAGTTCGGCCGGGCGGGGACGCGGCCGGCGGGCTGCCAGCCGATGGTCCCGTCGGGGGCGGCGTAGACCTGGTTCTCGCCGGGCGCGCCCCAGCGGCGCAGCGCGGCCACGAAGGCGTCGGGTCCTTCCGCCGTCATGTACTCCGTACTGCCCAGGTACGGGGCCATGCCCGGGCCGAGCCAGGCGGCCCGTACGGCGAACGCCGTGCCGCGCTCCGGGTCCTCGTGGATCACCGGCCCGTGCCGGGTGAACCACAGCTCGACGGTGACCGGCCGCCCGTCGCGCACGGGCACCGTCTCGGTGACCCGGGTCATGGGCTCCCAGCGGCCGTCGTAGCGGTACTCGCGGGGCGCGTCCGGGTTGGTGCGGTAGACGTACAGGTCCTCCTGGTCGATGGGGAAGATGGTCAGCCCGAAGGCGATCCGGCCGTTGTGGCCGATGGAGATGCCGGGCAGTGCGGGCTCCCCCGCGCCGATGGCGTCGATGCCGGGGGCCGACAGGTGGGCGAGGTAGCGCAGCGCGGGCAGGGTGACGGCGCGGTGCGGATCGTTGGCCAGCAGGGGCCGGCCGGTGGCGGTACGGGACGGGGCGATCACCCAGTTGTTGCTGCCGTCCGGGCCCTGGCGCGGGCCGCCGTCCTCCCACGGCGGGTTGGTGGCCAGCCGGTAGACCCGCAGCACGTCGTCGGGGATGACGGACAGGTCCAGGCCGTCCGGCACGCGCAGGGTGTGCGCGGGTTCCCGTGCCCGGCGCAGGTCCTCGACCGCGGGGCCGTGGTCGCGCAGCGTCAGCGCGCGGGCGACCTCCTGCTCCAGGTTGTAGTAGAGGCCGTGGCTGCGGATGCGGGCCACGTCGGCGGGCTCCCAATAGGCGGGCCGGTGGCCGAGCAGCGCGAACTCGGGCGGCAGATGGGCCGGGTCGGCGCGGCAGAGCGCTACGTAGGCGTTGACGCCGCGCACGAAGGCGCTGGTGATGCGCTCCGTACGCGGCCCGTAGGCGGCCCATTCGGCGGCCATGTCACCGCGGTACAGGAAGAGCCGGGCCGCCCGGTCGTGTTCGAGGCAGCTCTCGCCGAACACCTCGGAGAGCAGGCCGAGGCCTCGGCGCCGCCACAGGTCGATCTGGAAGAGGCGGTCCCGGGCGGCGTTGAAGCCCTGGGCGAGGAACAGGTCGTCCTGGGAGGCGGCGTACAGGTGCGGTACGCCCCAGCGGTCGACGCGGATCTCGACGGGGGCGGCCAGGCCGGGAACGTCGTAGGTGGTGTGGTCGGGGGTGGTGCCGTTGTCGCTGTGCGGCGGCATGTGTCTCCAGGGGATCGCGTGCGCCGGTCCGGCCGTCCTCAGAGCGTCGGCTCGAACCGGCCGTCCACCGCCGTCCAGCCGCCGTCGACCGTCAGCACGCTCCCGGTGACGAAGGTCGACGCGTCGGATACGAGGTAGACCGCGGCGCCCGCGATCTCGTCGGCGCGGGCCCAGCGGCGCAGCGCGGACGCCTGGGCATACGCGTCGTACCACTGCGGATCGGCGGCGATCTGGTCGGTGAGCGGGGTGCGGACCACGCCGGGCGCGATCGCGTTGAACCGGACGCCGCGCGGCCCCCACTCCGCCGCGGCCGTCCGCAGGAACTGCACCAGCCCGGCCTTCGAGGCGGCGTACGCGCTCTGTCCCGGCTCGACCTGGAAGGCGCGCATGGAGGCGAGGCCGACCACGCTGCCCCGGCCGCGCTCGGCCATGGCCGGGGCGACGGCCCGTACGAGCGTGAAGGCGGCCCGGAGGTTGAGGGCCAGGACCCGGTCGAACTCCGCGGCGGTGTAATCAGTGATCCGCTTGCGCACATTGACACCGGCGGTGACGACCAGCCCGTCCAGCGCTCCCCACCGGTCCGCCGCGGCCCGTACCGCGTCCTCGTCCAGCACGTCGAGGGGGCAGGCGGTCGCGGTGCCCGTGCGGCTGCCGGGGGCGGACGGCTCGGCGGCAGCGGCCTCAGCGGCAGCCGCGGCACCCGCCGCATCCAGATCGGCCACGATCACCTCGGCACCATGCGCAGCCAGAGCACACACCACCTCCCGGCCGATCCCCCCAGCGCCACCCACCACCGCGACACGCCGCCCATCCAGGCGAAACAGCTTCGCGTACTCCACCGCCCGGCCGACTGCATGCTCCGACGCGTGCTCCATCGCCTGCTCCTTCGCCCGATGTGTCCGGCTTCTCGTGTCCCGCAGTCCGCTTCCCGCGCCACGTCACCGCGGCAGCCCGGGATCTCATCGATCACCACACCGCCGACGCCGGGCGCGCCCGGCGCCCGGAACGCGGCGTGCGGACCGCGCGTGAAGGCGGAAGGGTCATGCGGCGGCGCCTTCGGGGCGGGTGCCGCTCCCGGCGAGGAAGTGCCGGGCCGCCGCGGCGTACACCCGGGCGTACTCGCCGATCTCGCGCACCTCAACGTACTCGTCCTTCTGGTGGGCGATCCATTTGCCGCCCGGCCCGTAGACGACGGTCGCCAGGCCCGCGTCGCGGGTCAGTATCGTCCCGTCGGTCGTGCCGGGGACCGCGCCGAAGGGCGGGGCGCTGCCGTGGACCAGGCGGTGACCGGCCACCAGCGCCGTGACGACCGGGTGGCCGGCGTCGGTCTCGATGGCGGGCCGGTCGTCCACGACGGTCAGCCCGACGGTGACGCCCACGCCCGCCGCGGCGTCCTCGGCCGCCTGCCGCAGGTGTCCGATCAGCTCGGCGTGGTCGGTGCCGGGGACCGTCCGCACGTCGACGCCGACCACCGCGTGGGCGGGGATGACGTTGAGCTGGTCAGGGTCGCCGCCGTGCAGCACCGTCGGGGTGACGGTCACCGTCCCGGCGTGCGGATGGGTGCCGTACCGGCGTACGGCCCATTCCTCGGCCCCGGCGAGCGCGGCGACGACGCGCGCGCCGGCGACGAGCGGGTTGCGGCCCTCCTGGGGCATCGCACCGTGCGCCATCACCCCGTGCAGCGCGAACCGGAGGCGGATGCCGCCGCGGGCCGAGGTGCACACTTCGTAGCCCTCCGGCTCGCAGACGATGACGCCGTCCACCCCGGCGGCCGTCGGGGAGGCGGCGAACGCCTTGGCGCCGAGCATCAGGCCCTCCTCGTCGCACAGCACGCCGACGACGATCCGGCCGGGGAAGGGACCGGCCTGCTGGAGCGCCCGTACCGCGTAGATCATGGCCGCCACGCCGGATTTCATGTCGGCGGCGCCCCGGCCCCACAGCCTGCCGTCGTGGATCTGCCCGCCGTACGGGTCGACGGACCAGGCCGCCGGGTCGCCCTCGGTGACCACGTCCGTGTGCCCCTCGAACATCAGGGTGGGGCCCGGCCCGCCGCCGCCCTCGACGACCGCGACGACGTTGGGGCGGCCGGGCGCCACCTCGGTCACCTCGTGCGGCCAGCCGAACGCGGTGAAGAGCCGGGAGACGAGGTCGGCGGCGGGCTGTTCGACGGCGGTGGCGCCGGTGGCGTTGACCGTCCGCAGCCGGACCAGGTCCTGCGCGAAGGCGACCGCGGCCGGTTCGTCCACGTCCGGTACGCCGTCGGTCCGGGCGGCCCCGGCGCCCGGGTCCGACGGCACGATGCTCGGGCTGCTGTGCACGGCACCCTCCCACGTCCTCGCGTCCGAGACCGCGGGATCGGTCCGGCCGGACGGTCTTCCGTACTGTGCGGGCAGGCTCGCACACGGGTCAAGAGGGGCACGGCGGGGCAAGCGGGGCGAATACCGGTCAGTCCCGCACGTCCTCGGGAGCGCAGCGGTAGAGACTCTGGCCCGCGCCGCCTCCGGCCTGCGGCTGCCGGGTCCCGGTGTGCGGCTGTCCCGCCCCGGCCTGCGGCTGCCCGGTCCCGGCCTGTACTCCGGACCCGTTCGCCTGCCCCGCACCGGCCCCCGTCCGCCCGCCGTACGCCGCCGGATCGACCTTCTCGCACGCCGACCGCACCCACCGGCTGATGCGCGCCGTCTCCGAGGTGCCCGCGGAGCTGCGGTTGCCGACGAGCGCGAAGCGCAGCTTCCCGGACGCGACCAGCCGCTGGTACTCCTCCAGGGTGACCGGTTCGGTCCCGGCCGCGAATCCGCCGAGCGGCAGGACGGCGGCGCCGCCGAGGCGGATGTACGGCTCGGCGGAGAGCAGCGCGGCGGAGAAGGTGTACTCGGCGGTGCCCTTGCGCCGCTCCACGTAGTCGAGGATTTTGCGCTGGGCGTCCGTCAGGTGCGCGGGGGTGCCGATGGTCACGTCCTGCGGGCCCGCGGAGGCCGAGTGGGCCGAGCCGGTGTACCGGGGGTCCAGTACGGACAGCGACCAGGTGGCGGGGGCGGCCGCCATCGTGAGGCAGCCCGCGATCAGTCCGGCGGTTCCGGTACGGCGAAGGCGGAGGCGCCGCTTGGCAGCTGACGGGGCGTCATCGGAGCTCGGTCCGTCCTCGCGGCGGGAGCGGACGGCGACGTACGCCAGCAGGCCGAGCGCGGCGAGCGCCGCAACGACGATCAGGGGGATCAGCCACGGCACCCAGTCGGCCTGGTCGGAGACGAGGTGGACCGCCCAGGCTGCCTGTACGGCCACGGTCACGGGCAGCGCCCATGTCCGGAGCCCTCCGGCCCCGCTCACCGTGCCCTTCCGGTAGGCGCGCCACAGCGTGACGACCCCGGCGGCGGACAGCGCGGCGAGGCCGGGCGCCAGGGCGGACATGTACGTGGCGTGCGGGACGTTGATGGCGCTCATGACCGTGGCCGCCGTCAGCAGCCAGCCGCCCCACAGGAGATAGCCGCCGCGCACCGGGTCCGTACGGGGCTGTTTGCGGCGGGTGGCGAAGCCCAGGACGAGTGCGCACAGCGCGAGCGGGAAGAGCCAGCCGATCTGCTGCGCGAGCGGCGCGCGGAAGAGCTTGAGCCAGCCGCTGATGGGGGCGCCCACCGCCAGCTGCGATCCGTCGCCGCCGGTCGGCGACTGACCGGACGGCGAGGCGCCGCCCTGGGCACCGGCCTGGGCACCGGCCGCGGCTCCCCCGCCCCGCGCCGCCGCGCCCTGCCCCTTGACCGCGCCCGCCTGCACGCTGTTGGCGGCGTCCATGCTCCAGCCCCCGCCGAGCCGGTCGAAGCCGTTGTAGCCGAACACCATCGACAGGGCGCTGTTGTTCCGTGAGCCGTCCACGTACGGCCGTGAGTTCTGCGGTACGACGGTCATCAGCAGCACCCAGGAGAGCGAGACGGCGCACAGCACGGCGCCCGCGGTCAGCAGGTGGCCCAGCCGTTTGCGCAGCGTCGCCGGGGAGACCGCGAAGTACGCGACGGCCAGGGCCGGCACGATGATCCACGCCTGCATCATCGCCGCCTGGAAGGCCAGCCCCACCCAGACCGCCGCCAGCAGCAACGGCCGCAGCCGGCCGCTGAGCATCGCCCGCGCGCACTGGTCCGCCGCCAGCACCAGGCACATGGTCAGCGGCGCCTCCAGCAGCGCGTGCCCGAACATCGAGGCCGCCACCGGGGTGAGCGTCAGGACACCGGCCGCGAGCAGCCCGGCCGCCGGGCCGCGCCAGCGCCGTACGGTGCGGTGGATGACCAGGACGGAGACGACGCCCTCGATGCACTGCGGGAGCGTGAGCGCCCAGTTGCTGTAGCCGAAGATCCGCGCGGACAGCGCCTGCGGCCACAGGAATCCGCCGACCTTGTCCAGGGTGACCGTGGAACCGGGGTCGAAGGACGTGAACAGGAACGCCTTCCAGCTCTCCGACATGCTGCGGACGGCGGCGGCGTAGTAGCCGGCGTAGTCGCTGCCGGTGATGTTCCAGGCGTACAGCAGGGCCGCGAGGGCGGCGATGCCCAGGAGCGCGGGCCGGTCCCAGCGCGGCCGCCCCGCGGGTGTGTGCCAGAACTGCCAGCGGGCGTGCGCCTGTTGGAGCGCGCGGGGCCGGTCCACGAAGGTGGTGGCGGACATGGGGTCTCTCCCGTGAACGGTGGGTGGTCGGGGCACCGCAGGGCGACGGTGGGTGCCCGGCGCGGGCGCGACCTGGCCGGGTGCCGCCGCGGACGGCACCCTCGGGGTCGGCGGCCACGCCGGAGCCGGTATTCGGGGGATCGGCGCTTCACCGGCGGCGACGGCGAGGGAACAGCGGGACTTCCCGCCGGGAAAAGGTGCGTACGTACATGGTTCCGATGCCGTCGCGAGCACGCGGTCCCACCGTGTCACGCGAAGATGAGAGAAACATGAAGTCAGGAAGCGGAATCGCGAATCCTGCTTCGTCCAGGGCTTTTCCGGTCAATCCCGCGGGGAGGAATCCGGCAGACGGCCCGACCAGGAATTCTCCCTGCGCAGGAACGCTTCCTCCGAAGCCCCGCCGCTCCGGGTCACCGCCCGCCACCTGCCCCTTCGTTCGCGCGCCACCTTCCGGCCAGTACGGCCGGTTCCCCCACGCCCGCCCGTCACCTGCCGTTGTCCGCCGACCGCACCCCGGCCCCACCGGCGAAAGGCGGTACAAAGCATGGCCGATACCGGCCCCTCACAGCAGGAGAATAGCGCGCGCACAGGAATTACACAGCGGAGATATTCCCCGCGTGCCGGAATAACCAGTTGGACAGGTCCCGGAGGGTGGATCGGCGGGGTGGATCGACGGTCCGGTGAAGTGGACCGGCGCGCCGGCACCTCGGACCGGCGAGTGCGGATGACCGGGAAGAACCCGCGCGCTGATGATGTTGTCCCGGTGAAGTCCGTCCGCACGTCCGCACCCGCGGTCCCGTAACGAGGAGCCCGAACGTGAGCCTGTACGACATCCCCCTGCGCACCCTGAACGGCGAGCCCACCTCACTGGCCGACCACCGGGGCAAGGCCCTCCTGGTGGTCAACGTGGCGTCCAAGTGCGGCCTGACACCGCAGTATTCGGGCCTGGAGCGGCTCCAACAGCGCTACGCCGACCGCGGCTTCAGCGTCCTGGGATTCCCCAGCAACCAGTTCGCGGGCCAGGAGCCGGGCAGCGCCGAGGAGATCAGCACGTTCTGCTCGACCACGTACGGGGTCAGCTTCCCGCTGTTCGAGAAGACGGACGTCAACGGCCCGGACCGGCACCCCCTGTACGCGGAGCTCACCCGCACCGCCGACAGTGCGGGTGAGGCCGGTGACGTGCAGTGGAACTTCGAGAAGTTCCTCATCGGCGCCGACGGCACGGTGGCGGGGCGGTTCCGGCCCCGGACCGAGCCGGAGGCGGCGGAGCTGACGGAGGCGATCGAGGCGGTGCTGCCGAGCCGGGAGGCGTGACCGGGGCGGCGGTGCCGGGCCGGGAACACTCAGGGCCCGGCACCGCCTGACGTGACGTCAGGCGACGGCGCTGTCCGTGGGGGCGTCCGGAGTGGCCGGGCGCCCCGGGCCCTCGGTGTGCGGGCGGGTGCAGGGGCAGGCGTCGTCCGTCCGGGGGCCGGCGCCGGTCTCACCGGCGAGGCCGAACACCGGGTCGGAGCCCGGGTCGGAGCCCGCGTCGAAACAGAGGTCGAAGGCCGACAGCAGGCCCGTCAGCCGCAGCAGCCGCAGCACGCTCGGGCTCTCGGCGACTCCGGCCAGGCGCAGCCGGCCCGCCTTGGCCTCCGTACGCCGCCGGGTGCGGCACAGCATCGAGACGCCGCAGCAGTCGATGAACGTCACATCCCGCACGTCGAGCACGAGATCGGGGTGGCGGGTGCCGGTGATCTCGTCGAGCCGCAGGCCCAACGCGGTCGCCGCGAGAATGTCCACTTCCCCACCCAGTTCCACCACCGTGGTCGCGCCCACCACGCGCTCCCGGCTCGTGAAGCTCCATCCCTGGTCCACCATTGCCTGTCCCCACCTTCGTGCCCGGGCGCGTGCTGCCGTCGCACGCTGGCGGTGGAGACGTACGGAAGTTGGGGGACTCGCCCGGTGCGGCCCGGGCGGCGACGACCACCGTCGGCGTTCGGCATCCCGCGCGGTGCCAGCCTCCGGCGGGGTCCGGGTCGTCGGCTGTGCCCTTACGTGTCTACGGCTTACCCGCTGGCACCGGCATCAGTCCGGACGGCACATACGTAAAGAAGTTGTCTCAAACTCACGTCATGGGGGCGGATGGTGGACGTGTCAACCCCGAAGCGCGCGCATGTGACGGCGGTCACGGCGCTCGGCATGGGACCGGTGCAGCGGTCACCGGGCGGGACAGCGGCGGGCCCGGCGGCAGGTGGGCCGGAACGAGGCGTTCCCGGCCCCCGCCAGGCCCTGCGCCTCGGTCGAAAGACCGAGTAGTTTCCGGCCAGCGTTTATCTTTTTCCTACGCTCCCCTTGGATAGCGTCTGCGTGTCCAGCCCGGACAATCGGTCGCTTGTTCCTCCATTTGGACGAACTAGACTCAATTCCGTCAATCAGCCATCAGGGGCGCGTTGCGGGCACCAGTCCGTTCCCCGTCCCGTACGGCGCCCGCCGCACACGGCCCGGGAATGGCGCGCGGTGCCGGGCGGAGCAGAGACGCGAGAGACAGGGCGAGAGCCGGACCGATGCCGCACCATCCGCACTGCCATGGCCCCGCCACGCCCGATGCCTCCGGCTCCCCGGACCCCGCCGAGGGGACCGCGCAGCGCCTGCGCGACCTTCCCGACAGCCTCCTCCCCCGGCTCCCGCAACTCCTCGAAGCCATGGTCACGGTCGGTGCCGACCTCGACCTGACGGGCGCGATGCGCCGCGTCGCGGACACCGCCGCGGCCCTGACCTCCGCCCGGTACGCCGCCGTCGGCCTGCTCGACGAGGACGGCGTCGCGCTGTGCGACCTGATCGCGCACGGCGTCTCCCCCGAGGACGAGCGCCGGATCGGCCGCCTTCCGGAGCGCAGCCGGATCATCGGCGCGCTGCTGCACGGCACCGACGCGGTCCGCATCGCCGATGTCACCCGGGACCCGCGCGCCTGCGGGGCGCTGCCGCCCGGCCATCCGCCGATACGTTCCTTCCTCGGCGTGCCCATCAGGGCACACGGCGAGCGGTTCGGGACCCTCTACCTCGCGGACAAGCGGGACGGCGCGGAGTTCGACGCCGAGGACCTGCACCTGGTGCGGGTGCTGGCCACCGAGGCGGGCATCGCCATGAGCAACGCCCGGTTGTACGCGGCGGCCCGGCAGCGCCGCCGCTGGATCGACGGCGCCGCCTCCGTCACGACCGCGCTACTGGCCGGACCCACGCCCCGTACGGCACCCGAGGACGCGCTCGCGGTCGTCGCCGAGCGGGGCCGGGAGCTGGCCGAGGCGGTGACGGGGGCGGTGCTGCTGCCGCACTCGGAGGGGGGTATGGAGGTCGCGGCGCTCGCCACGCTCCTGCCGGACCCGGCCCGCGACGAGGCGTACCGGGGCGTGATCCCGCCGGAGAGCCCGGTCGTCCACCAGCTGCGCGCCGGACTGGCCGTCCACGCGGACGACTTCGCCGCCGACCCGCGTTCGGTCTCCCCGCTCGCCCGCCACTACGGCCCGGCCATGCTGCTGCCGCTGCGCAGCGAGACGGGGGCCCACCCGGCCGGAGGCTGGGGGAAGGTGCTGGGCGCGCTCGCGCTGTGCCGGGCCCCCGGCGAGCGGCGCTTCACCTCGTCCGAACGGACCCTGGCGGCGCAGTTCGCCGGGCAGGCCGCGCTCGCGCTCGTCCTGGCGGGCGCGCAGCGCGACCGCGAACGGCTGGCCGTCTACGAGGACCGCGACCGCATCGCCCGCGACCTGCACGACCTCGTCATACAGCGCCTGTTCGCGACCGGGATGCTCCTGGAGGGCACCCAGCGCAGGACGGTGGTGCCGGAGGTGCGGGAGGGCCTGGGCCAGGCCGTGGACGAACTGGACGCGACGATCCAGGAGATACGCACCGCGATCATCGCTCTCCAGCAGGGCCCCGCCGGCACACCGGCGGGGCTGCGCACCCGCATCCTCCAGGAAACCGGTGCCGCGGCCCCTCGCCTGGGCGTCCGGCCGTCGGTCCGGTTCGTGGGCCCGGTGGACGCGCGGGTCGGCAAGGCGAGCGGCGACGCGCTGATCGAGGAGTTGCGGACGGCGCTCACGGACGCGGGCGAGCGGAGCAGGACGTCGGCACCGCACCGTATCGACGTGGTGGTCGACGCGACGGCCGTCCTGGGTGACGGGCGGGCGGGGGTACGGCTGACCGTGGCGGAGGACGGTGTCGAGGCGGTGGACTGGGAGGGACCGCTGCAGGGCGGCGGCCGTACCGGGTCCTAGGCGCCGATGACCTGCAAAGCCCCCCACAGCGCCAGCGTCGACAGGACCAGCCCCGCCGGTACGGTCAGCAGGCCGAGCCGGGTGAAGGTGCCCACGTCCGGGGCGTTGCCGCGGTCCTGGAGGGTGCGCCGCCACAGGAGCGTGGCCAGCGAGCCGACGTATGTCAGGTTCGGGCCGAGGTTCACGCCGATCAGCACCGCGAGCACGGGGCCGGCGCCGCCGTGCGCCGCGACCGGCAGCAGGGCCAGTACCGCGGGCAGGTTGTTGATGACGTTGGCGAGCAGCGCGGCGAACGCGGCCACACCGAGGAGCGCGGGCAGCGAGGAGCCCGCGGGCAGCAGCCGGTCGACGGCGTCGCCCAGGCCGTTGTCCACGACCGCCTGCACCACGATGCCCAGGGCCAGCACGAAGAGGCAGAAGAACGGTTTGGCCGCGCCCACGACGCCGGTCACGGTGGTCTCCCGGCGCGCGAGCGCGCGTATCCCGAGGACCAGTACGCCGGCCAGCGCCGCCCAGGCCGGGTTCAGCCCGGCGAACGAGGTGACCACGAATCCGGCGAGCGTGAGCGAGAGGACCACGAGCGCGAAGACGGGCAGCGGCGGAGGGTCCGGGGTGTCCCCGTCGCCGGCCGTACCCGTCCGCGGCGCTCCGTCCCCGGCGTCCTCCCGCAGCTCCGCCCCGAAGAACCGCCGGAACACCACGTACTCGAAGACCACCGCCACCACCCACGGCAGCGCCATCAGGGCGGCGAAGCGCGTGAAGGACAGTCCGGCGGCGCCGAGCGCCAGCAGGTTGGTGAGGTTGGAGACGGGCAGCAGCAGCGAGGCGGAGTTCGCCAGATGGGCGCAGGCGTACAGGTGGGGCCGGGCGCGGGCGCGGGCGTGCGCGGCGGTGGCCACGATCACCGGCGTGAGCAGCACCACCGTCGCGTCCAGGCTGAGCACCGCGGTGACCGCGGCGGCGAGCACGAAGACACCGGCCAGCAGCAGCCGCGGGCGCCCCGCGCAGCGCCGCGCCAGGGCCGCCCCGGCCGCCTCGAAGAGCCCTTCGCGCGCGCACAGATGCGCCAGCACCAGTACGGCGGCCAGGAAGCCGACGACCGGCAGCAGCGTGTGCACCTGCTGCCAGGCGGCGGACGGCGACACGGCACCGGCCACCACGAGCAGGCCCGCAGCCGGTACGGCCACGACGGCCTCGGGGGCGCCGCCCGGCCTCCGTACGGCGAAGACCAGGACGCAGACCAGCAGCAGGAGGGACAGGATCTCGGCGACGGTGGTGCTCACCCCCGCAAACTACAGGGGCCGGTCCGCGACCCGATATCGCCCCACTTAGGGTGGATTCGTAACACAGTGAGGCGCGCCTCGGAACCCGCCCCGCGCCCCCTCCGGAAGGAGCCCCGGCCATGACCACCCCGCCTCCGCACGGCCCCGAGATCACTCTGCGCCCGCTGCTGCCCGAACACCTTCCGGCCGTGCTGGAGCTGGGTTCCCGCGTCTACGACACCGACGCCATGCCGTACACCGGCTGGTCGCTGACCGCCATCGCCACCCACCTCGACGCGTCCGTGCCCGCCTGCCGGGTCGCCCTGGCCGGTGAGCGGCTCGCCGGGTTCGTCCTCGGCTCGATGACCTTCGAGCAGCGCGAGGACTGGGGGTATCTGGAGTGGATCGCGGTGGACCCGGACTTCCAGGGTCGCGGCGTGGCCGGCCGGCTGGTCGAGGACTGCTGCGCCGCGCTGACCGCGGCGGGTGCCTCGTCGGTGGTCACCGACGTCGAGGTGAACAACACCGCGTCGGCCGCGCTGATGCGCCGCCACGGCTTCACCGAGGGCGTCACCGTCACCCTGTTCGTACGGCCGGGCACCGGCGCGGGCCCGCACCGCGGCGGCATCTCCCTGCCGCACTTCGCCCGCACCGGTCGTCCACGGCCCACGCACCGGGACCATCGCTGACCCGGTGGAGCACCCTCCGGCACCCCGGTTTCTCACCCGGTCGCAGGAAGCACCCGGCGGGCGCGGTGGCGGGCCCCGCCGCCGCGTGTGAGCGTGGCCGGGAGCCGACACAGCTGCCGACAGAGGCGAGGACGCGTCATGGAACGACCCAGAGTCCTGATCGTGGGCGGCGGCTTCGCCGGAGTGGAGTGCGCGCGGGGCCTGGAGCACAGCCTGTCCGCGGAGACGGCCGAGATCGTGCTCGTCACGCCCAACAACTACGAGCTGTACCTGCCGCTGCTGCCGCATGTCGCCGCCGGCGTGGTCACCCCGCAGTCGATCGCCCCCTCCCTGCGGCGGATCCTGCGCCGGACGCGCCTGGTGCCCGGCGGGGTGATCGGCATCGACACCGCGGCGAAGGTCTGCGTCGTACGGCTGATCACCGGCGAGACCACGGACGTCCGCTACGACCGTCTGGTGCTGACGCCGGGCAGCATCACCCGCACCTTCGACATCCCCGGGCTGACGGACCACGCGCGCGGCATGAAGACGCTGGCCGAGGCCGCGTACATCCGCGACCACGTCATCGCCCAGCTCGACATCGCCGCGGCCTCGACGGACCCGGAGGAGCGGGCGGCGCGGCTCCAGTTCGTCGTCGTGGGCGGCGGGTACGCGGGCACCGAGACGGTCGCCTACCTCCAGCGGCTGACCAGCGCCGCCGCGAAGCGCTATCCGCGCCTGGACCCGACCCAGATCAAGTGGCACCTCATCGACATCGCGCCGAAGCTGATGCCCGAGCTGGGCGAACGGCTCGGGCAGAAGGCGCTGGAGCTGATGCGGCGGCGCGGCACGGAGGTGTCGCTCGGCGTGTCGGTCGCCGAGGTCACCGAGGACACCGTGGAGTTCACGGACGGGCGGGTACTGCCGTGCCGGACGCTGATCTGGACCGCGGGCGTGGCGGCGTCCCCGCTCATCGGCACGCTCGGCGCGGAGACCGTACGGGGCCGGCTCGTCGTGGACGCGGACCTGACCGTACCGGGCATGCCGGACGTGCTGGCCTGCGGTGACGCGGCGGCCGTACCGGACCTGGAGAAGGGCGGGGGCGCGGTCTGCCCGCCCACCGCGCAGCACGCCTCGCGGCAGGGCAAGCACGCGGCGCGCAACATCATCGCCGGGCTGCGCGGGGCGCCGCGCACGCCGTACCGGCACAAGGACCTCGGCCTGGTCGTAGACCTCGGCGGCATCGACGCGGTGTCCAAGCCGATGGGGTACGAGCTGACCGGGCTGCCCGCCCAGGTGGCGGCGCGCGGCTACCACCTGCTGGCGCTGCGCACCGGCGTCGCCAGGTTCCGTACCGTCGCGAACTGGCTGATCAACGCCACCGCCGGGGACGACTTCGTACGGACCGGCTTCCAGGCGGAGAAGCCCGCGACGCTGCGGGACTTCGAGCGGACCGATGTGTATCTGTCGCAGGAGGACGTACGGGAGCGGCTGGCGGCGCACGGGACGGGGTGAGCGCGGGCGCGTATGCGGGGCGCGGGGCGGGGTGCGTACGCGGGGCGGAGGCGTGGGCGCGTACGCCGGGCAGGGTTTCGTGCGGGGCAGCGGACGAGCCGGTCCGTGAGCCGGTCCGTGCGGGCAGTTGCCGAGCCGGTCCGCGCAGGCAGCGGCTGAACGGCTCCGTACGGGTCAGCGGCTGAGGGGCTTCACCTCGGCTCCGGCGCGGGTCCGGGCGGCCGCGCCCGCCGCACCGCCCCTTGCCGCCCCGGCGGCCTCTTCCCTCTCCCCCGCCTCTTCCTCCCCGTCCGTCTCCGCCGCTTCGGGCAGGTCGCGGGCGCCGAGCCGCAGGTGCTCGATGTGGTAGATGGCCTCGTCGAGGAGCTGGGCGACGTGGGTGTCGTAGAGGCTGTAGACGATCCGGCGGCCCCGGCGGGAGCCGGTGACCAGGCCCAGCGCCCGCAGCAGCCGCAGCTGGTGGGAGACCGCCGACTGCTCCATGCCGACCGCGTCGGCCAGCTCGCCCACCGGGCAGGGCCCCTGCCGCAGCCGGGTGAGGATCATCAGCCGCGACGGGGTGGCCAGCGCCTGAAGGGTGGCGGCGATGGTCGCGGCGGCGTCCGCGTCCAGATGCGCTGCCGGTGTGGTCCTGCCGTCGACTCCGTGTCCCATACGCCTCATCGTATCTTCGGCAACACTTGAAGACATCTTCATGTGTTCGGTTATGGTGTGCGGGTCCCCCGCTCCCTCCCCGCCCCAGAGGTCACCGCATGACGTCCACGTCCCGTCACGGCCGTACGCACCCGTCACCGACGGCTCCCACCGGCGCACCCACCACGGCCGACACCCCCGCACCGGCCACCGCACCGATCTCCGTGCCCACCCCTGCCACGGCCCCTGCCACGGCGCCACCGCCCCCTCCCCCGCGCCGCGGCCGGCTCTTCGCCCTGCCGGAGGTGCGCTGGGCCGCCCTCGCCGCGCTCACCTTCCTGCTGGCCTTTCCCCTCGACCTGACGGGCGCCCCGGCCTGGACATGGGGTCCGCTGTACGCGGTGTGTTACGCGGCCGGCGGCTGGGAGCCCGGCCTCGCGGGTCTGCGGGCGCTGCGCGAACGGACCCTGGACGTCGATCTGCTGATGGTCGTGGCGGCGGTCGGCGCTGCGGCGATCGGGCAGTTCCTGGACGGCGGCCTGCTGATCGTGATCTTCGCGGTCTCGGGTGCGCTGGAGGCCCTGGCCACCCGGCGAACCGAGGACTCCGTGCGCGGCTTGCTCGACCTCGCGCCCTCGACCGCCGTACGGCTGACGGCCGACGGCCGGGAGGAGACCGTCGAGGCCGCCGCGCTGCGGGTGGGCGAGACCGTCCTCGTACGCCCCGGGGAACGACTGCCCGCCGACGGCACGGTGCTGGACGGCGCGAGCGAGGTGGACCAGGCCACCATCACCGGTGAGCCGCTGCCGGTGGACAAGACCGCGGGCGACGAGGTGTTCGCCGGGACGCTGAACGGCACCGGCGCGCTGCGGATACGGGTCGGCAAGGACGCCTCGGAGTCGGCGATCGCCCGGATCGTGGCGATGGTCGAGGAGGCGGGCCGGACCAAGGCGCCCACCCAGGTCTTCATCGAGAAGGTCGAACAGCGCTACTCCGCCGTAGTGGTGCTGGTGACCCTGGCGCTGTTCGCGCTGCCGCTCCTCTTCGGCGCGGACTTCACCGCGACCCTGCTGCGGGCCATGACCTTCATGATCGTGGCGTCGCCGTGCGCGGTGGTGCTGGCCACCATGCCGCCGCTGCTGTCCGCGATCGCCACCGCCGGGCGGCACGGCGTCCTGGTCAAGTCGGCCGTGGCGATGGAGGGGCTGGGCGCGGTGACGCGGGTGGCGATGGACAAGACCGGCACGCTCACCGAAGGCGCGCCGCGGGTCGCGGAGGTGCGGGCGCTGGGCGGCGCGGACGAGCGGCGGGCGCTCGCGCTCGCCGCCGCGGCGGAGCTGCCCAGCGAACACCCGCTGGCCCGCGCCGTGGTCGCCGCCGCACAGGAACGCGGTCTGCGGGTGCCCGACGCGCGGGAGTTCTCGTCCATGCCGGGGCGCGGCGTGCGCGCCGTGGTGGAGGGGCGTGTCGTACAGGTCGGCAGTCCGGCGGCGCTGCTGAGCGCGGGAGCGCACGAGAGCGCGGACGGGCTTGCCGAGGAGCTGGCGCGCGGGGTGCGCGCCGGCGTGGAGGAGGTGGAGGCCGCCGGTCACACCGCGGTGGCCGTACTGGTGGACGCCCGGCCTGCCGCCGTACTGGCCGTCACCGACCGACTGCGCCCCGGCGCTCCCGAAGCGGTGGCCCGGCTGCACCGCCTGACCGGCACCGACGTGACGCTGCTGACCGGCGACCACGCCCGCGCCGCCGCCCGTACGGCCGAGGAGTGCGGCGTCACGGACGTACGGGCCGGTTTGCTGCCGCAGGACAAGGTGACCGCGGTCCGCGCCTGGCAGGACGGCGGGGCGAAGGTGCTGATGGTCGGCGACGGCGTGAACGACGCGCCCGCACTGGCAGCCGCGCACAGCGGCGTCGCCATGGGCCGGGTCGGCTCCGACCTGGCCCTGGAGACGGCCGACGCGGTGGTGGTACGCGACGAGGCCGGGGCGGTACCCACCGTCGTAGCCCTCTCCCGCCGGGCACGCCGCCTGGTGGAGCAGAACCTGGTCATCGCATCCGTATGCATCGGCGCACTGGTCACCTGGGACCTGACCGGCCACCTGCCACTCCCACTGGGAGTACTCGGCCACGAAGGCTCGACGGTCCTCGTCGGCCTCAACGGGCTACGCCTCCTGCGCACCTCGGCCTGGCGACGGGCCGCGGCGGCTTGAGGGGGTGCGGGCACCCGGGTGACGGCTTGAGGAGGACGGGCACCTGGTGACGCGGGCTCAGGTGAGGGGCGCGCATCCGGGTGTACGCGCCACTCCGTACGCCGAGCGCTCACACGACCGCACACCGCACCCTGGACACCGCGCCCCTGGGCTCCCCCCAACCGAGCACCACCCCGCTCCCGACCCGCCGACAACGGAATCCCTTGACCTCAACATTGGTTGAGGTCATAGCTTCTGGCATGTCGCCGGGCAGTACGGCCCGCGCGGCCCGCTCTTGCCGACCACGCCGCCCCGGAGGACCGCGATGGACATGGAAGTCACCGCCTGGCACTCGCTGCACAGCACCATGAACGCACAGCGCGACCGGCGCCCGTTCTCCCGGGCGACGCTGCGGCGCATCGCCGCCTTCGCGCGGCCGCACCGCCGCGCGCTGGGCTGGTTCCTGGTGCTGAGCACGGTGACCGCGATGCTCGCGGTGGTCACGCCGGTGCTCGCGGGACGGGTGGTCGACGGCATCGTGGGCGGCGCGGCGCCCGGTACCGTCCTCGGGCTCTCCGGGCTGATCGCCGTCATCGCGGTGGCGGAGGCGGGCCTGGGCCTGCTGACGCGCCGGCTGTCGGCGGGCCTCGGCGAGGGCCTGATCCTCGATCTGCGGACCACGGTCTACGACCACGTGCAGCGGATGCCGGTCGCCTTCTTCACCCGTACCCGTACGGGAGCCCTGGTCAGCCGCCTGAACAACGATGTGATCGGCGCGCAGCGGGCGTTCAGCGACACGCTGTCCAGCGTGGTCGGCAACGTCGTGACGCTGCTGCTGACGCTCGTGGTGATGCTGAGCCTGTCGTGGCAGATCACGCTGATCGCGCTGGTGCTGCTGCCGGTGTTCGTCCTGCCCGCGCGCCGGGTGGGACGGCGGCTGGCCGGGCTGCGGCGGGAGGCGGCCGACCACAACGCCGCGATGGGCACCCAGATGACCGAGCGGTTCTCCGCGCCGGGCGCCACCCTCATCAAGCTGTTCGGCCGCCCGGCGCACGAGTCGGCGGAGTTCGCCGCACGGGCCCGGCGGGTGCGCGACATCGGGGTGCGCACCGCCATGGTCCAGACGTACTTCGTCACCGCGCTCACCCTCGTCTCCGCCCTCGCGCTGGCCGTCGTCTACGGCCTCGGCGGCTTCCTGGCGCTGCGCGGCCACCTCGAAGCGGGCTCCATCGTGTCGCTGGCCCTGCTGCTGACCCGCCTGTACGCGCCGCTGACGGCGCTGTCCGGCGCGCACACCGAGGTGATGAGCGCTCTGGTCAGCTTCGAGCGGGTCTTCGAGGTGCTGGACCTGAAGCCGCTGATCGAGGAGAAGCCGGACGCCCGCGCGGTGCCGGAGGGCCCGGTCTCGGTAGAGTTCGACTCCGTGCGCTTCGGCTACCCGTCGGCCGACAAGGTCTCCCTGGCCTCCCTCGAAGAGGTGGCGACCCTGGACACCAGGGGCGGCGCCGAGGTGCTGCACGACGTCTCCTTCCGTGTGGAGCCGGGCCGGATGGTCGCCCTGGTCGGCTCCTCGGGCGCCGGCAAGTCGACCATCGCGCAACTGCTGCCGCGGCTGTACGACGCGGACGCCGGCGCGGTGCGGCTCGGCGGCGTGGACGTACGCGACCTGAGCGCCGACTCGATCCGCGACACCCTCGGCATGGTGACCCAGGACGGCCACCTCTTCCACGAGACGATCCGCGCGAACCTGCTGCTGGCCCGGCCGGAGGCGGGCGAGGACGACCTGTGGGACGCGCTGCGCCGCGCCCGTCTGGACGGCCTGATCGCCTCGCTGCCGGAGGGCCTGGACACGGTGGTCGGCGAGCGCGGCTACCGGCTCTCCGGCGGTGAGCGGCAGCGGCTGACCATCGCCCGCCTGCTGCTGGCCCGGCCGCGCGTGGTGATCCTGGACGAGGCCACCGCCCACCTGGACAACACCTCGGAGGCGGCGGTCCAGGAGGCGCTGACCGAGGCCCTGGAGGGCCGTACGTCGGTGGTGATCGCCCACCGGCTGTCGACCGTACGGGCCGCCGACCTGATCCTGGTGGTCGAGGACGGCCGGATCGTCGAACGCGGCACGCACGACGCGCTGCTCGCGGCGGGCGGGCGGTACGAGGAGCTGTACCGCACCCAGTTCGCGGAGGCGGAGACCTCCCGGGAACGCGCCGTGCGCGAGGCGGCGGAGCCGACCGCTGCGCGCTGACCGGCCGTACCACCAGCGGGCCCCCGTCTTCCGGCGGGGGCCCGCGGCCGTGCCCTCCCGTCCCCTTGGCGCCGCCCCGCGCATGCCGAACACTGAGGCGATGACCCAGCGCGTGGAACACACCACTGTCATGGACCGCCTCGCCATCGACGACCTGGTCACCGGTTACGCGATCGCCGTGGACGACGGCGACTGGGCCGCCTACCGGGCCCTGTTCGTCCCCGGCGGGCACGTCGACTACCGCTCGGCGGGCGGCATCGCGGGCAGCGCCGACGCCGTCGCGGACTGGCTCGACGCGATGATGCGGCGCTTCCCCGTACGCCAGCACCTGATCGTCAACCGGCGGATCGGCATCGCGCTGCGCGACGGCGGCGCGCCCGGCGACACGGCCACGGTGCAGGCCGACTACCTGAACCCGATGCACCTCGCGGGCCCGCACGACGCCCCGCCCGGCGCGTCCGCCGGCGCGTCGGCCGCCCCAACTACACCTGCGCGGGCCGCTATGTCTTCGCCGCCCGCCGCGCCGCCGAAGGCTGGCGGCTGACCGAGGTCGTCGTCCACGAGAAGTGGCGCCAACTGCTTCCGGCGCACGCCTGACGGGCCCCCTGCTGTCCATGATCGGCCGGCTCGCGCACACTGGGTGCTGCGATCCGGCGGAGGGTTCCGAAGGAGGAGACGGCATGCAGGTGTCGGCCGACGGCCGGTGGGAAGCGGGTCCGGGGCGGGTTCGCGAAGGGCGGGGCCGCGGGCTCCCGTCGGCCGCCCGGAGGGCGGCGCTCACGTCGCCCTGGGGACGCGGCGCCGCGGCGGTCGCGGCCGGAGCGCTGCCCGCGCTCGCGTTCCCGGCGCCCGCCCTGTGGTGGCTGGCCTACGTCGCCCTCGTACCGTGGATATTGCTGGCGCGCTCGGCCCGGACCCACCGCCGCGCGGCACTGGACGGCTGGCTCGGCGGCGCGGGCTTCATGCTGGCCGTCCACCACTGGCTGCTGCCGAGCCTGCACGTGTTCATCCTCGTGCTGGCCGCGCTGCTCGGCCTGTTGTGGGCGCCCTGGGGCCTGCTCGTACGGGCGCTGCTGCACGGCTCGCCGAGCGCGGCCCGGTGCGCGGCGTCACTCGTCCTCGTACCGTCCGGCTGGCTGATGGTGGAACTGGTCAGGTCCTGGGAGTACTTGGGCGGGCCGTGGGGGCTGCTGGGCGCCAGCCAGTGGCAGGTGCCACCCGCCCTGCGGCTCGCCTCGCTCGGCGGGGTGTGGCTGCTGAGCCTGCTCCTCGTGTCGGTGAACACCGCGCTCGCCCTGCTCGTCGCGGTGCCGCGGGCCCGCGTCCCGGCCGTCGCGGGCCTCCTCGTGTGCGCGGTCGGCGGCACCGCGGCGTGGCTGTGGGCGCCGGTGCCGCGGCCGGCCGGTACGGTCCGGGTCGGCCTCGTACAGCCGGGCGAGATCGTGGGCGCGGACCCGCGGATAGCCCGCGGCGAGGAGCTGACCCGCTCGCTGGCCGGGCGCGGCGTCCAGCTGGTGGTCTGGGGAGAGAGCAGCGTCAACCGCGACCTGACCCGGAATCCGGCCATGTCGGCCCGGCTCGCCGCGCTCTCCCGGGACGTGGGCGCCGACCTCCTGGTCAACGTCGACGGCCGGCACGCCGGGCAGCCCGGCATCTACAAGAGTTCGGTCCTGGTCGGCCCGCGCGGCGCGACCGGCCACCGCTACGACAAGATGCGCCTGGTCCCGTTCGGCGAGTACATCCCGCTGCGTTCCGTCCTGGGCTGGGCGACGCACGTCGGCAAGGCCGCCGACCAGAACCGGATGCGCGGCACCCGGCAGGTGCTGATGCCGGTCGGCTCGGCGGGCGGGCTGCGCGTGGGGCCGCTGGTCTGCTTCGAGTCGGCGTTCCCCGACATGAGCCGCCAACTGGCGCGGGACGGCGCCCAGTTGCTGGTCGCGCAGTCCTCCACCTCGACCTTCCAGGACAGCTGGGCGCCCGCCCAGCACGCCTCGCTGGCCGCGCTGCGGGCCGCCGAGACGTGGCGGCCGATGGCGCACGCCACGCTGACCGGGGTCAGCGCGGTGTACGGGCCGCGGGGCGAACCGGTGGGCGGCCGGCTCGGCACCGAGCGGGGCGCGGCGGCCGTGTACGACATCCCGCTGGCCGAGGGCACCAGCCCGTACGCGCGCTTCGGCGACTGGGCCCTGTACGGCGCGATGCTGGCGCTCGGCGCGTACGCGGGCGTGGCGGGGGCGCGGGCGCTGCGGGCCCGGAGGTCGGCGCGGGTCCGGTAGGCGCCGCCGCCTCACCCCGCCTGCGCCAGCGCCTCCTCGATCACCCGCTCGCACAGCTCGTGCGTCCGCAGCGCGTCCTCGGCCGGGACGAACCGGCCCGCCCGCACCTCGTCCAGGAAGGCCAGCACGATCTGCTCGATGCCACGCTGCCGGGCCACCGGCACCCAGTCGCCGCGCCGCCGCACACTCGGCTGCCCCTTGTGGTCGATGACCTCGGCGAGGTTGACGACCTGGCGCTTGGTGTCCTGCCCCGACACGTCGAGGATCTCCTCCGTGGATCCGCTGAGCCGGTTCATGCTGCCGATGGCGCTGAAGCCGTCGCCGGAGAGGTGCAGCACCACGTGGTGCATCAGGCCGTCGCGGATCTTCGCCCGTACGTCCACGTGCTCGACGGTGCCGGGCGCCAAAAACCGCAGGGTGTCGACGACGTGGATGAAGTCGTCCAGGACCAGCGTCCGGGGGGCCTCGGGGAGGCCGACCCGGTTCTTCTGCATGAGGATCAGATCGCGCGGGTGCTCCAGGCACTGCGCGTACCCCGGCGCATAACGGCGGTTGAAGCCGACCGCCAGGCTGACGCGGCGCTCCTCGGCGAGCCGCACGATGCGCTCGGTGTCGGCCAGGTCGTAGGCGATCGGCTTGTCCACGTACGTCGGCACCCCGGCCTCCACGAGGCGGGTGACGATCTCCGGGTGCGCGGTGGTGGGCGCGTGCACGAACGCCGCGTCCAGGCCGGTGGCGAGCAGCCCGTCCAGGTCGGTGTGGCACCGGTCGGCGGGCAGGCGGTAGGTGGCGGCGATCCGCTCCAGGGTGGCCGGCGTACGGGTCTGGAGGTGCAGCTCGACACCGGGCTGCGCGCCGAGCACCGGCAGATATGCCTTCTGTGCGATGTCGCCGAGTCCGATGCAGCCGACCTTCACGAATGACTCCCTGAGTTGTGCCACCGCCGATTGCGCGCCGGTCAGCGCGCTGGATGCGCCGGGCGTGCGCCGGGCGCCCCGGAAGCATACGTGCCACCCGGTGGCCGCCAGTCGGCGATGCCGTCGAGCGGGCGCAGCGCCAGGTCCGGCGCGAACCGCGCGGTGCAGGCGATGGCGGCCCCGCGCAGCAGTACGGCAGGCGCGGACCGCCAGGTGGTGAGGTGGCCGATGCGCTCCGCCCGGCGCACGACCTCCGTCGTACGCGGCAGCCGCTCCCGCGAGTACGCGTCGAGGGCCGCCGCCAGGGACCGGTCCGACGCGACACGGTGCGCCAGCACGATCGCGTCCTCGACGGCCTGGCAGCCGCCCTGTCCGAGGTTGGGCGTCATCGGGTGCACGGCGTCACCGAGCAGGGCGACCCGGCCGCGGTGGCAGGCGGGCAGCGGCCGGGCCGCCGTACGCACGTCGTTGCGCAGGATGGCGGCCGGGTCGGCGGCTGCCAGGATCTCGGGGATCGGCTGATGCCAGCTGCCGAACCGGCGCAGCAGCTCGGACCGTTCGCCGTCCGGCGCGCGGCCCCCGGGCGGCACGGCCGCGGTGGCATAGGCGTAGACCCGCCCGTCGTGCAGCGCCACGCTCCCCCACACCCCGCCGGGCCCCCACGTCTCGTGCGCGGCGTACGGGCGGCGGAGCGCCGGGACGACGAGGCGCCAACTGGTGAAACCGGCGTAGCGCGGTTCGGGGTGGCCGGGGAAGAGGGCGCGGCGGGTGGCGGAGCGGATGCCGTCGGCGGCCATGACGAGGCCGGCGGTCAGGTGCGGAGTGTTGGCCGCGTTGCCGGTATCGGCGGTATCGGCGCTTTCGGCCGGGGGCAGGAGGCGGACGCGGGCCGGGCGGTCCGGGCGCGTGGGGTCGCCCGGGTCGGCGACTTCGGCGGGCGCGCCGGTCCGTACGGCCCCTTCGGGCAGCCGCCCGGCGAGCAGGGCGATCAGCTCCGCGCGGTGGGCGACCACGACGGGGCCGCCGAAGCGCCGTACGGCCGCGGCGTTGTCCGTACGGGCCAGCCGGCGGCCGCGCGGGGTCCGGATCTCGCCCTTGAACTGCGGGACGGCCATGTCGCGTACGGCATCGCCCGCGCCGATGGTGTCCAGCGCGCGCTGGGCGTTGGCGGCCAGGGCGATACCGGCCCCGACGGGTTCGAGCGAGGCGGCCCGTTCCAGGACGGTGACTTCCCACCCCTGCCGGTGCAGGGCGACGGCGGCGGTGAGACCGCCGATCCCGCCGCCGATGACGATCGCCGTGCGCTGACGCATGAGCCCTCCCGTGGCACCGAGCAGCCGGAGGCCCGGCGGAGCTGCCACCGGACGCCCTGACTACACCTGTAGTCGCAACTTACTACACGTGTAGTCGCAGCGGTAGGCTCACCTGCCATGACCCGAAGTGCCACCCCCAGCACGTCCACGACCGGCATGACCTCGACCAACAAGGCCGCTGCCGACAAGGCCGCTGCCGACAAGACCCCGACAGGCAAGAGCGAGGCCGCCAAAGCCACCCCCCGCCACGACCGCATCGCCGACGCCGCCCTCTCTCTCCTCGCCGAGCGCGGGCTGCGCGGGCTCACCCACCGGGCCGTCGACGAGGCCGCCGGGCTGCCGCAGGGGTCCACGTCGAACCTGGCGCGCACCCGCGCGGCCCTGCTGGAAACGGCGGTCCGGCGGCTGGCCGATCGGGAGGCGGCCGTCCTCACGCCTCCGGAGATGCCGGACGCGGCGGGCAGCGGCCCGGCGGCGCTCGCCGACGCCCTCTCCCTCGGCCTGCATCGTTCGCTGACCCGCCACCGGGACCTGACCGTCGCCCGGTACGAACTGGCCCTGGAAGCCACCCGGCGCCCCGAACTGCGCGCCATCTACGACCGGACCGGGCAGCGGTTCCGCGAAATGCTGGTGGCGATGCTGACGGCGGCCGGGTCCACCGCACCCGAACGGCACGCCCTGAACGTACTCGCCTGGTGCGACGGCATGCTCTTCACCTGCGTCGCCGGACAGTTCCACGCGACACCGCCGACCCGGCGGGAACTTCGCACCGGTATCGAGGAACTGCTCGTCGGCCTGCTCGGCCGCGGCTGATCCGGCGTCAACGGCCGCCCGGAACGATCACTCCCGCGGGTCCTTCCCAAAAGGGGCCGCGATCGGCAGAGTTGGCCGGTGTTCCGTATTCCCGCAGCGGCGGTCCTCGCGGTGATGACGGCCGCGGTCGCCACCGGATGTGTCACCGTCGCCCACCGCCCGGCCCCCGAGAGCCTTCAGCCGCGCCCTGTGGCGCCCGCCCCATCCGTGGAGCCCATCGGCCCCGAGGTGACCCAGTCCCCGCGCCGCGAGCGTCCGGGCGCGCCGGCGTCCGGCCCGGCCGCGCGGCGCTCCGTACCCGCCGGTCCCCCGGTCTCCGGCGCGCAGCCGGCGAAGCAGCCGCAGCCGGAGTCCGTGCGGAAGGGGGGCGGGAAGGGCAAGGGCGCGGGCCGGGGCGTACGGGACGAAGCGAAGCCCGGGTCCGGTCACGGAGGCCGCCGCTTCGGCCCACCGTGGCGGCGCTCCGAGGACCGTCACCCGGCCGCCCCGGCCCCCGGCCTGTGCGCACTGGCCCGGGAGTACGGCCGCTGGCAGGGCGACGACCGCCCCGACGAGATCTGCCGCCGCGTGTACGGGGGCTGAGCGTCGGGCCGGCCGGGGGCGGGCGCCCGCGCTGCCGGGCCGCCCCCGTGGGCGCCGAACGCCGCGCCCCGGTTCAGCCCAGGTCGGGGATACGCCAGTCGATCGGGGTGTGCCCCTGCGCCGCGACCGCCTCGTTGATCCGGGTGAAGGGCCGGGATCCGAAGAATTTCTTGGCGGACAGCGGGGACGGGTGGGCGCCCTCCACGACCGCGTGCCGCTCGGTGTCGATCAGCGGCAGCTTCTTCTTCGCGTAGTTGCCCCAGAGCACGAACACCGCCGGGTCCGGCCGGGAGGCCACCGCCTTTATCACCGCGTCGGTGAACTTCTCCCAGCCCTTGCCCTTGTGCGAGTTGGCCTCGCCGGCGCGCACCGTCAGCACCGCGTTCAGCAGCAGCACGCCCTGGCGGGCCCAGGGCATCAGATAGCCGTTGTCCGGGACCGGGTGGCCCAGCTCCTCCTTCATCTCCTTGTAGATGTTGCGCAGCGACGGCGGCGTCTTCACACCGGGCCGCACGGAGAAGCACAGCCCGTGGCCCTGCCCCTCGCCGTGGTACGGGTCCTGTCCGAGGATCAGCACCTTCACCTGGTCGTACGGGGTGGCGTCGAGGGCCGCGAAGACCTCCTCGCGGGGCGGGTAGACCGGCCCCTTCGCCCGCTCCTGCTCGACGAACTCGGTGAGCTCCTTGAAGTAGGGCTTCTCCAACTCCTCGCCGAGGACGCCGCGCCAGGACTCGGGCAGCATGTCGGTCATCACTGAGCAACCTCCGGTGTGCGTTCCGTTCTCGGTTACGAACTTACCGGCGACCACTGACAACGCCGCACGCCCGCCCACCGGCCGGCCCGCCCGCACGGGCCGCCGCCCGCCCCGCGCCCGCTCACGCCGTGTCGAGCCGCGCCCGCTGCGCCGCGTCCAGCCGCAGGTCCAGCGCCGCCAGGCTCTCGTCCAGCTGCGCCACCGAACTCACACCGAGGACGGGGACGACCGGCACCCGGCCGTCCATCAGCCAGGCCAGCACCACCTGGTTCACGGTGGCCCCGGCCTCCGCCGCCACCTCGCGAAGGACCCGCAGGCGCACCACCGAACCGGGGTGGTCGTACCGGTCCAGCAGCGGCTGCTCCGGCCGCGCGTATCCGCCGTGCATCAGCGTCGAGTACCCCAGCAGCGTCAGATCCTCGTGCGCCTCGGCGTAGTCGACAAGTTCCCCGTCCGTCTCCCGCTGGAGCCCGGAATCCGCGTCGGGCCGCGGTCGCAGGTAGGTGTGCCGCTGCTGTACGGCGCGGTAGCCGGGCAGGCCCTGCGCCTCGGCGATACGGCGGGCCTCGGCGAGCCGCCACGTGGCGTGGTTGCTGGCCCCGAGCAGGCCCACCGAGCCGTCCCGCACCAGGCCCGCCAGCGCCCCGACGGTCTCCTCCAGGGGCACGTCACGGTCCTCGATGTGCGCGTAATACAGGTCCACCCGGTCCGTACCGAGCCGCCGCAGGCTGCCCTCGATCCCGTCCCGTACGGCCTTATCGCCCAGCCCCTCAAGGTTGGCGGGCCACTCCGGACCGCGGGACGGGTCGGGGCGGGCGCCGACCTTGGTGGCCAGTACCGTGCGGTCCCTGGCGCCCCGGCTGCGCAGCCAGCGCCCGAGCAGCAGCTCGCTCTCGTCGCCGGTCGCGCCCGGCACCCAGCAGGCGTAGTTGTTGGCGGTGTCCAGGAAGGTGCCGCCCGCCTCGGCGAAGCGGTCGAGGATGGCGTACGCCGTCTCCTCGTCGACGGTGGTGCCGAACGGCAGGGTGCCCAGGCACAGGGCGCTGACCTCGGGTCCCCGGCCGCCGCCGAGAGTGCGGAACCGCATGGCGGTCTCCTTCGCGGAGTCGCGTCACGGGCTCCCTACCGGCCCATGACAGATGTGGTGCCGGCCCTTCCGGACCGGCACCACAGACCCTGCCTCTTGGAGTGCACGCGAACGCAAGCCGCTGTACGCGCTCCCGTACGCGGGGCGCCCGCACCTACGCGGGGCGCGCAACCCGGCACGCGCGTCCGGCTTGCGCCCGCCCTCAGACGCCCGCTTCCACCGGCGCCCTCAGACCCCCGCGTTCAGGAACAGCCCGCCGTCCACCTGGAGCGTCTGCCCCGTGATCCAGCCGGCGGCGTCGGACAGCAGGAACGCCGCCGCGCCGCCGATGTCCTCCGGGATGCCCAGGCGCCCCATCGGGTAGCCCGCGGCGGCCTCCTCCTCGCGGTTCTCGTACAGCGCGGCCGCGAACTTGGTCTTGACGACCGCCGGGGCGATCGAGTTGACCCGTACCACCGGCGCGAACTCGTGCGCGAGCTGGAACGTCAGGTTGATCATCGCGGCCTTGCTCATACCGTACGCGCCGATGAAGGGCGAGGCGGAGACGCCCGCGATGGAGGCGATGTTGACGATCGCGCCGCCGTTGTCCTTCTGCCACGCGTGCCAGGTGCGCTGCGCGAAGCCGAGCGCGGAGACGACGTTGGTCTCGAACACCTTGCGGGCTACGTTCAGGTCGAGATCCGCGATCGGGCCGAACACCGGGTTCGTACCGGCGTTGTTGACCAGGTAGTCGACGCGGCCGAACGCCTCCATGGCCCGCTCCACGGCGACGCCCTGGTGGGCCTCGTCGTGCGCCTTGCCCGCGACACCGATGACGCGGTCGGCGCCCAGCGTCTCCACGGCCTCCTTGAGGGCATCCTCGTTGCGGCCGGTGATGCAGACCTTGTCCCCGCGGGCCACCAGCGCCTTGGCGATGCCGTACCCGATGCCCCGGCTGGCGCCGGTGACCAGCGCCGCCTTGCCGGAGAACGCGGGCAGCGGCTTGTCCTGTGCGGTCATGTCCATAACCTCCGGCGTCAGTTGAGCGGGCCGCCGGCCACGTACAGGACCTGGCCGGAGACGAAGCCGGCCGCCTCGCCCGTGAAGAAGGCGATGGCGTTGGCGATGTCGTCCGGCGTGCCGACGCGCTGCACCGGGATCTGGGTGGCGGCCGCGGCCTGGAAGTCCTCGAAGCCCATGCCGACGCGCTCGGCGGTGGCGGCGGTCATGTCGGTGGCGATGAACCCGGGCGCGACGGCGTTGGCGGTGACGCCGAACTTGCCGAGTTCGATGGCGAGGGTCTTGGTGAAGCCCTGGAGACCGGCCTTGGCGGCCGAGTAGTTGGCCTGCCCGCGGTTGCCGAGCGCCGAGCTGGAGGAGAGGTTCACGATCCGGCCGAACTTCGCGTCGACCATGTGCTTCTGGCAGGCCCGCGACATCAGGAACGCGCCCCGCAGGTGCACGTTCATGACCGTGTCCCAGTCGGTGTCGCTCATCTTGAACAGCAGGTTGTCCCGGAGCACACCCGCGTTGTTGACGAGGACGGTCGGCGCGCCCAGCTCCGCCGCCACCCGGGCGACGGCCGCCTCCACCTGCTCCGCGTCCGAGACGTCACAGCCCACGGCCAGCGCCCTGCCGCCCGCCACGGTGATCTTCTCGACGGTGTCCTTGCAGGCCGCCTCGTCGAGGTCGAGTACGGCGACGGCACGGCCCTCGGCGGCCAGGCGGACCGCGGTGGCCGCGCCGATGCCACGGGCCGCGCCCGTCACGATGGCTACGCGCTGCTCGGTGGTGGACATGCGGGGTTCTCCTCACCCTCGAAACCTCGACGAGCGGTCCGCCGCACCGCAACCACAGGTGAGCAACCGCTTAGTAGCTTCAGCAGGCCCGACGCTAGAAGCCCCGCCACCCCCTGTCAACGCCTCCTCGGCACTCCATCGCACTTCAGGAGGGCCACCGGCTTTCCCGCGCACCGGCGGCCGCCCCTCACTTCACCAGCAGGCCGAGCAGCCGCTCCGCCTCGATCGACGGGTCCGCGGTCAGCCCGGTGTGCACCGGGCCCGGCTGCACGACGGTGCTGCGCGGCGCGATCAGCCACCGGAAGCGCCGCCCCGCGTCGTCGCCCGCAGCCTGCCCGGCGCGCTCGCCGCCCACACAGATCCCCTCGACCGCCCGCAGGGCCGCCTTGACGCCCTCCACGTCGGCGTTCGCGTCGAGCGCCCGCAACCGCCCCTCGTCCAGATACGTACGCGCCTCCACGAAGCGCCGGGCGCGGCAGTACACGACCACCCCCGCATTGATCATTTCTCCGCGTTCGACCCGCGGTACGACCTTGAGCAGGGCGTACTCGAACACGTCACGTCCGTTGTGCAGGCCGCTCACTTCACTGCCCTCCGCGGCAACTCGGTCGCCAGCCAGCCGGGCACCCGGGAGGGCCCGTCCTTCGTACGCTCCCCGATGCCGATCTGGTCCCCGATCACCGCGGCACGCCCCAGCAGCGCCCGTACGTAGGCACCGCGCAGCGCGTCCGGCGAGTCGAAGCCGGGCTCGTCCACCAGCCACTCGTCCGGCACGGCGGCCGCGACCTCGGTCAGCAGCTCCTCGGTGACCAGCGGCGCGAACTCGGCCGCCGCGGCCTCGATGTCCGGTCCGAAGCTCGCCAGCACATGGTCGGACGCGTCGTACGGCTTGGCAGCGGACTTCTCGGCGGTCGGCCAGTTGTGCTGCCAGATCATCGTGGCCCCGTGGTCGATCAGCCACAGCTCACCGTGCCAGACCAGCAGGTTCGGGTTGCGCCACGAGCGGTCCACGTTGTTGATGAGCGCGTCGAACCACACGACCCGCCCCGCCTCCCGCGCCGACACCTCGAACGCGAGCGGATCGAACCCGAGCGACCCCGGCAGATAGTCCATCCCCAGGTTCAGGCCCCCACTGGCCTTCAGCAGCTCCTGCACCTCCTGATCGGGCTCACTCAGCCCGATCACCGGATCGAGCTGCATCCGCACCAACTCCGGCACCCGCAGCCCGAGCCGCCGCCCCAGCTCCCCACAGATCACCTCGGCGACCAGAGTCTTGCGCCCCTGCCCCGCCCCGGTGAATTTCATGACATACGTACCGAGATCATCGGCTTCGACGATCCCCGGAAGCGACCCGCCCTCACGCAAGGGCGTGACATAGCGGGTCGCGGTGACTTCGGACAACATGCGGATCAGGCTACTTCCTGGGGTTTGTCGCAGGTCAGCGACGTGCGGTCGATTCAGCCGACTGATACTGATGCAAGTATATCGGTACGGGCGCATCGAATCCGCCCCGGCTGCCCCTCAGAAGGCAGGTCGGCGGCCGCGGACGGGGCTGACCTCCTCCAGGCGCTCCGCGAGGTCGAGGAGGAGGGCATCGGTCCACCATCGGCTGACCAGCTGGACGCCGAGCGGCAGGCCGTCGTCCGTGGCGCCGAAGGGGAGCGCGACGGCGGGCAGGCCGGTCAGGTTGAACGGTACGGTCGCGCGCATCACCGCGCGTGCCGGGAGGGAGACACCGTCCACGTCGAGGCGGCTTCGGCCATGAGGCGGCGCGGGAAAGGGCGTTACGGGGCACAGCAGGACGTCGTGGTCGGCGAACCATGCGGCACATCGCGTGCGCAGGTGCTCCACCTCGTGTTCAGCGGCGACGTAGTCGGCCAGCGGAGCCTCGGCGGCCTCCAGCGTGGCCGCGATGACCGGGTGCACTTCCGTCTCGCGGCCGGAGGTGACGGCGCGCAGGGCCGGCCGTACCTCCGGGGGGAACAGCTTCGCCGACAGCAGGGTGCAGTCCCGCTCGTCGAGCCATGGAAGCTCGCTCTCCCGGACGTCGTGCCCGAACTCGGCCAGCGCCGCGGCCGCCGCGGCGACCGTAGCGGCGACCTGTCGATCGACCGCGCCGAACGCCGCCGCGGTCCAGCCGATGCGCAGCCGGTCCCTGCCGCGGGTGCGGTCCGGGGCGGGCAGCGCCACGGCGTAGGGATCACTGCCGTCGGGCCCTTCCATGAGGGAGAGCGCCAGGCGCAGGTCGCGCACGCTGCGGGCCATGGGGCCTGCGTGCCACCAGCGGCGCGGCACGGCGGGAAAGTGGCCGGTCATCGGCACCCTGCCATGGGTGGGTTTGATCGAGGCGATCCCCGTGTCGGCGGCGGGCCCGCGCACGGAGATGGCGACGTCGCTCCCGATGCCGAGCGGCGAGAGCCCGCTCGCGATGGCCGCCGACTCACCGCCACTGGAGCCCCCGGGAGTGCGCCGCGGGTCGTAGGGGTTCAGGGATCTGCCGGTCAGACGGTTGTCCGTCTCGGTCCAGTAGGACATCTCCGGCAGGTTCGTCTTGGCCAGCAGGATGCCGCCGGCCTGCCGAAGGCGGGCCACCGACGTGGCATCGGTATCGGGCACCCGGTCGGCGAAGAGTGTCGACCCCCAGGTGGTGGGGGTCCCTGCGGTGTCGAAGGAATCCTTGACCGTGAAGGGAACTCCGCTGAGCGGGCCGACGGCCGGTCGTGCCGCGGCGTGCAGAGCCTGCTCGCCGAGCACGGTCACGAAGGCGTTCACCCGGTCTGCGACCGCCTCGATCCGGTCGAGATGGGCGGCCACCACCTCGACGGCGCTCACCGTGCCCGCTGAGATCAGACTCGCGAGGCCGACCGCGTCATGCCATACGAGATCGCTCGGCTCCATCGGCTTCAGGGCCCCTTCTTTCGCAACGAACTGACCGAGATTGTTTGTTCAACTCACCCTAGGTGAGGCGTACTCACGCCTTTTCAGGCCACGTGGGCGGGAGGGCCCCGGCGGGTCAGGGCGGATTGGGAAGCACCTGTCCAGTGATCGGTCTGCGACCTCGTCACCCGTGTGTCCGGTGCAGCGGAAGTGATGAACAGGAGGCTTCCACGCAGGCACAGGACGAACACCCGTGTCAGTCGTGCTCTTGGGTCGTGCCGGTCCGGGGTGTCCCGGTGCCGGGGAGGGTCCACATGGCCAGGAGGTCGAGTGCTTGTCTGGACGCCGATCCGGGTTCCGCGGTGTAGACGAAGAGGGTTGTGTCGGGGTCTCCTGGCAGCGTCAGTGTCTCGTACTCCACTGTCAGTTCACCGACGAGCGCGTGGTGGAGGCGTTTGGAACCGTGGGTGCGCTGGTGGACCCGATGCTTTTCCCACCAGTGGTCGAATTCCGTGCTCTTTTCCCGCAGTTCCGCGATGAGATCGTTCGTGGCCCGGTCATCCGCGTCCCGTCCCGCTTCCAGACGCAGACTTTCCACGGCGGCCCGTGCCTGGTCCTCCCAGTCGACGAACAAGGACCGGGATTCCTCGCTGAGGAACATCCAGCGTGCGTAGTTTCGGTGTCGGACGGGCATCTGGTCGAAGTCGGTGAACAGTGCCTTGGCCATCCGGTTGGCCGCCAGGACGTCGCTGCGGCGGTCGAGAACCAGGACCGGTTCGCCGTCGAGTGCGTCGATGAGTTGGTGAAGGCCGGGGCGGAGTCTTCGGGCACTTCGGCCGGGACGCCGTGACGGCGCGGCCGTCACTCCGACGAGGTCGTGAAGGTAAGTGCGTCCCGCCTCGTCGAGGCCCAGGGCGCGGCAGAGTGCGGCTACGACACCGGGCGACGGGGCGATCGGGCGTCCTTGTTCGAGCCGGGCGTAGTAGTCGGTCGACACACCGGCCAGGCGGGCGACCTCTTCACGGCGCAGGCCCGGAACACGCCGCGTGCGGCTGTCCGGCGGCAGACCGGCCTGCTCGGGATCCACTTGGCTGCGCGCTTTCCGCAGAAAGTTTCCCAGCTCACGGTTGTTGTTGGCCATGCCACGCAGTATCTCGGGTGTGGGTGTTTTCCGCGTGGGTCTGTGAGTCCTAGTCTGCCGGGTCCGCGGTCGCGCAGGGCCTGCTATGGGGGTCTGTGGGGGCTGGTGGCAGGCCATGCTGGATGTACGTCCTCCAGGCGAGTGGCAGAGGACGCATCGCGGCATGCGTACGGCGCAAAAGGCAAGTCAAGGCGTTGCTCGGGCGGGCAGCCGATGAGCGGACCTGCGGTCGGCGCTCTTTCGCTCCCTGACGCCATTGCGTCATGCCCGGCCACTGATTCTCCCGGAGCAAGTTGCCGCCCGCTCCGGATATCTCTTCACGGAAAAGGAATTCATTCATGAGCAAGGGCAAGGTTCTCATCGTCATGTCGGCCGCCAGTGTCTGGGAACGCACCGACGGATCGAAGTACCCGACGGGTTACTGGGCGGAGGAGCTGGCTGCTCCGCACGAGAAGTTCGTCGAGGCCGGTTACACGGTCGACTTCGCTTCTCCGGGTGGGGTGCTGCAGCCGCTGGACGAGCACAGCGCCGACCCGGCGGTCGCCGGGCAGGAGTGCGGCCGCCACGTGGCACACGCCCGCAAGGCGCTGGAGGAGTTCGGCTCGCTGCTGAAGCTCGACGAGGTCGGCATCGACGACTACGTCGCGGTGGTGCTGCCCGGCGGCCACGGCCCGGTCGTCGACCTCTTCCAGGACGCCGACCTGCGCCGTCTGCTGGCCAAGGCGGACAAGGAAGGAAAACTCATCGGTGCGGTCTGCCACGGTCCGGCCGCGCTGCTGAGCGCCAAGGACGAGGACGGTAACTGGCTTTTTGCCGGTCGCAGGATGACGGCGTTCACCGATGAGGAGGAGCGGCTGTTCGGCACCGCCGAGGGGGCGCCGTGGCTGCTTGCTTCCCGTCTGCGGGAACTGGGAGCGGACCACGTAGAAGGGGCGGCTTACCAGCAGCACAACGTCATCGACGGCAACCTCTTCACCGGCCAGAACCCTGCCTCCAGCACCAGGCTGGCCGAGGACATGATCACCGCGCTGCGCTGACACACCACCCGGCGCACGAAGGTCGTGCCCTTCGTCCGTACGAAAGGCCCCCTTCGTGCGCCACCGGTCAACCAGCCATACGGCACACCCCGAAGGAGCTGCGCATCGCCGGCCGGTGGCGGACCGCGACCGCAGACGCCACGTTCGCGGTGTACGCCCCGGCCACGGGCCGGACGCTGTGCGAGGTGGCCGACGGACCGGCCGCCCTCGACGCCGCACACACGGTCCAGGCCGACTGGGCGGCGGTTCCTCCCTGCCGCCGGGCCAAGCAGGATGATCCATCCGGCGAGGACGGCCCGGCCACCACAGGCGCGCTTCTGTCCATGCCGCGCCATAGCAGGAAGGCAATCAGCGTATCGGGCCGGTGATTTCTTGTGTCCCGAGGACGGCGAGCAGGTCCAGGAGTTCGGCGCTTTCGGTGCCGATGGCGGGGGTGAACCAGAGCAGCCGCTGCCGGCCGTCCTCGCTGAACAGGTTGAGGCAGTTGACCTCGATCAGGCCGAGCGTCGGGTGGTTGAGGCGTTTACGGTCGTCGCGCCGGAATGCCACGTCGTGGTCGGCCCACAGGGTGGCGAATTCCTGGGAGGCGCCGAGCAGCGTGCCGATCATCGAGCGGGCTTCGGCGTCCTTGGCGTCGCGTCGGGCGGCGGCCGCCCGTAGGTCGGCGACGAAGGCCCGGGACTGGGCCGCGTGGTCGGCCTCGGGGTACAGCTGCCGGGCGTCGGGGTCGGTGAACCAGCGGTGGATGAAGCTGGCCCGGGCGCCGCTGAAGCCGGAGTGGTCCCCGAGCAGCGCCACCGCGAGCGGGTTCTGTACGAGGGTGACGTGCAGGTCGGTGATCACCTGGGCCGGGGTCGAGGTCAGGCGGGTGAGCAGGTCGGACATGCCGGGGTGGACGTGCGAGGCGGGTCCGCCGGGCGCGGGCACCGGGCGGTCGGCCAGGTGGTAGAAGTAGTCGCGCTCGTCGGCGGTCAGGCGCAGGGCCCGCGCCAGCGCGGCGATCATCTGCTCGGAGGGCTGGGATCCTGCGCCGCGTTCGAGTTCGTTGTAGTAGTCCACCGATGCGCCGGCGAGCTGCGCGACCTCGTCGCGGCGCAGCCCGGGCACCCGGCGGCGAGGCCCGTGTGGAAGGCCCACGTCGGCCGGACGGATGCGGGCGCGCCGCGAGCGGAGGAACGCCCCCAGTTCGGTGTATCTAGCGGAACCCATGCCCGCCATTCTGCGTCCCGGCGGGCCACCGACCCAGGGGATGGCATCCCCTGGTTCCGCCGGCCGGTGCCACGCATCGTGGAGGACATGACTACGAACCACCCCACTCCCCCTCCCGTTCCTCCTCCGGCGGCCGGGCGGGTTGCCGTCGTCACCGGCGGATCACGCGGTATCGGCCGGGCGGTCTCCCTCAAGCTGGCCCGGGACGGCCTGGCCGTCGTGGTCAACTACGCCCGCGACGCGGCTGCCGCCGAGGAGACGGTGACGGCGATCACCGCCGTTGGCGGACGGGCGATCCACGTGCGGGCGGACGTGGCGGACGAGCGCGCGGTCGCCGCCCTGTTCGACCGCGCGGAGCGGGAGTTCGGCGGCGTGGACGCCGTGGTGAACTGCGCCGGCCGACTCGCGCTGTCCCCGATCGCCGACCTCGACCTGGCCGTGCTCGACGCCGTGCACCGCACCAACGTCCGTGGCGCCTTCGTCGTCGCTCAGCAGGCCGCCCGGCGGCTGCGCGCGGGCGGCACGTTCGTGGGGTTCTCGACCTCCGTGGTGGGCACCCGGTTCCCTGCTTACGGCGCGTACGCGGCGAGCAAGGCGGCCGTCGAGTCACTCACGTCGATCCTCGCCCGCGAGCTGCGCGGGCGGGACATCACCGTCAACAGCGTCTCCCCCGGCCCCACCGCCACGGATCTGTTCCTCGAAGGCAAGACACCCGAACAGATCGATCAGCTCGCCAAGGCCCCGCCCCTGGAACGGCTGGGCACCCCGGAAGACATCGCCCAGGTGGTCGCCTTCCTCACCGGCCCGGCCGGGCGCTGGGTGAACGGCCAGGTGGTGCGGGCCAACGGCGGCCTGGTGTGAGGGCGCAGCCGAACGTCGTGGTGGTCACCGGCGCCTCCAGCGGCTTCGGGAACCTCACCGCACGGGCCCTGGCCGAGGCCGGACACATCGTGTACGCGGGAATGCGCGCCACCGCGGACCGCAATGCGCCCGCTGTCGCCGCGCTCGCCCAGTTCGAGCAGGACCGCGGCGTGCGGGTGGCCGCTGTGGAGATGGACGTCCAGGAACAGGGGTCGGTCGACACCGCCATCGACCGCGTACTGACGGAGCAGGGGCGGATCGACGTGGTGGTGCACAACGCCGGCCACATGGTCCTCGGACCGGCCGAGGCATTCACCGTCGCTCAGCTCACCGAGGTCTATGACGTCAACGTGCTGTCCACGCAGCGGGTGAACCATGCCGTGCTGCCGGTCATGCGTGACCAGCGGCGGGGCCTGCTCGTGTGGGTCGGCTCCTCCTCGACCCGCGGCGGGCACCCGCCCTTCCTGGGGCCCTATTTCGCCGCCAAGGCCGCGATGGACGCTCTCGCCGAGAGCTACGCCGCCGAGCTGATCAAGTTCGGGATCGAGACCACCCTCGTCGTCCCCGGCGCCTATCCGAGCGGCACCAACCACTTCGCCCACGCCGGCGCGCCCGCCGACACCCAGCGGGCCGCGGAGTACGACGCGCTCTACGGCCGGCTCAGGGACACCATGGCCAACGGCCTGAGCCGGATCTTCCCGCCTGGGCACGATGCCGCGGAGGTGGCCGACGCTATCGTCCGGATCGTCGGCCTGCCGCACGGCGAACGCCCGTTCCGCACCCACGTCGACCCCAGCCGCGATGGCAGCGAGGTGGTGTCGGTCGTCTACGACCGCATCCGCGCGGAGTTCTTCCACCGCATCGGCATCGACGAACTGCTGTCTCCGCACGCCGGCCTCTGACCATCCCGCCACCAGCCGTGGAACAACCCCACGGCCACCCGTTCCAGCCCCCTTCCCGGACACGCATGTCCGCACCACCTCCCAGACCACAGAAAAAACCCACGCAAGGAGAAACACCCATGCCTTTCGCCCACTTCAAGGTCCCCGCCGGCACCGTCACCGCCGAGGACAAGAAAAAGATCGTCGAGCGCACCACCGACCTGTACGCGGAGATCTACGGCGAACGGGCCCGCCCCACCACCGTCGTACTCGTCGACGAGGTCGCCGACGGCGGCTGGGGCGTCGCCGGCAACGTCCTGACCGCCGCCATGCTCAACGGCGACGCCTGACCTCCGCCCTCCGTGTGGGGCCCGGCGCCCTGACGCCGGGCCCCACACGGCCACACCCGGACCAGTCCCCGCACCCGTGGCCCCTGCCCCTCCCGCACCGTCGGGCCAAGTCCCCCACCAGATGGATCGCCACCCCGGGGCACATTGACGTACCTTCAGTACGTGAGGAACGGGGAGAGGATGACTCAGGGAATTCGGGCCCAGCAGCGGGAGCAGACCCGGCAGGCTCTGGTGCGGGAGGGCCGGCGGCTGTTCTCCGCGCTGGGGTACGGGAGTGTGGGGCTGTCGGAGATCGTCCGGGCGGCGGGGGTCACCAAGGGCGCGCTGTACCACCAGTTCTCCGGCAAGGCCGACTTGTTCCGGGCCGTGCTGGAGCAGGTGCAGCAGGAGGTGGCCGAGCGGATCGCCGAGACGGCGGATGTCCGGGAGGACCCCTGGGACCAGCTCGTCTCCGGGTGCCGGGCGTTCCTCACCGTCTCCACCGATCCCGCGATCCAGCGCATCATGCTCGTCGACGGGCCCGCCGTCCTCGGCTGGAGCGAGTGGCGGGCCATGAACGAGACGACCTCGGGGCGGCACTTGGCGCAGGTCCTCGGGGACCTGATCGCCGAGGGGCGGATCGCCGCTCAGCCGGTCGAGCCGCTGACCCATCTGCTGTCGGGCGCGATGAACGAGGCGGCGCTGTGGCTGGCCGCGTCGGCGGGCCCCGGCGATCTGGACGCCACGCAGGCGGCACTGGTGGCGATGCTGGAGGCCCTGCGCGTCAGGTGACATCGACGGGCGCCCCGGGTGCGGGGCGCCCGCTTCCGTACGGGCGGTGAGCCCTCAGCCCGCGCGGCGGGCGACGGCGGCGCGGTGGGCGCAGGCGTAGCACCCGCCCTGCCCGCGGCGGATGTTGTTGAGGGTGGGGGCGCCGATGTGGCCGCACGTCGTGCAGCGGCACATCCACCGGTCGCGGACCCGGCCGGGGAACGGCTCCAGCGGTTCCATGCCGATCGCGCGCATCTCCGCCTCGGCGGTCCGCTGGTCCACCGGCGCCCGTCCCGCACACGCACGGCAGCCGCCCTTGCCGGCGCGGATGCCGAACAGCCGAGGATGGACGGTACGGCCGCAGACCACATGGCGGCAGGGCCACCGGGCCCTGGCGCCCGGGTACGGCTCCAGCGGCTCGAAGCCCGCGGCGCGCATGTCCGCCTCGGCCCGGGCCTGCCCGGCGGCCCGTCGGCGCTCCCCCGCGGCGATGCGTCCGCAGTACCGGCATCCGGCGCTCGCGCCGACGCGCACCGAGGTGAAGGTGGGCGCGACCAGATGCGCGTTCTTCGTGCAGCGGCTGCTCCAGGCCACGTTGGCCCCGGGATACGGTTCCAGTGGTTCGAGACCCGCGGCGCGCATAACCGCGACCGCCGTCTCGGGATCGACTCTTGCGGGCACGACCGCCCTCCCCCCTTGGCCGCCGGCCCTCCGCGAGCGCCGGCCGGCAGGTCATCTCAGTGCGACGACGTGGATGAGCACACCACTCGGGTCCGTGACGAACAGGTCATCCCCCACCAGACTTCCGGTGCCGCCCCGACACCTCCCCGACGCCGGTCCCCCACACGCGGCTATGCGCTCCAACTCACCCTTCCCGCCCTCCACTTCGAGGGTGAGGCGGGCCGTACGCAGCGGCCGTCGCCAGGGCCCCGGGAGAGCGGGGTGGGTGTCGTCCAGGAGGCCCTGTCCGCCCGTATCGCCGCCGCACCCCCGTGGGCGGCGGCGACCCATGTCCGGCCGGTGCACAACCGGCCCGGCGCCCCCGCGACCCCTACGAACGCACCGCCAGATCCACAATGCGCTGCACCAACTCCGGGTAGTCCCAACCGGCCCGGGCCGCCGCCTTCGGGAGCAGGCTCGTCGCTGTCAAACCCGGGAGCGCGTTCACTTCGAGGCACATCGGGGTGCCGGCTGCGTCGTTGCGGAAGTCGGCGCGTGAGTATGTGTCGTCGCCGAATCCCAGGGCCCGGTGAGCGCGTACGGCCAGGTGCTGGAGCCTGGAGGTGAAGTCGGCCGGGATCTGTGCCGGGCACACTTCGTTGACCGCTTCGGGCTGGTACTTGGCCGTGTAGTCGAAGACCGGTGTCGTCAGCTCGATCTCGATGACGGGGAGCGCCTGGCCGCCGACCACGCCGACGGTGAACTCCCGGCCCGGAAGGAACGGTTCCACCAGCAGTTCGGTACCGCCTGCGCGCACCTCGGCCGCGACCTGATCCAGTTGCGACAGCGAGTCCACCCGGTGGACCGACACGCTCGAACCGTCCGCGACCGGCTTGGCGACCACCGGACCGGCCTCGACCAGCCGCCGTACGTCCTGCGGTACCGCCTCCCCGCTCGCCCCAGGCCGCCACAGCACCCGATCTACCACCGGTACACCGGCCGCGCCCAGCACGGCCTGCGCCCTCCCCTTGTGCCAGGCCGCCGCGCACACCGCGCTGCCCGCGCCCGTGAACCGTACGCCGGCCATCTCCAGCAGCGCCTGCACGTGCCCGTCCTCGCCCCAGCCGCCGTGCAGCGCCAGGAACACCAACTCCGCGTCGCGCAGCAGGTCCAGGACCGGGCCGCCGGTCAGGGCGGCGTGCATGCGCTCCCGCAGTCGCTGTTGGTCCGACAGGGACGGCGGTTCCTTGCCGACCGCCACCGCGTCGACCGCGTCACCGGGACGCAGCGGCCCGGCCAGCACCGGCTCCGCGGCGGCCGGGTCGATCAGCACCACCTCGTGTCTCCGTTCCAGCAGGGCGCGGGCCACCGACCGTCCCGAGGCAAGGGAGACATCTCGTTCCGTGCTCTCTCCACCGCTCAAAATCACGATTCGCATGCCGGGATTCTGGCGTATGGGAGAGATTTGTGCACGTATGTCTTGGCGGTACGGCAGGGGGCATCGCGGTGCGGCAGGGGCCAGCGCCGCGCGACAAGGGCATCGCTGTACGGGGAGGGCGGGCCATCATCACTGTGCTGCACGCAGCCGCTCCGCCAACTCGCCTTCCCCTTCCACCTCGATCCGGCCGGATCTCAGCCCTTCCCCGAAGGTGAGCCGTCCGCCGACAAGGGCTTCACAAGCGTCGGACCGCAACGTGACCCGCGCATCGGCCTTCTCCGCCGCGCCGTCGCCGTACAGCGGAAAGCCGCCACCCGTACGCAGGTGGAAGGTTCCCGAGTCGAGCACCACGTCGACCACGCCCGCGAGGCCGCCCGCCGCTTCGGTGAGCAGCCGGAGGAGTGGGAGGGCGTGCCAGTGGGCGCGTACGGCGTCGGTGGGGCGGCGGTCCGGCAGGTCCGGTGCGCCCCATTCCGCGAGTGCGGCCAGGACGGGCTGCAACTGCCGGCCCCGTGGTGTGAGTTCGTACACGTAGGAGGCGGCGGGCGGGGGGAGGCGGTGGCGGGCGGCCAGTTCCTCGCGCTCCATGTCCTTCAGGCGGGAGGCCAGGACATCGGTGCTGATGCCGGGCAGGTCGGCGTGGAGGTCGGTGTAGCGGCGGGGGCCTGCGAGGAGTTCCCGGACGATCAGCAGGGTCCACCGGTCGCCGACGGCGTCCAGGGCACGGGCGGCGGCGCAGTAGTGGTCATAGCTTCGGCGGCGAGGCATGGCAGCAGTCTAGAGAAGACATTGGACTTGCCAAGCTCCTACTTGGTAAAACCAAGTACGCAACGAAGCCCTGGGAGGCCACCGCATGGAATTCCGGCAGTCGAGCAAGCTGAGCGAGGTCTGTTACGAGATCCGCGGACCGGTGATCGAGCACGCCAACGCTCTGGAGGAGGCGGGGCACAGCGTGCTGCGCCTGAACACGGGCAACCCCGCCCTGTTCGGGTTCGAGGCGCCGGAGGAGATCGTCCAGGACATGATCCGGATGCTGCCGCAGGCCCACGGGTACACCGACTCGCGCGGCATCCTCTCCGCGCGGCGCGCGGTCGCCCAGCGCTGCCAGGCGCAGGGCCTACCCGAGGTCGGGGTCGATGACGTCTTCCTGGGCAACGGCGTGTCCGAGCTGGTCAGCATGGCCGTGCAGGCGCTGCTGGAGGACGGTGACGAGGTCCTCGTACCCGCGCCGGACTTCCCGCTGTGGACGGCGGTGACCACGCTCGCCGGCGGGCGCGCCGTGCACTACCTGTGCGACGAGTCCGCCGACTGGTACCCGGACCTCGACGACCTGGCCTCGAAGATCACGGACCGCACCAAGGCCCTTGTGATCATCAATCCCAACAACCCGACGGGCGCGGTGTACCCGCGCGAGATCCTCGACGGGATGCTCGACCTCGCCCGCCGGAACCAGCTGATGGTCTTCGCCGACGAGATCTACGACCAGATCGTCTACGACGACGCCGAGCACCTCCCCGCGGCATCCCTGGCCCCGGACCTGGTCGTGCTGACCTTCGGCGGCCTGTCCAAGACATACCGGGTGGCGGGGTTCCGCTCGGGCTGGCTCGTGGTCACCGGCCCGCGGCAGCACGCGCGGAACTACCTGGAGGGGCTGACCATGCTGGCCTCCATGCGCCTGTGCCCCAACGCGCCCGCGCAGTACGCCATTCAGGCCGCGCTCGGCAGCCCGAACTCCATCCGCGAGCTGACCGCCCCCGGCGGCAGGCTGTACGAGCAGCGCGACCGGGCCTGGCAGAAGCTGAACGAGATCCCGGGCGTGTCGTGCGTCAAACCGAAGGGGGCACTGTACGCGTTCCCGCGCATCGACCCCGCCGTACACAAGATCCACGACGACGAGCGGTTCGTCCTGGACCTGCTGCTGCGCGAAAAGATCCAGGTCGTCCAGGGCACCGGCTTCAACTGGCCGTCCCCTGACCACTTCCGCATCCTCACCCTCCCGCACGCCGATGAACTGGAATCGGCGATCGGTAGGATCGGGCGGTTTCTGACGGGGTATCGGCAGGGTTGAGGGGGGGAGGTTTCTTTGAGGTCCGGGCGGCAATGGTCGGCTGGTCCAGGAGACGTCATCGCAGCTGTCGGAACGTTGAATCGGCGGGCCGGGAGAAGCCGAATGCGGAAGCCACGCCCTCGATAGGCTCGATGGTGTGCAGTGGCATCAGGTACTCGGCTTCGTGGCCACGGTCATCCCCCTCACACTGATTCCCGGCACCAGCCTCACCCTGGTCACGCAGCAGGTGATCGCCGGGTCGCGGGCGGACGGTGCGCTCGTCACGCTCGGCCCGGCGGGTGGGTTCCTGGTGCACGCGGCATGTGCCGCGGTCGGGTTGTCAGCACTGGTGATGTCGTCGGCACAGGCGTTGACGGTGGTGAAACTCCTGGGCGGCGGCTATCTCGTCTGGCTGGGCGTGACCATGTGGCGTGCGGCGGGCCGAGAGGCCGAAACCGGGATACGGCGGCGGACGCGGTGGTGTTTGCCGTGGGCCCGGCTCGGGGGTTTCGCGCAGGGTTTGTGGTCGAACGTTCTCAATCCGAAGGCCGCGTCGGTGTATCTCACCCTGGTACCGCAATTCCTCACGCCCGGCCGCCCGATCGCACCGCAGGTCGCGGCCCTTGCCCTCGCGCATATCGCCGTCGTACTCGTGTGGCTGCTGTTCTGGACGACCGTGGTGGCGGCCGCGCGTACGGCGATCGACACGCCCCGGTTCCGACGTCGGATGAGTCGTCTGGCGGGAGCTGTGCTCGTCGCATGGGGGGTTCGGACGGCGGCGGTGGGGTAAGCCGGGGCGTCGTCCGCTATTCCGTGGCCGGCGCTACGGGAGCGTGCGCTCCGTATGAGAACCCCGCGGCAGCGAGGATCGAGAGCGGCAGCGGTGTGCAAGCGAGCCCGTACGCCGAAGCCTGCCCCTGGCGCTTCGGGTGGCCCCTGTCCCCGGTGCAAGCGCGGAATTCCGGGGATTTCAGGGGCCACAGCTCACGGAGAAGCCGCACAGCGGCCCACGGCGTCAGCGGCAGCGCCACACCGTCGGCTGGTTGTGGCCGTTCCCGCCGTCGGGGCGGCTCCAGCCGGCGAGTGCGCCGTCGTCCGCCGAGGCACTCAGCCCGAGGGCGCCCGGCAGGGTGGCGGTACGGCGATCGAGCTGCCATACGGCGTCGCCGCCACCGCCAGTGGTCCAGCCGACGGACTGGCCGGAGCTGTTCACGGAGTTGACGCTCGCGCTGTGCTCGGGGCGCAGCGGGGTGCCGTCGCGGTCCCACAGGACGCCCTGGCCGTCCGCGTCCGACGAGGGCTGGGTCACGCCCGCCACCCGGCCGTTGGAGATGCCGTTGCCGTGCACCACCGCCGTACCGGAAGGCAGGCTCAGCTTGCGCGCGCCGCCCTCGCGCCACAGGTAGAGGGCCGCGGGATCGAACGCGTCGGTCCTGGTCTTCATGTGTTCCACCAGTACGGTGCCGTCCTGGTCGATGCCGGTCGCCTTGGTCTGGCCGGTGCCCGGCAGGCCGCCCGACAGCTTGACGACGGTTCCGGGCGCGTTCGCGGGCCACAGCACCGCGGTGTGCACGTAGTAGCTGTCGATGCCCTGCCGGGCGAGCACGGCGACGTGGCCGACGATGTCGCCGACGTCGTTGATCCCGGTCGCCCAGGACGCCGTGGTGCCCGCCGGCTCGGGCAGCCTCTCCAGTTTGCCGTCGCGGGTGCGGAAGGCATGCCGCTCCGAGTCCTCGGCGTTCACGTCGCCCACCACGGTGCCGTCGCGGTTGACGCCCGTCACCGTCGGCTGGGCCAGGCCCTTCGGGCGGGCGAATTCGGTGGCCTGGCCGCCCTCCCAGCGCAGCACCTCGCGGGTGGTGGTGCCCCACGAATAGGTGATGGCGCCCGTACCGGCGTATCCGCCCTGGCTGTCGGCGGCGGTGATCTGCCCGCCTCCGGTGTAGCGCGCGGGCACCGTGAGCAGTTCGGGGCTCCAGGAGCACGCCGCCACCGTCGTCGACCGGGCCGCCGGGGCGGCGTGGGCCATGGGCGACAGCAGTGCGGCGGACATCGCCACCGTCAGGGCCGCCGTGACCGCTACGCGTCTGGATCGCATACGAGCATCTCCTTGGCTGGTGAGCATGCGCTGCAGCTGGTGAGCACTGCGCTGCGCCTCAGCCTGGCAACGGGCGCTTACGTCGCGATGACGGCGCAGTGACCGTACGAGCGGCCATGGGCGGGGGCCGTGCCGCGGTTTCCCGCCCTGGCGCACCGTCGGTCCGGCGGGCCTGAGAGAGTGGCCCCATGCTGCTCGACCCGGAGAAGACCCTGTTCATACGGGGTGCCACTCCCGTACTCCTGTTGTCCGAAGCTCCCGTGCACGACGCCCTGCCGGTCCTGACCGCGCCCGACGGAGCGGTGCCCCGGTGCGACGGCTGGAGCATCCTCCCCAAACTCACCCTGTGCGTCGTGGACGGGCCCGGTGAGGCCGGGATCATGATTCCCGCCTTCGTCGCGCCGGTGATCGACGGAGACGGCGGGAGCGGAGGCGGTGACGGCGCGGCCGGTGGGACCGGCGGGACAGACGGGCCCGGTGAGATGGCCGCCTGGTGCACCGACGTCGAAGCGGCCGGTGGCGCGGTGGTCCTGTCCCTCGACGCCCTTCCCGAGGTACTCGACTGGCCTCACCTGCTGGGCTCGGGCACCGCGCGCGGAGGGTTCCTGCCGGGTCTGTTCTGACCCGCTCCGGCTTTGACCCGCTCCGACTCTGCCCCGCTGCGGCTCTGGTCGCTCCGGCATGCCGCAAGCCCCCGGAAGAGGACCCATCGTGCCCGATAGGGCGTAACACCTGAATACATGTACACTTGTCCTACGAAGCCCCGCGGTTCCCCCGTCCGCGGGGCTTCGTCGTGCCGTACGGCCTGCGCATGCCGCGGCCGGCCCACGGTTTCCGCCGCCGGCGGCCGGGCGGCGAAAGCGGTGGAAGCCGGGACGGGCGGAATGAAAGAGTCCCGTCATGACGGCTGTTGATGACTCTTCCGGATTGTCCAGAACCGCTTCCGCTTCTTCCGAGGCCACTTCAGACCATTCCGCATCTGCCCAAGCCGCTTCAGAAACCTCCGCGTTTCCCCGCCAGTTCGCGCTGACCCAGCGCTTCTCCCTCGGGGTGCCGCGCCGGTTCGGCGTCTCTCCGGACGGGCGCCGGGTGCTGTTCACCCGTACCGGCGGCGGCAGCGATCCCGTGAGCCGGTTGTGGCTGTACGAGGACGGGGCGGAGCGGGTGATCGTCGACCCGGCGTCGCTGGGAGGGGAGCCGGATTCCGAGGGCCGGCTGCCCGAGGCGGAGCGGGCCCGCCGGGAGCGGGCGCGTGAGCATGCCACCGGCGTGGTGGCGTACGCGACCGACGCGGCGGCGCGTGTGGTGGCCTTCGCGCTGTCCGGCGCGCTGTGGGCGGTCCGTACGGACGGGGGCGCCCCCTTCCCCGTACCGGCCGCCGGACCCGCCGTCGATCCCCGGCCCTCTCCGGACGGGCGGTACGTCGCGTACGTGACCGGGGGCGCGCTGCACATCGTCGGCCTGGAGGACGGGAAGGACCGGCAACTGGCCGCCCCGGAAGGCCCGGACGTCGCGTACGGACTGCCCGAGTACGTCGCGAGCGAGTCGATGGGCCGTACGCGCGGCTACTGGTGGGCGCCCGACAGCCGCCGCATCCTGGTGGCCAGGGTCGACACCTCCCATGTGGCGCGGCGCTACATCAGCGACCCGGCGCACCCGGAGCAGGCGCCGCGCGCCGTTCCGTACCCCTCGGCGGGGACGGCCAACGCGGACGTGTCGCTCCACATCGTGCCGGTGGACGGCTCCGAGGCGCCGCGTGTCGAGGTGGGCGGGGACCGGGACGCATACGAGTACCTGGTCAGTGCGGCCTGGGACGGGCACGGGCCGCTCGTCGGCGTACAGAGCCGGGACCAGCGCACGCTGCGCACACTGGCGGTCGACGAGGCCACCGGCGCGACCGAGGTCCTGCACGAGCGCACCGACGCCGCCTGGGTCGAGATCGTGCCCGGGACTCCGGCCCGTACGGCTTCGGGAGCGCTGGTCCTGCCCGAGGACACAGCCGGGACGCGGCACCTGAGGGTGGGCGGCAGTACCGTCACGCCGCCCGGACTACAGGTGCGCGAGGTCGTCGCCGTGGTGGGCGAGGAAGTGTGGTTCACCGCCAGTGAGGAGCCGACGACGACCCACGTGTGGCGGTGGGGGCCGGAGGACGGCCTGCGCAGGCTGAGCGGGCAGCCGGGGGTGTTCACGGCCGTGGTCGGGGGCGGCACGGTGGTGTTGACCGGGCTCACACCGGACGGGCCGGTGACCGACGTTCACAAGCGCGGGCAGGACGCCCGCTCCGGAAGCATCGCCTCGCTCGGCGAAGATCCGGTCGTCACTCCACGTCCGGTACACCTCGTCCTCGGGGAGAGGGAGTTGCGCGGCGCGCTGTACCTGCCGTCCTGGTACGACCGCGACGCGGGCGGCAAGCTGCCCGTACTGCTCTGCCCGTACGGAGGGCCGAGCATCCAGGTCGCCATACAGGCGCGCGAGTGGTTCGTCTGTGTGGCGCAGTGGTTCGCCGAGGAAGGCTTCGCCGTACTGCTCGCGGACGGGCGCGGCACCCCGGGCCGGGGGCCCGCCTGGGAGAAGACCGTCCATGGCGACCAGCTCACGCCCGTACTGGAGGACCAGGTCGACGCGCTGCACGCGGCCGCCGCGCGCTTCCCGTGCCTGGACCTGACGCGGGTGGCGATCCGCGGCTGGTCGTTCGGCGGCTTCCTGTCCGCCGCCGCGGTCCTGCACCGCCCCGACGTCTTCCACGCGGCGGTCGCCGGCGCCGCGCCCACGGACCAGCGGCTGTACGACACCCACTGGAAGGAGCGTTACCTCGGCCATCCCCAGGAGGCACCGGACCACTACACGCGCTCCTCCCTGGTGGGTTCGGGCCACCTGCTGCGCCGTCCGCTGCTCCTCGTCCAAGGGCTGTCGGACGACAACGTGGCACCCGCGCACACCCTGCGCTTCTCCGCGGAACTGCTGGCCGCCGGCAAGCGGCACAGCGTGCTGCCGCTGCCGGGGGCCGGCCACTCGGTGGGCGACCCGGCGGTCCGCGAGAACCTGCTCCGCTTCGAACGCGACTTCCTGCTGGAGGCGCTGGGCAAGGTGTGATCTGCTGCGCGACGTGCCGGGCGGGGTTTTATCCGCTGCGTGGCGCGCTAAGCGGGGATTGGTCTTCTGCCCGGCGCGCGGCGGGAACTGAACGGCCGTGGCTCCGTATCCGTATGGAACTTCCACAACGCCCATGGGACGCACGGACCACGTGGCGCGCACCGCTCACGGGACGGACGCGGCGCCCACGGGCCTGGAACAGGCACCGAGAGCCGGAGGCACATCATGACCCAGCAGGCAGCGTCAGCGCGGACGGGCGCGGGAACAGGACGCCGTACGGTCGTCGCGGCGGCCGGCGCGGCGGGGCTGGCCGCCGCGCTCGCGGCGTGCGGGAACGGCTCGGAAGGGTACGGCGACAGCGCGTCGTCCGCACCGTCCGGGCCGTCGTCGTCGGCGGCGGCCGGGGGTGACGGGGCCGGGGACAGCGGCGCGTCGAAGGGCGGCGGCGCGGCCGGGGATGCGCTGGCGAAGACCGCGGACATCCCCGAGGGCGGCGGCAAGGTCTTCAAGGACCGCAAGGTCGTGGTGACGCAGCCCGCCGCGGGCGAGTTCAAGGCGTTCTCGGCGGTGTGCCGGCATCAGGGGTGCCTGGTGAACGAGGTGGCGGGCGGCACGATCAACTGCCCGTGCCACGGCAGCAAGTACGCCATCGACGACGGCAGCGTCCGCCATGGTCCCGCCACGCAGGGGCTGCCCGCGGCCAAGGTGAGCGTGGAGGGTGGAGCGATCAAGCTGGGCTGACGGGGCCGCCCGTCGGCGGCGGCCGGGCGGTTCACCCGGCGGCGGGCCGGGTCCGGCGCGGGCGCTTCCAGCAGGTGAGCAGCTCTTCGGTGGTCGTCACCGTGGCGACGAGCGCGAGGGTGTGCCGGACCATCGCCGCGGTGTAGTCGGCCGGTACGCCGGCGATGGCGTCGGCGGGCACCACCGCCGTATAGCCGAGGTTGACCGCGTCGAAGACGGCGTTGGGGACCGCCACGTTCGCCGACACCCCGACGATCACGAGCGTCCGGCAGCCGAGGTTGCGCAGCAGCGGGTCCACGCCCGTACCGGCGATCGGTGACAGGCCGTGCAGCCTGCGGACGATCAGGTCGTCCTCGGAGACGGGCACCGGGTCGGCGATCCGTACCGCGGTCGTACCGGCGAGCTGCTGTACGGGCAGGCGCTCGGCGGCGGCGAACAGGCGCGCGTTGCGGTTGGCGCCCCGGCCGTCGGGGCGGCGCTCGGCGACGGCGTGCAGGACCTGCACGCCCGCGTCGTGCGCGGCGGCGGCCAGCCGGGCCACCCGGCCCAGGGCACCCGACGTGCGGGCCGCGTCGGCGAGTTCCGGCAGCGCGCTGTCCGGTCCGACGACCCCGCGCTGGCACTCGACCGTGAGCAGCGCCGTCGTCGCCGGATCGGTCAGCTCGAAGAGGCGCGCGCCTGATGGCATCGGATCGGCCCTCCTGGTGAGTGGTCGTACGCCCGTGGGCCGCGCGAGCGTAGCCGCCATTGCGTCCGTAAGGAAGACACCCCAGCATGCTTCCCGACACGCGGACAGGCCGGTGCGGGCCGCGCCCGGCCGCCGCACAGCGGAGGTGGTCGACGGATGACCGGCACACAGCGGCGCGGACGCCGCGTCATGATGACGCCGCGGGAACTGGACGCCTTCCTGGCGGAGCAGCGCACCTGCCGGGTGGCCACGGTGAGCGAGGACGGTACGCCGCACATCGGCCCCCTGTGGTTCGTCTGGGACGGCACGGCGCTCTGGCTGTACTCGGTCACCCGGAGCAAGCGGTGGGCGCAGCTGCGCAAGGACCCCCGGATCGCGGTGGCCGTCGACGACGGGCACGACTACGGGGAGCTGCGCGGGGCGGAGCTGCGCGGCCGCGCGGAGATCGTCGGCGAGGTGCCGCGGACGGGCGGCGCCTGCCCGGAACTGGGCAAGCCGGAACGATTGTTCGCCATGAAGTACTTCGGGCTGGAAGAAATGCCGCACGACGGCCGGCACGCGTGGCTGCGGCTGGTTCCGGATGCGGTGGTGTCCTGGGACTTCCGCAAGATGGGGGGTTTCGCTGGGTGAGCGGGTGACCGGGTGAGCCGGGCGGTCCGGTGCGGGGGGGGCGGCGGTGCGGCGGGTGGCGCGGTGGGCGGTGCGGCGGGTGGCGCGGTGACCGGGTGTTCCCAGGGCTGTTTCCGAGCCCGGCTTCAAGGACGGTTCCGAGGACGTTTCGAGGCCGGGCCCGGTGCCGCGTCCGGGCGGCGCGGCTCCGGTGTGCTTCCTCGCGGTGCCGTGTGATCGCGTTGTCGGTGGTCTCTGCCAAAGTGGTGGGGTCGGCCCGTTTCCGGCAGGTCCGGGCGGGCAGCACCGACGTGGGACGACGAGGACGAGGGAGACCTGGTGAACGTGCTCTTTCCGGCGCTGAGCGATGCGTCGCCACAGCCCGCACTGCGCTTCGGCGAGCGTGCGCTCAGCTACCGCCAACTGGCCGCGGTGGCGGGCCGGCTCGCCGACCGCCTGGGCGACGCGCCCCGAGTGGCCGTCTGGGCCACCCCCACGCTGGAGACCGCCGTCGCCGTGGTGGGCGCGTTGCTCGCCGGGGTGCCTGCCGTGCCCGTCAACCCGAAGATCGGCGAGAGCGAGCTGGCGCACATCGTCTCGGACAGCGGCCCCTCGCTCGTACTGTCCGAGCCGGACGCCGATCTGCCCGGCGCGCTGGCCGCGCTCCCCCGCCTCGACGTGGACCTGTCCGGCGCCGACGAGGAGGTGCCGCCCCTGCCGTACGAGCCGGACACCGAGTCCCCCGCCCTGATCGTCTACACGTCCGGCACGACCGGCCCGCCCAAGGGCGTCGTCATCCCCCGCCGGGCCGTCGCGCACACCCTCGACGCGCTGGCGGAAGCCTGGCAGTGGACCGCTGACGACGTACTCGTGCACGGACTGCCGCTGTTCCATGTGCACGGCCTGGTGCTGGGCGTCCTCGGGCCGCTGCGGCGCGGCGGCAGCGTGCACCACCTTGGGCGGTTCAGCACCGAGGGCGTCGCCCGGGAGCTGGCCGCGGACGGCACGATGCTGTTCGGCGTACCGACGATGTACCACCGCCTGGCCGTCGAGGCCGGGGAGAACGAGGCGCTGGCCAAGGCCCTGGGCGGGGCCCGGCTGCTGGTGTCCGGCTCGGCGGCGCTGCCGCGCAGCGACCACGACCGGCTCGCCGCGGCCGCCGGCTGCCGCGTCATCGAGCGGTACGGCATGACCGAGACCCTGATGAACACGAGCGTACGGGCCGACGGCGAGCCCGCGCCCGGCAGCGTCGGCGTGCCGCTGCCGGGGGTGTACGTCCGGCTCGTCGACGAATCCGGCCAAGCCGTCGAGGACAGCGACGGCGAGACGGTGGGCGAGATCCAGGTCCGCGGCCCGAACCTCTTCGTCGAGTACCTCAACCGCCCGGACGCCACCACGGCGGCCTTCGACGGCGGCTGGTTCCGTACGGGTGACATGGCGACCCGCGACGCGGCCGGCAACTACCGCATCGTGGGCCGCAAGGCCACCGACCTGATCAAGAGCGGCGGGTACAAGATCGGCGCGGGCGAGATCGAGAACGCGCTGCTGGAGCACCCGGGCGTGAGCGAGGCCGCGGTGACCGGCGAGCCGGACGAGGACCTGGGTGAGCGGATCGTCGCCTGGATCGTGCCGGCGCCCGCGCCCGACGGCGCCCCCGTCCCGACCGCGGCCGAACTGTCCGACCACGTGGCCCGGCAGCTCGCCCCGCACAAGCGCCCGCGCGTCGTGCACTTCCTGGAGGCCCTGCCGCGCAACGACATGGGCAAGATCCTGAAGCGGGACCTCCGTGCGTAGGGACTCGCCGCCGGACGGGCCGGACGGATCAGGCGGCGCCTCGGGCGGCTCGGGTGGGCCGTCGCCGCGCTGGTCCGCGCGCGAGGCGGTGGCCGTGGTGACGGAGGACTTCACCGAGTTCCCGGCGCCGGAGGCCGAGGACGCCGCGCCGCCCACCAGCGCGCCAGAAGCCGATGACGGGCCGCTCGGCTGGGACGGGTACGGCGCCGCGCGGCAGCGGGCCCGGGAGCGCACCGGCGAACGCGAGTCCGTGATCAGCGGCACCGCCCGGATCGACGGCGTGCCGACCGTGCTGATCTCCTTCGAGTTCGGATTCCTCGGCGGCTCCCTCGGGGAGCGCACCGGCGACCGGCTGGTGGCCGCCTACACCCGCGCCCGTGAGCTGCGCCTGCCGGTCGTGTCGCTGATCGCCACGGGCGGCAGCCGCATGCAGGAAGGCATGCGGGCGCTCACCCAACTCCAGCGCGTGGCCGCCCAGTCCGCGCTGACCCGCGCCGCGGGTCTGGCGCAGATCGCCGTGGTCCGCGACCCGACGACCGGCGGCGGCTGGGCGACGCTCGGCGCAGGCGCCGATGTCGTCCTCGCCCTGCCCGGCGCGCAGATCGGCTTCGCCGGCTCACGGGTACGCCCGGCGGACGCCGACCCGTACGCGTACAGCGCCGAAGGCCAGCTGGCGGCAGGCCAGATCGACGCCATCGTCCCGCCGGACCGCTTGCGCACGACGCTCGGGCGGTGGTTGGGGCTGCTGGGGGTTGGGGGTGGGGCGGTCGGGCCCGGAGCAGTTGGGCCTGGGGCGGTTGGACGGCCTGCGGTTCCTGGACCTGCGGCTTCCGGACCTGCCGGAGTCGCGCCGCCCCCTCCTCTACCCCTGCACGCCCTCGGCTCCTCCGACCTTCCGGCTTCCGGCTGGGCGGCGGTGTGTGCGGCCCGCGACGAGCGGCGACCGCGCGCCGCGGCGTATCTGGACGCGTACTTCGACTGGCGGGAGGAGATCAGCGGTGATCGCTGCGGCGGCACCGACACGGGCATACGCTGCGGATTCGGCCGGCGCGACGGGCGCACGACCGCGTTCGCCGCGCAGTGCGGTACGGCTGTGCGCCCCGCCGGTTTCCGTACGGCCGCCCGGCTGATCCGGCTGGCGGACCGGCTCGGCATACCGGTGCTCACGCTGGTGGACACACCGGGCGCGGCCAACGACCCGGATGCCGAGCGCGCGGGTGCGGGCGCGGCCATCGCGGACGTCTTCGCCGCGCTGGCCTCGGTCCGTACGCCCGTCACCTCGCTGCTCATCGGGGAAGGCGGGGCCGGCGGTGCGCTGGCCCTGGCCGCGCCGGACGCGCTGTGGGCGACGCCGGACAGCTACTTCTCCGTCATCGCCCCGGAATCCGCCGCCGCCATCCTCAAGCGCGACGCCAACGCGGTGCGCGATACGGCCGACCAACTACGCTTGCGCCCACAGGATTTGCTGGACCTCGGCATCATCCAGGGCATCGTCCCGCCCGCCCCTTCCGAGTGACCAGGGCCGGCCCCTACCCCATCACCCTCCTCTCCCACTCGCCGCTCCGCTGCCCCGCCGGGGCAACGCGTCCTCGCACCACTGCGTGGTCATGGCGCGCGGCGAAGTGGTCATCGGCATGGGCGAGCGGGACGTCAGGCTGGGCGGACACCTCATCGACGCGGTGCTGGGCCTCGCACGACTACGGGCTCGAACGCGTGACGGTGCATTCCAGCGACCGCGCCATCCGGGCGTGCGCGCGCCATGGATTCGGCACGTCGCCGCGCTTGCTGCAAGCCGACCTGACGCCCTGAAGCCGCTACGTCTGCGCCTTCCCCTACTCCCAGACCGGGGCTGCAGGCAGCCCCCGCTCCGCGCGGGCGCGGTCGGTCAGTTCCTGGATCAGTTCGGTCTTGGCCTCGGTGTAGGTGTCGGACGAGGCGCCGGTGGCGGCGAGGGACTGTTTGAGCCGGGCGTAACGCGCGGCGTCCGCCGGGTACTTGCGCAGGTGGTCGCGGAGGATGCGCTGGTTGCGGGAGGGCCAGCTCTCCAGGGTGACCACGTGCAGGTGGTGGGTCCGGCGGCGGTCGTCGCCGCGCACGTACAGGAGGCGGTTGGCCATGCCGTTGTGGTCGCGCCGGTAGCCGAGCCGGGACAGGGCTTCTTCGCGGGCCTCGACGGCGGCGAACTGCCCGGCCGCGGCCATCAGGTCGATGATGGGCTTGGCGGCCAGTCCGGGGACGGCGGTCGAGCCGATGTGCTCGATCTCCGTGATGGCCCCGGCCAGTGCTCCGCGTACGTCCATGATCGCCTCGGCCGCCTGCGCGGGCCAGGCCGGGTCGTACGGGACTACCTCGATGATCCGCTCGCCCATGCGCGTCATTGTGCCATCGGCCCGGCGCCCGACCCCGGGTTTTTCAGCGGCCCTCGACCTCCTTCCCGGCCTCTTGCAACGCGGTGACCGCGGCGCGGATGGACGGCCGGCGGTCGGCGTCGGCGCGCCAGATGGCGTAGACGTGCCGCCGCATCGTGTGCCGTACGGGCACCACGCTCACCCCGGCGGGCACCGGCCCGCGCCCCAGGCGGGGCGCCACCGCGACACCCAACCCGGCCTCGATCAGCGCAAGTTGGGTGTGGTGCTCCTCCGCCATGTGTGAGAGGCGCGGCTCGATGCCCTGGCCGCGCAGGGTGAACATCAGCCAGTCGTGGCAGAACTCGCCCTGCGGCCAGGAGATCCACTCGTCGTCGGCGAAGTCCTCCAGGACGACCGAGCGGCGCCGGGCCAGGGGGTGATCGGCCGGCATGGCCACGTCGGCCGGGTCGTCCAGGATCGGCGCCTTCGCCAGGCCCTCGGGGAGCGAGAGCGGCCGGTTGTGCCAGTCCAGGACGACGCCCAGGTCGATGTCGCCGCGCACCACGCCGCGTACCGAGGCGTCCGGCTCCATCTCCGTGAGCCGCGGCCGGAGTTGGGGGTGGTCGACGCGGAGCCGGGCCAGCGCTCCGGGGAACAGGCCGCGCGCCGCGGTGGGGAAGGCGCCGAGCCGCAGCTCGCCGACGGCCTGCCCGCGGTGCGCCTCCAGGTCGGCCTGGGCCAGCTCGACCTGCGAGAGGATCCGCACGGCGTGATCGGCCAGCAGCCGGCCGGCGTCGGTGAGCCGTACGCCGCGCCCGTTCTTGGCCAGCAGTTGCTGGCCCGTCTCCCGCTCCAGCTTGGCGAGCTGCTGGGACACGGCGGAGGTGGTGACGTGCAGCCCTTCCGCCGCCGCGCTCACCGAGCCGTGCCGGGCCACCGCGCTCAGGGTGCGCAGACGATCGAGGTTCAACATGTAAGCGATGCTAAGCGGTGCCTCCCATAAAATCTCGCTTGTTCTACGAAGAGGCGAGCACCATCGTAGAGGCCATGAGCACCACCACCCCTTCCCCGGCCGGCCCGGCTGCCGCCCCCGCGGTCCCCACCACCGCCTCCCCCTCCCCTTCCCCCGCGTCGCGGGGCGCGCGGCGCCGGGCGCTCGACTGGCGGCTGCGGTTCGGCGTCCTGTGCCTCGTCTGGGGCTTCAGCTTTCTCTTCATCAAGGTCGGCACGCAGGGGTACGCGCCGCTCCAGGTCACCTTCGGGCGGCTGGCGTTCGGTTCGGTGGTGCTCGTCGCCGTACTGGTGGCCAAGCGTGAGCGGCTGCCCCGCTCCGCGCGGACCTGGGGTCATCTCACGGTCGCCGCGTTCTTCCTCAACGCCCTGCCCTTCTCCCTGTTCGCCTACGCCGAGCTGACCATCCCCTCCACGCTGGCCGGCATCTGCAACGCCAGTTCTCCGCTGTGGGGCATGGCGCTGTCGCTGGTCGCCCTCTCCGAGGACCGGCCCACCCGCCGCCGGGTCGCGGGCCTCGGGCTCGGCTTCCTGGGTGTGCTGACCGTGCTCGGCGCCTGGCAGGGCTTCTCCGGCACGGATCCGGCGGGTACGGCGATGGCCCTGGGCGCGTCGCTGTGCTACCCGGTCGGCTGGATCTACGTCCGGCGTACGCTCGCCGGGGCCAAGGACTCCAATGTCGCCCTCTCCGGCACCCAGATGCTCCTCGCCACCGCCCAGGTCGGGGTGGTGACCGCGCTCTTCACCTCCGTTCCGGTCTCGTTTCCCGTCGTGCCCCTGCTGGCGGTGGTCGCGCTCGGCGCCCTGGGCACCGGCTTCGCGTTCCTGTTGCAGTACGGGCTGGTGGCGGAGGTGGGCCCCACCACCGCCCAGATGGTCACCTACTTCGTGCCGGTGATCGCCACCGCGGCGGGTGTCGCGCTGCTCGGCGAACCGCTCAGCTGGAACACTCCCGTCGGCGCGTTGATCGTCCTGGCCGGCGCGGCCCTCACGCAGAGCCGTCCGCGGCGGCGTGACCGGTCGTCTCGGCGGTGATCGCCCAGCGTTCGTGGTCGCGCCAGGCACCGTCCACGTACTGGAAGCGCGGGGAGTAGCCCTCGCGCAGGAAGCCGAGCCGTTCGACGAGCCTGACGGACGCGGTGTTGCCCGGCTGGATGTTGGCCTCCAGCCGGTGCAGCCCCAGTGCGGTGAAGGCGTACTCGACGACGAGGCGCAGCCCTTCGGTCATATAGCCGCGCCCGGTGGTGGACGCGTAGGCGACATAGCCGAGGGCGCCGCTCTGGATACCGCCCCGCACGATGTTGTTGATGTTGATGCCGCCGACGATCGCGCCATTGGCCCGCAGGCAGACGACGAACCCTTCGTGGGTGGGCCGGTCGAACCTGGCGACGTACTCACGGAAGGCGTCCGGCGTGGTGGCCCTAGCGGGGACCCACGGGCGGTGCAGCGCGGCGCTCTCCCGGTCGAGGGCCGCGATCTCCTCCCGGTCCTCGAAGGAGATATGACGGATGGCCACCCGAGGACCATAGACAAGAAAGCTCTGATCAGGCATCGTGCGATCGTAATCAGCATCGTTCCCCCTCCCACGGCCGTATGCCTACGCCCTCCAGCAGCATCAGTCGTACCGGCGTGCCTCCTTCGGCGCGACGGCGGTGGCGATGGCGTCCGCCAGTTCCGGCAGTTCGTGTTCCGCGAGGCCGGAGATCGTGACGCGTATGCCGGGTGGCGAGTGCAGGCGGAAGCGGGCGCCGGGTGCTACGGCCCAGCCCGCGTGCAGCAGGCGGGCGACCGCGCCGGTTTCGTCGGGCACCGGAATCCATACGTTCATCCCGCTGCGCCCGCACGCTCGGACGCCGCGGTCCGCCAGAGCGTCGATCAGGGCGTCCCGGCGCCTGCCGTAGGCGTCGGCGACCGCTTTCGGGTCCACCGCTCCCGTACGCCACAGGTGCACCACCGCGTCCTGGAGCAGATGGCTCACCCAGCCGGGACCGAGCCGCTGGCGCCCGCGCACCCGGTCCACGGTCACGGCATCGCCGGTCAGCACGGCGAGCCGCAGGTCGGGGCCGTACGCCTTGGCCGTGGAGCGGATGAGCGCCCAGTGGTCGGTGGCCGCGGCGAGCGGGTGCAGCGGGAGGTCGACGATGTCGTGGCCGTGGTCGTCCTCGATGAGCAGCACGTCCCGGTGGTCCGCCAGGACCTGCCGCAACTCCCGGGAGCGCTCGGCGCCGAGCACCGCGCCGGTCGGGTTCTGCGCCCGGTCCGTGACGACCAGCGCCCGCGCGCCCTCGCGTATCGCACGGCCGACCTGCTCGGGCAGCGGGCCGTCGTCGTCCACCGCGACCGGCACGACCCGCAGCCCGAGTCCGGGAATGAGGTCCAGCAGGCTCCCCCAGCCCGGGTCCTCTACGGCGACCGCGTCGCCGGGGCGGAGATGCGCGCCGAGCACGCGCTCCATCGCGTCCAGCGCGCCCGAGGTGACGGCTATGGCGCCGCTCGGCACCCCGTCGGCCTCGAAGGCGGCGCGGGCCAGCCGTTCCAGCTCCGTGGCGACCGTGGGGGCGCCGTACAGCGTGGGCCGCCGCGCGCTGCGGGCGGCGGCCGCGGCGAGCGCCTCACCGAGGGCGGGCAGCAGGGCGGGGTCGGGGTTGCCGTCCGACGCGTCACGCACGCCGGGCGGCACAGGGCCCAGCGCCGCTTCCCGTGCGGTGCTCGCCGGGCGCTGACGCACCCGGCTGCCCCGGCGGCCGGCCGTCTCGATCACGCCGCGGTCCCGCAGGGTCCGGTACGCGGACGCGACCGTATTGGGATTGACTTCGAGGTAGACGGCCAACTGCCGCATGGGGGGCAGGACTTCGCCCGGTTGGAGCTCGCCCGCACCGATGGCTCGCTCGACGCTGGCGGCAATCTCCGATGCGCGCCGCCCTTCGATCCGATACTCTCCTAGCACAAAGCTCATTATGTACTAGTGCAATGGAGTTCGCAATGCCCCAGGCCCAGGGCCCTTCCTTCGCCCGGACGGAGCGCACCGTGCCGACCCGCGCCCGGGAGCGCGCCGGCTACGACCACACGACCGTGCACGCGATCCTCGACGCGGGGTACGTCTGCCACCTCGGATTCGTCCGCGACGGCGCCCCGGTCGTCCTGCCCACGCTGTACGGCCGCGTCGGCAACCGCCTCTACCTGCACGGATCGACCGGCTCGCGTCCGCTGCGGATGGCCGGGGAGCCGGCCGGGCCGGGGCTGCCCGTGTGCGTCACGGTCACCCACGTCGACGGCCTGGTCCTGGCCAAGTCCGCTTTCCACCACTCGATCAACTACCGCAGCGTCGTCGTCCACGGCACCGCGTACCAGGTCACCGACCCGGACGAGAAGACCGCCGCGCTCGACGCCCTGGTCGACCACGTCCTGCCCGGCCGCGCGGCCGACTCCCGGCCCGCGAACGCCAAGGAACTGGCCGCCACCGCCGTCATACGCCTCGACCTGGAAGAGGTCTCCGCCAAGGTCCGCACCGGCGGCCCGAACGACGAGCCCGAGGACGAGACGCTCCCCTACTGGAGCGGCGTCCTGCCTGTCTCCCCCGTGTACGGAGCCCCCGTACCGGCCGATTCCCTGGCCCCCGGCATCGCCGAACCCGCGTACCTCTCCGCGCGCTGAAGGAGGGCGGCATGCTGATCCACCCGTGGGACGCCCCCACCGACGACGCCGAGTGGCAGGACTGGCTGGCCGGGCACGACTTCGGCCAGCTCGCCGTCAACGGGCCGGCGGGCGCCCCGCCCCTCGTCCAGCCCCTGCACTTCGCCTACGCCCCGGCCCGCCGCGAAGCCGTCACCCACCTCGCCCGCCCCAACCCGATATGGCGGGCTCTGGAGGCCGCCCCGACCGTACTGCTGAGCGTGGTGGACGACTACGTGTTCATACCCGGGCCGTGGCAGGCCGCCGAAGAGGACCCGCCCGAGCACGGCGTGCCCACCAGCTTCTACGCCGCCGTACAACTCACCTGCACCGCCCACATCGTGGACGACCCGCAGGAGAAGGCCGCTCTACTGGAACGCCAGATAGGGCACTTCCAGCCCGAGGGCGGCTCGGCGCCGGTCACCGCGGACGGCCCGCCGTACGGACGCCAGCTGCCCGGCATCCGGGGGCTCCGGCTGGAAGTGACGGACGTACGCGCCAAGTTCAAGTACGCGGGCAAGCGGACCGAGGCCGTACAGCAGCGCATCTCGGCGCGCCTGGCCGAGCGGGACGCGCCCCGCGACGCCCAAGCGCGCGCCCATCAGCAGCGAAGGCTGGGGGCCGGGCGGAGCTGACGGCGCCGACGGGCCCGTGGGGGAGGCCGAGCGGCCTCCCCCTGGTCGGATCAGCGCGCCGTCACCGGCTCCGGTGCGGCCGTACGGTCCGCCACCGCGCCCCGCGCCTCCGATACAGCCAGACCCGCGACGGCCGCGAGCAGCACGCACGTCCCGACAACCGTGCCCGCCGTCATCTCCTCACCGAGGACGAGCACCGCGATCACCGCCGCGGACACCGGCTCGACCAGCGAAATCACCGAGGCCGTGGCGGCGCGGACGGCCGCCAGCCCCGCGAAGTACAGGCCGTAGCCCAACGCCGTCGGCACGGCGGCGATGTAGCCCATCAGCAGCAGGCTGCGGCCCAGGTCGTGCGCCTGCGGCCACAGTCCTTCGGCCGCGGCCGGCGGCAGGAGGCAGAGCGCGCCGACGGCGAAGGCCCTGATGGTCGGACCGTACGGATCGGCTGTGCCTCCGGCCCGGCCCAGGCGGCGGGTGGTCAGCGTCATCACGGCGCAGCCGGCGGCGGAGAGCAGCGCCAGGGCGACCCCGGCGGGCCGCACCGTACCGGAATCGCCGCCCCCGAGGACCAGCACCGCCAGTCCGCACAGGGCGCCCACGACCGCCAGGACACCACCGGCACCGAGCCGTTCGCCCATGGTCAGCCGCGCGCCGAGCGCGATGAGGACGGGGCCGGCCCCCATGGTCACGACCGTGCCGACGGCCAGTCCGGTGTCCTCGACGGCCGCGAAGTACGCGGCCTGGAAGACGGCCAGCGCGCTCCCCGTAAGGGCGATCCGCCCGGCGCGGCGCCACAGCGGGTCAGGGGACGCGGCCGTACCGCGGCTTAGGGAAGAAACCGCGCTGCCGGTACGACGGCGGAGCACCGCCCGTGCGGCCAGCAGCAGCACGAGGCCGCCCGCGGTACGCCAGAAGGTGAGTGCGAGGGGGCCCAGGCCGCTGCTGCGGTAGAGGAGGGCGGCGGCCGCGCCCGCCGTACCCCAGGCGGTCGCGGCGAAGGTCACGTACAACAGGCCCCGGCCCACGGGCAGGGCAGGGGAAGAGACACCATGCATGACTGTGCTTCTCCGGGAGTTCCGGGACGGCGCCGAGCGCCGTGAAATGGTCGCGTGATCCCGTATGCGGGCAGCGACGACCTGTCCGGGAACCGCCCCGGACCGGTACTTCCTCGGAGGCCGCCGCCCGCGCTAGGCGGCGGGAGGGGGCAGCACGGTCGCATGCATGATCGGCACCTTATGCGGCGGGCCGACCGGCCGACAAGGCCGGGCCGGATGCCGGACGCGTGCCGGCGGGATCAGCGATACGAGGTGCGGTCCGGCGTCGGGGCGTCCACCGAGGAGCCTCCGGCCGCGGACCCGCCCGCCCCCTCCGCCCCGTCCCCCTTCGGAGTCGCGGACTGTGCGATGAACGCGCCGGCCAGGACGACCGCCCCGCCCACGGTCTGCGGCGCGGTCAGGTGCTCGTCGAGCAGCACCCAGGCCAGCACGGTCGCGATGACCGCCTCCAGACACGCCACCACGCCCGCCACCTGCGGGGAGAGCCGGCGCACGGACAGGATGCCGGTGAGATACGCCAGCACGGTGGCGATCAGCACGATCCAGCCGAGCAGCAGGACCGCGGGCACCCGGGTCCCGGCCATGTCCGTACTGCCGCCGAGCACCGCCCAGTCCATCTCCCAGGGCCGCGCGACCACGGTCAGCAGCACCGCGCCGATCAGCAGTCCGTACGCGATCACGCCGAGCGGGTCCGCCGCGTCCTCGCCCTCACTGCCGTGGTCGGAGAGTACGAAGTAGCCGACCTGGCAGCAGGCGGCGCCGAGGGCCAGGACGAGTCCGACCGGGTCGAAACTCAGCCCCGACCACACCTCGACCACGCAGGCCAGACCGCCGACCGCCAGGACGACGCCGACGGCGGCGGCCCGGGTGACCGGCTTGCGCTGGACGAACCGGACCCAGCCGAGCACCAGTGCGGGCGCGAGGTATTCGATGAGCAGCGCGACGCCGACGGGGATACGGGACAGCGCGGCGAAGTAGCACGCCTGCACGCCCGCGACCGCGAGCAGGCCGAAGCCGAGGAGGAGGGCGGGGCGGCGGAGCAGCAGGCGCCGGTGCCGCCAGGTGACGGGCAGCATGACGAGCGCGGCGCCCGCGACGCGCAGCCAGGTGACCTGCAGCGGTTCGAGTCCCGCCGAGATCAGGGGCTTGGCGGCCACGCCGGAACCGCCGAAGGCGAAGGCGGATATCAGCGCCAGGAGGAGACCGAGGTTCCGGGCCCGCGCGGGGCCACCATCGGGCGCCGGTTTCTCCGGGCTCCCGGGCTGCCCCCAGTCCCCTTCCGCCGCCGAGACGGCCTGAGCCCCGGCCTGATCCCCCGTAGTCACGCGCATCGGCACATCATGACAGGAGCCGTCAGCAGCGTCACCCCTGTTGGGCCTGTCATTCCTGGTCGGTCACGCCTGCCCGGTGATACCGGCCCGGTCAGTCCTGCCCGGAGCGCTCCCCGTCCAGCCGGGCGGCCAGCCGTACGGTGTCGACCGAGGCCCGGCGCAGCACCTCGACGGCGCGCGACTCGGGGTCGTCCACGAGGGCCGCGAGGAGGTCGAGACAGGTGGCGTGGGTCGCGTACCGGGCGTGCGCGCGGTCGAGTGCGCCGTCCAGGGCAGCCGCCGCCGCGGGCGACCAGCCCGGTACGGCCCCCTCGGTCACCACCGGGACCGCGCCGGAGTCCTCGACCGTGCCGTGCCACTGGAGTCCGTAGCCGATGCTGCGCTGGACGAGATAGCCGAGCAGCCGGGCGACCTGCGGCCCGCCGTCGAACGCGGCCCGTACCGACGGGTCCGACTCCAGGAGTCCGTGCAGCAGGTGGGCGGTGTCCACCTGGCGATCACCGTCCCGCGTGGCCCGCCTGCGGGCGGCCGAGACCACCGACGTCAGCTCGACGGTGAGCTGCGTTTCGAGGTCCTCGTACGGAGATCCTCCTCCGCTGTTGTACGCAGTACGGTTTTGCACAGTCCCCACCCCACCAGCCACTGTCGCCCGGAACATCCCCGGCGGGAAGCATTTGCGCATCCACCCGTGGTTGGGCGCCGCTTCGAGCGGTCTCCTCCTTGCGGAGGAGGGACGGCATGCGAAGGGGCCGGGGCCGGAATGTCTCCGGCCACGGCCCCGGGCACGCTCACTCGCCATCGTCACGCCTCACCGCGGTGCGGCGGACGGCGAGGGGATCACTCATCCTCGGCGAGGATCAGGTACAGCTCCTTGCGGGCCTTGTTGACCACCGCGATGGCCTTCTCCCGCTGCTCGGGCGTACCGGTGGCCCACACCTGGCGGAACGCCTCGATCAGGCCGCCACCCGCCTTGCGGATCTCATTCATGGCCTCCCAGTCGACGCCGCGGCCGGCCTCTTCCCAGGGGGCGTCGGCGACGTTCTCCGCCTCCGCCCGTCCGGCCTCGGTGAGCGAGAAGAGCTTCTTGCCGCCCTCGCTGGCGCTGCTGATCAGCCCCTCGTCCTCCAGGAGCTGGAGGGTGGGGTACACCGAGCCGGGGCTCGGCTTCCAGGTGCCGCCACTGCGCTCGGCGATCTCCTGGATCATCTCGTATCCGTGCATCGGCCGGTCCTTCAGCAGGGCCAGGATCGAGGCGCGCACATCGCCGCGCCGGGCCCGGCCGCGCGGCCCGCCGCCGCGGCCCCGGCCGCCGAACGGCGGGCCGCCGAAGGGGGGCCCGAACGGTCCGAACGCGGCGCGCCGCCCCTCGAACCGTCCTTCGTGGTCGCCCCAGCCGCCCCGCCGGCCGTGTCCGTGCTGTTCATGTCCGTGGGAACGCATGACAACGCTCCTTTCTCGTTTTCTTGCCGTCTTGTCGGCATAGCATCTTTGATCACTCGCGACATCACTCTGATCGTTCGCGATGCTTCAACGATATATCGGAACTGTTCGGCTGACAAGGCTCGTGGCCGGACACGCCCGTCCGGCACCGGCGCGGATTGCTCCCGGCCACGGAAAAATGCTGGTCAGCGGTGTACGAACCGCCGCCGACCACGCCGACGACATCGTGATGCTCGGGAGGAGCTCGCCGAGCGGCTCACCTGCGGCCCTGACCCGTCGAAAAACGTTTCCCCCGGCGCGCGGGCGGCGGTTAGCCTCCCTGGGCACGCGACCCTGAGGAGCGGACATGCCCGGTGCGCCGAGTCTGTGGCGCGACCGTGATTTCCGCAGTCTCTGGGCAGGCCAGGCCGCCTCCCAGTTCGGGGAGCGCACCACTCAGGTGGTGCTGCCGCTCATCGCCGTGCTGGCACTCGAAGCGGACGCCACCCGGCTCGGTGTGCTGCGTGCGGTCGAACAAGCGCCGGTTCTGCTGCTGTCGCTCTTCGTCGGCGCCTGGGTGGACCGCCGGCGGTCCCGTGACGTCATGATGGCGGCGGACCTGGGCCGGGCCTTGGCGCTGGCCGTCGTCCTCGGCTCGTATCTGCTCGGCGTCCTCGGCATGCTGACGCTGGTCGTCGCCGCCTTCTTCGTCGGCGCCCTGAGCGTCTTCTTCGACGTGGCGTACCAGACCTCCCTCGTACGTCTGGTCAGGCCCGATCAGCTGGCGCAAGGCAACAGCGCGCTGGAGGGCAGCCGGTCCGCGGCGCAGACCGGCGGGCCCGCGCTCGGCGGGGCGCTGGCGGCGCTGGTGTCGGCGCCCTTCGCCGCCGCGGCCGGCGCGATCTTCTTCGCGCTGTCCTTCCTGTCGATACGCCGCATCCGCCGCCGCGAGCCGATACCCGGACACGTCGGGCGGCCCGCCCGCGTCCGGCACCGGATTCACGAGGGCCTCCGGCTCGTCTTCGGCCACCCCGTGCTGCGCGCCGTGTGCCTGGCCTCCGCCGCGTTCCAGTTCTTCTTCGCCGCCATGATGACCGTCTACCTGCTCTTTTTGCCGCGTGGGCTGCACCTGTCGGCCACTGCCGTCGGTTTGGCGCTGGCGGCGATGGGCCCGGGGGCGGTCGCGGGGTCGCTGCTGTCGGCGCGGCTGCCGAAGCGATACGGCTACGGCGTCGTCCTGGTGCTCTCGGCGGCTCTCGCCGACGGCGTGCTGCTCTGCGTGCCGGCGCTGCGCGGCTCCGGCCCCGGCACGGTCTTCGCCCTCGTGGGCGTCAACTTCCTCTTCGGTGCGTTCAGTCAGCTGGTGAACGTCACCATGATGTCCGTACGGCAGGCCGTCACCCCCGTGCCCGTGCAGGGCCGGGTCGTCGCCCCGGTCAACTGCGTCGGCATGGGGCTGGCCCCGCTCGGTTCGCTGCTCGGCGGGCGGCTGGCCGACCAGTGGGGACTGCGCACCGCGCTGCTGGTGGCCGTCGTCGGACTGTCGCTGTCGCCGTTGTGCATGGCGTTTTCGCCGCTGGCGCGCCTGGGGAAGGGCCTCGTGAGCACCGCCGACACCGCGCCCGCATAGCGGACGCGCACCGACGGTTCACCCCTGCCCCAGGTACCCCGCCAGCGTGCTGCGGCTGCGCTGGAGATCGTCGATGCGCTCGTCCGTGGCCTCCAGGGCCTGGCTCAGGATGGCCTGTACGTCGACGCACATCTCGAACTTCGGCTGCTCGCCCCGGGCGCACGGGAGTACGGCGCGGATCACCTCGGTGGTGAGCCCCGCTTCCAGCAGGGCGCGTACCTGGCGGACGGTCAGGAGCGTGTCCTCGTCGTAGTAGCGGTAACCGTTCGGGGCGCGCCGCGCCTCCAGCAGGCCCTGCTCCTCGTAGTACCGCAGCAGACGCGGACTGACCCCGGTACGCCGCGACAACTCCCCGATCAGCATGTGCCCCGTCCCATCCGAGGTTGACCTTTCCATTGATGTGAACCCTTAACGTCGCGTGCAGGAGCGAACATTCCGCGACCCGCCGGACCACAGCTGTTCGCTCCCTTCCGATTCCGTACCGCTGGAGTGAGGACATGACCTCTTTCGCCGTTCACCGTAATGGCCAGGCCGCGACCACCGACGACCTGGCGCCGCTCGCCTTCGCGGGCTACGCGCACTTCACCGCCATGCAGGTGCGCGGCGGCCGGGTCCGGGGCCTCGACCTGCACCTGGAGCGGCTGCGGTCCGCTTCGCTGGAGCTGTTCGGGCGGGCGGTGCCGGACGACCAGGTGCGGGCCTACCTGCGGACGGCGTTGGAGGCCGGGCCGGACGATGTGTCGCTGCTGGCCTTCGTGTACGCGCCCGGGGGCGAGTTCGCCGCGTTCGGTGCCGATGTGCGGCTCGATGTCCTCGTCCGTACGGGCCCGGCCGCGTCCGCCCCCGAGGGGCCGCTGGCGCTCACCACCGTCGAGCACGAGCGCGCCCTTCCGGCCGTGAAGCACGTCGGCGAGGTCTCCAAGAAGTACTTCCTCCGCCAGGCTGCCGGCCAGGGTTTCGACGACGCCGCCTTCGTCGACCGCCGCGGCCGTCTCAGCGAGGCGACGATCTGGAACCTGGCCTTCTGGGACGGCACCTCGGTGGTCTGGCCCGAGGCCGAGATACTGACCGGCACCACCATGGGCATCGTCCGGCGGCAGCTGGACCGGCTCGGCGTCCCCCAGCGCGTCCAGGAGGTCACCCCCGCCGACCTGCCGGGGCTGGCCGGTGCCGTGGTCATGAACTCCTGGACGCCGGGCGTGGCCGTACACCGGGTCGGGTCCGTGTCCGTACCGGAAGCACCGGACTTCCTGGAGCTGCTGCACCGGGCGTACGAGGCGGAGCCGCTGACCGCGCCCTGAGAGGCGGTGCGGGCGGCCGGTCACGGCAGGCGCGGCACCGATGTGCCGCCTCACCCGTATCCCAAACCAGTCCACTTATCCGCGATTGGCCTTACAGACGACCGAAGCGGCCCTCCTAGACTCCCCGCTATGAGGATCCGCATCGTTGACGCCTTCACCGACCGCCCCTTCGGCGGCAACCCCGCCGGAGTCGTGCTGCTCGGCGCCGCCGGTTTCCCCGACACCGCCTGGCTCCAGCAGGTCGCCGCCGAGGTCAACCTCTCCGAGACCGCCTTCGCCCACCCGCTGCCCGCGGGCGGCGACGCCGACTGGGCCCTGCGCTGGCTCACCCCGGCCGCCGAGGTGAACCTCTGCGGGCATGCCACTTTGGCCACCGCACACGTCCTGCACACCACCGGTGCCGCCACCGGCACGGTCCGCTTCGCCACCCGCAGCGGTGTGCTGACGACGACGGCCGACGACAGCGGCGCCATCACCATGGACTTCCCGACGGCCCCGCTGACCGAGGTCGAGGTGCCGCCGGTCGTGGCCGAGGCGCTGGGCACGGAGGTCCTCGGCGCGTACGACACCGGTGCGAACCTCGGCGACCTCCTCGTCGAGCTGGCCGACGAGAAGGCCGTACGGGCCCTGGAGCCGGACTTCGCGGCCCTCGCCTCGCCCGGCGGCCGCGGTGTGATCGCCACCGCCGCGGCCGAAGCGGCCGATTGTGGCTACGACTTCGTCAGCCGCGGCTTCTTCCCGGCCGTCGGCATCGACGAGGACCCGGTGACGGGCAGCGCCCACACCGCCCTCGCGCCGTTCTGGTCGGCCCGGCTGGGCCGTGACACGCTCGTCGGCCACCAGGGCCCGGCGCACCGCACCGGCCTCGTCCGTACCACGCTGCGCGGCGACCGTACGCTGCTGACCGGCTCGGCCGTCACCGTCATCGACGGCGAACTGCTCACCGCGCCCTGAGACTCCTCGCCACGCCCTGGGAACGGGGGCAGGGCAACGGGGGGCGGGGATCGGGGGCGGGGGCCGGGCCGTGTGGCCCGGCCCCCGCGCCGCCGTCCTCACGCCGTCGGCAGCCACCCCACCTTCCCCGCCAGCACCGCGTACCCCACGAACGCCACGGTGTCGATCAGCGCGTGCGCGGCGACCAGCGGCCCGACGCGTCCCCAACGCCGATACAGCAGTACGAAGATCACGCCCATGACCATGTTGCCGACAAGGCCGCCGATGCCCTGGTAGAGGTGGTACGAGCCGCGCAGCACCGCGCTCGCCGCGAGCGCCGCCACCGGGGTCCACCCGAGCTGCCCCAGCCGCCGCAGCAGGTAGCCGACGACGATGACCTCCTCGACCACGGCGTTCTGCACGGCCGAGGCGACCAGCACCGGCACCTTCCACCACACGCCGGGCAGCGCCTCCGGCACGACCGTGAGGTTGAAGCCCGCCGCCCGCGCGCCGAGGTACAGCAACAGGCCGCTACCGCCGATGACCGCCGCCACGCAGACGCCGCGGCTCAGGTCGAATCCGGGCCTGCGCCGGTCGAGGCCGACCGCCCGCAGGCCGCCGGCCCGCTCGCGCAGCAGCAGATGCGCCACCAGTGCCACGGGGACGAGCGCGGTGGCGATGCCGAACAGCTGCCACGTCAGATCGAGCCACGGGCGGCCCGGCGCCTGCGAGGAGTTCATCATCGCGGCCTGGTCCTTGAGACCGCCCGGCTTGGTCAGCGACCCGATGAAGCTGATGAGCGCCGACACGCCGCTGGCGCCGAGCGAGAGCGCCAGGACCAGCAGTGTCTCGTTGCGCAGGAGCCGCCGCGGCAGCCCGCCGTCCGCGCCGTCCCCCCGGCCTCCGTCCGGCTCCTGCCGCCCCCGGCCCGGGGATCCCGCACCGGTCACGGGACTCGCGTCCGACTGCACAGCTGCCTCCAGTTCCGCACTACGACGTTCCGCACCACCGCGGTATCCCACCACCGCGGTCCGCCGGTCGGTGCTTCCGCGCTGGAACGTCATAGCTTGCCCGACGCCGGCCGCGGCCGAGCGGTACGGGGGCGCCGGGCCGTCCAGGAAGGCCCCGGCGGGGGGCATGCGGAATCGCGTCGGGACGTGGCACATCGTTGACGGACGAGGACGAGCCGTATCCGGCCGTATACGCAGGCGAGCCTCTCAGCCCCGCCCCGCCGACACCGGCCTGGGCGCCCACTCGACGGGCCATGCGTGCACCGGCTCACCCGAGTGCATCAGCTCGCTGTACCGCCGGGTCATCGCCGCCAGCGCCGCGCCCCGGTCCAGGCCGCGGCCGAGCGCGTGGTGGTACGCGGCGGTCTGCCAGGACGCCCCGTTGACGCGGCGCCGGCAGCGGGCCTCGATCACGCCGAGGTAATGGTCCCGGTCGGCCGGTTCGACGCCCCAGGCGTCCAGCCCGTCGGCGGCCATCGGCAGCAGTTCCTGGCGTACCAGGCGTACGGCGGGAATCTCGGCGAGCCCGCCGGACCGGCCGCGGGGCCACTTCAGTACGGCGTCGATGCCCCGGCGGCACGCGGTGTCGAAGTTCTCGGCCGCGGTGGCGAACGGCAGGCGGGTCCACACCGGCCGCTGCTCCTCGGCCAGCGTGCGCACCAGCCCGTAGTAGAAGGCCGTATTGGCGATGACATCGGTGACGGAGGGTCCGGCGGGCAGGACCCGGTTCTCGACCCTGAGGTGCGGGACGCCGTCGGCCACGCCGTACACCGGGCGGTTCCAGCGGTAGACGGTGCCGTTGTGCAGGACCAGTTCGGCCAGGCTCGGTATGCCGCCCTCGTCCAGTACGGCCAGGGGTTCCTCGTCCGAGCGGATCGGCAGCAGCGGCGGGAAGAAGCGCAGGTTCTCCTCGAACAGGTCGTACGGGGCGTCGATCCAGCGCTCGCCGAACCAGGTGCGCGGGCGTACCCCCTGGGCCCGCAGCTCCGGCGGGCGCACGTCGGTGGCCTGCTGGAAGACCGGGGGGCGGGATTCGCGCCACAGTTCGCGGCCGAAGACGAACGGCGAGTTGGCGCCGACCGCTATCTGTACGGCGGCGATGGCCTGGGCCGCGTTCCAGACGGCGGGGAAGCGGCCCGGGGTGACCTGGAGGTGCAGTTGCACGGAGGTGCACGCGGCCTCGGGCGCTATGGAGGCGGAGGTGGAGACCAGCCGTTCCACGCCCTCCAGTTCGATCTGGAAGTCCTCGCCGCGCGCGGCGCGCATCTGGTCGTTCAGCAGGACGTAGCGGTCGATCTCGGAGAGGTTGGAGGCGACCAGGTCCTCGGCGGCCAGGGTCGGCAGAATACCGATCATCACGATACGGGCGGCCACCTCGGCGGCCTTGCGGTCGGCATAGCCCAGGCCGGTGCGGAGTTCTTCGGCGAGTTGATCGAGGACCCGTCCGGACAACCGGTGCGGCAGGATATTGACTTCCAGATTGCACTGGGCCAGTTCAGTCTGGAAATCACGGCTCGCGATGCGCTCCAGGACCTGGGAGTTCATCATCCGCGGCAGCCCGTCGGGACCGGCGAGATTCAATTCGATCTCCAGCCCCATCAGGTTCTTGGGGCGGTCGAACCGCTTCTCGTCCAGGAGTCTCCGCAATCCCGCCAGACACTCCCGCAGCTTTCTTCGATAGCGTTGCGGGTCGGTGAGGTCGATCCCGCCCGCCGCAACCTTCTCCCCCATCGAAGCGTCCCTCCTCGTGACGACGGGCCCGGCCCGGCGGGCCTCCCGGGACCCGCCACGGCGCCCGGTCCGCCGGTCTCCCCGGCGGCGCCAGGGGATCGCGCTACGGTCGATGATGCCCGGCAATCCGATCGATAACGCCTCGGACATGCGCCGGAACCGATAGGCTCGATCAGACACGAAGGCTGGCACATTCCGAGGGCATACCGCCCGGTTCGGAGATCGGATCGGCGCGTGGCAGTAAACGCCGTCGAGATCCGGAAAAAGACCGTCCGGATCCGGCCTACCGTGTTCACGACGGAATACGAGGCAGTCGCGCCGGGCACCGCACAAAGGCGCCGAAAACACCTCTCCGGCCGGCCCGGATTCCGCCTTGCCGACAATCTCCGGAGCGGCTAGACGAAACACTTGGTGAACACACGTCGTATAAACTTCGCTGACGAGGCAGAGAGTTGGCGCCCAGCGTCGCGGTGTTCCACCGGGGCTGCGGCAAAGCGGCTGAACCCCGCCGGGCCGACGTCCCCGATCGGCCATGTACTGGCGCTCTGTCCCCGACGCTGACGACGACGTCCGCACTTGCCCAGCACCACCGTGTCTCCCAAGTGAGAGGCGACCCACCATGCCGCTGCATGTTCCCCCTGCCCCCGCGCCCGCCCTCCGCAGCGTCCTCGCCGCCCTCGGTTCCCCCACCGCCGTGCGTGAGGCCCGCACCCCCGCCCTCCGTGCCCACCAGGGCCCCCTCACCCCCGAACTGCCCCTGCCCGTCCACGTGTTGGACGATGTCAGCCACCCCGCCGGCCCGCCCCGCACCCGGCTGACCGGCTGGCGCTTCCTGATCCGCGACGGGGAACGCGCGGTGGCGACCGCAGAGGCGATGCTCACCGCGGACGGCTGGGCCTTCTCGCATTTCTGCGAGGGCCCCTACGTCACATCGACCGAACGGGCACTGCGTCAGGCGGAGTCCGTACCGACTCCGTACCAGCCCCGGCTGCTGTCCGTGCCGGAGCTGTACATGCTCACTTTGTGGCTGCACCACGACGTCGGTGCCGACGGCGCCGAGGGCGTGCCCGCGCCGGGCGACGTCCTCGTACCACTGGCGCCGGCCCCGCCGGGCATCGCGGCGCACCGGCCGCACCGGGTGGCGGATCTGCTGCCCCGGCTGACCCTGCGCCTGGCCCCGGTACCGCTGCTGGGGTCACCGGCCTGAGGCTCCGCAGGGGGTTCTCCGCGGCGAGCGGCCGACGTCGTACCACCGCAACCGCGCACAGATGCACACCGTTCCACAGGTTCGCGCCCCGCGCCCTTTTGGACGCGGGGCGCTCCGCTGCGCTCACCCACGCGGAGTACGCGGCCGGGTCACTCCCAACGCCCCGTCAACGTCCCGTACTTGAAATGAACCGACCGCACGGGTGATGCGTCATTATCTAGTGAGTGCCGCTGCAGCCAAATCCCTGCGGAATCCGGCCCGTGGGGCAACACTGGTATCGACCTACTGAAACGGGGGAGCGGCCATGAGCATCGCGTCGAGCCGCAGGACGAATCAGACCACATCGCAGCGAAAGATCTCATCCATGTGCCAGCATCAACCACCGTGCCCGACCGCAGACTCCGCCGACCGGGAGGCCGCCCATCTTGTGGCGCACCACCCGGAGCAGGGCTGGAGCCTGCTGTGCAACGGTGTCCTCCTGTTCGAGGACACCGGTGAACTGCTGCCGGACGGCCAGGTCATCGCGCCGCACCGGGTGCTGGGCACACCGCACGTGGCCACCGCCGCCTGATCCTTCACGGGCGGCGCCACCGCGGGCGACCGCACAACACGGCACAGAGCACCGCACAACTCAGCACAACGGACAACAGGGCCCCCGGCGTCCACGCCGAGGGCCCTTCGCATGCCGCGCCGCCGTGAGCGGCGCGCCCACGGATCAGCTGTCGTACTCCTCCAGCGGCGGGCAGGAGCAGACAAGGTTGCGGTCGCCGAACGCACCGTCGATACGGCGCACCGGCGGCCAGTACTTCTCCGCCGCCTCGACACCGGCCGGGAAGACCGCCTCCTCACGGGTGTACGGGTGCGGCCACGCGCCGCTCAGCGCCCCCGCGGTGTGCGGGGCGTTGCGCAGCGGGTTGTCGTCCTTGTCCCACTCCCCCGAACCGACCTTGTCGATCTCCGCGCGGATCGCGATCATCGCGTCGCAGAAGCGGTCCAGCTCGTCCAGGTTCTCGCTCTCGGTCGGCTCGATCATCAGCGTGCCGGCCACCGGGAACGACATCGTCGGCGCGTGGAAGCCGTAGTCGATCAGCCGCTTGGCGACATCGTCGATGCTCACACCGGTCGCCTTGGTCAGCGGCCGTACGTCGATGATGCACTCGTGCGCGACCAGGCCGCCGGGGCCGGTGTAGAGCACGGGGTAGTGCGGCTCCAGGCGCTTGGCGATGTAGTTGGCGCCGAGCACCGCGACCTGGGTGGCGCGCTTGAGGCCCGCGCCGCCCATCAGCCGGACGTACGCCCAGGAGATGGGCAGGATGCCGGCGGAGCCCCACGGCGCCGCGGAGATGGGCCCGACGCCCGTCTCCGGGCCCGCGGAGGGCTGCAGCGGGTGGTTGGGCAGGTACGGCGCCAGGTGGGCGCGCACGCCGACCGGGCCGACGCCCGGACCGCCGCCGCCGTGCGGGATGCAGAAGGTCTTGTGCAGGTTCAGGTGCGAGACATCGCCGCCGAACTTGCCCGGCTCGGCGAGCCCGACCAGCGCGTTCAGGTTGGCGCCGTCCACGTACACCTGGCCGCCCGCGTCGTGCACCGCCGCGCAGATCTGGGTGATGTGCTCCTCGAACACGCCGTGCGTGGACGGGTAGGTGACCATCAGGACCGCGAGCTCGTCACGGTACTGCTCGATCTTGGCGTGCAGGTCGTCCGCGTCCACCTCGCCGTCCGCGCCGGTCTTGACGACGACGACCTTCATGCCGGCCATCACGGCGCTGGCCGCGTTGGTGCCGTGCGCCGAGGAGGGGATGAGGCAGACGGTGCGCTGCGCGTCGCCGTTGGCGCGGTGGTAGGCCCGCACGGCCAGCAGCCCGGCCAGTTCGCCCTGCGAGCCGGCGTTCGGCTGGATGGAGACCTTGTCGTAGCCGGTGACCGTGGCCAGCTGCTCCTCCAGCTCCGCGATCAGCGTGAGGTAGCCCTGCGCCTGCTCGACCGGCGCGAACGGGTGCAGCTGCCCGAACTCGGGCCAGGTGACCGGCTCCATCTCGGTCGTCGCGTTCAGCTTCATGGTGCAGGAGCCGAGCGGGATCATGCCGCGGTCCAGCGCGTAGTCCTTGTCCGACAGGCGGCGCAGGTAGCGCAGCATCGCGGTCTCGGAGCGGTGCTGGTGGAAGACCGGGTGCGTCAGGTACGCGTCGCCGCGCAGCAGCTCCGACGGCAGCGCGTCGGCCACGGCTTCGTCCAGCCGCTCGATGTCGGCCTGGACGCCGAAGGCGCCCCACACCGCGTGCACCTGCGCGCGCCCGGTGGTCTCGTCGCAGGCCACGCCCACCAGGTCCGCGTCGACCAGGCGCAGGTTGACCCCCGCCTCGCGGGCCGCTGCGACCACCTCGGCGGCCCGGCCCGGCACCCGTACGGTCAGCGTGTCGAAGTACGCGCCGTGCACGACCTCGACGCTGCCGGCGCGCAGGCCCTCGGCCAGGATGGAGGCGTAGCGGTGGGTACGGCGCGCGATGGCCGCGAGCCCGTCCGGGCCGTGGTAGACGGCGTACATGCCCGCCATCACCGCGAGCAGGACCTGCGCGGTGCAGATGTTGCTGGTGGCCTTCTCGCGGCGGATGTGCTGCTCGCGCGTCTGGAGGGCGAGGCGGTACGCCTTGTTGCCGTCCGCGTCGACCGAGACGCCCACCAGGCGGCCGGGCAGGCTACGGGCGAACTTCTCCCGTACGGCCATGAACCCGGCGTGCGGGCCGCCGAAGCCCATCGGCACGCCGAACCGCTGGGTGGTGCCGACGGCGATGTCCGCGCCCAGCTCACCCGGCGAGGTCAGCAGCGTCAGCGCCAGCAGATCGGCGGCGACGGTGACGACCGCGCCCAGCTCGTGCGCCCGCTCGATCACGGCGCGGGGGTCGCGTACGGCACCGGACGCGCCGGGGTACTGGAGCAGCACGCCGAAGACGCCGCGCTCGGCCACCTCGGCCGGTATGCCGTCGGACAGGTCGGCCACCACGACCTCGACGCCGGTCGGCTCGGCGCGGGTCTCGATCACGGCGATGGTCTGCGGCAGGCAGTCGGCGTCGACCAGGAAGACGCCGTCCTTGACCTTGCCCACGCGCCGCGCGAGGGCCATCGCCTCGGCGGCGGCCGTGCCCTCGTCGAGCAGCGAGGCGCCGGAGGTCGGCAGTCCGGTCAGGTCGGCGACCATGGTCTGGAAATTGAGCAGCGCCTCCAGGCGGCCCTGCGAGATCTCCGGCTGGTACGGGGTGTAGGCCGTGTACCAGGCGGGGTTCTCCATCACGTTGCGCAGGATCACCGGCGGGGTGAACGTGCCGTGGTAGCCGAGCCCGATCATCGGGGCGAGCACCTGGTTACGGTCCGCGAGCGCCCGCAGCTCGGCCAGCACCTCGGCCTCGCTGCGGCCCTGCGGCAGCCCCAGCGCCTCCGCACTCTTGATCACATCCGGTACGGCGGCCGCGGTCAGCTCGTCCAGCGATCCGAAACCGACCTGCGCGAGCATCTTGGCCTGGTCCTCCGGACCGGGGCCGATGTGCCGCTGCTCGAACGGGGTACCGCGTTCCAGCTCGGTCAAGGAGATGCGGTTGGTGGTCATCTGCGGGGGCCTCCTGGTCGTTTCGACCTCTGCGGGGCACCACGGCGCTGGTGCCCGGACGGCCTCCCCCTCTGTCATCGCAACCTGAGAGCTTCACCGGTTCCGCACGCGGCACCGGCTTTCACCGTCGGTGAGGAGGGGCTCCGGCGCTGTGCCCGTCCGTGGCCCGCCCTGCTTTCCAGAGTGACCTCGTCCATGCGGTACATGAGCCTGAGAGATTCCGGGGAGGAGTTGCTCCTTCGGCGCCCTCGCCATGATCGGCGAAGGACTCTCCCGCATGGGGTCGACAGCCGTTCGCCAGCCTACCAGCGCGGCGAACGGGCGTTCCTTCGAGTGGCCGGGGCATGAAATGTGCCGTTTGGTAGTTGTCACAAGGCAGTTGCGACCACATGGAGGGACCGTGCAGACCGATATCGATCCCCGCAGCTTGATCGGCCGCAAGGCGTTCGACAAGAACGGAACCAAGATCGGCACCGTCGACGAGGTGTACCTGGACGACGCGACCGGAGAACCGGAATGGGCGGCCGTACGCACCGGGATCTTCAGCCGGGACGCGTTCGTGCCCCTGGAGCCCAGCGATCTGGTCGACGAGGTGCTGCACGTCCCCTACGACCGCAAGCTGATCAGGGATGCGCCGGACTTCGGGGTGGGCCGCCACCTCTCGCCGGAGCAGGAACTACAGCTCTACCACCACTACCGGCTGGACATCCCGGCCCCCGATTCCGTCTCCGGGCCCGTCCCCGGCTCGGACGCCGCGCGGGCCGACACGGAATTCGGGAGGGTGGCGGGGGCGGAGGACTGAGGGGCGGGGGCCTTCTGGTCAGCTCCCTTCTGGGCGGGGTCCTTCTGGGCAGGGCCCTCCTGTGCGGGCCCGGTGGATGGCTCGGCCGGCCCGCCCACCAGCGGCAGCGGCTCGCCGGGGCGCAGCGCCGGGTCGTCCACGGGGAAGGTGCGCACCCGGCCGGGCCCGGACCACGGCTGCTCGAACCGTACGGTCACCCGGCCGACACCGCTGCCCTGCACCCAGCCGGCGCCGTGCTCCTCATGGATCACGTCCAGCCCGGGGAGCCAGCGCCGGGGCCGCTCGGGCTCGTCGGCCGCCTCCCGGGCCGCCTCCGCCGCCACCCGGCGCTCCCGCTCGGCCTCCTCTTCGGCCGCCTTCTCCGTCGCGAGCTGGGCGAACAGGTCCTCCTGGGTGAAGTCGGCGAGCCCGGTCACGCCCACGCCCAGCAGCCGTACGCCGCCCGTCGTGTCCACCAGGTCCAGCAGCCGGGCCGCCGCCTCCCGCACCACACTCGGGTCGTCGGTGGGTCCGCGCAGCGTCTCCGACCTGGTCAGCGTCGAGAAGTCGTAGTTACGCACCTTGATCACGACGGTCCGGCCGGAGCGCCCGGCCGCCCGCAACCGCTCCACGCACCGGTCCGCCAGCCGCGTCACCTCGGCCCGCACCCGGGTCCGGTCGGTCAGGTCCACGTCGAAGGTGTCCTCGACCGATATGGACTTCGCATCCCGCTCGGCCACCACGGGCCGCTCGTCGCGGCCCAGCGCCATGGCGTACAGCCCGGTGCCGTGCGCCTTGCCCAGGAGGCGCACCAGCTCCGCCTCCCCCGCCTCCGCCGTCTCGGCGATCGTGTGGATGCCCGCCCGGCGCAGCGTCTCGGCCGTGGCGGGGCCGACGCCGGGCAGCGTACGCACCGTCATCGGGCCCAGCAGCTCCCGTTCCGTCCCCGGCTCGATGACCACCAGGCCGTCCGGCTTGGCCTGCTCGGACGCGATCTTGGCCAGCATCTTGGCCCCGGCCAGGCCCACCGACCCGGTGAGCCCCGTCGTGCGTCTGATGTCCCGCCGCAGCCGCTCCCCCACGGCCCGTGCGGCCGCCGTGTCGGCCTCGGTGCCGCCGGCCTCCAGGTCCACGAACGCCTCGTCCAGGCTGAGCGGCTCCACCAGCGGCGACAGCGCGTGAAGCAGTTCCATGACCTGGTCGCTCACCCGGCGGTACAGGGTGAAGCGCGGGGTCAGATACGCGGCGTTCGGGCAGAGGCGGCGGGCCTGGGCGGTCGGCATGGCCGAGCGCACCCCGAAGACCCGGGCCTCGTACGACGCCGTGGAGACCACGCCGCGCGGGCCGATCCCGCCGACCACCACGGGCTTTCCGCGCAGGCTCGGCTTCGCCGCCTGTTCGGCGGACGCATAGAACGCATCCATGTCCAGATGCAGGATCGTCGGCGCACGTCTCACACGACCGATGCTCCCCCACACCACTGACAATCGCCCCGACCGACCCCGCCGCGCGCGGCCTCACCCTGCCTCGGGCGCACTCCGGAATCCTCTGAGAGGCCGCGTGCGCGCTTCGGAGGCCGTGTGCGGCTCCTGTGGCCGTTATGGATCTCCTGGTGCGGCAGAGGCGCAGGAGGCCGTCGTAACGGGCGCGCGAGGAGCGCACGCCCGTATTCCGTACGTCGGGTACGCCGGATGCGCCGGAGCACGCCGGGGCGATCGGCCCCCGGCCCCGCGGCGTACGCCCCCGCTCACCCCGCCCGGTTGCGGCGCCGCGCCAGTTCGTCGTGCGGGTTGTGCCGGACCAGCGTCTCGCCGGTGTCCACCCGCTCCCCGTGAAGCTGCGACAGCGCGCTTTCCACATCGCGCCAGACCACGCCCACGGCGATGCCGAAGACGCCCTGTCCCCCTTGGAGCAGGTCGACGACCTCATCGGGCGAGGTGCATTCGTAGACCGTCGCGCCGTCGCTCATCAGCGTCATTCTCGCCAGGTCGGACAGCCCGCGGGAGCGCAGGTGCCGGACGGCGGTGCGGATGTTCTGGAGGGAGACCCCGGTGTCCAGCAGCCGCTTGACGATTTTCAGGACGACGACGTCCCGGAAGTTGTAGAGCCGCTGGGTGCCCGACCCGTAGGCGGGCCGGACGCTCGGCTCGACGAGCCCCGTACGGGCCCAGTAGTCGAGCTGGCGGTAAGTGATCCCCGCGGCCGCGCACGCCGTCGGGCCCCGGTAGCCGATGGTGTCCGCCCCGCGGTCGCCCGGTGCCCCGGCGGCCTGTGCCGGGGTGCGGTCAGCAGCCCCGGAGTGGAGCGGCAACGCCCCTTCCGCCGCCGTACCGTCGCCGGTGATTGCCACGCCGACCTCCGTCCTCCACGTCCCGGACGGGACCTGCCCTATCGACGGTATGCAGTCACTCGGGGTGCGTCAACGATCGCCGCGCTCGCCACGCCGAGTGATAATCACCTTGCGAGTGGTTTCTCGTGTCCCTGCTCAGGGAAAGGCTAATCGAATGCGCGGAAGGCACCCCTCCGCGCACCTGGCTCACTGGCTGTTGGTGCCGAAGTCCTCGGGCGAGATCTGGTCGAGGAACTCGCGGAACTTCTCCACCTCGTCCTCCTGCTCGTCCGGGATGGCGATCCCCGCGTCGTCGAGGACCCCGTCGGTCCCGTAGATCGGCGTACCGGTGCGCAGCGCCAGCGCTATGGCGTCGGACGGACGGGCGCTGACCTCGACACCACTGGCGAAGACCAGTTCGGCATAGAAGACCCCCTCGCGCAGGTCCGTGATGCGGACCTGGGTCAGTTCCTGGCCCACCGCTTCCAGCACGTCCTTGAAGAGGTCGTGCGTCAGCGGCCTGGCAGGGGCCATCCCCTGCTGGGCGAAGGCGATGGCGGTGGCCTCCCCCGGCCCGATCCAAATGGGCAGGTAACGATCGCCTCCTACCTCCCGTAGGAGCACGATCGGTTGGTTGGAAGGCATTTCCACCCGGACACCCACGACATCGAGCTCGTTCACACAGCAACCCTAGGACGTGCCCGGCCGGTTTGGGTAGTCGGGCCACCCATTGCTCACGTCAGGCGGACGCGCAGGGCGGACTGGACCAGTGCAGCATGCAGCCGTACGGACAGCGTGGCCAGCTCCCTGGCCGTGGCCTCGGCATGCTGCCTGGTCTGCGGATTGCGGTGGCGGCGCAGCGGCGCCACGACCTGCTCGACCAGATTGGCCTCCCGCTCGGCCGCCGCCTTCACCGTCCGCAGATGGCGCGGTTCCAGACCGAAGCGCCCCAGCTCGGCGACGAGTTTGGCGACCGTGACGGCCTCGATGTCGTACCCGCCCCCGTCGTCCGGGACGATGAGGCCGTACGACTCCCAGTCGGCGAGCTCGGCCTCCTCGACCTCCGCGGCGGCCAGCAGCTCCGCCCGGCCTATGCGGGCGGCCGTGGGCCGGTCGGCGTCCGGCTCGCCGAGCCCCTCGAACAGCTCCCCCGCGGGCGCGGCGGGCGCCGGCAGCTGCACCTGCTCACCGCGCGCCACGGCGTCGAGATGCTCGCGGATCACTTTCAGCGGAAGATAGTGGTCACGCTGCATCCGCAGGACGGACGCCAGCCGGGCGACGTCGTCCGTGCTGAACTTCCGGTAGCCGGACGGGGTGCGCCGCGGCTCGACGAGCCCCTCGGCCTCCAGGAAACGGATCTTGGAGATGGTGACCTCGGGGAACTCGTCGCGCAGCGAGTTGAGCACCGTTCCGATGCTCATCAGCTTGCCGTCCGCGGCGGTGCCGGCCGACCCGGCACCGCCCGGCCCAGTGCGGTGCATATGCCTTCCTTGGCCGGTCAGAAGCCGACGCCCCGCTGGCTCGCGTAGAAGACCAGCCGGAACTTGCCGATCTGCACCTCGTCACCGTTGGCGAGCAGGACCGAGTCGATCCGCTCACGGTTGACGTACGTGCCGTTCAGGCTGCCGACGTCGGCGACGGTGAAGGTGCCGTCCTGGCCGCGGCGGAACTCCACGTGGCGACGCGAGACCGTCACGTCGTCCAGGAAGATGTCGCTCTGCGGGTGGCGGCCGGCCGTCGTCAGGTCGCCGTCCAGCAGGAAGCGGCTGCCCGAGTTCGGACCGCGGCGCACGACCAGCAGGGCCGAGCCCATCGGCAGCGCCTCGACGGCCGCCTGCGCCTCGGGGGACAGCGACGGGATCGCCGTCTGCCCGGTCGTCTCCGCGTCGTACGCCTCCAGCCCCGAGATGGAGATGGTGGAGGTCGTCTCAGAGGCACGCTCCGCCTGCGCGCCGGGGCGCAGCGGCGCTCCGCAGTTGGAGCAGAACCGGCTCGCCTCGGCGTTGCGGTGACCGCACCTCGTACAGACCGGCAAGGAAACCCCTCCACCCGTGTTCGCGGCCGACGGTCCCTGGGAACCTATGCGGCCGGACACGGAGGGGTCAACAGAACCGGCGCCGGGCGCGCCGACCTGGTCGCGGAAGAGCGGGCGCTCCTGGGCGGCACCGCTCTCCTCGGGCTGGCGCGGGGCACGGTGCTTCGCCGAGCCGGTGCCGCCCTCCTGGCGTGCGCTCTTGCCGAACAGCTTTGCAAACAACTTCACGGGCGATTCCCCTTGAACGAAACAGACCCGCCCGTGGGGCAGGACGAACCCTCGATGCACACACCGGCCGATCCGGACATCCGGTGAACGTCCGTGGCCTCCACACAGTTTCCACCACGCACCACCCGAACGGTGCGCCGACCCCCCGCTACCTCATGCCCGACCCGGGCCGTCCCCATTCGTGGCTCACTCACCGCGATGACGACCGAGCGTAGTCAGGCCGCTTCGCCTCCCGCAAGGCATCCACGATGATCTTCTCGTCACGGCTCACCGACACTGTGGCCTGCTCCTTTTCCAAAGTCTGCACCACTCCGCCCGGGATGTTCAGCGCGGGCTCCAGGTCCTCGGGCTTGCCGATCACCTTGAAGCGGTACGGCTGGGCGACCCGCTTGCCGTCCACCTCCACGCCGCCACGGACATCCGAGACATACGAACCGGCCACGATCCGTACGTCGTTGATCTGGATGGCCTCGGCCCCGGCCGCCCGCAACTCCTGGATGGTGTCCAGGAGTTTGTCCGCCTCGACGGAGTGCGTCGGGTCGTTGATGGTGAGGTTGATGCCCGGCCCCTGGGCCGCCACCGTCCCCGCCAGCACGCCGAGCTGCTGCTCCTTCTCCACGGTCTGTTTACGGGCCTCCTCGGCCTGGTCCGAGCTGTTCTCCAGTTCCGTCTTCTGGCCTTCCAGCCTGCGCTGCTCATCCGTCAGACGCTGCGAACGGTTGTCCAATTCATCCAGGATGCGCACAAGGTCCTCCTGTCGCGCGCCCCGTAGTGCACTGCTGTCACTGGTGGAACGTACCTGAATTGCCAGGCCGAGACCGAGAATGAACAGCAGCAGGGCCACGATCAGTTGGGCGCGGGTGAGCCGCGGCGGCCACAGACCGGCCACCAGGCGCTGCCGCCCGGTCATCGCCGGGCCCGGCGCGCCGGACCCAGTGGCCGGTTCCGTACCGTCCGGCGCCCCGTCCGCGGCGTGTCCCCCGTCGGCCCTGCGCTCCGCCGCCCTGCTCTCCGGCGGCACCGGCCGGCGGTCGGCAGGCCGGTCCGTACCCGCGGAGCGCGCCGTACGGGGCTCCTCCGGGGGCCGGCCGGGCTCCGGCGCCGTACCGTCCCGCCCTGGATTCTCGTCGGTACCCATCGGCATCAGGCCCTGAAGACGTGCCGGCGGATGGCCGCGGCGTTGGAGAAGATGCGGATGCCCAGTACGACGACCACACCGGTGGACAGTTGGGCGCCGACGCCGAGCTTGTCGCCGAGGAAGACGATGAGCGCGGCGACCACCACGTTGGACAGGAACGAGACGACGAAGACCTTGTCGTCGAAGATGCCGTCCAGCATCGCGCGCAGACCGCCGAAGACGGCGTCCAGCGCCGCGACGACAGCGATCGGCAGGTAGGGCTCGACCACCGTCGGCACCACGGGTCGGACCACAAGCCCGACCACGACTCCCACGATGAGGCCCAGTACGGCGATCACGATGTGCCCTTCCCTGTGTCGGTGCCGCCCTGGGCACCGGCCTTCGGCTGTGCTGTACGTACGATCAAGCTGGGCGCGGGCGGCAGCGTGACCCCGTTCTCGGCGGAAATCTTCGTACGGATCCCGTAGTTCTTCTGCAGTACGTGCAAGTACTGCCCGTCCGCACTGTCCTGGAACGCGGTGACGAGCTTGTGCCCGTCGCCCACCGCCAGCACCGTGTACGGCGGCACCAGCGGCTTGTTGTCGACCAGTATGGCCTCTCCGGCGGCTCTGATCGCCGAGAGGGACGTCAGGCGCTGCCCGTTGACGGAGACGGCCTCGGCGCCGGACGCCCAGAGGCCGTTGACGACCCGCTGCAGATCGCGGTCGCGCAGCCGCCCGGTGTCCGAAAAGCCACTGCTCTCGCGCGGGCCGCCACCACTGGACTGCGCCGACTTCGCGTCGTCGACGACGAGTTTCACGCCGGGCCCGGTCACCTGGGTCGAGCCCGCCAGCAGCGCGAGCAGCTCGGCCTTGTCGCCGCCGTGCTTGCGCAGCGCCTCGCGCTGGATGGCACCCACGTCGTCGCGGAGCTTGTCGACACGCTTTTGCACCGCGTCGGCGTCGGCCGTGCCGTGCTCGATGCGGCTGATCAGCTCCTCGCGCTCCTTGGCCAGGGTGGGCGCCGATATCCGCGCCTGGGCGGCACCGACCGTCACCACCACCGCGGCCAGCACCAGGCCCGCCGCCAGCCCCAACTTCGCCCGCAGCGTACGGGGGAGGCCGCGCACCCCCGCCTCGCTCTTACGGGCCGCCGCTTCCGCGTACCCGTCGTCCAGGGCGTGGTCCATGACATTGGTCAGCAGCGACATCGAGGCATCGGGGCGCGAGGCCGGCTGGGGGGTGCTCCGATCGGGGCGCTGCTGCGACATGCCGCACATCGTCGCACGTCGGCGCCGCAGTCACCCAATGGCCCCACCGGCGTGCCGAATCGCGGCACACCGGTGGGGCCACGGGGCGGGCGGACGCGACCGCGTCCGCCCGGCCGTGCTCAGCGGCCGGCGCTGTCCACCACGGCGGACCACTCGTCCAGCAGCTGCTGGGCCGAGGCGTCGTCCGGGCCCTCCGCCCACAGATGGGTGACGGCCTCCGCCGGGTCCGGCAGCACCAGCACCCAACGCCCGTCGGCCTCCACCACCCGTACGCCGTCGGTCGTGTCCACCGACCGGTCGCCGGCGGCTTCCACCACATGGCGCATGACCAGGCCCTTGACCGCCCACGGCGTGGCCAGGTCCCGCTTGAGCACATGGGCTCGCGGAATCCGCGCGTCGATCTGGCTGAGCGTGAGCTGCGTACGCGCCACCAGCCCGATCAGCCGCACGAACGCCGCCGCGCCGTCGAAGACGCTGCTGAACTCCGGAACGATGAAGCCGCCCCGGCCGTCACCGCCGAAGATGGTGTCGTCCGCGCGCCCCACCCGGGTCAGGTCGTCGGGCGAGGTGGTCGTCCACTCCACCTGCGTACCGTGGTACGCGGCCACCTGCTCGGCGATACGGGTCGTGGTCACCGGCAGCGCCACCCGCCCGCTGCGCCGCTCGGCCGCCACCAGGTCCAGCATGACCAGCAGCGCCCGGTCGTCCTCGATGATCCGGCCGCGCTCGTCCACCAGCGACAGCCGCTCACCGACCGGGTCGAAGCGCACCCCGAAGGCCGCCCGCGCGGAGGCCACGATCTCCCCGAGCCGGACCAGCCCGGCGCGCCGGGCGTCGGCGGTCTCGGTCGGCCGGGACTCGTCCAGGCCGGGGTTGATGGTGAGCGAGTCGACGCCGAGCCGGCCCAGCAGGCTGGGCAGCACCAGGCCGGCGCTGCCGTTGGAGGCGTCGACGACCACCTTCAGGCCCGCCTCCCCGATGCCCTCGGTGTCCAGCGAGCGCAGCAGCGACCCGGTGTACGAGTCGTAGACGCTGGAGGGGAAGTGCAGGTCCCCGATCTCGCCGGGGAAGGCCCTGCGGTACTCCTGGCGCGCGTAGACCCGGTCCAGCTTGCGCTGGCCCGCGAGGGAGAGGTCTGCTCCCCGCTCGTCCAGGAACATGATGTCCACCGAGTCCGGTACGCCGGGTGTCGTACGGACCACGATCCCGCCCGCGCTGCCGCGAGCCGTCTGCTGCCGGGCGACCGGCAGCGGCACGTTCTCCACGTCCCGTACGTCGATGGCACTGGCCTGGAGCGCGGAGATCATCGCCCGCTTCAGCGCCCGCGCGCCGCGGGAGTGGTCACGGGCGATGGTGACCGTGGAGCCCTTCTTCAGGGTCGTGGCGTACGCGCCGGCGAGGCGTACCGCCACCTCGGGGGTGATCTCGACGTTCAGGATGCCGGACACGCCGCGCGCGCCGAACAGGTGCGCCTGGCCGCGGGACTCCCAGATCACCGAGGTGTTGACGAACGCGCCGGCCTCGATGGTCTTGAACGGGTAGACCCGTACGTTGCCCTGAACAATCGATTCCTCACCGACGAGGCACTCGTCGCCGATGACCGCGCCGTCCTCGATCCGCGCCGCCCGCATGATGTCGGTGTTCTTGCCGATCACACAGCCGCGCAGGTTGCTCTGCTGGCCGATGTACACGTTGTCGTGCACCACGGCCTTGTGCAGGAAGGCGCCGCTCTTGACGACGACGTTGGAGCCCACGATGGTGTGCTCGCGCAGCTCCGCGCCGGCCTCGACCTTCGCGTAGTCGCCGATGTACAGCGGTCCGCGCAGTACGGCGTCCGGGTGCACCTCGGCGCCCTCGGCGACCCAGACGCCCGGCGAGATCTCGAAGCCGTCGATGTCGACGTCGACCTTGCCCTCGAGGACGTCGGCCTGGGCCTTCACATAGCTCTCGTGGGTGCCCACGTCTTCCCAGTAGCCCTCGGCGACATAGCCGTAGACCGGCTTGCCCTCCTTCATCAGCTGCGGGAAGACATCACCCGACCAGTCCACCGGGACATCGGGCTCCACATAGTCGAAGACTTCGGGCTCCATGACGTAGATGCCCGTGTTGACGGTGTCGGAGAAGACCTGGCCCCAGGTGGGCTTCTCCAGGAACCGCTCGACCTTGCCGTCCTCGTCGACGATCGTGATGCCGAATTCCAGAGGATTGGGGACCCTCGTGAGGCAGACGGTGACGAGCGCGCCCTTCTCCTTGTGGAAGCTGATCAGGTCGGTGAGATCGAAGTCGGTGAGCGCGTCGCCAGAGATCACGAGGAAAGCGTCGTCGCGAAGCGCCTCCTCGGCGTTCTTCACGCTGCCGGCTGTTCCCAGCGGCTTTTCCTCGTTGGCATAGGTGAGCTCCATGTCGAGCTCTTCGCCGTCACCGAAGTAGTTCCTGACGAGCGACGCCAGGAATTGCACGGTCACCACGGTCTCACTGAGTCCATGCCGTTTCAGCAGCCGCAGCACATGCTCCATGATCGGCCGGTTGGCCACCGGCAGCAGCGGCTTGGGCATACTCGACGTCATGGGGCGAAGGCGGGTGCCTTCGCCACCGGCCATCACAACGGCCTTCATGTCGGAAGCGTCCTCCTCGAAAGAGATGACGGTCTTGCCGACTTCACCCGTCCGGGAGACTTAACGGTGTGCGCCCTCGGCACCTGGTTCCGGCCAGGTGCCGTTACGACGGGATCAGTCGGCCTTGTTGTCCGCCTTGATGAGTCGGCGGACCTGGACCACATAGAGAATCCCTGCCCACCAGTACAGTGCTGTACCCCATCCGGCGAACGCCCATCCGAAAATCGCAGCGAGCGTGTGGAGCCAACCTTCTCCGTCGCTGAGCAGCAGCAACGGGAAGGCATACATCAAGTTGAATGTAGCCGCCTTGCCCAGGAAGTTCACCTGGGGAGGGCCGTAGTTGTGCCGGGCGAGCGCGGCGACCGCGACCAGCAGCATCAGTTCGCGCGCCAGCAGGGCCGCGGTGACCCACAGCGGAAGGATTTCGCGCCAGGTCAGGCCGACGAGGGTGGACAGGATGTACAGCCGGTCGGCGGCCGGGTCGAGGATCCGGCCCAGGCTGCTGATCTGGTTCCAGCGGCGGGCCAGCTTGCCGTCGAGGTAGTCGCTGACGCCGCTGAGCGCCAGTACCAGCAGTGCCCAGTACTTGGTGTCCGGGCCGCCGAACTCCTTCCACAGGATCAACCACAGGAACACCGGCACGCCTACGAGACGAGCCATGCTCAGAATGTTCGGGATGGTGAGGACACGATCCGTCTGGACGCGCGTCTCCTGGACCTCCACCCGGGGGCCTCCTGTGGGGAACGTACCGACGATGCCCCCTGACCTTACCTGGCCACTACACTTCGCCACACCGCGGGGCCCCTGTCCGGATACCACCCGATAACCGCCGAAAAAGCGACTGCCGGCCGGTGGCGGCACGGCCGGCGTCGCCCCTGAACGCAGAAAAGCCCCGCACCATACGGTGCGGGGCTCCCCCACAAAAATTGTTCGGCGGCGTCCTACTCTCCCACAGGGTCCCCCCTGCAGTACCATCGGCGCTGAAAGGCTTAGCTTCCGGGTTCGAAATGTAACCGGGCGTTTCCCTAACGCTATGACCACCGAAACACTATGAAGATGAACTCCAGCCAGCAAGGCGAGTTCGTTACTTCAGAACAAACACAGTGGACGCGAGCAACTGAGGACAAGCCCTCGGCCTATTAGTACCAGTCAACTCCACACCTTACGGCGCTTCCATATCTGGCCTATCAACCCAGTCGTCTACTGGGAGCCTTACCCCATCAAGTGGGAGGGAGCCCTCATCTCGAAGCAGGCTTCCCGCTTAGATGCTTTCAGCGGTTATCCTTTCCGAACGTAGCCAACCAGCCATGCCCTTGGCAGAACAACTGGCACACCAGAGGTTCGTCCGTCCCGGTCCTCTCGTACTAGGGACAGCCCTTCTCAAGACTCCTACGCGCACAGCGGATAGGGACCGAACTGTCTCACGACGTTCTAAACCCAGCTCGCGTACCGCTTTAATGGGCGAACAGCCCAACCCTTGGGACCGACTCCAGCCCCAGGATGCGACGAGCCGACATCGAGGTGCCAAACCATCCCGTCGATATGGACTCTTGGGGAAGATCAGCCTGTTATCCCCGGGGTACCTTTTATCCGTTGAGCGACGGCGCTTCCACAAGCCACCGCCGGATCACTAGTCCCTACTTTCGTACCTGCTCGACCCGTCAGTCTCACAGTCAAGCTCCCTTGTGCACTTACACTCAACACCTGATTGCCAACCAGGCTGAGGGAACCTTTGGGCGCCTCCGTTACCCTTTAGGAGGCAACCGCCCCAGTTAAACTACCCACCAGACACTGTCCCTGATCCGGATCACGGACCCAGGTTAGACATCCAGCACGACCAGAGTGGTATTTCAACAACGACTCCACCATGACTGGCGTCACGGCTTCACAGTCTCCCACCTATCCTACACAAGCCGAACCAAACACCAATATCAAGCTATAGTAAAGGTCCCGGGGTCTTTCCGTCCTGCTGCGCGAAACGAGCATCTTTACTCGTAGTGCAATTTCACCGGGCCTATGGTTGAGACAGTCGAGAAGTCGTTACGCCATTCGTGCAGGTCGGAACTTACCCGACAAGGAATTTCGCTACCTTAGGATGGTTATAGTTACCACCGCCGTTTACTGGCGCTTAAGTTCTCAGCTTCGCCCCACCGAAATGGAGCTAACCGGTCCCCTTAACGTTCCAGCACCGGGCAGGCGTCAGTCCGTATACATCGCCTTACGGCTTCGCACGGACCTGTGTTTTTAGTAAACAGTCGCTTCTCGCTGGTCTCTGCGGCCACCACCAGCTCACACCGCAAGGGTGATCACCAGCCGTGGCCCCCCTTCTCCCGAAGTTACGGGGGCATTTTGCCGAGTTCCTTAACCATAGTTCACCCGAACGCCTCGGTATTCTCTACCTGACCACCTGAGTCGGTTTAGGGTACGGGCCGCCATGAAACTCGCTAGAGGCTTTTCTCGACAGCATAGGATCATCCACTTCACCACAATCGGCTCGGCATCAGGTCTCAGACTTCATGCACGACGGATTTGCCTACCGTGCGTCCTACACCCTTACCCCGGGACAACCACCGCCCGGGCTGGACTACCTTCCTGCGTCACCCCATCACTCACCTACTACCACCTTGGATCAGCGGCTCCACCACTCCCCTTTGTCCGAAGACTCCAGGGCGGCTTCACGGCCTTAGCATCAGAGGATTCGATGTTTGGCGCTTCAAAGCGGGTACCGGAATATCAACCGGTTGTCCATCGACTACGCCTGTCGGCCTCGCCTTAGGTCCCGACTTACCCTGGGCAGATCAGCTTGACCCAGGAACCCTTAGTCAATCGGCGCACACGTTTCCCACGTGTGTATCGCTACTCATGCCTGCATTCTCACTCGTGAACCGTCCACAACTACCTTCCGGCGCTGCTTCACCCGGCACACGACGCTCCCCTACCCATCACAGTCCCCGTTAGGAGTACATACTGCAATGACATGACTTCGGCGGTGTGCTTGAGCCCCGCTACATTGTCGGCGCGGAATCACTTGACCAGTGAGCTATTACGCACTCTTTCAAGGATGGCTGCTTCTAAGCCAACCTCCTGGTTGTCTCTGCGACTCCACATCCTTTCCCACTTAGCACACGCTTAGGGGCCTTAGTCGATGCTCTGGGCTGTTTCCCTCTCGACCATGGAGCTTATCCCCCACAGTCTCACTGCCGCGCTCTCACTTACCGGCATTCGGAGTTTGGCTAAGGTCAGTAACCCGGTAGGGCCCATCGCCTATCCAGTGCTCTACCTCCGGCAAGAAACACACGACGCTGCACCTAAATGCATTTCGGGGAGAACCAGCTATCACGGAGTTTGATTGGCCTTTCACCCCTAACCACAGGTCATCCCCCAGGTTTTCAACCCTGGTGGGTTCGGTCCTCCACGAAGTCTTACCTCCGCTTCAACCTGCCCATGGCTAGATCACTCCGCTTCGGGTCTTGGGCACGCTACTATATCGCCCTCTTCGGACTCGCTTTCGCTACGGCTTCCCCACACGGGTTAACCTCGCAACATACCGCAAACTCGCAGGCTCATTCTTCAAAAGGCACGCAGTCACGACGCAAAGAACAAGTTCTCTGCGCGACGCTCCCACGGCTTGTAGGCACACGGTTTCAGGTACTATTTCACTCCGCTCCCGCGGTACTTTTCACCATTCCCTCACGGTACTATCCGCTATCGGTCACCAGGGAATATTTAGGCTTAACGGGTGGTCCCGCCAGATTCACACGGGATTTCACGGGCCCCGTGCTACTTGGGTGGTTCTCAAGCGAGCCGCTAATGTTTCAGCTACGGGGGTCTTACCCTCTACGCCGGACCTTTCGCATGTCCTTCGCCTACATCAACGGTTTCTGACTCACCGACCGGCCGGCAGACCGATCAAGAGAACTCCCACAACCCCAACCACGCAACCCCTGCCGGGTATCACACGTGACTGGTTTGGCCTCATCCGGTTTCGCTCACCACTACTCCCGGAATCACGGTTGTTTTCTCTTCCTGCGGGTACTGAGATGTTTCACTTCCCCGCGTTCCCTCCACATACCCTATGAGTTCAGGTACGGGTGACAGCCCATGACGACTGCCGGGTTTCCCCATTCGGACACCCCCGGATCAAAGCTCGGTTGACAGCTCCCCGGGGCCTATCGCGGCCTCCCACGTCCTTCATCGGTTCCTGGTGCCAAGGCATCCACCGTGCGCCCTTAAAAACTTGGCCACAGATGCTCGCGTCCACTGTGCAGTTCTCAAGCAACGACCAGCCACCCGTCACAACCCGCCGAAGCAAGCCTTTACCGGGGCCGGCGTTTGAAGGAACAGGCTCAAGCCCGTGC